>NZ_CP122379.1:1443750-2887500 GCF_029814825.1 Aequorivita marisscotiae | reverse complement strand
TTTTAATGGTAAGATTGGAACTATTTGCTACCTGGATAAAGATGAAGTACACGTACGTTGCCCTGGCGATAGTACGGATATTGTTACAAGTTCAGAAATATGGCGAAACATTCAATATTCCATCAACCTAGAAACAAAAGAAATAATAGAGAGTGAAATCGGTACCTTTTCGCAAATACCTCTCCGGTTGGCCTGGGCAATTACAATCCATAAAAGCCAAGGACTCACTTTTGAAAAGGTAATTATTGATGCGCAAGAAGCTTTTGCCCACGGGCAAACCTATGTGGCTCTAAGCCGCTGCAAAACGTTGGAAGGAATTGTTTTAACAGGGCCACTCTCCCAAAAAAGTATTATAAACAATCGCGACGTTGCTTCCTTTAATAAAAATGCCGAAGAACACCAACCCGATACCGCTGTCTTTGTTTCTTCACAAATTTCATATCAACTTAATTTGATCAATGAAATATTTAATTTCTATTCCTTATTGGGCCCAACGAATAAAATGATTGATACCTTTTTAAAAAACAAAGGAAGTATCAATGGAAATTTATACGAACAATTAGCCAATTTAAAGAAAAAAGGAATAACCGAACTTTTAAAAATTAATACGAGCTTTCAATTTCAACTTAAAAATCTTAGCGAACACAAAGTGCCAGAAAATAATAATTTGTTACAGGAGCGCTTTAAAAAGGCTATTATTTATTTTGAAAAACATTTACAGGATTTTATTAGAACCCCTTTAAATAAACTAAATTTTACTACCGATAACACAGCAGTAGAAGAAGATATTACAAAACAGCTGCGTATCTTGGAACAATTAGTAACAGTAAAACAATACTGCTTTACTGGGTTAAAAGATGGTTTTAAAACAATAACTTACCTCAATTTGCGTGCAAAGGCTACCCTGCAGACAGGTGAAAAAGCCAGTAGGTCAAAAGAAAGCTATGTAGCTTCTATTGAACATAATAAATTGTTTGAAATGCTACGGAAACTTCGACTGCAGCTGTCTGAACAAGAAACCGTTGCGCCTTTTCAAGTCTTTACCCAAAAAGCACTTTTTGAAATGTGCGATGTTTTACCTACTACCGTAAAACAACTTCGAAACATATCCGATATTGGAAAAGTTAGGCTAGAAAAATACGGTACAGCCATTCTTGAAGTAATACGAGTTTATTGTAAGGACAATTCAATTACACCATCCACAGATTTTAAGGTAGCTCCTAAAAAAGGAAGCACCCAAAATATATCGTACAATTTGTTTAAATCGGGAATGAGCATTCCCGAAATTGCCGAGGAACGCGGTTTCACCATTGGCACTATTGTACGGCATCTCGGTGTTTTTTTGGCTTCGGGAGAAATAAAAATAACCGAATTAAAACCAGCTGAAAAATATCTGGAACTCAAAAAAATAATGGAAACCACAACTTACAAAGGGCTTAGCGATTTAAAGAATAAAATAGGCGATAAATATTCTTTTGGCGATTTACGAATGGTTACCAATGCACTTCAATACGAGAAAAGCATCAAATCCCACTCAAATACCTTAAAAGTAAATTAAATAAAATACGCAATTATAACCGCTAAAATTACTGCCGTCATCTTCGAAAGATTGAACTTGTGATTTTTTGAGCTTTCAAATAGAATTGTAGTTGATACATGAAGAAATATCCCAATTACCACTGCTGTGATGGGGGTTTCATATTGATGAATTAGGTTGTAATTGGTAGAAATAAAACTTCCCAAAGGCGTCATAATCGCGAAAAAGAAAAGAAAGAGTAGGGTAGTAGATTTTTTGTATCCGGCGGTAATAAAGAAAAAGGATAAAATTATAGCTACAGGAATTTTATGGATAATTATGGCAATTAATAAATTATTGTGTTCCGAAATTGGAAAGCCCTCCATAAAAGCGTGAATGCTTAAACTTATAAATAAAATCCAAGGAAAATGTTTGGCTTCAGAATGTAAATGTACGTGGCCGTGTTCGGCTCCTTTTGAAAAGAATTCTAAGAATATTTGTAATAAAATACCGAGCATTATATAAACTCCAATACTTTTTGAATGGTTTTCAAATACGTGGGGCAAAAGCTCAAAGACTGTTATAGATAATAAAAATGCACCGCTAAATGCCAGAAAAACCTCCATATTTCGCAATTCTCTTTTCTTTAAAAAAAGTGCGACAAAATATCCGATGGCTACGGATAAAAAAAGCAATAAATAATTCATTAATTAAAAATTAGTATTAATCGTTCGGAGGTATTTTTATTGAATTTATTGAGTTGATAATCGCCAAATACGTGCTTTAATTCTACAGAAGCCTCATCAAAATACGCCTGAAAATCCTCCAAAGTTAAAGCTCTTACACGCTCGGTATAAAAATATTCTTCTCCTTGGTCAGTAAAGCGAATGTTTTTAATAATATATCCATCTTCCACGTATTTTTCAATATGGAAAACAATGCCGCCCAGCTTCTTTTGTTCCGAAGGCATTAAATTTTTTATTGCCAATTCGGCATTTAAAAAATCGATTACACCAAAACCGGCTGGCTTTAGTTCAGCCTTAATGGCTTTTATGGTTCTTAAATTATCCACTTCGTTTTCAAAATATCCAAAGCTTGTAAACAAATTAAAAACCGCATCAAACTGTTGTGTGTAGGGCAAACACATATCGTACACCTTAAAATGAAGATTTGGTTTTTCGTACTGTTTTGCATAGCGTATGCTTTCCTCCGAAAGATCTACTCCGGTAACATGAAACCCCTGTTTGTAGAGATATTTGGAATGTCTTCCTTTTCCACAAGCTAAATCTAAGATTGTATCATTTGGCTTTAAATTTAAAAATGTGGTAAGCTTGTTCATAAATAGAGCCGCTTCCCTATGGTTTCTGTCCTTGTAGAGTATGTGGTAATAAGGGGTGTTAAACCACGAAGCGTACCAATTATCTTTTTCTTTTTGCATAGTTTTCGTTTCGCCCTGCAAAAATACTGTATTTTTGTGGCCTTATTAAATGGAAGTTTTTTAATTTCATTAAAATATACAATTAATTAAAAAGTTCCCTGCCTTTGGAGGGATAAAGTATGGTACAAAATTTTAAAATGGTTGCTAAAACCCTCTTCGGAATGGAGGAATTACTCGCACAGGAACTCCGCCAATTGGGAGCTTCATCTGTAGAAATTGGCGTGCGAAATGTTTCGTTTGAAGGCGATACCGGGTTTATGTATAAAGCCAATCTTTGCTGCCGCACGGCGATTAAAATTTTAAAACCTATTTCGGCTTTCAATATTTTTACCGATGAAGATTTGTACAAAAAAATATACGAAATGCCGTGGGAAAACTATATGGATGTAAAAGGCTCACTGGCGGTAAATGCTACAGTGTTTTCTGAAGTTTTTACGCATTCGCAATATATTTCACTTAAAACCAAAGATGCCATTGTAGATCGTTTTCGCGATAGGGAAGGCATACGGCCGGATGTAGATTTAGATCACCCTACTTTGCGGATAAACATTCATATTGACAGAAATATTTGTACAGTTTCGTTAGACAGTTCGGGCGAATCGCTTCACAAACGCGGGTATAAAGTAGAGAGCACGCTTGCGCCCATTAACGAGGTGCTTGCAGCTGGTGTTTTAATGCTGGCGGGTTGGCAAGGCCAGTGCAATTTCTTAGATCCAATGTGCGGAGGAGGTACCATGCTTACTGAAGCGGCAATGATTGCTTGTAACATTCCACCGAACTTAAATCGCGATGAATTTGGTTTTGAAACTTGGCCGGATTTTGATGTAGATTTATATGAAAAAATAGAAGAAGCTGCCCTAAAAAAGGTGCGAGATTTCCCCCATAAAATTTACGGCTACGATTCCGACCCAGTGGCGGTGCACAAATCAAAGGAAAATGTTAAAAGCGCCAATCTTCAAGATTTTATCGAGGTAAAAAAGCAAGATTTTTTTGAAAGTGAAAAGGAGGGAGACAAAGCACTTTATATGGTTTTTAATCCACCCTACGATGAACGAATTTCAGTGAAGGATGTGGAGGAGTTTTACAGTGCTATTGGCAATACGTTAAAGCGCAACTACCCCGGCACACAGGCTTGGATGATTACTTCAAACTTGGAAGCGTTAAAATATGTGGGGCTTCGACCTTCAAGAAAAATAAAACTTTTTAACGGAAAGCTGGAGGCTAAACTTGTGCGTTATGAAATGTATGAGGGTAGTAGGAAAGCTAGTAAAAAATAATTATTTATATCAGAATAGGTTATGGCGCCGGACTTTCCTTTTGCGAAAGTTCAGTTTTCTTAAAAATTGGAATCAAATACGAAAGTGAATATCCATAACCAACACCAAATTGGCTATAATCGTAGGTTCTATTGAAGCCGGGAATGTATAAATTCGCAAAATTATCCGGTTCTGTTTCTGAAATTTTCCGTTTCAATTGAACGTTTAGAGACAAGTATAGATTGTTTAGGATTTCGGTTTTAACACTTATAATTACTTCTGCCCAATGAGCCGAAAGCCCGCTAAATACTTGAGGATCGTAAATAGTTTCGGTCGGAAATGCAGGGTTGTCTGTGTAGATGCGATAACTGATTAATTTTTGAGTAAAAGTCGAAATTCCATACCGCATACCAAGAGTAATGGCATTTTCCATCCCCAGCCAGTTTTCGTATGCATTGTAATCAAAACCAATTTTAGCATAACTTCCGCTTGTATTTGCAGAAATATAAGGTTCGTTCCAATCTTTATTTTCGTTGCCGAGTTCAACAGCTGCGTAAAACTTTTTGGTTACCCGAAAATCGCCAACAATTTCAAATCCGGAATAACCGTCTTCAATTAGTGTTCGCAAGGGTTTTGCCAAATCAACTCCCACACGTAGCCCAAATTTTTCAATTTTTGGCACTGTGTCGGCAGCAACTTCACTCTTTTTTTGCGCCACCAGAAATTGGGTGCTGCAAAAAAGACTAATGCAGCATAGTAATGTGGGCGCTATTTTCGTCATTAACAGTATCTCGTTTTACAATTATTTCCTGTATCCAGTTATCGTTTCCTTCAGGTTCTAAAACTGGCTCTAGATTAAAATATTCAGTATTAAATCCGCAGGCACGGTTTACGTAACCAATACGTCTTTGGTAAACAAACATAACTCTGTCTGTATTGGTAATAGTGTCGGTTGATGTATAAGTGGTTTTAATAAATTGGTACTTTGTTGTATCTGAGGTTGTACTGAGCGGTATTGCAATTTCCCCGGTTTCGGTTAGCGATATTACTTCAACACTGTCTTCATAATCTGTTTTTACACTTAAAACATTCACCTTTTTTTCATTTACCGGATTTGCAATATCGTTAAAAGTAATTACCAATTTAGCCGTGGTTGCAGTTCCTTCGGGGCAGATGTCGTCCTTTGTACAGCCTTTAAAGGCAAAAACAATAAGTGCGAATAGAAATATTTTTTTAATCATTTATGATTCGTGTTTTTTAGAAAAAAATCAACGCTTTTCCAAAAGTACAACATTTTCAACGTGATGGGTTTGCGGAAACATATCTACTGGCTGCACTTTGGTAACTTTATATTTTAAATCCAGTAACGCCAAATCGCGCGCTTGGGTTGCGCTATTGCAACTTACATATACAATTTTTTCTGAACCTAAATTAAGAAGTTGCGCAACAACGTCTGCGTGCATACCGTCTCGCGGTGGATCTGTAATTACCACATCAGGTTTTCCGTGTTTGTTGGTGAACTCTTCATTAAAGACCTTTTTCATATCACCGACGTAAAATTCTACGTTTTCAATATTGTTTAACTTTGCATTTGCCTTTGCGGCTTCAATGGCGTCCGGTACAGATTCTACACCAATTACTCGTTTTGCTTTTTTGGCCACAAACTGGGCAATGGTTCCAGTTCCGGTGTAAAGATCGTACACCAATTCAGTGCCACTCAGGTCTGCAAAGTTGCGCGTTATTTTATATAATTGATATGCTTGTTCGCTATTGGTTTGGTAAAAAGATTTGGCATTTATCTTAAACTTTAAACCTTCCATTTCTTCAAAAATATGATCCCTTCCATAGAAAAGCTCAATTTTTTGATCGTAGAGCGTATCGTTTCCTTTGGAATTAATTACGTATAAAAGTGAAGTTGTCTGTGGAAATTCTTCAGCAATAGCGTTTAAAAGAAGTTTTCTATTCTCTTCATCTTCGTGAAAAAATTGCAACAAGATCATAGTTTCTCCAGTTGAAGACGTACGAATCATTAAAGTGCGTAAAAATCCTTCCTGATTTCTGGTGTTGAAGAACGATAGTTTTAATTCTTCAGCTTTCGCCTTTACAAAATCGCGAATGGCATTGCTTGGGTCGGCCTGCAGATAGCAAATATCAAGATCCAAAATTTTATCCCACATCCCCGGAATATGGAAGCCCAAAGCATTTCGGTTATCAATAATTTTATCGCTTTTAATTTCCTCGAGCGTTAGCCATTTGCTATCGCTAAAAGAAAATTCCATTTTGTTCCGATAAAAATATTGTTTTTCTGAGCCAAGAATTGGGTCAATGGGCGGTAAAGCCACTTTCGCGATCCGTGTTAAATTTTGGGTAACTTCCTTTTGCTTGTAAAACAACTGATGCTCGTACGCCATGTTTTGCCATTTACATCCGCCACAGGTACCGAAGTGCGGACAAACAGGTTCGGTTCTTTTTTCGGAATATTTTGAAATGGAAATAGCAGAGCCTTCGTAGTAAGCCTTGCGCTTTTTATGGGTTTGTACAGCAACCACATCGCCTGGCACGGCATTATCTATAAAAACAACCCTGCCATCTGGTGCTTTAGCAACAGCTTTTCCTTTTGCGCCAGCATCTATAACTTCTAGATTTTCTAAAATCACCCTCTTATCTTTTCTTGCCATAGGCGCAAAAATAGAATGTTTTTAGCATTAAACCGAAACTTTGAGAATATCATTAATTTATTTTAAGAAATGAGTCTTTAAATATCTTTGGTTATATCGATAATGTTCTCTATTGCAATAGGTTTTATAATATAATCGTTTACGCTCTTAAAGTCTTTGGCACGTTCTATATCTTCAGGATCCAAAGAAGAACTCACAATATAAATCTGAATTTTTTTAGGAGTTGGGATAGACGTAAATTCTTCTAAAAACTGCCACCCGTCCATAACGGGCATATTTAAATCGAGCAACATAATTTCGGGTAAATTTTCACCACTCTCTATAATTGCCTTTAATTTGACCAATGCCTCCTTTCCATTTGGAAACACCATAAAACTTTGGCAAAAGTTGGCCAATTGCATTACTTTTTTTGCTCCAAACACAAAAATAGGGTCGTCGTCTATAATACATGCTAAATTTATCTTTTTCATACTAGTTTCTTTTATTTAATTGGGGTTAAGGATTTGCTTTTTTTTTTTGATTTTAAGAAATAGATGCTAAACTCAGTGCCTTTGCCTACTTCACTCTTTACTTCAATTTTTCCGCCTAGGACTTCTACTTGGTTTTTGGTTATAAATAGTCCGATACCGCGAGAATCTTCGTTATCGTGAAAGGTTTTATACATTCCAAATAACTTGGCGCCATCTCGTTTTAAATTTATACCGGAGCCGTTGTCTTTTATTTTTAATACAACAAAACGTATTGTGTTTTCTGTTGAAATTTCAATGTTGGGGATGCGATCTGGGGAACGGTATTTAATGGCATTGGTTAAAAAATTGAGCAGAATACTATCTAAATAAGCCGGAATTCCTGCAATATAAATATCTGGACTGCAATTATTAACAATAACACTATCGGTAGATGCTATTAACCCTTGAATATTCAGCAAAGCTTTTTCAATAAATTGGTGCAGGTTTAAGGGTTCTAAATTATCGTAAATTTTGGTATTAATTACAACAACTTCGTTAAGGTGCTTTACAGTTTCATTAAGATTATCGGAAGCAGATTTAAGGTGAACAAGAAATTCGTTTTCTGCTAATTTTGGGTCTTCTGAAGCCAATAGTTCCAACAGCATTGCAATATTGCCCGTGTGCGATCTTAAATTATGAGACACGATATATGCAAAGTTAATAAGCCTGTTATTTTGTTCTTGCATGGCATCGTTCAACAATTTATTTTCATTTATATCTAATATTTGCGATACAAAATGCAAGGCCTTACCACGGTCGTCCCTAACCAAAGAAACCGATAAATGCGCCCAAACTATTTCGCCATTTTTACAGATATAGCGTTTTTCCATTTCATAGTTTTTGCGCTTATTATTTAGCAACTCCACAAGGTATTTCATATCCTTATCAAGATCTGCCGGATGGGTAATATCTTTAAATGTTAGTTTATAGAGTTCTTTTTTTGTATATCCCAAAAACTCGCATATTCCTTCATTTACCTTTAACCAAGCGCCGTCTAAGCCAACTAAGGCCATTCCAATGGTGGCGTGCTCGAAGGTCTGTCTAAACTGTTCCTCCTGAATTGCAGTCTTTAACTGAATTTTTTTTAACGTATCAATATCTTGAACAATGCCGTACAAACGAATACATTTCGCATTTTTAAATTCGGCAATTCCAATTATCCGTATCCACTTTAAGGAATTGTTTTTGGTATAAATTTGTACCTCTTGGTCAATATTCTTTCTGCTTAAAACAGCATCTTTTATTGATTGTGCAATGGTTTCTCTGTGTTCGCCTTCGGAAAAATACTTTAAAACATCATCGGCTTTGGGAGTAAAATCTGATGCTTCGCCATAAATTTCCTTGGTCATGGGGCTCCAGTAAAACGAATTTGTAATATAATCCAATTCCCAATACCCTGTTTGTGCCACATTACTGGCAATTTCCGATATATCCTTATATTTCTTTAAGCTTAATTGGTCGTGTATTTCTTTGCTTATATCCTTGTTAAAACCTACCATTAAAAGCGGCGCTCCTTTTGCGTCCCATTCAACTACCTTTCCTTGGGTTAAAACCCAAACCGAATGCCCGTCCTTATGTTTTAATCTAATTTTGCATTTGTATTGTTTGGTTTCTCCTTTAAGATGTGCTTTAAATAATTTTCCAGATTTTCCCGAATATTTTGGATGAAATAAATTGGTCCAGGTTTCTTCGGTAATGGGCTCTAACTCCTTGCGGGTGTAGCCTAAAAGCGAAGCCCAGTTTTCGTTGCAAGCTATTTCCTTAGTTTGAATATTGTATTCCCAAATACCAATTTCTAGATCTTCTAAAATATGAGGATAATGCTTCATAATAGTTGAAGGTAAGGGCTACTATGTATAAATAGAAGCAATTTTAAACAATGATTTTGGCTAAAATATTCAATATTTGGCGAACTAAGCAATCTTTCTTTATTCAAATTTTGCAAAAAACACGGCCTATCCTTCGATTAAAGATAATAATCGTTAATTTTGCAAATTCAAGGATGATTTCTCTCCATAAAGTAGGAATCGCAACTTTTTTACTTCAAAATATTACAATTTTATGTCAGTTTTAGAGCAAACAGCTTCACAGAAAGCCATCGATTTAGAAAATAAATACGGAGCCCACAATTACCATCCCTTACCTGTAGTTTTAAGCAGGGGAGAAGGTGTGTATGTTTGGGATGTGGAAGGCAAGAAATATTTCGATTTCCTTTCGGCCTATTCTGCGGTAAATCAAGGACATTGCCATCCAAAAATTGTGGATGCAATGACCCAACAAGCAAAAACACTTGCACTTACATCGCGTGCCTTTCACAACGATATGCTTGGGAAATACGAAAAATTTGCTTGCGAGTTTTTTAACTTCGATAAGTTATTGCCAATGAATACAGGTGCCGAAGCTGTAGAAACCGCTTTAAAAATCTGTAGAAAGTGGGCCTACGAAAAAAAGGGAATAGACGAAAATGAAGCCGAAATTATTGTTTGCGAAAATAATTTTCACGGTAGAACCACCACTATAATTTCTTTTAGCAACGACCCTGTTGCCAGAAAGAATTTTGGCCCCTACACCAAAGGCTTTATAAAAATTGAATACAACAATCATGAACAGCTCGAAAAACATTTGGAATCCAATAAAAATATTGCTGGATTCTTGGTAGAACCTATTCAAGGTGAAGCTGGCGTTTATGTGCCTTCTGAGGGTTATTTGAGTAAAGCAAAAGCTTTGTGCGAAAAACACAACGTACTTTTTATCGCCGATGAAGTGCAAACGGGTATTGCTCGTACTGGAAAACTTCTTGCCGTTGACCATGAAAATGTAAAACCAGATCTTTTAGTTTTGGGCAAGGCATTAAGCGGTGGCGCCTATCCAGTGTCTGCGGTTTTGGCAAATGATGAAATTATGGATGTTATTCGGCCCGGAAACCACGGTTCTACCTTTGGTGGAAATCCAGTTGCCGCTGCAGTAGCGATGGCTGCGTTAAGTGTAGTTAAAGACGAGAACTTAGCCGAAAATGCTGAAAATCTTGGAAAACTATTCCGAAGTGAATTGAATAAATACATTGAAACTAGCACGATTACCAAATTGGTTCGCGGAAAAGGTTTGCTAAATGCAATAGTAATTAACGATTCTGAAGATAGCGATACCGCTTGGAATATCTGTTTAAAACTTCGCGATAACGGATTGTTGGCAAAACCTACACACGGTAATATTATTCGTTTTGCGCCGCCTTTGGTAATGAATGAGGAACAATTAATGCAGTGCGTTTCTATTATTACCGAAACACTCAAAACCTTTGAAAAGTAATTTCAATTAAATTTTTCAAAAGGCAACTATACTTTTGAAAAGATAATCAGAGACAGAAAAACAAAACGGCTTCGAAAATTTTCGAAGCCGTTTTTATTTTGCAATTTCTATTTGGTGGTTAATCGTTGTGGACTACTGCTTTATAGTCTATAGCTACATCACCGTCTGTAACTAACTTAACCAAATACACACCACTGCTTAAGTTACCGGTGTAAAAACTGTACTGCGATTTGCTGCCTAAATTTTTCTCGTTTATTATTAGCTTTCCGCTCATATCAAAGACCGAAGCAGATTTTATAACGTATCCTTCTGGGTTCCGTACTTCTAATTGGCGACTTTTATTGTTTTGAAAAAAGCTCACATTTTCGGCGATTGAACTTTTAATGTCTAGTTCTGTTTCAGTTTTCCCGCCAGGTCTATTAGTACCACGGAAGAATATAAAAAATCTGTTGTCATAGGTTCCCGGAGGCAAGGTTAGCGTAACTCTTGCGAGCGTAGCCCCATTGAGTTGCTTATAGGTGTTTTCTTGACTATCGTAAAGATACGCACGCTCGTACGGCTGATTTATTTCTTCAACTAACCTTAACTCTATTAAGCTGGTATTTCTAATTTTAAAAGCAATTGGTATATATTTTTCGGGCACATAGTTTGTGCCGTTAATTACGTAGGGAAGGCGAGCGTTATCTGGGCCAATGGGGAAGAAAGCATCAGTTGCTAAGCCAGTGGGGCTTAAGCCATCCATACCTCGGTCGTAACCATCTGTTGCTTGGTCTGAAAATACTATCAACAAATCTCTTGTAACCTTTTTATCGAAAACTGCATATAATCTCATTTGAGGCATTCTATAATCTAAGTCTGCTATAGCTCCGGGAGAAAGATTAGTATTTCTATCCGCATTGTTTTCGTTATCTGTTGCATCATTCGTGTTATTTTCGGGTCTGTGGAATATAGAATGATTACTAGCCCCTTCTTTAATATATCTTCTGTGAGAGTTTTTAATTTTAACGTAATCAATATTCGCATTTCGTCCAACAAACATAAGTCCTTGACCTATAGGGGCAAAACGATGAGATAGTACAGTATTTCCACTGCCAGAAGTTCCGGTTGCTCCACCGTTGGCATTCCAGATATAAAACGGTGCCTTTACATAATTTCCAGATTCGAACGAAGTGTTTACAGGGTCTGAAGGATCCCCATTTGGATTATCGACCATAGGCAGATATACGCCATAACCAAAAGGTTTTTGACTGTAATAATGTGAGTCTACTGTTCGATCTTCATCATAAAAATAAAATGCAGTGAGAGCTTCATTCCCAGGTTCGAAAAATACACGGTTTAAATCCAAGGCAGATGGGTATGGATTACCCGTTAAGGTCATCCTTGCATTTACTAGAAAAGGATCATTAGTTCCTTGAGGTTGTGCAGGCCCTTGAACAGGTATGCTAAAATCGCCATTATTGGGTCTTCCTCTGAATTCGTATATTTGATCGTGGTTAGTGCCAGAGGTGCCTGAACCAGTATCATCATTTACACCTTTCATTGTAAAACCAAATCCTGCTGGAGCAGCATAATTACTACCCATACCTTGATAGTTTCCTTCTGCTTCAGTTCCTGGATCAGGGAGCGTATAAAGCCATCGCGTAGAAATTGTAAGTTGCGGAACGGTATAACCATTAAGACCTGTAGTAGTCTCAACTTGTCTAGCTGCGGTTACACTCGTGTTTGGCAGTGGCTCATAAAATAAACCAACTCCAAAATTTTGACTTCCATCGGGTGTAGCTGCACTCCTTGAACCAGGATTACCCACAGGTGAGCACCAGTAATAGTATGCCCAAGCATTTGTAGGGTCTGTTTTCTGTTGTACTGAAATTTGACCGTTTCCTTTATTATCGGCATCGTTACCTTGTATCAATTGCCCATTATCACGCAAATAAATGCTAGCTTCTTTACTATCGGTTGTGCCGTTAGCTAAACTAATGTTTCTAGTTAAGTTAACTTCATTTTTAACAAATAACACTTGATCCTTCACATAAATATATGAATCTGTGGTGCCATTGGGCTTCACAGTCAGTTGCGCAAAAACACTAACAGTTGTTAAAAGGAATATAGAAAAGAGTAGTAGGTTTTTCATATTTTTGCATTTTTAAAAGCTTTGGTGTGGGTCATCAAAGACTTCTTTTCACGGGTTAAATTTAAAAATAATATACAACATAATCCGTAAAACGCTGCAAAATACGTAATATTTTCGATAAGAGGGGTTTAGGCTTTTTTAAAATCTGTTATTTTGAAGTAGGAAGTTGTTTAAAATTATATGAAAGTACACGATAAAGTTTCAGTATTAGACGATGCCATTTCGGGCGTGGTTACTGCCGTTAAAGGCAACGAAGTAACAATTATAACCACAGATGGCTTCGAATTAGATTTTTTTAAACACGAACTTATTGTTATGGATGGCTCGCTTTCAAAAAGAAAATTAGCGCAGATGGATGTTTCGGAAGTGCTTTCAGAAAAAGAAAGCAAAAAACCTGGAAAAACCAAACGCATAAAACCCAAGGAACGCAGCTTACCGCCAATGGTTGTAGATCTTCACATTAATCAATTAGTGCCAAAAACCCGCGGCATGGACAATTATGAAATGTTAACCATTCAACTAGATACTGCAAAAAGACAATTGGACTTTGCTATTTCAAAACGCATTCAAAAAGTGGTTTTTATTCACGGCGTGGGGGAGGGCGTACTCCGAACCGAACTGGAATATTTGTTAAATCGCTACGAAAACCTAAAGTTTTACGATGCCGATTACCAAAAATACGGGCGCGGAGCTACCGAGGTTTATATTTTTCAAAACTTGAAATAGCAATTTTATATTTTGAAATTTTATAACAGTTCGGCGCTGCTTAAAGTTCCTGCCAGTTCTATGCTAAAGTAGCCAGTACTTTTTTTATCTCTTTGATTGAAGTAGTGTAATCAGACATCTTGCGGTCTTTCCCGACGTGAATTAACTCTGAATTAAGCCTGTTTGCCAATTCCTTAATGGGCATATTTTCGATACTTCCAAATTGCTCAATCCAATATTGAAAAGTTTGAAGCCGCTGATTTTGAAATCCAGTTGTTCTTTTATCGTTGTCCGTTGGATGAAAAGCAAGTGTGCCAATCTGGGCACTTAACACGCCATAATCTACGAGAATACCGTCGTATATTAATTGCGCGAAAAAAGCATTTTTAAATAGTTGCTCAATATTACTTAGATCGGCTGCTTTAATGTCTGTTAAAATAACTGAATATTGGGTTTTTGCATTGGAGATGAGCCAGCATTTTTTTCTATTTACATAAAATACCGTTGCATTCCATTTTCCGAGTATGCCCGAAGTATCGCCTTCATTGGTTTGTATTAACTTTTTAATTAATTTTTCAAGCTTTTTCGAAGTATAAATATGAGTTTGCACGATATTTTTATGTAAGAATTTTTAGCATAAGTAAATTCCCAATCCCAACTTAATAAACACTTTAAAATGTCGGTTTTTTGGTTTTTTGAAGTGTTTCAACATTTTCCAAAACCCCCATAGTTAGCGTTTCTATTGTTATTTCTTCTTCTCCGCTTATTAAAACCAAATTCTTCAACACTATTTTTACACTTTTGGTAATTGTGTATTTGTGCTCATAATATTCGTTTACTTCATAAGTGTTGGCCACTGCGGGGTTTAAGTAATCTGCACCAACGTTTGGATCGGTAACGTCATTTCTGGGGTTTAAATCCATATTTTTATCTTCGTGACGGCTAAGTACGCCATCATTGTCATCGTCGTTATCTAAATAATCTGGTATTCCGTCGCCATCGGTGTCTAGTGGGTTTGTTAGCGGATTGTTATCGCCATCTTCATTTTGTACGTCCAGTTCCCGAGCCGTTGGCACATTGTCGCCATCGTCGTCCTCGTCGTAAATATCTGGAATACCATCGCCATCGGTGTCGCCTTCAAATTCTTTATCTACGGGCACACCATCGTTATCGTCATAATAAAATGTAGTTGTAAATTCAGCTGTGCCCGAAGCTGCAAAATAATTTACTGTTACTCCTGGCGAAGTGGGCGGGATGCTACTGCAAAAGTAATTGGCTCCCAAAGCTCCATCGTAAGTGCGATAGTTTACAAAATTGCTCGTGCCGTTTAGGATGTATATTTTTGTGCCTTCGGTTTTATAAAGACTGTCTGTAACGCCCAAACGTAGCGAAAGACTTTCCAAAGCTTGCTCGTTTACTTTATAAAAAACATGATTGCCGGCAGTGCCGCAGGTTTTAAGTTCGGCATCGTCAAAATTAAAGGAAGTAATAATAATATCACCGTCATCACAGCTTTGTAGTAATAATGAAACGAAAAAAAGAAATGCGAGAAATTTATTCATATTTATAATTTTGAAGCCGTCTTTTGCATAGTTAAGGTTAAAAATTCAGTGCGCTTAAATTTAAATACTCAGTATTTCGATAAAAAATACGCACCACAAAGTAACGCATTTCTTTTTAACTGAAATGCCGGCAAAACTGTTTTAATATGTATTTTTGCAAACTGAATTAAAGGACATATATCGCTCCCGAGATTTAATAAAAATAGTGTAAAAACTGTTTTTACGGCAAAAAATAATCGCAATGAAAAAAGTATATTTTGATAGCGCAGCAACTACCCAATTGCGCGACGATGTAATAACCTGTATTTCTGAAGTGTTACAAACTGAATACGGAAACCCTTCATCTACACATTCTTACGGCCGTTCTTCTAAATCATTACTCGAAAATGCTCGTAAAGAAATCGCTAAGCTTTTAAATGTATCTGCAAGTGAAATAATTTTTACTTCGGGAGGTACTGAAGCCGATAATTTAATTTTGAATAGCGCCGTTCGCGACTTGGGTGTAAAACGAATTATTACTAGTAAAATAGAGCATCACGCTGTTTTACATACGGTGGAATGGCTTAAAAAAGAATACAATATTCAGGTAGAATTTGTGAATTTAGATGAATGTGGACAAATAGATTTTGAAAACTTAGAAAGTTTGTTGGCAGATTCTTCCCAAAAAACATTGGTTAGCTTAATGCACGTTAACAACGAGATAGGAAATATTCTCAATTTAAAAAAAGTTGCAGATCTCTGTAAAACGTATAAAACGCTGTTTCATAGCGATACGGTACAGTCCGTTGGGCATTTTGAGCTAGATTTTAAGGAAATCCCAATTGATTTTGCTGCGGCTGCCGCACATAAATTTCACGGACCAAAAGGTGCAGGCTTTGCGTTTATACGAAAAAACTCGGGCTTAAAACCTCTAATTCACGGTGGCGAACAAGAACGCGGAATGCGTGCCGGTACCGAAGCCGTTTACGCAATTGCGGGTATGGCCGAAGCACTAAAATTATCGTATCGTAAACTTGAAAAGGAACGTAACTATATTGCCGGTATAAAAAATTATTTTAAAAACGAATTGATTACCGCATTCCCGGGGGTTAAATTTAATGGAAACTGTGGTGATAACGAACGAAGTACCTATACGTTGCTCAATGTTTGTTTGCCAATTTCTGAAGAAAAGGCAATGTTGCTTTTATTTCAATTAGATTTAAAAGGAATTGCCTGCAGCAAAGGTAGCGCCTGCCAAAGCGGGAGCGAAGGCGGTTCGCACGTTTTAAACGAAATTCTTTCCGACGAAGATTTAGGCAAACCTTCCATTCGCTTTTCATTTTCCAGTTTTAATAAAAGGGAAGAAGTAGATTATGTAATTAATGTACTAAAAGAATTTGTTGAAGGCGCGATGTAAAGCTTTCAATTATTTTCAATGCTCGCTTGAGTGACTACCGCTTAGCTTAAAAGCCTACTTCAAATTAAAACTTCGCTGTCATTTTAACATTGAATACACGAGGGGTTAAATAATTGGGGATTGAATATTGAACCTTGGTATAAACATCACGAACAAATGTATTGGTAATAGAGTTTTGAACATCAAAAATGTTGAAAATTTCGGCACCTATCGCGAATTCCTTAAATGGCTTTAACCAACCGCTATCTCTTAATTTCGTGTCGTCTACTATCACATAACTTACTCCGAGATCGGCACGCTTGTAATCGGGCAGCCTAATTTGGTATTTGTATGGGTCGGCGTAGCTTGGTGAGCCTCCCGGTAACCCGGTATTATACGTTAAATTAAGGTACATTTTAAGCGAAGGAATTACTTTTACATAATCCTGAAAAAGCATTCCTATTTTTAAACGTTGATCTGTTGGCCGGAAAATATAACCGCGATCGTCAATATTTTCTTCTGTTTTTAGATATCCAAGGCTTAACCAGCTTTCCGTTCCAGGAACAAATTCGCCTGCCAAACGCAAATCGAGTCCGTATGCGTAAGCAATAGCATTATTGTTAGCGCGGTAACGGATGCGCACATTTTCCAAAGTATAAGGATTTACATCGGTTAGATGTTTATAATACAATTCAGAATTTAATCTAAAAGCACGGTCCCACATTTTAAAACTATAATCGTTACCTAAAACAAGGTGAATGGAGCGCTGTGCCTTAACTCCCGGACGAACTGTTCCCGACGAGTCGCGCAATTCTCTATAGAAAGGAGGTTGATGATAAACTCCTCCCGACACTCTAAAAAGCATATCCATCTCCCAATCTGGTTTTAGGGAAACCTGTGCACGGGGACTGAAAACTGTTTGTGTTGTGCTGGTAATATTCTTCCCGCTCACGGTCCAATTATGGGCGCGAACGCCAGCATTCATCCAAAGATCGCTATTGCCAACGCTTGTTTTTCTACTCCACTGTGCATAGCCCGAAATCCGGTCTATTTGGGTGTCGTTAAGAGCTCTTACATCTGTGTATGGCTCAATAGGAGAGGTGTACGGTTGGTACGGTTGGTCGCTCGGTGGAAATATAGGTGGACGGATGGAAAAACCAGCCGAGTCTATAATTTCATATTCCTGAACACGGTCTCGAATATCTTCACGTGTGTATTTAATACCGTATTCAATCGTGTTATCTTCGATAGCGAGATTTCCTTTGTGTTCTACATTGAGGATTAAGGCATCTAAATCGTTTCGGGCGTGGGTAAGTTGGCCGCCAATTCCTCGTGTAAAGGTTACTTCACCTAAATTTTCCCCACCAATTTCTGTGTTTACTTCACCTAAACGATATTCGGCAAGTATATCAAAATATTCCTGTTCGGTGGTTTGGTATAGCGACCCGATAAATTTTGCCGTATAATTATCTGAAACTACCCAAGTAGATTTTAACGCTCCAAAATAGGTGTTATATCTATCTTCTTCACGACCTTCATAAAACACGAGTAAAGCAATGGGATCTGTAATAGTACCAAAATTGGTTTGTCGCGTAAGCGGTCTGTAATTATATTCGTTTATGGAAACATTCCCCAAGAAACTCAACTCAAATTTATTGGTGAATTTATAAGTAAAATACGTTTGGGCATCGGCAAATTTTGGCCGGTAATTGGTTTCGGTTTGTTTTGCATCTACAAGCAGACTGTTATCGCGATAACGAATCCCTAATATTCCCGAAAGACGACCATTTTTTGAAATGCCTTCCACAGAGCCGCTTGCACCCAAAAGACTAAGATCTACCGAAGCGCCGAAATCTACCGGACGGCGATAGGTAATATCTAAAACGGACGAAAGTTTGTCGCCATATTTTGCCTGAAACCCACCGGCAGAAAAATCAACGTTGCTGGTTAAATCGCTATTAACAAAGCTTAAACCTTCTTGTTGCCCGCTTCTAATTAAAAAAGGCCTGTAAACTTCAATTTCGTTTACATAAACTAAATTTTCGTCGTAGTTTCCGCCACGCACGGCATATTGGGTGCTTAACTCGTCGGTTTTATTAACACCCGGCAGGGTAGCCAATAAATTTTCTACTCCGGCATTTGCACCCACCATTTTTTGGGCGAGTCTGGGAGAAATTGTTAATACCCCTTCTATGCGCCGATTTTCACGACCTGTAATTACCACTTCACTTATTTGTTCAACACTTGTGCTCATTACAGGATTTAACTGATAATCTTCGGCAGGCGAAAGATTTACGGTAATCTGTATTTTTTCGTGGGTAAGGTGCGAAAAGGTAATAACAACATCTTCCTCCGAAGGAATCTCCAATAAGTAAAACCCATTAAAGTCTGAAATTGTTCCAGTGTCTTTATAGGTAACATTGGCGCCGGAAACGGGCACGTTGTTTTCATCAATAATAATTCCTTTAATAACTGCTTTTTGAGCAAAAATTACGGTTGCGAAGCAAACGAAAAGCAGTGTGAGCGGTAGTTTTATTGTTTTCAAAAGCAAGACTTAAGGTTGTTTTCTGAAAAATTGAGCTTCAAATGTAGCACTATTTCCAACATTATCTATTACAATAACTTTCAAATTATTTTCTGTTTCCAGATTTACATTATCATTGAAATTATAAGTTATAACGTCTTTTTTATAATCATATTCCATCAAAATAAATTTATTATTGATGGTGGCGCGGTAGGAACTTATACCACTTAAATCGTCCGTAATTTTTAATTTTAGAAAATTTTGATCGCTGATCCATTTTCCTTCAGAAAAATTTACAGGCTTTATCTTTGGCGGGGTGGTGTCTGAAGCTACGGTATAACTTCCAAAAGTGCGGGTTCTGGCAGTGAGTTTATCGCCGCTTCTTGTAGTAGATGTATAATAAGGCAACCCTTTGTAATTTAGTCTGCCTATATACAATTTGTCCTTGTCTTCTTCTTTATACGAAGAAATATCGGCCGTTATGGAAATGTTACTATGTATGGGTACAACATCGTCGTGAAACTTTAAAACATCACCTTCATCTTTAATGTCTAAGTACGTATCTTCATACAGACTATTTGCAGGAATATATATGCTAAACTTACCCTTGGTGATTGATGTTGCGTGATCTGCGTAAATATAATCGTCTGTTTTCTCGATATTTTTGGGGTCCAATATTTCAAGTTTTGCACCTTCTATAGGGATGGAGATATACATTCTATTGCCTTTAAAATCGTTAACCTCTATTGCATAGATATGTTGTAGGCTATCTTTTACGGTTATAAATCCGTTTTCGTCCTCTTTAGTAATTATGCTCAGCGGATTGTTAGTTTCGCGGAAAAGCTTTTGGACCATACTTCTATTGGTTTTGTAATAGTTATAGTCGGTGTATCTATTTAAATAGCGTGTTTCGGCAAATGCAAATTTATTAAAGAGCACTTCAAATTTTTCAGTTCCGTTAAACCGAGTTTCAATTCGGTAAGCTCCGTTTTTATTGGAAGCTCCATTTTGCTGATCGTACGTAGTTATTCCAAAGCCAATTTTACCGAAGGCCGTCACGTTTTCCGCTTTATAATTACCGTCTTTTTGTTTTATTAAACGAAGTTTTGTTCGGTTTTGCCCCTGATTTACGTGCGCATCTTCGCCCACCGGGTATGCAAATACAGCACTTACAATTGGGTTTTTAGTATCGGGAATTTCTATTCCAAAAAGTAGCGGGTTCATTGGTCGCTGCGACGAATCGCGTATTTCAAAATGTAAATGCGGACCGCCGCTACCACCCGTATTACCTGTGTATGCTATTAAATCGCCCTTTTTTACAGGTAGCAAGGTTTTTTCTGGAAAAAGTTCCAATTCAAAGGTTTCTTTGGTGTATTGTAAATCTTTTACATGCTTTTCAATCTCGCCTGCAAAGCTTCTTAAATGCCCATAAACAGTGGTGTAACCATTTGGATGAAGTATGTAAAGTGCTTTACCGTATCCGTAATGCTGCACATTTATTCGACTTACATATCCATCAGCGGGTGCGTACACGGGCAAGCCTTCGCGCTGTTCGGTTTTAATATCCAAACCACTGTGAAAATGATTGGAGCGCATTTCGCCAAAATTGCCCGATAACACCAATTTAATATCTAAGGGATTTGAAAAATAGTCTGTAGGAATGTCGTTCTGTCCGTAAGCCAGCCCGCCAAAAAGCAGGAGCATAGATAAAAATTTCTTCATTGTACAAAAGTAAGAATACGCGTTGATTAAAGATGAAGCAAGGCAGGATTTTATAACTATTTTTCAATATTACAAAAAATAATGAAAAACTGTTTGCGTATTAGCGATGGTATGCTAACTTTGTGATAGAAGTATTGAACACAGATTTTAATGAGTAATCTTTCTGAAATAGTTGATTCTCTTGAAAATAGAATTGGCGAGTTGCTAAAAAGGCACGAAAATTTATTAAAAGCCAAGGTAGCATTAGAGGAAGAGGTAAAAGATTTACAATCGAAACAGCAACAATTTCAAGAAGAAATTGAAGTTTGGACCGAAAAATGTAACTCGTTAAAATTGGCAAATTCAATGCTCGGCAGCGACCAGCATAAACGAGAAACTAAACTCAAGATAAACGCTCTAATTCGGGAAATTGACCATTGTATAAGTCAGCTTTCTGAATAAAATATAACAATGGCCGAACCATTAAAAATAAAACTATCAATAGCAGACAGGGTTTACCCTTTAACGATCAACCCTTCGCAGGAAGAAGGATTGCGATTGGCAGCTAAGAAGATAGAAAAAATGATTAAACAGTTCGAGCAAAGTTACGCCGTTCGCGACAAACAGGATGTTTTGGCCATGTGTGCCCTCCAGTTTGCAGCTCAGGTGGAGCAAAAACAAATTGATAATTCTAGCGATACGCAAGAAATGGAAGAAAAGCTCAGCGCTTTAAACCGTTTATTGCAGGAGCAATTATCATAACGTTCTTTAAATTAAATAAGGTAACTGCCTACATTAATACAATTTTTTGGTAAACTCAACACGATTTCTTTAAAAAGGGTGAGTTGAAGTTGTAAAAGCGAGCCGTCTTCGAGCGGATACTTGACCAGCTTGTTAGCCCTAAACATGTTTTAAAGGAGTTTATTCAAAATAAATATATTGATGTAGGCTTTTTTTATATTTATAATTCAACGAAATAATGGACATCATAACTATAGTAATCAGTGCCATCGTTGGTATTGCACTTGGCTTTTTAATTGCAAAAATACTTGAGCGCAACAACGCATCTCAACTTATTCTACGAGCAAAAAAAAGTGCATCAGCAATACTAAAGGAAGCAAAATCTGAAGCTGAAGCAATAAAAAAAGATAAAATATTACAAGCGAAAGAGAAATTTTTGGAGCTTAAATCGGAACATGAAAAGGTTATATTGAGCCGAGATAAAAAGATCTCAGAAGCAGAAAAAAGAACGCGCGACAAGGAATCGGTAGTTTCTAGCGAACTCGCTAAGAATAAAAAGTTAAACGCCGAACTGGAAAATAAAAAAGCCGATTACGTTGAACGAATCGCAGTTCTTGAGAAAAAACAAAACGATGTAGATAAGGCGCATAAAAGCCAAATTGAGCAATTGGAGGTAATTAGCAGCCTTTCTGCTGAAGAAGCCAAACGGCAGTTAATTGAAAGCCTTAAGGACGAAGCAAAAACACAGTCTATGGCATTTGTGCAAACTTCTATGGAAGAGGCCAAAATGACTGCCCAACAGGAGGCTAAAAAGATAATTATTAACACAATACAACGTATCGGTACCGAAGAGGCCGTAGAAAATTGCGTTTCTGTTTTTAATCTTGAAAGCGACGACGTTAAAGGTAGAATTATTGGTCGCGAAGGTAGAAATATTCGCGCTATTGAAGCTGCCACCGGGGTTGAGATTATTGTGGACGATACGCCGGAAGCAATTATACTTTCGTGTTTTGATTCCGTACGTCGTGAAATAGCCAGATTGTCACTTCACAAATTGGTCACCGATGGCCGTATTCATCCCGCACGTATTGAAGAAGTAGTTGAAAAAACTACCAAACAAATTGAAGAAGAAATTATTGAAGTAGGAAAACGTACCGTAATAGATTTGGGAATCCACGGCCTGCATCCAGAGCTTATTAAAGCTGTGGGACGTATGAAATACCGCTCTTCGTACGGACAGAATTTGTTGCATCACTCCCGTGAAGTAGCCAGACTTTGCGGCGTAATGGCTGCCGAACTTGGCTTAAACGCAAAACTAGCTAAAAGAGCCGGTTTGCTGCACGATATTGGAAAAGTTCCTGAAATGGAAACCGAGATGCCTCACGCCCTTTTAGGGATGCAGTGGGCCGAAAAATACGGTGAAAAACCAGAAGTATGCAACGCTATTGGTGCCCACCACGACGAAATTGAAATGACCGGATTGTTATCGCCAATTGTTCAAGTGTGCGATGCTATTAGCGGGGCAAGACCGGGAGCACGACGACAGGTTTTAGACTCGTATATACAGCGTTTAAAAGATTTGGAAGATATTGCATTTGGCTTTGGCGGCGTTAATAAAGCTTATGCCATTCAAGCGGGGCGGGAATTGCGTGTAATGGTTGAAAGTGAAAAGGTAAGCGACGAAAAAGCCGCACAACTTTCGTTTGAAATATCACAGAAAATACAAACGGATATGACCTATCCCGGCCAAGTAAAAGTTACGGTTATTCGTGAAACACGCGCCGTAAATATTGCGAAGTAAGCGTCCCGAGCCTAAAGATAAAATTCATTTGTTATAAATAAAAAAAGTTCCTTTTGGAGCTTTTTTTAGTGAGTTTAAGTGTAAGTTCCTTTTTTTGGGAATAATGGCTGTATGCTAACATCTGCGGCTAGCGGTCTTCGTCATAAAGATTGTTGTACCCTTTTGATGGCTCTTCAAAAAATTTACCATTTATATATCTGTAATGGCGGTCTAATGCTGCAATTTTTTTCATATCGGCATCGGTTAGGGGAACATCAGCTGCTTTAAAATTAGAAATTATATGTTCTTTGGTTGTAGATTTCGGTATTGCCGCGCAGTCGCGATGATTGTGCCACGCAATTAATACTTGTGCCACCGTAGCACTGCGGTCTCTGGCTATTTCCTTTAATATATCAATATCCATCATATTGGGTTCATCGCTCGCCTTCATTGCTTTATTCCGATCTCCGGAGCCTAAAGGCGAATAAGCGGTAATTAAAATATCCTCGCTTTTGCAATATGCAATCAAATCGTTTTGCTGTAACAATGGGTGTAGCTCTACTTGATTCATTTCAGGTTTTATTGATGCCTTTGAAATTAAATCTTTTAGCTTTTTTTCACTAAAATTTGATACGCCAATGTGTTTGGCCAAACCGTCATTTTTTGCTTTTTCCATCTGTATCCAAGTACCAATAATGGGTGCTTCCGTTGGAGTTAGATAATCTTCTGGTTTTTTGGGAAAATCAACTCCGTGTCTAAATGCAACAGGCCAATGAATTAAATATAAGTCGAGGTAATTGAGCTTTAATTTTTTTAACGATTGCTGTAACGCTGGTATTACTTGGCCTTCGGCATGCGAGTCGTTCCAAAGTTTTGAGGTGATAAATAAATCTTCACGAAAAATTTCTCCTTCTGCAAATATTTCGGCTAAAGCCTCGCCTATAATTTCTTCATTATCATAATTTTTTGCGGTATCAATATGCCTATAACCGGCATAAACTGCATCCTTAATCGTCTTTTTTAATTCGTTTCCTGATGCTTTCCACGTTCCTAATCCAATGGCGTGCATTGTATCGCCATTTTGAAATTTAAGTGTTTTCATTATTTCGATTTTTAATTTTCAATTTTAAAATTTATTCTGAAAATACAAAACTGTACGGCCAGACTCAAGAATTTAGGGAAGTTTGGGTTTTTTTTAACCGAATAGTAGCAATGGAACTTAAATTAAACAGCTAAAATTTTCAGGAATTAAAAACCTTTTATGCTTTTGCAACTAAAGAAAGTTTTCTCACTTTCTTGGGTGAAATTGATTGATCACCTCAGTTAAGTGCTTGCGATCAATATGGGTGTAGATTTCGGTGGTGGTAATACTTTCGTGTCCCAGCATTTGCTGAATGGCTCGTAGATCGGCGCCATTTTCCAAAAGATGGGTGGCGAATGAATGGCGAAATGTATGCGGACTTATGGTTTTGCGAATTCCGGCTTTTTCGGCAAGTTGTTTTACAATCGTAAAAATCATAGCTCGCGTTAATTGACGTCCGTGTTGGTTTAAAAAAAGTGTGTCCTTGGCGCTTGGGTCAATATTTTTATGTACCCGAATTTCCTTTCTGTAAATGGTGATGTATTTTTCGGCAATAGGACTAATTGGTACCAGGCGCTGCTTATCGCCTTTTCCGGTTACTTTAATAAATCCTTCTTCAAAATATAAATCTGAAATTTTTAAGTTGGTAAGTTCAGATACCCGAAGACCACAACCGTAAAGAGTTTCAAGTATAGCACGGTTGCGTTCGCCTTGTTTTTTACTTAAATCAATAGCGCTTATAAGTGCGTCAATTTCTTCAATGGCGAGCGTATCGGGAAGTTTTCTTCCAAGTTTGGGAGCTTCAATTAATTCTAACGGATTGGTCTGCCTGTAATCTTCAAATATTAAATAATTAAAAAAACCTTTTAATCCAGAAATTAAGCGGTTCTGGGTACGTGGATTTATCTTTTTTGCCACTTCGTATATAAATTGTTGCAGCGTTTCTTCAGAAATTGAAATAGGAGAGGCCTCTATTTTATTGGTTTCCAGCCATCGCATCAACTTTTTTATATCTAATGAATAATTAACGATGGAATTATGAGAAAGTCCGCGCTCCAATCGTAAATAATTTTGGTAATCTTTTAATCCTTGATGCCACTTCATACTGCTATATTACCACTAAAAACAATAGTTAACAAAAAACTAAATGTATTTTAAGGCATAAGATTAGGGATATATTTGCGTTTTAATTTTGAAACTTAAAAAAAACATCATTATGAAAAAATTAATTGTAGTAGCATTGACGCTTTTTATAGGCACAACAGCATTTTCGCAAGAACTTGATCTCGGTATAAAGGCAGGTGCTAACTTTGCTAATATTTCGGACGCTTCCTCGCTTTCCAATAAAACGGGTTTTCAGGCCGGTATTTTTACAGGAATAAAATTTACTGAAAACGTAGGAATTCAGGCAGACTTGCTATATTCTCAGCAAGGAGCTGAGTTTGATGCTGGAGAATTCGATTTAACCTATGTAAACGTACCCGTTGTTTTAAAATATTATCTGGTAAAAGGCTTGAATATTCAGGCTGGGCCACAATTCGGATTTATTGTTGACGACCAGATTAAGGATGTTTTGGGAAATATATACGAAGCCGAAAAATCAGACGTTTCTGGAATTGTTGGTGCCGGGTATGACTTTCCTTTTGGCATACGCGTAGATGCACGCTATAATTTTGGGCTATCGGACGTGTCAAAAGATTTAGATGGAAAAAACAAGAATAACGTATTTTCTGTGGCTTTGGGATACTCCTTCCTATAAAGAACCATTTTCAATTAAAGACTGGGTTTTAAGAAATAAAGCTTCCTTATTTTAATTCCGTAATTGTTTATAACAGTAGGTAAAAGAATAAGATATTAACAAGTTTCTTTTTTAAGCATTTTCTATTTAAGACTAATTTGCTCTATTTAAAAGTTTTACCTATTTTTAATGCACTAATCTTAAAACCTTTTTAATTATGAAAAAACTACTATTATTAATTGCACTTGTTGTATTATCTTTTACAACTGCACAATCACAAAATTTTAATATTGGCGTAAGCGGATCATTGCCCGTTGGGGACAGTGCTGATGGATACACATTTGGTGCCCAATTAGATTTTTCGTATCTATTTGACATTAACGATTCATTTTACGTGGGTCCCATGGCCAGTATGCTTTATTACAACGGAGATGAAATAGACACACCAATAGGTACTTTTGAAGTTGACTCTGCAGTGTTTCTGCCAATTGGAGGTTCCGCAAGATTTATGCTTGAAGAATTCTTTTTTGGAGCAGATTTAGGATACGGCATTGGCATTAGCCCAGACGGCAATGACGGTGGCTTCTTCTATAGACCAAAAGTGGGCTACAGTTTTGGAACGGTAGCGGCTATTCTTTCATATTCCGGAGTTTCCGTAGATGGCGGAACATTTAGCTCTGTGAATGTGGGCGTTGAATTTGGACTCTAATAATTTTAAAAATAGAATTTATAAAAGCAGGGACGATGTTCCTGCTTTTTTAATTTTATATATTTACGCTATGAAAATAATTATCATAAATGGGCCAAACCTAAACCTTCTCGGTAAGCGTGAAAACGATATTTATGGCGATGAAACGTTTAACGATTTTTTTGAAAAATTACAACTGAAGTTTCCCAAGGTGGAATTATCACAGTTTCAATCTAATATTGAAGGTGAATTAATAGATAAAATTCAGGAAATCGGTTATAGTTACGACGGTATTATTTTGAATGCTGCTGCATATACACATACTTCCGTTGGCATTGCAGATGCTGCAAAAGCTATCCCTGCTCCTGTGGTAGAGGTACATATTTCCAATACATTTTCGAGAGAAGACTTTAGGCATAAAAGCTACATTGCGCCCAACGCAAAGGGAGTTATTGTAGGATTTGGGCTGCAAAGTTACGAATTGGCGCTACAGAGTTTTTTAAAATGAACCCCGATCCACGATTAAAAAGAAACTAGACTAAGTGAAATAAGTTTGAAGGAAAACCCCGTGATTAAATAAAACTAAAAAACCGCAACATATGTGCGGTTTTTTTAGTTTCGAATATCTAACATCTATAAGTGAATCACTTCTCCGTATGCATCGGCAACGGCTTCCATAACGGCTTCGCTCATTGTTGGATGCGGATGGATCGCTTTTAATACTTCGTGGCCGGTGGTTTCCAGTTTTCTTCCTAAAACAGCTTCAGCTATCATATCGGTCACCCCAGCGCCAATCATATGGCAACCTAACCATTCGCCGTATTTAGCATCAAAAATTACTTTTACAAAACCATCCTTTTCGCCGGAGGCACTTGCCTTTCCACTTGCTGAGAAAGGGAATTTTCCAACTTTTAATTCATATCCGGCTTCCTTGGCTTGTTTTTCCGTCATTCCAACACTTGCAATTTCTGGTGAAGCGTACGTACAACCCGGAATGTTCCCGTAGTCTATAGGTTCCACATTCATACCAGCAATTTTTTCAACACAAGTTATTCCTTCGGCAGAAGCAACGTGCGCTAGGGCAGGGCCAGGAACAACATCGCCAATGGCGTAGTAACCAGGAATGTTGGTTTGGTAAAAATCGTTTACCATAATTTTACCTTTATCGGTAACAATGCCAACATCTTCAAGACCAATTCCTTCTAAATTTGAAGCAATTCCAACGGCAGAAAGTACAACCTCGGCTTCGAGTGTTTCTTCGCCTTTTTTAGTCTTTACCGTAGCTTTAACCAGTTTTCCGGAAGTATCTAATTTTTCAACTGAAGAATTAGTCATTACTTTAATCCCAGCTTTTTTGAAAGAACGCTCAAATTGCTTTGAAACATCTTCGTCTTCCAAAGGAACGAGATTTGGTAAAAATTCAACAATTGTTACTTCCGTTCCCATAGAATTGTAGAAATGAGCAAACTCAACGCCTATAGCACCACTACCAACCACAATCATACTTTTCGGCTGTTTTTTAAGTGACATTGCTTCGCGATAGCCAATTACTTTTTTACCGTCCTGTTTTAGGTTTGGCAATTCGCGAGAACGGGCGCCAGTTGCAATAATTATATGATCTGCAGTATATTCTTTTCCGTCAACATCTACTTTTTTTCCAGCTTTTAGTTTTCCGAAGCCGTTTATCACTTCAATTTTATTCTTTTTCATTAAAAACTGAACGCCTTTGCTCATGCCTTCGGCAACATTGCGACTTCTGTCCACAACTTTTCCGAAGTCTTTATCAAATTCCTTTACAGTAAGGCCATAACTGTCTGCGTGTTTAAGATAATCAAACACCTGTGCGCTCTTTAAAAGAGCTTTTGTTGGGATACATCCCCAATTTAAACACACCCCACCGAGGCTTTCTTTTTCAATAATTGCAGTCTTTAATCCTAATTGTGAAGCCCTTATGGCAGCAACATATCCGCCCGGACCACTTCCTAAAACTATTACGTCGTATTTGCTCATTTCTTAATTTTATGTATATATCTTTTGAAGCCACGAATTTACGAATACTAAAGGAAAAAACTCAAATAACAAATCCCAAATAACAAATAAACCCCAAAAAATAGATTTTTTAAAAATGAAAAGACCAAATTTCGAAGAAGTAGTCCTTCAAAATTTGATCTTTATCATTAATTTATTTTAAGGCTGAGCTTTATTGTTTTTGAAAATTTAATGAAAGTGAATTTACGCAATATCGCTGGCCAGTTTTAGTAGGGCCGTCATTAAAAATATGACCCAAATGACTACCGCAATTGGAGCAAAGTATTTCTGTACGAATCATGCCGTGGGTAGTATCTTTCACGTATTCTACGGCGCCTTCAATAGAATCGTCAAACGAGGGCCAGCCACAATTGCTTTCAAACTTATTGTTGCTTTCAAACAAAGGTGTGTGGCACGCCCCGCAAACGTATGTACCTTTCTCGAAGGTAAGATTGTATTCGCCGGTTCTGGGGAACTCAGTTCCTTTTTCACGCAAAATATGATAGCGTTTTTCGCCCAATTCTTCGCGCCATTCGGCTTCAGATTTTGAAATGGGATATTTATTTGGTTTTTCCATTGTCGGGAATAAATTTAAGTGCAACACCGTTTACACAATGACGCTTTCCTGTAGTTTCTTTAGGACCGTCGTTAAAAACATGGCCTAAGTGTCCGCCACATTTGGCGCAATGTTCTTCTGTGCGCGTATAACCAAGTTTATTGTCTGTTGAAAACGCTACATTGCCGTCAATTTCTCTATCAAAGCTAGGCCATCCGGTGCCACTATCAAACTTGTGTTCACTTTTAAAAACTGGGTTTCCACAACCTGCACATACGTAGGTTCCTTCTTTGTGATTGTTGTTTAAAGGACTAGAAAATGCAGGTTCCGTACCTTCGTGCCGCAATACCTGATAGGCTTCTGACGAAAGTTGAGCTTTCCATTCGGCATCGGTTTTAAGAACTGGATATTGTTGTTGTACAGCTTTAATACCTTTTTGTGCAGGTGAATTACAGCTAAAAAACAATGCACTTACTATAATTAATGCGCTAAATATCTTCATATTATTGTTCTATCTTTTCAATTAGATTATCATTTGTTCGCATTACCTCCAAAACGTCTTCCATAGAAGGGTTGGTCTTGGCAAATTCAGCAGGAACTACTGCGATTCTGAATATTTGATTTGTATCGTGAATGGGATCTATATTTGTTAAATCGAAATTTCCTTCAATGGTAAATTGAACATCTACGAAAGTGTTATTGAAATTGTATTGAAAAAAATCGCCAGTACCGTCATTGTAAAAAATATTTTGCGGCAATTGCGTCCAGATATCTGCCGTTTCGCCGTTGCCAATATCGTCTTGACCTTCATAACGGTAAGCCAAAACTACATCGCTTTCATAAACGGTAAATGGATAACCGTAAAATGAAGAAAATAAAGTGTTGTTGGCTGCATCGTACTGATAGCTATTTACATTAACTTCAAAAACTTGGGCATAAACCAAACCGCCATCTTGTCCGGGAGGCCCTGGGTCGCCTTCACAAGAAGTAAATATTACGGTTGATGCAAGGGCTAAAAAAAGGAGTATATTTTTCATATATATAGGTATTTTTAAGATTACGGTTTAATTAATTCAAAAGTCGTTCCAACTTTTAAATACATGTAAATTTAAAGGGTGGGTTTGCATTTCAGTATTAAAGAAACATTAAATTTAGTATCTCTGGTATAATAATTGAAAAATAAATTTTAGAATAATTTTGGGAGAATACAATTTTTATATCTCTAATTTTAACTTTCAAACGAAACCATCATTATGAAATTTAAAAAATCTATTGCAATATTAATTATAGGAATGGTTGTGGTTGCGTGTAGCACCAATCCATTTACGGGAAAACAGACTTTGGCTTTGGTGCCAAATTCGCAAATTCTTCCTATGGCTTTTCAACAATACAATGAATTTTTATCTGAGCACAAGGTTGTTAATAATACCTCTGATGCCAAAATGGTAAAAAGTGTTGGCCAAAGAATAGCCACGGCGGCAGAACGCTATTTAAATGCTAACGGATATGCAGGATATCTTAAAGATTATCGATGGGAATACAATTTGGTACAAAGTCCTGATATAAATGCTTGGTGTATGCCTGGAGGAAAAATAGTGGTATATACAGGTATTTTGCCAATTACAAAAAATGAAGCAGGTTTGGCGGCAGTTATGGGGCACGAGGTAGCCCACGCATTGGCCAATCACGGACAACAACGTATGAGCGCCGCACAATTACAACAATTGGGAGCAGTTGCTGGAAATATTGCTCTAGCGGGAGATGCGGAAAATCAGCAAATTTTTAATACAGCTTACGGTTTGGGCTCAAATTTGGGAGTAATGCTACCATTTAGCAGAAGCCACGAAACGGAAGCAGACCGTATAGGGTTAACACTAATGGCCATTGCAGGCTATGAACCAGCTGTAGCTGCAGAACTTTGGCAACGTATGCAAGCTCAAGAAAGTGGAGCACCACCAGAATTTTTAAGTACTCACCCAGCGAGCAGCACAAGAATCCAGAATATTCAGTCTTGGGTAACCGAAGCAAAGGCGGAAGCTAGAAAATTTGGAGTAACCAATTTTAGACGATAAAATAGCTTACAATTTTTTCGAAATGAAAATTTTTAAAATCCTGCTTTATGCAGGATTTTTTATTAGTTTAGTATCCGAAAAATACAAAACGCACCATGCCCAATCTTGCTAAAGGAAGTAAAAAATTGCTAAATGCTTGGGCTTTTTATGATTGGGCAAATTCAGTTTACAGCCTTGTAATTGCTTCGGCAATATTTCCTATTTTTTATCAAGCACTATTTAAATCGGCTGGTGTTACTACCGTCGTGGTATTTGGCGGTACAATTAGAAGTACTCCACTTATAAGTTACACTACGGCAGCAGCATTCTTGCTTGTTGCATTTATTTCGCCATTACTTTCAGGTATTGCAGATTACGTTGGGAATAAAAAATATTTCATGAAATTTTTCTGCTACTTGGGGGCCATTTCGTGTATGGGTCTTTATTTTTTCAGCATTGAAAATATTCATAGTAGCCTTCTCTTTTATTTCTTCGGTTTAATAGGATTTTGGGGAAGTCTTGTTTTTTACAATTCGTATTTGCCCGATGTGGCTTTTCCCGAACAGCAAGATAGAGTTAGTGCGCGGGGATATTCATTAGGATATATAGGTAGTGTTGTATTGTTGCTTTTTAATTTGGCAATGGTAATGTTTCCAGAATCTTTTGGGTTTGGCCAAGGAGGAGAAGCGGGCGTAAAGGCAATGCGTTGGTCTTTTGTTACCGTCGGAATTTGGTGGATTGTTTTTAGCCAATATTCATTCTATTTTCTTCCGAAAGGAAACAAAAGTGGAAAAAAAGTTAGCACGAAAATATTGTTAAACGGTTTTAGGGAATTAAAAGGTGTTTATAATTCACTTTCAGAAAATATACAATTAAAACGATACTTGGCTGCGTTTTTTGTTTATAGTATGGCGGTACAAACAGTAATGCTCGTAGCTACTTATTTTGGTGAGCAGGAAATTGGATGGGGAAGCGATGACGCTAAATTAATCGGGTTAATTGTTAGCATACTTATAATACAATTGGTGGCTGTGGCAGGAGCTATCATTACATCGCGTTGTTCGGAGAAATTCGGCAATATTCCCGTACTTATAGTAATAAATATTGTGTGGGTGGGTATATGTATTGTTGCATTTTTTATTGAAGCACCTATTCAGTTTTATTTAACTGCCGGAGTAGTTGGACTGGTTATGGGCGGAATTCAATCGCTTTCGCGTTCTACGTATTCAAAATTTTTACCCGATACTAAAGATACTACTTCATATTTCAGCTTTTATGATGTGGCCGAAAAAATAGGCATTGTTATCGGAATGCTTATTTACGGATTTATTGACCAAATAACAGGAAGTATGCGCAATTCAATATTATTTCTAGTAATCTTTTTTATAACTGGCGTATTTTTATTGCTAAGAGTGCCAAGAAATAGAAAGCATTAAACAATTTTTATTTAAGTTTGCGTTTATTACCTACCCAACTTACTTATATATGAAATGCCCTTTACTAATTAACAACCAAGCGAAGATGAATACTTTGGGCGTTCCATCTTCCACTTTATCAAATATTTTATACAGATGAAAAAAATGTATTTTTTAAAGGGAATGCTTCTGGCATTTCTGGCCTTTCAATTTTATTCCTGTGAAAACGAGCCCCTCACTGGTGAATTTGTTCAAGAAGAACAAAACGAAGCTGAAGAAGGACAATTTATTGCCAAAATTGAAGGTGAAGAATATATTGCGAGCTCGGTTACTGCAACGCTGAATACAGAAAACCAACTAGTTATTACAGGTTCTAAAACAGGGGGAGAAAATATTACCCTAGCCATTGTAGATGCTGCCGTGGGTTCGTTTAATTTAACGTATGGCGGCGCCAATCAAAATTCAGGATCGTATTTTGATGGCTCTATAAACCTTCTTCCGTATATTTCGGCAGAAGCTCTTGGAGGCTATGGTCTTATGAATATTACGGCGCTAGATGTTACCGCGCAAACGGTTACCGGAACTTTTAGCTTCGTGGGAACGCGTGCAAAAGTAGATGGGGACGGAAACCCGATTCTCGATGGCAATGGTGAACCCGTTTTGGAACAGATATCAATCACTGAAGGTGCATTTAACGAAATACCTTACCTGTTAGACGACACTGGAGGCGGGGGCACAGGTGGCGGTGATCCAGATAACGAATTTTTTGCCAAGGTAAACGATATAGATTTTGAAGCGGAAACGCTCACCGTTTCTGAGCCAGTTATTGGCGATGTTCATATGATTAAAATCGAAGCGCAAAGCGCTACGGGTGAATTATTGCGATTAGACATTCCACGCTCCTTAGGAGTGGGTACTTTTAATATGGTAAGTATATCAGACGGTACAGACCTAATTGCGCTTTATAACGATGGAATTGGGGGTGAAAATTTAACTTCGAATCCTGGAACAATTACTATTTCAGAATTTGATCTAGAAGCTGGAGTTTTAAAAGCAACTTTTGCCTTTACCGGCACAGATCCCTTAAACCAAGATCCAGAAGTAGTTGAAGTGACCGAAGGTAATTTTACAGTGTTTTTTGAAGGTGTTCCAGGTGCCAATAATATCTTTAAAGCCAATGTAGATGGCACGGCATTTAATCCAGATGAATTTACTATTACTACCGATGTTTTCAACCAATATCCTACAATTACCTTAACGGCAACTGTAGATGGGCAAAGTATGAAACTTACATTTCCAGCCACTATTACCGAAGGCAGTTTTGAAATGAGTACCGAAGTAATTGAAGGCGATGAAATTGTTGGATATTACACACCAATAGTTGGTACATCAATTACATATGTTTCAAATCCTGGAACTATTAATATTACCAATTACGATATGGACAATGGTATAATTGAAGGAACCTTTAACTTTAGTGCTGTAGATGCTACGGGTCAAGACCCAACGGTATATCAAATTACAGCTGGTGAATTTTTAGCTGTATTACCATAACCAGAAACTTAATTATTTAAAAAGCCATTTTTAGAAACTCTAGAAATGGCTTTTTATTTTTCACACTTCAAATTAAATCTTACAAATATTCAAAACTTGGCTTCGGTTTAATATTTATCCATTAATCGCTACTTGTTGCATTGTTAGGTATAACTGGCATAACTCTTGAATCATATTAGAGAAGACACTATAAACCACTTGAAAGCCAGTGTTTTTTTATTAATAAAAACTTAAAATTTAAAAATCAGTACATTGTGAATACTACATTTGTGACACAATGTCTTAATCATATTTATGGGCAATTCAAAACTTACAACATTAGACAAGTTGTCATTTCAAGATTTAAAAGAAGATGCTGAATTTATTCCGCTTATGTCCGCAGAGGATGAGGACGCGATGAGCAAAGAAGATCTTCCCGAAATACTACCAATTTTACCCTTACGGAACACTGTATTGTTTCCGGGAGTGGTTATTCCTATTACCGCTGGGCGCGACAAATCTATTAAGTTAATTAATGAAACCAATAAAGGAAATAAAGTTATTGGTGTTGTTTCGCAAAAAGACGAAGATGAGGAAGAACCGGGTATTGGCGATATTAATACCGTTGGCACGGTGGCACAAATTCTTCGTGTACTAAAAATGCCTGACGGCAATACAACCGTAATTATTCAAGGTAAAAAACGTTTTGAGGTTTCGGAGGTAATTACTACCGAACCGTACATGACCGCAACCATTAAAGAAGTTGCAGAGGCACGTCCGGAAAAGGAGAGCGAAGAGTTTTTAGCCATTATTGAATCTATTAAGGAAATGGCGCTTAAAATTATAAAAGAGAGCCCGAATATTCCTTCGGAAGCTGCTTTTGCTATTAAAAATATTGAAAGCTCTAGTTTTCTGATAAATTTTGTTTCTTCAAATTTAAATATTGAAGTAGAACAAAAACAGGCTCTTTTAGAAATAAACAACCTGAAAGATCGCGCGCTGGAAACGCTTCGGTATATGAATATGGAAATTCAGAAATTATCGCTTCGCAATGATATTCAATCTAAGGTACAAAGCGACATTAACCAGCAACAACGTGAGTATTTTCTTCAACAGCAAATGAAAACCATCCAACAAGAATTGGGAGGTTCGTCTATGGAAGAAGAAATTGAAGAAATGCGCGAACGTTCCAAAACTAAAAAGTGGAGCAAGGAAGTTGAAAAGCATTTCCAGAAAGAATTGGCAAAAATGCAACGCATGAATCCGCAGGTTGCCGAATTTAGTATTCAACGGAACTATTTAGATCTTCTTTTAGATCTTCCGTGGAACAAATACAGTAAGGATAAATTTGATTTAAAACGCGCACGAAAAATTTTAGACCGCGACCATTATGGGCTAGACGATGTTAAGCAGCGAATTATTGAATACTTGGCTGTTTTAAAACTTCGGAACGATATGAAATCGCCAATTCTCTGTCTTTACGGACCTCCAGGAGTAGGGAAAACCTCTTTGGGAAAATCTATTGCAGAAGCCTTAGGTAGAAAATACGTTAGAATGAGTTTGGGTGGATTACGTGACGAGGCGGAAATTCGCGGGCACAGAAAAACTTACATTGGCGCAATGCCCGGACGTATTGTACAAAGTATTAAAAAAGCTGAAACCAGTAATCCGGTTTTTGTTTTAGACGAAATAGATAAAATTTCGGTGAGCAATCAGGGCGATCCTTCCTCGGCTATGCTAGAGGTGTTGGATCCGGAGCAAAATCACGCTTTTTACGATAACTTTTTAGAATTGGGTTACGATCTTTCTAAAGTTATGTTTATTGCTACTTCAAACAGTTTAAGTACCATTCAACCCGCTTTGCGCGATAGAATGGAAATTATCAACGTTACCGGTTATACAATTGAAGAAAAGGTAGAAATAGCAAAACGCCATTTGCTCCCTAAACAATTAAAAGAACACGGATTAAATAGCGACTCGTTAAAGATAGCTAAACCACAACTCGAAAAAATTGTGGAAGGTTATACCCGCGAAAGCGGTGTACGTGGTTTGGAAAAACAAATTGCAAAAATGGTTCGCTACGCCGCAATGAAAATTGCGATGGAGGAGGAGTACGAGGTAAAAATATCCAACGATGTAATTGTCGAAGTTCTTGGAGCGCCAAAAATGGAGCGCGATAAATACGAAAACAACGATGTTGCCGGTGTGGTTACCGGTTTGGCCTGGACAAAAGTGGGTGGCGATATACTCTTTATAGAATCTACATTATCTAAGGGAAAAGGCACCTTAAATATGACGGGTAACCTTGGTAAGGTAATGAAGGAATCTGCCACCATTGCTTTAGAATATATTAAATCTAATGCTGAAAAACTTGGGATTAATCCCGATATTTTCGATAAATACAATGTACATATTCACGTGCCGGAAGGAGCAACTCCAAAAGATGGTCCAAGTGCAGGGATTACTATGCTAACTTCGCTAGTGTCGCTTTTCACTCAAAGGAAAGTAAAAAAATCTATCGCAATGACAGGTGAAATAACACTTCGTGGAAAGGTGCTGCCCGTGGGTGGAATAAAAGAAAAAATTCTAGCAGCTAAACGCGCCCGTATCAAAGAAATCTTACTTTGTGAAGACAATAAAAGAGATATTGACGAAATAAAACCAGAGTATTTAAAAGGTTTAACCTTCCATTATGTTAAGGAGATGAGCGATGTAATTAATTTAGCGCTCTCAAAAGAAAAGGTAAAAGACGCTAAAGAACTTTAGATATATTATATAAAATTAAGGGTTGAGGTATAGTTGCGCTGCAACTACGCCACGGCCCTTAATCATTTTAGTAGAATATAGGCTGTTTCTTTAGTTTTCATATTAAAAATCGTTGTGATTTCCTTTTAATTTTAAAGATTATTCACGGATGTTTCTTTCCTTTGTGAAAATAAATTATACTTACATTCGTTTAGCTTTTAGTTACGTCAACACGCGTTTATGTCCCAAAGGATTTTCTTAATTTTTTCGCTCATTACCTCTCAGCTATTAATGGCACAGGTAGGAGGCAGGGCAACGTACCAATTTTTAAACTTGGTTAATAGCCCTCGAATGGCCGCCTTGGGAGGAAAAGTGGTAACAAACTACGATTATGACCCCACTCAAGCCTTGTTTAATCCGGCTAGTATTAATTGGGCGATGGATAATCAACTATCATTAAACTACACAAATTATATAGGCGACGTAAACTACGGCACCGCGGCCTATGCCTATTTGTGGGACAGAAGAACCCAGGTTTTACACGCTGGAGTAACGTATGTTAATTATGGTAAATTTGATGGTTATGACGAAACAGGAAACCCCACGAGCAGCTTTAGTGGAGGTGAAGTAGCACTTTCCATGGGGCACGCCAGAAATATTGCGTTTACCAACTTTCACATCGGGGTAAACCTAAAACTTATTTCTTCAACTTTAGAAAATTACTCTTCCCTTGGAGGCGCCTTAGATATAGGGATTATGTACGTTTATGAAGATTGGGATTTACACATAACAGGGGTTGCAAGAAATTTGGGAACCCAGTTTACTCCGTATCACGAAACATATGAACCCTTGCCGTTTGAACTTATTTTCGGAATTTCGCAGACGTTGCAAAACGTTCCAATTCGGTGGCATTTTACAATGGAAAATATGCAAATTTGGAATGTTGCTTTTTCCAATCCCTCAAGAGAAGAAACCGATTTGGAGGGCAACGTAAAAAAGGAAAATATTAATTTTATAGACAATACCTTTAGGCACGCCATTGTGGGCATTGAACTTTTTCCCGAAAGCGGGTTTAATATAAGGTTAGGTTATAATTTTAGAAGGGGAGAAGAACTCCGTATTGCAGAAAAACGTGCATTTGCCGGTCTTAGTGCCGGTTTTGCCATTAAGCTCAATAAAATGAGATTGAGCTATTCCTATTCAAAATATAGCACGGCGGCAACCTCCAGTTTTTTTGGATTAAATATCGATTTTCAATAATGAAAAAAATTACCATTGCAATTGACGGTTATTCTTCCACAGGAAAAAGTACGGTGGCTAAACAACTGGCCGATTATTTGGGATATGTATATGTAGATAGCGGAGCCATGTACCGTGCGGTAACTTTGTATGCCATGCAAGAAGGTATAATTTCAAAAGATAATTTTAATGTTGAAAAACTTAAAGAATCCCTCAATTCAATCGACTTAAAATTTGAAAAAGACGCAAGTTGGGCCAAAGCTCATATTTTTTTAAATGGAAAGGATGTTGAAGAACTAATCCGTAATTTGGAAGTTTCGGCGTTCGTAAGTCCAATTGCAACAGTACACGAAGTACGGGCTAAATTAGTTGCTCAGCAACAAAAAATGGGCTTGGATAAAGGTGTAGTAATGGACGGACGAGATATTGGTACAGTTGTTTTTCCAAAAGCTGAACTTAAAATATTTATGAATGCCTCGGCCAATGAACGTGCACAACGCAGGTATAAAGAACTTGTGGCTCGTGGTGATAATATTGACTTTCAGGCGGTTTTAAGCAATATTCAGGAACGCGACCATATAGATACTACCCGTACCGATTCCCCCCTTCGAAAAGCCGCAGACGCCATAGAAATTGATAATTCTGAAATGAATCTAGAAGATCAATTTCATACGGTTCTTCAATTGGCGAAAGATCGTATTGCAGGCCGTATCTAAGCTACTGCATATTATTTTTACTTTTCTAATTATATAATGTTTGCTAAACTTGTATATTCATAAAAACCCGAATTAATACGATGGCTACTTTTTTTCAAGAATTTAAAAACTTTGCCATTAAAGGCAATATGATAGATATGGCGGTGGGTATCGTAATCGGTACGGCCTTCAATAATGTTATTAGTACTATTGTAAAAAAGGTGGTCATGCCTCCGCTTTCTATGCTTACAGATGGAGTAAATCTTTCCAATAAAAAGTATATACTTCGCAAGGCAACAGACACCGCTGAGGAGGTGGCGGTGGGATATGGCGAATTGCTGGAAGTATTAATCGACTTTTTTATTATAGCATTTACCATTTTTATGGTTATAAAATTCATTAACCGTTTCAAGAAAAAATCTGAAGATCCTCATAACAAAACCGTCGAAACACCTAAAAATATTCAGCTTTTAGCCAATATTGAAAAACTTATGGAAGAGCAAAATACGTTGCTAAAAGATAAAAGTCCAGCTAAAAAATAGAACTCAGCAAGTTATTATATAAAAATATTTTTTTAGTAACTTTAAAAATGCTGACAACCAAACCTTTTTCATTCATTCGGAATTACAAAATTGGCACATATTCACTGCTCATCTTTTTATTTTTTACCACTATAAGTTTAATTGGTTATTATACGATAATTAATGAACAGAGAGACTTCAAACTGAAACAATTAGACATTGTAGGTAGTTTAACTTATCAAGATTTTCGAAAAATAATTTATCACAATATTCACTCTTTGGAAGGTTTAAGAGACCGGATCGTGGAGAGTGATGGCAGGTTTCAAGATTATATTAAATCTGATTCGGAACGTATTATTAAACAAAATCAGTCTATTAAATTTGTATTTTTCGTTGATAGTACGGGTATAATAAATTTTGTAACCCCTCTTGAGGCTAACAGAAAAGCACTCAATCTAGATATCTCTAAGTTAATTTATCGCTACCCGGGATGGTTGGCAAATTCTAAAGATACTTTAACAAATATAACACCGTGGCTAGATCTTACCCAAAGCGGAAAAGCTTTTTTGGTTGATGTTCCTGTGTATTACAACAATACTTTTCAGGGAACTGTTTCAGCAGGAATGGATTTTAAAAGTCAATTTGACAATATCAGCTCCAAACAAAACATTTTTAGTGTTTTGATTAAAGACGAAACAGGCAAGACATTTTATAGTTATAATACACCTAATAGAGCGGACTTTAACGAAAAACAGATATTCGAAAGAAAATTAAAGCCCTTTGCAGACAGAGTGAATGGCGCCTGGAAGTTTGAATTTATGTATAATTCTAAAAGTGAATTATATGCTACACCGCTACAAAATATTATTCTTGCACTGAGTATTTTTGGCTCTTTATTAATAGGGTTGTTGGGGTATTTCTTTTTATTGGGCAAAAGTCAGATTAAAAAGGATAAACTCATAAACCATAAACTTAATGCACTCAACGAGGAGCTCAAATTAGAAAGACAGCGAGCAGAAGATGCATCCATGGCCAAAACACAGTTTCTTTCGCATATGAGCCATGAAATTAGAACTCCGTTAAGTGCTATTTTAAGTATTTCAGAAATTTTAGAAGGCAAAAAGCTGTTGGCGAGCGAAAAGGAATTTTTAAAATTAATGCAAAATTCCTCTCGAACCTTGTTAAACTTGGTAAATAATATTCTCCATATAGATAAAATTGAATCGGGAAAAATGGAACTTTCCGAAGAAGTTTTTAACCCGTTTATTACCCTAAAGCAAATTTTAGAAATATACTCTCAAGCTGCTAAAATGAAGGGGCTCGAAGTGCATTCAAATTTTAATGAAATCAAAAAATCAAAAGTGGTTACTGGCGATGTTTCGCGAACGGAGCAAATTTTTACAAACCTTATAAGCAATGCCGTGAAATTTACAAACGCAGGGTTTATTAAAGTTTTTTATGAAGAAAAAGAAGTAGCTGGCCAACTATATATTAATTTTGACGTGACCGATACGGGCATCGGAATTGATCCTTCACAAAAAGAAGCCATTTTTGAAAGATTCAAACAGTTAGATTTTGGAATCACTAAAAAACACCAAGGAAGTGGTTTAGGGCTTGCAATAACCAAAATGCTCATAGATTTTATGCAGGGGAATATTAAGGTAGAAAGTAAATTGGGTAAAGGAACAACCTTTAAGGTTTCTCTGCAATTTCCCATAGTTGCGAAAGAAGATAGAATTGAAAATAACAGAAAATATCGAAGTCTGAGTCACTTAAACGTTTTAATCGTAGATGACAATATGTTGAATTGTAGGATTTTAGAAAAAATTCTATCTAAAAAGAATATAAAGCCAGATATTGCAAAGGATGGCGACGCAGCATTGCTTGAATGTCTTTCACGGCAATACGATCTTATCTTTATGGATGTTCATATGCCGGGGCGCGATGGCTTTGAAATTGTTCAGTACTTAAGAAAAATAGGTAATAAGGCTATTATTTTAGGATTTTCTGCAGATGCCACCAGAGAGGCGGTAGAACGCGGCATTAAATCGGGTATGAACGATTACCTTACCAAACCAATTGAGCAGGAAACGCTATTTACAATTTTGGGTAGATATTTCTTATAATCGGCGTCTTGTAAATTGCGAAGATTTATAAGCGCACAGTATTACTTAACCTTCTTTGCGGTAGCTTTACTTTTCTTTGTTTTACCCACTTCACTAAATTCAAAGGTGTACTCGTCTTTATTGGTAGTTAGTATTTTTATAAGAATGGCTTTTTTTTCGGCCTGATTTTTAGGGTTTATTTTTTTAAGCACATATTCGCAATCATTGATCCATCTAATAGAGGATGAGTCAGTTTTACCCTGATAGTAATCTACTTCGATAGAATCGTTGCGTGTAATGGTGGTTTTAAATACTTCGGTGCCTGATAATGCTTCAAATTCGAAAGTGCCTGTTCTGAAATTAGCACAATTTCGCTCTGCCTCGTAACAGCCCGTGAAAAGAAAACTACCCAATAAAACTAAAAGAAAACGCATATTTAATTTTTATGCGAATTTCCGAAAAATAACTGTAAAAGGCTCAATTTTCATAGAGATTAAAAGTTCCGTCAGAATAAAAGATCACTATTTTTTCAATCTGTTTTTCAGAATTTGTTATTGGTCTTCTCAATGTTTGCTTCATACTATTTTCATCTGAAAAAAGATCCATTACCTTTTTATCTGAAGTAGGAGTTTGGGTTTCTATTTTTTCCTTTGGTTCTTTTTGTACGGAAGTGGGAAAAGTGCCTTTCCCAAAAAGTAACCAGTCCATATCAACCTCTGGAAATTTTTTATAAAGTTTCATTACAAATTCCAAACTTGGTTTATTTCTTCCCGACAATAAATGTGAAATAGTAGAGCGGTTAAAATCTATTTCTTCCGCAAATGCTGCAGCCGTTAAACTGTAATATTCCAGTATTTTTTCAAGTCGTTTTGTAAAATCAGAACCGTTTACCATTGTAACATAGTTTTCGAAGATTAAGCGATTACAAATGTAAATTATATTTAATCAACTACAAAAATATTTAATATTTGAACTTGCTATTGTTAAATACACACTTCATTTAATACAGTTTAACTGTTTGATATTAAGTTTATTCAGCCCTGTTTATGTGGAAGTAATTATATTTTTTCAATTCAGTAGCTAAATCAGGATAGTTTTGTTTACTGATGTAATCTAAAACCAATGTTTTTTAGTGTTACAATTGTAAACAAGCCATTGTTTAACTTTGTAAACTATAATTTTACGTATGAAAATAGAGCAATGGTATAAGGATCATTTTGAATCGTCGTTACAAGGAAGGTACATTAGTTTAACCACTGTGTACCCAATTGTAAACAGCTATAAAAAGAATTTTGAAATTACGGTCCCAGGCAAATCAGAAATGGGCCAAGATATTCCTTTTATAAAAATTGGTCATGGCAGAAACATTGTATTGGGATGGTCTCAAATGCACGGTAACGAATCTACGACCACGAAGGCAATTTTCGACTTTTTAAAATTTATAAATCAGAAACAATATTTTCAGACTGAGATTAAAACATTTTTGGAGCATTTTACCTTTTATGTTTTCCCAATGCTCAATCCAGACGGGGCTTGCAATTACACCCGCGAAAATGCAAATGGTATTGATTTAAATCGCGATGCCCAAGCGTTGTCGCAAAGGGAGAGTCAAGTACTACGCGGTATTTTTGATACAATTAAGCCAAATCTGTGCTTAAATCTGCACGACCAGCGTTCAATTTATGGTTTTAAGAATGGAAATCCTGCCGTTGTTTCTTTTCTGTCGCCGGCAGCCGATAAAAAAAGAACTATTACCCAAGCCAGAATAGTTGCTATGGAACATATTGTTAGAATAAATAAAACGCTTATGGCCCATATTCCCGGGCAAGTTGGCAGGTATGATGATAGTTTTAACGAGGCTTGCGTGGGCGATACTTTTCAAAAAAACGGCGTGCCAACACTGCTCTTTGAAGCAGGCCACATTGCACAGGATTACTCCAGGGAAAAAACGAGAGAGTATATATTTTATTCGCTATTAACGGTTTTTGGGATAATTGGTAAAAGTGGAGAGAAGGTAGATTATAAAGAATATTTTGATATTCCCGAAAATCTAAAAAACCATAAAGATTTTATTTTGAGAAATGTGAAATTGGAGGGCGACTCCAAAACGGTATCCGTTGCCATTCAATATCGAGAAATATTGCAGAACGGTATCGTAAACTTTGAACCTTTTATTGACGAGATAGGAAGTCTAAAAAAATGTTTCGGATATATTGAAAAAAATGCAAACGGCGCGGAAATTTTAACAGATTCGCAAGAAAATTTAACAGTTGGAACGAATATTTCAAAAATTATTGATAAATCGAATAAATCGGTAACATTTTTTCATAAAAACAATTCTATTTTAGAGTAAAACTTCATAGTTTTGCAAAAAAATTTAGAAAACATGCCAAAATTTAAATTAGACGAAACAGACCACAAAATTCTAGATCTATTAATTGACAATACGCGAATCCCCTTTACCGATATTGCTAAAAAATTAGAGATTTCCGCAGGAACAATTCACGTTAGAGTAAAAAAAATGGAAGAGGCGGGTATTATCACCGGATCCTCACTTCAAGTTGATTATAAAAAACTTGGATATGCCTTTATAGCATATGTAGGTGTATTTATTTTTAAAACTTCGCAAACCCAATTTGTTCTGGAACGCATTAGTGAAATTCCGTTTGTAACCGTAGCTCACGTAACTACTGGAAAATTTAATATTTTCTGTAAGATTAGAGCACGCGATACAGCGCACGCCAAAGATGTGATTTACCAAATTGACGATATTGAAGGCGTTAGCCGTACTGAAACTATGATTTCTATGGAAGAAAGTATAAACGACAAAAAACGTTTGTTGCATTCAATTTTTAAAGAAATATAATTTTTTTCAAAAATTAATATTCATTAAACCTTTGCCAAACAGCAAAGGTTTTTTTTATCTTTAAAATAAAACTATGACCCTAACGGATCTTGACAAATCAACTTATAATTCATATTATCAAAAATACTTAAACTTAGTTGGTGATAAACCGCTACTCGAAGCTCTGCAAAGGGGACAGGTAGAAACGGAAAACTATTTTGAAAATCTAGAAACTTCCTTATGGGAGTATCGATACAAAGAAAATAAATGGACGCCAAAAGATATCTTACAGCACATAATAGATACAGAACGTGTATTTGTATATAGAGCTTTATACTTTTCACGCGTGGATGAAGCAAATTTAGATGGTTTTGATGAAAATCTTTTTGCTGAAAATGCTTTGGCAAATCTTAAAACTGCCGATGCTCTCCTAAAGGAGTATAGCGCTGTTCGTAACGCTACCATTAGTTTATATAGCGGTTTTAGCACGATGCAACTAAGGCGTTGCGGTAAAGCCAATAACAGCGTATTATCTGTGGCTGCTGCCGGATTTATAATCTGCGGTCATGAAATTCATCATAGAAATATTATTAATGAACGCTATTTATAAATGAAATTTTTAAAACTTTTAAAAAACACTTACTTAAGTTGGGACAAAAATGATCCGTGGGCCAAAAGTGCGGTTATTGCCTATTATGCTCTATTTTCATTGCCTTCATTATTAATAATATCAGTACATTTTGCAGGAGTATTTTTTGGTAGGGAAGCAGTTGAAGGAAGAATTACCGGTGAAATTAGTGGGCTTATAGGTAAGGGAAGCGCAGAGCTGGTACAGACCATGATAATTAATTCTACTTTGTCAGAAAGCTCGCTGTTATTTATAATTTTTGGGATTGGTGTACTAATATTTGGAGCTACGGGAGTGTTTTTTCAGTTGCAAAAGGCGCTTAATGATATTTGGAGCGTCCGTGCCAAAAAAAACACGTTTATAGATACGCTTAAGCGTAGAGCAATCTCTTTTGGCATGGTACTGGCAATTGGGTTATTGTTGTTAATTTCATTGGTTATTACCAGTGCAATAAATGCTTTAAGCGACTTAATTGGAAATTACTATACCGATCTTTCGTCGCAAGTAGTCCAGATTTTAAATTTTGTTTTTTCGCAAATAATAATAACCGCCTTATTTGCCACAATTTTCACTTTGCTCCCCGATGTAAAAATAAAATGGAAAACTAACCTTATTGGGGCTTCCATTACAGCACTTCTATTTTTGGTGGGTAAATATTTAATTGGTTTTTATTTTTCGGCATCAGATCCGGCTTCGGTCTATGGTGCAGCGGGCAGTTTGGTGCTTATCCTTCTTTGGGTTTATTACACCTGTCTTATTCTGTTTTTTGGAGCTGAACTTACGGTTAATTGGGCCCTTTTTAGAAATATTAAAATAGAACCTTCCAGTAATGCTACACTTTCATATGAACGCGAAATGGAGGAGCTGCGCGCGTATAAAAGGAAGGTAGAAGAAGATAAAAAAAAAGCCGAAATCTTAAAGAGTAACACCAAACCTTAGTATTTCTTAACAAAGATTAATAAAACATTATTATCGTAAAATTGATATACCGCCAACTCCATAGTATATTGGTCTTAATTAATTGTTTAACTTAAAAAAGAGAAGAATATGAAAAAGAGAATTGCAATATTAGCAACTGACGGATTTGAAGAATCTGAATTGAAATCACCGAAAGAGGCGATGGAAAAGGAAGGTTTTAACGTGGAGATTATTAGTGAAAAAGAAGGAACAATAAAAGGCTGGGCAGATGGTAACTGGAGCAATGAGTACAATGTTGATCAAACGTTGGATTCTGCATCTGCGACAGATTTTAATGCTTTGGTTTTACCAGGTGGCGTTATAAATCCCGATAAATTAAGGCGAAATGATAAAGCGCTTAAATTTGTTCAACATTTTTTTGAACAAAAAAAACCTGTGGCTGCTATATGCCACGGACCGCAAATTTTAATTTCGGCCAATGTGGTAAAAGGTAGAAAAATGACTTCGTTTAGTTCAATTAAAGACGATTTAATTAATGCCGGCGCCAATTGGGTAGATGAAGAAGTAGTAGTAGATGAAGGGTTTGTAACCAGTAGAAATCCGGACGACCTGCCAGCTTTTAATTCCAAACTAATTGAAGAGGTAAAAGAAGGTAAGCACGAATTACAACATGCGTAATGCCTAAAATGAATGTAAAAAAAAAGAGGCTGAAAAGCCTCTTTTTTTATTGTGTGGAAGTTTATTCCTCTTCGTCCATTTTTTTTCGCTCTGGCATTTCGCTTATTGGCTCATTGAAATCTGCATCTTCATAGTCATCTTCGTCAAAATTAGCCATTGAAATTTCCAGACGAGAACTCACTTTAACCAAATAAATGGTGTCTTCTGTTCTAACCTCAACAGCTTCAACTGTCTCATTTTTAGCGTTTTTGAATGTTATAACATGATCGTCATCGTATCCGTCAGGATATTTATCAACCAATAGTGAAAGTATTTCTGGGGTTAGCTTTCGATAATCTACAATAATTCGCTTCATTTTAATTTTCAATCTTTAATTTGAGGTTATAAAACTATTCAAAAATAGAAGAGATAAAAATCTTTTCGAGATAATTTTTAGAAATTTTTATAATAGTTAAATGCGTTGAAAATCAATTTGTTGCTTACGGTGCAATTTGTTCGTGGGTGGCCAATATTCTCTAAAAGTACAAAGCGAACCTCTCCATTGCTGTTTTTTTTATCGAAGACAAGTAGTTTTATAACTTCATCAATATCGTTTGTGGTAAAATCTACTTTTGGAAAATATGCCAAAATAGTAGTGGCAACATCATCCAACTTTTCTTTGGGGAATCCTATACTTTCAGCAGAAATATACGTTGCCAAAATTAGACCAATTGCTACAGCTTCGCCGTGAAGTAGAGGTTGTTTGTTTTTGTTTTTTAAGAGATACGATTCAATTGCGTGGCCGAGGGTATGCCCGTAATTTAGTGTTTTCCGAAGATTTTTTTCAAATGGATCTTCAGTTACTATTTTATTTTTTATTTCAACCGATTCTATAAGCAATTCATCAAACTCACGCTTATTGTCAATGGTAATTTTCTTTAATCTTTCCCAATAATCTTCACTATAAATTAAACCGTGTTTTAACATTTCGGCAAGTCCGGATGTTATATGCACTTTGGGCAAGGTTTGTAAAAAGTTAGTGTCTAGAATAACCATTTCGGGCTGGGTTATTACGCCTATTTGATTTTTTAGATGTCCTAAATCTACTCCATTTTTTCCGCCAACCGAGGCATCAACCATTGCTAATAAAGTTGTTGGGATATTTATAAATCGCAATCCCCGTTTAAAGGTAGAAGCCACAAAGCCTCCCAGATCGGTAACTACACCACCGCCAAGATTAATAATTATACTATTACGGTCTGCACCGCTATTGGAAAGTGTGTTCCAAACATTTAAACAAGTAGTAATATTTTTATGTATTTCGCCTACCGCTATGGTTATTGTGTGAATTTTTTTTTCGCCTTCGTATTTTTTTAAAAAATAGGGTAGGCAATGGGTAGCTGTATTTTTATCTACTAATACAAATATTTTTGCATCTACTTGATTGTCAATGTATTTTGATACAGCGTTCCACGATTGATGGTCGTGGTAAACTTGTCCTTTTTCAGGTAAATTAATTTCCATTAAATATTGATTTTATCATATAATCAGAAGTCAAATCTAACTATATTTGTGCACTTTATAATAAACTTTATGAATTCAAATTCTCTTTTTGATAATACTGAAACAGCTTTTCGGCTAAAGAGCGATTCTGAACTGGAAAGAGCTTATTTCCTTTTTAAAATGATTTCAAAGGAGCCATTGGTGAAAATAGGAACTGCTGTAACAAAATTTGCGTTAAACGTAAATCTGCCGGTGGAGGGACTAATACGATCAACAGTGTTTGACCATTTTTGTGGAGGTGTAAGCGAAACTGACTGTATGACTACGGTTGATAGGCTGTCTGATGTTGGGGTATGCTCCATTTTAGATTTTTCGGTTGAAGGAAAGGAAGAAGACGCACAATTTGATGCCACTGCAGCCAAAGTAAACGAGCTAACGGAATTTGCAAAGAATAAAAAAGCGATGCCATTTTCAGTATTTAAACCAACTGGGTTTGGCAGATATTCTGTTTTTAAAAAGGTAACAAACAAACAAACTTTAACCGATGTTGAAATGCAGCAATGGCGCAATATTGAAGCCCGTTACGAGAGCGTTTCAAAAACGGCTTATGATTGTGGCATTAGTTTATTGATAGATGCCGAAGAATATTGGATGCAAGGTGCCGCCGACGAATTATGCGAACGGATGATGGAAAAGTATAACAAAGAACGCCCCATAATATTTAATACCTTGCAATGTTATAGATGGGACCGTTTAGATTATTTAAAACAGCAACACAAAAAGGCGCTTGATAAAGGATATAAATTAGGGTTTAAAATTGTTCGTGGTGCCTATTTGGAAAAGGAAAATGAGCGCGCTGTAGCCGGTAATTATAAATCTCCAATCTGCGAAAGCAAAAAAGCCACTGACGATAATTTTAACGAAATCATGAAATACATAATGGACAACTTAGACGATATTGAGTTGTACATTGGTACCCATAACGAACTGAGCACATATTTGGCTATGGATATGATGGAAGCGAAGGGAATTTCGCGAAGTGATGAACGTATTTGGTTCGGACAACTTTTCGGGATGAGCGACCATATAACCTTTAATCTTGGTGCGGAAGGATATAATGTGTCTAAATACATTCCTTTTGGTCCGGTTAAAGATGTAATGCCCTATTTAATTCGTCGGGCAGAGGAAAACACGTCTGTGGCGGGACAAACAAGCCGCGAGCTCACACTTCTGAAAAAAGAGCGGGAGCGAAGAAAGTTGAGTAATTAAAAAGATTATTGAGTACTAATATTTGCCTTTAATACAGTTGCCAGTTCCTCACAGTTTTCAATAGTTAACTTTAGGTTTTTTTCTGAAATTTCACCTTCAATAACATAAATTCTACAAGAATCTAATTGGGTGTTACTTTCTGAAAAAAGCACATCGCCTTCTACCAAAAGTGTTGAAATCGCCGAAGTATCCAAACTATTTTCCTGTAATGCTCGGAGGGTTTCTTCGGAAAAGGCGCGTTCCTTTAAACGAATATTTTTTAGGGTTCTTGATTCGGGGCCGTAAGCGCAGGATGTTTTTTTTCCGCTGAGAATAAAAAACAGCAGAGCTATTCCTATTAAAAAACCACCGGAAAAATAAACCAATCTATAAGCTAATCTCATTTTTAGGAAATTTGGTTATTAATTCGAAACAAATTCGAACTAATTTTTAAAAAATTAACAAGTTAATATCGCTATATGGCATATCGAACCAATCTGCAACTGCTTTGCTTGTTAAAATTCCGCGGTAAAAGTACAAACCATTTTTTAAACCATTGTCAAAGCGAATGGCGTTTTCGAGTCCGCCACCTTCGGCAATTTCTAAAATATAGGGAGTGAAGATATTACTGATAGAAATAGATGCCGTTTTAGGATATCGCGCTGGAATATTTGGTACCCCGTAATGGATAACGTCGTGTTTTTTAAAAGTTGGTTGGTCATGACTGGTCATTTCGGTGGTTTCAAAACAGCCGCCCATGTCTACACAAACATCAATAACCACAGCGCCTTTTTTCATATTGCGCACCATTTCTTCAGTTACAATAATGGGAGCGCGGTTATGACCGCGAACAGCACCAATTGCAACATCACAGCGTCGTAATGCTTTCATAAGATTTTTAGGCTGGATTGTAGAAGTGTATAAAATCCTACCCACGTGCGTCTGAATTGTTCTTAGTTTGGTTATTGAACTATCAAAAACTTTTACATTTGCTCCCAGGCCCAATGCAGATCGTGTGGCAAACTCACCCACGGTACCAGCACCAATTACAACTACCTCTACCGGTGGAACTCCACTAATATTGCCAAAAAGCAAGCCGTTTCCTTTTTTTGCGTTTACCATTAATTCGGCAGCGATAAGCACAGAGGCCGTTCCTGCAATTTCACTTAATGCCTTTACGGCGGGGTAGCTGTGGTCTTCATCTTTAATAAACTCAAAAGCTAAGGCCGTAATTTTCTTTTTAGCCAGTGCCTCAAAATATGATTTCTGCCTTGTTTTTAATTGAAGGGCAGAAATAAGAACCGTTTTGGGATTAATTAATTCTAATTCGTCGAGAGTGGGGGGCTCTACTTTTAAAACCATAGGGCATCCAAATACCTTCTTTTTATCGGTGGTCATTTCGGCGCCGGCTTCCGAATATTCGGTATCGGCAAAACCGGCTTCAATACCTGCACCATTTTCAATAAGCACCCGATGGCCATTATTCACTATGGCATTAACAGCATCTGGGGTTAAGCAAATTCGTTTTTCTTGAAAATACGCTTCTTTAGGAATACCGATAAATAGTTCTCCTTTTTGTTTGGATATTTCGAGCGTTTCCTCCTGCGGAAGTAATTGAGCCCTGGTGAAGGGTGATTTTGGTTTTGACATGGCACTAATTTGGCAGTCTCAATTTACGGAATAATTTTTAGAATCCTAATGAATGATTTAACGAAAGAGTTCTTTAATCTGCTGCCAGATGGATTGTTTTTCCAGCAATTCCTTTTCAAAAGATTTTAGGTCGTCTTGTCGCATTTGGCTAAAGAGTTTGGCTCTTATTAAATAGACAAAGGGGATTACAACCATCATAATGGGAATGACATAGATAATTTCAACTTCATCTACTCCAAAATTTTGTTTTATAAGATTGAACAATTGAAAAACATACATAGAAAGCGGTACTAGTATAATCCAGTGCCACCAATGTTTGCAGGTAAAGAACCAAATGAGTAAGAGAATAACTGGTATTATTTTTCCAGTTAAAAACCAAGCGTATTGATATATTGAAGGAAATTCGGTTGTGAATGTAAATAAGAAAGTTTTCCAAACTTGAGTATCGCTTGGAAAACTTTCATAGGCATAATATAGTAAGGGAGTACACCCTATTATAAATACAATAATGCCGCCTTGTATTAAGCTTTTTTTATCCGGCTGGCGGAACCTTAACCGTTCTCGCGTCAATTTGTTGTGTGGTTTGTTCATCTTGAATTCCTTCTGGGGTACATGAGGCAAATAATCCTGCGGCAAAAATTGCGGCTACAAAAATAAGTTTTAAGTTTTTCATAATAATAAGTTTTTGTGAGGTTAATATGTAACAAACCTACACCCAAAAAACTTATTTTTAATAACTATGTTAATTGTATATTTACAAGTTTTATCACGCTTAAATTCAACAAAATACGTTTAAAGGTGCATAATAAGGTATATTTAGCGATAAATGTTAAAATCTATAAATTTAATATTTCTGTGGCTAACAGTAGCTTTTATAGATATTTATTGAAAATGAAAAACTAAATTTTGGTTTAATAATATTGAAAAATTGTCCTAAACTTGTGTTTTAAAACTATCACTTATCAGTATTTAGTGAGAGATACTCCAAATAGAATAGTAAATACGAACGCTAAGATATAAAATTTGATGGTATAATTAACCTCCCTATTAAAAGAGATCTTTGATCTGATCCCAAAAAGATTTCTTTTGACTTAGTTCCTCTTCAAATGTTTTCAGGTCTTTATGAACTAGGTTGTTAGCCAACTGAGCTCTAATTAAATATACAAAGGGAATTATTATGAGCATAATAGGAAAGAGCCACCATATTTCTACCTCATCGGTAATACCTACATCATCATTTATAACGCTAAATAATTGAAAAGCAAACATGCCAATGGGTATTAAAATCACGTGATACCACCAATGTTTACAAGTTATAAACCAAATCGCTAACAAAAAAAGAGGAACAAATTTTCCCATCATTGTCCATGCCGATACTTGAACTTTTTGATACCAATTGGCCTCGTAAGTAAACAAAAAAGTTTCCCACGTTTTAACTTGTGGGAAACTTGTGTATGAATAAAAGATATAAGGACTTGCCGCTATGATTAGGGCAATTATACTACCCGTTACTAGGTATGATGATGTCGCTTTTTTTGATTTGTTGTGGTGTTTGTTCATCTTGAATGCTTTCTGGGGTACAAGAAGCTAAGGTTCCAAGAGAGAAAATTGTTGCGATAAATAAATACTTTAGAGTTTTCATAATATATAGTTTTTGTGAGGCTCTTAATACTTCAAACCTACCACGAAAAAAGCTAAAAAATCCAACTATTTTTCCCCTATATTTATAAATTTTTTCTTCATTAATATCCCAGCTCTATAATTTTTGCGATTTGGGGCAAACAACTAAAAAGTAATTTAAAATATTTAATATCTCGTTACAATTTTATCTCATAGGCATAATTTTTATGTTTCTACTTCTGTTAGGGTTTGTTTTAATATAAATTTTTGTGGCGTCTTTTGGCAAGAGCGGGTCTATCTTCTCGGGCCATTCTATAAAAATATAATTGCCGCTGTATAAATAGTCTTCAAAACCAATATCGAAAGCTTCGGTTAAGTTGTTTATTCTGTAAAAATCAAAATGATATGCTGTGCCTTCTCGCAAATCGTATTCATTTACGATAGCAAAGGAAGGGCTGCTTGCAGGTTGTAAAACTCCAAGTTGCTTTACAATTTCATTAATTAAAGTTGTTTTACCAACTCCCATTTCACCATAAAAAAGAAATATTTTTGATGCTGAATGTTTTAAAACCTTGGTAGCAACTTCACTAATTTCATTTTCGGTATATGTCAATTCCATATAATAAGAAATGCGAATATAGCCAATTATAGCCTATTATAGAAATTATCCCTAAAATCTAGAAAGTATTATAACACCTTTGTTAAAAAATATTTTACTTGGGTGTAAAAACTGAAAAAGGAATTATCATTTCTTCTAACGAAACGCCCCCGTGCTGGTACGTATTTCGGTAATAACTAACGTAGTGATTGTAATTGTTTGGGTAGGCAAAAAAGTAATCGCCTTTTGCAAAAATAAAGGAGCTGCTCATATTAATGGTTGGCAGGTGGATGGATTTTGGGTCTTTTGCGGCTAAAACCTCTTTATCTTCATAGGTTAAACTCTTTCCAGTTTTGTAACGAAGGTTTAAACTTGTGTTTTTATCGCCAATTACTTTTGAAGGATTTTTCACATTAATTGTTCCGTGGTCCGTTGTTATAATTAATTTAAATCCTAATCGGGCAGCCTGCTGAATAATTTCTAACAAAGGCGAATTTTTAAACCAACTTTGTGTAAGCGATCGGTACGATTTATCGTTAGAGGCTAATTCTTTTATAACTTCCATTTCGGTTTTTGAATGCGATAACATATCTACAAAATTGTAAACCACCACCGTTAAATCTTCGTCCTTGTGGCTTTTAAAATTTTCAACAAGTTTTTTTCCTTGTTTTAAGCTTGAAATTTTATGGTAACTCCAGTTTAGCCTTAATCCCAGGCGCTTGAGTTGTGCTTCCATAAATTCTTGTTCCTTCATGTTTTTTCCGCCCTCTTCGGTATCGTTCAACCAAAGATCGGGGTGTAATTTTTCCATATCGCTTGGCATTAGGCCCGAAAAAATTGCATTTCGAGCGTATTGGGTTGCCGTAGGCAGAATACTGCAGAAAAGCTCTTCGTTGGTTTTTTTATAAATATTGGCCACCGTGGGCTCAAATGCCTTCCATTGATCAAAACGTAAATTATCTATTACCACCAATAGGGTAGGAGTGCCTTGTTGTAGCTGCGGCTGGATTTTTTCTTTAAACAGGGTGTGCGACATGATTGGCGCTTCGGTAACATCCTCAAACCACTGTGGATAATTTTTATCTATAAATTTACAAAACTGGCTATTTGCCTCGGTTTTTTGAGATTCCAAAATCTCGAACATTCCTGAATCTTCAATGTCTTCCAACTCCAGCTCCCAATAAACCAATTTTGTGTACAGATCTTTCCATTCCTCAAAGCTATTTACCATAGATAGATCCATTGCTATTTTTCGGAATTCCTGCTGGTAATTTGACGTTGTTTTTTCCGAAATCAATCTGCTGTGGTCCAAATTCTTTTTTAAACTCAATAGAATTTGATTTGGATTCACCGGTTTAATAAGATAATCGGCAATTTTAGAGCCTATGGCTTCTTCCATTATATATTCCTCTTCACTCTTAGTTATCATTACTACTGGAATAGAGGCTTGAAATTCCTTAATCTCGGCAAGCGTTTCGAGCCCTGTGAGGCCTGGCATGTTCTCATCCAAAAAAACAATATCGAAATTTTCTTTTTTTATTTCGTCTAAAGCCTCCGATCCACTTTGTGCTGTAGTAACACTATAATTTTTATTTTCAAGAAAAAGGATGTGTGGTTTAAGCAAATCTATTTCGTCATCTACCCAAAGTACTTTTATGTTGCTCATATATGTATATTTGTCTTTCTACTCCCTACCTTTGGTATTGGAGTTTGGTTATTTTTAAATTTGTGAATAATTCTAATCGCTTAGAAGAATCTTCTTCAAAAATAAAGCTGAATTTTCGCAAACAATTATTGAAGCTACTAATTTAAAGTTAAAGTTTGAAAACCCTTCCCAAGCACAAAACTATAAACGATCCTATCTATGGTTTTATTACCATACCCAGCCAGCTGGTTTTCGATTTAATGGAGCATAAATATTTCCAAAGACTTCGGAGAATTTCGCAAATGGGCTTTTCGTACATTGTTTATCCTGGTGCGCACCACACCCGTTTTCACCATGCCTTAGGCGCTATGTTTTTAATGCAAAAAGCTGTGCAGGTGCTTAAATATAAGGGAGTTAAAATTTCTGCAAAGGAGGAAGAAGCCCTTTATATGGCCATACTTTTGCACGATATTGGCCACGGTCCTTTTTCGCATGCTATGGAAAATAGCATTGTTGAAAACGTTAGCCATGAGCAAATTTCACTATTTTTTATGGAAGCTTTAAATAGGAAGTTTAACAAGCAATTAACGCTTGCCATTGAAATTTTTAAAGACCAGTACCCGCGAAAGTTCCTTCACCAGTTAGTTTCGGGGCAGCTAGATATGGATAGGTTGGACTACCTAAAACGCGACAGCTTTTACACCGGCGTGCCAGAGGGAACCGTAAACGCCCAACGTTTAATAGCAATGCTGAATGTAAAAAACGATTCCTTGGTGGTGGAAGAAAAAGGTATTTATTCGGTAGAAAACTTTCTCGTTGCCCGCCGGTTAATGTATTGGCAGGTATATCTTCATAAAACTGGAATCGTTGCAGAGCAGTTACTGGTTCGTGTTCTAAAACGCGCCAAACAGCTTGCGGCCAGCGGTAAAGATCTTCCGGCGAGCGATGGGCTAAAGTTTTTTTTAACGCATACTATAAATTCTAACGACTTTTCGGATGAAGTGCTCAATACGTTTTCAAAATTGGACGATTACGATATTATTTCGGCTATGAAAATGTGGGTAAATAACGAGGATTTTGTTTTGAAGAACCTTTCAAAAATGCTTTTAAATCGGGATTTACTGAAAATTAAAGTAAAATCGCAGGTTTTTCCACTTCAAAAATTAAAGCAAAAGCAAAAGTTTTTAATGGATGCTTTCCGTATTTCGGAAGAAGAAGCGGCGTATTTTGTTTTCACAGGAAAGCTAGAAAATCAAGCGTACAGCATGGAAAAAGATACCATTAATTTATTGAAGAAAAACGGTAGGACAATAGAAGTTGCAAAAGCGAGCGACCAGTTAAATTTAGAAGCGCTTTCCAAATCTGTAGTAAAATACTATATGTGCTATCCAAAAAACAATAAAGATAGCTATAGCAACTAAGTCCTTTTTTTCTATTTTTGCAAGAATGAAATTGAACGTCCAAAAATCCATTCAATTAAAATGTGCTACTTTGCAGGCGGTACAAATATGGTCGTTAGTTATTAAAATTCGAAACCTATAATGAAATTTACAGCAGCCCAAATAGCAGGATTACTCAATGGCACCGTAGAGGGTGATGAGGGCGCAGAGGTTTCGCAACTGGCAAAAATTGAAGAGGCAGATGGTGGTACACTTACTTTTTTGTCCAATCCAAAATATACGCCGCACATATATACCACAAAGGCGTCTATTACAATTGTAAATAATGATTTTGTTCCGGAACATACTTTTAATACCACGTTGATTCGGGTAGATAATGCTTACAATGCATTTTCACAATTGCTGGAATATTACAATCAGGTAAAAATGAACAAGACCGGAATTGAAGAGCCGGTCTTTATTTCAAAAAGTGCCCAATACGGTGAAAATATGTATTTAGGCGCTTTTTCATATATAGGTGAAAACGTAAAAATTGGCGATAATGTAAAAATTTATCCCAATGTTTACATTGGTGATAATGTAACGATTGATGATAATTCCATTTTATTCACCGGAGCAAAAATTTATTCCGAAACTGTAATAGGGAAATCTTGTGTTATAAATAGTGGGGCTGTTATTGGCGCCGATGGTTTTGGTTTTACTCCCAATAAAGATGGCGAGTATATTAAAGTGCCCCAAACTGGAAATGTAATTTTGGAAGACAATGTTGATGTAGGGCCAGGCACAACTATAGATCGAGCAACCTTGGGATCAACCTTAATTAAAAAGGGAGTGAAATTAGACAATCAAATTCAGATTGCACATAATGTTACAATTGGCGAAAACACCGTTATTGCCGCTCAAACAGGAGTTGCGGGTTCAACCAAAATAGGTAAAAATTGTATGATCGGCGGGCAAGTGGGCATTGCCGGACATATTATAATTGGCGATAACGTAAAAATTCAGGCCCAAAGTGGTATTGGCAGAAACGTAAAAGACAATGAAACCCTACAAGGGTCTCCAGCTTTAAGTTATAGTGATTTTAATAAAAGTTATGTTTATTTTAAAAACCTTCCCAAAATTATGGAGAGGTTTAATGTAGTTGAAAAAAAGCTTGATAATGAATGAAAGTTTGGTAAAACAGCGCACTATTGGTAAGGATATATCGCTTACAGGAGTAGGTTTGCACACGGGCAAAGAAGTTACAATTACCTTTAAACCAGCACCGGAAAATCACGGATATAAATTCGTGAGAATAGATTTGGAGGGGAGTCCCGAAGTAGAGGCAGACGCAATCTATGTGGTAAACACCCAACGTGGTACTAACCTGGAGAAAAACGGAGTTAAAATTCAAACTTCCGAACACGTGCTGGCCGCATTGGTGGGTCTAGAGATAGACAACTGCTTAATGGAATTAAATGCTTCAGAACCTCCAATTATGGATGGTTCCTCAAAATTTTTTGTTGAAGCGCTCGAAAAAGCTGGTATTGTAGAACAAGATGCTGAAAGAACAGAATACATAGTAAAGGAAGTTATTTCATACACAGATGAAGATTCTGGAAGTGAAATTATTGTTATGCCTGCTGACGAATACCAAGTAACTACCATGGTAGATTTTGGCACCAAGGTTTTAGGAACGCAAAATGCCTCTTTAAATCGTATTTCAAATTTTAAAGATGAAATAGCCAATGCGCGTACCTTTAGCTTTTTGCACGAAATTGAAATGCTGTTGGAGCACGGCCTTATAAAGGGAGGCGATTTAAACAACGCAATAGTTTATGTAGATAAAGAACTTTCGCAAAGCACAATGGATAAACTTCGTACTGCTTTCGGAAAAGATTCTATTTCGGTAAAACCCAATGGGATTCTAGACAATTTAACCCTTCATTATCCAAACGAAGCGGCAAGACACAAGTTACTGGATGTAATTGGCGATTTGGCTTTGGTTGGAACACGGATTCGCGGTAGAGTAATTGCCAATAAACCCGGCCATCACGTAAATACGCAATTCGCGAAAAAACTTTCGCGTATTATTAAGATGGAGGCACGTAACAATATTCCAAAATTCGATATTAACCTTCCACCAGTAAAGGATGTAAACGAAATTATGGCAATGCTACCGCATAGACCGCCTTTCTTACTGGTAGATAAAATTATGGAAATGACCGATACAAGTGTCGTGGGACTTAAAAACGTTACCATGAACGAACCATTTTTTGTTGGTCACTTTCCAGGAGCACCGGTAATGCCTGGGGTTTTAATTGTTGAAGCAATGGCGCAAACGGGAGGAATCCTCGCATTGAGTACCGTTCCCGATCCCGAAAATTATTTAACGTACTTTATGAAAATAAACAACGTTAAATTTAAACAACAAGTAAATCCGGGCGATACCCTTATTTTTAAACTTGAATTAATGTCACCTATTCGTCGTGGAATTGTTCACATGCACGGAAATGCATACGCGAATGGCAAATTGGTGACTGAGGCCGAATTAATGGCCCAAATGGTAAAAACAAAAAATTTATAGTTAAAAGTTAGCGTGAAATATTCGTTTTTAATTCAAAAACCGATACCGCAATTTTTTAACTGTAAAAAACATTAAACGAGAGAAATGAATCAACCACTTGCATACGTCCATCCGGGCGCAAAAATAGCCAAAAACGTTGTTATTGAACCTTTTACAACCATTCACAATAATGTTGTTATTGGGGAAGGAACTTGGATCGGGAGCAATGTTACAATTATGGAAGGAGCTCGCATTGGTAAAAATTGTAACATTTTTCCCGGTGCTGTTATTTCGGCCATTCCACAAGATTTAAAATTTAAGGATGAAGAAACTACAGCAGAAATAGGTGATGGAACAACTATTCGAGAATATGTAACCATAAACCGCGGTACGGTAGATAGAGGCAAAACGGTTATTGGTAAAAACTGTTGGATTATGGCTTATTGTCATATAGCCCACGATTGCATCGTTGGTGATAACTGTATTTTTAGCAATAACAGTACCTTGGCAGGCCATGTAACTGTTGGAGATTTTGTTATCTTGGCCGGTATGACGGCGGTTCACCAGTTTTGTATGATTGGTAACCACGCCTTCGTTACTGGTGGCTCCTTAGTGCGGAAAGATGTTCCTCCATTTGTAAAAGCCGCTCGCGAGCCCCTAAGTTATGTAGGGATAAATTCTATTGGGTTAAGAAGAAGAGGTTTCAGTTCGCAAAAAATTACCGAAATACAGAATATTTACAGACTCCTCTATCAAAAAAATTACAATACTACACAAGCCACTGAAATTATCGAGGCCGAAATGGAAGCCACTCCTGAGCGCGATGAAATACTTCAGTTTATCAAAAATTCCAAAAGAGGAATTATGAAAGGCTATTTCAATTCAAATTAAAAACTAATTATTAATTCAACGTAAACATAAATAATGGCCACTTCATCAGATATTAGAAAAGGACTTTGTATCCGCTATAACAACGACATTTATAAAATTATTGAATTCCTTCACGTAAAACCAGGTAAGGGGCCGGCATTTGTCCGTACAAAAATGAAAAGTGTTACTACTGGAAAAACCATTGATAATACCTTTTCGGCAGGTCATAAAATAGACGATGTACGTGTTGAAACCCATAAATTCCAATATTTGTACAGCGAGGGCCAAATGTATCATTTTATGAATACCGAGGATTATTCACAGATTCAGTTAATGAAGGATATTCTTGACACACCAGAGTTAATGAAAGAAGGCGAAATAGTTACCGTACTTATAAATACCGAAGACAATGCCCCTCTTTCTGTTGAAATGCCAGCTCACGTAATCTTGGAGGTAACTTCAACCGAACCAGGTGTAAAGGGCAATACTGCTACAAATGCCACAAAACCCGCCATTGTAGAAACAGGAGCCGAAATTAACGTCCCGCTGTTTATAAACGAAGGCGATAAAATTAGAATAGATACCGATAAAGGTCAGTATCAAGAAAGAATTAAAGAATAACAAAAGCGTAGCCCTGCCAATTCGGGTTTATAAGTCTTAAAAAATCACTTAATATTTACTATTTATTTTGAAATTTCCTGCTCCCCAAACCCTTGAAAATATAGCTGTTATAATCGGTTCCGATTATGTAGGGGAACCTGCATTTCCTGTTTTGGGGATGAATGAAATTCATGTAGTGCAACCGGGAGATATAGTATTTGTGGACCATCCGAAGTATTATGATAAAGCCCTACAATCGCAGGCAACGGTTATCCTAATCAATAAAAAAGTTGATTGTCCCGCTGGCAAGGCTTTGCTTATTTCTGATGATCCTTTTCGTGATTTCAATAAATTAACCCAACATTTTAAACCATTTGAAAGTGCAAAGAGTGCAATTTCAGAATCTGCCAAAATAGGTGTAGATACCATTATTCAGCCCAATGTTTTTATCGGGAATAATGTAAAAATTGGAAATAATTGCTTAATTCATTCCAATGTTTGTATTTACGACAATACCGTAATTGGCAATAATGTAACCATACACGCCGGAACAATATTGGGTAGCGATGCATTTTATTATAAAAATCGGCCTGAAAAATTTGATAAACTTTTAAGCGGTGGCAATGTTGTAATTCAGGACAATGTAGATCTTGGCGCGCTTTGCACCATAGATAAAGGAGTTACTGCCGCAACCACAATTGGTGAAGGTTCCAAGCTGGACAATCAAGTTCAGGTTGGTCACGATACGGTTATTGGTAAACGTTGTTTAATTGCTTCACAAGTAGGTATTGCCGGTTGTGTGGTGATTGAAGATTTTGTAACAATTTGGGGGCAGGTGGGTATAACCAGTGGTATTACAATTGGCGAAAAAGCAGTTATTTCGGCCAAAAGTGGCGTAAGTAAATCCTTGCCAGGCAACCAGTCTTATTTTGGAACACCGGCAGATGAATTCAGAAAAAAGTATAAGGAATTGGCTTCAATTAGGCTTATTCCAGAAATTATAGAAAAATTGAATAAATTATCATGAAGAATAAAGCAAAAGAAATAGTCAGAAACTTCTACAGGTCAGATATATTGAGGGATGAAACTGTGATGGAGCGATTTTTTCATCCAGAATTAACCCTAATCTGGAACAGTGCCAACGGACTTACGATCATGAATTATGACGATATTGTAAATTTCTTTGGCGAAGTGCGGCGATCTTATAACGACTTACGGGTAGAGATAAGCCATTTGCTCGCTGATGGCAATCATGTAACCATTCGGTATAAATACTATATCCGTACGATGGAAAATTCTGATGAAGAACTAGGTATTGCCCATTTTATTGCCATTTGGGAAATAAAGGACGATTTAATATACCGGGGATATCAAGTTAGCCAGCCTGTAACCGATAAGGATGATACAAACGAAAGTTATCATAGAGTTAAGGTGTAATATCTTTTAAAAGCCTTGCCAAAAACTGTATCTTTGCGGCGATTATAAGAGAATCTGCTTTTGGTTCTACTTCAATCATTAATAAAAATAACCAATAGAAAATAGTTAAAAATGAGCGTTTTAGTAAATAAAAATTCAAAAATAATTGTTCAGGGCTTCACGGGTAGTGAGGGTACATTTCACGCCGAACAAATGCTGGAGTACGGAACCAACGTGGTAGGAGGGGTTACTCCAGGAAAAGGTGGGCAAATGCATTTAGATAGGCCTGTTTTCAACACAGTTTCAGAAGCAGTTGAAAAAACGGGCGCCGATACTTCTATTATTTTCGTGCCACCTGCATTTGCTGCAGACGCCATTATGGAGGCTGCCGATGCAGGTATTAAAGTAATTATTACTATTACCGAAGGAATTCCTGTAAAAGATATGATTACAGCTTCAGACTATTTAAAAGATAGAGACTGCCGCCTGATTGGTCCTAACTGTCCGGGCGTTATTACCCCAGGCGAAGCAAAAGTAGGTATTATGCCAGGTTTTGTATTTAAAAAAGGAACAGTAGGAATTGTTTCAAAATCGGGAACACTTACTTATGAAGCGGCTGATCAAGTAGTAAAACAAGGATTGGGCATTACAACTGCAATTGGTATTGGAGGAGACCCTATAATTGGTACTTCAACTAAAGAAGCGCTGGAAATGCTAATAAACGATTCTGAAAGCGAAGCCGTAGTAATGATTGGCGAAATAGGCGGGCAATTAGAAATAGATGCAGCAAATTGGTACAAAAATAGCGGTATTAAAAAACCTGTAATTGGTTTTATTGCTGGTGAAACGGCACCTGCTGGGCGTACCATGGGCCACGCCGGAGCAATTGTAGGGGGTAGTGACGATACAGCGCAAGCTAAGAAAAAAGTAATGCGCGAATGTGGGATTCACGTTGTAGATTCTCCAGCAGAAATTGGTAAAAAAGTAAAAGAAGTTTTAGGATAACTAGCAATTTTAAACCTGCGAGGTTTTAAGAACCTTGTAGGTCTCAATCTTTAATTAGCTCTGTGAAATTCGCAGGGCTTTTTTTATGGAGAACCCGCAACCTTTTGTTATATTTGAAACCCCGCCTTTTGCGGTTTTTTAATTTACACATGTTGGGTCGAGCGGGTAACACAGAGCGAAGCTAAAGCGCAGCCGAGACCTATTTAGTTTAAAATCAAAAATGTTCATTATATGAAATTATTAGAAGGAAAAACAGCAATAATCACCGGTGGTAGCCGAGGAATAGGAAAAGGTATAGTTGAAACATTTGCCCAACACGGTGCCAATGTAGCTTTTACATATAGTTCATCTGCCGAAGCCGCAAATGCCCTGGCAGACGAGATTTCAAAAACAGGTGTTCAGGCAAAAGCCTATAAAAGTGATGCGGCTTCTTTTAACGAAGCTCAAAAATTAGCCGAGGAGGTTATAAAAGATTTTGGGAGCATTGATATACTTGTAAACAATGCCGGAATTACAAAAGATAACCTGTTAATGCGTATTTCTGAAGAAGATTTCGACAAAGTGATTGAAGTGAATCTAAAATCGGTTTTCAATATGACCAAAGCTGTGCAACGAACCATGCTAAAGCAGCGAAAAGGCTCTATTATAAATATGAGCTCCGTGGTAGGAGTGAAGGGAAATGCAGGACAGACAAATTATGCAGCTTCCAAGGCCGGCATCATTGGTTTTTCTAAATCTGTGGCTTTAGAATTAGGTTCTCGCGATATTCGCTGTAATGTTATTGCTCCAGGTTTTATTGAAACTGAAATGACCGGAAAACTAGACGAAGCTACCGTACAAGGTTGGCGGGATGCCATTCCATTAAAACGCGGCGGTTCTCCCGAAGATATTGCCAATGCGTGTGTTTTCCTTGCTAGCGATCTTTCGGCATACGTTACAGGCCAAGTGTTGAACGTTGATGGCGGAATGCTAACCTAAGTTATATTAGGTGGTTGGTTGTAGATTGCGGAACTTATTCAGAAAATAATAAATTTCTCATACTATTGGCTTTTCAACTTTTAAACTCCTAAATATTTAAACTTTTTCAGTGACCACAGAAACCATACTTTATATAATTCTCGCCGGAGTAGTATCTATTGCTCTGGCGGTTTTTATGTATGGTTATAAGTCTAAACAAACAGGTTCGCTACGATGGATTTTTGGCATACTTCGTTTTATAACCTTATTTTCTATTCTGCTTTTAATTATTAATCCAAAATTTAAAAGTGAAACCTATACCATTGAAAAGCCAAAACTCCCTGTGCTTATTGATAACTCGGCGTCGGTACGTGAGTTGGGTCAAACTGAGAATGTTTCGGAATTACTTCAAAAATTTAAGGAAAACGTAGATTTAAATAACAAGTTTGATGTTTCGTATTATTCCTTTGGAAATGATTTCCGCGAAAGCGATTCCCTATCTTTTGATGAAAAAAACACCAACATTGCCAAAGCACTTTCCTTAACAAACAGGCTGTTTAAAAATAAAACAGCACCAACCATTATTGTAACCGATGGCAATCAGACCCTTGGAAACGATTATGAATTTTCGTCAGCATCATATAAAAATGCTATGTACCCAGTAATTTTGGGGGATTCTGTAAAACACACCGACTTAAAAATTGAACAACTAAATACCAATCGGTATGCATTTCTTAAAAATCAATTTCCGGTAGAGGTGATTTTAAATTACAGTGGCCTTAAACCTGTAAATTCTGAGTTTATTGTTACACAAGGCGCGGCAACGGTTTATAGAGCAAATGTTTCTTTTTCTGAAAATGAATCTTCAAAAACATTAAATTTTACACTGGCGGCCAATGCTGTGGGCCTTCAAAAATATACGGCGCAGCTGCTTCCGCTAGCCGAAGAAAATAACAAAACCAACAATAAAAAGCAGTTTGCGGTAGAGGTGATAGACCAAGCTACCAACGTTTTGGTGGTGAGTAAAATTACGCATCCAGATTTAGGTGCGTTAAAAAAGGCTGTTACATCTAATGAGCGTCGCACTGTGGCGTTTAAAAAACCTGCGGAAGCCGTAAACTCTTTGAACGATTATCAATTAGTTATTCTCTATCAACCGGACAGGGGGTTTGCTTCAATTTTTAATGAAATCGAAAAAACGGGTAAAAACACGCTAATTATTTCTGGATTATCCACAGATTGGTATTTTTTAAACGGCGCGCAGGATCATTATAACAAAGAGGCTTCCAACGCCAATGAAGACATTCAAGCCAAATTGAACAGCAACTATGGCACTTTCGCGGTTGAGGATATTGGCTTTAACGATTTTCCGCCTTTGCATACAGAATTTGGCGCATTAACCATCAGCGTGCCCAATGAAGTAATGCTGGAACAAACCGTTAACGGAATTACTAACGGAAATCCATTGCTCGCCACAATGGAAATAAACGGCAAACGCGATGCCATCTGGGATGGGGAAGGATTTTGGCGTTGGCGTGCGCGTAGCTTTTTACAAACTGAAAGCTTTCAAAGTTTTGATGATTTTATCGGAAATCTCGTTCAATATTTAGCATCAAACAAACGCCGAAACAGGTTGGAAGTCTCTTCGGAAACATTTTACTATAACAATAATCCAATAAAAATTTCTGCCCAGTATTTTGATAAAAATTATGTTTTTGACAATCGTGCCTCGTTGAATATTTCAGTAAAAAATACGGAGACGGAAAAACAGACCGTTTTCCCGATGCTGCTGCGTAACAATTATTACGAAGTAGATTTAAACAGTCTTTCGGCTGGAGAGTACAATTACACGGTTTCGGTGGCAAACGAAGCGGTTTCAAGCAGTGGCAGTTTCACTATTTTGGATTTTAATGTGGAGCAGCAATTCCTCAATGCCGACGTTTCAAAACTTCGGCGCATGGCCCAAAATACAAACGGAAAAGCCTTCTTTGCCTCAGAGGGCGATTTGCTTATCAATGCTTTAATTGAAAATACTAACTTCCAAAACATCGAGAAAAGCGAGCAAAAAGTAGTACCTTTGGTGGATTGGAAGTATCTTCTCGCCCTTATCGTTCTTGCACTCGCAGCAGAATGGTTTATAAGAAAATATAACGGACTCATCTAAATATTAACCCATATAAAAATATACAATGGAAAAATTACCCAAACTCACAATACCCGTCATCGTAGGAATTATTTTGCTGATAATTTTAGTATCAAAATCTTCGGTTACTATTGACTCCGGTCACGCAGGTGTGCTATATCAAACTTTTGGAAACGGTGTGGTTACCGATGAACCGCCGCTTGGCGAAGGTTTTCATATTATTGCGCCTTGGAATAGGGTTTTCGTTTATGAAGTACGCCAACAAGAACTTAGTGAAAAAATGCAGGTACTATCCAGCAACGGACTTGAAATTAAATTGGATGCCTCTGCTTGGTATCAACCCATTTACAGTGATGTTGCCAAGTTACACCAAGAAAAAGGAGAAGATTATTTGCAACGTGTTATTCAGCCAGCCATCAGAAGTGCGGCAAGAAGTGTTGTAGGTCGTTATACGCCCGAACAATTGTACTCTACCAAGCGAGATGCAATTCAAGAAGAAATTTTTGAGGAAACCAAAAAAATTCTTGACAAACAATACGTACAATTAAATGAAATTTTGGTGCGCGATGTAACCCTACCGCCAACAATTAAAGATGCGATCGAAAGAAAACTGAAGCAGGAACAAGAATCTTTGGAATATGAATTTAGACTCGTAACAGCAGATAAAGAAGCTCAAAAAGTTAGAATTGAAGCCCAAGGAAAAGCAGATGCGAATGCTATTTTAAGTGCTTCATTAACAGATAAAATCCTTCAGGACAAAGGAATTGACGCTACTTTAGAACTTGCAAAATCGCCAAATGCCAAAGTAGTGGTGGTTGGTTCGGGCGATAGTGGACTGCCTTTGATTTTGGGGAATAACTAAATCTGCTGATAGGTCGAGACCTCTTTTAATCTACTTATAGTAAGAACTACAATTTATTTAAAAAACCTTCCCGCGCGGAAGGTTTTTTTATGAGTCTATAATTCCTTTTATAGAACAAATATTATTCCCATAAATCCAAGATTATAGTATAAATAACCTTTCAGTGTTTCTGAGAAACTTTTGATAGGCCATTGATTGTGAACATATTATTTACTTTTATTAAATTTGAAACGTATAAAAAAGAATCTGAAAGAGGGCAAACGACCTTCCTATGCATTTTATTTAAACTGAAATTTTAATATGAACCCGAGACAACTATCCATTATCGCCGGACTTAGTTATTTGGTAATTTTCTTTGCCGCAATATTCGCCAACTTTTTTGTTTTGGAATCCTTGCTTGCCGCGCCCCTCGAAACAGTTCAGCAAAACAATTTAATGGTGCGCTTTGGGGCGATGGCCTTTCTCGTGGCGGCGGTTTTTGATGTTGTCGTAGCTTGGGCACTCTATCTTTTGTTCAAAAAACATCCCTTGACAAATCTAAGTACCTATTTCAGGATTATGCACGCGGCCATTATGGGGATTGCGGTTTTTGCTTTGATGTTAACAGTGTCGCTGACCACTGCTGCGGAAATTCTTAAACAAGTGGAAATCTTCAATATTATGTGGTTAATTGGATTATTTTTCTTCGGGATTCATTTAATCCTGCTTGGGAAAATTCTTCAAAAACCATCCTTCATCGTGTTTTTCCTCATTCTTGCAGGAACGATGTACCTGCTCGACACTGCAGCACATTTTTTATTGTTCAATTATGATGAATACAGTTCCATCTTTTTGGCCCTCGTGGCTATTCCAAGTGTAATAGGAGAGATGTCGCTGGCAGTTTGGCTTTTGGTAAAAGGAGGTAAAAGTGCGCTAAAAGAATGAAAATAAATGCTTAGATTTTTTAGAAGAATAAGACAGAACTTACTCGCCGAAAAGAAATTTACAAAATATCTTTTTTACGCCTTGGGAGAAATTATCTTGGTTGTAATCGGCATCTTGATTGCCCTTGCCATAAACAACGCCAACCAAAAACGATTGACTGAAAAAAACGAAGTAACTTATTTAATGGGCTTAAAGGAAGAATTTCAGACCAGTAAATTGAAATTAAAGGAATTGATTGCGGTTAACCAAGACAATTACAGCGGTGCCAAGCAAATACTGGAATATACCGGCGATCCTTCTGCAACACCTTCGGAAGAAGAATTTTCAAAAGTTTTGTATTCCACTTTTTCAACCGATATAGCTTTTAACCCCAACAACTCACTTTTGCAGGAAATTATCAATTCCGGAAATTTAAAAAATCTTTCCGACACTGAATTGAGAATACAGTTGACCAATTGGATCTCAACTATTGAAGATATTCGAAGACAGGAGGAAGAACTTGGCATTCAGCGCATAAAAGTCCTGGATATGTTCCGCACAAATGATTACAGCCTTCGCACCATCTTTGAAAAGGCCGGAGTGTCTGAATCCATTGGCTTGCCCAGCACCGACGTCACAGAAAGTAACCTAAGTTTATTGGATTCAAAGGAATTTGAAAATAACGTGCTCATGTTTATCATCACCAGTTACGCAACTGAAGAGGTTCATTATCGTCCCTTAATGCAAGATTTGGATAAAATCCTGAAACTGATTGACGGTACAAAATAAAATGTTCCTAAAAACTTTTAATCTGTCTTTTGAAACGATCTAATAATCACCAACCCACAAATCACAGCTACAGCGGTTAAACCAAGGGCCAAAACGGTATTGCTATAAATAAAATTCCCAATTGCAAACAGGGAGCAATAAACCCCAACCACACCTGCAAAGAACCCAAGGATTTTCATTCCAAAACCTTTAAACTTAGATTCATTTCCAAAAATAAGTTTGTTAAAGCTGTTTAAAGTCTCGGCATTTGAAGGTTGCGTCATTAAAGTTACAAGCACCCATCCAATTGTAGTTATTGCAACGCTAAATACCAATTGCCAATGTCCTGCCATTTCTATAATTGGGGTATCCATTTTTCCGTTTACAAAGAAAAAAGCTGCGATTATAAACGAAATTAACATTGCTGCAATTTCACTGTACGGATTAATTCTGCTCCAGAACCACCGCAGGATAAAGAGTAGTCCAGTTCCTGCACCAATTGACAGCAATAAGTTAAAACCGTCCCGCGCTTCTTCTAAAACAAGTGCCAGTAAGCCGGCTAAAATCATCATTACAACTGTTGAAGTTCTACCTACGGCAACTTGTTCCTTGCCGGTAGCGTTTTTCCGAAGAAAACGTACATAAAAGTCGTTTACCACGTAAGAGCTTCCCCAGTTTAAGTGCGTTGAAATAGTACTCATAAAAGCTGCGATAAGCGATGTAATTACAATTCCCAAAAGCCCAGCCGGCAAAAATGTAAGCATAGCTGGATAGGAAAGATCATTTTTCACAAATGAAGGATTTAAATTAGGAAAAGCAGCCTGTAAACTTTCAAGATTTGGATAAATTATAATTGACGCCAGCCCGATAATAATCCACGGCCACGGACGAAGCGCATAATGCGCAAAGTTGAAAAACAAAGTAGCCCAAGTAGCGTGTTTTTCGTTTTTGGCTGCAAGCATTCGCTGTGCAATATAACCGCCACCGCCGGGTTCTGCTCCAGGATACCAAACGCTCCACCATTGCACAGCGAGGGGAACGATAAGCAATGGAATTAACAATTCAGGTTTTGAAAAATCGGGCAGCATTGCAGTTTTTGCAGCAACGGTAGGAGTGGAGAGCAGGTTTTCAATTCCACCAATTTCTGGCATATTCACTATAAAAATAGTTGCCCAAATACTGCCCACCATGGCAATTATAAATTGCACAAAATCTGTTAGTAAAACACCTTTCAATCCTCCAAAAGCCGAGTAAATTACTACTACTGGCGAGGCGATCAGCAAAACTTCGTACGAAGAAAGCCCGAACATTACGTGTCCAATTTTAATTGCGGCCAGACACACATTCGCCATAATAACAATGTTAAAGAATACCCCCAGATAAATTGCTCTAAAACCTCTTAAAAATGCGGCGCTTTTTCCGCTGTAGCGCAATTCATAAAATTCCAGATCGGTTGTAATACCGCTACGTCGCCACAGTTTTGCGTAGAAAAAAACAGTCAACATTCCCGTTAACAGAAAACTCCACCAGATCCAATTTCCAAAAACCCCGTCTTCCCGAATAACACCCGCAACAAAATTGGGCGTATCTGCTGCAAACGTAGTTGCAACCATACTTACGCCGAGCAGCCACCAGGGCATATTTCTATCGGAAAGGAAAAAAGACTTCGAGTCCTTTCCAGATTTTTTGGCCACGAGTAGCCCTATTGCGATAAAAACAATAAAAAATGAAACTATAATTATCCAGTCAAGTGTTTCTAAATGCATAAAAAGGAGTGGTTTTTCAGCTGTTTATAAATGCTTGGGTGAAAGTAAATAAATTGTACCGAATATAATAAAGCGTTAAAATTTTATATTCACAGTTTAATAAACAATCTTTTTGTTTAGATTTGCCATCACAATTATGAACAATTCATTTTTACATCATCACCATATTTCTCTCCACGCGCTCGCGAGGTGATATGGCTATTGTGTAAACCCAACAATATTCAAAACCCGTTTGAGCAATCAAACGGGTTTTTTTATTCCTTAAACTGAACAGAATTATATGAGAAAACTTAAAATTGCAGTACAAAAATCAGGGCGACTTCACGATGAATCCCTTGCACTGCTCAAGGATTGCGGCATTTACATAGACAATGGTCGCGACCAGTTAAAGGCTTCGGCCACTAATTTTCCTTTGGAAATCTATTACCTGCGCAACGGCGATATTCCGCAATATTTGAAAGATGGGGTGGTAGATTGTGCCATTATAGGCGAGAATCTTTTAATTGAAAAAGGAGAGGAAATTGGAATTATCGATAGATTGGGGTTTTCAAAATGCAGGGTTTCCCTCGCGGTTCCGAAGACTTTTAAATATAATTCCATTGAAGATTTCCACGGAAAACGAATTGCCACTAGTTACCCCGAAACCACCCGAAAATATTTAGAAGAAAAGGGAATTGAAGCCGAACTTCATATTATCAACGGCAGTGTAGAAATTGCGCCCAATATTGGCTTAGCTGATGCAATTTGCGACATTGTGAGCAGCGGTAGCACCCTTTTCAAAAATAATTTAAAGGAGGTGGAAGTAATTTTAAAAAGTGAAGCCGTTCTCGCCGTGTCTCCTACTATTTCCGAAGATGCCTACAAAACTCTCGACAAAATTCGCTTCAGGATTCAATCTGTTTTGCAGGGCCGGGATTCACGTTATGTACTGTTGAATGCGCCCAATGATAAGATTGATGAAATTATTAAAATTTTACCCGGAATGAAAAGTCCCACTTTGCTGCCACTGGCAGAGGAGGGCTGGAGCAGCATTCATTCCGTAGTAAACCGAGATACTTTTTGGGAAGTAATTGAAGAATTGAAACAAGCCGGCGCCGAAGGAATTTTAGTCTGCCCGATTGAAAAAATGATACTTTAAAATACGAGCGACGAGCGACGAGCGACGAATGACGATCGACGAGCGACGAATTGCGGGAGGTAAGCAATAAATTGAAACTTACAAAAAATTGAACCTTGAATCTGGAATTTAAAAAGATGAAAAAAATATATAACCCAACACCTGAAAGCTGGAGCGAACTATTAAAACGCCCCACCCAAACCATCGCCGATGTAGAAGCAACGGTAAACGATATTTTTTCTGAAGTAAAATCGAAAGGGGATGCAGCGGTGAAAAAATACACCCAACTTTTTGACGGAATTTCCTTAGTGGAAATATTGGTTTCAAAGGAAGAAATCGCGGCTTCGGAAAAGGCCGTTTCCGAAGAATTAAAAACTGCCATTAATCTTGCTAAAGCAAACATCGAAAAATTCCACAGTGCCCAAAAAACGGAACGTGTTATGGTTGAAACTACGGAGGGAGTTAATTGTTGGCAAGAAAAGAGACCCATCCAAAAAGTTGGACTGTATATTCCCGGAGGTTCAGCCCCTTTGTTTTCCACGGTGTTAATGTTGGCTATTCCTGCAAATATTGCGGGTTGCAAAGAGATTGTTTTATGCACGCCGCCCGATAAAAAAAGCAAAATTAATCCGGCAATTTTATATACCGCAAATCTGTGCGGAGTAACCAAAATTTTTAAAATAGGCGGTATTCAAGCCATTGGTGCAATGACTTTTGGGACAGAAAGCGTTCCTCCGGTTTACAAAATTTTCGGTCCCGGAAACCAATTTGTAACCGTTGCCAAACAAATTGCCATCAAACACGGCGTAGCGATCGATATGCCCGCCGGGCCTTCGGAATTGCTAGTATTTGCTGACTATACGGCCAACATTTCTTTCGTTGCTTCCGATTTGTTGTCGCAGGCCGAACACGGCGCAGATAGTCAAGTTGTTTTAGTTACCACTTCGAAAAAGCTTTTGAATTCAGTGGAAAAGGAGGTTGAGAAACAACTGAAAAAACTGCCACGTAAAGCTATTGCTGAAAAAGCTATCGTAAATTCAAAATTGATTTTGGTTAAAAATAACACGGAAGCAATGAAGCTTATCAACGCCTACGCGCCCGAACACTTTATTGTTATTTCAAAAGAAGAAGATTTTTTTATTGAAAACATACAAAATGCCGGCTCAGTTTTTATTGGAAACTACACGCCAGAGAGCGCTGGCGATTACGCTTCGGGAACCAATCACACCTTACCAACCAACGGCTACGCAAAACAGTACAGCGGTGTAAATCTGGACAGTTTTATGAAAAGTATGACGTTTCAGAAAATTTCAGAAAAGGGAATTCAGAACATTGGTAAAACAATAGAATTAATGGCAGAAGCCGAAGGATTGCAGGCGCACAAAAATGCTGTGACGCTTAGGTTAAAAAGTTTAAAAAATAACAACGACGAATAAAATGGCTTTTAATATAAATAATCTAATTCGCCCAAACGTGGCCAAGATGAAGCCATACAGTTCCGCACGGGATGAGTTTAAGGATTTTGATAGTGAAATGATTTTCCTCGACGCCAATGAAAATCCGTTTGAAACTAACGTAAACCGGTATCCCGATCCGCAGCAGCGAAAGCTAAAGGAAATTCTTTCAAAACAAAAAAACATTCCTGTCAACCAAATTTTATTGGGAAATGGAAGCGATGAAGTGCTCGACCTAATTTTTAGGGCGTTCTGCGAGCCCACTAAAGATAACGTAATAACGTTACCGCCAACCTACGGAATGTACGGCGTTTTGGCAAATTTGAACGATGTTGAAAATAGGGAAGTGCTGCTCGATGCAGATTTTCAGCCCGATTTGGATGAAATTTCAAGAACAGCAGATACACGTACCAAAATTCTATTTATCTGTTCACCCAACAATCCCACGGGTAATTTAATTGCTTCCGATTGTATTTTGAAACTTTTAAAAACCTTCAATGGATTGGTGGTTATCGATGAGGCTTATATAGATTTTGCAAACGCGGAAAGTTGGATTTCGAGATTGGACGAATTCCCTAATTTAATTGTCACACAAACCCTTTCAAAAGCATACGGATTGGCGGGAATCCGTTTGGGAATCTGTTATGCTTCCGCGGAAATAATTTCGGTTTTAAACAAAATAAAACCTCCGTACAATATTAATATACTTACGCAGCAAAGCGCTATTGGGCAATTTCAACATACAGAAAGAATAAAAAAGAATATACGCTCAATAATAGCAGAAAAGAAAAGACTACTTAAAGCTATAGTTCAAGTTAATTTCATTGAAAAAATCTTTTCAACCGAAGCGAATTTCATCTTAATAAAAGTAGATGATGCCGAAAAACGCTACGCACAATTGTTAAAAAACGGCATTGTAGTGCGCGAAAGAAGTTCACAGCCACGTTGTGAAAACACACTGCGTATAACCATTGGTACAAAAACCGAAAACACAGAACTAATCAATATATTAAAAACATTAAATAAATGAAAAAACGCGTATTGTTTATAGACCGTGACGGCACCATCATAAAAGAAACCGTAGATGAGCAAATTGACGGGTTTGAAAAAATGAATTTTTACCCAAAAGTGTTTACTTACTTGGGAAAAATTGCAAAGGAGCTCGATTTTGAATTGGTAATGATTACCAATCAAGATGGTTTGGGAACTGACTCTTTTCCCGAAGAAACCTTTTGGCCCGTGCATAATTTTATACTGAAAGCTTTTGAAAATGAAGGCGTTAATTTTAGTGATGTTTTAATTGATCGTACGTTTCCGCACGAAAATGCTGACACGCGCAAACCGGGGATAGGACTGCTTAAAAAGTATTTTTCAGAAGAATACGATCTTCAAAATTCATTTGTAATTGGCGACAGATTAACGGATATCGAGCTTGCCAAAAACTTAGGCACGAAAGGAATTTTTATTAATGATAATACAAATTTGGGCGCTACGGAAATATCAATAAAAGCTGAAGAAATTCAAGAATACATCACTAAGGAAACTAACGATTGGAAAGAAATTTATGAATTTTTAAAACTTGAGCAACGTGTTTCAGAATTACAGAGAAAAACGAACGAAACTGATATTTCAATAAAATTGAATTTGGACGGCAGTGGAAAAAGTAATATTAACACTGGAATTGCTTTCTTTGACCATATGCTTGACCAATTGGCGAGACACGGCCAATTGGACTTAGAAATTACTGTAAATGGTGATTTGGAAGTGGATGAGCACCACACCATTGAAGATACCGCAATTGCATTGGGCGAAGTTTTCAACAAAGCATTAGGCGAAAAATTAGGAATGGAGCGCTACGGTTTCTGCTTGCCGATGGACGATTGTTTGGCGCAGGTTGCAATAGATTTCGGGGGAAGAAATTGGTTGGTTTGGGACGCGGACTTCAAACGAGAAATGATTGGCAAAATGCCCACGGAAATGTTTTACCATTTTTTTAAAAGTTTTACTGATGGCGCCAAGGCGAATCTGAATATTAAAGCCGAAGGAACCAACGAGCACCACAAGATTGAAGCAATATTTAAAGCATTTGCAAAGGTTATTAAAATGGCGGTAAAACGCGACGCCGAGAAAATGATTTTGCCATCAACAAAAGGGAAATTATAGGTTCGAGAGACGAATTACGAGCGACGAGAAATTAAAACAGGAATCATGAAAATCGTAATAATTAATTACGGAGCCGGCAACATTCAAAGTATCAAATTTGCCTTGAAAAGATTAGGGATCAGGGCAATTTTGAGCAATGATGAAATTGAAATCCGCCAAGCAGATAAGGTGATTTTTCCCGGTGTAGGTGAGGCTAGTAGCGCGATGCTTAAATTGAAGGAGGCGGGTTTGGACGAAGTTATACCTACCTTGAAACAACCGGTTTTAGGGATATGTTTGGGAATGCAGTTGCTCTGCAATTCTTCGGAAGAAGGAAATACGAAGGGTTTGGGAATATTTGATGTAGAGGTAATAAAGTTTCCAAACAGTGTGAAAGTGCCACAAATAGGGTGGAACCAAATTCAAAACCTGAAATCAGGACTGTTTAAAAATATTTCAGAAAATGAGTTTATGTATTTGGTGCACAGTTTTTACGCGCCGCTTTGTAAAGAAGCAATTGCAACAAGCGAATACGGAATTCAGTATTCATCAGCTTTGCGGAAGGATAATTTTTACGGCGTTCAATTTCACCCCGAAAAAAGTAGCACCGCTGGGGAACAAATTTTAAAAAACTTTTTAAATCTCAAATCTCAATACTAATATCTCAATTCTAAAAATGCGAATAATACCAGCAATAGACATAATAGACGGCAAATGTGTCCGTCTTTCAAAAGGAGACTACAGTACAAAAAAGGTCTACAACCAAAACCCTTTGGAGGTTGCAAAACAATTTGAGGCTCACGGAATAAAATATTTGCATTTGGTGGATTTAGACGGTGCAAAGAGCAAGCACATTGTAAACCACAATATTTTGGAAGAAATCGCTTCGAAAACAAATTTAAAAATTGATTTTGGCGGCGGACTAAAAACCGATGAAGATTTGCGCATTGCCTTTGAATGTGGTGCCAGCCAAATTACAGGTGGGAGTATTGCGGTGAAAAACCCTGAAATTTTCAAATCTTGGTTAGACAAATTCGGAAGCGAAAAAATAATTCTGGGTGCCGATGCCAAAGATGAAAAAGTGGCAATAAGTGGATGGACCGAGGATTCAGCTTTGGAATTGATACCATTTATTCAAAATTATGTTGAACATGGAATTGAATATGTTATCTGCACAGACATCAGTAAAGATGGGATGTTGGAAGGTCCTTCGTTTGATTTGTATCGTAAAATTTTAAAAGAAATTACAGTGTCAGGTCGAGCGCAGTCGAGACCTACCTTGAAGCTATTTGCCTCTGGTGGAATCTCAACATTTGAAGAACTTCCAAAACTCGCTGAAATTGGCTGTGAAGGAGTTATTATTGGAAAAGCCATTTATGAAAACAGAATTAATTTAAAACAATTGGAAAATTATATTTTGGACAACTAGGTTTGAGCGACGAATGACGAACGACGAATTACGAGCGGCGAATTACGAGCGATGAATGCTGGGCAACGAGGGTTGAGTTATTTGTTATGAATAAAATAAAAGGTTATAAATAATTAAAATTAATTTTAAATTGAATTTGTCTAACATTAAAACATAGCATTATGCAGGATTTAAAGGCTAGAACTAAAAATTTTACTTTGGATTGTTTGGCATTGTGTACTAAAATTCCAAAGTCAAGAGAATTCGACTCGATTGTACGTCAACTTATTAGATCATCAAGCTCTGTTGGTGAAAATTATCGGGCCGCCAACAGAGCAAAATCTGATCGTGATTTTATAAACAAGTTAAAAATTGTAGAGGAGGAAGCAGATGAAAGTATGTTTTGGTTGGAGATATTATTAGAAATTAATTTGAATAATATCGAAAATATCAAAACATTAAACAATAAAAGTGATGAGTTAGTGGCAATAACAGTAGCTTCCATAAAAACTGCAAGAAAAAGACTATGAAAAATAGTTCAAAACTTCGTAACTCCCGGCTCATCTTTCCGTTCGTCGCTCGTCGGTCGTAACTCGTACTTCTTATGTTAACAAAACGAATAATACCGTGTCTCGATATTAAAAATGGCCGAACCGTAAAAGGCATCAATTTCCTTGATTTGCGCGATGCTGGTGACCCTGTGGAATTGGCAAAATTCTATTCAGAAAACGGAGCCGATGAATTGGTTTTTCTGGATATTTCAGCAACTGAAGAACGCAGAAAAACATTGGCCGACTTAGTTTTAAGAGTCGCAGAAACCATCAATATTCCTTTTACTGTGGGCGGTGGAATTTCTTCTGTGGATGATGTTGAAATACTATTGAATAATGGCGCCGATAAGATTTCAATAAATTCTTCCGCAGTAAAAAATCCGCAATTGATAAATGATTTGGCTTCAAAATTTGGCTCGCAGTGTATTGTTGTGGCAATTGATGCCAAACAGATTGACGGCCATTGGAAAGTGCATTTGGTAGGAGGAAAGGTGCCTACCGAACTCGATTTGTTTGCATGGGCAAAAGAAGTGGAACAACGCGGGGCAGGCGAAATACTTTTTACATCCATGGATCACGACGGAACAAAAAACGGTTTTGCGAACGATGCTTTGGCAAAACTTTCCACAGAGCTGAATATTCCAATTATTGCTTCGGGTGGAGCGGGAAGGATTCAGCATTTTACAGATACATTTATCTACGGAAAGGCCGATGCAGCCTTGGCTGCCTGTGTATTTCACTTTAAGGAAATAGCTGTGGTTGATTTAAAAAAAGAATTACAAATCCAGGGCCTCCCTGTTAGACTCTAACAATATGGAAATAGATTTTAAAAAATACAACGATGGCCTTGTACCAGCTATAATTCAGGATACTTTAACAAGCAAAGTGTTGATGCTTGGCTATATGAATGAGGAAGCATTTTTAAAAACCAATCAATCAAAACAGGTTACTTTTTTCAGCAGAAGTAAACGACGGCTTTGGACAAAAGGGGAGGAAAGCGGCAATTTTTTAAATCTGGTTTCCATCGCGGTAGATTGCGATAACGATGCGTTGTTAATAAAGGTAAATCCCACGGGACCCGTTTGCCACAAAGGCACCGACACTTGCTGGAAAGCAGAGAATGTTTCAAGTTTTGGTTTTTTTTCAGAATTGGAAAGCATAATTCAAAATAGAAAAGACAATTCGGAAAATGAAGATTCTTACATCGCATCCCTTTTCAGAAAAGGCATCAATAAAATTGCCCAAAAAGTAGGCGAGGAGGCAATAGAAGTGGTTATTGAAGCAAAAGATTGCAATGACGACTTATTTTTAAACGAAAGCGCCGACCTACTATTTCATTATTTAATTTTGCTTCGCGCAAAGGGTTTTACGTTAAACGATGTTGAAAGAATACTTCGGAAGCGGCATATTTCAAAATAGATTTATACTTTTTTCCTACCTTTAGAAAAACAATTTACTTCTATATGGCGGCCAAAAGAAGAAGAAAAACGCAACCCACTAAAATTCAACCCAAAAGAGCAAAGAATCTTTCACCAGGAACGGTTGCCTATACGGGTAAAAAAACCACTACGGTTACTGAACTGGATATTATAGATTATTCCAAGGAACATTTCCATCGTTTTGAAACAAATAATATTGAGGAAGCATTTAATTATGAGGATTCAACAAATATTACGTGGATAAACGTTAACGGTCTGAGCAACACGCAGGATATTATCGCCCTCGGCAATCATTTTGAACTGCACCCATTAATCCAAGAAGATATTGTAAGTACATATCAACGGCCAAAAATTGACGAATACGAAGAATACCTATTTATAGTTTTTAAAATGCTGCATTACGATAATGAGCAACTTACTATTGAGCATATTAGTATGGTGGTGGGGAAAGATTATGTGGTGACCCTTCAAGAAGCCGAAGGTGATGTTTTTAATGATTTACGCGATCGTCTGGAGAATGGTAAAGGTAGAATTAGAAATGCCGGAGCAGATTATTTAATGTTTGCAATTTTGGATGCGGTGGTTGATAATTATTTTTCGGTAATTGAATTTTTAAGCAATAAGGTTGAATTGCTGGAAGATAAACTTTTTGACGATAAGGAAGATCCAAACATTACTGAGGAAATTCAAGAACTTAAAAAGGAAATTTTAAAAATTCGTCGCGCTGTGCTACCCCTTCGGGAAGTTATAAATAGATTGGAAAAAATTGAAACTTCGTTAATCGAGGAACGCACCAATAAATACATTCGCGATCTATACGATCATATAATCCAAGTGAATGAAAGTGTTGAAATTTACCGCGATATGATTTGGGGCTTGATGGATATGTACATGACCACCATCAGCAATAAGATGAACGAGGTGATGAAAGTACTTACCATTATGGCTTCCATATTTATTCCGCTAACGTTTATGGCGGGTATTTACGGGATGAATTTTGACCACATGCCCGAACTTCATTTTAGGTATGGCTACTACTACCTTTGGGGCGCTATGATTTTGGTGTTTTTTGGATTATTGTGGTATTTTAAACGCAAAAAGTGGTTGTAAAATTTTTGCGCATTTTTAATTCGTTAAGCGCTTTAAAGTTATCGGTAATTATGGCTATTCTCAAAATTCGGAAACTGTTATTTCAACTTTTAAAACAATTAGAAAAATTATTTTCTTTTGCTCCATACTTCGTTAATAGGGTCTCCTTTGGTTGAAAAACCCAAATGGCACCAATTGCCATCCTTTAAATTGTAATCAAATTTAAGTTGTAGTCCAACCTTGGAATTATCTCTAGAAAAAAATTCTATATTTTCAGTGTAAACTCCATCTTTAGTTGTGTAAGTTCCGCCCCCCGTCGCCATAAATTTTTTCGTTTCAGTATTATATGCTATCCACTGAAAACGGGTGCCAGATAAAATTTTCATTGTTTTTCTTGGGGTTTCGGTATTTCGTATTTCCATTTTTCTGTCTTTAATTCTGCCAGACATCAACCAAGCACCCTGTAATTGGCCGGGAGTACCGTTATCTATCCTTTTCATTTTTACATTGCTTCCTTCAAATTCAATAATTGAATCGTTTATAACCACCTGAAAACTTGATTTAGAACCTACTTTTTCGGGATTCGCTGAGTTGAATTCAACTTCTTCCGTAATTGTATTGTCATCCAGTTTCCAACTTCCCCCAACGGTAGAAATAAATTCACCTGAGTCTGCATTGTAGGTGGTGAATACCTGATGTTTTTCTGAAAAAACCAGCACATTTCTCAAATTCTCACCATCTTCCGACGTATAAACACGCTCCCATGCACCTATTAAACTTTGCGCATTTGTTTCAATAGATATAAAGCTACAGAGTAAGCAAAAGACAATTTTTTTCATAACCGTTTTTTTAGTTTCAATAGATTTTCTTCCACTAAAATACAGTTAATTTTTCTCATTGTTATGCTTTTAAAAAAGTTTGACAGCCGAACCCATACCGTTTGGTTTCTTCCCAAACTTCCCAGTTAATTGAATAGTTATTGTTATTTTTATTTTTTAAAATTCGATACTAAAAAATACAGTGCCCAAACCCATCATTTCTGAATTCGCGGCGATAAAACTTTAATAATAAGATGATCAATAACAGACTAGAAAATCTGCAGCAACAGCTAACTAAATATAATTTAGACGCAGTGATTATTCCATCTACCGATCCCCACCAATCCGAATACGTTGCGGAGCACTGGAAAATACGGGAACACTTTTCGGGGTTTTCTGGCTCGGCGGGTGTGTTGGTAGTATTGAAGAATGAAGCTGCCCTTTGGACAGATTCGCGTTATTTTTTACAGTTTGAAGACGAATGCCAAACCTATAACATAAACTTGCACAAACAATCTATTCCACACGCGCCCGAACACGTGCAATGGCTTGTTGATAGTTTGGAGGAAAACGCTGATATTGGCCTAGATTTTTTACAGTTTTCCAAAGCCCAAATAGACTATATAAAGGAAATTTCGAAATCGAAAAATATTGCGCTTAAAAACATACCGCATTTGATTGATGAAATTTGGATTGATAGACCTGCTTTGCCGAATTTTCCAGTCAATATTCATCCGTTAGAATACAGCGGCGAATCAACAGCTTCAAAAATAAAAAAGATTCAAAATAAAATTACAAATGCGAAAGCCGACTACTACCTGTTTTCGAGTTTAGATGAAATTGCTTGGCTTTTTAATATTCGTTCGCAAGATGTGGATTTCACTCCACTAGTCACCGCTTATGCTTTAGTAGGACTTGAAAACACCCACTTATTTTGTGATAGAAATAGATTTTCTGCCTCTGCAATTGCTTCGTTTTCAAATTTGAATATTGAAATTATAGATTATCATTTAGCAATTGATGCGTTTGAAAAATTAGACGCCAATAAGAAGATTATTACAGATGTTTCTTCTTTAAATTATGCGGTTTACAGTGCAGTGCAGAGTAAATTTTTATTTCAAAATTCACTAGCAAAAGAATTGAAAGCTATTAAAAATGAAACTGAAATAGCCGGCTCAAAAAATTGCATGTTAAAAGACGGGGTGGCGCTAACTAAGTTTTTTATGTGGTTGGAAAAGGAGCTTACGGCACGATCAATTTCAGAATATGAAATTGGTAAAAAATTGGAAGGCTTTCGGAAACAACAGGATTTGTACGTGGGCGAATCCTTTGCGGCAATTGTGGGCTACAAAGGCAATGGCGCAATAATTCATTATACCGCTACAGAAAATGGCGCTGCAATGGTTAAAAATGAAGACATTTTGCTGGTTGATAGCGGCGCGCAATACAAAGATGGCACTACAGATATTACGCGCACTGTTTGGTTGGGTGGAACGCCAACCTCTGAATTAAAAATAGCCTATACTTCGGTTTTAAAAGGATATATAGCACTTGAACAATTGCAATTCCCTAAAGGTACCGTTGGCATGCAAATGGATGCATTTGCTCGATTTCACCTGTGGAATCAAGGTTTAAACTATCCTCACGGTACGGGTCACGGTATCGGTAGTTTTGGAATGGTACACGAACCCGCACAAGGTTTTACAACCAATCCAGCAACGAGTAGTGGGAGCACAGCACATTTGCCAAATCAATTAACCACTATAGAACCGGGGTGTTACAAAAAGGGTGTTTATGGTATTCGGATTGAAAATATAGTGCTCTCAATTGCCAAAGAAACTACTGAATTTGGTGAGTTTTTAGGCTTTACACCCCTCACATTATTCCCGATTGATAGACAACTCATTGACAAATCGCTACTCACAGATTCCGAAATAGCATGGTTTAATTCCTATCATCAAATGGTTTTGCAGGAATTATCGCCATTATTAAATAATGATGAAGTGGAATGGTTAAAGGCTATGTGTGAAAAATTATAACAACTTATTCGTGATTATTAAAACCGAAGAATAGTTAACATCACTCGTTTTAGAGCGCAGCGGTCTTATATCTAGTCCTCCAGCCAGCGGTCTATAATACCATAAATTTGGTTCTGCTCTTCCGCGCTAAAGCTTTTAATTCGTGTTCTATGGTCACCTTCAGGCTTTATGAATTTATATAGTTCGCGTTTGTCTGCGTTTTCGGTTAAGGCAACAGCTGTAGCACTCCAAGCGTCGTATTCGCCATAAATAAAGAGCATTTTTTCTGCCTTTGTATCTAAGAATGATTTTATACGTTGCATAGGTTTTAAATTGAAAGCTTTTGTAACCCCTTCAGGAAAAGCCCAATCAAAAGTGTACATTTTATCTGTATGTAGATATTTTTCAAACGGCATTGTTTCATAGCCATAAATGCCTTGTTCCGTTAGGGCTGCCCAAAAATACGGCTGTAATTTTTCTACAGATTTTTCTTCAAAAAAACCATAACCTACAACATCAAATAAATGTTTGTAAATAGCTTCTGCGGAAGCTGTTGACAACGGAATTGTATTTCCATCTACACCCCATTGCCAATACGCAAAGGCATATTCCAATATTGAATAATCGAGAGCTTTTTCTATACCGAATTCCCAAGACATATCATTTTCTGCGGCCTTTGTTTTTAGTATTTCTAATAAGGCTGCTCTATTTTCGAAACATAATTCTTGAAAATTTTTGACTTTTAGCCTTTCCTCAGCCGTCCCTACATTTTTTAAAAACTCAAAAATCCTGTCGTCTTCCTTTTTAAAATTTAACGGACCAACGTAGCAAACACAGGCATCTACATTTTCTGGAAAATAGAGGCGATGTACCATAACTGTTTGGCAACCTTTCGATATTCCCGTAGAAATAAATTTTGCATTTGGATATAAGGCATTTCTAATTGCATTAATTATAGTAGCCTGATCTTTAGCCGCATTTTCAACAGTTAATGTATTCCAGTCTATTTCTTCTGGCCGTGAATTATTAAAATAACGATGCTCAATTGAAAGTTGATTGGCGTTGTAATGACCGGCTAATTCGCCCGCGTTTTCTGAACCTATTCCATAGCCACTAAGCTCAACGATAACAGGTTGCGAAGGATTTTCAAACCCTAAAAAAACGCGTTGCTTAAAGGTACCTTTTGATACGTCGTTATAATCGATAGGCTGTTCAAACCACAGCTCATAGTTTTCGTCAAAATGACTCGTAACGGCTCTTTTTTCAATACTTACTATATTTTTAATCGAAGCTAATTTCTCAAAGGTTGAAACTTCTGTTGTAGGTATTACAGCTATTGATGCTGTTTTACAACCTATAAATAATAGGGTAAAAAGGAAAAAGTAATAGAAGCGAATTGATTTCATAATATATCCAATTTTTGAATGCTTATTTAGAATTAATTAATGGGTGCCGTTCATTCAACAATTTCGTAGTCAATAGAAAGTTTCCGCAAAGCTCTTAATGCAGAACCAGAATTTTTATCATCAACTTCAACATTTTAGATTTTGGTCCTTTTCCAGCAAACAGCATGCTGGTATCTAAAACAAGCAAAATTTAGAATCAGAAATAGTATAAGTTTGTAAATCCTGCTTAGCTGGTTTAGAAATTTCAAAATAATTTTATGATTTTTAAAGTATAACGAAGTAACTAATTTTTGCAACTATATTGCTTTAAAAAATATTCAGAATTAAAAAAATGAACTTACAATAGAAGCCAATTCTTTCGGTCTGATTGGTTTAATAATATAGTCTGCAATTTCACTTATCGCTTTTGCTTTTTCAATATCTTGCGGATCTACGGAGGAAGAAACCATATATACTACTATTTTTTTCTCCATTCTTGGTTTTATCAATTTATATTCATCTATAAATTGAAAACCATCCATCACCGGCATATTAATATCTAATAAAATTATATCAGGTAGATTATCATTGTTCTCAGCATTTTCCCTTATAAAGTCTAACGCTTCTTCGCCATCTGAAAACACCAAAACGTTTTCTGCTAACTTATAAGCTTTGATAGTAGCAGTAATGGCATATTGGTAAATGCTATCATCATCAATTATGCAGATGTTTTGAAGATTATTCATACGGTTTATTATTAAATACGATTGTAAAAACTGAGCCTTTACCCACTTCACTTGTGGCAAATATAGAACCTCTTAAAGTTTCTACTTGAATTTTGGTTAAATAAAGTCCCACTCCTTTGGCATCTGGATGTCTGTGGAAGGTTTTGTTTAAGCCAAACAATTTATGACCGTGTTTTTCTAAATCAATTCCAAGACCATTGTCTTGAACTGTTAAGTTAATTTTTCCATCTACAATTTCCGCTTTGATTAAAATTTCAGGAATTCTTTCAGGAGATCGATATTTTATAGCATTTGAAACTAAGTTAAGAAAAATACTTTCTAAATACGTTTGATGGTATTTAATTTTAGAAACTTTTGTGAAATCTGTTGTGATTTTTGCACTGGTATTAATAATTTGTCCTGAAAGTATTTCTTTTGTTTTGTTGAATGTATCTTGAAAGGAAACAATTTTTAACTCGGCTTTTTCGCGAGTTCTCATTTTAAGAGCTTCTATTAACGTGTTTAAGGTTGAAGTTAAATGTTCAATTACAGTTTCAAATTTGGTAAACAATACTTCCTTTTCTTCCTGGCTTTCTGAAATATCGTAGAGGTGTAACAAGGCATTTAAATTACTTACGGGAGCTCGTAAATTGTGCGATGTTATTTGAGCGAATTCTGCTAATTGTTTGTTTTGTGCAGATAAATGCTGTGTTAATACTTCTAAATTGTCTTTGGCTTGAATAATTTTACGTTCTGTTTTTAACTGTGTAGTAATATCCCGAATCGCGGCAGATACCAAAAGACCTTCTTCTGTTTGCAAAGGGCTCAGACTTATCTGAACTGGAATTTCCTTTCCTTTTTTATTTATACCGTATAAAACTTCAGATTTACCCGCTCCCATGGACCTAACTTTTGGGTTTGTAAAGAATTTGTCTCGTTGGTTTTTGTGATTGTTTTGACCTTTAAATTTTTTTGGAATTAGGACTTCTACGGGTTGGTTTAACAATTCGTCAATGTGATATCCAAAAAGTTTTTCTGCTTGTTTATTAATAAGTTGAATTTCTCCACGTTCATTTACAATTACCATGGCATCGGGTGCAGATTCCAAAAGCCCTCTAAATTTGTTTTCTACCAGTTTTTGCTCGGTAATGTCTTGTACTGTACCAATCATTTCAACTACTTCTCCGCTGTCATTTGTAAATACCTCTCCTAAGAGTTGCAGTGTTTTTAATTTGCCTTTTGCTGTTATTATACGATGTGTGTATTTTTCAAATACTTTAGTAGCTATGGCATTTTCTACGGAGGTAGTTACTAGATCTTTATCGTCCGGATGAACGAAATTAAAATAACTATCATACTTTAAATTGGTTTCCACTTCCTCAAGATCGAATATTTTGTGTAAATGGCTAGACCATTCAACCTTATCGGCTGCAAGATTCCATTGCCAATGGCCTATTTTTGTTATCTCAACCACTGTATTAAGTAAGTAGTTGGTCTTTACTAATTCGTTTTCAGTTTTTTTACGGGCAGTAATGTCAAGGGCCATTCCTAGCAGTCCTAAGCTTTTACCGCGCTGGTTTTTAATGGCTGTAACTGTTAATAGTACTGGAAAAGATGAGCCATCCTTTCTTTTATATGTCCATTCGCGCGTGTCGTCATAATTTAACTTAAATAGGGCCTCATAGGGATCAAATTTGGTTGGATTAACGTGCATTTTATTTGCCATATCTAATCTAAATTGCTCCATTTCTTCCTCAAGATGAAATATCTCGGGGCTCAGCTTTCCTATAACTTCATCGGCAGAATAACCTAACATTTTTTCTGCACCGTGATTAAAATGGGTTATTACTCCATTTGTATCTGAAGAAATAATTGATATGGGACCCGAATTTAGAATTGCCATTAATTCATTATGTGCTTTATCTAAAGCTAATTGGGCCTTTTTAAAATTAGTAATATCTTGAAACACACCTAAAATTCCAACGCACTCATTATTGCTATATTCCGGTTGTCCTATTACACGGGCCCAAATTTCAGATCCATCGGCTGTTACTACCTTAACTTCAACATCGTAGGGCTTTCCTTGAGTAATAACTTCGTGAACAACTTGTTTTATAAGGTCTCTATTTTTACCTGCTTTATAATAATTAATTGCAGATTCAATATCTATTTCTGTGTCGTAGGGCACTTTATGTAAATCGTAAACCACTTTGCTCCAGAGTACTTTCTGGGTTTGTAGGTTTGCTTCCCAAGTTCCTATTCTTGCAACTTCATTGGTTTTATCTAAAATTTCTTGAATACGGGTTTTTTCAAATTCTCTTTCTTTAATGGAAGTAATATCACCAGTATGCATCAATAACCCGCCAATTTCACCTTCAGAGATATACCAAGGGCGTACATCCCAATAAATCCATTGTACGCTACCATCAGCACGTTTAAATATTGCTTCATCGCAAGTGTCTATGGCTCCTTGCAAACATTTTTGATGGTTTTTCTTCCATTCATCACCAATTTCTGGAAAGAGATCGTAGTGAGACCGGCCAATAATTTCTTGGTCTTGCATCTTATAATCTTCTATCCAACGTTGCGATACCGCTATATACTTCATATCCTTATCTAGCATTGCAATGGCAGTAGGCGCTTGTTCTATAAATATTTTGTTGTATTCTTCCTGTCTTTCTAAATCTAGTTTTAGTTTTTCGAGTTCTTTCACGTAAGCCAATATGGTGCTTTCTGAACTTGCTAATTCTTTATTAGATTGGGTAAGTTGTTCGTTTTTTCGAAATAATTGATTCAATGTAGGAACAATGATAAAAATATATTCTCCCAATAATAGTAAAATTGAAATAGTGCCAAAAAAGTACATTGAACGTCTTAAATTTAACAGACGATCCTCTTCAAGTTCTACGTGTATGTCAGAAATTTTATTGATAATAATATTGTACTCCGTTGCCGCATTTTGAATCGCTGTCAACGCATTTTTTGTCGTAATTGGATCATTGGCCGCAGTAAAGGTTTTTGCGGAAGTAAGTAGCATATTTGCAATGGGTAAGCTAGCTTTAATTAACGAATCGCCCTTTGCATTTACATTAGGGGTAGTGGATTGATTTATTAATTTTTTTTGAAAAATTTCAAATTTAGCAGTTAGTTCACTGAATTCCTTTACATGCAACGGATCGATTTTATAAGATTCGTGCGTATCAAAAAGGTGGGTGGCCGCAAAGATTTTCTGCACAAGAAAACTTTGGTTATATGTAATTTTTACAAGTTGAAGATTGGAAGTTTGAATTGTGATGCTGCGATATACAATAAATAAAACTGTTACTATAATAAGAATTATAGTAAATAGAAAGAGTAGGTATCTATTTTTAATAGATTTTGTGATTTTGTTTTGTAGCAAGGCAAATTTTTTTACATTCCATTCACTTGAATTAAAACTGAATCTCTCTCAATAACGGGTTGTACATCAATTTCAACTTTTTCTGGATATAAATCTTTATCCGTGAGTCCTTCCGAAGCCTTCCAAGTTTCGCCCAATTGCTCAAGTATTTTTGAATTCCACTCGCTCGGGTGTTTCGCATCTACCCAGACAACATCGCGATATTCTACGTCAATTAAAGCTAAATCTGGGGTAGCAGCTCCGTCAAATTTTTTGCTGTTGTCGCGTTTTGAAGTTACCGTTGAAAGAACGAACAATCGTTTTCTTCCGGCAATTTCTTTTATAAATGGCCTAAACTCTACAGGTTTATTTACAGACCAATCGTATTCCTTTCTCGATTCAATCACCTTTAGGGGCATGGCACTTACACCTGCCAAGCCTTCTTTTTTTGCTGCGTGATTATAATAGTATAATTTATCTGTACCGTCTGCCGGTACGAGGACGCTAAATGATAAGCTGGTACGCTCCTCGCCAATTGGCTCTAGGCCAAACCAATGATATAACCCACTAAAGGCATCTACATCCATCCCGTTAAAATTGAAATCGGTTACAAAAGGTTGCTGATTTTCATCGTCTGCCAAATCGGGAATTTTTACAGCAGTTTCCATATTCCACGGTAAAGGATCTGTAAAACCGGCTAAAAATTGCAAGGACTGTGCTTCGAGTCTCGATACCCTTTCCGACAATGTATTTTGACGGGTTAAATACGGATGGTTCTTTATTTCGTCGGGTGGAATATACGTACCTTTCCCAATTGTAATTCGCTCTAAATAATCTGAAAAACCATGCGCTCCGGCGTCGATAACCATTACGCCACCGTAGGCTGGATAAGGAAAAAAGAAACCTTTCCATCTAATTAAACTTACTACTTGCACCCAATTGCCGCTGTCGTTTTTCATATAATAAACCTGTTCAGGTTCAAGATTAAATAGCTGAAGAATATTAAAGCGCTGCACCACTGCATTGTAGGTGTTTCGGCTAAAAGCGAGCGATTCGCCGATAGAAAAGGTTACTGGTATTCTGTTGGTATCTGAAAATCGCGGAAAAGGGGAGGTGCTTTCCACGGAAAAGAGTTCTTTGGTATTGTCGTTAATTCGTTGCCAAGTATATTCTTTAGCTGGCTGTACGGCCATAGTCCATCTGTTGGAGCTATCTACCCGAACCAAATGTGGATGCGATACCTCTTGAGTTTCGCCAATGCTTTCATAAGCCATGGTAACAATATTGTTAAATGGCTGAATTCGTTCGTTTTGGGTTAAGGGGAGTTCGTGTAGTTCAATTAATTTCAGATTGTTAAACACATTGTAAGATTGCATGTATTTATAAAGGCCAATTTGCCAACCAAAAAACCAACTGGTTACAAAAAATGCCGCAATTCCCAACAATATAAGCACCCGTTTTCCGCCGCTGGTTGCACTTCTAAATTTTGAAAGCGTAAACCATAAAAACAGCAAGCTAATGAGTATTAAAAAAATAAATTTGCGCAGAAAAAGTAGCACAGGTTGATAATCGTCGCGTAGAAAGAATAGCAATAACAGCAGAATTATCCCGCTGATTAAAAGTATTCTTTTTTGCTTTGGTCCTTTTTGCCAATAATTTCTTATCCCCATCAATTCAAAATTAAATGTACATTGTTTTCAAATAAATCGTCAGTTTTAATTTAAAGTACGCTCTCAGAATATCTTTTCCGTCAATGGTCTAGCCGTAATTATTTATTTAATCATGCCTTTGTTTTTTAATCTTTCGCGCGCACTTAACTTGGGTTCATCAGGTTTTGTACTAGTCTTAGGCTCTGGGTCAATTTCTTCCTCAGAGTCAAAATTATCACGAATGTCCTGTGTAAACTCTCCAATGGTTTCTTTTCCTTTGGCAAATGCCTTTTCAAGATTTTCTTTTTTCGTTTTATCTCGTGCAAAAAGAAAAAGCGAAGCAATATAAGTTCCGAGAATTGTAGCTACGATTGCCGAAATAAAGTATTGAATATAGTTAACCACAAAAGGCAGAACCACTGCAATTACAATGGCTGCCAATAAATACATCAGGGTAATCCAAACAAAGCGCATCAGGAAATTTTGTTGATGCACGAATCCCTTTCGGCTTTCCGGTTTCATCTGCAACTCTTTGCTATGCGTAAGTTTGTTGAAAAATCGGTAAAGTCGGTTGCTTTTAGATTCGGTCCAATACAAGAGAATTCCAAATAAAACAGCGGCGATAAAAACTATGATTTCAAAGGTCATGGTGTTTCGTTTTTAAGTGCTTCTAAGATACAATCTATTGCCCAATCTTTGTAACTATCGGTCCACAAAGCAAATTGCCTGTAAAAGTTTTCTTTATCATACCAATATAAATATACAGGATCTACAGGCATAACCTTAGTTAAAAGCTGCCAGATTAGCTCCTGATTTTCAGGTTGCAATGACGAGTGCGGTTCTTGTAAGGCTTTTATAAAGTAAGGTTCTATCGAATTTTCGGCCACCAAATTGGGTTCGATGCTTTTTTTCTGATTAAAGATCTCTACACACATAATTTGTTTTTGTGCTGCGATAGGCAATTCATTTAAGTATTTTTTAAATAACAATTTACTATTTAATATCTCGGAAATTGGGTGATCTGTATTACTTAAATAAGTTGAAAAAAGATGTTTTTTTACACGTTCGTAGCGCTCTTTTTTAACAGCTTTCACAAAATTAATCTCCGTTATTATATCGCGTTTAAGCGTGGACAACAATTCGTCGTGTTGAATGTGAAATAATAAAACGTCGTAGGTTGTATTTTTAATGGCTTGATTGAAGGTTTCCTTAGATTCAAAAACGAGAATTGGCTTAATAAAATCCTGTAATACAAATACACCGCCAAAAGCTTTTGTGTAAAACGAAGTAATATCTAAACTCAGGTCTGCTAATTGAAGTTTCCGATTGCGCAAATCGCCATATTTTGTAGCAGAATCAATTAGTTTTTGATGAATTTCACGATTGATAAAGTTATTTCCTGTTTCGAATAATTTTATAAGTTCATTTTGTTCCTTTTGCTTTGTTTGAAGGTCATCGAGTACAAGAAAACTAATGGCAATTTTGTTGTAATTCAACAAATCGAAAGGTTCGTAATAGGCATCAATATTCTGATCTAGCTGTACAACCAGCGCGGAATCTTTGGTAATATCCTTAATCTGATTGCGATAGGCCGCAAAGACCGCCTCCATTAAATTTCGGTCAAAACTGTGGTAGGGCATAAAGACGGGCTTACCTTCTTGTTGTGGCGAAACAATGATAGCATTGGCGTTTGCTTCTCCAATGTTAAGATAAAAATTATTGTTTTTTTCATCGGCAATTTCTGGGCTCCATCCAGCGGCATCGACCGAAAATGTGGTTAATTTGCTAGCCGAAACGCCGAGCAATGCCAAACATCCGTTGTAGCGTTTTACCAAACTGCCGGTAACCTTTACAAGGCCGTTGCCAAATAATCCCGCTTGTTTTAATTTATCCAAAATAGTTGTTTATTCAAATGTTTTTATTCAATGCCAATGGCTATTTCCCGGTAGTTTTTTTGGCTTATAGTGGGTAATTTTCCACGGCAGGAAATCTTTGGGTTAATTGTCAAAAAAACTGCGAGCGGCCAATTGAACTTTCATATCGGCAATGCGCCCTTCTACCTGTCGTTTAAAATCAGTGTCGGCTATGGTTGCAACATTATCCAGGTATCGTACGGTTTCCTGCCTTCTAATATCGCTAAAATTGAGGCCTTTCATATTTTGCTTCATCAAGTCTTGCAACATTTTAAACTTTGTGTTGTAATCTTTTTTGAAGTAAAGCGTCGGGTCTTCAAACCATTCCTTGGGCAAATCGAAATCTGATAATCTAAGCGAAATAGCACTCTGAATATTCCGGATATCGCGTGAAGAGAAAAAAGCAAATTCCTTTTGTATATTTTTATATAATTCTGCGAAAAACAAATGCTGATTGGGGTTGTATTTATTTTCCGTACGCTCGTATATCTCCAAAACCTTTGCTTCTGTTGGCTTTTCGTTTTGGTTTAATATTTCGCCTAAATTTTGAACCAGACCTTGCTCGCTTAAAAATGTATATTTTTCAGGATTTGACATATTTACGAAATCGGGCATGGTTTTTTCAAACTTGCGCCACCAAAGGTAATCTTGGTCAATAAAATCTGGAATAGTTCGTGCTCCGTCTATCTTAAACCTACCTTGTACACGGCTAATAACTGCCTTATCTAACATTTCTGGAAGATTGGTAAATAAACCAATGCTGCTATTGCCGTAATTTATGGCGTAGGCGCCCTCTGTATATCTCAGAAATACGCCTATAACTTCTTTTACACCTGCCGAAACGCCTTGTGCGGTTCGTTCCTGTAAATTGTTTTCTGCATCATCAATTGGTGCAAAAATTAGTTTTGTGGGATCGCTCAACGGCTTCATCCACTGTACCATTTTTTCGGCGCTACCGCCCTGAAAAGTAGAGATTAAGGTATCTGGCATGGGATGGAAAAGAAAAGGAATATCCAGATTATCGCAATGCATTTTTAATCTTGTTGCGATTGCTGCTATTAGCATACTTTTTCCAGTACCGGGAATTCCATATCCCATAAATACGGGCATAAACCCACCTAATTCTTGAAAAGGATTTTTTTTCGCTTCAAAATCATAGCTCAGCATACGTTCGGTTAAACGGCGAGCGAAGTGTTTTGCATCGCGATTACCTACAATTTCCTCGAATTGTATTTTATTGAATTCAACACTTTTGGCGGTACCTTCCAAGGTGTTTTCCCATCCTGAAATGGCAAAGTCGCTTTTTTCAAGTTTATAGGTGCGGTCTTCAATGGTTTCGGTAAAATCTAAGGAAGCAATTCGCATTTGAATTTCAACGATAATCGTTTCAAAAAATACAACACTAAAAATTGCAACATCTTCGTCGCTCGTAATAATTTCAGGGTGATTTAAGTATTTGTCAAAGTAAAACAACATACACGAAATACCCTTGAGTGGCGACATGAGGGATAATTCGGGGATACCGGCAAATTTGTTTTTCATTACCGCCAGATCGTCCGAAACACTTGGTTTTAACTCGTGTAAAATTCTGTAGGCGCAACCGTAAAGCATAAATGCCGTAGCGGTTTGTTGTTTACTGTCAAATTCGTGTCTTTGTGCAGCATCTAACGTGGTGAGTTTTTCACTTAAAGCCGATAGGCCCGAGGCATCGGAGTAATTATCGCGAAGCCATATGGCCATTGTCAATCCCTCTTGTAAGGCTAAAAGTCCTTGGTTTAAACGCAAGGGAATGGCTATTGAATCTGGCAATAGTCTTTTTTTTAGCGCCAAAATGGTCTTTGAAATTGAAATAACCTCATTGTTTGCCGTGCCATTTGCCTTGGCCAAATACATCATAATTGAAGTATCTGCCACGTTTTTGTCGCGGCGTTTTGCTTTGCTGCCTTGTTCCCACTGAATTCCTTTTAAATAGGAAGTTGCCTCATTGCGAAGCGCCTCTAATTCTGAAAGTTTTATAGGAAATGTACTGTTGTGTTCCATCAATTTAATTTTAATTCGGGGATTTCAATTGGGTCTATAGTTAGTGAATGGAGTGTTTCGGGAATTTTATCGTACAGTAGTTGCATGACCCGATGCGAGGTAAACAAATATTTCTGTCGCTTTTTATGCTCCCAAAGTTGTAATTCCTGTCTGTTAAAAATATTGCCCTCACTAAAATTGCCCGAACTGTATATTTCGTCTATTGAAATTGAAATAGCATAAGCCGAAATAGCTACTGTTTTATCTACAATTCCTTGCAATAAAACGTGGGTTATATCTAGTTCGTCTTTTGCAAAAATGTTGTGAAGGGGGCCAAAATCCATAACTTTTAATTTTTTGGGCAGTAGTTTTGGCAATTTTTTATCTATGGCATAGGCCATCATATCTAAACTCATGCTTCTGTTTGCTACGTCCTCAAGTACTTCGTATATTTTAGGTGTATATTCACTAACCGATTCTTTGTACAAATCGAAATTTAAAAAGCAGATAAACGCACGGTTTAGTGTAATATCGTAAAAGCTCCAACTCACCATAAATTCACCATCAGATTTATTAATATTCGTAATAATCTTACCTTGAATAAATCGTCTGAAAATATAGTTTTTATCTACCGAAGTGTAATAAATTATTGAAGCAGCTTGCCGTAACTTTCTTTCTGAAATATGTTCGCGATCCTTTAAAAGGGTTTCCAAAAACTCCTTTTTTAAAGTTTCTACTTGTGGAAGCTTATTTAGATGTTCGTACCGTAAACTAAGGTCGTTGATAAGATATCTAAATTCTAAATAATTGGGAAAGCCAGATTCGGTGAGATCAACCCGCATTTTTTCTTCATCGTCAAAAAGGTATTTTATTCTGAAAGCTTCCAACGAGTAGGTGAGTAGTTCGCAGTATTGCTTTATAAAGGTTACTTCAATGGGATTACAAATGTCGTTTTTTGCCAAAGCATCCTGAAGGTTCTTAAAAGCGTGATTTACAATTTTAAAATACACTTTGTATTGATCCTTGGTTTCAAGAATAGCACTGTCTAAAGGAGTAACTATGGAGTTTAGTGACATTTTTTTTGTTCAGATTTCAGATTTTAGATTTGAGACGTAAGACCATTTGTGCCTCCGCTAAAGCTTTGGCAACACGTGGACGTTATAGGACTTAAGACTGCTTGGTTGAAAGATTTAAGACTAAACTAAATCAATCTTGTACATTTTTAGTTGTATGTGTGACGCCATTCAGTCCTATGTCCGTATATTAAACGTCATCTTCCCATTACCAAAAGACTACCAACTAACTAAGCAAATCGTCCGGGACATCTGTTTTTGGCTTTTTTGGCGCAGGATTGTCGTCTTTTTCGGATGGGGCATTGGCATCTTTTGCGTAATATTCTTCGAAGATTTCTTTCATATCAATGCCATAGCGGTCTGCGAAATTTTTCTGGATTTCACCGTCTTTCTTTCTAATTTCCTGTAACGATTCGGCATAGCTGGAATACACACCTTGCATTACCTTTTCGTGAACCGGAATGTTGTCCATCATTTCCTGTCTGGCCTTGGCGCTTGCACTGTGCATTGAAGCTAAGGTTGCACCAATGTGTTCGTCTGTTTTTACACCCAAGTGTTCTAGAATGGCGGCAAACTCTTGATCTGTTCTGGCTTTTAACGCAACCACATAACCGTCGTAATATTTAAGTCGCTCGTCTGTATCGCTCTTTAATTTGGCGCGATGGGTTTGCAAGTTGCTACGTAAAGAGGTTAATACTTTTATGGTTAAATTGTGTTTTTGCACAAAACTATCTTTACTTGCAGCCAAGGTAGTGTAGGCGTTTTTGAGCCCTTCCAATTCTTCAACTTTTTGTTCAATAGTTGTAACTTTTCCTATGGCTTCGCTGTATTCTGGCGATTGTTTATCGCTAATTTCTTCCAAGGCTTGGCGAGACTGTTTTAAAAGTGCGTATTGCTCTTCTAATTTAGCTTCGGTTTCTTCTTTTTTCTCTAATGCTTTTGTGTGGTTTTTACTGGCTTCAACGATTGCTACTTGCAGTTTTTCCTCAACTTCCTTAATTTCAACTTCTCTATTTTTAAGACGATCTACGGCAGCTTGACTTTTAAAAGAAAGTTCGCTCAGTAAGGTTTGTACATCGGCGCTTTCAATTCGTTCCTGAAACATTTGTTTCGCCTTTAAATCTGCACCGTCGCGTGTTTTTTGTGCGGCGACAAGTTCTTGTTCTTTTTTTCTAATTCTCGCCTTTCGGCCCCAGAGATTGTTCCACCAGTTATCGGTAACTTTTTCGGCATCTTCCAGTTCCATTTTGGCGCGTTCCAATGCTTTTACAGCTTGATCTATTACTTTTTGTTCGGCAGGATTTAAGGTGCTAAATTTTTCAAAAACGATTCCTACCTCATCTTGATAGTCGGTGAGGTCTTTAATGGCATCTAACAAGTTACCCCGGTCTTTTTCAGCCATTTCAACAACGTCGTCTAAGGTTGCGTTTAAAATGCGCTGTCTAACTTCGGGATCATCTTCCTGGGCCAACTTGCTTTTCATTTGGTCTACGGCCTTGCCCCAGTTTACATCAACCTTTCCCTGCGTGGTGTTTTTATCTGTTTCTAATAAATCGAAATCGTCTGCCATTGTAGCTATTTTTAAAGTTTGTAAAATTTTAAAATTTGAATGGTCAATGTCGGAAAAAAAAATGATTTTTTAAATTAAAATTTCTGATGAGGCCGAAATATATATTTCAATTTAGACCAATATGCACAATTAAAACTCCATTTATTAATGGTTTGGGAAAGAATGATAATTTTTAAATCGCACAGAATTTGCAACTTACATTGGTTTACAAGTAAAAAGGCAAACGATGGATGGGCTATTATTTTAGGACTTTATTTTTAATTTGAAACTTTAGATTTCGAAAAAAACTTTAAGATATTGAAACCTTTTTTGAATACTCCATAAAATAATTTTCGAACCGTTTAAGCATGGGGTGCATTTTTTCGGCATAAAGCACATATTGGCATTTTTGAATACTTTGGGTAATAGACATAATTGCAGCATACGCCGATTTTTGTGTTAAAAATTCGGCGTCGTCTATGCTAAAAAGTTTTAGGTCGGCAATGCTTACGCCATTCATTAAAAATAACTTGTTCATAGATTTTGGGGTCGAAATAAGAATATCTATCCCCATGGCAATCTCCGATTTTTGAACATCTACGTGCAACTCTTCATAACCAACATATACGCGCAGCGAACTGTGTTTTGTGTACATTAAAAATTGATCGTACAGCTGCATAGCCAAATCTTTATTTTCAACTAAAATTACGGCCCGCGGTGCATTTCCTATAGCCCTACATTTTAATTTTTGAAGTGTAGTAATAATGAGTGTAGTGGTTTTGCCACTACTTTCTGGCGCCATGCAATATACATTGGCACCGCTTTTAATAACGGGAATACTCGCACTCTGAAAGGGGGTAGGTGTTGTAATTTCAAGTTGTTCCAACTTTTCCTTGATATCGGAGTGTAGTTTTTTAAAAGGCATATTACTTATAAAGGGTTATAACAAGAAGTGAATTAGGCAAAGATACAATTAAGATAAAGCGCAGCGGGCCTTTAATTATAAAGTTCGCTAAAGGTTATTAGGAATACAGATATAAAAAAACAAATTACAAGCGTAGCCTGTAATTTGTTTTAATTTGCTGGAAACAATAAATAGCAGTTTCTAGTGGCGTATAGGTTACTAACGCCAATAGACTATATTTTATAGAGCAGCATTTATTTTTTATAATTAATCATCCACCCAATACCGAATTTATCAGTACATCTGCCATATTGAGCGCCCCACGAAGTTTTTTGAAAAGAGGTGTGTATTTTACCCGAGCTGGCAAGCTTTTCGAAGGCTTCCTTGGCTTCGTTTTCGGTATCCATATCTACACCTAGATGTATATTTGTGCCGTCGGTTAACGGAGTATCCGGAGAGGCATCATAACCGAGTAATGTGAAATTTTTTCCTTTTAGTTCGGCGTGCTGCCATTTATTTCTATAATTGTCTGGAATATCAATTTCGTTGTTTTCATAGGTTTCCGTATTTTTAATTTCGCCTCCGAAGATTTCTTGGTAGAAATTAAACGCTTCCCGACAGTTTCCGCTAAAGGCTAAATTGGCTTCAATTCTCATAGTTTTAGTTTTTTTTGGTTTTTAATTAAGCTAAAGCTACGCATCGTCTTTAGAAAATAAAATAATTTATATGTTGTTTAACATCGGTTGTTAAGGGGGTATTAAAGGAAATTTGGCTGTTCTTCAAAAAAAAGGCGTTTTACTTTTATACCAGATTCTATTTACAACTCAGGGTGGTATTGTTTCCATATTATTATTCCTTTTAAACCACAGCCTATCTACTTCAACTTAAAGGATAAAAAGCTAAAGAATCGTGAAAGGAAACAGCAATTACCCACAATAGTTTTAATTTTAAATAAAAATATAATTATGAGATCAATTTGGAACGGCTCCATCAGTTTTGGCCTTGTGTCTATTCCCATAAAAATGTACAGCGCAACGGAAGATAGAAGGCTGGACTTGGATATGTTGGATAAACACGATAATGCGCGTATCCGGTATAAACGTGTTAATGAGGAAACTGGGAAGGAAGTAGCTTGGAAGGATATAGTAAAGGGATTTAAAAAAGACGATGCCTATGTGGTTTTGGAGAAAGATGATTTTGAAAAAGCCAATATGAAAAAAAGCAAAACCATAGACATTGAAGAATTTGTGGACGAGGAGGAGGTAAGCGACCTACTTTTTAAGAGCCCTTATTTTTTGGAACCCCAAAAGGAAGGAGGCAAAAGTTACAACCTTTTGCGAGACGCACTAAAAAAAACCGGGAAATTGGGAGTTGCAACATTTGTAATGCGGCAAAAGGAAAACCTGAGTTTAATCGGGGTTTATAAAAATGTGCTGGTGCTACACGTTATCCGTTTTGCGGAGGAAATTCGCGATCCTGCAGATTTAAAATTATCAGACACAAAAGTTTCAAAAAAGGAAGTTGAAATGGCCCTATCACTAATTGAAAATTATACCGAAACTTTTAAACTGGATAAATACAAAGATGTTTACAACAAACAGTTGATGAAAATAATTGACAATAAAAGCTCAGGAAAAAAGACCAAAACCACAAAAATTGACAATACTCCAACCCCCGCCAAAGATTTAATGGCTAAGTTAAAAGCCAGTTTAGAGAAGAAAAAGAAAAAAGCCAAAGCCTCATAATTGTGGGATTGAACGAATACATAAAGAAACGTGAATTCAACAAAACCCCTGAGCCGCCGGGCGATTTAGATAAATCTAACGGGTTGCGTTTTGTAATACAAAGGCACCAAGCGCGCCACTTGCATTATGACCTGCGTTTGGAAATGGAAGGCGTTCTTAAAAGTTGGGCAGTACCTAAAGGGCCATCCTTAAATCCTACGGACAAACGTTTGGCGATTATGACCGAGGATCATCCGGTAAAATATTTAAGCTTTCAGGGCACTATCCCAAAAGGCAACTATGGCGCCGGGGTTATGAGCATTTGGGACCAGGGAACATATAGCGTATTAAAAAGTGAAGTGGGAAGCGACCCCGTAAAACAATTAAAAAACGGCGATTTAAAAATTGAATTCTTTGGGGAAAAAATTAAAGGGAGTTTTGCACTTGTACGCACTGCGCGAGGCGAAGAGAAAAACCAATGGCTACTGATTAAAAAAACAGATAAATACGCAACCCAACTGCATTACGACGCCGAAATTTTTGCAGCCACACCACAATCTAAAACCGTTGCAAGTGAAATTTCATTAAATATAGATCAATTTGTAAAGCCCATGCTTGCCAGTCCGGCAAAAAACATTTTTAAGGATCCACAATGGGTTTTCGAGTTAAAATGGGATGGATATAGAATGTTATCTCATATAAAAAATGGCGAAGTGTCGCTTTATTCGCGGAATGGGGTAATGTACAATACTAAGTTTGCACTCTTGCAAAACGAATTGCAAAACATTCCACATAATTGTATTCTGGATGGCGAAGTAGTTATTGTAAATAAACAAGGAAAGCCCAATTTTCAGAAACTTCAAAAGTACGATCCTAATAAAACCGTTGGGGAATTGCGCTATTACGTTTTTGATTTGCTTCACTTAAACGGTCACGATACTATTGCCTTATCGTTACTTGAAAGAAAAAGTCTGCTTCCCGATATTTTAGAAGGTTTAAAGCACGTTTATTATTGTGACCATATTGAAGGTATGGGGCCAACACTTTACAACCGGGCTATTGCTGCAGGTATGGAAGGGGTAATTGCCAAAAAGGCCGATTCTACTTATACACCTGGTTATAGAAGTGAAAAGTGGTTAAAAATAAAAGATAGTACTACTGAAGAAGCCATAATTTGTGGTTACACCGAGTCTGAGAGCGGAGGAAGTATTTTCGGCTCCTTGATTTTAGGGATGTATAAAGGCGAAAAGTTGGTGTATGTTGGTAATTGTGGTTCTGGTTTTTCAAATAAAGAGCAAAGGGAATTATTAAAAAAGTTGAAAGCTATAGAAACCGATATAAACCCATTTGCCAAAAAATTGCCGTTAAAAGGAAGAATTCCACATTTTGTAGCTCCAAAATTAATCTGCGAAGTAAAATTTTCTGAGTGGACCAAAAACGGTCTAATGCGGCATCCCGTTTATAAAAGCCTGCGAAATGATAAGGAACCCGCAGAAATAAGTCCGCAAACTGTAAAAGAAGGATCAGTTTCTAATTCGAAAAAAAATTCTTCAACCTTAGAAGTAGATGGTTTTCATGTGCCTCTTACTAATTTGGAGAAGGTGTATTGGCCGGATGCCGGATATACCAAATACGATTTAATAGATTACTATTTAAATATTTCAGACATCATATTGCCCTACCTCATAGATAGACCTCAAAATTTACACAGACATCCCAATGGTATTCGCAATGCCTCTTTTTATCAAAAGGACAATGAAACTTTGCCGGAATGGGTAAAAACGGAAGAAATATATTCTAAATCGTCAAAGAAAAACATTGCGTATTTGTTGTGCCAAAATGTGGCAACGTTGCTTTATATGGCGAATTTAGGGTGTATTGAAATAAATCCTTGGAACGCAACCATTCAAAATTTGGAGCGCCCCACATACACGGTTATAGACATAGATCCTTCGGCTAAAAACACTTTTGAAGATGTAATTGAAGTAGCTCTTGCCGTAAAAGAAGTTTTGGATATTGCAAATATAGAAGGCTATCCAAAAACTTCGGGTTCCTCGGGGTTGCATATTTATATCCCCTTAGATAACAAATACAGCTTTGAAGAAGCGCGGGATTTTACAAAACTGCTGTGTTATTTTGTTCAAGAAAAACTCCCAAAGTTTACAACTATGGAACGCGCATTAACAAAACGCAAAGGGAAAATATACTTGGATTATTTGCAAAACCGACGCGGACAAACCTTGGCAGCGCCCTATTGTGTACGGCCGAAAGAAGGAGCTCCGGTTTCTGCACCGCTGCTTTGGAGCGAACTAACTTCTGGATTATCTATTTTGGACTTTACAATAAAGACCATGCCCGAACGAATTAAAAAAATGGGCGATATTTTTTCCCCTGTATTACAAACAGGTATTTCAATGGAGGCCGCAATTGATAATTTGAATTCAGAAAAGTAAGTTTATAACCCACTCTAATAAAAGTCTAGACCTATTTTTTCTTTTTAACACCCTTATTGGCAGGTTTGGGTAAATCGCGTTCTTTCTTTGTGTCCTCCGGATCTTTTTCCACTTCGCCATATTGGTTGTAATCTCGTTTTTTACCAAAACCATTCGTTGTATCTCCCATAATATAATTTATTTGATGATTAATTTTTAGTGTTTTGTACTTTAAAATTAAATAATACTTTAAAGCACAACCTTCACATTTATAAAACTTTAAATCCCCTTTAAGTGGAATTTAACACCTATGCAGATTAGCAAATACTAGCGCTGTTAATTTCCTATTAAAAATAATATACTCATTTTTCTTTTTTATTATTTTAATGGTTTAAATGAAGTTTCTATGAAAAAGGAGAAAAAAATACCCGATCAAACACAAAGGCAACCCGGTAAGGAAACAAAGATGAAACCGCAGCCCGAAATTATTCGTAAGGGGTATAAAGGAAGTGAAAAATTAAAAAATAAAGTGGCTCTAATAACCGGTGGCGACAGCGGAATTGGTAGGAGCGTAGCTGTGCATTTTGCAAGAGAAGGCGCCAATATTGCTATTGTGTATTTGGAAGAAGACAAAGATGCCAAAAAAACCAGCGAAATGGTTAAAGCAGAAGGGAGCGACTGTATTATTATTGCAGGAGATCTTAGAGATGCTGTTTTTTGTGAAAAGGTGGTGGAGCAATGTATATCCAAATTCGGAAAGCTGAATGTCGTAGTAAATAATGCCGCAATGCAATTTGCCCAAGACAGTCTATTGCAGATTAACGATCCACAATTGCACCAAACTTTTGAAACCAATATTTATTCGTATTTCCGCATAACGCGAGCTGCCTTGAAATATTTAAACGAAGGCGATTGTATAATAAATACGAGTTCGGTTACGGCATATCGGGGGAGTGATCATTTAATAGATTACGCAAGTACCAAAGGAGCAATTGTAAGTTTTACACGTTCCTTGTCTAAAAATCTTGCAGCAAAGAAAATCCGCGTTAATGGCGTGGCGCCCGGACCAATTTGGACACCTTTAATTCCTGCAACCCTAGACAATGTTTCGGACTTTGGTAGAGATACACCTTTGGGTAGGCCGGGCCAACCCAGCGAGGTGGCGCCCGCTTATGTTTATTTGGCTTGTGAGGATAGCAGTTATGTAACTGGACAGTTTATACACGTAAACGGTGGAGAAATAATAGGAGGGTAGCGAAAAGTGCGGTTTGTTTACTGTGCTTCCGTTACTACAAAAAAGCCGTCATTTCCTTGCTTTTGGTACAATGGCATAAAAATATAGGCATCCCATTCGCTATAAATGGGTTTTCCGTTTTGCTGTGCCAATAGCTCACCTTTTTTAATCGGTTGGAAATTTTTATAACCGGGTTGCATTTTAAATGTATCGTTGTTATTTAAACCGTGACGATAACAGATTTCAAAAGTTTTTTGTTCTTCTTTATTTTTTTGAAGCATTTTAGCGGCTTCGGGGTATTGGTTTAGTTTGTTTAAATCTAAATCGTTGGCATTTTGAATTGCTAGCCAGATAATACCTTCGTGATTCATTTTTGCCACTTTGCTTTCGTGTTGTCCACCTTCAAAAACAAAACCGGTTATTCCAATTCTACTTTCGTAATGGTCTATACACCCAAGCACTATATCGGAAAATCCGCGGATAATATGGGTGGGAAATTTATGTGCCCATGCGTCATTGTCATTCACTTCCTGAACTGAAATATAGGGTAGGCTAGCTGCAGAAGTGGTATGACAGTCTAAAAAATATCGTTCGGTAAATTCTTCTTTAGAAAATTGATTTAAAACGTCAATAATTTCAAACATTTCTTTCTTTTCCTGGCTGTCTGTTATTTTATTTTGAATATTTTCTACCGTCCACGTTCGGTTTAAATCTTCATCTATAAAACGAACGTCTCTTTCGAGCGCCGCTCTATTTCCCGATACACCGACAATTTTACCCTTTATTTCAGGTTTTTCGGCTTCTAATATTTTAAATACATTTTGAAGGGCCAAAACACCACTGGGCTCATTGCCGTGGATTCCAGCAGATATAAACAGCAACGGACCTTCAATTTTAGAAGTATAGGTTCCTATAATTCTAGGTATTTTATTTTCTAACTTTTTCATTTCATTTTTAATTTTTCTTCACACAGCTTACAGTATAAATTCAAATTAATCCATGGTGGCTAATTCTTTGTTGGTCAGGCTATTTTTATAATATTTTTTATATTCAATTTTTCGTTCAATAGCTTCAACTACGGTGTCTGTAAATGCGGGCAGTTTTATGTTTTCGCAATAATCCAATCCACCTGGACTTAAAACATTAATTTCTATTAATTTATCGTTTACAATATCTAATCCCACGAAGAAGAGTCCGTCTCTAATTAATTTTGGAGCCGTTAATGAAACAATTTTTTCTATTTCGGGAGTGAGCTTTGCTTTTTTAGCTTTTGCACCCAAGGAGAGATTGCTTCTAAATTCGGAATTGTCGCTATTTACCCTTCTAATAATTGCTTTTTCGCCGTTTTCTTCGAGAATTTTCCCATTCATTAAAATTACCCGTACATCGCCTTTGCTTACTTCTGGTAAAAATTCTTGAGCAATTATATAGCCTTTAGCACTAATAGTATCTACTATTTGATTGAGATTTTTTTTGGCCTTATCAATTAAATACACATCTTGACCGCCTGAGCCTTCCAAAGGTTTTAGCACCATTTTTTTACCCATTCGTTCCCAGAATTCCAGCAAGTCTTCTTTATTACGAGTAATTAAACTGTCGGGTTTAATTTCGGCAGGTAATTCTTCAAAATATAATTTATCAATAAATGCGTGGCTCATGGCAAATGCGTCGTTTAACACCAAAACCCCACTTTGCTGAATCATTCGCGCAAAGGCAATGCCGCTGTGTTCTGCCCAATGCCTGTCTGATGTTTCTTCGGTAGGATTATTGCGCAAAAACACTACATCCATATCTGTGCTGGGCACCGCTTTTGCTTTTAATTTATCGTCTTGCACCTGTTCCCAAAATTCTTCAACGCTTTCGCCTTTTACAGATGCGGGTATTTTTTTACAACGCAGACTTATATTTTCATCGCGATGAAAGATAAAATCGCCCACACTCATTACATACACTTTATGCCCACGCTCGTGCGCTTTTTTCAATATAACTACCGTCGTCCCGCAGGCTTCGGTTTTAATGTCGCTTATAACAAAACATATTTTCATTTTTAGAGTAATTTAGAAAGGGAAACCCCTTGTTTAAGTTTGTTTATTCGTTCTTTAAAATCTTTATTCTGTAGGTATCTCGGTTTTAATTTGGGTGGTTTTAAAAGGCCACGGGCTGTTAGATCTGTAATCATTGGCACGTGTTTTAGTGCAAATTTTCCCGCTAGCAAAAATTCTAAATTGCCGCCATTTATAAGGTATTCGCGCAGTTGAACCAAGCCTTTTAAGTAAATAATATCTTTTAAGAAACCCCCACCTTGAAACATTCTGGACGTAATATTGAAAGCCCGTTCTTTTGAAAAATTATGGGTGGTATAAAGCAGATGAAATACTTCTTTAAATTCGGCATTATCCATTAATGCTGCACCGGCTACCACCCGGCCAGCCAACATGCGCAGACGGTTGGCAGAAAGCCCGCCAATTAAATATTCCGAAAGCACCGCAATTCCTTCCTGTAAAGGATCGTAATCTGCAAAACCTACACTTAACTGGCTTAATGATTGTTGCAATCCGTTGTAATGGGTTAGGGCGTGGGTACCTATTTCGTGCTGAATTAATGCCTGTGCCTCTTTTTTTGTTAAAGTGTAATCTGCCGGTAAGTAAAGTTCGCCGTTGCTCACCATCATTACGTTTACATCTTTTCGAATATGCACTTTACATTGGTAATTGGGATCTTGTTGTTTAAAGAATTCGAATTCTGTTTTAGCCATTTTAGCGAAGGCGGTTGCATCTAAAATCTCTTTATTTTCTTCTGAAATATCTTCAGGAATATGTTGAAGAATTAGTTCGGCTTCAGCAGAAAGCGTTTTTTCCAATCCTTTGTAAAGACGTACGCTACTGTAAAAAAAGTTTTTAGAGCCGCGTTCCTTCAGCATAGTTAGCTGTTGGTCCAGTTCCTCTCTTTTTTCCTGAAAAAGGTAGGACAAGGCGGGGTCGTCAATTTGGTCTATCGCTAAGTTATACAGTCGTCTTTTTAGAATATCCGGATCAATTGGCAGAAGTCGATAATGATATTCTTCCACATCTTTAAAATTGCTTTCAAAAAATTTAGATCGGATGCTTTGTATATTAACGGGAGCTACCAACAACAGAAACTGATAACTGTTTTCTATGGCAGTAAGTTCCCGGTCCATTTTAAAGACCTCCTTGTGAATTTCTCTTTTTCCCAGGGCGTAATAGCTGGCCAGATTGCTGGAAGTTTGCACCCGCAAAAACTCAAAAACCGATTGATGGATCGCTACAGCTACACTTTCTTGAAATTGCCTAAAGTACAACGGATAAACCTCTCCATTTTTAGCGCGGTACACCGGTGGGATTTCTAAACCAATTAGCGTACCGCCACAATCTTTTATTTCGGAAATGCTCATTAAGGCATCTTCGGATTTTTGTTGCCGTTGCTTGGTTTGTTCTATGGTGGCGTTAAGTTTTACACCGTAGGTTGTACCTTCAATATTTTCTAAGGCTTTACGTAGTACTTCTAAAGAAACTGGTAATTTATGGGAAGGACCGCGAATTACAAATTCAGTACTGTTTGTGGGGCCACTATAGATTTCCATTAAAAAAAAGCTGCCGAATCTTGCACTCATTTTTGCGGTAAGTTGCCGGATAAATTCACTGAAATAGTCAAAATTATCCTCCCCGATAATCAAGTAACTTGCGCCCGTTCGTGCAAGTCGCAATGTAGCTTTATCATCAGGGCGTTTCCGATAAATTAGGAGAAAAGGTACATCGTGCTCCAAAAACAGAAAACCGCCATGAGGCAAACTTTTTACAGTGCGTTTTCCGTCTGCGAGTTCACCAATTAATTCCTCTTTTTCCGTATCGGCCTCAGCCTTCATGAGCTACTTGTTTTTTAGGTTTTGTATTATTTACATGTATGGTTTTGGGAATATATAAAAAAGGGGTGGGGGTGTAGATTGGTTTAAATTTTATTTAACAGGCAATTGGGAAGGATTTATAAGATGTGTTTAATGTTCTGTTAAGTGAAAATAGGGTGGTTTTTTTACTATTTAATTGGTGTTGAAACTTTTTTAATTGGTTCAATATTTAGTATATTTCAATAATTGTAGGATTATATATTACTTACATTTGTTGTTTTTAAAATTGATTAGAATCTAAAACCGTTATTTATGAAAAGATGTTTAACAATTATTGCGCTATTGATTGTTGTTATTGGCTATTCGCAGGTTGGTATAGGAACCGTTGATCCTAAAAGCGATTTGCATATTGTGAAAACCGCTGATAACGATGGTGGTAGCATACAAATTGATGGAGGAATACGTTTGGGAGGAACAGAATCAGTTCAGGGATCAAAAGGAAAAGTTGGGCAGGTATTAATGAGTACTGGCTCTACAGCTGAATGGGTAACTATAGGTAAATTTGATGGATACTTCTCTGATTGTGCGGTTCCGAATAAAGTGATTTATGTAAATATTGATCTTCCAAGTGGAAGTAATGGGAATCAGGTAAACGTGACATCGTCTCAAATGACGAATGCTTTAAACAGCTTACCCGATGGAGGTATTGTGGTGTTAAGGACTAATAATATTACAACCTATACAGACGCTACTACCCGATTGACGATAGAACTGCCGAAGGCTGTTAATGTCTTAAACAAACCGTTTGCCATTGCCTTTGATGGCCCTAATAGTACTAATAATATTTTAAATAATAATAAATCTATTGAAATACTGGTTAAAACAACGGATGATCCATCATATGTATATGAACTGAGCACAGTTTCTTCAACTCGTAAATTTTTCATTAAATCTTTCCCTGATAATAATAATAATGATTATAAAATTTCTGAAATAGAAAATAATTCAGGAAGGGCACAGCATATTTTATTATTTAATTCGTACACCATAAAGGCCATTAATAGCAATACCTGGTCATTTACAACACGGGATTGTTATGTGCAGAATCCTAGTAATTAATTTTTGTTCGGAACGTATATAATTATTGTGCTCTACAATACATAAGTTCATTTACATTTAAAAGTAGTTTAAAAATTAAGAAAGTAGCACCATACTAGGGGTTAGGTAGGAGTAAGGTAGCTTTAAGGTAGCACGAAGGGTGGCCTAACCATACATTAAGTCACCCTAAACAATACATATATATTCATTGAACCATACATTAATGTACTCTGAACTATACATAGATATACATTAGCGAACTAATCAATAAAAAGATATTAATAATATATTTTTTTGAAATAAATTTTTAAAATATAATTGAAAGATTATATTGCAGTAGGTTTTATCCTGCCCCAACTGCTCAAATCTTTTTATGAAGAGTTTTATAAATGCCTCGATTTTACTAGTCTCTATTTTTTACTGCCAATGGGGCGCTGCGCAAGATTTTCAATTAAAATCGAAATTGGAAAATATTCAAATTCAAGCAGATTCTTCTTTTGTAAACGAAATTTCAATTCAGTTTAAATCAAATAAGGAGCCTCGTTTTTATCCAATTATCTACGATACAGAGTTGGAGCAGATTTCAAACATTCAACTTTTTGAACAAAAAGGAAGGCGACTAAAAAGCCTACCCATAAAAAATATTGAGGAGGAAGCCGTAAAATTGGATTATATAAATAGTAAGAAAATAAAAATCGTTACAATTCCCGCAGACAAAGAGGTTCAGTTAACCTACACTGTAATCTGTGAGGAATTGATGTATTTTTCAAATTTAGATTTCTTTTCATATAACCAAATAGACACGCTAAACTATATTATAGATGTTCCGAATGAATTTAAATTTGTTCACAATACCATCTATCAAGATTCCATATCATTTTTTGCTATGGATTCTATCAGTACTAATGCGGGTTCTAAGTGGAAAATGAAAGTGGCTCCAAAAAAGGTAGCGCCCGATCCGCTGCAGATGTTTGGTATTTATAAAAACATGAATGTACCCTTTATGCGAACCTTGGTTATGCCCAGTTCATATTCCGACCGCCCCATCAATTATATGAACGATTGGTATTTAAATAAAATTTCTTCTAAAAAAGGATTAAACCCTTCGGTTAAAAAAAAGATTGATGCCTTGACTGCTACTGTTACCGAACCTTCAGAAATTGTAGAAATTCTTTATAATTACGTTAAAAATAACTTTAAATATGTTGCTATTGAGATTGGGATGGGCGCGTTTATTCCGTCTCACGCCAACGACGTTTATTTAAATAAAGAAGGCGATTGTAAGGATCTTTCAAACTTTTTGTCGGAAGCTTTAAAATACAAGGGTATTGAAAGTGATATTGCTTTGGCTGCTACATTTCAACATATTAGCGACTGTGATTTTCCTTCTTTAAGCTCGGCCAATCACGTTATTTGTATTGCTTATATAAATAACGAAACAATACTATTGGACCCTACGGATCCAGTTCATTTAATGAGAACTCCTGTACAAAGTTTACAGGACCGTACTATTTTAATTGTGAACAAGACAGGTGGTTCATTTTATAAAATAGATGCATTTAGTGCACAACAAAATGAAATTTCCTACAACTTAAATTTGAATTTAGATGCCAATGAAAATGTTATAAAAGGAACGTTTAAGATTGATTATGCTGGGCTTTCAAGTAATTATTTACGCCGAATGCAAAAATATGATGGCGAAGAAAAATTTGCTTTGAATGCAGAGACTTATTATAAGGAAATTTTTGGAAACCAGACCATTTCAGATTTATCACTCATAAATACCGCAGATATATTTCAACTAAAGGGAAATATTGTAATCAACGGTAAAACTTTTAATGATGCCTCTCACAGGTATTTATTTATTGACTTTTTACCGAGGCTTATTGAAACTGAAAGTAGGGAGGCATTAATAGAAGGCACATATTTAAACAACCCATATCAAAAAAAGGTAGTGGTACGCATAAAATTAGACGAACCCATAGAAGCTTTTAATCCCATTGAGCACAGCAAAATAGGCGAGGGGGTATCGTTACATTTAAATGTTAGGGCAATATCTAACACTGAAATAGAATGCCATTACAATTTTATTATTGACCATCTCTTTATTGATAGGGAAAACAGTAATACCACAAATGAAATTCTAGAATCTTTTAAAAATATTATCAATGCACCCATTGTTCTCGAAACCCAAAAGAGCTAGCTTCGCCATTTGCATCCTCGCTGGACTTTTCTATAGTTTTAACGCTACTGTTACTAATACAACGGTAGATCCATTTTTAACAATCTGTAAAAATTCTGACGCCTATTTTACCCATTCCTATAAAGATGTTACCTACGAAAAATTTTGGAGCAGTTATAAAAAGCATATTTCAATAGATAATAAATTGGTGGTTAATACGCCTTTAGGAGTTGAAAAGTATGCCTTTTTAACGTTAAATGAATTTGAGAGCAACAATATAGAAAGCATTAAAATTAGAACACTAAAAGCCAACGGTACCATTGTTGAATTGGATTCTAGTTTAGTATTTCGAAAAAATTCACCTCGTGAAAAATTTGGCGCCATACATTATCCCATTCCTGCAGTAGAACCGGGAGACACCATTGAAACCCATTATGTGTATTCGGAGCGTATAGAAACCGCTAACATGAAGAGCTATATAAATTTATACGCCAACTTGCCAAGTGTAAATTCACAATATACTATAAAAACAGGACCGCAACTTACGGTGCGATACAAAACCTATAATGATTTTCCATCCCCCGCAGTTATTGCCAATGACACGATTGTGTACTTACAATTTTCAATGAATAATGTAATAGCTCTCGAAGAGAATGAGCACAGTTGTTTACCGTGCGAAAAGCCGTATTTGTACTATTCCTTAGAAAAAAAGGACAGTGAGTTAAGATCTTGGCGCGATGTTTATAATGAAGAATTTAACTTTCTTACCCAACCAATGGCGTTAGACAAAGAAAATTCGTCCTATTATAATAGATGGATGCGTAGAGTTATTGGAAGCGCCAAAGACAGTTCCAAATATTATCAATTCCAGTTACTTTACAATGAAATATTAGCAAATTTCAAGATGTTGCCAATTGATGAATCTGAGTTTATAAAATCTACCGGCTATTTTTTAAAGGAAGAAAGATTTGATCCTATAAGTATCCGAAGGTTTTATAGACAATTATTAGAAGATTTGGAAATTGATTATTGGGCTGTATTTGGGAGAAGCAAACGCCTAGGCTCTATTGATACTGACTATATTAGGAAAGGAGAATTTGATCATATATTTTTTGCTTTTAAAAATGCCGAAGGTGATATGCAATTACTTTATCCACATAACGAGTTATACATGTATTTAATTGATGAAATTCCTACGTCATTATACAGTACGAAGGCAGTTTTGGTTAAACCGAATGCGGCAGATAATAAAAAGAAAAAAGCTGTATTTATTGATCGTGATTTACAATTGGCTAGGGTTGACTCCGTGTCTGTTGCAACAATTAATCTACCTGGGATGGATTCAAATTACAATTATATAAATCAGTCATTTTCTGGCAATGTAGATATTGAAAAAAAGAAAACCACCTTTAGGTATAGGCTCGAGATTTCGGGTGGTATGTCAACCGAAATGCGGAGTTTTTACAGTATGTTGAGTATGGATGAGGAGGTAAGCAATTTCTATAGTACACTATCTGAATTTGAAGGCGAAAACAACACCATTCAGATAGATACTGTTACTAATAGGTTGCAAAAAGGCTATAAACCATTTGTTAATATTATGAGCGGGGAGGGCACATTAAATAATGCTATTACCTTTGTTAATGATAGTTTGGTTAGTGTTTCTATTGATAAACTTATTCAGCATTTTCAGTTGGAGAAAACGGTGGGTACTTCTGAATTAAATTACTATCTGGATTATAATTACTCCGATTATTTTACATTCTATCTAAACTTTCCCTGTAAAATTGAGGTGTTAGGACTGGAAAATGGAAAAATAGATTTTAAAAATGATTTAGGTGAATATTTTTTTGAGTTAGTGCAGAGTAAAGACAACCAACTTAAAATACAATCTAATTACACAATTTTAAAAAATTTAATTCTAAAAGAAAAACTAACGGAATTAAACCATTTAAATGAAAATGTTACTAATGCAAAGAGTAAACGCCTAATTATTAAATTAAATGGGACTCACTAATTGTTATAAAATAGCAATAGTAAAATAGACTGCTTTTTCAAAAAGTTGTCATTTCCAAAATTTCTTTTAGGATGTAATGAAATTGATCCCGAGGCTTCGGGAGAGATTCACGAGTACCTATTTAAATTATTAAAGTAAACACTCATTTTTGCAAGGACAGGGACCTGGTAGAAAACTGTGTGTGGTGGAATATAATTTCAAAATTCAATTTTATTCACTATATTACACCAATAGTATGACGTTTTAAAAATCTATTCAATGGCAACAATTCGGAAAACAATTACACTTACTCAACAACAGGATGAATGGATTAAAGCTCAAATCCAAGCGGGAGAATTTACTAATGATAGCGAATACATACGCAATCTAGTAAGGCAAGATCAAGCTAAAAGTGTTGACTTCCTTGCGTTAAAGTCTAAACTTATTGAAGGTTTGGATAGTGGTGTGGGTAACAAAACGCTTCCAGAAATAATGAAGGATGTTGAAACTCGTATGAAAAAGGATGGGCGTTTATAAACTTTCGAGTAAAGCTGAGTTTGATTTAGAAATTATGTATGAATTTGGGATAAGTAAATTTGGACTTATTCAAGCTCAGAAGTATTTTTTCGAGATGCAAGAAACTTTTAAACTTCTAGGCCGAAATGTAAATTTAGGTCGAGATGCTTCTGAATTTATAGATAATTTAAAAAGATTCAGTTTTAAATCACATACCATTTTTTATTTCAAGTCGTTAGACGAAATTTTTATAATTAGGGTATTGAGTCAGCAAATGGATTATGAGCAAAATCTGCAATTAGAATAACTCGGATTATTAAATGTGGATTTTGGGAGAATGTAGCGATAACTTGTTGTAGTTTTTAATTAGGCAAATTAAAGTCATAATTTGTCCTATAATTTATATTATGTAAAATAGAATAACCGATAAGCCATAATATACTCCTATATTATGCTATTACTTTATGCCTCCTCCCTTTGTACTATAAAAAGTATTTTAAGAAGCAAAATCACTAATTATACCGAATCCTTGCCCAAATATTGTAATTGGCATCTACCCAAGTGTCGTAAACCAATAATCGCTGGCCCGGTTGCACATAATTTCCATTGCGTACAAAGTTTTCGCCCTCATAGAGTTCGCTTTTATAGATTGGGGTAATTATATCGTCGTATTGTGGCGGTGTAGAATTGTCGCCATCATAGAATAAATATTTCGTAAAGTTGTAATTACCTCCTTGTACGCCGTACCAGACCGTAGCCGATTTTGGCAACATTTGGTTAATTATTTCATAAGCTTGATCGTAATATTTACTAGTCCTTCCATAGGTATATAAAAAGGCTAAATACCCGTCTAAGTTATTGCTGTTTAAAGTAGTATTCCAATCTTGATCTTCTATTGTTCCCGTTTGTTGGGGAACATTGTAATCTACAAAAGAGTCTGTGTTGTCGTATGTGTCGTAATCTTCTGAATAATCTGACTGTAACGAAACTACTATAAGAAAAACTATCAAAATAACCACTGCGCCTCCACCAATTATTATCCCACCAATAATCAATGAATTATTGTTAGATTTTGGCCGTCTTGCCGTATAATTTTGGGGGCGTTGTTGCTGTTTCACCGGGGGTTTAAATGTACCTTTTTGTACGGTTACTTTCTCTTTTGGCTTATCGGTTAGTTGAAGGGTTAAATCTTTTACCAATCTCTCAAAACCCAATTCGTGACCAAGTGCTTCAAAGTCTATAAATTGTTTTCGTGCCAAGCGCATGGGAACGTCGCACTCCTCTATTTTTATAGGGTTTAAACTCTTTCCTAAGCTTAATGCGTAGGACATTTCATCTTTTACAGGATCTGAAGATACCGAAGTTTTAGACAGAATTAGCACCAGCGCATCTGCCTTTTTTATTTCTTCTTCTATGGTATCGTCCCAATCGTTGCCCGTCATAATATTTTTGTCAAACCAAACTTCAAAGCCTTGCGAGCGCAACGCTTCTACTAACGATTTTACATAATCTATATCTCGCCTGGAATAACTGATAAAAATTCTTTTTCCACTCATGGCTTACGGGTTTTACATTAAACTGATTTTATTTCATTAGCTCGTAGGTTTTTTTAAATATGGAAGCATCGCAGACGTATTTTTCGTCGTTAACGCCTATCATTAGCCAATCTCCAGCTTTGCCTTTCATTACACCTTCCATAGTTTCTACCTCAAATGGCTCGTCTATCTGAACACATTTTACGGGTATAGGCTTTTTAAGTGCTTTTTTGAAATTCAGCTTTGGGGTCTTGTTTTGGGTAAACTTCAACATTAAGTTTAATTTTGCCATTAAATTACGATAAAAAATTCATTCTTAGGAATTTGACAAACACATCTTTGGGATTATCGGTTTGCATTAAGTTAGTGTACGCGTTATACGCATTGGTATAAATTGACAGTTTTTCGCGTAATCCAGCCATTGCTGCGGCTTTTGCATAGTTGTTCTTCGAATTTTCAAATTCTCCTTTATACAGATACGCTTCGCCCACGGTGGCAAACTTCCAGAGACTGGGGAACGGATCCAGTATGGTTGCCTCATAGGCTTTATTGGCAAATACCGTCATTTCGGGCCTCTCGCCTTTCATTAAACTTACAAAAGCCAAATTTATAGCGTGATAATAAATTTGTGAATAATCGTTTTTAGCTTCGGCTATTTTTAAAGCACCGTTGTAATATTTATATGTCATCGATAAATCGTGGGCGGTAAACGTTTTTAAATATTGCCGTTTGTACCTGCCGCCCAGTATTCCCAATAAATTTGAGTTGTTTTTTGCCAACGGGTGTGCTTCCAAAATTTTTACGGCCTCTTCCTCCCTACCCGCGCCTTCCAGTGCGTATATTAATCGCTCTACTCCTTTACCATCCAGCGTTTTTATCTTCGGAAGCAGTGAATTTATTACTGCTTTATATTCGCCCAAAGCAATGTTAATTTCTTCTTTATTGGAGAATTTGTTCAGAAAACTTTTATCGGTTAAGGTTTTTAAAATAGCCTGATACCCGTCATCGGCTTCATTTTCAACTTGTACTATCGAAAAATGACTGCCTTCAATTAACTCGTGATATTTTTTGTTAAAGGGCGCCAAACTTGAGCTTAATGGTACATATTCATCCTTGCTGCCCGCAATTGTTTTAAAGGTGAAGGGATAGCCGTGTTTAAAAGCTTTATTCCATCGCTCCCGCAAATTTTTTATATAGACACTTCCCTCCTTTAACTCCTTTTCGTCATTGGCGTAGGTAAAAAAGTCTTTGAGCGCAAGTTCCGGGAGGCCGTTACTGGGGGTAGCAAAAAATAAAACGTGGCTTATTCTTTCAAGATCTGCGGGATCTAAAGCAATTAGTGCTTGTTGGGCTACAATGCCACCCAAATCGTGCGCAATTATGGCAATGCGTTTGTATTTTGAAAACTTATTTTTAATCGAAGAACACAAATAATCTGAATTATGCTTAATATCGCTCGCACAGGCCCAAATATTCTTGCCCATTTCGGGAACAATATTGCTGCTGTAACCTAACGGAAACATATCCCACCCATCAAAAGCCTTATTGTTCATTAGCAACATTGGGGCTTCGGAAAAGGTATTTTCGGCATCTCCTGAAAAACCGTGAATAAACAGAATGGCGCTATTGCCGTTTTTAGTTTCCCTAAATTTTGTAACAGGCTCTTTTGTAGTGATTTTAGGTGAATTTTCTAAAGCTTTAGTTTTAGTTATTTCAGTTTTATTTTTTATTGAATTTGAAGCAAAGCTCACCACAAAATCTTCAAATATCTGCAAGTTAGCATACGGGTTTTGCTCTGGATGTACTTGAGGTACCTTTTTAAATAAATATTGTACTACTTCAAAAATACGTACCAATGGCTCATCGTCTTCTTGTTTGTTTTCACCTTTTAAAACTTCGAGCATACATTTTGTAAAAAGGCTGTTTTCATCCCCTTCCATAATATACGATAGTTGGTTGGCACGGCATGCAGAAACAATCGTCATACCACGGCCATCGTCCAGATTTTGGGCCAGACCGTCTGCATTTGTAAGTTGGGGCCGTGCTCCAAAGCTGGAAACGCCCGCCGTCATTCCCGCTGCGTGACAACAGTCTAGAAAAAAAATTAAGCGACGGGATTTTAATTGTTGAATTTTGTCTTTAATTTCTTCGGCTTTTACCCAGGTGGTTTTATAATTGTTGGGGTCGTAATCATTTGGACATAAATGAAAATACTTTTGGTTTTGTATTTCTGGCTTTTTAAGCGCTTCGTCTTTTATAAAAGTATTATCGCTATATGTGCCGCCGTGACCGGAATAATAGATTAATACGGAAGAATTTTCATCCGTAATTTGTGAAAGCTTCTCGAAAGCGTCGAGAATATTTTTTCGTGTAGCTTTTTTATTAGTGAGTAAGTTTATATTTTTTTTGAAATAACCTCCGTACTCCTTACTTGCCAAGATATTGTAAATTGCCTTGGCATCTGTAGCAGACTCGGGCAGGTCCTTCCCCACTCCAATTAACAGTGCGTGCGCGTTTCTTAATTTTGCCATATTTTTAAAATTACGGAAGTGCAAAAAAACAAAATACTATTTCCAAAAGTTCATTGCTTCTTTAAACACTGCCGTGTTGCTGTATTTCAAAAATTGAGGATCGTTTTTGAAAAACTTCCAATGGTATTTATGTCCGTTAGCTACCGCTTTCAGCAGATGGTTTTGAAATTGAGGCTGATTATCTGTGGCAGCATAATACTGCGCTAGTGCGTAGTTTATACTTCCAAATTGATATTTTAAAGGCAACGTTTCTAAATTTTCGAGGTACGATTCGGCTTTTATTTGGTTGCCCATTTTAAAATTACAAATTGCCAACTTTGACAATGCCTCAACGTCTGTGGGATTATTGGCGTAGTGGGTGTTTAAAATCTTTTCGGCCTTTTCATACGCTTCAGCATAAAACAGTGCTTCTGCAAGCATTACCGGCGCCACAATTGCGGAGTCTGAATTTAGAATATATTTAAAATATTCCATGGCCTTGGTTTTGTTATTTTTCAATAAAAACTCCTTCCCTACCTGTAAATACAAGTCGTTTACTTCGGCGGGGGAATTCGTAATTTCTATTTTTCTAAGAAATTGGTCGAGCTCCTCAATTTTATTGGCACGAACGTAGGCAATAGCAAGCGGTTTGTTTAAAATTTTGGCGTCAAACTTATTTTGTGCATCTTCAATGGTTTGTAGCGCCGCCGTATAATTGCCCAATTCTATATTGGCATAAGCGTTTACATAAATCCGCGCCACGCAATCTGAACAGTTTTGAAGGTTTATACTGTCCATCGGGATCACTTTGTAAATAGCTTCCACATCTTCCGGCTTATTAACAAACTGCAGCGCTACCACCATAGCGGTTTTATTGGTGGTTAAATCGAAAGGCGCAATTTTGTACTCATTTAAAAGCGTTTTATACACAGTACGATTGTCGCCTTTTAAAAGCGCTTCGTACATATTTAGCAGGTTTAACTGTCGTTTATTGGTGTACGAATCTGGTTTAATTAAGTTTAAGAGAGAATCTGCCGTTTTAAAATCTTGTTGGTTGTAGTAATGGGCCACACGGAGCACTTTTGGTTCAAAATAAGTAGAATCTGAAGCTATTGCTCTGTTTAAAAGGTTAATATAAGTTTCGTTTTCGTTGCTGTTTTTAGCTTCAAGTAGCAATTTGTACGCTTCATATTTTGGCGGTGTTTCTTGCAGCATTAACTTTTGCTTATCTTTTGTAATAAAATAGCCAGTTATAGATTCGTTTAAATCTTCAATACACTCTAGAGGGTTGGTTGCAAGACATTGTGTAGGTTTAAACGATATAATGGTTTTATTGGTTTTTCCATCTATCAACATCCCTTGAAAGAGAAGTTTTTCATTTTTGAGATAGAAATTTCCTGAAATTATTTTACTGGGTTTTAGATATTCGCGTACAATGGTTGATTCGTCTTCCTCAATTTTTTTTCCTTTTAAAATTGTTCTATATTCATCTACTAAATCTTGTGTTATTACCTGCGCTACTTGGTTTTCGGTAATGCCGTGGATTATCCAGTCTGAGGCCATTTTACTTACAATGTCGTATTTATGGTCTCCCGTATTATTACCAAATTTTAGCACAGCAATCTTATCGCTACTAATAATTTTTGGCAGGGAATTGTTAGCGGGTAAAAAATTCTTGTTTACTATTAAGAATACGGCAATTACACATAATGAAGCGATTATTCCAAGAGCCGAGAAATATGTTTTCCGAAAGGCTAGTTCTTTCTTGGGTTTCTTTTCGCTTTGCGCGATTTCAGCTTGATGAATTTTGGCTAATCTGAATTTCCAAAGAAGAAAAATATAAATAGGAAAACAAAGCAATAAAATTATAATTAAAAAAGTAACGGATTTTTCGGGAAGCCCCAATGGTTGCCAAGTTACTGCGAGAACTTGTAAGATAATCCACGCAGAAACCACATAAATAGACAACATTTTAAAGACTTCCTTTTCGTGGCACTGCTTAAAAAAGGAGCTAAGCTTCATATTCTTCGGTTAGTTTCGCTAAGTTACTTAAAATCATTTGCCTAAGCGCGAAATATTTAGATTAAATACGGCAGGGTGTTCGTTAATTTAGTACCTTTAAACAGTATATGTTAACTAAAAAATATAGCCATGGGGAAAAAACCAGAAAACAATACAGAAAAAAAGAAGCCGGCAAAACCAATTGCTGCTAAAGCTTCGGCAAAACCAAAGGCGAAACCTAAGCCTGGAGCAAATATTAATCCAGGTTAACATATTCCCACTCGCTAAAAGATTTAAAAATAAAACCCTTGAAAAAGGGTTTTTTTATTGTTGTTTATAATTAAAAATTGCTTCCTCTACCTACCCTTTTACATCGTAAACAAAGGCACGATATTTCAGCAAAGCAACAAAAATGGCTCCGCCCAAGGCATTTCCTAATAACGCTAAAAGGATAAAGGACAGATAATCTACAAATGTTATTGCAGACGAACTTATCCAGCCAGCAAAAACCTCTACATTGCCCACAATACTGTGGTGAAGCCCGGTGAATGAAAGCACTGCGGTAATCATAAATATTAAAACAATTCGGCTTAGCGTACTTTTTGAAGCTGCTATTAACCACGAGAGCAACCCCATTAACCAACCGGCAAGAATGGCACTGACAAAAATTACCGAATTATCGTAATGGGTTACGTGAACCGCTATTTTTTCGACAGTTAATAAATTGAATATGCCTAAATGTGGTCCAATCCAAACCAATAAAAATGCTATTAGGTAGCCCCCAATTAAATTTCCTGAAATAACCAGCCCCCAAAGTTTTAATAAACTTCGGAAACTTCTTTTTTTATTTAGAACCGGAAGCGTTAATAGTGAAGTTTGTTCGGTAAATAATATGGATTGCCCCAAAATAATCATTATAAAGCCTACCGGATAAACCACAGACAAGAGTTTTATAATAGTGTCTTCTTCAACTTTTCCTTGTAAAAAGAAAAAAAGGCTACATATTAATAAGTAGCTGAAACCTATTTCCAGACCGGCCGTTAGCGAACTTAGAAGTATACTTATAGCATTTTTATTATAAGTTTCCTGCCCATCAATTATTTGCTGTTTTAAGATTTCGCCGTGCGATTTGGTACTGGTTATCTCTGATGACTTAGAGTTTTCCAGTTCTTCATCAATATTGCTTTGTTGTTCCGCTTTACTGGGGTTGGGTTTAGGCATATACGGTAGGTTGTGCAACCATAAAAATCGTCTTTTTTATTTACTTATTCTTCTTCAGAATTTATTTTTTTAAGTGTTTCTGAAATTGTTTTTTGGTCTGAGCGTGATTTCATTGCATCGTCTTTTTCAACTTTTAATTTGCCATCGCCCTTAATTTTTAAATCTTCCTCCTGTTGAAGTTTCCCAAAATTTGAAGATTTTCTATATTCGTCTTGAAAATCGGCGTGCTTTTTCTTCTTTTCCATAATTAGCTGTTATTTTTAAAATTTCCGTTAAACGCAAATTCAGTAATATTTTTTCTTTTACGCATTTTTTGCTCTTCTTGCCGTTGTAGATCTTCGGGTAAATTATCTAAGCTACCGCCGTAATAGCCAAAAGCCACGGCAGTTGCCACGTGGTAATCCTCAGTAAAGTTAAATTCACTTTGCGCCTTTTTAAATTGCAATCCGGCCATTTGGTGTGAGGCAATCCCCATACTGTTTGCTTGGTGAATTACATTGCCCATAAAGAGTCCCAAATCGTGAAGCGCGTGAAAGTTTTCTTTAGTACCGTCTTTCATTGTTTTTTTAAAGGCGTTTATCCATAAAACCTGTGAATTTCCTGCCCAGCTCTGATTAAATTCGTCTAAGCAATCAAAAATTCTATCGTACATTTCGGTACCTTTTATACCCCAGATTATACGCCAAGGCTGAATATTGGAAGAACTTGGCGCCCATCTCCCCGCTTCTAACAACACCTGAACATCCGATTCACTAATTGGCGTATCTGCAAAGGTTCGCGGGCTCCATCTATTTTTAATGCTATCTAAAATAGGATGCTCTGTAGGGGTTTGTTTGTTTACGGTAGTACTATTTTTCATATTTTTTGTTTTAAATGTAATGGCTTTCGTTTAGCGGAAAAAAAATTTAATGAAGATTTAACGCAGCTGCTAATTATTAACATTTCCATATCATATTTAAAGGTACTTTCCTCCTAATTTTGTGCAAAATTTTAATTTATGGTTGTTTGGGGAATTTTTATTGGGTTTATTATTTTATTCTTGGCGTTAGATTTAGGGGTTTTTAACCGTACTCCCCACGTTATTAAAACAAAGGAAGCCGCAATTTGGACTACTGTTTGGGTAACCTTAGCCCTTGGATTTTCAGGAGTAATTTATTGGCTTTTTAAAGAAGGGCTCGTAGAAAACCCAACAAATTTAACTCCGGATGTAGCAACGCTTAAATATATTACCGGCTATTTAATTGAGCTTTCGCTGAGTATAGACAACGTATTTGTAATTGCAGTAATATTTTCATCGTTTGCAATTCCACAGAAATACCAACACGAAGTGTTGTTTTATGGAATCTTGGGGGCTATTGTTTTTAGGGCGTTAATGATATTTTTTGGCGTTGCCTTAATCAACAAATTCGACTGGATAATATACGTGTTCGGTGCCTTTCTACTATTTACAGCATTTAGAATGCTAACGCATAAGGAAACGGAGTTTAACCCCAAAAAATCTAAAATGTTCCGTTTTATGAAAAAACTATTCCCCGTAAGTTATAGAATGGACGGCGATAAATTTTTTATAAAACGAATGGGAATTCGCGCGGCAACCCCGCTATTTGTTGCTTTAATAATTATTGAACTTACCGATATACTTTTTGCCTTGGATAGTATTCCTGCAATTCTGGCAATTACCGCAGATCCATTTATTGTTTTTAGCTCAAATATTTTGGCAATTTTAGGGCTGCGTTCTATGTATTTTTTAATTTCAAGAATGCTTACCAAATTTAGGTTTATAAATTATAGTCTGGTGGTAATTTTGGCCTTTGTTGGCGTAAAAATGATACTCTCCCACAATGTTGAAATACCCGAATGGCTCTCGTTGGGTGTAATCGGATTATCTTTAGCCGCAGGTATTGTAGCCTCAATGGTAATTTCAGACCCCAATCCGCCGGTGGTTAATGAAGATTAATTTCACAAAATCATATTAAAAGTTTGGTGTGGTTTTTATGCTATTGTATCTTTAAATTTGATAATAAAAACCAATAGATTATGAAGATAAATTTCGAGTATCACGAGGTAGCGGCTAGCCAAAGATTGGAAGATTTTGTTACCGAAAGACTGAATAAAATTGAAACTAAATACGACTCTATAATTAGTGGAGACGTATATTTTAAAAAGGAAAACTCTTCTAACCCTGAAAAGGGAAAAATCTGTAGCGTACGCTTAAGTATGCCGGGCGCTACTATTTTCGCAGAAACATCTAGCGCCTCTTTTGAAGCTTCGGTTGCTAAAGTAATAACTGAACTTAGATCACAACTTCAAAAAAGAAAAGAAAAACTGAAAGCACACTAATAGTATGAAAAATATGGGAGTAATAGCACGAGATGAAAACCAACTTACCTTAATTTACAGCAGCAACACCCGTGTGGGAATACATACCTTAAGTTATTTAACCGGAATAGATGCTCGTTATTTGGCAATAGATTTGGCAAAAACCAAAGTAGCCGATACCCAATGGGCAGAAATTGCAGATTCATTAGGGGTTAAAATTGGCGATTTGGTAGACAAGCGCCAATTAGATATAGACACTGAAAGCACTACTAATTTTAACTCGAATGATTGGCTAAAAATTATTCAAAATAACGATTCGGTTATTTCTAGACCAATTGCTATTATGGGTAAGCGGACGAAGCAAATTGACAATCCACCAGAAATTATGGAGTTCTTTGGAGTAGAGTCTGCAGGTTTAAAGCAGAGTACGCCAAGTGGCACTGAGCCCGATATTGAAAGTAATACTGAGAACGAAAAATTTATTGAAAAAAATAAGTAATTACTCAGTTTCTATTTTTTCCAAAGGTTGAAATTTAGGCTTAACTTTTTTGTAAACTTCCATTTGGGGCTGCGTTAAAATATCATTCATTTCTGCGGTTTCCTCTACTTGAAGTTTATAAAGAGCGTTAAGCTTTTCTTTTCCGTTTAATTCGGTTTCAATTTTATTTTTTCGAATTAAAAACTCGGCTACTTTTTGTTGAAACAATAATACCTGTTGTCCCGTCATTCCGAGTTCGGGAAGATATTTGTTTGTAATTACCTTAGCTTCTTTTTCCACCTCAGGACTAGACTTTTGAAGAAATGGATCCTGTGAAAAGGCCGAAATACTTATAAATAGAAATAATACTGCTACTACGTTTTTCATGATTTTCAAATTTTTTACTTTTTAATTTAATAAATTTGAAATGGGTCGCCAATAGGTTTAACGCAATTTAACGGCTTATAAATACGGGTTTAACAAAAATTGAATTTTCTGTGAAAATGAAAACATTTTATTAACCTGAAATTTTTTGTTGTATCAAGGAGATTGCATCATTAATACTGCGAAGTTGCTCCATATCCTCGTTTTTGAATTCAATATTAAAAGCGTCCTCTATATCCAAAACAATATCAACCAAATGCGCAGAATTTATATTCAATTCACGGGTTAAATCGCTGGCTTTATTTACTGCCTTTGGCGCCACATCCTCCGGCAAATACGTAATAATTATTGGTTCGAGCTTTTCGTATATTTCGTTGGAAGTCATAGGTAATTTAAATTTTCTTAAAGATAGCACAAGCGTTTACATCACCAAACCCAAAACTGGCTTTTGCAACTATTTTTAGGGGCACTCTTTGCAATTGCTTCGGAATTTTTTCGGAAGCAATTAACGCGTCAATCTCCGGATGTATTCTTTTACAATTCACATTTGGAAACACAAACCCTTCGTGCAACTGAAGTATAGCCGAAACAATCTCAATACTTCCACTGGCAGCCAAACAATGGCCTATCATTCCTTTAAGTGAATTTATATACGGAAACTTCGCTCCCCTCCTATTTAAGGCTAGACTCCAATTTTTAATTTCGTCGGGATCTTTAATAGTCGCCGTTAAATGCCCGTTTATATAATCAATATCATCGGTAGCTACGCCTGCGTTCTGTAAGGCATCTTTAATACATTTCTGAACGGCTACACTGTTAGGAGCCGTCATACTTCCCCCGATTCTTTGTCCGCCGTTATTTACCGCTCCACCTAAAATTTCGGCATAAATAGTAGCTCCTCTTTCTTGCGCGCTTGTTAAGGATTCTAGTAAATAAGCACCGGCGCCACTGCTCGGAATAAACCCGCTTGCCTCACTGCTCATTGGACCAGCGACCTTATTTGGCTCCTGATTGTGTTTATAGGTTGTAACACGCATAGCGTCAAACCCACCCCAAAGATAGGGGCCGGAATCGCTTGTACTACCGCAAAGCATATATTTGGCCTTACCATTTGCAATGTGTTCATAGCCCATTAAAAGCGCTTCGGTACCTGTTGCGCAGGCCGATGAGTTTGCGGTTACCATATTTCCCGCGCCAATGAGGCCACCCAAATACGCACTCACGCCGCTCGTCATGGTTTGCGCTACCGAGGTGCTTCCCAAACGGCGAACATTTTTAGCATCAATCTTATTAATGGCTTCCCGGAATTTTTCAACTCCACTGGTGCCACTTCCGAAGATTATCCCTAAATCCCATAGGGGATCTTCCTCAGGATTTGCGGGTGTAATTTTGGCATCTTTTAATGCGTCCATACCCGCAATTACACCATATAAAATACCGCTGCTATTAAAGTTACGAAGTTGTAATTCTGAAAAGTATTCTCTCTTTTTTTCTTCGGAAATAGAAGGTTTAGCGCCCAGCTGACACGAAAAGTTTAAATCGCGCAACTCAGGAAAAAAAGTAATGCCTGATGCCCCAGATTTGATGGCTTCGGAAAAAGAAGTAAGCCCTACTCCATTTGGTGCTACTACCCCTAAACCAGTTATTACCACACGATTTTTCATATAAGGTTTGTTTCATTTAAAAGCATACCGCTAATAGTACCTTTTGCCACAATTTCATTTTTGCTATTCAGCATTTTTACATTGCATTTTAATTTATTAAACCTAAAATATATTTTTTCAGAAATTACTTTTACTGTTTCTTCGGGAAATACCGGTGCGAAAAAATCTATTTGGGTATTGCTGAGTGCAAAATTAGAATGCCCCGAAATTTGATTTTCGTTAAAAAGAAATATTCCAAAGCAAACCAAGCCAATCTGCGCCATACATTCGGTTAAAATAACCCCAGGGGTAACGGGCTTATTTTTAAAATGACCTTTATAAAAGTAGGAATTTCCACCAAAAAAATAGGTGCCGCATATACCCTCGGCCGAAACAGATTGTATGTTGTTTACAAACAAAAAAGGCTCGGAATACGGTAGTTTTGCTATTATTTCTTCAGATTTCAAATTCGAAATATTTATGGTTTTAACTTGGGTTATGTTATCTTAAACTTTCACCACCATCAACTTTTATTACGGTGCCATTAATCCAATCTGCCTCTGGCTTACACATTAAAAGCACCGCATTTGCTACATCGTTCGGGTTCGTAAGCCTGTTAAATGGATTACGATATTTTGCCATTTCGGCAAGTTTTTTACTATTTGGAATGGCCAAAAATGAAGGTGTATCGGTAGTTCCTGCTTGAATACAATTGCTGGTAATGTGCAAAGGAGCCAATTCTACGGCCATATTTCGCATTAAAGATTCCAAAACCGATTTTGCTGCTGAAACTGCCGCATATCCTGGCCACACGCGTATATTTCCTTCACTTGTAAAAGCGAGGTTTCGCGCTTTGGGTGTAAAGGCGTTGTTTGCCAATAATGTTTGTACCCACTCGTACCAGCTAATTGCCATAGCGTGAATTGTAATTTCAAAATCCTGTTTTGTGAGTATATTGTCGTCCTGGCTATGCATTGTTTTTAAAGTGCCTTTGGCTATGCTGTGCAATAGAACTTTTACGCTATGCTTTGGAAATTCATTACAAATTTCTTCTCTCACCTGCTTGTTTAAGGCATCCTTGTTAAAAGTTTTTACTAAAACGCCGTGCGCCTTTATGGTATCGACTTCCTTTTCAAAAGCGGGTAAATTGCTTTTCCGATCGCGATGTACAATACAAATATTCATTCCCTCTGCCGCTAATTTTTTGGCGCTGGCAAGACCTAGACCGCTACTTCCGCCCAAAATTATTGCCCAATAGCCTTTAAAATCACTCATAATTAAAATTTTAACAACACGCGTTGCGCCGAAAATCCTGGACCAAAACTGAGCATTAATCCCAAATCTTCCGCGGGTAGGTTTTTATCCATAAATCGTTCTAAAACATAGAGTACAGTGGCACTGCTCATATTGCCATACAGACGAAGTACCTCTTTGGTATCGTTTATGTCTTTACCCAATTTGCCAAATAAATCTGCCACCGTTTCTACGATTTTCCGTCCGCCGGGATGAAAAATTAGGTGATTGATAGCTTCAATATTTAAATTGTGCTTTTCCAAAAATGGATGTATAATAGCAGGAAAATGCGCTGCTATTTTTTCGGGAACTTCTTTGTCTAAAATCATTTGTAGGCCTGTATTTACCAGCTTAAAACCCATTAAAGTTGTGGCGTCGTAAAAATGATACATTTCTTCGGCAAGAATTTCTGGACCGCTATCTTCTGTTTTTGAGGACAATAACACGCAGGCCGCGCCATCGCCAAAAATTGCGGCACTTACAATGTTGGCCATTGAAAAATCTGTGAGTTGAAAGGTGGCAGTGGGTGCTTCCAAAGCAATTACGGCTGCCCGTTTTCCGGGGTTGGCCTTTAAAAAATTCTTTGCGTAAATTATTCCGGATATTCCAGCCGCGCACCCCATTTCTGTAACCGGTAAACGAACTATATCTTGTTTCATTTTAAGTTCGTTTATCAAATATGCATCTACCGAAGGAATCATAATGCCCGTGCAACTTACGGTAACTATAAAATCAATGTCTGTTGGTTGCCAGTCCGATTTTTGTAACGCTTTTTCTAAACAGCCTTTTCCCAGTTTCGTAATTTCACGAATATAAATATCGTTTCGGGCTTCAAAACTCGGGTTGGTAAAAACTTCCAGCGGATCCATGATAGAATAGCGTTTATCTACGTTTGCACCTTCAAAAATTTTTATCACTTTTCTTTGAAATCGCCTGTCTTTATGCTGCATCCATTGTTCTACAAACGGAATTATCTCTGCGGTTTCCCGACTGTATTTAGGTAGTTGTTTTGCAACTTTTACTATTTTTACGCTCATAGTTCTTTTTTGAGTATCCATTGATAGCGGTAAGCCCATCGCCAGTGAATACTACTTTGCTGGTTTGGAATATTTTTTGAAATCCGTTTTAATTCTTCCTTTTTAAAGCCTCTTGCAACCGAAACTAAGCCGTCGTGTCGGGCTGTTTTCGTTTTTAAAAACACTTTACTCGCTATTTTAAACAGTGTAAAGGCCTGCTTACTTCTGTGCAAATCGTTCACTATTAAACCAATTTGCGCTTTATTTAATAGGGTTTTTAAGAGGTATTCAATTTTATTGTTGCTGAAATGGTGCAGAAATAGTGTGCACATTGCAATATCGCAATTTGGAATTAAATTTTCTTCTGAAAAAACATCAACTTTTAGATATTTTATATTTGTATAATTTTTACTGTGCTGTTTGGCAAACTGGAGGATGTTTTCGTTAAAGTCTAAACCTATACAGTCAAAGTTGAAGTTGTACTTTTTGCCAAAATCGGAGCATTTTCGAAGTATTGTACCATCGCCGCAACCCAAATCTACTATGGTAATTTTTGCCGTTTTGTCACGATTTCGCAATAATATATGTAGGGCGTCTATGGTGATTTTGTTGCCTCCCAACCACTTGTTTACCATTTTTAAATCGTTTAAGAGATCCTTCATTTCGGGACCTCTAAAATCGAGACTATCCATTACCTCTGGTTGCTGCGATCTATATTTATTGCTGAAAGTTATCATGTAATTGTTTTTCCGTGCGTTTTTTTAATAATTAATGGCAGCAATTGCGGAAGTGCCTTGGCTGCTGCAAACCCTATTTTTGAAGCAACTGGATTCATTAAAATTCGTTGAATGGTTCTTCCGGCGGTAAGTCTGCTTTCAAATTCGCGCTTCCAACATTTGGCGTATGCAATTTCAATATCACGGCGATTGAAATTATTTTTTCGATAATATTTCAAAAAGATTTCAGAAAAAATTTTTGCACTTTTTATTGCCATCGCCATTCCGTTACCGCAAAGTGGATGGATAAGCCCAGCGCTATCGCCAACCATAAAAATATGGTTTTCAACCGGATTCTTTTTGTGAAATGCTATTTGGCTAATAGTCAAAGGCTTTTTAAACAGTGGGGTTGCACGGGTAAAAAAATTATGTAAACACGGATTTTTCGACATTTCCAATTTTTGAAAATCATCTATGTTCTTATATTTTTTAAACGATTTAAAAGTTGTTAAATAACAGGCGTTTACAGCATTGCTTTCAGTTTTGCTTAAGCCGCAATAGCCGCCGTTAAAATTGTGCAGTGCCACGGTATCTTCCGGAAAATCATAATTGTAATGCGCTTTCACCGCCAGCCATGGCGAACTTTGCCGCATAAATTTTCTATTTAAAAATGAATCGAGATTAGAACGTTTTCCATAGGCACCTACAACGAAATCTGCTGTTAAGATTTGTTTTGTTTTTGTGGTAATTTTGAAATGGTTTTCTTTAAAATTAACTGTTTCAACTGTATCAAGCAGCACTTGAACTTTACTTTTTATAGCCGAATAAAGCAGATCGTCAAACGTATATCTGCTAATGCCAAACCCACCGAGAGGTAAAGAAGCTGCAATGGAATTTCCATCAACCTCCGTAATTTTAAACTGTGAAATTTTTTTCGCGCCAACGGAAAACGGATTCACGCCTAATGTTTTTAAATACGGCAAAATTTCGTTGCTCACATATTCGCCACAAACCTTATGATTTGGGTATTCGTTTTTTTCAATCAAGCAAACAGCGCAATTATTATTGGCAAGGTGAAGTGCTGTAGTTAGGCCTGCAAGTCCTCCACCGATTATAATTACGTCCCATTTATTCATTTTAGCCATCTAGGTTTAAAGCTAAATAAAAAATCCCGTCCAAAAATGGTACGGGATCTTTTTAAATTAAATTTATTATTACTCGCCAGCTTCCTGTTGAGCTTCTTGCTTCATTTTTTCATTGGGTACAATAGCAAGGTTTACGCGACGGTTTTTGGCACGTCCTACGGCAGTAGAATTATCGGCTACCGGTGCGGTTTCTCCATACCAGTTTGTTGTAAATCTACTTGCGCTTAATCCTTTGGTTTGAACAAAGTAATTAGTAACAGATTGGGCTCTGTTTTTAGAAAGCGTCATATTCATTTCATCTGCACCTACGCTATCAGTATGCCCAACCACCAATACATTGGTGTCTTTGTACTCTTTAAGAACATTGGCCAATTTATCTAATGTGGCTTGTGAATTGGCATTAATATTGTATTTCGCGGTATCAAAATAAACACCACTATTTTCGTCAAAAGTTACTACAATACCATCGTCAACACGTTCTACTTGAGCACCTGGAATTTCTTGCTCAATTTGCTGCGCTTGCTTATCCATTTTGGCTCCGATAAGTACTCCAGCCGTACCTCCAACTACACCGCCAATAACGGCACCAATTTCGCCATTACCACCTTTACCAACGTTGTTACCAAGTATGGCTCCCAAAACGGCACCACCTGCGGCTCCAATCACGGCGCCCTTTTGCTTGTTATTAGCATTTCTAGTGGCTTCGCAACTTGTTAAGCTTACTACAAAGGTAAAAGCTAAGGCTACTGTTATAATATTTTTAAATGTTTTCATAATTATTATTCCTGTATTTTAGAGAAGTTCATATTAATTTTAAAAGGCTTGCCGTCTAAACTTACCGTTTGTTCCCAACGCATTGAGGATTCGCCTAGCTGAGCTAAACGCAATCTATACCCGGCATTGGTTTCGGATTTTCCTTTGGCATTTGTAGGTTTTAAAAGAAAATCATACAGTCCGGAAGCAGGGTCAATTTCTTGAATTGTAAATATAAAATTACGTTCCCCTGTAGGACAGTTAGAATTATTAATAGTGTAATTACCGGTATTGTTATTTGGAATAAATCTCCAAGAGCTACCTTCCATACACTCCACAGAGGTATCGTTAAATAGGGTTACATTAAACGTACCCGATGAGTCGTACGAAATATTGTCTAAGGACCAATATCCTTTAATTACTTTTCGAGATTCCTGTACGGTTTTCGGTGTACCGCAAGCGAATATTGTGGTTGCAATAACAGCCAAAATGAGGAGTTTTTTCATAAGTTTTGATTTTTTTAAAATTGGTTAAGTAGTGCCTATCTTCTAAAAAGTCTAGATAGAAGTGAAAGTACCAATAGCACTATAAAAATGTAAAAAATGATTTTTGCGATATCGGCTGCACCTTCTGCGATGCCTCCAAATCCAAAAACTGCTGCAATAATTGCAATGACTAGAAAAATAACGATCCAACGTAACATAGTTAATGGTTTTAATGATTAGTATGGCACTAAATTAAATAACTATTCTATGCTAGCATTAGCCTTTATCTAAAGTTTAACAAGGAATGTTAAATTATTAGTAAGACAATAAATCCAGTAGAATTTCTTTGAATTTTTCCTTAGGAAGATAGCCTGCTTCTAAATTTGCTGCAAAAGGAATAGGCGTTTCCAAGCTGCCTACTCGCTTAACAGGAGCGTCTAAATACTCGAAGCAATTTTCCATAATTAAGGCCGATATATCTGAAGCCATACTACCAAACATCGAGTCTTCCTGAAGTATAATTACCTTCCCTGTTTTTTTAACAGATTTGTATATAGCTTCTGTATCTAGCGGCATTAGTGTACGTAAATCTATGAGGTCTGCTTTAATTTCTGGTTGTTGCTCCAACGTTTCCAAAGCCCAATGTACCCCAGCTCCGTATGATATTATAGTTAAAGCTTCCCCTTGTTTTAAAAGTGAAGCTTTTCCGAGGGGTAAGGTAAAATAATCTGTAGGTACATCCTGCCGAATACTTCTATACAAGGCTTTGTGCTCAAAAAACAGAACCGGGTTAGGATCCTCAATACTTGTAGCCAATAATCCTTTGGCGTCATACGGAAAGGCTGGGTAAACCACTTTTAAGCCTGGAGTATGCGTAAACCAAGCTTCGTTGGTTTGGCTGTGAAATGGCCCCGCTCCTACTCCAGCGCCGCAAGGCATACGAACTACCACATCGGCATTTTCGTTCCAACGGTAATGACTTTTTGCCAAATAATTAATTATAGGATTAAAACCAGAAGTAACAAAATCTGCAAACTGCATTTCTACAACGGCTTTAAATCCGTTTATTGAAAGCCCCATTCCAGTGGATATTATGGCCGATTCGCAAATTGGTGTATTACGAACGCGCTCTTTTCCAAATTGCTCCACGAAACCTTCTGTAATTTTAAATACCCCGCCGTATTCTGCCACATCCTGCCCCATAATTATAAGGTTGTCATGGCGCTCCATAGATTGTTTTAATCCTTGGGAAATAGCATCGATTAATCGAATGTTTTCTTTATTTTGTTTTTCTGTAATTTCCTGATATTCAAAAGGTTTGTAAACATCATTTAATTCGATTGTTTTGTTAAATTCAATCGCTGGTTCAGAAAATGCAATGTCGAGGTTTTTATCAATTTCGTTTTTAAATTCGGTTTTAAAAGTTTCAATCTTTACTTCGGAAAGCACCCCTTCATCTAACAAATAATTTTCGAAATTTGTGAGCGGATCGCGCAAGCCCCATTCATCTATTAAGTTAGTTGGTACATATTTAGTACCACTAGCCTCTTCATGGCCACGCATTCTAAATGTTTTAAACTCCAAAAGAATAGGCCGTGGATTGGTACGCATACTCTCAACCAAATCTTTTAATCTGGTATAAACTTCCAGGATATTATTTCCTTCAATAATATGGGATTCCATGCCATAGCCTATTCCGCGGTCTGCAATATTTTCGCAGTTGTATTGCTCATTAGTAGGCGTTGAGAGACCATACCCATTGTTTTCTACACAAAAGAGCACCGGTAATTGCCATACCGAAGCCACGTTTAAAGCTTCGTGAATATCGCCTTCACTCGTTCCTCCTTCCCCCGTAAATACGGCGCATACTTTATTGTTTTCTTTTAATTTGTTTCCCAGTGCTATTCCATCTGCCACGCCAAACTGGGGCCCTAAATGCGAAATCATTCCTACGATATGAAATTCCTGCGTTCCAAAGTGAAAACTTCTGTCCCGTCCTTTCGTAAAACCGTTTGCTTTTCCTTGCCATTGCGAAAACAGTCGGTGCAACGGGATATCGCGCATTGTAAAAACACCAAGATTTCGATGCATTGGTAAAATGTACTCGTCTTTTTCTAAAACAGCTGTTATCCCCACTGAAATGGCCTCTTGCCCAATTCCGCTAAACCATTTTGAAACCTTTCCTTGGCGCAGAAGTATAAGCATTTTTTCTTCTATTAGCCTAGGCTTCAACATACCGCGATACAGTTTTAGTAAAGTGTCGTCATCAAGGTCTTTTCGATTATAATCGAAGAAAATTTGGGGGGAAGTGTCTGGTTTCATCATAAAAAATTTGCTGTATCAAAAGTAGAAAAAAACCCATTGTAACAAGGATTATTAAAGGAAATTTTATCTTCGGAAAAACTTTGGTAATTTGGTATATTTGTAAACTAAAATTCAAACCATGAATAATATACCCAGTGTAAATTTAGCCGATTTTATTTCTGATGATCCAAAAAGGAAGCAAAAGTTTGTTGATGAAATTGGCGCCGCCTACGAAGATATTGGTTTTGTGTCGCTTAAAAATCATTTTCTCAGTGAGCAATTGGTAGAAGAGTTGTACAAAGAAATAAAAGCTTTTTTTGCGCTCTCGGTTGAAACCAAAGAAAAATATGAAATTCCCGGTCTTGGAGGCCAACGCGGTTATGTGTCTTTTGGAAAGGAACATGCCAAGGGCAAAAAAGAAGGCGATTTAAAAGAATTTTGGCATTTCGGGCAAGAGGCATCAGATGATACCAATTTATCTGAAAAATATCCTGACAATGTAATAGTAGAGGAACTCCCGGACTTTAACAGTACGGGGATGGAGGCCTATAGAATGCTCGAAAAAACCGGAGTTTATGTACTACGTGCCTTGGCACTATATATAGGTTTAGACGAGTTTTATTTTGACCACTGGGCTGCAAATGGCAACAGTATTTTACGACCTATTCACTATCCGCCAATTACCGAAGAACCTAAAGGTGCCATGCGTGCTGGAGCGCACGGAGATATAAATCTTATTACCTTATTAATGGGGGCTTCTGCCGGCGGACTTCAAGTTTTGAGAAAGGATGGGGAATGGATAGATGCAATTCCGAACGAAGATGAACTGGTTATAAACGTTGGCGATATGCTAGAAAGACTCACGAACAATAAACTCCGATCTACTGTGCACCGCGTGGTAAATCCACCCCGCGAACAATGGGGCAGCCCGCGCTATTCCATTCCATTTTTTATGCACCCTCGTAGCGATATGAAATTAAACTGCTTAGCAGAATGTATAGACGATGAACATCCTAAAGCGTATGAAGATATAACCGCAGGCCAATTTTTGCACCAGCGATTGGTAGAGATAGGACTAATTAAAAAGTAAACAGTAGATTCACCTTAAAACCACTGCTGATAGGGCACGTTCGAATTAAACCTTCAAAATAAACACACATTGAATTCTTTAGAAGACCAATTAAAAAATCTTTTTCCCGATCACGAACCGAGTGAAGTTCCTGTTGAAAAGAAGGAACCTTCAATTTGGCTTCAAGACGAACCTTTGCTTTGTAAATACGAAAAAAGAAAAGGTAAGCCCATAACAATTATAGAGGGATATAATGGTGCGGACCACGATTTTAAAATACTTTCAAAAGAAATAAAACAGTTGCTTAGTGTTGGTGGCAGTTTTAAAAATGAACAAATTATTATTCAAGGCGATTATCGCGATAAAATCATGAAATTTTTAAAGGATAAAGGATTTAAAGTGAAACGGGTTGGCGGATAATATGACGGGAATTGTTGCAATTCGTTTCTGCTAAAAAATTAGATAAATTTGAGACATACAATCAAACAAAGTGAGCTAATATTAACGCCCGAAGGTAAAATATACCATCTAGATCTTGCACCTTCGCAATTGGCCCCAACTATTATAACCGTTGGCGATCCCGACCGGGTAAAAATGGTTTCAAAATATTTTGACACTATTGAATGTACCGCCCAACACCGTGAATTTAAAACACATACAGGAACGTATAGGGGAAAGCGAATAAGTGTTATTTCCACGGGAATTGGTCCCGACAATATTGACATTGTTTTTAACGAGCTTGATGCGTTGGTGAATATAGATTTTGAAAAACGGCAAATCAAAAAAAAACTTACATCGCTTGATATTATCAGAATAGGTACCTCGGGTGGTTTAACGCCCGAAGTAGAAGTTGATCGCTTTTTAATCAGTACTTTGGGAATTGGTTTGGATAATGTGATGCATTATTACGATAAAACAGACAAAATTTTTAATCGCGATTTTGCCCAGTCTTTTATAGATCATACCCAATGGAACCCAGATAATTCGGTGCCGTACGCAGTGGAAGCAGATAAAAGCTTGCTTAAAAAACTTAGTTCCTCAACAACGGATGGAGAGGAACAAAAAACACTTCAGGGTATAACTATTACCAATGTGGGGTTTTATGGACCGCAGGGCCGCGTGCTTCGCGCAAAATTGAAAGATGAAAATCTAAACGAAAAACTTAGCTCCTTTAGATACAAAAAGAAAAGAATAACAAATTTAGAAATGGAAACCGCCACCATGTACGGAATGGCAAAACTATTGGGCCATCGAGCAATTTCTATGAATGCCATTGTGGCAAATCGGGCATCGGGAACCTTTAGCGAAAATGCCCCTAGAACCATTGATGCCCTTATTCAATACACACTTCGAAAAATTTCAGAATGAAGAATTTTTTAATTGGTGGTGTCCCCGAACATTTTAACCTTCCTTGGTATATCGCGTTGCGCAATAAGGAATTTCAAAAAGAAGGTATTAACCTCCGTTGGAAGGATTATCCCGGCGGAACCGGTGCAATGGCGCATGCTTTGCGCAACAGGGAAATTGATATGGCCGTAATTCTCACCGAAGGAATTGTACGCGACATCATTAATGGCAACGATAGTAAAATAGTTCAGGTTTTTGTAAAATCGCCTTTGTTATGGGGAATTCACGTTGCGGCCAATTCAGATTTTGAAGCGGTTTTAGACTTAAAGGGTACAAACGCAGCCATTAGTCGCTACGGGTCTGGCTCGCATTTAATGGCGTATGTAAATGCCGAAAACCACGATTGGAATTTAAAAACCGATTTAAAGTTTGAAGTAATTCAGGATTTGGAAGGCGCTTTGGAAGGGCTGCCAAAAGGAAAAGGCGATTATTTTATGTGGGAAAAGTTTATGACCAAACCACACGTAGATAATGGCACTTTTCGTTTAATTGGCGAATCTCCCACGCCCTGGCCTAGTTTTGTTATCGCCGTGCACAATGAGGTTTTACTGGAAAATGAAGAAAGCGTACAGGCTATTTTGGAAATTATAAATAAAACCACCAAAACCTTTAAACAAATTCCACAAATAGATGAAATGATTGCAGAACGATACGGCCAAAAACTTGAAGACGTTCGGGAATGGTTGTCACTTACCTCGTGGAGCAACACCCAATTAACTTCAGAAGAACTGGAAAATATTCAAGAAAAACTCGTTGAATTAGATTTAATTGAAAATAATATTCAGGAAACCAGCATCTTACATCAATTCTAAAAAATATCTTAATATTTACGCAACCCTAGCTGTATAATTGCATCTTGTTTATATAAAAACAACTATTATGACTACTTTTTTAATCGTTCTGGGGGCGTTGTTAGTCACAAATTTTTTGTTGTTGCAGTTTAGCTGTAACGATGCTACAGAGTCCGAAATTCCAGAAGAAGAATAAGAACAAGAAATATCCCCATTTCTTTTCTTACTATTTACCACTCAATTGGAGTATCTCCTTTATTTTTTAAAAATTCATTTGTTTTGCTGAAGTGTTTGTTCCCAAACCAATAGCCTCTATTAGCGGCCAATGGCGACGGGTGCCCACTACTCAGCACCAAATGTTTTGAGGTATCTATTTTAGCGCCTTTCTTTTTGGCCGGGCCACCCCAAAGCATAAACACCAAACCGCTTCTCTCTTCTGAAAGCTTTTCTATAACGGCATCTGTAAATTTCTCCCAACCTTTTTTTTGATGGCTTCCGGCATGTCCTTCCCGAACCGTTAAAGTTGCATTAAGCATTAAAACACCTTGTTTTGCCCAATGCACCAAGTGTCCATTTTCTGGCACAGGTGTGCCGATGTCGCTTCTTATTTCTTCAAAAATATTTTTTAGGGACGGCGGAATTTTTACATTTTCACCCACAGAAAAACACAAACCATGAGCCTGCCCGAAACCGTGATATGGGTCCTGCCCTATTATCACAACTTTTACTTCCTGAAAAGACATGTAGTTAAAGGCTGAAAATATCTGATTGATTGGAGGAAAGCAGGTTGCCGCAGCATATTCTGCTGTTACAAATTCAATTAAATTTTTAAAATATGGTTTCTCAAATTCCTCTGTTAAAATAGCCCGCCACTCGGGCTCAATTGTTAGCTTCATTATCCTTACTTTTGCATGATTGCTGAAAAAAGTAAAATTAATGGAAATAAAGCGGAAAGCCCGTATAGACAATAAAACTTTAGAAGATCTGGAATTTCCCTCCGTGCTAAAACAGGTTGCCGAATTTTGCGTAACCGAACCTGGACGTGAAAAGGTTTTTACAATTACACCTTTTCGGAATTTTGATGAGATTGCGCCAGAATTACAACGCGTTAAAGAATTTACAGCTTCGTTTGAGGGAGATAATCATATTCCAAATCACGGTTTCGAACCTATTTTTCGTGAACTTCGAATGTTGGATATAGAAAACAGTACCTTGGAAGTTTCCGGATTTCGAAAAATTCTGTCAATTTCAGAAACTACGCGTATTTTATTGAAATTCTTTAAAAAATATGAAGAGTTTTATGACCATTTAAATTCCTTTTCTGAAGAAGTAAATTACACTTCAATTTTTTCTGAGGAAATAAACAAACGCGTAGATAAGTACGGTGAGATTAAAGACGAAGCTTCTACCGAGCTCGGCGCCATTCGCAGAAGGTTGAACGTGGTTAAAGGCAAGATAAATTCGTCGTTCACCAAGGCGCTCTCACAGTATTCCCAAAACGATTATTTAGACGAAATTCGTGAGTCTGTTGTTGAAAATAGACGCGTTTTGGCAGTTAAGGCAATGCATCGAAAAAAAGTAAGAGGCGCAGTTCTGGGCAGTTCAAAAACAGGAAGCATTGTTTATATTGAACCACAGGAAACGCTGGATTATGCAAACGAATTAAGCAACCTAATTTACGAGGAAGATGAAGAAATAAAGCGAATTTTAAAGGCAATGACCGAATTTGTACGTCCGCACGCTTCACTTTTAGCAAGCTATCAGGAATATTTGATAACGATGGATGTACTTTACGCCAAGGCGAGATATGCTTTAAAAATAAACGGCGTTTTACCAATTTTGGTATCAGAGAAGAAGATTTCGCTCTTAAAGGCGTATCATCCGCTATTGTTGGTTTCAAATAACAAACGAAAAGAAAAAACATTTCCGCAGCATATTGAGTTATTGCCTGAGAAGCGAATTATTGTGATTTCTGGACCCAATGCAGGCGGAAAGAGTATTACTTTGAAAACGGTAGGTTTGTTGCAGGTAATGTTGCAGAGCGGTTTATTGATTTCGGCAGAACCGCAAAGTGAAATGTGTTTTTTTAAAAGGGTTTTAACAGATATTGGTGATAATCAATCTATCGAAAACCATTTGAGTACTTACAGTTACCGGTTAAAAAAGATGAATCAATTTTTAAAGAAGTGCGACAAAAAAACACTTTTTTTAATTGACGAATTTGGAACCGGTAGCGATCCCGAACTCGGTGGTGCCTTGGCCGAAACATTTTTAGAGGTTTTTTATGAGCGCGAAGCGTTTGGAATAATCACGACCCATTATACAAATTTAAAATTATTGGCAAACGAGCTGCCGCACGCTATAAATGCGAATATGCAGTTTGACAATAAATCGTTGGAACCATTGTACCAGCTGCATCTCGGGGAAGCAGGAAGCAGTTACACCTTTGAAGTTGCACAGAAAAATGGTATCCCGTACAGTTTGATCAATAAAGCAAAAAAGAAAATTGAACGCGGCAAAGTACGTTTTGACAAGACTATCGCGAATCTTCAAAAAGAGCGATCTAATCTTCGAAAAACCTCGGAATCGCTAAAAACGGAAGAACAAAAGGCACGAATAGAGAGTAAGCAGTTGGAGGAAATTAATGCGCGTGTTCAAGAAAAACTGGAAAGCTATCAGGAATTGTTTGATGCCAACCAAAAGCTAATCAGTTTGGGTAAAAAAGTAGATGTGCTTTCTGAAAAATATTTCAACAACAAGCAGAAAAAGCAGCTGATTGATGAATTGATGAGATTAGTGATGATTGAGAACAGCAAACGCAAAAAGCTGGCACCTAAGGTTAAAAAAGCTGTAAAAGCCAAAGAAAAAAAGGTAATACAGGAAGTTGAAAAAAAGGTGGAAGTAATTCGCGAACGAAAGAAAGAGGAAAAAGAAAAGGCTAAAAAGTTACCCCCACCAAAACCGAAAGTTATCCTTAAAATTGGCGACCGAGTACGTATGATTGATGGTCGAGCTATCGGAACGATTGATACTATTGAGAAGAATAAAGCAATCGTGAATTACGGGATGTTTACTACAAATGTAAGTTTGGAGGAACTGGAAAAAGTATAGCTTTTAAAATTCCAAATCACAAACACTAAATTCCAAATAAAAAACAAAATTGAAATTTCAAAAAAGAAAAAAACAAAATAAACTTCAATCCTTTAAATTTTTCAAAATTGAGTATTATTTGGGATTTGTTTTTTGGTGCTTTTTTAAAGAATATGAATAACAATCACAAAATAATACTCTTTGACGGCGTTTGCAATCTTTGTAACGGCGCGGTTACTTTTATTATAGAGCGTGATAAAAGGAACGTTTTCAAATTCGCTGCGCTTCAAAATGAAATTGGACAAAAGCTAATTTCAAAATTCAATATAGATACTTCAAAAGTAGATTCGATTATCCTTATAGATGGTGAAAAACACTACGAGAAATCTTCGGCGGCACTTCGTATAGCCAAATACCTTTCAGGTGCTTATCCCCTACTTTTTGGATTTATGGTTGTGCCAAAATTCATCAGAAATGCAGTCTATGATTATATCGCCAAAAACCGCTATAAATGGTTTGGTAAAAGGGATGAGTGTATGATTCCAACTCCAGATTTAAAGAAGAAGTTTTTGTAGTTAATTGAATATTTGGCCTGTGTTTAAAGCTCCGGGAGTATCTACGGACGGAGCATTCCATAAAAAATCGTTATACGAATTTCCCGTTCCTGTAAGTTGGAGTGAATAGCCTACAGGATTAGATTCGGGTTCGTACTCACCAATATCTGTTGAGGTTATTCCGTTAGCATTGCTTCCGGTTGCTGTAAATGTGCCCTCGTAGCTTAAAAATTGAATTACCACCCCATTCTTTACAACAGCGATGCCATCCTTGGGTCCGTTCTGAATACCCGAGATATCAAATGATAGGATTCCAAAGCCATTCATATCATTTGGAATAATACCACTTAATTGTACGGTATTATAATTGGTACCTGTAGTTCCATTATATAACTCAAGTGAAAAGTTATTTAAATTAAGTCCGGCTGGTCCTGCAATCTCAATAAATTCGCCTATATCAGTTCCTGCATTGTCATAGTGAAATTCATTTATCCAAATTTCAGGAGAGGGAATGGTAATGGAGATAATTTCAATCCAGCCTTCGCCATTCCATATTTGAAGACCGGCTTCGCCATTTCCTTTATTCATTACAAAAACCAATAATCCAACATCCGAAATATTGGGAACAATTGCATTGCGAGCGGCAATATTTGGCACGCGTGGTGGCATCAATCCTTTGTAGGTGACGCCTTCGTCCGAGGTGCTGCTAATTTCCAACATCGATGCCGAAGAGGGACTAGTGGTGCCAATTCCTACTTGGCCATACATACTTGTAATAAAAAACGCAGCTCCAAAATATAAAAATAAATTTCTCATAGCTATGTATTTTACACAGCTGGGGAGTAACTTATTCAAAATAGTTTATATGAATACTTTAACGGGGAGGGCTCTAATTTAATAAAAATAATCTTTTTAGCCAAAAAAATAAATAATTCACACTTTTATCTCGTTCAATTAAAATATGTTCTATAATATTAACAAAAAAGACATTCTTTTAAGAATCTATATCGAAAGTTTGTGATGGGTTGTCATGTGGCTCATAATTCAGCATGTTTTCGCCTTTTGCAATAATAGAGCATACAGTGGCATCTCCCGTAACATTAACGATGGTTCGGAACATATCTAAAATTCTATCTACAGGAAAAATGATGGCAATCCAAGCGGGGTTTAATCCAACCGATTCCAATACTATAATTAGCATAACCAATCCCGCACTTGGAACTGCAGCAGAGCCAATTGAAGCTAAGGTGGCTGTTATTACTATAGTTAATTGTTGACCTAAGGTTAAATCGATCATATGAAGTTGTGCCAGAAAAACCACCGCTACCGCTTGGTAAAGACAAGTTCCATCCATATTTACTGTGGCTCCGATGGGCAACACAAAGCTGGTAATTTTTTTATCGACCCCAAGATTTTCTTCCACGCATTCCATAGTAACCGGCAAAGTAGCCGCACTACTGGAAGTTGAAAATGCCAATGTTTGCGCAGGTGCCATAGCTTTAAAAAATCCTTTATACGGAATTTTTTTTACGAACAACTTCATAAATAGCGGATAGATAATAAAAATCATCAACATTAATCCAGCAAATACGGTAAGTGAATACCAACTCAAACCTTTGAAAATTTCATATACCTTCCCGATATCATCTCCTGCCATTTTGCTTACCACCCCCGCCAACAAGGCAAATACAAAGAAGGGAGCCGCCTGCATTACCAAATCTACCATTTTTAGAAAAACCTCCATGGCGCTATCCATAAAGTCTGTAACAGGTTTCGATTTTTCATTCGGAATTAAAAGTAGGCATACCCCGAAAAATATTCCGAAGAAAATAATCTGAAGCATTAAACCATTGTTGCTCAAGGAAAAGAAAAAGTTTTCGGGAACAATATCTACTAGAGGTTGCAGCGGGGTCGCGTCCTTTGTTTTTTCGGCAGTCTGCATTTTTTCCGAAACAGCGGCGTCTTTTAAATCACTTTTTGACAGGTCGGTAATTTTTTTAGCACGTTCAAAAAAAGCAGGATCCTGCAAATAGCTAATTCCGTCTTTTGGCGGGTGTCCATTATTGGAAGCCCAGATTTCGTAGCTAATTCGGTTGTCTATTCTACTCTGCTCGTCAATAAGTTTCCCCGGTTGGATTACATTAACCAAAATTAAACCAAGACTAACCGCAAATAAGGTTGTAATTAAATATGCGAGAAGCGTCTTCCCTCCCATTCTACCTAAGCTCGAGGGATCTCCAATATTAGCAACCCCGGTAATAATAGAAACCAAAACAAGGGGAACCGCAATTAATTTTAATAAATTGATAAAAATTGTTCCAAAGGGCGCAATCCAATCTATAGTAAACTCGCTCCAACCTAACTTACTGGATAGTAAAGCCCAAACTATTCCTAAAACTAATCCTATTATAATTTTCCAGTGTAGTGCGAGTTTTTTCATACTTAGATTTGAGATATTAGATTTAAAGTTTTGTTATTTTATTCAACAGCCAAAAATCAGCCAAGACCAAGGCGGCCATTGCCTCTACGATGGGTACGGCTCTGGGTACAACACACGGATCGTGACGGCCCTTTCCTTCGGCTATTGCTTTGTTTCCTTTACTGTCTATGGTTTTCTGCTTTTGCATAATGGTTGCTACGGGTTTAAAAGCAATATTAAAGTAGATATCTTCCCCGTTACTTATACCACCTTGAATACCACCGCTATAATTGGATTTCGTGGTTTCATCTGGATTGATAGTATCGTTATGTTCGCTACCTTTCATCGCTGTGCCGGCAAAACCACTTCCAAATTCAAAACCTTTTACAGCGTTGATAGACAACATAGCTTTGCCTAATTGGGCGTGAAGTTTATCAAAAACTGGTTCTCCCAAACCCACGGGCATATTTTTAATTACACACGTAATAATTCCACCTACAGTATCTCCCTGCTTCTTAATTGATTTTATATATTCCTCCATTTTCTTCGCCATTTGTGGATCGGGACAACGGACTGGATTTTTTTCAATTTCGGAAAAATCTACTTCTGAATACGATTTATTGAGATTTATTTCACCAACGGAAGAAACATAAGCAGTAATTTGTAAGTTTTGCAGTAATTGTTTTGCAATAGCGCCTGCCACAACCCTGCAGGCTGTTTCGCGAGCAGAGGATCGCCCGCCACCGCGATAATCACGAATTCCATATTTTTTATCGTAGGTGAAATCGGCATGAGACGGACGGTAAATATCTTTTATATGGCTATAATCCTTACTTTTTTGATCGGTATTTTCAATTGTAAAACCAATAGGAGTGCCTGTAGTTTTTCCTTCGAAAATTCCGGAGAGAAATTTTATTTGGTCTTCTTCTTTTCGTTGGGTAACAATTGCAGATTGTCCGGGTTTTCGGCGCTGCATTTCGGTATTTATCGCATCAAAATCCAGGGAAAGTCCTGCAGGACAGCCGTCTATAATTCCACCGATAGCTATCCCATGAGATTCACCAAAAGTGGTAAGTTTAAAAATTTTGCCGAAGGAATTGCCCGCCATACATGTGTTTTGAACAAATGTAAACTTTCGGGTTTAAATATTCAAAGTTTATATTTCAAAAATATTAGTCGAAACAACTATTAAAACGAATCGGAAACAAGTTTTTAAAAGAAATTTGAAATACAACTAAAATGTTCTACGAACTTTTTTAGCTATAAAATGAAGACTTTTTGGCTTATAATTAGAAAATAAGCAAAATCTGAAAAGGCCACATTTGTATATCGTTCCTAAAAGCGTTTGGCTGTTCTAACTGTTAAAACTACAGAAGTGCATTTTTAAGAATCGTAACCGGATGTAGTGCATCACGCCCTGTACCATCGAGTATTTGATGTCTGCAACTCGTGCCGTTAGCAGAAATAACAGTATCTGCCGACGCTTTGCGAACAGCCGGAAATAACTTTAACTCCCCTATTTTCATGCTCACTTCATAATGTTCCTTTTCATAACCAAAGCTGCCAGCCATTCCGCAACAGCCGGTTGTAATAATGGTAGGTTTGTAGTTTTTGGGAAGGTTTAATATTGTAAAAGTTACTTTTTGATTGCTCAATGATTTTTGATGGCAGTGGGAATGAATTTTAATAGCTTTTTCTTCTAAGGTAAACTGTGCCGCCGAAATAGTTCCATTTTCAATTTCGGCTGCTAAAAATTCTTCAATTAAAAAAGTGTGTTGTGCAATGGCTTCTGCTGAAGGTTTATCATCTGCCAGTCGAAGATATTCGTCACGAAACGAAAGAATTGCGGAAGGTTCAATACCTACGAGAACATTGTTTTCAGACACCTTTTCTTTTAAAAATGAAATGTTTTTTTCAACCTCTAGTTTGGCTTCTTCTAAAAACCCTTTAGACAGTAGCGCCCTTCCGCTGTCTAAATTATTAATTACGGTAACTTGGTAGTTTAATTTCGTTAGCAGCTCAAATGCATCCACGGCGATTTCAACATCTAAATAATTGCTAAATTCATCCACAAAAAGCAATACATTTTTACGGTAATTTTCTTTAGGTGAATAATTTATATCTGTTTCATTTTTAATATGTTTAACGCTATTATTAAAACTTTTAATTGAAACCTTTGGCAGCGTTCTATTTTGATGAACTCCAGCAAATTTTTTAATAATTGATGAAGTAAAACCGTTGGTAAAAAACCAATTGGAAACCTTTGGAAAGGCCGATGCCGTTTTATTTAATTGAGTGCTTTTTCCAAATAATTTATTTGAAAAAGATACGCCATTAGTTTTGTTGTATTGGTACAAAAATTCGGCTTTTGCGGTGCTTATATCTACATTGCTCGGGCATTCGCTGGCGCACGCTTTACAACTTATACAGAGGTCGAAAACTTCTTTTAATTCCTTCGAATTAAATTTATTTACCGCTTCGTTATTGGTTAAAACCTCGCGCAGCGCATTTGCACGTGCGCGAGTTGTATCTTTTTCGTTTTTTGTAGCGTGATAACTTGGGCACATTGCTCCGGCGGCATCTGCTGTTTTTCTACAATCGCCGCTGCCATTACAGTTTTCGGCAAGCCGAAGTATTCCTTGGTAATCGCTAAAATCCATCAGCGTTTCAATCTTTGGCTCCGTTCTATTGGTTTTATAACGAAGGGATTTGTCCATTTTAAACGCATCCACAATTTTGCCCGGATTGAAAATATTGTGGGGATCGAAAATTGTTTTAATTCGTTTTAATAATTCATAATTTTTATCGCCTATCATCAGCGCAATAAATTCTGCCCGTACAATACCATCACCGTGCTCGCCGCTAAACGAACCCTTGTATTTTTTGCAAAGTTTGGCTACATCTGTTGTAATTTTTCGAAAGTAGGCAACACCTTCTCCGTCCTTTAAATTTAGTATTGGCCGTAAATGCAATTCCCCAGCTCCAGCATGTGCGTAATACACCGCTTGTTGGTTGTATTTTTTCATCAGTGCCGAAAACTCTAGAATGTAGTTAGGCAAATCGTCTAAAGCAACTGCAGTGTCTTCAATACACGCAACTGCTTTTTGGTCGCCCACCATATTGCCCAGCAAACCCAGTCCCGCTTTACGCAGTTCCAGAGCCATTTCTATTTCTTCTCCACGTAATATTGGACTGTGATAACTATATTTTGAAAGAGAAATCGATTTTAATAGTGATGAAATTTGCAGCTGTAGATCTTCTTCAGATTCACTTTTTAATTCAAGAAGTAAAATGGCTTTCGGATTGCCTTGTACAAAAAAACGGTACGGTTCGTATGTTTTACTTTTTCTTGTGCAATCTAAAATTAGATCGTCCATCATTTCACAGGTGTGTAAATTATGCTGCATAGCCACTACAACATCCTGCAAGCACGCCTCTAAGGTTGGATAATGCGTAGCTACCATTGCAGTAAACGCTGGAGGCAACGGATCTAACTGTAGTGTAATTTCGGTTGTAAATGCCAGGGTTCCTTCACTTCCACAGAGCAATTTGCAAATATTTAATTCATCATTAAAATCGCCAAAAACCGTTGTGTTTAACAGGCTGTCAACGGCGTAGCCCGTATTTCTACGATGGATTTCCGGCTTTGGAAATTCCCTCCAAATTTCCTGCTGTGTTTCATCGGAAATTAATTCATTATAAAGAGTTTTATAAATTTTTCCTTCCAGAGAATTCAGCGCGGTTTTTTCTAAAAACACTTCTTTTGAAAGAGGTTCAAAAACAACTTCTTCGCCGTTAGAGAGGATAGTTTTTAGCTTTAAGACCTTATCGCGGGTTACGCCGTACTGGATTGAAGTGGTACCACTGCTGTTATTGCCAACCATACCTCCGATCATACAACGATTACTTGTAGAAGTATTGGGTCCGAAAAAAAGTCTGTAGGGCTTTAAATAGGCGTTCAATTCATCCCGAATAACACCGGGTTGTACTGTAACGGTTCTATTTTCAATATCTAAAGAAATTATATCGGTAAAGTGTTTTGAAACATCAACTACAATACCATCGCCTACACATTGTCCGGCGAGCGAAGTGCCCGCTGTTCGTGGAATGAGCGAGGTGTTGTTTTTTACAGCGAATTGAACAAGTTGCTTAATTGCCTCACTATTTTGAGGATAAGCCACTGCTAGCGGCACTTTTCGGTAAACCGAAGCGTCTGTAGCATAGATTGCTGTATGTAGGGGATCGGAAAATAATTCGCCTTTAAAATTTTCCTTGAATTTGTGTAATGTGTGTTTCATAGTAGCATGTGTAAAGGTAAAAAACTTCTTAACATAAAATTTTAAAATACGGTGTATAGATTGGCATTGCTTTAACTACAAGCTACTGTTAATACAAGTATTTTTACCTTCGTATTAACTAAAACTCAAATCATGAAAAAAGTCATTTTTTTATTTACCATCATTTCTGCCCTTACTTGGCAGGCAAATTCGCAGGAAATTTCTAAAAATGCCATCGGACTTCGCTTTGGAGATAGTGATGGTTTTGGACCGGAGATTAATTATCAAAGACATTTGGGCGACAACAACAGGCTGGAATTGGGTTTAGCCTGGCACAGTAAGAGCGATTGGAACGCAGTAAAACTTACTGGTATTTACCAATGGGTTTGGAACATAGACGGCGGCTTTAACTGGTATGCAGGTCCCGGTGCGGGAATTGGATTTGTGAGCTATGACTACGATGACGTCCCACCGTTTAGAGATAACGAAACAGACGTATTTGCGTTTATTACTGGCGATATAGGTATTGAATATAATTTTGACATACCACTTATCCTTTCTTTAGATATGCGACCGCAATTTAATTTAGGCTATAGAGACGATGTAAGTTTTGATGTTGGATTAAGCGCGCGATATCAATTTTAATTATTACAACATAATTTTTGTAATACATGCCTCATAGTTTTATGGGGCATTTTCCTTTATAAAAAACAGGAAAAACCCTGTTTTTTAAGAAAATTATTTTGTGCAATTTTATAGTATTTACTAAAAATTCACAAAAACCACGAAAATGGAAAAGCATTATGTAGATCTGCATTGCCATCCCTCATTAAAGCCTTTCAGTAAAAGTTTTAAATACAAGCCCCGAAAAATCAATGATATAGATCCTAATAGAAAAAATTCTATTTGGCATTACAGTCCTCCAAATTTTTTAGAGAAGCTTGTTAACCGAATTGTTACCCTTACAAAATTTACGCAAACTGATTTAACCGCACTGGCAAAATCTAAAGCAAAAGTTGTAGTGGTTGCCCTTTATCCTTTTGAAAAGCATTTTTTCGGAAAAGAGGTAATTGGCATCAAAGGAGTAACCGATGTTTTGGTTAATCTAGCAGCGAGTATCAGCCAATCGCGTATGGATTATATACGTAGCAATTACGACTATTTCGCCGATTTAATGGATGAGTATAAATACTTTCAGCAGCTTCACAATCAAGTTGAAAAAATTGACGGCAAATTCTACACCTACCGTTTGGTAAGCAATTTTCAGGATATTGATGACAACTTTTCGCAGGAAACAGATTCCAAAAAAATTATAAATATTATTCTAACTATTGAAGGCGGGCATAGCTTTAATACAGGCTTAGATATGGATAAGGATATGGCTAGCCGCACAGAAGTTATCGGTAACATTAACGTTATTAAAAATTGGGAACATCGCCCACTTTTTATAACACTTGCCCACCATTTTTACAATGAACTTGCGGGACATGCAAGTAGCATTTCCATTGGAATATTAAAGAAAAATCAATATCGGGGTTTAAATTCGGGTCTCACGGACTTAGGAGTAGAAGCAATAGATTTGCTGTTAGACAATACCGATAATAAACGTATTTTAATAGATATAAAACATTTAAGCACAACTTCCAGGAAGGCTTATTACAACTTACTCGAAACAAAGTACGGCAATGAAAACATTCCAATTATTGCCAGCCACGGTGCCTGTAACGGCAAACGCGCAATAGAACAGTGGCAACAAACCGGTATTAGTGCACATGAAGATTGGTTTTGCAATATTGATATTAACCTATATGACGACGAATTAATACGAATTGCGCGGAGCAACGGAATCTTTGGAATTCAGCTGGATGAACGCCGTATTGGGAGCAAAAGGGCGATTAATAAAAGTAAAATATACTTCCCGAACAAACGTAAACAATTGCGAAAAAAGGCACTTTTAGTATGGCGGCAAGTGCAGCATATTGCCGAAGTGCTTGATAACAAAGGTCTCTTTTGCTGGGGAATACAATCTATTGGAAGTGATTTTGACGGTATCGTAAATCCTATAAACGGTTTATGGACCGCAGAAAACATGAAAGATTTGGCCGAAGAAATGCTAAATCACGCCAACGATTATATATCAAAAAATATAAACCAGCTAAAAGCCTATAATAGAATTAGCGCCGAAAGTATAGTTGAACGGGTAATGCATGAAAATGCCATGGAATTTATAAAAAGGAACTATTAAAAAGTTTTAGAACTATTTTACAACCCTTTTAAAGATTATAGATTTTGGTTGTTTTTTAAATTTAACCATTGTAAAAGGCGTAGTTATTACCATCGTGGCGTTTTCACCGGGTTTCGGACTATTACCTTCGTAAAAAACTACTAGCGTATTTTCTTTTTCAATAATTTCTTTTACGGCAACAGAATGACCTCCGGTAGAGGTTTCGCCTATATTTATAAAAGCAACTATTTCCGTTTTAAAATCTACTTTCGGAATAGGAATATGTGGGGTTCGTGTGGTGTTAATAGAATTGAATATCTGTTTTAATTCTTTTGAAGTTTGAAGTATTACATTCTTTTGTTTTACAATATTGCTTTGGGAATTACTAAGTAACACATCGAAGGAAATATTTTTCTGCAACTCACTATTTTTATAAGCAGTGGGTTTACAGGAAAATACTAAAGTGATGGCCATAAAAAAGAAAAATCCTTTAGCGAATTTGCAATATAGCTTCTTGGTATAATTTTTCATAAATAGGAACAATTCTTTTGGTGTCGTAAACCATTGCAGCTTCAATTGCTTGCTTTTTAAACTTAGCTAACGTTTCATCGGTTTCCAAAATCTTTAAAGCATTTTCAGCCATTTCAGTAACATTTCCAACATTGCTTAAAAATCCGCTAACCCCATCAATATTTACTTCTGGCAATCCACCCGCATTACTTGAAATTACTGGAACTCCGCACGCCATAGCTTCCAAAGCCGCGAGCCCAAAGCTTTCTTTTTCAGAAGGAAGAATAAAAAGATCAGTAAAGCACAATATTTTATCAACTTCGTTACTATTGCCAACAAACAACACCTTTTCCTCAATTCCTTTTTCGGTACAAAGTTGTTCAGAAGCTTCGCGTTCGGGACCTTCGCCTACGATAATTAATTTAGCAGGAATTTTTTTCTGAATGTTATCAAAAATTTCAATTACATCCTTGATGCGTTTTACAGGCCGAAGATTACTTACATGGGTAACAATACGTTCTTCGGGTTTAGCCATTAAGTCGCGTTGGCACTCAGTAAATGTATTTATTTTTTTTGGAATGTCAATAAAGTTGGGAACAACATGAATTTCCTTTTTTATATCGAATAGGTGAAGGGTATCTTCCTTTAAACTCTTTGATACGGAAGTAACCACATCGCTATTATTTATACTAAAAGTAACCGCTGGCTTATAAAAAGGATGATTTCCTACTAAGGTAATATCTGTTCCATGAAGTGTGGTTACCATGGGTATATGGATATTTTCTTCCTCAAGCATTTTTTTAGCCATATAACCCGCATAAGCGTGGGGAATTGCATAATGAACGTGCAGCACTTCAATTTTATGAAGCTTTACCATATCTACTAATTTGCTGGAAAGCGCAAGTTCATAAGGTTGATAGTGAAAAAGTGGATATACAGGTACCGAAACTTCGTGGAAGTGAATGTTTTTTGACAGCAGTTCTAAACGAACGGGCTGTTTGTAGGTTATAAAATGAATTTCGTGTCCTTCTTCTGCCAAGGCTAAACCTAATTCAGTGGCCACTACTCCGCTCCCTCCAAAGGTTGGATAACATACTATTGCTATTTTCATTCTTTTATTTTTTATGAATATGCTTTCAATAATCTATAGCATCGTAAATGGCTTCTTGTATTTTACTTCGCAGATCGCTTCTAATTAACTTGCGGTTTTCTGCTTCCGGAAAAGTTCTGTTAGACAGAAAAACATATACAATTTCTTCGTCTGGGTCTGCCCAAGCAAGCGTTCCGGTAAAACCACTGTGCCCAAAACTTGTCATAGACACACAACCACAGGTTGGCCCTGAGGTGCCTAATTGGGGTTTGTCGAATCCTACGCCTCTTCGCACGTTTTTATTGCAATAATAGCAAGTGTTAAAAAGGTCGAGCACGTCGGGATTAAAATACCGTGTACCTCCGTAAAAGCCTTTCCAGAGGTACATTTGCATAATTTTAGCTACATCATTAGCATTACTGAACAATCCAGCATGACCACTAACGCCACCAAGCATTGCAGCCCCTTGGTCGTGAACATACCCTTGTACTTTCTGTTTTCTAAAAATATTATCCTGCTCCGTTGGTGTAATATTGTCTTTAGTAAATTTTGACAAGGGTAAATAGGTAGTATAATTGGCGCCCAAAGATTCATAAATTTTATCCTGAACCACTGTTTCCATTGGTTTGCCAAACTTTTGTTCAAAATATTTTTTTAGAATATAATAGGGCAAATCGCTGTATTTGTATTCTAATCTGGAATTGAGTTCACTTTCGCGAATGGTTTTATAAATGGTGTCCATATAATCTCTACGCATGTACAGGTTTTCTGCCACATGTACGTTGAAGTCTTTTCCCGCAACATCAGAATAGTATTTTGATGAAACATTTGTTTTTGATTCATTTAATGTATAGCGATAAAATGGAATCCAAGCCTTTAGACGTGCGTAGTGCGAGAGCATTTCCTTTAAAGTAATATTCGCTTTGTTCGAGTTTTTATACGCGGGTAACATTTCAGAAAGTTTGGTATTTAAGCTCAATTCCTTGTTATCTACAAGTTGCATTACAAGGGGCAGCGAAGCCAAAATCTTCGTCAGTGAAGCGAGGTCGTACATGGTACTGTCTTTAACTTCAATATTTTTATTGTATTCGTGGAATCCAAAATTCTTTTGATAAATAACTTTCCCTTTTCTGGCGACTAGAACCTGCGCTCCGGGAAACATACCTTGGGTCATCCCTAAATTTACGAGTGAGTCTATTTTTCTTAATTTATAACTATTTACGCCCACACTTTCGGGGGTGCCATATTGCAGTCTTCGCAACGATTTTGTTTTATAACTTGTGTTTAACGGAAAATCTTCGCCTAATGAAACTGGCAACTTTCCTTTAGCTTCCCGGGCGCCAAATATAAGTTGTGCAGAGAGTTTTTGTGAAATTTCACTGTTTTGGTACGACATAATTACCCCTTCAAAATTGGCGGTGGTCTTTAAATCTAACATCGCATAGGGCCTAGCAAAAACGTCTAAAATAACTGTATTGGTCCGTGCAATTTCATAAAGCCATACAATTTCATTTTGAGAAAATTCAAACTTTTTCCAAGGGTTTTCGTTGCTTTTGTGGAAGCCAATAATTACATAGTTATAATTTTTCAACTTTTGCACATAATCGTCAAGGCTGTTTGCTTTTACCCAATCTACATCACCATATTTTTTCAATTCGTTTAAAAAAACTTCGCCAGAATCATCACCAAAATTTATATAGGCTATCTTTTTTTCTTGAAGATCTTTTATAGGTAGAATGGCCCGGTCGTTTTTAATTACCGTTAGTGCATTATCCATGGCTTCTTCGTATAGCGAATTGTCGTAAACCGAATTTAAATCTTCATATAAATAGTTAATATTTACAGGGGTATAGTTGCTTAGCCCAACTTTATATTTAGCGTAAAGGATTTTCTTTACGGAATAGGCTAATCGTTTTTCGGTAATAATTTTGTCGTTATACGCATTAATGAGAAAATCCATTGCTTTAGGCACATTTTCTGGAATTAACAAAACATCATTTCCTGCCAAAAATGCAGCTAGTTCAATCTCGCCTGGATTTTTAAAATTAGAAGCCCCTTTCATATTTAGGGCATCGGTAAAAATAAGTCCGTTAAAACCGAGTTCATCTTTTAACAGATCGGTTACAATATTTGAAGAGAGCGAAGAAGGATAATTCATTTGAATTTCCAAAGCGGGAACATTTAAATGAGCAACCATAACACTATTAAGCCCTTCGTTTATTAATTTTTTATAAGGATACAATTCTAATGAATCTAAGCGCTCCCTAGAAAAATCAATGGTTGGTAAGGTTTTGTGGCTATCCATATCGGTATCGCCATGGCCTGGAAAATGTTTTGCACTTCCCATAATGCCAGCGCTTTGCATACCTTTCATAAAAGCGAGGGCTTTTTGGGTAACATTTTCTTTGTCTTCCCCAAAAGATCGGTTGCCGATTATTGGATTCTTTGGGTTGGTATTTATATCTACCACAGGCGCAAAATTAATATGCACTCTCAGGCGTTTAGATTGTTCGCCAATTCTACGGCCAACTTTTTCAACAATTTTATTGTCAGTAATAGCACCCAAAGTCATATTCCATGGAAAAGCATAGGTAGAATCCAGCCGCATGGCCAGTCCCCATTCGGCATCCATCCCAATCATTAATGGAACTTTCGCAAGGTCTTGAAATTCGTTATTTAATTTTGCTTGGCGCACGGGACCTCCTTTTGAAAAGATAACGCCACCAATGTGATAATTGGCAATTAGGTCTTTTATTTTGTCTGTCTTGGCTTTGGGATCGCTGGAAAAAATATCGACCATAAAAAGCTGGCCCATTTTTTCTTCCAAAGTCATGGAGTCAAAAATACTATCAACCCATTTTTTTTGGTTTTGAAAATCTTTCTTTACAATTAGTGGGTTTCTATCTTGTGAAAAGGCAGCGATTGAAAATAACGCTAATACGAAGGTGAGCAACAAATTTTTCATAAGTATTCATTATTTATGATAAAAATCTATTGTGCCAACTTTCATGTGCGGGTACTTCCCAATTTTCCAGATATTCTGCTTTGGTGTTTACGAGATTATTAAAAACAATGGTGTTTTTTGAAACCGATTTATCCTTGGCCATTTTTCTAAAATCGGTCAAAGGTTTATAAGCTATATATTCGCCGGTATAAAAAGTAACGTTCATTTTGTCTAGCAAATCCACGTCAAATTTTTCTTGCAGTGACTGAATAAAATGTACCGAAGCATCAATACTACAGCCAGATGCAGAGGCATTGGCTTGGTTTAACCCAATAACAATAAACCTATTGTATTTTATTTCTGCAGCGGCCTCGAGCTCGGCACCATGGGCGGTCCATTTGGTTAAAAAATCGTTTGTTAGTTCTGTAATTTCGGCAACTTCGTCGTTACTTAGTTTTCTATTGGCCTGATAAACCCAAACTCTTGAATCATCGGGCAGGTTTTTAAATTCTGTCAACATTATTTATAAATCTTCTGCATTTGCAATCATTTCTGCAACGTCCATTACTTGAACATTGTCTTCAGCATTTTTAGCTTTTACTCCATCGGTCATCATTACCATACAAAATGGGCAACCAGTAGCAATTATATCTGCGGAAACCTCCATAGCTTGTTCGGTGCGTGCTACGTTTACGTCTTTATTACCTGGTTCGGGTTCTTTAAACATTTGCGCACCACCCGCACCGCAACACATACCGTGTTTTTTATTTCGACGCATTTCAACGAGTTCGCCCTCTAATTTTTCGAGTAAATTTCTTGGCGCTTCGTATTCGTTATTTGCTCTCCCTAAATAGCAGGGGTCGTGAAAGGTTATTTTTTTACCCTTGAATTTGCCGCCTTCTACTTTTAATCTTCCTTCATCTAATAATGCTTTTAAAAATTGGGTATGATGCATTATTTCGTATTTTCCGCCAAGTTCTGGATATTCGTTACCGATGGTATTAAAACAGTGCGGACAAGTAGTTACTATTTTTTTTATACCGTAACCGTTTAGTATTTCAATATTGGTCATGGCTTGCATTTGAAACAAAAATTCATTTCCGGCTCTTTTAGCTGGATCTCCATTGCAACTTTCTTCGGTTCCTAACACGGCAAAATCTATGTTTGCTTTGTGAAGCAATTTCACAAAGGCTTTGGTTATTTTTTTAGCGCGATCGTCAAAGCTTCCTGCACAACCCACGAAAAAAAGAACTTCGGGTATTTTGCCTTGGGCCGCATATTCGGCCATTGTTGGTACTTTTATTGGTTCACTCATTTTGCTATTATTTCTGGTTTCACCCCTTATAGAATACGCAGGGTGCTTATTATTTTTTCGGTTTAATCTTCAAACACTTCAATTGTCACTTCTTTTTCTACCAAATCGGTAAATTTTCCTTTGTAGCGCGTTGCTTTTACCAAATGATTATCTACCCAATGGTAATTGCCGCCGCGGGGTTTTCCCATAAGCATACTATGGTATTTAAATCCGTGTTTGCTCAACCACGTTTCGGTTACTTGGCGGTGGGCCTCGGTGCGGGAAGTAAAAAAGCAAATTATATGCCCTTCGTCATACCATTTATTCAACGTTTTTAGTGCATCTGGAAAGGGTTTACACGTTGCCATGCGCTCTGGCTCTTCATTGGGTATGTCTTCGGTTATGGTTCCGTCTATATCTATTAAGTAGTTTTTTATTCCTTCGGGTAAAATTGGGCTAACGTGCTCGCCTTTTTCTACTTTATCGTGCAACATTTTTTCTACTTCTTCTTTTTTCATAATACGCTACTTTTTTGAACACGAATACAGCTGGGGTTAAAAAACGCCAGACTCAGTTATTTAGTTTTCATCTTTCCAATTTAATCTATCCATTTGATTGTAGGGCCATGGTGCGCCATTGTTTTCAATATTTGTCATTGCAACATTCAGTTCTGTTGGGGCAGCCGATTGCTCCATTACCAAATATTGGCGCATATCCATAATAATAGAAAGCGGATCAATACTTACCGGGCAGGCTTCTACACAGGCGTTGCAAGTGGTGCACGCCCAAAGCTCTTCCCGCGTAATATAATCGTCTAACAATTGTTTGCCGTCGGGTTTAAACTCGCCATTTTTATCTATGTTTTTTCCAATTTCTTCCAAACGATCGCGAGTATCCATCATAATTTTACGTGGCGAGAGTTTTTTACCGGTATTATTTGCAGGACATTCGTCTGTGCAACGGCCACATTCCGTACAAGTATATGCGTTTAATAGCTGAATTCTGCTCAAATCCATTACATCACTGGCTCCAAACTTGGCAGGGGCTTCTGTGGCTCCTTCGGCAGGTGCGGCAAAGGGATCTGCGTTTGGATCCATCATCATTTTCACTTCGTTGGTAACTGATTCCAGATTTTTAAATTTTCCTTTAGGAACCACTTTTCCGAAGTATACATTCGGAAAGGCCAACATAATATGCAGATGTTTTGAAAAATACAAATAGTTAAGAAATACAAGTATTCCCAAAATATGCAGCCACCAAGCGGTTCGCTCAATAATATGAAGCGTACTTTCTGAAGTACTGCTGAACCAATTAGCTATATATCCCGAAACGATATTACCGTTATTCATTTCCTGAAAAGGAATGTCTGTAGCATTCATAATTAGGAACAGCCCCATTAAAACCATTTCGAAATAAAGAATGATATTTCCGTCATTTTTTGGCCAGCCTTTCATTTCAGGTTTCCAGAAACGTTGCAATTTTAGGGCGTTTCTTCGCAACCAAAAAATTGTTACCGATACAAAAACCAATAGGGCTAAAATTTCAAACGAACCAATTAAAAATCCGTAGAAACCTCCTAGAAAGGAGAAGATCCGGTGTGTTCCGAAAATACCGTCAATTATAATTTCGAGTACTTCAATATTTATAATTATAAAACCGAGGTACACAACTATATGCAAAAATCCAGAAATGGGCCGCACAACCATTTTAGATTGGCCTAATGCAATGCGAAACACATTGCCCCATCGCTCGCTTTTGTGGTCTGAGGCATCAACCTTTTGACCTAGTTTAATATTGCGGATAACTTTGCGGATATTGATTGTAAAAAAACCAATACCTGCTATAAGTGCTATTAAAAATAAAATGTTTGGAATGTACTGCATGATGGTTTATTGGTCTGGGTTGGCTGGTGGATCGTACTCTTTGTTCTTTTTGCCGAACACTGAAAAATGTACGTAGCGTTTCGGGTTTAGTTTTAGGTCCTGAAGTAGCTGCTCCAGTTGTTTTGAAGCGCCTTCTAAATTTTCATAAAGTTTGTCGTCTTTTAAAAGTTTTCCCATAGATCCATCGCCATTTTCAACACCTGAGACAATTTTATCCATTTTATCTACTACGCTCTGCAGGTCGGTAACCAGTTTACCTGTTTCAAGTTGCGCAAGCGAATCGGTAAGTTTTGAAAGGTTGCCCGCTGTTTTGTCTAAATTTGTAAACGTATTGTCCAGTTTGCCAGTATTTTTTGACAAAATTTGATTTAAATTCTCTGAAACCCCTGCAAAAGAATTTAGCGTTGTGTTTAAATTTGCAATAGATTGTTGGAGGTTTCGGCGTGTGTCTTCATCTATAATTGCATTTATGCTTAGCAATAAGGTATCTACAGTTGCCAATGTGTTATTCACTTTCCGTTCCAAAGGTCCCAATGCTTTTGAAACCGCTGTAAGCATACCATCTTCAACATCGCCGCGAAGTGTATCGCCACTTTTGGCTACATTAGCGTCGTATTGTGGAAAAATCCCCAATGCTTTCCCACCAATTAATCCAGTACTGTAAATTCTAACGATGCTGTTTTTTGAAAAATCGAAATCTTTTTCTACAGTAAACTTTACAACCAAGCTACCTTTGGTATTGGCAAAAGAAATATTTTGAACCTTTCCGACTGTAAGTCCGTTTATTGTTACCGGAGCAGCTTGGGCAAGACCTTCTACATTATCGTATTTTACATAGAATTCGCGATTTTTTTCGAGCAGATTTGTGCCTTTTAAAAAGCTGTAGCCAAAGATTAGCAGCAAGATAGCGCCAATGGCAAGAATTCCGGTTTTAACTTCTTTCGATAGTTTCAAGTGTATATTTTTAGATTGTGAACAAATTTAAGTGATAAATATAAAGAATGCACGCTAATTGGCTTTCGATTTTAACACTTCCGGTAGATTAACTTTTCTTCCTTTTTTAAAAGCTACAATGTATGCCGAAGGATATCCTTTTTGCTGCACAAAGGTTTTCATTACCTGAATTTTGTTATAATCTGATGTTTCACCGTAGTAATATTTAAAAAGTCCGTCCTCCTTTTCGCGAGTTACCTCGTTAAGCCCTTTAAAGTTCTGCGGCTTAGGATCCAGCTTTTTACCACTTGCAGCCAATTGAACCTTAAAGGTTACGTTTTCGTAAATATCTTCTTTTGTAGTTTCAATCGTTTTTTCTACTTGAATCTGTTCAATTTGTGGATCTCTAATTTTTTCGGTGGAAATGGAGAGACTACTAATGTACGATTTTATAGCATTGCCTATTTCGCGAGCCATTTCGGTTTGTCCTTTGACAGAATTTAGATAAGCACCTTCGGTTTTGTTGGTAAGAAAACCCGTTTCAATCAAAACGCTGGGCATATAGGTATTGTGTAATACCCAAAAACCCGCCTGTTTTACACTTCTATCTTTTCGTTTTAAGTTGTTAATTACGTTATTCTGAACCAAGCTAGCCAATAAAATACTTTGGTCTAGATACTCTTCCTGCATTAAAACCATTCCTATCAGCGATTCTGGTGCATTGGGGTCAAAACCACCGTATTTTTCTTGATAGTTATCTTCTAAGTAAATTACCTCGTTTTCTTTTTTGGCTACTTCAAAGTTTGCTTGGCTTTTATGAAGCCCCAAAACAAAAGTTTCAGCGCCATAGGCATTCGAGTGATGGGCATTGCAATGTACAGATACAAATAGATCGGCATCAGCCCTATTTGCAATGGCCGCACGTTCGCGTAATTCAATAAAAACATCGGTTTTTCGGGTATAGATTACTTTTACGTTTGGTAACTTTTCTAACTCCGCTCCTACTTTTAAAACAATGTTTAACGATATTTCCGATTCTTTATACCCGTTCCCTTTATTTCCGTGATCGTGCCCACCGTGACCAGCATCCAATACAACTACAAATGGTTTTGTAGGATTTTCTGCAGCAGTTGTTTTCAGGGAAAAAAGTAAAAAGGTTCCTATTACTAAAAGTGAAGCAAAAAGTTTTGTGTACATATATGTTTTAACGATTGTTGTTAGTGAATAGTATTTTAAAACGAACCCTGAAAACTAATGTTTCAGCGATACGAAACTTTGTGAAAATTTCTTTTTAAACAAAAATTACAGCTACAAATACTGTTAATTTATTGTCCTAAAGTTTCGGTTTAGTTCCAATTATTAATTTCGCTATATCCTTTTTCTCAAAAATGTCATTTAAAAAAACGTACCCGAAAAAATATGTTTATTTTTGACCGTTTCAAATATTGAGCCAAATCTACAAAATAATAGCATCAGCGCATTGCAGACCAACGGGCATTACTTAACAATCTTTTTAACAATACTGCTACTTTGCAGTGCAGTTTTGCATGCGCAGGACATTCCGCCAAAGAATGAGGCCAACCTTCCAAAAACTACTCCGGAAGACACTCTTAAGGTAAATTTAAAACCTGTTTTAGAAGAAGCTAATGAATTGGTACAGGATACTGTAAAGACCGATTCTATAAAACCGCCAAAAGAAACATTAACGAATATTGTAGATTATTACGGCGAAGATTACGTATTGCTGAACCGAAAGGAAAACAAAGTATATATGTATAACAATGCTTATATAATCTACGGTGATATGCGCATTGATGCAGGATTAATAATTCTGGATTACAACAAAAACGAAGTTTATGCCAAAGGAATAGACAGTGCTGGCGTTTACAGCCAACGTCCCGTTTTTGTTCAGGCAACAAACAAGGTAGAACCAGATTCCATTCGCTATAATTTTGATTCGGAAAAAGCTTTAGTTTTTAATAGCCGAACAGATCAGAATGGTTTTAGGGTAATTTCCGAAGTCACCAAAAAAGTAAATGATTCGGTTGTTTATTTGCGAAATGTGAAGTTTACTACCTCAAAAAACATAGACGATCCCGAATATTATTTCTATACTCGAAAAGCAAAATTTGTTCCTAAAAAGAAAATTGTTACGGGTCTTACCAATATGTTTATTGCAGATGTTCCTACGCCTGTAGGTCTGCCTTTTGCGTATTTTCCGCTAACTGAAGACCGAACCTCGGGTTTTATCATTCCGTCTTTTGGAGATAATAACAGCAGGGGCTTTTTTCTTCAAAACGGTGGATATTATTTTGCTATAAGTGAATATTTAGACTTTAGCTTGCTGGGAGATTATTACACAAACGGAAGTTACGCGCTGCGGGGAGAAACTTCTTATTCCCTGCGATATAAATTTAGAGGAAACGTTAGTGCGCGATTTGAAAAACTAATAGACGAAGAAAGAGGTTTTCCCGGTTTTGGCGAACGAAGTATTTACAACATTAGATGGTCGCATTCACAAGATCCGAAGAGTAGCCCTAACTCTCGTTTTTCGGCTTCGGTAAATATTGGTAGCAGTAAATATTTTTCAGAATCTATTAACCAAACCAATAATGCCAGTGCTTTGGTAAACACTTTGAGTTCTTCTGTTTCATATTCCAAAACCTTTGAAGGCGAGCCACAGGTTAATCTTTCGCTGGCCGCAACACATTCGCAGAATACAAAAACGCAGGCTATATCAATGTCTTTGCCCAATTTAAATGTAAATGTATCACGAATTTATCCTTTCGCACCAAAAGATGGCACCAAAAAAGGAATTATTGAAAACATCAATTTTCAGTACGATGTAACGGCCGAAAATAGAATTCAGACTACCGATTCACTTTTCTTTAAACCCGAAATGTTCAACAGTGCGCAAATTGGGGCACAGCACAATATTCCGTTGACGACCAATTTTAAAATTTTTAAGTATTTAAGTGCTTCCGCGGGAACTAATTACCGTGAAACCTGGGTATTAAAAAGCACTCGAAAACGATTTGATGAAACCATAAACAATGGTTTGGGAGGCGTTGTACAAGATACTGTTGCCGGATTTGAAAGCTACAGAACCTATAATTTTTCCACCAGTCTAGGAACTACGCTATACGGTCTTTTTAACTTTGGAAACGATAAAAAAATTCAAGCCATTCGCCACGTAGTTCGCCCATCAATTGGTTATAACATTAACCCTGCTTTTGACAGGTATTACGACGAATTTATAATCCCGCAAACCGCCGATGAAGCTGCACAAGTAGTGGAGTATTCGCGGTTTGAAAATACGCTTTATGGCGCTCCGAGCAAGATTTACTCCAGCAGCATCGGGATGTCGCTTAGCAATACTTTTGAAGCAAAAATGCGCGATCGCGATACTACTGCCGTGGAGCCAAAAAAAGTAACTTTATTAAACAATTTAAACTTTTCAACAGCTTATAATCTCGCAGGCGATTCCCTACAATGGAGTCCGCTTCAATTTACGGGCAGTATTCCTATAATTCCAAAGTTGGATTTTAACTTCAGCGGAAGTTTAGATCCGTATGCATTAGACAACAACAATAATAAAATAGACGTTTTTAATATTAACAACGGCGGAAGTCTCTTCAGATTAACAAATGCCAACGTGAGTATAAATTATTCGTTCTCCAGCAAGGATTTTGACGGTAGCGGAAAAAAAGATTTAGATAGAATAGACAATGAAACCTTTCGAAACGGGGGGCGTCCCGACGATCTTTTTGGAGAGGCTACCGATATTTACGACGGGCAAATTTACAACGAAGACGACGACGACCAAGAATTAGATAAAACAAATGTAGAGTGGTATAATTACACTATTCCGTGGGATATGCGGTTGGCGTACACCATTACTTATGGCAATAGTCAGCGGCAGAATGAAATTTCCAGTCAATCGCTAATGGTTAGCACCAATATGGAATTGGCGCCGCGTTGGACCGTTGGGGTATCTTCGGGCTACGATTTTAAGAACAAAGGCGTTACCTTAACGCAATTCCGTTTTCAGCGCGACCTCGAAAGCTGGCAGATGAGTTTTAACTGGACGCCCATTGGTAGTATAAACACCGCGTGGTATTTCTTTATAGGAATAAAATCTTCGGTGCTTAGCGATATTAAATACGATAAACGAAGAGAAAGCGATAAGAGGTTGTAATATATTTAATAGTAAATTTATATTTTAAATAAGTTAGGCATAAAAATTCGGAAATATTAAAACCCATAAACTGCCGAACAACAATGATTTTACTTGCGATTTATAATTATTAAAAACAAAAACCTATGAAAAAGATAATTTCTACTGTCCACGCCCCTGCTCCAATCGGACCTTATAACCAAGCCGTTTTAAAAGGAAATATGCTTTATACTTCCGGCCAAATTGCCATAGATCCAAAAACTGGAAATTTAATAACAGACAATATTAAAACCGAAACCAAACTGGTGATGGAAAATTTAAAAGCAATTTTAACCGAAGCGGGAATGACTTTTGAAAACGTCTTGAAATCCAGTATATTCATTAGCGATATGAATAATTTTAGCCAAATCAATGAGGTGTACGCTACCTATTTTAACGAAGCCACTGCTCCCGCCCGCGAAACAGTTGAAGTGGCAAACCTTCCAAAATTTGTAAATGTGGAGATTTCGGTGATCGCTTCACTTTAAAGAGGTTATAAAAGTTATTCTACGATATTTTAAGTGAGTCTGGGCTTTATTAATTAAATTTCGTTATAAAACTTTTTTGTTTAAAATGTGAAGTTACCATAGCGTTCGGCTTGTAAAGATTGTCTATTTATTGCCAAATATACTTAGGTTGCGTGTGAAGTGAAATTATCATTTTTGTGCATTTGGTAATTTATTATTTGGCATTCGGTATTTTCAATTCTATTTCGCTCATATACAACGCATTTTAGTTATATTTGAGTCTCCCCAATATATTTAATTTCAAAATTTTCAAGGTTACGCTCTACAGAGAGGTGTTTGTTTGTACGCATTTATGTAACGTCCTGAAATATTGAATTAATTTCTAATAAAGCTAGGTTTATTAATTTTTAAAAGACCCTCTTATGCGAAGAAAAATATTGTTCTCCCAACCAGCTTTAAATTACAGATTCACACTTCTTTTTCTATTGGCTCTCACCTTTATTGGTTGTAGTAAAAAATTACTGATTACTTCGCCTTTGGCAGTTACGCCAGATTATTTAAAACAAAATGCATTTACAGCTAAAAAAGCATTCGTACTAAAAGATAACGACCTGGCCTTTGCTTCAAAAATTGATATAATTAAAAATGCTAAAAACGAATTGCGCCTGGTATATTATATCTACGATTTAGATGAAACTACGGCCTTTATGACGCATGCACTCTTGGAAAAAATTAAGACCAATTCAGATTTCAGAGTTAAGCTATTGGTAGATTATCAATGGAATTATAAGAATCTCGATTTTTTTAGATGGATGGAAAACCAACAACCGAACGGAATTCAACAAATTGAAGTTCGGTTTTACAACAGACCTGCCGTTTCAGTAATAAAGTTTGCCGAATTTATGACAATTGGCTGTGCCGGAGATACAATCGGAATTAACGGAAAAACGCCAAACTGCGCCGATGAAAAACAGAGATATCTCAATAAATACAACAGTTTACTATTGCCAGAAGCCGAAGCGGAGATGAGTTTGGAAGCTAAAATATTTTTGGCCGGGTTTTATTCCAAAGATCCAAATGGGCTTTTGTTTGCAACTCAGTTAGGGTATGCAAGAGAATTGCAAAACCTCGCAGAAAACTCATCTTCAACGCCTACTATGACTGAGGATGTAAAGGAAAACTTAAAGAAAGTAATGAAATTGTATTGGACAGCCAAAACGGGAAATAACGCTGAACGCATTAAAGCGCAAATTCAACTTTCAATTATGGGCTTATTTTACGGCGAACAATTAAAACCTTTTATAAACGGTTTGGAAACAATTTTGCCTTTTTCACTTAAGGATTTAGACAATAGCCCTTTAATGACCAACCCCGAAATTGATTATATAACCGATTATTCGCACCATAAATTAATTTTGGCGGATAATGAGGTAGCGCAATTGGGCGGCCGAAATTGTGCAAATGCATACCATATGCATCCAAACAATTTGGAAAAGAAGTATATTTTTATGGATACCGATGTTTTTATGGATTTAGACACCCGAGGTGGAAATATTATACAAAAAACATACGATGAACTTTGGAACTATACTACCATGGTCGCCACTACTGCGAGCATTGAAAAACACGCTCCCATTGGTTATTTGTATTTAATTAATAAAGCTACGAAAATGGCGGAAGCTTCCTGCCCCAAAAATTTAAGCGATTTGGAAAAACAAGGATGTGCACTTCAAATTTTTGTGCAGTTAATGGAATCCGGAACCGAAGGACTTGTTGCAGAAAAGCAAAATGAATGGGGAGCTAAATACGAAAAGTACTTGCAATCATATCAAGATAATTATTTAGATAAAAGCACAAATGCAAAACAGTGGACGCAATTGGAGACGCTTTTCGACTCGAATAACGGCTATATTCAAAACAACACCTTAAGCAACACATTACATTCAGTAAACGCAATTCCGTTGACCAATCAGCCCATGTTTTACGTTCAAAATGTACCTTATAATTTAACTATTCTTAAACGCGGAAACTTAAAGAATAGAAAATTTGGCTCTGAATATGACCAAGAAATTGAACATGGAAAAATGATTCAAAAATTATGGGAAGACGCCTTTCAAGCCGCATGCGCTAAGAGCAATGTTACAAATAAGCCCGTAGAGGTTATTATTCATCAAGGTTATTTTTCGCCCACTGAAGGGGTAGTTCAGGAAATGAACAAACTTATGAACAGCAACATCTGCCCCAACGTTACGCTTAAAATTTATACCAATTCTATTGGCACTACAGATTTAACACCTATAAATTTTATTGGAAGAAGACAAATGCAATATTTACTTCAAAAAAATAATGAGTTCAATACCGATAGGTTTCAATACTATGAATACAACAAAGACAGGTTAACCCAAGAAGTTATAGACAATTTTTTAAACCAGAGCAGCGTTAAAGAAGAAATAAGTTCATTTTCACTTCATACCAAAGTTATAATTTTTGGTGACGCAATTTACATAGGATCGGCGAATGCAGAATTTAGAAGTTATATGATGGATACCAACAATGGTATTTTTATTGAAGATGCGCCAGAATTAGTTGCTGCGTATAAAAAGATTTTTGAAGAATTAGAAGCCAAACACATTGTTGTTGAAGCAAAACAGCACATAAATTTTAATGATGTAAAACAACTTCGCGCTCAGGAAGAACGCGATGTTTCAGCATTACTAGAAAGATATTCGGTAAATGAACGCGAATCTATGGCGAATAGAAAAGCAGAGCTTGAATTTTTTATTCGTCAGTTTTATGCCACTTTAGATCAGGTTACCGTAGCGATGAAAAAAAGTTTAAAAAAGAAAAAATTAAAAGGTCCTTCAGAATTAGATGCCCTTTTAAAGGTTTTTTAAAATTACAAATTGAAGAAAAGTAAACCCCTTTATAAAATTCCCTTACTATTATTTTCTTTCCTATTCTTCGGAAACGTAGCACTGGCTGCGTGTTGCAAGTATAATGTAAGTTTTAGGTGTGATGTAGATTCAGTAGTTTTTACAAAGAAAATTTCAGTATTTAAAACCGTTGCTGTTGCCTCGGATACAATTCCGTTAAAAAACTTAGTTGAAAATTATAAACCAAAGCAGGTTTTAAATTATGACGAAGCCCGAGCGGTTATGTACACTCAAATTTACAACATAAACGATTCTGTAAGCTGTATGTATTCTGGATACAAATTGCCACTTTCTAAAAGTGAAAAAAAGCCTGTTTTACAGTTATTAAAACTTAATGTATTCAATAGTATAATTGCTGAGCACAGCTATCCTAAGAGTAAAGGCGCCAGTAGTGGCAACGCAAAAAGCGATATGCACCATTTATTTCCCGTGCGGCTGGGCGTAAATGTTTCTAGGTACAATCATCCGTTTGGCAATGTACAAGATACTGAATGCGATGTTTGGTACACTGCTCACGAAAAATACAAATCTAAACCCGACAAAACGGATGCCATTTGTGCAAAAGAGGGAAATGGCAAATTTGAACCACGGGACAATTTTAAGGGCAATGTGGCACGAGCTGTATTTTACTTTTATACAATGTACCGAGAAGAGGCTAATTTAGCCGATGCGTCATTTTTTGAATTGCAACGAGAAACTCTATTAATTTGGCATAAGCAAGATCCTGTAGATGCTTTAGAGCTGGAGCGAACCCATAGCATTGCATCTTACCAATCGGGGAAACCAAATCCGTTTGTGCTAGATGCAACGTTGGCCGAAAGACTTTACGGTTTACAGGTTTCGGACACTCTTTAAAATTGTTTTTTCAAAAAAATAATGCTAGTTAGAAGTGCATAAAATAGCTATTCTTCATCTTCCGTATTTATACCTTGTGGTTTAAAATCTACTGGATAACTATTATCGTCCGGAATTACAGGCAGCTCGGTTTCTACGGTTACTTTTTTATTAAATAGTTTTCTGTATAGTTCCTGAAATGTATTAAAATCTACAGAATATGAAATCCCGGTCCCTTGCTCAAATATTTGATCTTCACCAATAAATTGCAAATCGGCTTGGCGATTAAAAAATTTCATTCGCAAACTACCATCTTCATTTATTAACCATTGCACTTCAATGTCTCCTGCAACCGAAGTTTCATTTGCGCCACCTACCGGCACTCCAACCTTTCCGTTTATTAAAATACGCTCATTGATTTGTGTGGAAAGAGTGATTCCAAAACGATCTGCAGTTTCTTGATTGGGACTTTTATTTCCGATTGAATAATCTAAACCTACGCGAAATTTACCATCTTGATCTGCAAATAAGTTATTTACCAAGCCAGAAACTCTGTCGGCAACCGTGCCTGCAAAAGCATTTGAACCCGCATAATTTTCACTGACAAACGAATTGGAGGCCAATAAAAAGAGAGCTTGGTTCTGCATCTGCTCCTGATTTTGCAATTTGTATTGCAATTCACTCTTTAGGGTTGAACTTACACGCGGAAAGTCAATGTTAAAGCTAAGTTCGGGATGTGCTAATTCACCTTCCAAATCTACGTAAACTTCAACCGGAATCTTTGTGTTAACAGACGGATTGTCTAATAACACCGAAGGATTTGCCTGCGTTTTATAAACCGCACTCAAGCTTAAGTTAGCTCGTTCGGGAGCGCCATCCCAAGTAATGTTACCCCCTGGAACAACCCCAATATTTCGCTGGATGATACCGCCGTATCTAAAATCGTATTCTCCTTCGTAAACCTGAAAATCGCCATACATTTGAAATTTACCGTTTGTATTTATTTCAATTAGAAGAATTCCGGCACCGCGACCCTTTAATGTTGAATTGTTTTCTTGGTCCACAACTACTTCTACTTCGGCATTCTTATTTATATCTAATTCAAAATTAAGCGACAATCCTTTCGAATTATTTGTAATTACCGTTTCACCGTTCACTCTTGCCTCCTTTTCTTTTGGAGAAAGAAAATGTACAAAGGAATCGTCGCCAATGGATTCTGTATCGCTTATGGGAATTTTAAATGTAGTTCCTTCTTCCGTCGTAGCATCAACATTAATTACCAATTCGTCTATAGGGCCCAAGATATCTGCTCTTCCGCTAATAAATGCCGTTCCGTAATACAGGGCATCTTCTTCGGGAGGTGTGTTTAAAGCCACCAACCTTTCGGGGGCTTCAATATGAAGATTTAGTTCCCATTTATCAAAATTAGTATGCGAAGCGTATCCATAAAGAATACCAGAGGTTTCAAACTTGGTGTCTTTAATGTTCGTTCGTTCTATTTCAATTTTATTTTTTGTAACCGTAATTTGGGCATTATTTTCTAGATTGAAATCTGTGTTCAGATATGGGATCTTTAACCCGCTATTCTCTAAGGTAAACCGCCCCAAAATATCTGGCGATTTGTAACTGCCAGAAACCCGGGCATTCCCGGTAATAAACCCACGAATATCTGAAATTACATCGGCGCCAAACGGATTAAATGCCTGTAAATTAAACTGATTTAAATCTACATTAAGCTGTATTTGAGGGTTTTTGGGTGAAACATCAATCTCGCCCACGGCATTAATAGATTTTACCTTGTTATTTACAAGCGACGAATTAATACGGTATTTTGTGAGGTCTTCGTTGCCATCAATTTTTAAAGTTAAATCGCCAAAAGGTATTTCGTTAATTTCTACACCATCTATAGTTACGGAGCTATTGGGATAATACGCTCCATTTTTCTGAATAAAATCGAACTTGCCATTTACATTACCCTTAAGTCGTAGGCTGTCAATCTCGGGTGTAATATTACCGATATTTACATTCCTAAAACGAACTTTTAAATCTTTATATGTAGAATCCCGGAGCGTGCCCGCCATCTGAATTAATTCGTCATTGTGGCTTAACACCAACGAATCTATACGTACTTCCCTAAAGTTATCGTCGAAAACAACTTTGTTTAATCTGTTGTTATTTTCGTTTAAATACCAAACGTTTCCTTTATATGTTATGTCTGATTTTTTAATCCCAATCACCGATTTTCCTTCTTTATTTATGGTATGATAAAGTGAAAGATTAAATAGGTCCTGTTTCTTTGGTCCCCCAGCAAATTCTGAACGTACGTACATTGTATCATTCAAAGTTTTATTAATTACATTTAAATCTTTAAGATTATAAAACCCAGTATAGATAGAATCTGCGGCTATATATGTATTGTACAGTGGATTATCATTATCTACTTGAATATTTAGTTTACCTATGTAATTATTAAAAAGAAGGATTTCCGGGGAGCGAAAATCGAGTTCAAATTTAGATTCATCCGAATATACAGAACCTTTAATACGGGTATTATCACCCAATTTTAATTGCGGCACAAAAACATCAACAATTTTATTGTAAACTACAAATTCATAATCTATGTATTGGTTTGTAGTTACTTCCTGTGGAATGTAATTGGCATAAATACTCGCAATACCATTTTGAAAAAGATTGGGAATATCTTCAATTAAAAATTCACCTGTAATCTTGCCATTCATTATATCTGGCGAATTAATTTCAATGGTCCTAACAGAATCCCGAAAACTGGAGGTTACCGTAAAATCGTCGAAATAGTAATAGTCTCGTTCGTTTTGATAAAACGTTTGACTGAAATTTATGGTACCCACCACATCGTCAATAGTTTTTCCATCCATATCCACAACCACTTTTCCCGTAAAAACAGAAATACTATCGCGCGTAATAAGATTTAATTTGTTTAAATCTGAATACGCTACGTCTGCTTCAAAATCTAAGTGGTTTGTTTCGGCCGAAGCGTCTATTAACCCTTTAAAATCCAGTTTTAAGTTAGGATCGTCTATGGAAAGTTCACCATTGAAAAGTGGATTTTTAAGATTACCGGAAACAACGATGTTTTTATAGTTATAACCTTCAAAGTTAAAAGAAGACACTTTTCCCGAAACTTCAGTGTTTATCGTGTTTTTATCGAAGCCTCGACCGTCAAAATTTAGGTTGGCTGTCATTTTTCCGAGGGAAGTAGTTTTAGCAATTTTACCCAAATTAAAATTTGTTAACACTACATTTCCTTTGTAATAGGCGTTATCAATATTATTGATATTTCCCATCTTTAAATCTACTTTTGCCTGCCCAATTGCACTTTGTAAATTACTTTTGGTATTTAACTCGTCGCCAATAATTGAAGTGTTTCCAGTAAGGGAAAAGTTTTTAAGTTCCTTCAATTCCACAGGAACTACATCGCCCAAAACGCGAGGCATAAATCTTCTTAAGTCGAAATAATTTGTTGCTATATAATGGTTTTTGGCGGTTATGGCGTAGTTTTTTTCGGCATCTAAAACGTTCAGAAAAGTATATTCTCCTTGAATATTTGTAGCGCTAGTTTCAAATTTCACATTCGTTGCAGAAAAATTATTCAACGTGCCTTTTAGTTCGGTATCCAATGCTATTACTTGATCGGGACCAAATTCATCATAAAATCCGTTTAGATCGTTTGTGGCAATTTTTGAATCTTGAATGCGTGCAGTAATTAATACATCATTTTCAAAATCTGCCATTCCATTTTTTGAAAAATCTAGGTCTATTTCACCTTTAATCTCAGATTCGGTTGTTTTAAGGTACAAATCCTTTAATATAATATTGGTACGGGTATAGGCAAAATCTGTTTGCAGGTCTTTAATCACAAAACCTCGTGACGCAACTAAAGACAGACTTTCAATATCGGTGGTTACTTCTGGTCCGTAAATTTTAAGATTGTTGGCAGTAATGTTTACGTTATCCAAAATAAAAATCTCTGGATTTTCCAGATTCTCATTTGTTATTTTTACGCGGCTATTAGATAATTGTACATCGTTGCTAAAAAGTGAAAAGGGCGTGGTGCTGGGCTTTCCGGTATCAAACTTATCTGCGAAAATAGATAGGTTGTCTGTTTCTTCGTTTTTATATGTTTTAACGTAGAGTTTTGCGTGATTTAACGCAATATCCCCAAAACCGAGATCACCATTGATTAAATTTTGAAAGTTTACAATATTGGTCTGAACTTCCTTGCTATAAATAAGTGTATCGTTATGGTGATCGGCAATAAAAACCTCTCTGATATCTACTTCACCTTTCCAATTAAGGCCAAGACGTTCAATATGTATATCGGTGCCGTATGTTTGGTTTAGATTATCGGTTACTTTTTTCGCTACTTTAGTTTGAACTGCCGGAATGGAAAAAATAATTATTAAAAGCACGAGCAGCAATACAATGATTACGAAGGAGCGAACTATTATTTTGCGAAGTTTTTTGATACGCTTTTAATGTTTTATTTTTACAACCAATAAATATACCTCTTTCACTTTGATCCAAAAAAACTGCTACATCCTCGGTATTGAATCTTCCTGCGATGACACTGCTGCTGCCGTAATTAACAACGGTAAAATATTGAGCAATGTTGTTGCTACACAAGCAATTCACGAACAATATGGCGGCGTGGTGCCAGAGCTTGCCTCGCGCGCCCACCAACAAAATATTGTGCCGGTGGTTCACCAAGCTTTACAAAGAGCAAATATCGATAAAAAACAGTTATCTGCCATCGCTTTTACCCGTGGACCTGGGCTTATGGGGTCGCTACTTGTAGGCACCTCATTTTCAAAATCTTTGGCCTTAGGATTGGGTATTCCGTTAATTGATGTAAACCACATGCAAGCGCATATTTTAGCACATTTTATAAAAGCCGAAGGACAAGTAGCTCCAAACTTTCCGTTTTTAGCAATGACCATAAGTGGCGGCCATACGCAGATAGTAAAAGTTACCGATTATTTTGAGATGGAAATAATAGGCCAAACCATTGACGATGCCGTAGGCGAAGCTTTTGATAAAAGCGCGAAAATTCTTGGTCTTCCCTATCCAGGTGGCCCCTTGATTGATACCTACGCACAAAAAGGGAATCCAAAAGCCTTTAAATTTCCAAAACCAAAAGTTGCGCCATTGGATTTCAGTTTTAGCGGATTGAAAACTTCGGTGCTTTATTTTGTGCAAAAGGAAGTGGAAAAAAACCCCAATTTTATACACGAAAACATGGCCGATATCTGTGCCAGTATTCAGTTTACAATTGTAGATTACTTAATGGATAAACTAAAAAATGCTGTAAAAAAAACGGGGATTAACGAAATTGCTATCGGGGGTGGAGTCTCAGCCAATAGCGGTATCAGGTATGCTTTAAAAGAAGCTGAAACAAAATATGGATGGAAAACCCATATTCCAAAATTTGAGTTTTGCACTGATAATGCAGCAATGATTGCCATAGTGGGTCAATTAAAATACCAAGCCCAAAATTTTGCCGAAAATAATGTAGTGGCATCGGCACGGATGAAGTTTTAAACGCAAATTAAAGTAGATGCAACTTTTTTATAATCCAGATATTTTAGATTCCGAAACCTTCCAAAAATCAAACGAGATAATTTTCGATAAGGAGGAAAGTCGCCATATCGTTAAAGTATTACGGATGAAAGTGGGCCATACATTTAAAATAACCAATGGTAAGGGATCTTTTTTTAATGCTGAAATCCTAAATGCGAATCCAAAGGGATGTCTGGTGAAAATTCTGTCAGAAGAAAAACAACAACCTTTACCCTATCAACTCCATTTGGCAGTGGCTCCTACAAAACTCAACGATCGCTACGAATGGTTTCTGGAAAAAGCAACTGAAATTGGCATTAGTGAAATTACGCCAATTATTTGCGACCACAGCGAACGGAAAGTAATTAAACCAGAACGCTATGAAAAAATTGTTCAAAGTGCTGCCAAACAATCGCTTAAAGCATACTTGCCGCTATTAAACCCAGCAGTTTCATTTAAAGATTTTATGATTTTAGAAAGTAAATCAAAAGGCTTAAAATGTATAGCGCATTGCGAAGAAACCGATAGAAAATCATTAAAATCACTACTGCTTCCTAAACAGCGTGTAACAATTTTAATTGGCCCCGAAGGCGATTTTTCGACCGAAGAAGTTGTACTTGCAAAACGCCACGGTTTTATACCCGTTACTTTAGGCAAAAGTAGGTTACGTACAGAAACTGCAGCTATTGCGGCTTGCCATAGCGTTGCGTTTGTAAATGAAGTTTAACGCTTAAAATTTTTACGAAGCTATAAGAACACCTAGGTTTAAAATAGTATTTTTGAAAGCTATGCGAAAAAATATCTTTATTTTTTTCTTTTTAATTTACATCAGTAACCTATCAGCCCAGGAAATAGGATTGCTTCAATATGGCGGTGGTGGCGATTGGTATGCCAACCCCACAGCACTGCCTAATTTGGCAAAATTCTGCAACGAGCATGTTAACACTACTTTAAACGAAAAACCTGTAACCGTTACTCCCGGAAGTGTAGATATTTTTGACTACCCCTTTGTACATATGACGGGGCACGGAAACGTATTTTTCTCTTCCGAAGAAGCCCAAAACCTCAGAAATTATTTAATGAGCGGTGGATTTATCCATATAGACGACAACTACGGTATGGATAAGTATATCCGAAAAGAATTGGTGAAAATTTTTCCGAATAAGGAATTAAAGGAGCTGCCAGCAAATTTCGAAATGTTTAGCTATTTATATAAATTTCCACAGGGAATGCCAAAAATACACGAGCACGACGGCGCCCCACCCCAAGCATTCGGAATTTTTGTTGAAGACAGATTGGTTTTACTCTACACTTTTGAAACCGACCTGGGTGACGGCTGGGAAAACCCCGAAGTTCATAACGATCCTCCAGAAGTCAGGTTAAAAGCGCTACAAATGGGCGCTAATATTATAAATTATGTTTTTGAAAATTGATTGCGAAACTACTTTAATTTCGCAATGCAAAAATTCAACAGAACACAAAATCCTAAATCAAAATACGGTAACAACAATTTGTAGTTTAATTAAATAATTGGCATTTGTATTCTGGTTTTTTTATAAATACACCTTAACAAAACTTTACTTTTTTCTACTTTGGAATATAGTATATTTACGAAGTGAATACTACGGCAAAAGCAATAACTTTAGGTATATTACGAGCACTGGCGGTGCTTGTTGGGATTATTTTATTGTTTTGGTTTCTCTATGAAATCCAAGCGTTAATTCTTTTTATTGGCTTGGCGCTGGTACTGTCGCTAATTGGAAGACCCGTAGTTTTGTTTCTAAAAACAAAACTAAAATTTGGAAACACCTTCGCCTCTGTTATCACGCTACTCCTTATAATTTGCAGCTTTAGTTTAGTGGTGAGTATTTTTGTCCCCATAATTGTTGAACAGGGAAAGAACATTTCACAAATAGATTTTGAACAAGTAAAACGCGATTTAAACGAACTAAATATTCAGGCCAGTGATTATTTGGGAGTAGATCATTTTCAGCTCGTTGAGGCGGTAAAACGCACAACGTACGTTCAAAATATGGATGTAGAAATTATTCCAAGTTTTGTAAATATTTTCTTCGGAAATATTGGCAGTACCATTGTTGGCGTTTTCTCCGTACTATTTATTTCATTCTTTCTGCTGAAAGACGAAAGCCTCATTGCCCGCTCGGTTTTAGTATTTGCCAAAGACGACAACGAAGCTAAATTTAAACGTATATTAATTAAAATCAAGGAATTGCTTTCCAGGTATTTTATTGGCCTGTTGTTGCAAATTTTTATACTCGCGCTTTTCTATGCCGTATTATTGCTTTATTTAGACGTTCGCGATGCTGTGGCAGTTGCCCTTATTTGTGCCTTTTTAAATATTGTTCCGTATTTAGGCCCCGTTATTGGGTGGATTTTAATGATATTCGTAATAATTTCGAACAACTTGGGCGCCGATTTCTCAACCGGACTTTTACCCTTGCTAATAATTGCGAGTAGCGGATACGCAATTGCACAGGTTTTTGATAATTTTATATCGCAACCGGTTATTTTTGGCCATAGTGTGCGATCCCATCCGTTAGAGATATTTTTGGCTATTTTAATTGCAGGATTTGTTTTCGGAATACCGGGAATGATTCTTGCCGTGCCAACCTATACGGCGCTTAAAGTAATTGCCAAGGAATTTCTTTCCGAATACAAAGTTGTAAAACGTCTTACCCGAAACTTATAAACTTGTTAAATAAAAACCTTTTAAATAAGAATGTTCAGAATTTTATTAAAAATTTTGATTCAGATATTTCAAAACTAGCTTTTGCAGGTAGTTCGTTTAAAAATATTACCGTACAGGAATTAATGCAGCAAATTGAAAGCCGAAGGAAAATCGCAAAAAAACTTCCCACTTGGTTTAAAACGGACAATATTTTATACCCTCCCAAGCTAAATTTGGAGCAAACATCTTCGGAAATTACCGCAAAATACAAGGCTTCTTTGGTTGGCGCAAATACGCTCGCCGACATTACGGGAGGTTTTGGGGTAGATAGTTTTTACTTTTCAGAAACCTGCAACACAGTGCACCATTTTGAAACAAATAAGGCATTATCGAGCTTTGCTGCACATAATTTTAAAATTCTTAATAAAGACAATATTATTTGCAAAGCAGAAGATGGCCTACAAGCGGTGTTAAATAGTACGTACGATGTAATTTACGCAGATCCTTCCCGTCGGCACGATAGTAAAGGCAAAGTTTTTTTTATGAAAGATTGCCTGCCTGATATTCCGTCAAATATTTCTGAAATATTAAATCATTGTAATACTTTTCTTTTAAAGACCTCGCCAATGCTTGATATTTCGGTAGGATTAAACGAATTGCACAAGGTAGCTGAAATACACATAGTAGCAATTGAAAACGAAGTAAAGGAATTACTTTGGCTTCTAAATAAAGATGCTTCTAATACAGTAGCTATTAAAACAATTAATTTTACGAAATGTGAAACAGAAAATTTCAATTTTATTTGGAATAGGCCTGCTGAAGCTACCTACAGTTTGCCGCTAAAATATCTTTTTGAACCGAACGCAGCTATTTTAAAGAGCGGCGCATTCAATTTAATTTCAGAAAAATTACAGTTGAATAAACTTCATCAAAATACCCACCTTTACACTAGCAACTCCCTTACTGATTTTCCGGGACGAAGTTTTTTAATTGAAAAGATAGTTCCGTACACAAAATCTGACATGCGTTTAGCATTAACATTTAATAAGGCGAATATTACCACAAGAAACTTTCCCCAGTCTGTTGAGACCCTTCGCAAGAAATGGAAAATTACTGATGGGGGCGATATTTATCTATTTTTTGTAACCAATATAGAAGACAGAAAGGAAATGTTGGTTTGCCGCAAGATTTAGTATCCTTTTTGCGGTTTTGTTTTACGCCGACTCACTTGATTTAAAACGCTTTAAAATTTATCTTTAAAAAAGGCGTATTTTTGTTTGCATTATTACAATTGAAAACATACATTTGCACTCGCATTTTAGGATGACAAGTTCATAAAAAAATTGGAGAGGTGCCGGAGTGGTAACGGAGCAGATTGCTAATCTGTCGACGGGCAACCGTCGCCAGGGTTCGAGTCCCTGTCTCTCCGCATTAGAGTTTAAAAAAACTCCAAAATACAGTGAACAATATTTATTGCTGTTCACGGGGTGTAGCGTAGCCCGGTTATCGCGCCTGCTTTGGGAGCAGGAGGTCGCAGGTTCGAATCCTGCCACCCCGACAAAAGGCCGGACAATTAAAATTGTTCGGCTTTTTTTATTTTTAATGGTCGCATAGCTCAGCTGGATAGAGCACCTGCCTTCTAAGCAGGCGGTCGAAGGTTCGAATCCTTCTGCGATCACAGACAATCCCCTACTTAAGGGGATTTTTTGTGTTTATAAATGAAGGGTTTATACTATAATTAAAAAGCTGAAATTTTTAAGGATCACGTTTTTTAATTCCAATTCTATAAATTCTTATAGTAGGCGACAAACTTCTATTCTGGGTACTCTACTCTTAAATGATATATATTGTTTAGCTTCTTTTTAAGCACTTTCTTTATCATTTCAATTTCTTTAAAAGTAATGTTCGCATTCAAGAATTGACCTTGTGCCATTTGGTTGTTGATTATCTTTTCAACAAACTCGTCTATTATTGTGGAGGAAGGTTCCTTTAAACTTTTACTTGCCGCCTCAACACTGTCTGCCATCATTAAAATAGCGGTTTCCTTTGAAAAGGGAATTGGTCCCGGATATATAAAATCTTCTTTATTGGCCTCGCCCTGTTCTTCTCGTTCCTTTCGGTAAAAATAGTACACCAAACTTGTACCGTGATGCGTGCGAATAAAATCAATTACTCTATCGGGAAGGTTGTTTTTTCGGGCTATTTCTATTCCTTTTATTACGTGATCTATAATTATTTTGGCACTTTCCTTTGGGTCTAATTCGTTATGTGAATTTATTGAGTTAGCCTGATTTTCGGTAAACATGGTTGGGTTTTGCATTTTGCCAATATCGTGGTAGAGCGCCCCTACCCTGACCAACATACTATTGGCGCCAATTTCGTTTGCCGAAGCTTCGGCCAAATTTGCAACATTTAATGAATGGTGAAATGTGCCCGGCGCCTTATTTGATAGTTCTTTTAATAATTTTGCATTGGTATCACTCAGTTCTAATAACGAAACATCGGAAACCAAGCCGAATATCTTTTCATAAAAATAAATTAGGGGATGCGCAAAAAGCGTTGCCAAACCACATAAGATAAAATATTGGAAATTCTGCCACTCCATAGATTGAATATTCCCTTCCTGAATTACAAAAAAAGCAAAATACCCAAGGATATATATTAACGTTATCTGCCCAACCGAGATAAAGAGGTTGGCTCTTTTGTATAATTCTGATACGGTAAGAATTGTTACAATTCCGGCAATAAATTGTAGGAACATATATTCAAAACTATTTGGAACGATAAATCCGAGCAATAATATGGTTAATACGTGCACAAATAGCCCCACACGCGGGTCGAAAAAGGCTTTTAAAATAAGAGGCAGAATACAGATTGGAACAATATAAACGTAGTCTGCGTGTATCTTCAACACTACTGTGGTTAAGAAAACCATTAAAAATATGTTGAAAAATATAAATGTAACTTTTGTATTGTTGTTGTAAATATAGGGTCTGTAATTTTTTAGAAACAGGAACAGCATTAAAAACACGAGAGAAACCAGCATGGAGTATCCAACCAATAGCCACAGATAATTATTTTTGCTCCAAATCTGGCTATCGAATTCGGCTTTTAGCGAGTTTAGTATTTGGAATTTATCGCCTTCCACGACTTCGCCCTTGGCAATTATCCGCCCCCCTTTCTCAATAATGCCACGATTTGGGTTTAAAGCTTTTATTTCGGCATCTATTGCCGCTTCCGTAAGCTTATTATTAAGTTTTACGTTGGGCTCAAAAACTTCGTTTAGTAAATTATACAGCAAAGCTTGCGCGTCTTCCGTGCTGTTTTTTTCAACTAGTTCTCTAACCTTCTTATTTAGGTTTTCTCTTTTAAATAATTGCGCGTAACTGCGTTCTTCAATTTCATTGCCATTTTTTAAATAAATAAGACGATCGCCATCGTAGGTATGAATTTCGTCGGTAACTCCGTTTTTATAGGTTTCAGTAATAAATTTTGTGCCTAACCTCTCAATGGTATTTTCAGATGTGCGATATAGGCTATCAACATATTTTTCATCTAGCTCTTCTTTAAAGCTCGCCAGCACCTCATTTGCTACTTGGTCGTTATATTCAAAATACGGAACAGCATTCTCTCTTATTTCTTCGCGTTCCTTTTTTAGAGTATCTTCATTTTTCTTAATGGTAAAGCTAAAAGGCGCGTAGAGATTTTCGTACTGCCAAGGCTTGCCTTTTTGAAAATTATATTTAAACTGCCCCCCTTTCGGCAGAAAATAAATAACTAATAGAGTTGAAAATATGAATAGAAAAACCTTATAAATAAGGGATTGATTTTTTGCGAACAAAGAAAAAAAGTTCTTCATATAATTATAACTTATAGTAAAGGTATAAATAAGGAATGAGTTATCCCAAAAGCAATACCTGCAAAGATTGATATTTAAGATAGAAATATGTAATTTCGCAGTCCTTATTTTAAACACAAAAACAGTAGCATGAATAATAAAGTAGTTATAGTATCTGCAATCAGAACCCCGATAGGAAGTTTTATGGGGGGTCTTTCATCATTAACGGCAGCCCAATTAGGATCTGCAGCTATTAAAGGTGCAATGGAAAAAATAAATCTGGACCCTTCAATGGTTCAAGAAGTTTATATGGGCAATGTTGTGCAAGCGGGTGTGGGACAAGCACCTGCGAGACAAGCTGCTTTAGGTGCAGGTATACCGGATACCGTTCCTGCTACAACTGTTAATAAAGTGTGTGCTTCGGGCATGAAAGCCGTTATGAACGCTGCTCAAGCCATTGCTCTTGGCGATGCCGATGTTGTAATTGCCGGCGGAATGGAGAGCATGAGTAATATTCCTCATTATGTACATATGCGCACTGGAACCAAATTTGGGCCTGCAACTTTAATAGATGGCATGCAAAAAGATGGGCTGGTAGATGCTTATGATCACAACGCAATGGGTACTTGTGCAGATCTTTGCGCTACGGAATATAAATTTTCTCGCGAAGATCAAGACGCCTTCGCAATAAAATCGTACGAACGCTCAGCAAAAGCTTGGGCAGATGGAAAATTTAATGATGAAGTTGTTCCGGTAGAAGTTCCACAACGTCGTGGGGAACCGGTAGTGGTTTCGGAAGATGAAGAGTTTAAAAATGTAAAAATGGACCGAATTGCCTCTTTGCGTCCCGCTTTCACAAAGGACGGTACTGTTACCGCCGCAAATTCGTCTACTATAAACGATGGTGCCGGTGCTATGGTTTTAATGAGTGAAGCGAAAGCAAAAGAATTGGGATTAACGCCACTGGCATATATTAAAGGATATGCAGATGCGGCCCAGGAGCCAAAATGGTTTACAACAGCTCCGGCAAAGGCGCTTCCCAAAGCAATTGCAAAAGCTGGCATTGATATAAACCAAGTAGATTATTTTGAATTTAACGAAGCCTTTTCGGTAGTAGGCTTGGCAAATATGAAGATTTTAGGTCTTGATGATAGCAACGTAAACGTAAACGGAGGTGCCGTGTCTTTAGGTCATCCTCTTGGTTGCAGCGGAGTAAGAATTTTAATTACGCTTCTCAATGTGCTAAAACAAAACGACGCCAAATACGGTGCCGCAGCGATCTGCAATGGTGGAGGCGGTGCTTCTGCAATGGTAATTGAAAGTATTTAAAGGCATCCGTAACTGTTATCAATAATTTCTGAATGGATTACGGTATCTGTAATTTAAGTATTGTTCCACTTCGTGGCGAAGCTGCTGATGCTAGTGAAATGGTAACGCAGTTACTTTATGGCGAACACTTTAAAATTCTTGAAATTCGTAAAAAATGGAGCCGAATTCGTTTGGCTTTTGATAATTATGAAGGATGGATAGACAATAAACAATTTGCTAAAATTACCGAAGCCGATTATACGAATATTGAAGAATCGGACCTGCAGTTATCTTCAGATTTGGTAGATTTTGTTATCCTTCCGGAAAACCAATTATTTTCAATTTGTCTGGGAAGTACTATTTCGGCTACCGCTTTTTTAAATCATAATTTTGAAGGTAAATGGGTTTCAAATAAACTTCCAAAAGAACATTTAATTGAAACCGCCTTACTCTATTTAAATGCCCCATATTTATGGGGAGGAAAAAGTCCGTTTGGAATAGATTGTAGTGGCTTTACCCAAATGGTTTATAAATTGAATGGCTACAGTCTTTTGCGCGATGCCAGCCAGCAAGCTACACAAGGAGAAGCCTTGAGTTTTATTGAAGAAAGTGAGCCCGGCGATTTAGCTTTTTTTGACAATGAAGAAGGCAAGATTACGCATGTAGGTATTATTATGAACGATAACTATATTATCCATGCCCACGGAAAGGTACGGATTGATCGGCTAGACCACAGTGGTATTTTTAATTATGAAGCGCGCAGTCACACCCATAAACTGCGAGTAATTAAACGTATTATATAATAAAAAAACCCCTGAAATTCAGGGGTTTTTAAATAGTACGAGGTTATGATAACCTGTATTAATTTTTACTTTCCAAAGCTTCTAACTTTGCTTTAACCGCTTTGTATTTAGCGTCTTCTCCAATTTGGCTGTAAATATTCATTAAATATTTAAGCACATTTTGATTGGACGGATTTATAGCATTTGCTTTTTCGAGATACGGTAGCGCATCCTTATAGGAATTTTCGCGTATCTTTTTAAGTTCATCGTATCTTTTATTATCGGCAGCTGAATTTCCTAAGCTGTTCATTTCTTCTACTATTTCGTCTTCACCGGATAGTTTTAAAGCTGCAATATTAATAAGTGCTCCCTCGTATTCGGGACGAAGCTCTAATGCTTTGTTATAATATTCTAATGCTTTTTCTTTGTTGTTTAGCTGGTCGTTGCTAATTCCTAAATTAAAATATAGCTCAGGATTTTCAGGGTCTGTTGCTACAATCTTTTCCATTAATTCATTGTACCGTTTATTGTCGCCCATTTTATAGCTCATATCTGCATCGGCCCGCATTAAAAACACATCATCGGGATTTTCTGCTCTAGCTGTTTCTATTAAACTTTTAGCTTTTTCGGTATCGCCTTTTTCAATATAGATAAGGGTCATATTCCGCAGTATTTCGCCTTTTCTAGATTTGGTAACTTTAGATTCCGGCTTAATAAATTCGCCAGATTTAATAGCAAAATCTCTCAATTTTTCACTGTCAAAAGCTTCTACTTCTCCAGTTGTTTTATTTGTAGCTACATACTCTACTGTTGCTCCGCTATAGTTTAGGTCTAAAAGCATTTGATAATACTTAAGAGCGGTATCGTAATCTTGGCCATTAACGGCATTACCCGCAGCAAAATACAAGTCTGAAGTATCTTTTTTTGTTACCATATAACTTGTATAAAGTTTATCGGTAGCCATTTTATATTGTTGCGCATTTTGATCTTTAATTGCACCATTAATTAAAGCCGCCCTCAGATTCTGCAATGGGTCAATTAGTTGTTCTTCAATTTTCGGATCCAAAGAAATTGCAGTGCTAAATGCATCGGCAGCGCCTTTTAATTTTTTAAAGTCTGATCCGCCAGAACCAAGTAACGCTTGGCCTCTAGCTGCGTAAAATTGCGCTTTCATATCATTATCAACGGTACTGAGCATTGGTTCAGCTTCGGACAAATAATTTAAAGCTTCGGTGTATTCATTAGATTTTATAGCTTTCTCGGCCTTTTTAATTTCTTTTTTTTGTCCAAATGAAATAGCAGTAGCAAATGCAAGTCCTGTTATTAATATTCGTGTTTTCATGTGTTACTATTTATTCGTTATTTTCGGTTTGAGTTTCGTTATTATCAAGAGTAGTGCCATCATTGTTTTGGTCAGTTATAACCGCTTCATCTTCATCATCGTCCTTCATAGCTTTAGCAACTGCTGCAATGGCATCGTCTTCCCTAACTTTAATTAAACGCACGCCTTGTGTGGCACGCCCCATAACGCGAAGGTCTGCTACAGCCATTCTAATGGCGATTCCAGATTTATTTATGATCATTAGATCATCTTCATCGGTTACATTTTTTATGGCTACTAATTTACCGGTTTTTTCTGTAATATTAATGGTTTTAACTCCTTTCCCGCCACGATTGGTAATTCGGTAATCTTCAATAGATGAGCGTTTTCCGTAGCCATTTTCTGAAACCACAAGTATGTCTGAGTCATTTTCATCTACGGCAATCATCCCTATAACCTCGTCATTATCATCGCCCAGCCTAATACCGCGAACTCCCGAAGCATTTCTACCCATAGATCTGGTTTTTTCCTCTTCAAAACGAATGGCTTTTCCAGATTTTACGGCTAGCATTACTTGGCTATTTCCGGTTGTTAACTTTGCTTCGAGCAACTCATCGTCTTCTCTAATGGTAATTGCATTTATACCGTTAGTTCGCGGTCTTGAATATTGTTCTAATGGCGTTTTCTTAACTTGGCCCATTTTGGTGGCCATAATTACGAAATGGCTGTTTATATAATCTTCATTCTTTAAATCTTGGGTACAAATAAAGGCTTTTACCTTATCGTCTGGCTCTATATTTATTAGATTTTGAATGGCTCTACCTTTTGACGTTCTAGTACCTTCTGGTATTTCGAAAACACGCATCCAGAAACATTTTCCCTTTTGTGTAAAGAACATCATATATTGATGATTGGTACCTACAAAAAGATGCTCTAAGAAATCTTCGTTACGAGTAGCTGAAGCTTTTTGCCCAACGCCACCTCTATTCTGCGTTTTATATTCCGTAAGCGATGTACGTTTAATATAACCCGCGTGCGAAATAGTAATAACAACTTGTTCGTCTGCAATTAAATCGGTAATACTCACATCGCCCCCTGCATACTCAATAGTAGATCTACGTTCATCACCGTATTTGGCTTTAATTTCTTCAAGCTCTTCGGTAATAATTTGCATTCTGCGTTCTTTACTCGCAAGAATATCTTTGTAATCTTGAATTGTCTTCATCAACTCGTCGTACTCAGTGCGCAGTTTATCTTGCTCTAGGCCGGTTAATTGTCGCAATCGCATTTCAACAATGGCCTTGGCTTGAATTTCGGAGAGTTTAAAAGCCTCAATTAACTTTTCTCGAGCTTCATCAGCATTTGAAGATGCACGAATTAGGCGAATAACCTCGTCTATATTATCTGAAGCAATTATTAAACCTTCTAAAATATGGGCGCGTTCTTCGGCCTTACGAAGTAAATATTCGGTACGTCTAACAACAATCTCGTGGCGGTGTTCAACAAAATAATGGATTAATTCTTTCAAATTTAACATTTGAGGTCTTCCATTTACTAACGCAATATTGTTTACGCTAAAACTAGATTGTAGCGCTGTGTATTTATAAAGTGTATTTAAAACAATATTTGGTACGGCATCTCGCTTTAAAATGTAAACGATTCGCATTCCTTTTCTATCGCTTTCGTCACGAATATTTGAAATACCTTCAATTTTTTTATCGTTAACCATATCGGCGGTTTTTTTAATCATGTCCGCCTTATTAACTTGGTATGGAATTTCAGTAACTATAATACATTCTCTACCGTTAACCTCTTCAAAAGTTGCTTTTGCACGCATCACCACACGCCCTCTACCGGTATGAAATGCTTCGCGCACGCCCTCGTACCCATAAATAGTACCTCCCGTGGGGAAATCCGGCGCTTTAATATGTTGCATTAACCCATCAATATCTATATCGTTATCTTCAATATATGCGATGGTTCCGTTTACAACTTCGGTTAAGTTGTGGGGTGGCATATTGGTAGCCATACCTACGGCAATTCCGCTGGCACCATTGATCAAAAGACCAGGAACTCGAGTGGGGAGCACCGTTGGTTCCTTTAGCGTATCGTCAAAATTGAGTTGGTGGTCAACGGTTTCTTTATCGATATCTGCGAGCATGTCTTCAGAAATTTTCTGCATTCTCGCTTCAGTATAACGCATTGCAGCCGGACTATCGCCATCTACAGAACCAAAGTTTCCTTGTCCGTCTACTAACATATATCGCAAGCTCCATTCCTGGGCCATACGAACCATAGCATCATAAACAGAGGTATCTCCGTGCGGGTGGTATTTACCAAGGACCTCCCCTACGATTCTCGCAGATTTTTTGTGAGCGCCCGTAGCTTTAATTCCCAATTCGTGCATTCCAAAGAGCACCCTTCTGTGAACAGGTTTCATTCCATCGCGAACATCTGGCAGTGCACGTGACACTATGACCGACATCGAATAATCGATGTAGGCAGATTTCATTTCATCTTCAATGTTTATTGGAATTATTTTATCTCCATCAGCCATAAAAAATAGGTTTATTTATCGTTGTTAAACTAATGGAGCAAGATACACATTCCATTGGGTTTAACAGAGGTTTTTGGTATGCTATATTCACGAATTTATTAACAAAAACAGGGGGTTAAATCGTTAATAAGTATCGTTGAATGTGCTTTGAGTTACAGGATATATTTTGTCCTTTTACTAAAATCATTTTAAATAGGAACAGTTTTTGTCCTATTTTGGTTAATTTAGTACCAAACAGAAGAGAGGATTTAAAATATGGATGATAATTTTTCCCCAAGAGTAAAAGATGTAATAGCCTACAGCAAAGAGGAAGCGCTGCGCTTAGGCCACGACTTTATTGGCACTGAGCATTTAATGCTAGGCCTTTTAAGAGATGGCAGCGGCAAAGCGGTAACCATTTTAAATGCACTGGCAATAGACCTAAACCATTTGCGAAGAAAAGTAGAAATACTGAGCCCGGCCAATCCCGGCGTAACTACAAACGCAAACGATAAAAAAAATCTGCACCTTACCCGCCAAGCGGAAAGGGCATTAAAAACCACTTTTTTAGAAGCTAAGCTTTTTCAGAGTAATTCTATTAACACTGCACATCTTTTGTTGTGTATTTTAAGGAATGAAAATGACCCTACTACCAAATTGTTGAATAAAATGAAGGTAGATTATGATGCTGTAAAAGATCAATTTAAGCTTATGATTACAAACGATGACGACTATATTGAAAGTCCAAGCGCAGATGCTTTTCCAAACGACGACGATACTTCAGCCGAAGACGCCGGCAAAGAAAACTTATTTTCTGGCACTACCGGAAAAACCAATAAAAAGTCTAAAACGCCTGTTTTAGACAACTTTGGAAGAGATCTTACGGCAATGGCCGAAGAAGGAAAACTCGATCCGGTGGTGGGCCGTGAAAACGAAATACAACGTGTTTCACAGATTTTAAGCCGAAGAAAGAAAAACAACCCATTGTTAATTGGTGAGCCTGGCGTTGGTAAATCGGCTATTGCCGAAGGTTTGGCACTTCGCATTATTCAACGAAAAGTTTCTAGAATTCTTTACGATAAAAGAGTGGTTACTTTAGATTTGGCCAGCCTTGTGGCCGGCACCAAATATCGTGGCCAATTTGAAGAACGAATGAAAGCAGTTATGAACGAACTTGAAAAGAATGACGATATTATTCTTTTTATTGATGAAATTCATACAATTGTTGGTGCCGGTGGCGCCACGGGATCGTTGGATGCTTCAAATATGTTTAAGCCCGCTTTGGCAAGAGGGGAAATTCAATGCATTGGCGCAACCACTTTAGACGAATACCGTCAATATATTGAAAAGGACGGTGCCCTCGAACGACGTTTTCAAAAGGTTTTGGTAGAACCAACCACGGTTGAAGAAACAATTGAAATTCTTCAAAATATAAAAGATAAATACGAGTCGCACCACAATGTTAGCTATACCGAAGAAGCAATTGAGGCCTGCGTTAATTTAACAAATAGGTATATGACTGAGCGTTTTCTTCCCGATAAAGCCATTGATGCTTTAGACGAAGCGGGGTCTCGCGTACATATAACGAATATTCATGTGCCCGAGAAAATTCTTCAACTTGAAAAAGAATTGGAAGAAGTACGCGAACTTAAAAATACGGTAGTTAAAAAACAGAAGTACGAAGAAGCAGCTAAGCTTCGGGATGATGAAAAAAATCTTGAAAAAGAACTAGCTACACAGCAAGAACAATGGGAGGCAGATTCTAAACTACACAAGGAAACCGTTTCGGAAGAAAATGTTGCCGAAGTAGTTTCTATGATGACCGGTGTTCCAGTAAGTAGAATTGCACAAACCGAAAGTACCAAACTCGCTGCCCTACCCGACAGAATTAAAGGAAAGGTAATTGGGCAAGATGAAGCAGTTGCCAAAGTTGTAAAGGCTATTCAACGTAACCGAGCCGGATTAAAGGACCCGAATAAACCAATTGGATCGTTTATTTTCTTAGGACAAACGGGAGTTGGTAAAACACAACTTGCAAAAGTATTGGCACGAGAGCTATTTGATTCAGATTCGGCATTGGTAAGAATTGATATGAGTGAATATATGGAAAAATTTTCCATCTCACGATTAGTAGGAGCACCTCCAGGTTACGTAGGATATGAAGAAGGTGGCCAATTAACCGAAAAAATACGAAGAAAACCATATGCCGTACTACTTTTAGATGAAATTGAGAAAGCACATCCAGATGTTTTTAATATGCTTCTTCAAGTATTGGACGATGGATATTTAACCGATAGTCTTGGAAGGAAAATTGATTTTAGAAATACAATCATTATTATGACATCCAACATAGGCGCCAGACAAATAAAGGATTTTGGTCAAGGAGTAGGTTTTGGCACTTCTGCTAAAAAGAGCCAAGAAGATGCCCATACAAAGAGCGTAATAGAAAATGCTTTAAAGAAAACATTTGCTCCGGAGTTCCTAAACCGTATAGATGATGTAATGGTCTTTAATGCTTTGGAAAGAGATGATATTCATAAAATTATTGATATTGAATTGGATAAATTATATATCCGCATTTCAGGATTGGGCTACGATCTTACGCTTACCGAAAAAGCCAAAGATTTTATAGCCGACAAAGGGTTTGATAAGCAATATGGCGCACGTCCGTTAAATAGAGCTATTCAAAAATATATTGAAGATGCTTTAGCTGAAGAGATAATTAATAGCAGTTTGCACGAAGGCGACACGATTTTAATGGACCTTGATGAAAAAGCCAATGAGCTTACCATTAAAATTAAGAAACAGAAGAAAACTACAGAGACTTAATATAATTTCAACTTAGATTTTATAAAAAATTCTCCAATTATTTATTGGGGAATTTTTTATTTATTAAAAGCTCTAACTAAAATCTTCTTTTATAAGTCAATAAAAAAGCTTAACTTAGAAAGTGTAAACTATTAATCGATGATAGAAGAAATACGATTATTTTTTGGTAAAGCCCATGTTTTTCCAAACTATCTTGTGGTATATATGAATGAGGGAATTACTGTAAAACCCGAATATAATACCCATTTAATTAATATTGCTCAAAAATATTTTAAAGACAAGCCTTTTGGGTATATAACAAACCGCATTAATAGTTACGCTGTAAACCCTTTGGTGTATTTACAAACTTCTAAAATTGAAAACCTAGTGGCTTTCGCTATTGTGTCTAATCCGGATATTAAAAAAAGTAATGTAGAACTGGAGAAAATTTTTATGAAGATACCGTTTGAACATTTTTCCGAATTAGAATTAGCTAAAAAATGGGTTGAGAGCATTATAACAAAACACTCATCAAATTAATTTTTTTTACTTGTTAAGTATTCTGAAGGTTTTAGCAGATCCCCCTATTCCTTGAGCTAAAATAAAATAACTTCCCGGACTATAACTTGCCATATCTACTAAAATATTCTTCTTAAAATTATGGTCTATGGTTTTAAGTTTCTTGCCGTTTATATCGTAAATTACAATTTGCGTAACGTTTGTAGCATTGTGCAGCATGCAGGATTTGCTGTTATTTGGGGTAGTTAACACTACTTCTTCCAGATTATTTTTCTTAATATCCATAAAAACTGGCGTACAGTCGTCTATAGAATCTAAATTGGCGTAAAAAACATCTCTGTTTTTAAAATAACAACTCAATGCGCCAACTTCATTTAAATCTGGAAAACCACCAGGTGCATTAATTAATGAAAGCGAGCCAGCACCTTCAACCCAAATTGCGTTTTCAGAACTTATCGTATTCGAGGGTGTAGGCGAAAAATAGAAGTGATCATAATTTTGTCCATCCACCAAAGGTCTCGGAACAATTGAGTCCAGCTTAAAATAGCCTCCGTCTTGCGGAAATGGAGTTATCGGGTTTAGCATATTAATACTGTCGCCCACCTGTAGCGTAAAGTCGTATAACAGATATTCTTCAACCCCACCACTGGGTCGAATTTTTAAAAAGTAGAGTTTTTTTTCAGCCAAATCTTCCCGCAATAAAAAGGTGCGCGAAATAAAATGATATCCGTCCAGTATTTTATACATCATTCCATTCACCAAAGTGTCGCCATCGGTATAGTATTTATCCGTATAACAACCAAAATTGCAGGTGGTAAAATGCCATTCGTTTCTATGGTCTAAAATAGGTTTATAATCTTGCCCAATGGCTGGAAATGAAAAAAGCAAGACCAAAAGAAGTATAAATACAGATTTCATTTCGTAGATCTTCATGGGTCACAATTTAAATATTAATTAAAAAGAATTTCTGCATCAACATTTAAAGATTGTATAAATGCATCGGTAGCGTGTATATCATCTGCCAATACTCTGTCGTTAGCCATAAATGGAACTATGGATCGGTAGGGTTTTAAAAACGATTCAATAAACGGAGATGATTTTTTGGGCGCTCTAAACGCTAGGGCTTGCGATGCATTCATCAATTCAATCGCGAGTATAGTTTCAATATTTTCAATTACCCGCAAGCATTTTGTAGCACTATTTGCCCCCATACTTACGTGGTCTTCTTGTCCGTTAGATGAAACAATGGAATCTACCGAAGCAGGGGTAGCCAATTGTTTATTTTGACTAACAATGCTCGCTGCCGTATATTGTGGAATCATAAAACCGCTGTTTAAACCAGGATTATCAACTAGAAAAGCTGGCAAATCACGCAATCCCGAAACCAATTGATACGTTCTTCTTTCAGAAATATTTCCCAATTCTGCCATTGCAATCGCTAAATAGTCTAGTGCAAGTGCTAGTGGCTGCCCATGAAAGTTACCTCCGGAAATAATAAGATCTTCCTTGACAAAAATATTGGGATTATCTGTAACCGAATTAATTTCGGTCTTAAATGTTTTATGAACAAAACTTATCGTGTCTTTTGTAGCTCCATGAACTTGCGGAATGCAACGGAAAGAATACGGATCTTGTACATTTTTCTTTTCCGAAAGCCCCAATTCACTGCCCTCTAAAAATGTTAATAGCTGTTCGGCAGTTTTAATCTGCCCCCTATGCGGGCGCACTAAATGTACCAAAGCATTAAAAGGACTCATATTGCAATCGAAGGCATCTACTGATATAGCACCAATTAAATCTGCCAAGTACGAAATTTTATAACTCTTTAAAAGACAATAAATACCGAAAGCGCTCATAAATTGCGTTCCATTTAAAAGCGCAAGGCCTTCTTTTGCCTGTAAATTTATGGGTTCCCAATTAAATTTTTTAAGAACTTTTTCTGAAGCCAAACGTTCGCCACCGTAATACACTTCACCTTTTCCAAGCAGCGGCAACGATAAATGCGCTAATGGTGCTAAATCGCCAGAAGCACCCAAACTTCCTTGCGAATATACTACGGGCAAAATATCGTTATTATATAGCTCTATAAGGCGTTCAACGGTTTCAATCTGCACACCACTATAACCATAACTCAGCGATTGAATTTTTAACAAAAGCATTATTTTTATGATGGGTTTCGGCACAAATTCGCCAGTGCCACAAGCGTGGGACATCACTAGATTTTCCTGTAATTTCGAAAGGTTTTCTGACGATATCTTTACATTGCACAAAGATCCAAACCCAGTATTAATGCCATACACGGGGGTAGCATTATCTTTCATTTTATGAATAAGATATTCACGAGACTTTTTTATATTTAGCTGGGCCTCTTCTGAAAGACCAAGAGGTCTGTGGTTTTCAATAATATCTTTGATTAGGGAAAGATCAAGAATTTCTGAGCTTATATAATGTGTTTTCATTAAGTAGGTGCATTTTTTACAAAAATACTGTTTTTATTATTGCTATACCACCAATCTTAGTTTCTAATGCCGTTAATAAGTGCAAACTTTCACCACTATATTGTGGTAAAATAAACGGTTTATAATGATTATAAATGTAATTTCAATATGTAATTTTACATTTCGAATTTAAAAAATAGTTTTATGAAAAAAATAAGCTTGGCTCTTTTGGTGCTTGTTGCAATTGCTTGCAAGCAGGATGAAAAGCCCCAATATTCCGTTATTAGCGGGACGGTTGAAAATAACACAGGCGAAACCGTTTTTATACGTGGTAACGATTTCGAATTTAGAACCCCAATCAGCGAAAAGGGAACCTTTTTAGATACACTGCATATTTTAAAAGATGGTTTTTATGAAATGTATGTAGGCCGAGAACGCACTAGTATTTATTTGGAAAAAGGGAAAAATCTTTCGGTTACTCTTGATGCCAACGAATTTGACGAAACGCTAAATTACTCAGGCGATATGGCAAATATCAATAATTTTTTAGCTGCAAAATATCTTTGGAATGAACAAAATTTAGATTACAAAGAAATATTCTCTCTGCCCGAAGACGATTTCAAAAAAGCATTGAGCGCGAATCAAAAAAGTATTGATAGCATTTATGAGGTTAAAAAAGTTTCCAACGAAAATTTTAAGAAAAAACTATCGGAAGAGGATATATATTCCCGTGCTATTTTAATTGAAAATTATGAAAAAGCACACGGCTTTTACACTGGGGAAGCCAATTTTAAAGTTACAGATGGCTTTTACGACGCGCTAAAAAACATTAATTATAAAGATACTTTAGCCTATCGCAATTCTACAGCGTATCAAAGTTTACTCGATGCGCATTTTAATAGATTGGTGCGTGAAGATACAATTAGCTCAGCTACTTCGGAAAACATATTATTTTTGAAAAAAGTAGATGAGGATTTACCAAATGGTTATGCTAAGGACAAAATTATGAGTTCGTACTTACAATTTGGGCTAAAGCCCGATGAAACGTTGGACGAAGCTTATAGTATTTACAAAAATAGCGAGCCTAATTCAGAAAACTTGGCAAAGCTTACCGAGCGCTATAATAAATTAAAAACCATTACCAAGGGTAGGCCCTCCCCTACATTTAATTATGAAAACCACAAAGGAGGAACAACGAGCTTAGAAAGTTTAAAAGGAAAATATGTATATATAGATGTATGGGCCACTTGGTGCGGACCTTGTTTACGTGAAATTCCTGCATTGAAGGAATTTGAAAAGGAATACGAAAATAAAAACGTGCAGGTTGTAAGTATTTCCATAGACGAGGCGAAAGACTACGACAAATGGAAATCTATGGTAACCGAAAAACAATTGGGCGGAATTCAGCTAATGGCAGACAACAACTGGAAATCCGCATTTGTTGATGACTACGCAATTATGGGAATCCCTCGTTTTATACTGGTAGATCCAGAAGGAAATATAGTTTCTGCAGATGCTCCCAGACCTTCAGATCCAAATTTAAAAGTATTGTTAGATCTATTGTTATAACATCATCATTTTAGAAAAAATGTAAGCCACAGTTTTTCAAAGCAATATTTTTTGTTTTAAAACTGTGGCTAATTTTTTTACTATTGTGATTGCTCATGAGCCTCTTCTCTTGAAAATAGCTCCAAGTATGCCTCTGAAATATTTTCAACTATATCGCCAGCCATTACCGCCTCAAACCCCAATTGCCCGGTGGCAATATCGCCAGCACTGCCGTGCATATATACTCCAAATACCGAAGCCAACAAAGGATCGTATCCTTGCGAAAGCAAGCCTGCAATAACTCCGCTCAATGCATCGCCGCTACCCGCCGTTCCCATACCTGGGTTTCCAGAAGTATTTATATACAGTTTGTTTTCGTAAACTGTTATGGTATATGCACCTTTGATTATTAGGACCACTTGATGTTTTTCTGAAAACTTTTTTGCCTTTTTTAGTTTGTCATAATCATTTTTCCAAGTACCAATCAGTCGTTTTAGCTCTCCGGGATGCGGTGTTAATATAGAATTGGACGGAAGAAAATCTAACAGCGATTTATTTTCCGAAATAATATTTAAAGCATCGGCATCTATAACAAAAGGTATGTCTTTCAGCTGCAATACTTTTTTTAAGGCTGCAACTGTGGCTTTATTTTTTCCGAGGCCCATTCCAATTGCGATGGCCGAAGGTTTAAAGTCTGTTTCAATATTACTTATAAATTTTTCTTCCTTATCTGTAATTACCATTGCTTCCGGAATTGTGGATTGTAAAATGGAATAACCACATTCTGGCACAAAAGCAGTAACCATTCCTGCACCAATCTTAAATGCTGCACTAGTGGAAAGCACCGCGGCGCCAATTTTTCCGTAGCTTCCACCTACTATCAACACGTGGCCAAATGTACCTTTATGATCAAATTTATTTCGTGGCTGATAAAAAGCTTGCGCTTCAGGTTTCGATATTAATTGTGCTATAGGTTCCGTGTTTTTTATAAAATCTAAATCTAAACCAATCTCCAAAATATTAAAATTAGAGACAAAGGGCGCTGTTTCCGGCAAAAAGAAACATAATTTAGCTGTTTGAAATGTAAGAGTGTGATCTGCTTTCAATACGGCTTCCTTATCTTTTAGAGGTAAATTAGCATAAAGACCGCTTGGAATATCTACTGATAGCTTAAATGCTTGGTTTGCATTTAAATATTGAATCAATTTTCTTACCCAACCTTCGGGGCTGCGATTCAATCCAATTCCAAAAATTGCATCAACAATCATATCTTCGTCGCTTATCTCTGGAAAATCGGCTTGGCTTGTCATTAGTATAGGCCAATCTTTTGTAACATTTTTAATTTTGTTGTAATTCAACAAGAAGTTCTTTGAGCGTTTATCGCTAAAATTCACAACATACACTACAACCTTATAACCGTGCTCAATCAATAACCTGCCAATTACTAATCCATCCCCACCATTATTGCCAATTCCACAAAAAATTCGAATAGTAACAGGCGCACCATCCAAGTGTGTGTGTAACCAGTTAAATACCTGTTCTCCAGCACGCTCCATTAAGGCTTCCGAAGTTATATCTTGTTTTTCAATAGTTATTTTATCTGCTTGGCTTAATTGTGCCGCGGAAAATATTTTCATCAATTTATTTATTTTGAAGATGTTACTTAAAGTTAGAGCTGGTAAAGCGCGGGCCTTTAATGTATCAAAGATAGCAACATTCCACGCATTGTTGAAAGAACGTTTATAACTAATTGGCATAAGTGAAAAAGGAAGCCAGATTAATTATAATTTTAGTAAAAACCACATTATGGAATCAAGAGATAATCAACTTTTAAAAATGCGCAGCGATATTGCCTCGGCTAAAATAACTTCAAATATGTCTTCCGACGAAAGTTTTCAGAACAAAACATTACGTCCTGTTATAAAACTACAACACCCTTTATTATTGGCTGCATTTAAAAACTATGTAACTAAACACAAAAATGTTTTTTATGGCTTAAGCGTTGAAAAGAAACTCGATTACATTGAAAATGCAATCCATAAGGATATGAAATTTAGAAATTCGCTAAAAGGTATCGTTATTGGGCAATTTACGTTAGAAGAATTTGATTGCTATATACAAAATTCGTCCGCATTAAATAAGCGCATGATGAATATTGTAAAAGAGCGGCTTAAGGATAACTTACTTTATTTTGATAAAATCAGCCTTTTAATTGAGCAGGAATAATAGATTAAAAATAACTTCAATTTAACAGCTATGTTAAATGTTTTAAAAATTGAAGGCTACACTGGTATATTTTTCATTAAATTTGTTTTGAATTCTGACCAATAAAATAACAATCATGAAAAAATTAATCTTTCCGTTATTACTATTTTCCGCGCTTTTTCTTTACGCCCAAGAAGAGCAATCATTTGAATATAACAAATGGTCTGTTGAACTAGCAGGTGGGTTACACAAACCGGGCAAACCGTTTGCAGCAAATTATGGCACGGACACACCTAGTTTTGGGCAATTTAGCTTAGGCGCACGTTATATGTTTAACAATCGCGCGGGTCTAAAATTAGATTTTGGCTATAGTACACTTCAAGAAAGTGATAATAGCCTTCCTTTTAAAACAAATTATTATAGAGTTTCCTTACAGGGTGTCGCCAATGTAGGTTCTGTATTAAATTTTGAAAATTGGACAAACAGAATAGGCCTTTTAGCCCACGGGGGTATAGGGTATTCATTATTGAGTCCAAAGGAACCGATAGACCGTGACGGCAACGATCAAATGTTGCATGCTATTATCGGATTATCACCACAAATAAAACTTGGAGATCGGGTTGCTTTAACAACCGATGTATCTATGATTGGTAACGTTCGTCAAGATTATACTTGGGACGGTACAACTACTACTAGAATTCGAGGATTTGATGGAATGATGGTTAATTTTTCTGTTGGACTCACTTTCTACTTAGGTAAACATGACAAACACGCAGATTGGGCTACCGAAGCAAGCATTATTGAAGATAGACTTGCAGACCACGAAGAAAGAATTTCGAAAATAGAAACCGATCTTATAGATACAGATCAAGATGGTGTTCCAGATTATTTAGACCGTGAGCCAAACACTATTTCAGGTGTTACGGTAGATAGCAAAGGTGTAGCTGTGGACAAAAATGAAAATGGTATTCCAGATGAACTTGAAAGTCCGTTAGATGCTAGATACGTTAAAATTGGTAGCACCATTTCTGATGATCGCGGAACCATTGAAGAATTACTGAACAAAGGTTATGTAAATGTTTACTTCAAATTTAATAGCGATAAGCCCGAAACCTATTCTTTGGAAGCTATTAACTATTTAATTAAATATATGAAAGATCATCCTTCTGCAAATGCTGAACTTATAGGTTATGCAGATGAAATAGGATCTCCAGATTATAACCAAGCACTTTCGGAAAATAGAGCAAAACGCGTATATGAAATATTAATTGCTTCCGGCGTTGCAGAAAGTAGATTAAGCTATCGAGGCGGTGGCGAAGATACTACCGTAGATAAATCATCTTCACCTGCTAGACAATTAGTGCGTAGAGTTACTTTTAGATTGAAATAATCTTACCCATATAATTCTATAGAAAAGAGCTTTCCTTGTGAGGGCTCTTTTTTTGTTTTGAAGAATATGTACGGACCCTATTTAAGCACTGACACCCCGTTTAAATCAGTTGTTAAAACATCACTCATATAATCAAAAAACTGTCGAAGAAGTTGATAGTGATAAATTACATTTTCTATAAAGTCAGAAGCCAATACTTCAGAATCTGAAAAGTGGTGCGTTACGACAAACTTTTTAAGTTTAATTAAATCTATATTAGCGTCATCCTTATTAAACCCCCGTGGTGCTGTTTTTACTGCATTATTTTTATTAAATCCTTCAAAAGCAATTTTGAAATCCTTTTGGTTTAAAATTTTTCGAATTTCCAAACTATCCAGTTCAAACTCTTTTCGGATACGAAACAAGTCTTCGGTATTGGGAGCAAAAAAGCCACCAGCCAAATAACTGTTTCCAGGTTCCAAGCGTAAGTAATACCCACCGCGACGTTGTGCTCCTGCCCTGCTAAAACTAACACTTCGGTGTACATTGTATGGTGTTTTATCGTTGCTAAAGCGAATATCGCGGTTTATGCGGAAAATTTTAATTTTGGCTATTTCATCTGTACGGTTTAATCTGTTTTCAATTTCGGCATAAACACTTTTTAAAGCCTTTTCATTACTCAAGTATTCCTTTTTATGCGCCGCCATCCAATCGCGATTATTGTTACTTTTTAATTTAAGTAAAAAATTAAATGCCGATTTAGGAATAGTTGGGTTCATAATTACGTTTTAGCGAGGTAAAGATATGTGTATGTACTTAAAGAAAAAAGCAAGCTGTTTTTTAACTGCGAATAGTTTCAAATTAAAAAATGATTATATTTATTGCAACAACCTAAACCAAATTACTATGAATACAACAACTAAACCGAATACGGCCTTTTGGATAATTGCCGTATTGGCAATTTTATGGAATATAATGGGAGTTTACTTTTGGGCTTCAGAATATTTTTTAATGACGGAAGAAATGAAAGCGGCAATGCCACCTGAACAAGTGGAATTAATGAATGCCGCCCCATCATGGAATATTGTTATCTATGGAATTGCAGTTATTACAGGCCTATTGGCAAGTGTTTTTCTCTTAATGCGAAAGAAAATAGCGGTTGCATTATTTGGTATTTCATTACTTGCAGTATTGATAATTCAGCTTTATTGGACGTTTGCCATGGATATTGTATCCGTACTGGGGCCACAATCGCTAACGATGCCATTAATTGTAATTGCGCTTGCTGTATTTGAATACTTTTACAGCAAAGGCGCGGCGCGAAATGGATGGATAGCTTAATTTGTAAACCTATCGTTTAATTTATCACAGCGAAGAAGCTTCTAGACAACTGCTTACCTATACAATAATTGAGTTGGTTTTTAAGTTTATTATAGCTTTTCAGAATTTAAGTTCGCTATAGTTAACTTTATCTGAAATTGATTTTACGTTGCCCTGATATTCTTTTCCTCGTAATTTCGAAACAGTATGTGCGTCCAATTCATCATCTGGATATTCCAGTATTAAATTTTGAATTTCTTTTATATCAAGTTCGTCATTTATGGGTTTTAACCAATTATCCTCCAATTCGGTGGGAAGAATTACAGGCATTCTTGAAGCTTTTAATTTTGGGTTATTGTGAATTTTTGACAGCAGCGCGTTTCCGCTCGTTGTAACAATTGAAAACGATTTTAAAATTCCACCCGTATCTGGGTTACGCCACTCGCTCCACAATCCAGCAAGCGCCATGGGTTGCTTGTCTTTCCTAAAAATATAAAAAGGATAGGTATTGCCTTTAAAATGATGGTGCTCATAAAAACCATCTACATAAATTAAGCAGCGATTATTTACAGCAGACGTTCGAAATGACGGTTTTTTAAATATAGTTTCTCCCCTGGCGTTTAGAGTGTTGTTCCATTGTTTTTTTATATCCGCCTCACTTTTAACCCAATGGGGCACTAGACCCCAAGTGGCCACGGTAGGAAATTCAGGAGATTCGTTAGTATAAATAAATAGTTCGGGATGACTAAATCCGGATACGTGAAAAAGCGGTAAATCTGTGAGCGGCACTAGCTTTTCTAAAATTTCTTCAATAGCAGGTGCGTCGCCTTTCCTTTTAGCTCGTTTTAACTGTGATTCTAAACTTGCTTTTATGTCGTAGCACAAAATATAAGGATTTTTATAAAAGTTCTGAAACAGCACACTAATTTGGCGGCTTATGTTTAAAAAATTTATTTGTTCTTAACAATTTTCCTAATTGATGCCCACTCCCTTAACATATCTCGAGCATCTTGAGCGGGATATCCCAAAACGGTTTTTCCTGCTGCTACATCATTCATTACTCCCGAACCGGCACCAACAGTGGCGCCAGAATTAATGCTGGTATGATCTTTAATAGAAGCGCTGCCGCCAATCATTACACCATCGCCTAAAGTTACAGAACCCGCAAGACCGCTGTGCCCTGCCATTATACAAAAACGGCCCATAACGCTGTTATGTGCTATCTGGACAAGATTATCTATTTTACAACCATCGCCAATAATTGTGGAGCTAAATTTTGCTCTATCTACACATGAATTGGCTCCAATTTCTACATAATGACCTATGATAACATTTCCTATCTGTGGAATTTTTACCAAGCCTCTCCCGTCGTCACTCGGTCTAAAACCAAATCCATCGGCGCCAATACTAACATTGGTATGAAAAATACAATTACTACCAATAATACAGCGCTCCCTTATTATTGTACCCGACCAAACAATTGTTTTGTCGCCAATTACGGTTTCATCAAACACGCAGACGTTTGGATATAAAATTACATCGTTACCTAATGTAACATCTTTTCCAATATAGCAGTTGGCACCAATTTTACAACCCTCTCCAATTTCTGCTGTTTCGTGAATTACGGCCGAGGGGTGTATTTCAGTAATGAACACAGGCGCTGGTGGATTAAACAGCTCTAAAATTTTCGCCATGGCCAAATCTACATTTTTAACTTTTATAATAGCACGACCGTCACCGGGTTCAATATTTAAATCTTGATTTACAAGAGCCGCGCAAGCTTTTGATTCTTCCCAAAATTTAGCGTATTTGGTGCTACCAATAAATGTAATCTGACTTTTATTTGCCTTTTTTAATTCTTCCGGACCAACAATTAGTTGGTCTGTATTTCCTATTAATTCTCCTGTAAGAAAATTGTTTATTTCATTGATAGTATAAGATTTCATATTTTAATATTGCTGATGGTTAAAAATTTTTTAAATCTAAAGAAAAAATTGGGAGGTTCTTATTACCTCCCAACTATTAAATACTTTCAACAAATTTTGCAAAAACCTTTTTATGAAGTTCGAGATCTAAGGTAGGAGAAATTGAAACTCGCACAATATAGTCTTTATCGCCTTCTTTGGTAGTTCCCTGCGTTGAGGTTGCAGGAATAGTCCAATAACTGCCTTTTAATTGTCCGTAGCTAACACAAAATTTACATTCGTGAGCGATTTCTGTAATCATTAAATTTATTAATTTCAGATTTAACGATCTTTTATACGCTTCTCTCTCGTCGGCTGTACTGCCTTTTGTAGGAAGGTCTAATGAAAATACCGAAGGGGTAAACCCTCGTGCGGCCAAAGCATCCGAAACAAAATTGATTTTAGCTTCTGGCAAAGTTTTGTGAATATAGTTTACAAATTCGCGTGTGTTCTTATAGGCAGCTGCTATACGTTGGTTCATTGAAGGCAGTTGGTTTGCCAATATTTTATATTGAAGTTCAGTAGCTTCATTGTCACAAAGATGTAGATGCAATTCAATTTTATCTATCAGAGCCTCTGTTTCCTTATTTCCTACGCAGTAACCAGCAGTACATCTTCCGCCACTCGGAAATTTTGATCCACTAACGTATGCAATGGTTTTTACTGTTGATAATATTTCCCCTTCACCTAAAAAGTGAACATTCGGACAAAATGTTTGGTCTAAAATAAAAACGGGAGCTACGGCTTTTTTGCCTTCGCTCGTCTTTCGATCTGCACTCAAAACAGCCAGTAAATTCTCAAGATTTGGGACTTCTACCCTCGGATTTGTGGGTATTTCGGCAATTATATAAGGTACGGCATCTTGCCTGGCTATTTTATCTAAAATCTGGTCTATACTACTAACCATTTCATTTTCTCCATCAACAAGCAAATCTACTACTTCAACATTATCAATACTTGCGGCCACACGTCTTGCCTGATCGTTGGTACCGCCATAGCAATTGGGAGGAACTATAAATTTGATTTCCTTTCCTTTGTGATTTTCCAACGCATCGTGAATTAAACCCATCATTATAGCGTATTGCATAGATAAACCACTCGAGGCAACTTGCACTTTTGTATGCGAACCAGTTATCTCTCTAATAGAATTTATAACGCTATTTTTGTTTGCGTCAAGAGCTTCGTGATTATTATTCTCTAATCTATTTTCATTTAAATTATTTTCAACCAGCAAGTTTAAAGCGGAAAGCGAATTTGCAGGCGTCATAGCAATAGTTTCCCTTCTGCGAACATGTTGAATTTCTGAAATGTAGCTTTCATTCTGATTCCCATTTACAATTAAGAAACTCCCAAGATCCTTATAATGATTAATATAAAAATCAATATTCGAATGTAAATTGACCTTCCCTACTTGATCATTCTCTGAAATATAAATTACACTCCCGTCAAATTTATTGTTGTCCGCTTCGGTAAAATCTTCTATGCAATCTATTTTTTTTAAAGTGAATTTATAGCCGTAAACACGCTGTAAAATTTCAGCATCAAAGGCCAAGGGTAGGCTCTCTTTATATAAAATTTGGGTATTTTTATTTGTTAGCAAATTTTTTCTTAGAACTGCAAATACAGGAATTGTTTTGGACGAAAAACTGATAACATTATCCGGATTAAGATTGTTTAAGTGAGCGATTCCCCATTCAAGAACCGAAGACAATGGATGTCCCAACCGTATATAATCATAGGCCGTGGGTAATTTACTTAGTGCTTTGTTATCAAAATTATTGTTGTTAAATAAGGCTTCAAATTCCGTAAGAAATTGTTTTTTGGCCAATTGTTCCTCGTAAATATCTAATCGATGTGTGGTTAAATTAATCCAATCCATCGGCATATTTTTTAAAACGTTGCCAATGTAATTTTTTATTTTATTCTCTTTCATAATTTCACTTTTAAATAGGCCGCAAGATACATTAAATAGATTTTTTCAGTAGATATCAACCGATTTTGTTTCAGGCTTCCGGAGTTTCCAAAAATGCTGAAATTTTAAAAGCCCAAACGTGGATTTTGATAAAAAAGCAACATTTTAGCAGTTTATTTTTTCTAATATTTCTATAAAAGATAGTGGGGTCCGATAAGTTAATTCCTACAAATCAATATTTTAATAAAATTTTTTTATTCTTTTAATTGACTTTTTTCTAAACATATATGTTACTAAGATAAGATATACTATTTGAAGGTTAAAATTTTGACCGTGTAGGTCAATTACTGTTTCTATTAGTCTGATTTTCAATATGCTTGGCAGGGAAGTTTATTGTTTTTTTATAAATAATTAAATTTTGTACAATTCTAGATTTTTGTCATAGTGTATGAAAATTCCTATATAAATAATTTGTTATAGTACAAAATTATTAGAGGGTAATCTTCTCTATTTTAACATTTTATTTGGTAGATGCAAATATAAATTTTAGATTTGTATGCATTTTGCCACGTTCTTACACCCCAAATCTTATTCATATGAAAAAATTACTACTCCTACTGATATTTATCAGTGGTAATTTTCTTTTCGCTCAAGTTGGTATCGGCACAGATATGCCTAATCCATCCACGCAGTTAGAAATTAAATCTTCTAATAGAGGTATACTTATACCTCAAATTTCGTTAACCGGCATTACGGACCAAACCACCATTACGGCGGGGAATCTGCAAAGCTTACTGGTTTATAATACTAGTACAAACGCGACACTTTCGCCGGGATACTATTATTGGTATCAGAATAAATGGCACAGACTTTTAACTGAAAACGACTTACCCGACTACATAGTTTTCTGGGATGTTGTAAATAATAACTTTTATTACTTTGATCAAAACGGAGATATTATTATTATTGATATCTCAGATTTGGAAACCCTTACTTATCTGGGTCTCAATGCCGATGGACACACGCTGGAGTACACCGATGAGGACGGTATCGTTACAAGTATTGACCTTGGAGCCGTGATCGATAATTTCGAGACCTTAACCACAATCGTCGATAACAACAATGGCTCGTTCACCTACACAGATGAGGATGGCGGTACTACAACTATTGATATTTCAAACCTTGAAACCCTTACCTATTTAGCACTGAACCCTGACGGAAGAACACTTGAGTACACCGATGAGGACGGAATTGTTACAAGTATTGACCTTGGAGCCGTGATCCAAGCTTTTGAAACATTGACCACAATCGTCGATAATAACAATGGCACGTTCACCTACACCGATGAAGATGGCGGTACTACAACTATTGATATTTCAAACCTTGAAACCCTTACCTATTTAGCACTGAACGCCGACGGAAGAACACTTGAGTACACCGATGAGGACGGTATCGTAACAAGTATCGACCTTGGAGCCGTGATCGATAATTTCGAGACATTGACTACAATCGTCGATAACAACAATGGCACGTTCACCTACACAGATGAAGACGGCGGTACTACGACCATTGATATTTCAAACCTTGAAACCCTTACCTATTTAGCACTGAACGCCGACGGAAGAACACTTGAGTACACCGATGAGGACGGTATCGTAACAAGTATCGACCTTGGAGCCGTGATCGATAATTTCGAGACACTCACCACAATCGTTGATAACGGAAACGGCACCTTCACCTACACCGATGAGGACAATGTTACGACCACCATTGATGTTTCAAACCTTGAAACATTAACCGTTCTGGCCTTAAATGTGGACGGAAAAACGTTGGAATATACTGATGAGGACGGAGTTCTGACCAGCATCGACCTTGAAACGGTTATTGATAATTTTGAAACACTTACCACGATTGTTGACAATGGCAACGGAACCTTCACCTATACCGATGAGGACAATGTTACGACAACCATCGATGTTTCTAACCTTGAAACTTTAACCGTTTTGGCATTGAATGCTGACGGAAAAACATTGGAATATACTGATGAGGACGGAGTTCTGACCAGCATCGACCTGGAAACGGTTATCGATAATTTCGAAACACTTACCACGATTGTCGATAACGGAAACGGCACTTTTACCTACACCGATGAGGACAATGTTACGACCACCATCGATGTTTCTAACCTTGAAACACTCACTACCCTAGCCTTAAACGCTGATGGAAAAACATTGGAATACACGGATGAAGACGGAGTTCTGACCAGCATCGACCTTGAAACGGTGATCGATAATTTTGAAACATTGACCACGATCGTCGATAACGGCAACGGCACCTTTACCTATACCGATGAAGACAATGTTACTACAACCATCGATGTCTCAAACCTTGAAACTTTAACCGTTCTTGCGTTGAATGCTGACGGAAAAACATTGGAATACACAGATGAGGACGGAATCCTGACCAGCATCGACCTTGAAACGGTGATTGATAATTTTGAAACATTGACCACGATCGTCGATAACGGAAATGGCACTTTTACATACACCGATGAGGACAATGTTACGACCACCATCGATGTTTCAAACCTCGAGACATTAACCGTTCTTGCGTTGAATGCTGACGGAAAAACTCTAGAATACACAGACGAAGACGGCGTGGTTACAAGCATTGACCTTGAAACTGTAATCGATAATTTTGAAACACTTACCACGATCGTTGATAACGGAAACGGCACATTTACCTACACCGATGAGGACAATGTTACGACAACCATCGATGTTTCTAACCTTGAAACTTTAACCGTTTTGGCATTGAATGCTGACGGAAAAACATTGGAATATACTGATGAGGACGGAGTTCTGACCAGCATCGACCTGGAAACTGTAATCGATAATTTTGAAACACTCACCTCGATCGTTGATAACGGAAACGGCACATTTACCTACACCGATGAGGACAATGTTACGACCACCATCGATGTCTCAAACCTTGAGACTTTAACCGTTCTGGCACTAAATGCTGACGGAAAAACTCTAGAATACACAGACGAAGACGGCGTGGTTACAAGCATTGACCTTGAAACTGTAATCGATAATTTTGAAACACTTACCACGATCGTTGATAACGGAAACGGCACATTTACCTATACCGATGAGGACAATGTTACGACAACCATCGATGTTTCTAACCTTGAAACTTTAACCGTTCTGGCACTAAATGTGGACGGAAAAACATTGGAATACACGGATGAAGACGGAGTTCTGACCAGCATCGACCTTGAAACGGTGATCGATAATTTTGAAACATTGACCACGATCGTAGATAATGGAAATGGCACATTTACCTACACCGATGAGGACAATGTTACGACCACCATCGATGTTTCAAACCTTGAAACATTAACCGTTCTTGCGTTGAATGCTGACGGAAAAACATTGGAATACACAGATGAGGACGGAATCCTGACCAGCATCGACCTTGAAACGGTGATTGATAATTTTGAAACATTGACTACAATCGTCGATAACGGAAATGGCACATTTACCTACACCGATGAGGACAATGTTACGACCACCATCGATGTTTCAAACCTTGAAACTTTAACCGTTCTTGCGTTGAATGCTGACGGAAAAACACTGGAATATACTGATGAAGACGGAGTTCTGACCAGCATCGATTTGGAAACGGTGATCGACAATTTTGAAACACTCACCACGATTGTTGACAATGGAAACGGCACCTTTACCTACACCGATGAGGACAATGTTACGACCACTATCGATGTCTCAAACCTAGAAACTTTGACTGTTTTAGCGCTGAATGTTGACGGAAAAACATTGGAATACACAGATGAAGATGGCGTGGTTACAAGCATCGACCTTGAAACGGTGATCGATAATTTCGAGACCCTCACCACCATCGTCGACAACGGAAACGGCACATTTACCTACACCGATGAAGACAATGTTACTACAACCATCGATGTTTCAAACCTTGAAACTTTAACCATTCTGGCATTGAATGCTGACGGAAAAACGTTGGAATACACGGATGAAGACGGAGTTCTGACCAGCATCGACCTTGAAACGGTAATCGATAATTTTGAAACACTCACCTCGATCGTTGATAACGGAAACGGCACCTTTACCTATACCGATGAAGACAATGTTACTACAACCATTGACGTTTCTAACCTTGAAACTTTAACCGTTTTGGCATTGAATGTGGATGGAAAAACATTGGAATACACAGATGAAGATGGCGTGGTTACAAGCATCGACCTTGAAACGGTGATCGATAATTTCGAGACCCTCACCACCATCGTCGACAACGGAAACGGCACCTTCACCTACACCGATGAAGACAATGTTACTACAACCATCGATGTCTCAAACCTTGAAACTTTAACCGTTTTGGCATTGAATGTGGACGGAAAAACATTGGAATATACTGATGAGGACGGAGTTCTGACCAGCATCGATTTGGAAACGGTAATTGATAATTTCGAGACCCTCACCACCATCGTCGACAACGGAAACGGCACCTTCACCTACACCGATGAAGACAATGTTACGACCACCATTGATATTTCAAACCTTGAAACTTTAACCATTCTGGCATTGAATGCTGACGGAAAAACGTTGGAATACACGGATGAAGACGGAGTTCTGACCAGCATCGACCTTGAAACGGTGATCGATAATTTTGAAACATTGACCACGATCGTAGATAATGGAAATGGCACATTTACCTACACCGATGAGGACAATGTTACGACAACCATCGATGTTTCTAACCTTGAAACTTTAACCGTTTTGGCATTGAATGCTGACGGAAAAACATTGGAATATACTGATGAGGACGGAGTTCTGACCAGCATCGACCTGGAAACGGTTATCGATAATTTCGAAACACTTACCACGATTGTCGATAACGGAAACGGCACTTTTACCTACACTGATGAGGACAATGTTACGACCACCATCGATGTTTCTAACCTTGAAACACTCACTACCCTAGCCTTAAACGCTGATGGAAAAACGTTGGAATATACTGATGAGGACGGAGTTCTGACCAGCATCGATTTGGAAACGGTTATCGATAATTTCGAAACATTGACCACGATTGTTGACAATGGAAACGGCACCTTTACCTACACCGATGAGGACAATGTTACAACCACCATCGATGTTTCAAACCTTGAAACTTTAACCATTCTGGCATTGAATGCTGACGGAAAAACGTTGGAATACACGGATGAAGACGGAATCCTGACCAGCATCGATTTGGAAACGGTTATCGATAATTTCGAAACATTGACCACGATTGTTGACAATGGAAACGGCACCTTCACCTACACTGATGAAGACAATGTTACTACAACCATCGATGTTTCTAACCTTGAAACACTCACTACCCTAGCCTTAAACGCTGACGGAAAAACATTGGAATACACAGACGAGGATGGCGTTCTTACCAGCATCGACCTTGAAACGGTGATCGATAATTTTGAAACACTTACCACGATCGTTGATAACGGAAACGGCACCTTTACCTATACCGATGAGGACAATGTTACGACAACCATTGACGTTTCTAACCTTGAAACTTTAACCGTTTTGGCATTGAATGTGGATGGAAAAACATTACAATATACTGATGAAGACGGAGTCCTGACCAGCATCGACCTGGAAACGGTGATCGACAATTTTGAAACATTGACCACGATTGTTGACAATGGAAACGGCACCTTTACCTACACCGATGAAGACAACGTTACGACCACCATCGATGTTTCAAACCTTGAAACTTTAACCGTTTTGGCATTAAACGTTGACGGAAAAACACTGGAATATACTGATGAGGACGGAGTTCTGACCAGCATCGATTTGGAAACGGTAATTGATAATTTCGAAACACTTACTACAATCGTTGATAACGGAAACGGCACCTTCACCTACACCGATGAGGACAACGTTACGACCACCATCGATGTTTCAAACCTCGAGACATTAACCGTTCTTGCGTTGAATGCTGACGGAAAAACACTGGAATATACTGATGAAGACGGAATCCTGACCAGCATCGATTTGGAAACGGTTATCGATAATTTCGAAACATTGACTACAATCGTCGATAACGGCAACGGCACCTTCACCTACACTGATGAAGACAATGTTACTACAACCATCGATGTTTCAAACCTTGAAACTTTAACCGTTTTGGCATTAAACGTTGACGGAAAAACACTGGAATATACTGATGAGGACGGAGTTCTGACCAGCATCGATTTGGAAACGGTAATTGATAATTTTGAAACATTGACTACAATCGTCGATAACGGAAATGGAACATTTACATACACCGATGAAGACAACGTTACGACCACCATTGATGTTTCAAACCTTGAAACTTTAACCGTTCTTGCGTTGAATGCTGACGGAAAAACACTGGAATACACTGATGAGGACGGAGTTCTGACCAGCATCGATTTGGAAACGGTGATCGACAATTTTGAAACATTGACCACGATTGTTGACAATGGAAACGGCACCTTTACCTACACCGATGAGGACAATGTTACAACAACCATCGATGTTTCAAACCTAGAAACTTTGACTGTTTTGGCATTGAATGTGGACGGAAAAACTTTAGAATACACGGATGAAGATGGAGTGGTTACAAGCATCGACCTTGAAACGGTGATCGATAATTTTGAAACATTGACCACAATCGTTGATAATGGAAATGGCACTTTTACCTACACCGATGAGGACAATGTTACGACCACAATCGATGTCTCAAACCTTGAAACATTAACCGTTCTGGCATTGAATGTGGACGGAAAAACGTTGGAATACACGGATGAAGATGGCATTCTGACCAGCATTGATTTGGAAACGGTGATCGATAATTTCGAGACACTCACCACAATCGTTGATAACGGTAACGGAACATTTACATACACCGATGAGGACAATGTTACGACCACTATCGATGTCTCAAACCTAGAAACTTTGACTGTTTTAGCGCTGAATGTTGACGGAAAAACATTTGAATACACGGATGAAGACGGCATTCTGACCAGCATCGACCTTGAAACGGTAATCGATAATTTCGAGACACTTACCACAATCGTTGATAACGGAAACGGCACTTTCACCTATACCGATGAAGACAATGTTACGACCACCATCGATGTCTCAAACCTTGAAACATTAACCGTTCTGGCATTGAATGTGGACGGAAAAACGTTGGAATACACGGATGAAGATGGCATTCTGACCAGCATTGATTTGGAAACGGTGATCGATAATTTCGAGACACTCACCACAATCGTTGATAACGGTAACGGAACATTTACATACACCGATGAGGACAATGTTACGACCACTATCGATGTTTCAAACCTTGAAACGCTTACTTCAATCGCTTTAAATACCGACAATACGCATATTGATTATATAGATGAAGATGGAGCAACTACTCAATTAGATCTAACAGATATTGTTAAGAATCTTGAGTCGTTAACAGTGCTTGCCTATAATGATTCTACTAACACACTTACCTATACCGATGAAACAGGTATTCCGTATAATCTTAACTTGAACGAAGGCGCTGTTGCGTACAATGCTGTAACCAACGTATTAACATACACAGATGCTGCCGGCAATGCAACTACGTTAACATTAAACGCAACTGATTTATCGTACAATACTACTACCCAAAATTTGGTTTATGTGAACTCTTTGGGCGTAACACAAACAATAGATTTAGGAAATTTAGTTAACAGTGTTATTGACGCAAAAGACCTAACAGCTGCAGATGCTTCTATAACTGTAACAGATGGAACGGGTGCTACCCTGGTAGATTCAAATATAAAAGTTGCCGATGGTGGGATTTCAACCATAAAACTTGCAGACAACGCGGTAAATTCAGCTAAGATAATTGATGGTGAAGTTAAAACTGACGATCTTGCTAATACAAACGTTACTGCGGTTAAGTTAAACAATGATGTTGCTGGTGTGGGGTTAGTTAAAAACAGTACTACCAATGCACTTGACGTTAATGCTAATAACGGTTTAAATGTAGATTCAACGGCAGATGCTGTACAATTAGGTGGTAACCTTATTAAACCAACTACCGTTACTACCGATGCCACAAACACATTAGCTTTAGCTGGTTTACAACCTGGTACTACCTCAGATAAATTAGTAGTTGCGGAATCTGATGGTACATTAAGACAAGTAAATGCGGCAATGCCGAAGTTCTTCTATATGCCTCCAATTATTTTTGATACTTCTGTAAATGGAACTTTCACCAAAAATTTACATACAGAATATTTAGGGCAATTTTCAGGAACAAGCAACCCTACTCTAGTCCGCAGTACCGCTGCACCTAGTGAAATACCAAATGTACCAGGTCCAACAGATTTGTATTACTACATCACATACTATGATACAAACGTATTTTCTAATGTATCAATAAATGCAAATGGAGTATTAACATATAATATCATAAATAATGCTACCGCGGCTTCATTTATGACTATTGTATTTGTAGTTAAGTAATAGTATTATTTGTAATGCTAGTTTGCAAAGAGCTGGCATTACAAATTAACTCCTTTAAAAAATTTAATAATTATTTAATTGGCTGAAATGCAAATAAAACTGTCCCATCCTAAATATGATTTTTATAGAATAAGTATTTAGAAATTTAAATTTGAACTATTACATACACGGATTTGTATAGTTAAACAGTATGAAATATTAACCTACACAAGAAAATGAAAATCATTAAAAGATTCTCTTATATAAAATCGCTATACATAACTTTAGTGTTTATTGTATTTTCTGCTCTATCTGTTTCTGCCCAAAGCAATGCACCAAGTATTCAGTCAGGCGTCAGATTTCAATGGAGTGATACCCAAACAGTAGGTTCAGACCCAGCTACAATTAGAAGTATAACGGTAAACGGAAATGTTTATAAACTTTTTGTGGTACCTACAAGTTATCAATTAACAAGACAAGGACCCAGTCCGAGTTCTAATAATATTAGACGAAATGGAACCGTAGTTGTAAACAATAGTACAAGTCCGAATTGGGGATCGTCTGCACTTGCGGCATTTCGAGATAAAAACTTAAACCACTACTTTGAATCCAATCCAAATGGTGCTAATTTATGCGACAATTTTACTGAATTGGCCAATAATACGACCGCACAACAACAAACCTTATTTTACAATCCAGCAATACCATCTAATAGTGGTGGAATAGTTGCCATAACTGAAAGAAATGCTAATAACTGTTTTCATATAGAGGTATTTGGCACTCCAGCGAATGGAGGTTCCGACAGATCTTTGGGGCAAACTTTTGTTAATCAAGATGCAACACAATGGGGGTTTGGAGGTACAGGTTCTTCCGGAAATATTGGAACACCGGGCGCAATGAATCCACCAAATCCTGGATCAGATTATTGGTTATCTGACCGTGTTTTAGAAGGAAATAATACTATTGGTATTGCCTTGTTTCATTTAAACGATATAGCTGAAGAGGGTTCGCTAATAAAAAGAGTGCAAATAACCGCTGCTACTGTAGATCACGGTGATGGAAAATTTTTCATATTACAGTCGTATGCAAAAAATGACAACTATAAAACTAAATGGAACAGTCCGTATAGCGGAAATGTTGCAATTAACGATCCTACTCCAACTGGTTCTACGTACAGTCTGATTAATGGTTCAGGACCAAATCATGGCACTTTGAATTTTAACGCTAATGGAACCTTTACCTACATTCCCAATAATGGTTTTACAGGTGTTGATAGTTTTGAGTATAGATTGTGTTTGCCGAGTCCTAATACTTCAACTTGTGACACTGCAAGGGTAATTATACGAGTTATACCAGATACTGATGGTGATGGCTATCATGACGAAGACGATTTAGATGACGATAACGATGGTATTTTAGACACTGATGAACAAGAACTGCTAAATTGCACAACTGTTGTAAATCCTAAGTTTGGCACCAGTCAAGGCCCACTTCCCTTTTCGTCAGGCGCCAATGTAAATAATCCTCAAGTCGGTGATGTTTTTAAGTACAATAATGTTAGTCCGGGCGGCATACATGCTCTTGTAACAATTGTATCTTCTACAGATACAAAAATTGTTGCGCTAGATGTTCCGGGATCTACGGATGGAGACGACGATGCTTTTCAACCGCTTATAAATCACGCGTCTCCCGAAAGTTACACTGAATTTAAAATTGATTTTGTAAAAGGAGGATCAAATGTTCCTGCCGAATTAAATAGTTATGTAGTAACGGCAATGGACAACGATGGAAACGAATTTGTTTCGTTTAAAGATGGACATTCTACGGGCGTAATTATTGACTCACCCTCTAATAACCAACCATTCTACGGGCCTGCAATTCTAAATGGATTTTCCCAAGGATATGTAAGTAACGGACTTACAGCGAATGGAATTACCACAGATCCTAAATTTCAAGTATCGGCTGTTTATTCACTAACTAATACAGTAAGTTTTAGGTTCGGATCCACAGCATCCAGTAGTGCTAACCATTCAATATCTATGTCTCCATGCCTGCCGAAAACATTTTGGGTTAATAAACCAAACCTTTATGCAAATCTTGATACAGATGAAGATGGCACCCCAAATCATCTAGATTTAGATAGTGATGCTGATGGGTGTTATGATTCATTAGAAGGCGATGGCGGTATTATAGTTAATCAACTAAATGCAAATGGAAGTATTACTGGGAACGTAGATGTAAACGGAGTTCCTCTTTTAGTAAACGGAGGACAAGCAGACATTAGTGCCAAAAATAGAAGAATTAACGCTTGTAATGGAACAGTAACCGGATTAGTATATCATGATATCAACGGCGACGGAACTCAGAACGGTTCCGAAACTGGCTTTACATCGCCAGTAACTGTATTTGCAGATCTTAACAGCAATGGAACTTTAGATGCAGGTGAACCTTCGGCTACAACTGCCGCTAATGGAACGTATACCATTACTAATGTTCCAGCCGGAAATATAGATATTGTAGTAGCTACTTCTACCCTGCCCTCAGGTGCTACCTTAACAGAAGGAACCGAACCAACAAATGTTACTGTAACACCAAGCGGAACTGTAAGTGCAGGAAAAGACGGATATTCAACGGTTGGGGTTGTAACCGGAACTGTATATAATGATGAAAACGGTGACGGTACTCAAAATGGATCGGAAACCGGATTTACTTCGCCAGTGACTGTTTTTGCCGATTTAAATAACAATGGCACCCTCGATGCAGGTGAACCAAGTGCAACAACCGCTGCTAATGGAACATACACTATCACGAATGTTCCCGCAGGCTCGGTAAATATTGTTGTTAACACTTCAACTGTGCCCGCAGGTTTTATATTGTCTGAAGGAACGGAACCTACAAACGTTACCGTAATAGGAGGTGGAAATGTGAACGCAGGAAAAGATGGGTATAAAAATCCACTAATAGCCGTAAACGACAGTTATACTACTACTTACCTACAAGGTCTTAATGGTATCACATTTAGTGGAATATTGGATAATGACGTACTAAATGGAACGTCACCAATTAACCCTTCAACCGTAAATATTTCATCTACTCCCACAGGACCTCTAACCATAGATTCAGCTACAGGAGATGTTATTGTGGCGGTGGGAACATTGCCCGGAATTTATACTATAGATTATACTATTTGCCAGACCGCATTCCCTACAAATTGTAAAACTGCTACAGTTACAGTTACGGTAGGAAAGCGTAATTTATTGATATCGAATCCACATATTTATCAAAAAGTAAAAGATAATTAATATGAAGAAGTTTCTATTTTCCATCGCTCTTTTTATGTCTTTTACCTTGTGTATAAAGGCCCAAACTTCTAACGAAGGCATACTCTACGTAAGTGAAGATACCAAGTTTTCAACAGTTGAACGATTTAACAACCTAAATACAGGTTCGTTCTATAATGACGGAAATACATTTATTTATAGTCACTTTAATAATGAAGGCGTTATAGATTTTTACCAGAATACGGGTATTACACGATTTATAGGAAGGTCAGACCAAATGATTAGCGGCTCAAAAGTAAGTTATCTTTTTAACACATTGTTTAATAATACTAGCAATTCCGTGCCATTTCTACTATCGGGAAGTATTCACATTTCTGGTGAGGCCGATTTTTTTGAAGGAATTGTAGATAATGATAATTTTGGAGGAGCCATTACTTTTAACACCAATGCGAACCACATAAATACCTCAGACTACAGTCACGTAGATGGTTTGGTTAATAAATTTGGAAACACTGAGTTTACCTACCCCATTGGTGATGGAGGATATTATCGTTTCGGTGGAATTTCTGCTCCCGCAAGTAATTCCGCAGTTTTTGATGGTAAATTTTATTTTGAAAATTCAAATGATCAATATCCACATGATTTAAAAGCTGGAATAATTTTAGAAATAGACAACCAAGAATATTGGACTATAGAAAAAGAATCTTCGGCTAGCGAAGATCTCTTAATAACTTTATCGTGGCGCGACGTAACAACGCCAGCAACAATGATTTCGGCCGCCGAACGAGAAACCTTAACAATAGTACGTTGGGACGAACCTACCAATATGTGGGTAAATGAAGGTGGCGTCATAAATATGGGTAATCAAACTGTTACGGCTGCGGCTACAGGCTATGGGGTTTTTACCTTTGGCAGGTTGGTTGAAGGTGAAGTTTTAGGCTGTAGTAGCCTTGCCATCTATAATGCCGTGAGTCCGAATGACGATGGTATGAATGATTATTTCCGAATTGAAGCAACCGACAATTGCGCACGCGATATGCACGTGTTAATATTTAACCGTTGGGGGGTAAAAGTATTTGAAACAGATAATTACGGTCCCGACGGCGATGTGTTTGACGGCACTTCAACGGGTAGGGTTACCATAAAATCTAAAGATCGTTTACCCACAGGAACATACTTTTACATATTAAATTACGAATACGGCGATCCTGCATTAGGCAATAGACACAAACAAACCGGATTTCTATATTTAAACTAAAAATTAAAGAAGCCCGTGAGCAGAAGCAAATTTGTACAGGGCAATGGTATTACCTTCAATATTTAACTTTCTAAAAATATTGCGTCTGTGCGTTTGTACGGTAAAACTTGAAAGATAAAGTTGGTCGGCTATTTCTTTAGAGTTATATCCTTTACAGACCATCTGTATTACTTCGGTCTCGCGCTTGGTGAGATTGTATTTCTTTAAAAATTCATCCATATAAGTGAATTCATTTGGGTCTTCTTCGGTCTTCATTGAAAAATCTGGAAACACGCCTTTACCTTCCATTACTTCCAAAATATTGTCAGCGAGCCTATCCAGATTGTCCGACTTTAAAATATAGCCATTGGCGCCCGCAGCTTGGCACTGTTCTGCAAGTTCCTTTGAAAAATAAGATGTAAGTACAAGTATTTTTGCTTTGAGCTTCATCGATTTAATTTCCTCCAAGACTTGAAGCCCATCCTTCCCGGGCATATTAAGATCTAATAATAATACGTCGGCATCTGGCACAGCCGTAGATTGCAATAGAGCATTCCCATTTGTAAATGTTTTTGTAATAACGAAACGATGGTTCTTTTCCAGCAATTCTGTAATTCCCTTAATAATAAGCGGATGATCGTCTGCAATTATTACGCGTATTGTAGATTCGGTGCCGTTTTGCGTCAAAATATAGGTTTTTGGTGAAAATTAATTTACTTATTGTTAATACAGATTAATTTGTAATTTCTTTTTTTTCTATAGGAAGCTCTGCCAAAATAAAGGTTCCACTGTTTTGATTGCCGTTAATTTCTAAAGTTCCGTTAAGGTAGGCCACATTACTTTTCAGCATTCTTAAACCGGTTCCCTCCTGCTCTATGTCTTGCTTTATCCCGGTCCCGTTGTCTTCAATATAAATTGTTACGGAATCTTCCAATTCTACTATTTGTAACAATACATGGCTTGCTTGTGCGTGCTTTATGATATTGTTCATCACTTCCTGTACAATTCTATAAACGGTTAAACAGAACTCTTCACTCCAATCGTTTGTATTTTCAAGTCCTTCAAAAATTTCTTCTACCTTAAGTTTTTCTGAAGTGTTTACGGCGCTTACCAAATCGTGAATTGCAGGTTTTAGTCCATATTTTTCGAGGGCGACAGGCATAAGGGTATGGCTAATGCTACGAACGTTTTCACTTATTTCTCCCAGTAGTTTTTGGGTGGTTGTAAGTTTATCTTCAACCTTACTTTGTATTACACCCAAATCATTTTTAAATTGTTTTAAATTCAACAAAGCAATAGAAAGCATTGCGCCTGTTTCGTCGTGTAATTTATGGGCTATTTTTTTTCGTTCCTCTTGTTCGGCATTTTTTAAGGAACGCGTTAAGGTTAAGCGATGCTGCTGATCTAAAGTTATAATTTGAGATTGGTGTCGTTCCTTTAATTGTTTTCTGCGCTGCCACAACGATAAAGAAATTAAAAGTAAAATTAGCACCACACTACCTCCGCCAAAAATCATTCTGTCTCGTACCAATTGTTGCTTTTTGTTTTGGAGTGCCATTTCCATATCACGTTTTTCAAGCAGGTATGTGGTTTCGGTTTTAAGCGTGTTTACTTTTTCGTTTTCAGTGAAAAGCGTGCGCTCTAAATCCAATTCATTGGTTTGATAATACAAAGCTTTTTCAAAGTTTCCCTTTTTGGTATATAACTCTTTTAATAGTCCATACAATTCCTTTAAGTTTCTATCTTCACGATTTTTACCATAAAAAGCAGTTTCTGCAGCCAATAAATGGGTTTCGGCCTCTTTAAGTTTATTTTGTTCAAATGCCGATTTTCCCAAGATAGATTGCGATGAGGCCGCCGCCAGTTCAGCTCCTATTTGTTTTCGAAGTTTATACGCCTTGAGCAAAAACGTATCTGCCTTAATGTAATTTTTTCTTACAACTAATGAATTGCCGTAATTGTGGTTTGCAAAGGCAATACCGCCTAAATCTGAAATTTCCTCAAAATATTTTATTCCTTGAATGTAAAGGGTGTCAATACCACTGAATTCTTCTAAAGCGCTATATACCGTGGCCATATTAACCAAGGTTAACCCCATAGATTTATATTCGTTTAATCTTTTACCAATGGCAAGACTTTTGTTGTAATACATGAGGGCCTTTTCATATTCTCCCGCATTTTTAAAAGCTATACCTAAATTGTTATAGGCTCTCATTAAGCCGTTTTCGTTATTCAACTTTTCGTTTAGACGAATAACTTTAAAATGCATTTTTACAGCCTCATCAAACCGGGTTAAACGGGAGAGTGTGTTGGCGTAATTTATATACACATTAGAAAGTAGAATATTGTCTGTACTTCCTTCTGCGAAATCTGCAGCCTTTTCTATGGCCAATAAACTTTCAAGATTATCGCCACGTTTAGATTTTAATATGCTTGTACGATTATAAAGCTCTGCCAAACGATCGCGATCTAAGGGTGAAAGGTTCTCTTCAATATTGATGGCAATTATTAGGAGGCTGTCTGCTATTTTAAAATTTCCTGTAGTTATAAATTCACGCGCCAAGTTTCCCACAGCGGTTGCACGTCCTTTTTTGTATGAAATTTTTTCGGCTAAAGCGGTCGCTAACGAGTCAAAATGCGCGGCCTTCGGTGGGTTTCTATTCCAGAAATGTAAATTTCCATAGGCAATATAGCTATCAACTTCTCCTTCTTTATTGCCGGTGTTTCTATAAAATTCTAATGCTTCTTCTATATCTTTAAAAGCCTTATTGCTTTCACTTTTATCGTAAAGGAGTGCTCTTTCTAATAAGAGTTTAGCTTTTTTTGAAGTATTGATTTCACTATTAATTTCTTGTGAAAGACTGTCTAGTTTAGACTGCCCAATGCCACTTAATCCAAATAATACAGTAATTAAAAATAGTAGCGACTTTATCCACGTTGAAATATCTAACATTAAAAGTGAGGAGATGTTAATTTGACTTATTTTAAATAGATTTCGTATTATTTTATCATAAAACAGCTATAAATCTTAATGTATTAGCACAATAAAGATAGAAAAATTAATCAATTGCCAACACCTGAATTATATTTACTTTTTGAGTATGTTTTTAAAGGAAAGCTATTGCATTCAAATTCAGGATCATATAAAAAATGCGATCTTTTGTAGATCGCATTTTTTATATGAAGTAATAAGTATTATACTATTATAATGAGCTCATATCAATTACAAACCTATATTTTACATCTGCATTAACAACACGATCATACGCTTGGTTTATATTTTCAATATCAATAAGTTCTATGTCTGAAACAATATTATTTTTACCACAGAAGTCCAGCATTTCTTGGGTTTCTTGAATACCGCCAATTAGTGAGCCTGCAATACGTTTACGACCTCCTATTATACCGCCACCATGAAATGGCTCTAATGGCTCTACGGCCCCTACGAGTACCATAGTTGCATCAATTTTTAAGAGACTTATGTACGGATCCATTTTATGGCCTACGGGTATGGTGTTTAGAATAAAGTCGAAACTGTTTTTATGCTTTGCCATTTCAGCTTCGTCTTTGCTGATGAGTACCTCGTGAGCACCTAGTTTTTTCGCATCCTCTGCTTTAGAAGGTGAAGTAGTTATCATTACTACATGAGCGCCCAAAGCATGTGCAAATTTAACCCCCATGTGGCCCAATCCGCCTAAACCTATTACTCCAACCTTATCGCCACTTTTTACATTCCAATGGCGTAAAGGCGACCAAGTAGTAATGCCAGCACATAACAACGGCGCGGCTCCTGCTTCGTCTAAGTTAGTAGGGATTTTTAAAATAAATTCTTTATCAACAACCACACTTTTAGAATAACCACCATAAGTTTGTTGTCCACTTAAATACTTGTCCTTACTGTTGTATGTAAAGGTTGCGCCTTTTTCGCAAAATTGTTCCAAATTATTTTTGCAGGAGTTACATTCTTGGCAGGAATCTACCATACATCCTACGCCTACTACGTCTCCTTGCTTTATATTTTTTACATTTTTACCCACCTCACTAACGTGCCCGATAATTTCGTGTCCCGGAACCACAGGATATTTTGATCCACCCCACTCATTTCTGGCAGTATGAATATCGCTATGGCAAACACCACAATAGGTAATATCTAATTTAACATCGTTATCACCAACATCTCTTCGGTGTATATTCATTGGTTTTAAGTTGTCCTTTTCACTTTGTACACCGTATGCTTTTGTGCTTGTAGCCATTATTTATTTGTTTGTTTTAAAATGATTGAATCAAGCAAAATAAAAAGAATACCATTACTCAATTTGCCTGAATTATGTAAAGATATTTATACGCAATTGCAAATCGGGTTAAGGCAATGTTAATTGAAATAACACGCTCATAAAATACATAGCTGCTGTATAGCAAAGCCTAGGATAAAGCATAGATAGTGTATTAAAACGTAGGAAAACAACAACTTATTCCTACAAATAATATGACCCATTGCTAAAACCTATTTTTCGAGCTTTTCACGCTTTATCTTACCCGAAAATCGAGGAATTGCAATAGTAGTTCGCGACGTAGTTATAAAATATACCCCCGTTAACAATACAGCGGCGGCAACTATAGACTGTGTGGTAATTACTTCGTCTAAAATATACCAACCTAAAAACAAAGCTATTATCGGATTTACATAAGTAGAAGTAGCAACCTTATCTGGCGAAACAGTTTTAAGTAAATAATTAAATGAAGTAAATGCAACTATACTTCCAAAGATTATTAATAACACCATACTCCACTGTACAGAATCACTCCATTCGCTCGGAGCAGTCCATTGTTCCCCAAAAGCTAAACTAGCCAACGCAAGTGTAATACCCGCAGTAAACATTTGATAACCTGTATTTACAAAAAAGTTCTTTGGCAAATCCGCCTTGCCTACAAATAAACTGCCATATGCCCAACTAAGCATACACGCAAAAATCATTACCATTCCTAAAACTGTTCCTTCTTTAGCAATAATTTGCTGCTGACCTACTAGTAAAATTATACCGACAATCCCTAAAGCTACTCCCACTAACGACATAACTTTTATAGGTTTACCTTGCAACAAACGCATGAGTAATAACACCACCAACGGCTGAGCAGAAATTTCTAAAGCTGCAAAACCACTATCAACATATTTAAGCGCCCAAACAATTATACCATTTCCAAAGGAAAGAAATAACACTCCCACAATGAATGAATTTATAAACTGTTTACGCGTTATGGCAAGACTTTTACCCATTGCTTTTGAAATAATAAAAATAAGCAGCCCCGCACTTGTAAACCGAATTGAAGCTAAAAAAAATGGTGGTAATTCTGCCACCGCCACTTTATTCAGCATATAAGTAGATCCCCAAATAACGTAAATGGAGAAAAAAGCGAGGATTATTAAACTTGTATTTTTTACAACTTTCATTTAGCGAAGCTTTGTTTTTTTAAGGGTATGAAGGTATGAATTTAGGCTGTGGCGATTTCGCTTTCGTATAAAAATTCTTACGTGAAATTTCACAAAAGCAGCAATTCTTACATCATAGAAAATCGTCAAACTATAGTTATAATGGTAATAATGACGTTTTTTAATTAAAAAATGACGTTTTACACTTTACAATTTGTAAATTAGTACAAATATCACACTCCTCAGGATATTTCGCCCCTACCTATTTATTAATATTTTTAAAAATTGGTAAACTATGGCATTAATTCCAGGATACGACTACGATATTTTTATTAGCTACGTGCATGCCGATAACGAATCGGAAACTTTGGAAGAAGAAGGCTGGATAGATCAGTTCTATAAATATCTTGATACAAAACTAAACAAACACTCCAAAAATATTAAAATTTGGTGGGATAGCAGAAACTTGGATCGCAGCGAGGTTTTTGACAATTCTATTGAAGAAGCAATAGACAAATCGGCTATTATGATTTGCTTGTACTCCAGGTTATACCCACAATCGGAATACTGCATAAAAGAATTAGAACATTTTTACAAAAAGGTAGCTAAAGAAAAAGTTGGACTTACAGTAGGCAATCGCTCGCGGATAATTCCCGTTTTTATGTCCAATATTCCCCATACCGAATGGCACGACAAACTTCGCGGTACTAGCGGATTTCCCTTTCACGACAATAACGAATATGGCGATCCATTAAAAAACACCAGCCCCGAATTTGGTTCGGCAATGATACAATTGCGAAACGCCCTTGTTCGTATTTTTGACGATCTATCGAAAGAAACTACTGCTGCCATCCAACCCAGTTCGCAGGAAGCCAAGGAAGATAAGCCCTTTACTATTTTTCTGTCTGAAGTAAATGATTCTCTTTTAGATCGAAGAGACGGCATTATTGCCGATTTAAAAGAAAAAGGATACAATGTTATTACGGGCAACGATTCTGCAACTACTCTTGAAAGCCACGATGATCTTACAAAAGAAGCCATCGCCAATTCAGATTTTGCGGTTCATATATTAGGAAATTTTCCAGGACGCAAAATTTCGAATGAAACCGATGCACGTTATATTCAAAGACAGACCGAAATTGCTTTAGAATCAAAAATTCCCCAATTAATTTGGGTTTCAAGAGATACCGATTTTGAAAAAATAGAAAACACTGAATACAAGCAATTTCTTCAAAGTTTGGAAGATGCAACGCACACCTCCAAAAAATATGAATATGTTCGAGGCAACGAAGGCGAATTGGCCCTGTTAATAAATAATTTTGCCGAGCAATTGCAAGAGGTTCAAGCGCAAAAAGCTGCAACGCAAAGTAACGAAAAAGGAGCCCCGTTAAAAGTATTGCTAGACACGCATACCGATGATTTTAAACAAGCCTTTAACCTTAAAAAAATACTGAATAAATATAACGTAGATTTAATCTTTAACCCCGAAGATGGCGATCCACAGGAAAATATTAAGTCGCTATACGCAAATATAAACGAAGCTAAAAAATTCATTTTCTTATACGGCAATGAAACACATAAGGATTGGGTAGACATTCGTGTAAAAAACACCTTAAAAAAACTGATGGATTACGACCGCTATGGGCAAGATATTTTTATATATGTTACTCCGCCCGAAAAGGATACGGGATCTATAAAGGTAGCACAAAATCCTATGGTAAAATTGGTTGACCACAGCCAGGAAATGTCGGAAAATGATGCCGTATTGGAAGCATTCTTAAACGATTTAAAAGCTGATAATTTATGAGCGACAAATCTTTTAATCCATACGTAGGGCTTCGGCCCTTTACAGAAGAAGAAAACCTGCTATTTTTTGGTCGCGACGAGCAAACTTTAGAGTTATTGCAACGGCTACATTCCAATAGATTTGTTGCTGTGGTTGGCAGTTCGGGAAGTGGCAAATCTTCATTAATTAGAGCGGGATTAATACCCGCTTTAAAAGGTGGTTTTTTAGTTGAAAACAGTAGCCAATGGTTAGTAGCTGTTATGAAACCAGGCCAAAATCCCATGTATAATTTGGCAGAAACCATTTTGCGCCAAATTAATTATAATATTGAAGCCCCAGGAATACAAGCACTTGTAAAACGAATTAAAAAAGAAGGTGTTTCCGCACTTTTAAATACTATCCAACCACTTCGAATAAATAAAAACGCAAATTTCTTTTTGTTGGTAGATCAATTTGAAGAGCTTTTTCGGTTTTCTATGAAACAAACTGATGCTTCCCATAAAACCGAGGCAATAGATTTTGTAAATATTATTCTAAAATTATCAGAACAAAAGCACATTCCTTTTTATGTAGTACTTACTATGCGTTCTGATTTTATTGGCGACTGTGCCCAGTTTTTCGGATTGCCAGAGGCATTAAACAAGAGCCAGTACTTGGTGCCAAGACTCAATAGACTGGAGCTTAAAAAAGTAATAGAAGGTCCTGCCAAATTATACGGTGGTAAGTTTAATACAGCCCTCACCTCTCGCCTTATAAACGACCTAGGAAAGGTAAAAGACGAGCTTCCCTTGGTGCAACACGCGTTAATGCGAATGTGGGATTACGAAGTAAGAGTTGATAAAAGCGGCGAACTCGACCTGGAAGATTACAAACAAATTGGCGGCATTGAAAATGCCCTCTCCGTTCATGCCGATGAGGCCTTAAAAGAATTAAAGCCAAAGGAAGTTTCACTGGCCAAATCGTTGTTTCAAACCCTGACGACCATAGACGAAAATGGCAGGAAAATTAGACGACCCGCCCAATTGAGCTATTTAAAGAAATTAACCGGTGCCAGCGAAGATAAACTGCAAACGGTAATCAATAATTTCATTAAAGAAAATCGTTCTTTTTTAGTTGTTGGCAACATTGGCGATACAGGCGACAAGTTGATTGATATTTCGCACGAGAGTTTAATTAGGCACTGGAAAATTCTCAATCATTGGGTTGAAGAGGAAAATAATGCCGCAGTTCAATATTTAGGTCTTTGTGATGCCCAGCTGGCCTATTCCGAAAACCGAAAAGATTTATTGAGCGGAAAAGAATTTGAAATTACCCAAGAATGGTTCAAAAGTTTTGAACCTTCAAAAATTTGGGCCGAACGTTTTAACACCAATTTTGATGAAAAATACAAAGATCGTTTTGATGAAAGCATTAATTATCTGTCCAACAGCGCAAAAGTTTATAACAAAAAAAAGCTAAACGCACGAAGAGTTAAGCGTTTTAAAAAAGGTATTCTTTACACCGTTATAACATTGCTTAGTCTTGGAACATTCTATTATTTCACCCGTCCCATAACAGATCAAAAAGCTTGGGATTTGGCGGTTTCCGAAAACACGGTTGGAAGTTATGAAACCTATATAGATTCGTATGGAAAAGGGGAATATGCCACGGTTGCTCATGACTCTATTGCCTCCTTAAAATTTAAAAAGGATTTAAGAGCTTTTTGGTTGGAAGCTACCACGTTGAATGCCGTAAAAGGTTACGAGAATTATTTAAATTTCGCAGCCACTACTCGCGACGCCGATGGTAAAATTACCGGCTTTTCCAAATTGGCGAAATACGTGCCCATTGCGCAAAAAAAAATCGATTCGCTTAGAAATTCAGAATCAACAACTTTACTTGATGACAATGCTTGGAAAATAGCCCAATCTAAAAACCGTGTAAGCTCCTATTTAAACTATATTAAAAACGAAAAAGTGATTGGCGAGTACGATATGATTGCAATGGTGAAATTACAAGAAGTTGGAAAAACCGGTTTTTTATACGCCGGTAAAGCAAACAATGAACAAATCTACGAACCGGTATTCGATTTAATTTATAGGAATGGCGGTGAGTTTAAGGATGATAGTATGCTGCGTGTAAACGACATTGTGCGCACCTTACAAAATAGAAGAATTTACAACGACCCCGCGGTTCGTAACGAATCGGGCAATTTAGTGCGGCAAGACAGTATCTATTTTGTAAAAAGCGTTTTCCTGCAAGGAAATGCGGTTTTTGTAGAAATTATATATTAACCCCCAAGTTAACGTCCCTTTTTACGCTTGTTGTAGTTTTTATCGCCACGGGTTTTTGGTTTTTTATATTTTTGTTTTATAGTACGCTTATACGATCCACCTTGGTTTTCTTTCTTGTTTTTCTCCTTTTTTTCATGAAAAGCCGGACCAACTTCTTCAACATTAATGGGGTTGTTTATTTCTACAACTTGAGGCTGCTCTTCGTATGTAAGTTTTTCAGAAATTTCAACTTCTTTAGGAAATTCCAACTCCTTAATTTTAAGATCCATTAATTTTTCAATGGCAACTTTGGCTGCTTCTTCCTTTTCGGTATAAAACAAAATAGCCGTTCCCTCCTGCTCTGACCTACCAGTACGGCCTATACGGTGCATATAATTTTCAGGAAAATTTGGCGTATCAAAATTTATTACATGGCTAATTTGGTCTAAATCCAATCCACGTGCCATTACATCGGTAGTTACCAGAATTCGCGTTTTTTCAGAATTGAAATTTTCAATAGAACGAATTCTGTAATTCTGAGTTTTATTTGAATGGATTACAGCAACTTCACTTCCAAAGTACTCATCTAAAAAATCGAAAAGTAAATCGGCGCTCTTTTTATTCGGCACAAAAACGAGCACTTTTTTGAAATCGCTATCATTTAAAAGTAAATGCTTCAACAAATTTGCTTTGGTATAAAAGTTTTTGACCTTATACGCATACTGCGAAATATTCTCCAAAGGCGTACCACTCACCGCCACGGAAACGGTTGTTGGTGAAATAAAAAAATCGTGGATAAAAACATTTACATCATCGGTCATGGTTGCAGAAAACATAATATTCTGCCTTTTGTTTGGCAGAAGCTCCAAAATATTCGTAAGCTGAAAACGAAATCCCAAATCCAACATTACATCTACTTCATCAATTACTACTTTCTTAACCATTTTTAAGGGTATGGCCCTGCTAATAATTAAATCGTATAAACGCCCTGGAGTAGCCACGACAATATCGGCACCTTCTGCGGCGGCTTGTTTTTGTTTATTGATATTGGTACCGCCATAAATTCCCAAAACCCGAACAGATGAATATTTGCCAAACTTTTCAATTTCTTCTACTACCTGGAGCACCAGTTCGCGCGTGGGTACTAAAACTAAAACCCTTGGCTGTAACTGTTTTGAAAATTTTAAATCTTGCAGAATCGGGAGCATATACGCAAACGTCTTCCCAGTTCCAGTTTGGGCAATCCCAACCATATCTGTACCCGACATAATAACTGAAAAAGACTCAGCCTGTATAGGTGTTGGCTTCTCAAAGCCCAAATCGGCAATTGCATATTGCAGTTGTTTGGAAATATTAAGCTCGTTAAATGACTCCATGTTTTATTCTATTTTCTGCAAAAGTAGCGTTTCGAGCACGAATAATTCACTTTTATATCTTTATAAGCAAATTGAAACCTTCATTTTTTATAATTAAAGCTATACACATAAACGCATTTATGGCTTATAACTATAAAATTAGAAAACTAAAATAAATTTAAATAGCACTGGGATTCATCTTTCTTAAAGCGCTGATAGCGTAATTGGATCCAAAATTGGCATCCAAATCTAATGACTCTTCTCTACCCAAAGTATATAAAACGTAATCTACCCCAGGTTTTGAATAGCAAACAATTAAATCTGCCAATACGTTATATGCCCCTTTCGTTTTTTTAGAGGCGCTATTAAGTTGGCTATAAGCTGTTGAAGCAAATTTTGAACAGTCCACCAACTCATTTTTATTGTTTATGTAATTTTTACCAACAATTACTTGGCAGCCTGCAGACCAATTAGATTGCCCCATACCAGACCAATGGATATTTATACTGTTGTTTAACTCTAAGCTATTACTTCCCGCTACTGTAAGGTCGTGCGGTGTTAATGCGTGATCTCTGTTTAAATCACGAAGAATTATTACCCCAGCTGGATCGTAGGGTTTTAAGGCTCGGTAAATCTTTTTCTCTACTGAAATTTTATGCCATCCAAAACGGTATTTATGTTGACCTTCCACTAGAAAGGGAGCATTTCTCCTAGTGCCTACCATATTTTTACTCGGGTCTGTTGAACCCCAAAACTTAAAAACCAATCCATTTAATAATAGCACGAACAAATCGTCGTTTGCACGTCTATTTGCTTCAGATTTGTCTTGTTTACGGCGAATTCCAATTAAGTGAATTTCGTCTGTGGCAAAATTCCAATCGGGAGCTTTAATTGTTGAATGCGTATTTCCGAAAGCATTTACTGCTTTCATAATTGGGCCCGGATTAGCTTTATAATGCTCCTTTGATTTATTCAAAAGTTTTATCCAATCACCGTATTCCTTTGAAGGATTTTGAGCTTTGGAAGTATCCCAGTCTGCTACTATACCTTGACTCTTCCATCGTTCCACATGTTTCATAGTTATAGTACCAACTATACCATCGGGTACCATACTTGGGTCACCGTCTGGATCTATAGTGCGAATATATTCCTGAAACAAACGCGCAGCCGCTTGAGTTACATAGTCAAATATACCATCAATAACCCCTCTGGGCATAAAGCCTGCCTTAAATAAAAATTCTTGAAGCTCAGCCACATCGTTAGCTTGTCCTTCTCTAAATGAGCGCCAAGTGGTTCTATCATCGTCGCGAAAGGAAACCGCCCGAGCAGTAAGTCCGTCTTTATGATATGGTTTTAGAAATTGTTTACGGTTTGCAGGAATCTTACCAATATCGCAGCTGCCAAGTGAAAATACGCTCATAATAGTTGTTTTAATTAACGATTAATCAAAACCGAATTCGAACAAATTCGGATACTAAAAACTATTGAGCCTTTTATCTATGCGAAGTAAATAGTGAGGTGTAAAATCAACAATCAATCAAAGCAATTGTGCTTCGACACTAAAGATAAGTAATATTGTGAAGACAAGTAGACCTAATACCTACCTATTGTTTTCAATTTAAAAGAATTTTTCAGGAAAAAAATTATTAGTCTTCAGGTGGAAATCCGTTAATTTCTTCAAAAACGGCGTCAAAATTTTCGCGAATGTAACTACGCAGTTTTAGTCGGTAGTCGTCTTTAAGCCAGCTAATAAAATTATGGGTGCTTTTACTAATGCACTGTGAGTATTTTTCAATACGATGGTCAATATCGTCGTTTAACATTTTTGCAAGGCCCAAAGCATCATAAACATCTTCGCTGTTTTCTATACAAATATGCGCGTGCTGCGCAATAGAACGTTCTAGCACTACTTTAGACGATTCGCCTTTAAAGGTTGCTTCGGTATATGTTTTTTTAATATCGAAATAAACTTCTTTACTTTTTGCGAATTCGGCTCTGAGTTCGTCTGGCATTTCATATCTAAAATGACTTTCCAGTTCGTCATCACTCATTAGCCTATCCATATAATAATCTGGCGAACGGAAAATAGCCTGCCAATCCAATGGCGCTTCCCAAGGGCCAAAACGCTGATAGTTGTTTCCTAAATCGATAACAGAAAACTTCGACTTATTGTTTAAAATTCGCGAACCGCGACCAATCATCTGAAAATATAAAGTTAACGAACGGGTTGCTCTGTTTAAAATTATAGTATCAATCGTAGGTTCATCAAATCCAGTAGTTAGAATACTAACTGATGTTAAAATGGCGTCCGGGGTTTCTTTAAACCAACGCAAAATTTGTTTACGTTCCTTTTTTGAAGCTGTATTATCTAAATGCATTACTGGCAAACCTTCGGCTCTTAAGTGGTAATACACTTGTATAGAGGTATTAATACCATTATTAAAAATCAAGGTTTTCTTACCTTTAGAGTGCGTTAAATAGGCTTGTAACAATTGGTCCAACATTCCCACGCCCGAATATAAATCGTCTGATGATTTAACGGTATAATCGCCATTGGATCCAATTTCTAATGAAGTGAGCCCCATGTTATATTGAAATACTTCAACTTCGGCCAAAAACTCATTTTCAATTAACGATTCTATACTTTCGCCTACGATCAATTCCTGATAATTGTCTTTCATAGGAAGACTTCTATTAGAGCTTAAAGGCGTTGCGGTAACTCCTAAAATAAAGGATTTTTCAAAAAATTTGAAAAGTTTGGTAAACGAATTGTAATGTGCTTCATCAATAATTACCAATCCAATGTCCGAAATATCCAACTTATCGTCGTTTAAACGATTGTTCAAGGTTTCTACCATTGCCACAAAACAACTGTACTTAGCCTGATCAGAAAGATTTGCCGTGCTATTTACCACCTTGTTAACCACCCCAAAGCTTGTTAGCATTTCCGAAGTTTGCTTGCAAAGTTCAACCCGGTGGGTCATAACCAGTACCTTTTTGTTGTGATGCTTTAAATACTGACGTACTATTTCAGAAAAAATAACCGTTTTTCCGCCACCCGTTGGTAGCTGATATAGCAAATGGTAATCGTCTGGCGCAGTTTCAAACTTCTCAAAAATCTGGTCTATTGCTCCTTTTTGGTAGCTATACAGTTCTTTATCAGTCTTTTTTTCTTGAACAGCGTCTTGAATATCGGTCATAGAATTTTAGTTTTGCGGGATTGCAAAAATACACCCTTTTGTAGGTTTTAAAAGGATATTCAAGAATTTTATTTTGAAAGCCCATTAGGGCGTCTTTTTCAACTTTGTCTTTAAGTAAAGTTGCTCTACTTTTTCTCGCGCCCAAGGTGTTTTCGAAGAAATTTTAAACTAGACTTTATGGATGGATTGCTGTTAAATGAATTAATTTTAATCTTTTCGCCCAACGCTTCCCAACCGTAATATTCAACTAAAAATGTTACTATGTCAGCCAGTTTTATACCGTGCAATGGATTGTTGGGTTGTTCGTTACTCATAATTGTTTATTTAATTTACACCCTGCTTTTTTAGCGATTAACCATTTCCTTTTGAACATTTGATGGAACGGGCTGATATGATGCAAAGGTAGATTTAAAAGTAGCTCTTCCTTGTGTTAAAGAGCGCAAGTCTGTTGAAAATCCATATAATTCCGCTTCTGGAGTTAAGCACTTCAAAATTTGATAGTTGTTGTTGCTTTCAATTCCTTGAATCATAGACCGGCGCGCTTGCAAATCGGTCATTACATTACCTACCATTTCTTCCGGAACTTTTACCGTAAGTTCCAGCACTGGTTCCAATAACTTTGGATTGGCGTTTAAAAACGCTTCTTTAAAAGCATGCGCCCCGGCAATTTTAAACGAAATATCATTAGAATCTACAGCGTGCATCTTACCGTCAAAAACGAGTACGCGCACATCGCGAATGTAAGAATTTACCAACGGACCAGATTCCATCACTTCCAGGACACCTTTCATAATTGAAGGCAAATATCGCTGATCTATTACCCCGCCCACAATACAATTGTAAAAAACCAACTTTCCGCCCCACGGAAGATCTATTTCCTCTTTTCCTCTTAAATTAAAACCTTGTGGTTCGTCTATACCCTCAAACCACGGTTCAACTTTTAAATGAACCTCTGCAAATTGTCCGGAACCTCCAGATTGCTTTTTATGACGGTAATTTGAAGTTGAGGATCGTTGGATGGTTTCGCGAAAAGCAATTTTGGGTTTATTAAACTGCGCTTCCACGCCGTAAATATTTTTTAATGTCCAATCTATCGTAGCCAAATGAAGATCACCTTGACAAGAAATAAATAGCTGCTTTGCTTCAGAGGAATATGTAATTACAACGGTGGGATCCTGACTGTGAATTTTCTTCAACGTTTCGCTGAGTTTTTCTTCATCTTTTGTACTCACTGCCGAAATAGCTTTTTTTAATCGCGGCTGCGGAAATTTAATAGGCTTAATTTCAATGGTGTCATTTTGCGAAGAAAGTGTATCGTTTGTTTCTGTATATTTCAACTTTAGCGTTGCACCAAGATCGCCAACGGTTAATTTGGTCACGGGTTGCCGCTCCTTTCCATCCATTATAAAGAGTTGGTTTATCACTTCGGTTTCATCATTTCTCGAATTTGTAAGTTTGTCATTTAACCGTACTTCGCCACGCATGACTTTAAAGAAGGTAATTTGTCCTAAATTGGGTTGATACACTGTTTTAAAAACGAACAATGCGGTAGGGCCTTCTTTATTGGCTACTATCTCTTTTCCTTCCGTGCTTTGCTCGGGCTTTAAATCGGCGGCCGCTGGGGCTACATTATCTATAAATCCCATTAACCTTCCCGTTCCCATATCGTTTAAAGCCGAAACACAAAAAACGGGGAAAAGTTCCTGATTTAGCATACCCGCTTTGATCCCTATCCGCATTTCGTCTTCGTTCAAAGTTCCTTTTTCAAAAAAAAGCTCCATTAATGTTTCATCATTTTCTGCAGCTTTTTCTATTAGTTCGTTGTTAAGTTGTTTAGCCAATAGTTTTTGGTCTTTTGGAATTTCGAGCTTTTCGGGCTTCCCTCCTTCCGCAGAAAATTTATACATCTTCATTTTTAAAACATCTACAATACATTGTGCTCCCTCTACAACTAAGGGGTATTGAATTTTCACCGCATTATTGCCAACTAAGTTTTTTATACTGTTAAAACTCTCCTCAAAGGCAGCATTAATGTGGTCTATTTGATTTATTACAAAAATTGTAGATTTATGGTATTTATCAATGTAATTCCAAATAATTTCCGTGCCCACTTCTACACCATATTGAGCATTCAGAACAGTCACAATTGTATCTGAAACACGGATGGAGGAAATTATTTCTCCAATAAAATCATCCAAACCTGGAGTGTCTATTATATTGATTTTAAAATTGCGCCATTCGGTGTGTAACGGGGTGGCGTAAATAGAGTTGCCTCTTTCGTGTTCAATGTCGTGGTAGTCCGAAACGGTATTTTTGGTTTCAACTGTACCGCGTCTGTTTAACAGTCCCGCTTCAAAAAGCATGGTTTCTGCGAGGGTGGTTTTTCCGCTATTGTGAGCACCCACAAATACTACGTTTTTTATGTGCTTTTCGTCGTATATTTTCATCTGGCTGTATTTTTTGGTTAGGTATCTGCTTAAGAATATTTAGTTCAGGTTAACTTGTATATACGTTAGAAAATAGTTTGAAATTATAGACGTAAATGAAAAGATTCCCAAAGTCCAAAAAATTATAATACACCCACCATCTCGAATTTTGCGATAGTTCCTTGGAAAGTTTTGCCTCATAATTACTTCTGTAAATAGTGTGGTAGTTGTGCTAATATAATGGTACAAATAGTATAAGAAAGTAGTTATATTTTTAATGTAAATACTTTTCATATTAGAAAAACTAAAGAAGTGCTTTTAAAGTTACAACAAATTGATTAAAAAACAGATAGCCCTTTAAAAACTTTAATTGATCGTAACTTCAATTGAAAAAATTGTGAATATTTTTTGCAATTGGCAGCATTAGTATTAAACTTTTACTAAAGTCATTTTAAAATTATTGTCTAACCCTTCAAAGCAGTATCTTCACACAAACAAAAAAATAAACAACATGAACAATAAAGGAAAAGGAATATTAGCTTTGCTAGGAGTAGCAGCTGGCGCATTTGCATTTTGGAAATACAAAACAATGACGCCCGAAGAAAAACAAAGACTTAAAGATAAAGCCACTGAAACTGGAAGTAGAATTAAGGAAAGAGCTGGAGAAGTTCAGGACACCATTTCTGAAAAGTATGACCAACTTAAGAATTCTGCTAAAAAGGAAGTAGACAACATTACAAATTAAAAATGTAATTATTGAAAACGAAAAATCCCGCAAACAGCGGGATTTTTTTTTACTTTAAATAAAAAGCTTATACTTTTTTAACCTTGACAGCATTCATTCCGCGCTGGCCTTTTTCCAGCTCGAAGGACACATTATCATTTTCGGTAATTTCGTCTATAATGCCACTTACATGCGTAAAATACTTTTCGTTATTTTCATTATCGATAATAAATCCGAAGCCCTTGGAAGAGTCGTAGAATGATACTTTACCCTTTCTTACCGGATCAAATGCCTCGCGCTCGCCCTCTTCTTTTGGTGGAATACCAAGAACTATATCCTCAGCTTCAATTTCCACTTTCATAGATGGATCTGGCGGAGTATCTACAAGGTTTCCATTGTAATCAACATATACAAAATCAATACCCGGAGTTTTCTCTGCTTTGCGAGCTTCTTTCTTTTTTTGTTTTTCTTCGCGCTTTTTTTGCTTTGCTTTTTCTTTTTCTTTTTTACTATACGTCTGTTGCGATTTTGCCATTTTAGAGTTTAAATTTTTAAAATAAAAAAAGCCATCCACAAGCTGCAGATGACTTTTTAATTAGTTATATGTAATTTGTAATTTTATTGGTTTTACCTAGCTGGGTTTTAAATACTATTCATCCGAGGACTGCGAAGATACAGTTTTTTAAGCAATTATAATCACAAAAAGGGTTAAAGTATAAAATGCGAATTACATTTACCTCACAAGTTTTTCAAAAAATTTGATGTTTTTATTGCATAAACACTACTTAGCGCTTTTAATTCAATTTTAGTTTATCTGCGTGCATTTGCCGCAATCGTGCAAGTTTAGGTGAAATTACCGCTGTGCAATAGCCTTGGGTTTTATTATTTTTATAATAGTCTTGATGCTCCAATTCGGCTGGATAAAAAGTTTTTAATGCACTCACTTCCGTAACGATTTCATCTTTATAATACGGTCTCATTTCGTTTAAAACTGCTTGAGCGATTTCCTTTTGGCTTTCGTTGTGATAAAAAATCACGGAACGATATTGTGTGCCTCTATCGGCTCCCTGTCTATTTAGCGTTGTGGGGTCATGGCTCGTCATAAAGATAACTAGCAAATCTTCAAAAGATACAATTGCGGCATTAAAAGTAACCTGAATTACTTCGGCATGACCTGTAAGCCCGCTGCAAACCTCCCGATAGGTAGGGGTTCCCGGAACAGTACCCCCAGAATATCCAGAAACTACTTTTACCACGCCTTTTATTTGATCGAAAACTGCTTCAGTGCACCAAAAACAGCCACCGCCAACAGTCATTGTCTGTAAATTATTTTCCTCCATTTTCTTTTTTCTCAAAGATACTTATAGCACTTTTCTAAATTTTACAAAGTATTGTTAAAGCACATAGTATATTTTATACCAGTTTCTATTAAGAAACAATGCTGAAAATCATATCTTTAATAAATTTTAAAGCCTTTTGTATGAATAAAGCAATACTATTTACGCTCCTTTATTTCTTGAGCATGCCATCATTCTTTTCACAGAACAAACAAATTGAGATTGTTGAAGAAGAAAAACCAAGCCGCCTTTTTCTATATGGTTTAAATAAAACTGAAAAAGATCTTGACGTTACAATCACAGTTAAAGGAAGCAATTTTAGACAAAGTAAAAGCGCGCCCAGACCTGTTCGTATTCCAGCGGCATCAAAAGTGTTGCTCGCAAATTTAATTGTGGAAAGAGGCAAAATAGCGCATTACACCTACACCTTGGATGTAAATGATAGTTTGTCGCGACGAGCAATGCGCAGAAGTTTTGAACCTATAAAAATAGAACCGAAGAAAAAAGTAATTATTTATATTACCGAAAGCTGTACCAGTTGCGATACGCTTGTATCAAGTCTCAACAAAAGTCATTATTTGTACACGGTGCATCGTTTTTCTGAAAAACCTGAATTAAAAGAGCAGTTAGCGCCCGCCTTTGCCAATTCAACAGTAAAAATAGATTCGGTTACTACACCCATTATAAGTTTAGACGGCACGTTGCATGTTAAAATTGAAGATTATGATCAGTTGTTAGAGGAATTAAACAAATAGTATTTTTTAAAATGGATATCCAATTCCAAAATTAAATACTGTTTCCTTTACATTAAAATTGAAGCGTTTACCCTCCATTAGCGATGGATCGTGAAAGGGAGCTGCAAAATCAAACCGAAGTACAAAACCCTGCACATCTACACGCAGCCCAACGCCCGCGCCCATTCCCAATTCGTTTATGAAATTGGAAGTAAATTTGTCTTTTCCGCCGTAGGTGGGATTCGCTATTGAATTCCAGATATTTCCGGCATCTGCAAAAATGGCGCCCTTAAAGAATGAAAATAACGGAAACCGATATTCAATATTGGCCTCCAAGCGTATGTTACCAGTCTGGTCGAAATAATTGGAATTTGGATTGGCTTCGTTGTTATACGTTCCCGGTCCCAAAGAACGAATCCGAAACGCACGAACACTGTAGGGGCCACCAGAATAATATTGTTTTACGTAGGGCACAATTTCAGAATTTCCATAGGCATATCCATAACCTCCAAATAATCTTGCGGCAATTAGCTGATCCTTTCCAAATTTAAAATGATACCGAAAATCTAAATCTATCTTTGCATATTGGGCATATTCAAGTCCTAAAAACTCCTTTGTGCCCGTATCATTATCTTTTCCGAAAAGGCTAACGCTATTTCCCGCCACATCCAGGGTAGTATTTACAAATATTTGATTGGTTTTTGAAGCATCAATCATTTCATTATAAGTGAATGAATAATTTAGGCCCGAAATAAATTGTTGGTCAAAACTTCGTTTTAAAAACGGATTTTCGTCTAAAATTGCTTCAAATTCGGGGGTGGTATTGGAAGGCTTTGTATAATTTACTGAAATAGGAATTATCTCATGACTTACAAACTTATTGGCCTGCCAGAGATATCCAAATTGAGCGGTTCCTGAAAGCAGGGCGTATAGTTTTGTTCTACTTAAATAATCTACGCTTAAACTTGCTTTGGTTTTAGGGATTGAATATTTAAAAAAGTCGGTATTAATTTTTATGGGAAATATTACACGGGGAAAAATTAATTCTTGTTTTAAACCCAAATCAACACTAGTATTTCCACTATTGCTGCCGCTGCCTACTTGCACCTCGTATCCAACGCTGGCAGTGGTATTTAAAGTTTCCCCTCCTTTAAAAATATTTCTGTTGCTATAGGTTAGTGCCAATCCAGGACCAGCAAAATTATTAGATTTTGTAACGGCTTGTAATTGCGCCCGCAACGCGCGTTTATTTAGTGGAGATAGAAATATATTGGCTTCCAAAACTCCCAAACTATCAGTAAGTAGTGAGTCTTTTTCTTTATATTGAATGTTAACAAATTTGTATGCCCCAATCGTTGAAAGCCGTCGGGCAGTATTTCTTGAATCCTCGGGACTGTATAACTTTCCCGCTTCCAAAGTAATAAACGGATCCAGATATTTTGGCTTAAAATGCGCTGCGCTGTTAACATAATAACGACCGTTAAACTCCGTGATATCTGTTACGGTACTGTCCTGCACATCGTAATTTGCGTAAACGTTTATCTTTGAAATTTTATAGGGAACAATTGCTTTTTGTGGTACATTCTTCTTTAGTCGTAGAAATAAATCGAAACGTTTTCTATCGTACTGATTGGTGTCTGCCTCAAAAATTAAAAAGCCAGGGTTAAAATTGAAATAGCCATTTTGCTTTAAATCTCGATCTATACGCTCCCGTTCAAGTTTCATATTAGAAAGGTCAAAACGCATTCCTTTTGTAAGTTTTGTTTCGGAAACACTTTGCTCTATTTGTGAATTTATGGGTTGTGGTAACGAATCTAATTGATAACTTGCAATGGTGTATGGGGTCGGTGCTTTTACCGTATAAATTGCAGCAGCCTCTTTTTCCTGTTCCTTAAATTCTGAACTTACCTCACTGTAGAAAAAACCTCTATTCTCCATTCGGTTGCGCAATATATCTTCAACTTCATAAGGTTCTACATCGCTTTGGTAAACCGGCTCCTCTCCTATTTTTTTATAAAAAAACCGATTTATAAATCCTGGCTTTTCTTGTTGCATTTTGTAATAAAAATGAAGCCCCGGTCGCATTCCCAAAAACTTTTTATTCGGTTTGGGTCGCAATGCTTGTTCCAATACCGCTGCTAAACTTTGTTTGTTTGCAATTACTGAATCTGCTTCAATTTCTACTTTGGCACCTGTGTAAAGTCGTTCTCCTTCCGGAATAAATTTCTTTACGGCGCAGGATTGTAACACGAGAAAAATCGCAGAAAAACAAATGGATATTATATTTTTTTTATTCAGCATGTAATATTTTGTTTCAACCTATATGCAGTGTGCTATTCGTTATTTGTATTTTCAATCTTGTCTGTTTTGTTTTTTTCGGCTTGCTCCTGCTCTTTTTTGGGTTGTTGTGCGGCAGCCTTCTTTTCTGCTTTTTCTTCTTTTGTTTCTCCGCGGAGCAAGGCCTGCCACAATTCATCAAACTTATTAAACTCTTGAGTAAAAATAAGTGCTATACCGCTAACAATGGTCTGCCCATCCACTATGTTTTCAAACTGATTTTTTCTGAAACCTTTTAATCTATATCTACCATTTTCCGTAAGGAGATACTCTAAACTTACATCACCAATTATCGGTACGGGTTCGTTGGTAGCGCTGCTTCCCTGAATATCTACTTCGCTGCCAACACGCACAATAAGCCTATCGTTAAATAGCTTTTTTTGTGCTGCGATGTCCAATTGAGTGCGTTCTTGTGCGGTTTCGCCTTGGTAATCTGTGTAACTGTCTAATCCAAAATCCAGTTCAACGCCTGTATTTCCGAGTAGTTTATTAGAAAACACATTTAATTGATCTGAGATGGCATCGTTCAGGTTATCGCGGGCTACTGTTGCAAATCCGCCGCGGCTACCATCGCTGCCCGGCTCAGGATAAAAACGACCTAATACCAACAGTGAAAACACTTGCCGGTTTAGTTCGTCTTGTTGGGTATTTACCTGTTGCAATCTGCCATAAACTTGGCCGCCAATAGCACCCTGCTCTTCCTCGGGCATATCTAAATCGAAACCTATTTCGGGTTGGGTTAACTGCCCGTCTATATTTAAATACACATTAAAGGGTAAAACCTGCTTGTATTTATTTTTTACTGAAGGGTCTGAGCCCGATGTTATAGGCGCCATTAAAGGAGAAGCCGATGCCTTTACAGTATAGATTGCTTTTACGTCTAATTTGGCATCAAAGGGATCTCCAGACCAAGTAACTCTACTTTTGGGAGAAAGTTCAAACCGTCTGTTTACAAGATTGTACAAATTCATTTCATAATGGCCTCCGGCAATTTCATATACGCCACTCAAGGTCATTCTACCATTTGGATTCATATTAAAGTTAAATTCCCCGTCGCCAAAGACTTCAAAATTATCGCCAGTTTCCTGATCTATAATTATGGTAACCTTTGCGGATTTACCGATGTTTAAAAAAGCATTTATATCTAAGCCGGTAAATGTGGCGGTCTTTTCAACATTTTTGGTTAAAATAGCATCAGGATTTTCGCGATTCACAAATAATACTACGCCATCGCGCTCTTCAATAGCAACACTGGAGGAAGGTAATATATATGTGACATTAGTATCTTTATTTACGGTAATTTGTGCATCTAGTTTTGGAATTTGCAAATCGCCCGTTAATTTGGCATCGGCATTAAACGAAGCCTGTCCGTAAACCATATCGTTATCGTCTTCGGTGGCATTTAAAACTTGGAAATTCTGCGCGTTTAAGTTTAAATTGAATGTTGGATTTATATAGCTTTCCGGGCCAATTTTTCCTGTTATATTGAGTTTGTTTTGGTTTTCGTCCAAGATCGTAAATCCTTCCAAATACACACCGTTATTGTCAATTCGCAAGGATTCATTAACCAATGTAAAAGGCGCGTTTAATTTTGAAATTGTAAAATCGGCGTTGTCAAAATTCAAGCTACCTTCGTATTTTGGAGCGGTAGTACTACCCGTAAAGTTAAATTTTCCCGAAAAGCTACCATCCGCATTCTTTACTTCACCTAAAGTGAAACCTTCTAAAGCACTCATTTTGAAGTCGATGATATTTAAATCTAAATTCAATTTTGCGTCAGTTTCCGTTGCAATGTAATCTCCGGTTAAATCTAATTTTACCTCACCCTCCTTTACGGCTAGATTAAAGTCGTAGCTATTTCCGCCTTTCGATTTTGCATCTACTGTTAATTTTCCCAAATCTACGTTTAGAAGATTAAGTTCATCAATTAACAAATCGGCAAAAAGCCCCGCGTTTCCAAAGGGCTCAACAATCGCCAAGCTACCGTTGAGGTTACCTTTGGCAAGCTCTTCGGAAGGATTTAAATAATTTAAAATTTCACTTAGTTTAAAGTTTTCAAAAGTAATGGCAGCGTGCTGTTGCAAAACGCCTGACAGATTATGGGTTAATGCAACCGTTTCGTTATTTTTTGTGAAGCGAAAATCATTAAATTCCACATTGTTTTTAAAAATTAAAACTTCGTTATTCGCGGGTGTTTTCCAAGGTTTTCTATCTAGAATTAAATCTTGCGGTACTACGTGAAACCGCAATTTGTCTGAAGTTCCTGTTATTTGCGATTGTATATTGATTAGCGTACTATCTTTATGAACTGCGTGAAAATTTAAATTCATTTGCCCATCAAGCTGATTGCCGCTAATTTGTGTTTTCGGAATTTCTAACGGACCTCCCTTTATACTGCCAAAACCGAGGTTAAAAACAAATTTCTCTTTGTCGGTATCCATCGTAAAAGCGAGGCTGTCCAGCTCGTTGCCACCGTAGTTTATATGTGGCGCATTTATGGCAGCTTTTAATTTTCGGGCTGCTTCATCAAATGCCACATCAATTTTCACGGTATCTAAATCCTTAACATTTACTAAAAACACTTCGTTTAAAACCGGTGCCTCCACAATTTTGCCTTTTACGTCGAGTTTAACTGGATTTTGTATCGTATCTGCAAAAGCCGTTTTTTTGAAAAAATAACTGCTAATGTGCCGTTGTACCGAACGACTAAAAGTGGCAGGATCTGTATTGCTTTCAAGGCTCAAATCTATCATTTTATTATCCAGCCAAATAGAAGTTGTATCGCTTCGCACGTGGGCCGTTGCAAGCAAATCTCCCAACAAATAGGTTCTGTTGTCGTAAACCACTACCCCGTCGCCAACAGTAGAAATTACATCAAACCCGTCTGTATTGCCTTCAAAATCGGCATCTAATTTAAAAGCAGTTCGCACATCGCGAGTCATAATTCCAAGCGATTGAAGATTTGCGCCTATTATGTTTAGATGCGCACTCGCTCTGGGTGTAACGGAGTCTAAAACAACGTCTGCGTTTAAGTTTACATTTAAATTTTGGTCTTTATAATTTGATATTACTTCACCCTTTCCATTTTTTATATTACCAATTATTCCTAAGTTTTTTATTGCGTAATCGTTAAATTGAAATTTAGATACATTAGCTTCCAAAGTTGCGTCTAGCGAGTTAATATCGTTGCCAGAACCTGTTGTATTTAGCTGTAAACTAATTGGTCCCAGCTGTTCATTTTGAAGCAATTCATTAAGTTGGTATTCTGTTATTTCAATATCTGCATTAAATGCAATCTGCGAATCGTTTGTAAAATGACCGTCAATTTTTGCCATACCTTGTGAGGTTGTAAGTATAGCATTTGCATAAATATCTTTCGTGTTTCCCTTGGCGTTTCCTTTAAGGGCAACATCTTCCGGTAATTTAATACCTAGCTCCTGCTCGCTTACAAACTGAATTAAATCGCTGCGCCTGGTTTGGGCTGAAAATTGAGGAATATTAAATTTTAAATTTTCAGGCACTGTTGCATTTTCAATAAAGGCGTTGGCAGCGATACGCGTAGTGTTTCCCCAGCGCAGATTTACAGTAGGAATTTGAATTGCCGAAATATAACCCGAAGCCTTTACTTGGCCAAAAAGTAGTTTTTGGCTGAGCGTTTTTAAATATTCATTGCCTTTAAGTTCTGGTTGAAATTTAAAGACCTCCTTTAAATCAACTTGAAAAACAGGAAAATCCAATGCAATTTTTGATTGTTCGGGCGCTTCAAACAAACTGGCCAATGTATTAAAATCCAACCGCAATTTACCGTTTAACTTATTGTTGTTAAGCGCTAAATTTAGAGCGTTTACGTTCAAGTACGAATCTGTTGCTTCTAGGTTTAATGCAAGTTTATGAAGATTAAATCCCGATGCTTCTCGAAAACTTAAAGCGTCTAAATTTATACCAGCCCGTTTGTCTTTTAGATAAATAGAATTCGCTTTTAAAGAAACATTTTCCAACGCAATAGCATTGGGATTAAAAACATTTGGTGCTCCTTTATTTTTACCGACAAAGTAGCTTATGTTATTTCCCTCCAAATTTATTTCAGAAAGTGAAATTGTAAAATCTGGCCACTCAAATTTTTCGATGTCTTCCTTTATATCGGTAGTTACTTCATCAACTTTTTGAGTTATGCCATTATTTTCAGTTTTAGTATAAATGGTGACAATAGAATTTTTTAGACTGAAATCTCCAATTTCAATGTCGTTTGTCGTTAAATCGGCTTTTGGGAGTTCAAGAAATAAATCTGAAAATTCCAGATTTGCTGCAATTCTATCTCCGAATGATTGATAATCTACACGAACATTATTAAGCAATAATTTATTTAAAGCTAAATACGGCAATGGCGGGGCTTCGGTAGTTGAGGGCGGCACCGGCGATTGAATATAGGTTATGTTAGCGTTGGCAATTTTAGCTTCCGATGCGCGAAAATCCATTTTGGATAAATCGGTTTTCTTCATATTGAGCGCCAAGGAACCTACGATAAATTTACTGTCAATTCCCAGTACGGCATCATTATAAACTATATTGAAATCTTTTAAAAGTAAATCGCCCAAAACTATATCTAATGGAGCTGAAGTGCTATCGGGCGTAACGGTAGTAGTATCTGCCACAGCAAAAGCATCCAATAAAAACTGAAAATTATATCCATTTATGGAATCTTTTCGAACAATATTGGCGCGCAACCCCTCCCAGTTTATATAATTAATTGCTATGGTATTGCCCCGAATAATGGGCAATAGAGGCACATCTGCCTCTAACGATTTTGAATAGATAAGAGTATCGCCCTTTTTATCTTCAAGATATAGCCCATTGAGCACAATATTACCGCTAAACGTAACAAACAGTTTTTCTATTTCAACTGACGTATTCGTTTTGTCAGACACGTATTTTACGGCGCGCTGTACTATAATATTTTGCCCCCAAGGACTTCGGATAAAAAGCACTAACAGGAAAAACAGGATAATAAGACCCACGATAAATTTTCCGAGAAATCTTAAAAACCTGTAATATTTTGGCTTGCTTTTTTTTTCTTTTTTCTTTTCCAAAGTACTTTTTGGGTATTCTCAAAAATATAAAAAATCTAGCTCAATTATACACTCAATCCCGCTAACTAAGTGTGTTTTGGCATAAACTTCTGTTAAAATTTATTTTTAAAATTTTCAAAATTTAGTTCAAAATAAAAAATGGCGCCGTCGAAAGTATTTCAGATAACATTCGTATTACTTATCATACATCAATGTATTTACGTATTATACACAGTAATTTTACTTTCAACTTAAAGAAACCAAGATGAAAACACGCAATATAGAACGCATTCTAACACCTCCCCGTCCGCATATGGTTGGCGATGGTTTTAGGGTACATCAATATATTCCTTCCGGATTGGGAGAAGGTTTTGAAAGAATGGATCCATTTATAATGATGGATTACAATAGTAAGTTTTACTTTCCGCCCACAGACCAACCTCGGGGCGTGGGTGTGCATCCGCATAAAGGTTTTGAAACGGTAACTATTGCTTATAAAGGAAGCGTTGCGCACCACGACAGCACTGGCTATAGCGGAGTAATTAATGAAGGCGATGTGCAATGGATGACGGCTGCTTCTGGAATTCTTCATAAGGAATATCACGAGGAGAATTTTAGCAAAACTGGAGGGGATTTCCAAATGGTGCAGCTATGGGTAAATCTTCCCGCAAAATACAAGTCAAGTCCACCAAAATACCAAGGTATTGCAAATGCTGAAATAAAAAAGGTGGAACTCCCCGATGATGCTGGTTTTGTTGAAGTAATTGCTGGCGAATATTCCGGTATAAAAGGCCCTGCAAGTACTTTTACTCCCGTTCATCTGTTTAACGCAAAGTTGAAAACGGCGGGAAAAGCAAGTTTTAATTTTCCAGAAAATTACAATACCGTTGTTTTAGTTGTAGAAGGAAATATAAAAGTAAACAACGAACATGAAATAAAAACAGACTGCTTAGGATTGTTTAAAAATGACGGTGAAAAATTTACGATTGAAGCGACCAATCCCGCTGTAGTTCTGGTTTTAAGTGGTAAACCCCTCAACGAACCCATTGTGGCCCAAGGTCCCTTTGTAATGAATACCCGCGCCGAAATAATGCAAGCTATGAATGACTTTAATATGGGTAAATTTGGATATTTAGAATAATGTGTTTTACACTTAAAGACTGCAGTAGTGAGTTTCGTAATTGTTTATTGAACCAAACATATGCTTTCGCGGGTGCTTAGGTTACCTTCAATTTGGTTTAAAATTTTTATGTGCCAGTTCTTTGCGTACACGACTAAGGCTTTCGGGGGTTATTCCCAAATACGAAGCAATCATCCATTGCGGTACGCGTAACAACAAATCTGGATATGTTTCTATAAAACTTAAGTATCGATTTTCGGCGGTGGCTCCGAGTAATAAATTAATTCTTTTTTGCAATTGCCTAATGTGGTTGTGCAATAATTTATCATTGAATTTGCTGAAAGATGAATTATTTTCATTGGCTTTGCATATAAAATTTTCACTTAGTAAAACCACCTCAGAATCTTCAACTGCTTCAATAAAACTTTCGGAAGTATCATTAAAATAAACACTGCTTCTATCTACGATAAACCAATTTTCGGGCGCGAATTGAATTACGCGTTCCTTTCCATCATCTTCGAGCATATATGAGCGTAGCAAACCTTTTTCTACAAAGAAAGAATGGTTGCACAAATCGCCTTTTCTCAAAACAATATTTCCTTTTTTATATTTAATTCGCTTTAAGTCTGCCGTAATATGTAGCGCTTCATCTAATGTCATACCCGCGGTTTCAACCAAATATGCATCAAATGGAAATTCTATTTTATTATTTTCTGAAATCATTAATCGGTAAGTTATATAACATTTTAAAATTACTAATTTCTTCTCACACGGCTCATCAATTCTATTTAATTATAAATTTCGAACATTGGCAGTTAAAAGAAAAAATAGTTGTAAAAAATTCTATAATAACACAAAAGGAAAATATCATATTAAATCAATTATACTCCAAAATTGCTAAATTTGCGGGCAACGATATAAACAGTTGCGTCAGGGTACAATACTGTTTTATAATAAATTACAAACTACAATTTAATGCTAAGACACCAAGGCCGCAGTAGGACTTTAAGACACAATCTGCAAATTGCCACTGTTTTATCTTTTGTGGCCGGAATTGTAAATGTTACTGGTTTTCTGTCTATTCACCAACTCACTACAAATGTAACGGGGCACTTCGCACAATTTATGTACGACGTTGAGAATTTTCAATTCTGGCAAGGCACCATTTATGTTTTGTATATTTTTTCGTTTCTTCTTGGTTCTTTTTCTTCTAGTTTTCTGATTGAAATATTTAAGGAAAACAAAAAGCTCAATATTTTTGCAACCCCAATTTTAATTGAATCACTCATATTAATAATCATAGCTGTAAATAGCAATTTTACTGCAATTGAATTTCCGCATATAATTGCCTGTTTTCTACTTTTCGCAATGGGAATGCAGAACTCATACGTTACCGAAATTTCGAATGCTATTGTGAGAACTACGCATTTAACTGGGCTTTTCACAGATTTGGGTATAGAACTTTCCCAATTGTTTTTTCCCAAAACGCATCCAAATAGAAAAAAAATTAGAGCAACTATTAGATTGCGACTTTACATAATTGCCTTTTTCTTTATTGGCGGAATAACGGGTGGTTTATGTTATTCAACATTCAACTTAAAGTTAAATACATTACTTTTAGGAGCTTTTATCTTACTGGCGAGTTTAATCTATGACGATGTGAGATTTGGATGGATCAAGGCAAAACGAAGAAAGATTCAAGAATGGTAATTAATTATGATACCAACAGATAATACTGTATTTACCACTGCGAAACACAAAAAATTTAAAAAACTAGTTTTGGAACAATCCTAATAAGAAATAGTCCTTACTCTTTTTGATGTTCTTCCAAATCCTTTTGCAAGTCTAATTTTCGCAATTTTGGGAATAAAATTCCGGTACCGATTACAGTAAGTATAGTCATTCCACCACCAAATACCACCGCTGTTACCGTACCCATCAATCGCGCGGTAAGGCCGCTTTCAAAAGCTCCCAACTCATTTGAAGATCCCACAAACATAGAATTCACCGAAGCCACGCGGCCACGCATTGCATCTGGAGTTCGCAGTTGAAGAATAGTTTGGCGAATTACCATAGAAATGCCGTCTGTTGCACCACTGAGAAAAAGTGCAATTACCGAAACCCAAAACCAAGTGGAAATTCCAAATACAATAATACAAATACCAAACCCGAAAATGGCTGCCAGTAGTTTCATTCCTGCATTTTTATTTAAGGGAAAATGTGCTGAAGTAAACATAATTAGCAATGCACCCACAGCTGGCGCAGCGCGTAAAACACCAAACCCTTCGGGTCCTACTTTTAGTATATCCTGCGCGTAAATTGGCAGCAGTGCCACTGCACCTCCAAAAAGTACTGCAAACATATCTAATGTAAGCGCTCCTAAAATAACCCGTGTATTTCTAACAAATTTAATTCCTTCTTTAAGACTTTTTAGTATTGGTTCCCCAATGTTTGGATTTAAAATAGGTTTTTTCGGAATTTGAATTAGTAATAATAAAGCCATTAGTGAAAAAGCAAAAACAAAACACATAGACCAATGCACCCCAATCCAATGAATAAAAAACCCACCAAATGCTGGTCCCACCACGGCGCCCATTTGCCAAACCGAACTGCTCCACGTTGCAGCATTTGGATATACCTTTTTAGGAACCAATAGCGAGAAAAGTGAAAAAATTGTCGGTCCGAGAAATGCGCGAACAATACCTCCCAGAAAAACCAAAAAATAAACGGTATAAAGAATTACATCTGTAGAAAGATTGGCAATTATTCGAGGCCAAGTTATTAAGAAAAGACCCAGACTAACTACCGAAAAACCGAGAATACATTTAATTAATAATCCGCGCTTTTCCTTTTGATCTACAATATGCCCTGCGAAAAGTGCCATAGATACTGCAGGAATTACTTCCATTAAACCAATTATTCCAAGGGAAAGTGGATTTTTGGTAATACTGTAAACCTCCCATTCTATTACTACAAATTGCATAGTCCACGCAAAAACCATTGCAAACCGAACCAGAAGAAAAATATTAAATTCCCGAAATCGTAAAGCGGCGTAGGGATCGTTTTTCTTCATTTAAAAGAAGTGGAAATTTAAAATGGGTATTTTATTTTCGGAAGAATAGTCTTCGAACAGTTACAAAAGTACTACAGCAAACTGAATATAGCAATCGCGTATAGATAAAACCGAACAAAACGAAGCAAACCAAATAATAGGTAATTCTTAAATTTATAGTGAATCATACCCGCTGCCATACTCGTCATAGAAAACGGAATGGGCAATAAAGCGCCAACTACAATTAAAAAGCCACCCCATTTTCGAATGTGTTTTAGGTGTTTTTTCATCTTGCCCTCCATATATGCATACACACGCGGAATAGTAAAAATCCATTTCCCTATAAAATAGGAAATAATACCCCCAATGTATGAAAGGGTTGCCAATAAAGTTAAATAAAGTATGGGTTGCGGCATTTTATCGCTCCAGGCAATAAAAATTTCTGGAGGAACGAGCCCCAATAACGATTCTGATGCCAAGAAAACCAATAATACGTTTATGGGAGCGTAGGTAACCGTTATATAGGTAAATAAATCGCTAAAATCTACAACATATCTATCTAAAACAATTAAAACGGCCACAGCCAAAATAATTGGAATAATTGCCTGCTTAAGGCTCTGCCCTACAAATGAATAAAATCCTGTGTATTTGTAGTATAAATGGGTGCGCTTAAGCTTATTGGTTTCAGATTTTCTTACCGTATTCATTTTTAATTTGGGATAATGCTAATTTCTTTTCCATTTTTACATATCAGTGCTAAAATCGCACCGATATTATAGGGTGCAAATATAAAGCTAAAGCCCCTACCCTGCAACAATTTGGTAACTCATTGGCGGTTAATAGTATGTTAAACATTTTAGGGCGATTTCTTGTGAATGTAACCATAAAAAAAGTTAATATTTAGTTAAAACACTACTTTGTATAGCATAGTACTGTAACAATTAATTAAATCGTGCGTCTTTTAGATATAACCCAGTAAAATTTATTTATTATGAGAACATTAGACAACAATCAATTATCAGCTAAAATGAAAACTTCAAAATCGTATTCTTGGAATCTGAAAAGAAGGTTTCACTAAAAATGAATTCAAAAATTAATTAAAATTAAAAATCATGAGAACTTTAGACAGCAACGAAAAGCAACACAGACCCACTAATTCCAGAGCATATCTTTGGAATACGAAAAGACGCTACAAGTAATTTTTATAAGAAGAGCTAAGATGAAAACATTGAGAAACATTCAAAAGAGAATCAAATGCGGATCGCAAAAACTGCATACCTTGCAATACTTAAGCGCAAACCAACGCGTATTTGAAGATCCCACAATAAGAAAAACATGCAGATACATTTATTAAAATTGCCTACGCCGAAACAAAGCTGAATTGAAGAAATTTAATTTAGCTTTTTTCTTTTCCTTTATTCGGTCGCGGTTTGTGCGTGCGTGGCTTTTTGCCTTCTGGTTTTTTAATTTTCCGCTCTGGCATAGGCCCTCTTAAGTGAATTACCAAACCGTTTAAAAAATTACGTAAAAACTGATCGCCACATTCCATATATTTCTCGTGGCTTTCGTGTCTAAAAATTGCGCCCAATTCACTTTTAGTTACTGCAAAATCTACCAACGAACATATTTTTACAATATCGTCGTCGCGCAATTTGTGTGCAACACGCAGTTTTTTCATTATATCGTTATTACTTAAAGCCATAAAAAATTTTTGTGTAAAGGTAACTTTATTTATCTACCATAAAAAAACACACTTCTTATCCCCTATTTTTCCCCAGTTGGCACCATATAAACAGGAATTTTAGTGCTTTCCAAAACACTGGAAGCAACTGTGCCTAAAAATAGTTTTTCTAAAGTACTGTGACTGTGTGTTCCCATCACTATTACATCAGCATTCCACGATTCGGCATATTCAAGAATACTTTTAGCGGTATCGCCTTCAGCTAAATGGGTTGAAACATTTTCGCCGCCTAAGTGAGCTGCGGTTTTTTCGAGATAATCCTTTGCCACTTTTACAAATTCCTCTTGAATTCTGAAATCTACAGGAAATGCATATCCTTCGTACCCCATAAATGGTTCGTATTGCATCCCGTAATACCGAACTTCTGCCAAAACATGAAATAAACAAATTTCCGCTCCCATTAACTTGGCTAGTTGGCTTCCCATTTCTACTACTTTTTCGGAGTTGGGATTATAGTCGAGCGTTATTAGTACTTTTTTCATTTGAATACAGGTTTTAATTCAAAATTAAATGTAGTCTTCTTTTTACAGTTTTTCCTCTTAAAAAGTGAAATAGCCTTTTTGATAACATTTAATTTCAGTTTCTACTTGCTTAAAGATAAAACTTCTATTTAAATCTGAAAGCGTTTTGCAACCCGTTGGGCAAAAAATTCCAAAAAATTTTAAATAATTACCAATTACTCTTTCACAAGAATAGCGGTAGCTTTATTGCCCGTAAGAAGATTCCATTCATAGGAGGCTAGCAGATTGCCAATTTCGTCGTAGATATTTAATTGCGCCGTATTTGGTCCAGAAGAACCTTGATTTAAGGCTTCAAAATCTATTTTATTGAAACCTATTTGCAGTGGAACATCAAACCCTCTAAAACTGCCCTCTAACCGCGCTCTGGGAACCGCAATTTCGCCATTAACCCAAATTCGAATCATATCGCCATCTACAAACTGATGGTCACGATACATAAAAGTAGCCGTTTTTGCAGTGGTTTTAAAATCCCCCAAATACTGATCTTTCCCGTATTCAGGTTTTATCTCTTTGTCATTCGTAAAATATTTTGGAGTCTTATTGGTTATGTATTCTTGTAACCCATCTCCATTTTGCATATCTATCTGTTTTTCCTTTTCCTTTCCCAAATCTGAATTATTTGGAGTATTGGGGTTTTTTGTATTGGAAAGCGATGGTGCTTTTATTGCGGGTATTTCAAAACCCGAAGAACTATTTATATTAGATTCTGAACTATTAAAACGAACGGAATTGTTTCCCAATTCAATTTGTGAAAAGGAAGAGCAGGTAGTTAATAGCAATCCAAAAAGAAAAAAATGTTTCAACATATTAAAAAATGTTTTCAATATAATTAACAACAACTACACCAAATGTAGTATTTGAAGAGGTAAAATATATATTTCATGAAAAAATTATTTTTTCTTCTTTTTTCTACTATTTCTATAAATCAAATACAATAGAACCGCGCACACTGGCAGCACAATATATATAATAATATCTGCCGTACTGGTTAAATCTATAGGCTCTTCACTTGGTTTGGGAACTTCGGTTGGTTTTTGAGCGAAAAGCACATTACAAACCAATAAGAAAACAGACGTGGAAAATATTTTAATAGTGTTCATACTTTTTTTTATGAAAGTATATAAAAAAAATGGACTAACAAATTTTAACAATATGTGTTAACTATTTGGAAATTACCCTAAAATGTCATACTATGCCGTGTTATTATAAAAAACAGGAGAATATATGAGACAACTTAAGATCACGAAGCAAGTAACCAACCGCGAAACAAAATCATTAAACAGTTATTTACAGGATGTTAGTAAAATAGATTTAATAACTGCTGAAGAGGAAGTTGAGTTGGCTCAACGCATTCGTGAAGGAGATCAGGCAGCGCTGAACAAGCTAAGCAGAGCAAATTTAAGATTTGTGATTTCCGTGGCAAAACAATATCAAAATCAGGGATTGAGCCTCCCCGATTTAATCAACGAAGGAAATGTAGGCTTGGTAAAAGCCGCCAAAAGATTTGATGAAACACGAGGCTTTAAGTTTATTTCCTATGCAGTGTGGTGGATTCGCCAAGCCATTTTACAAGCCATCGCCGAACAATCGCGTGTGGTGCGTTTGCCTTTAAACAAAATTGGCGATATAAATAAAATAAAAAAAGCATCCATTCATCTTGAACAAAAATTTCAACGTGTACCCACGGCAGCCGAAATTGCCAAAGAGCTCGATTTTAGTGAATCTAAAGTAAAAAGTTCGCTTAAAAATTCAACTCGAAGTTTATCGATGGACGCGCCATTCCAAGAGGGTGAGAACGACAATAACCTCTACGATGTGCTTAGTTCTGGCGAAAGTCCAAATCCTGATAAGGATTTGATGCACGAATCGCTTCGCATTGAAATTAACCGAGCTTTAGATACACTAGCTCCACGCGAGGCCGATGTGGTAAAATTAAATTTTGGACTTTGCGGCCAACCGCCAATGACGCTTCAGGAAATTGGAGACACTTTTGATTTAAGCCGAGAGCGTGTACGCCAAATTCGCGAAAAGGCTATTAGAAGATTACGACAAACATCAAAAAGCCACATCCTTAAAAAATATCTTGGCTAAAATGTTAAAATATTGATCTTTTCAATATTTTATGAATTTCTTAGGAACGAGTATTATTTCTGCGGTTATCTTTATAAAGCTAACCTTTCAACCAAATGACGCCAGAAATAATACTCGTTTTTTCTATTCTGTTAGTTACCATTGTTCTATTTGCATTTGAAGTTTTTTCAGTAGATAAAATTGCAATGCTTCTTATTGCCGCCCTTGCATTAACTGGTCTTGTAAAACCTGAGGAAGCTATTTCCGGATTTTCAAATTCTGCTACAATTACCGTACTTTCTTTAATGATTATAGCATTGGCATTGGAAGATAATGGGGTAATTGCTTCTCTAGCGCGCTTTTTAAAAAACCTGCACGTCTTACCGCTTTTTTTATTACTACCTGTGCTCATGCTTATTACAGGTGGCATTTCGGCATTTATAAATACTACGGCCGTAGTAATCGTATTTATTAAGATTATTTCGGAATTGTCCAAACGTTTTAACCTACCACAAGCAAAATTGCTTTTACCCATTTCTTTTGCGGGAATTTTGGGCGGTAGCTGTACGTTAATGGGAACTTCAACAAATTTAATTGTAAATTCTGTAGCGCGCGATTTAGGCGCCGAACGTTTTAGCTTCTTTGAATTTTCATTATTCGGCGCCATTTTTTTAGTGGTTGGTATTTTTGTAATAACAATCGCTTCACGGTGGCTCCCAAAAGATTCGAAAGAAAATTTACACGATGCTTACGATCTGGAAAGCTTTGTTACTACAGTGGTGATAAACGAAAATTCAAACTTAATAGACAAGCATATAGAAGACACATTTCTGTATAACAATCCAGAAATTTCCATTCTCAAACTCACCCGGAACAAGCAAATTACCAATGCGCCTGGAAAGTACATTACTTTAAAAGAAAAAGATAAACTGCTGTTAATGTGCGATATTGAAAATCTTTCTAAACTAAACGACGCCCAAGGTATAAGCGTGCATAAAAACAAGGACGATTCCAAGAAAAATGAATCTTTTACTGATGAAGATGCTAGTACAACAAAAAATTCTGAAAATTATGGTTTTGTAGAGTTATTAATTCTGCCGGGATCAATATTTATAGGCAAATCATTAAAACAATTGCGCAAGCAAACTTTTCACAATGCTTTGCCCATTGCAATAAAAAAACGAAAGAATTTTCGGAATACCGAGGAACGTCTCGTTCGTAGAAATATGGATCAAATTACATTAAAACCAGGCGATAGGTTACTAGTTGAAATACCCTCCGACGAAATAAACCAGCTTAACGATTTAGAAAATGTAGCTATTTTAAGGGAACACAAATCACAATCTGTAAATAGCAAAAAGAGAGCTATATCGTCTGTTATTTTATTATTGGTAATAGGTTTGGCGGCTAGCGGTATTCTTAGCATCCTTATTAGTGCCATTACAGGCGTTTCGCTGTTATTACTTACGCGCTGCTTAAATCTAAACGATGTATATCATCGCATAAATTGGCAAGTAATTTTTTTACTGGCCGGGATGATTCCTTTGGGAATAGCTATGAACAATACTGGCGCAGACCATTGGATTTCAGACCAGCTACTCGAAATACTCAGCGGGCAATCTAATTTAATTGTTATAGGTTTAATCTTTTTAATAACCATGGTGTTGAGCAGCGTAGTTAGCAACAACGCTACCGCTATTATTATGACCCCAATAGCCATAGCCATTGCCGTTGGGCTAGATCTCTCTATGAAACCTTTTATACTGGCAGTATTATTTGGAGCAAACTTTAGTTTCTTTACCCCAATGGGCTATCAAACCAATACCTTAATTTATGGTATGGGGTTTTACAAATTCAAACACTTTTTTTTAATCGGAGGCATACTTTCACTCATTTTATGGGTTTTAGGTACATTTATGCTTTCAACTTTATTTTAATACAATTATATGGAAGGTCAAAAATTTTCAGTACACGATTCAATTACAGCATTATGGGACAAACTTGATGGATGGCTAGACGCCATTATTTTAAAATTGCCAAATTTCGCCTTGGCAATTGTAATAATGGTAATCAGTTATTTCATTGCGAAAGGAATAAAAAAGTTTTCATATCGGGTGCTTTTCAAAAAAGTTAGCGACGATTCAATAAAACAGGTACTGTCAAAATTAATTTACGCCATTGTATTATTGATTGGTTTCTTTATTGCTCTTGGAGTAATGCAATTAGATAAGGTGTTAACTTCGGTACTAGCCGGTGCAGGTGTTATGGGGCTGGCTATCGGGTTTGCTTTACAAGGCACATTAGGCAATACAGTTTCAGGTTTTATGCTTTCATTTCAGCCCAAAGTTCGAATTGGCGATTTTATCGATGCCCAAGGCAATATAGGGTATGTAGAGGAAATTGATCTGCGCAATGTAACGCTCCGACAACCAGATAACGATTACGTTATTGTACCGAATAAAATTTTTGCCGAAAACCCATTTACCAATTATTCGTGGACAGAGCGGGCAAGAATATCTGTTAGTTGCGGCGTGGGTTACGAGGACGACCTACAAAAAGTAGAAGATTTAGTCGTAAAAATAATTTCTGAAAATTTTGAACAACGCGAAAATGAAGGCGTTGAATTTTTCTTTACCGAATTTGGCGATAGCTCTATTAATTTTATGGTGCGCTTTTGGATTACCTGCCAAAAACCAAAACCTAAATACGAAGCACAACACAAAGCAATAAAGCTTATTAAGAAAAACTTTGATCAAGCAGGAATTAATATTCCATTCCCAATAAGAACATTAGACTTCGGAAAAAATAAATTGCGAATGGAACCGCAACAAGAGCAGTCAAAACAGGATGGAACCTCCGAAGAAAATGAATAAATTCTTTAATCAACCTTAAATTAAATATGAAAAAAATACTTCGAATTTTATTAGCCGGATGGGGTGCCAAAAAAATTGGTGGCGGAAAATGCGGCTGTATCGGTACTATTGTGGTCTTTATTATTTTATATGTGGTATTGGGCTATGTTTTTGAATGGTTCAGCTAAAATTATTTTAACAAAACAATAGCATCCGTTAACTAATTTTTTGGTGCTTCAACGAGTTATAGATAGCATAAACCTAAAAAACTTAGTATTATGAAAAAAGTTATTGCACTAACCATGATAGCAGGAACGCTTTTGGCAACCTCCTGTGTATCGAAAAAAAAGTATGTAGAACTGGAAAACCAGTATAATGATACCCGCTCTACATTAGCTAAAACCCAACTTGAAAAAGAAGAGATTGAAGCGAAATACGCAAAAATTGAAGAACGCGTTTCTAATTACAACGCAAAAATCCAGTCGTTAACAACTTCTAACAACAGCCGTTTACAGCAAGTGGAAGGTGTTGTTATTTCGGAGAACGATAAAGAAAAAATGAAGCAGGCGCTTGCAAATGTAGATCAGCAAGAATTGGCGCAAGCAAAAACTTTAAAAGACTCTATGAATCTTATAGTTTCTTACAATCTTAAAAAAAACCTAGACAATAGCCTCGCTGGTCAAGGTGAAGATGACGATATTAAGATTGATATAGATGAAACCGTGGTTATGATTACCATTTCAGATAAGCTTTTATTTAATTCTGGAAGTGCGCGCGTAAATCCGAAGGCAAATCCATTATTAGAGCGACTTGCAAATGTAATTAACAGCGAACCCGCACTAGAAGTTATGGTTGAAGGTCATACAGATAGCCAAACAGTAAAACCTGGCGCCTACATTAAAGACAACTGGGAATTGAGTGTAGAACGCTCCACAGCCGTAATTAGAACGTTGCAGGATAAATATGGTGTCGCACCCGAAAAGCTCATAGCAGCAGGTAGAAGTAGTTTTCACCCATTAACTGAAAATGATACCAAAGAAGGGCGTGCTAAAAACAGAAGAACCCGTATTGTAATTCTGCCGAATCTGGATAAATTTCTGGCCCTACTTGCAGCCAATTAAAAATAGCAAGTAAACATTTAAAGTAAAGGCGGCTCATTTAATAAAATGAGCCGCCTTTTTAATATGGATCGGTTAAAGTATTTATTTTGAAGGTGGCATGGTAGGTCGCACTTCAATCTTACTTGGCAAGGTACGTTCGTTCATTTTAAGCAAATCTACTACTAGTTTACCTATATCTTCCTTTTGAATTTTCCACGCATCTTTGGCATCAGGTTCATTTCCCGCAAAATGTGTTGAAACCGAACCAGGCATAATAGTACTAACCTTTACTCCATGATCTCGTAAATCCAACATTGCAGCTTGTGTAAAACCGGTTAATCCAAATTTACTGGCATTATATGCACTCCCGCCCTTAAAAAAATTAGTTCCGGCCAAACTGGAAATACTAATAAAATATCCTTTAGATTTTTTTAACTGCTCCACACTCGCTTTTAAAGAATAAAACGGACCTGTAAGATTTGTATCAATTGTTTCCTGCCACTGTTCAATAGTAAGTTCTTCTACCGAACCAAAGTGTCCAAGACCTGCGTTTGCAATTACAATATCAACACTTCCAAATTTTGCAATGGTTTGTTCTACCGCATTTTGTTGACTTTCAAAATTACGCACATCGGCCTCCAATCCTATTGCTTGTGCCCTATCGTTTCCGTCGGCATTTAATTGTTTTGCAGCTGCTTCGGCTGTTTTTATATTTCTTCCCGTTATGGCAACATTTACGCCTTCTTTTAATAGCGCTTCTGCAATTCCGAATCCTATTCCTTTTGTACCGCCTGTAATAAGCGCGGATTTTTTTCCTAAATCATTCATATATTTTCGTTTTTTTCAAAGTTACAAATAGCGATTGCGAATGTTATTAAATTCTACTTAAATTTGACATATGAATTTACCCTTATTACGCTTTGTTACTTTACTATTCCTAAGTTTGGCTTCCGAAGTTACTTCGCAAGATACATTGGTGAATTTAAAAGATCTTTCAACAGAGTTTAACTATGAAATTCGGTATGCAACCCCAAATAATTTTATAGGTGAAACGCTTTACGATTGTGCTGAATGTTTACTTCGTCCTGAAGTAGCCGAAGCTTTACTACAAGCCAATCAATACTTTTGTGAAAAGGGATACCGTATAAAAATATACGATTGTTACAGACCGTTAGATGTGCAGAAAAAAATGTGGGCAAAAGTACCTCGCGCAACCTATGTGGGCAATCCGTACGGCAATGGCTCTGTGCATAATAAAGGAGCGGCTATAGATATTACTTTGGAAACCCTAGACGGGTGTTATGTAGAAATGGGCAGCGATTACGATTACTTTGGAAAAGAGGCTCATATTGATAATTACAATTTTTCAAAAGAGATATTAACCAATCGAAAGTTGCTTTTTGAAGGAATGCGCCAGTTTGGTTTTAATACCATTCGCACCGAATGGTGGCACTTTAGTTATCAGAAAAACTGGAGCTACAAAACGTTGAATACACCGTTGCCCTGCGAACAATAGTTTTACCAAATTAGTAACTATAATCTCATTTTAAAATTTATATACGGCTTACTTTTTATCTTCGTACGAAATTTCGGGGTTATTTCTAAATTTTATAGGAATTGCATCCTCTGTTCCATAAATTTTAAGCTCTTTAATATCTGCAGGTAAATTAAAACCTTGCTTAAATAATGCTTCTTTAACCTCCCTAATAATCAAACCTCGCAAAACCCGTGAGGCTCTGCGATAGTCCAATGTGTTTACCCAAAAGAAAACTTTCAGGTTAACCGTACTTGCTGCCAACTCGTCTTCTATCACAAAATTTTCGTGGAACTCGTCGCGCATTAGTTCATCGTTGGCATCCAGAATATCTTGTATTACTTTTTTTGCTGCCTCAATATTATCTTCATATCCTATGCCTACCGTAAAATCTACTCTATAAAACCCATCAGCGGTATAATTTTCAACAGGTTTTGTGAGTACATCGCTATTGGGGATATAAATATCGCGACCGTCAAAAGTTTTAATATGCGAATATCTAAAACTCAATTCTTTCACCTTTCCGAAAATGTTGTCTACCTTAATCGTATCGTTAATGTTAAACGGTCTATTAAAAGCCAGAATAATTCCCGCTAAAAAGTTCTTTCCAATATCCTGAAAGGCAAATCCCAAAATAATTGCGCCTCCTCCAACTGCAGTTAATAAGCCGGTGGCTATGCCATCTAAGCCAGCAACCTTTAAGGCCAGCATTATTGTAATTATTATTAAAACAATTTTAACCGCTTGAGCCAAAAACTTAGACATTAACGGATCTTCAGATTTTTGTTGAAACCGTCTTTTGTAAAAATTGGTAAGCAGTTGGGCCAGTAAAATTCCCAAGATTATCACTAAGACTCCCAATGCTATTCGCGGAAGAATTTTCAAAAACTCATCGTAATAATTTAATAGTGATCTGTGAATTGTTTCCGTAGGCGTTTGTAGCAGTAGATGCATGTATATTTTCTTTTAAAGATAGTAATTCTAATTATAATATTATAAACCAGTATTGTCCGATTAAAAATCATGTTTTTCCCCTACGGGACATTAATTTAGGTGCGATCTCTTGATTACCAATATTTTGCCCAGCTGGAGCAGTATGCCGTTAGGTATTAAATATGGGTAAAAAAATAGAGCCCCGTCAATTCCTAGTCCCGTAGGGACTACATATAATATGGGGTTTTCCAGAGTTAGTCATTACTTTTATCGGACAACAATGATTATAATCTATAAATTAACCTAAAAATGTAGCGGGTCTATTTGCAACTTGTATCTTTGCAAAAAAATTATTCACAGTGATATTATCAGTAAAATCCTTCCGATTAATTAGCACTCTAGAAGCTATTTCATTTCTAGTACTTTTAGGCATTGCAATGCCGTTAAAATATATTTGGCACTTGCCTCAAATGGTTCAAATTGTGGGTATGGCCCACGGGGTGCTATTTGTAATTTATGTAGCCGGCGCCTTTTATATGTATAAAAAATTAAAGTGGTCTCTTACAGATTTATTTATTGTAGTTATGTGCTCCGTATTGCCATTTGGACCTTTTTATGTAGAACGTAAATATTTATAATGAATACCGAAGCCATACAGGCCTATAGCTGCTTACTTCAGGATTATCTGGTAAATGAAGGCATGACCTATGGTTGGGCGGTCTTTATTAATGTTGTGGTTAACTGCATTATACTTTGGCTGGCCGTTTCAATAATTGATATTGTTTTTAGGAAAACAATCATCCAGGTTTTTAAAGCATTTAGCAATAAAACCATCTCTACTTTTGATGATTATCTAATAAAAAGTAATTTTCCAAAGTACATAGCGCACGTTTTGCCATTAATTATAGTATGGTATCTTATACCTATTATTTTTATGGAATCGCCTTTGGTTATAAGCCTGTTACTAATTGTAGCCAAAGTTTACTCCGTTGTTTTATTCGTTCTTATTTTCCGAAGCATATTGCGCACTACCCGTAATTTTATGGAAGAAAGCGAACGCTACGGCGATAAGCCTTTAGAAAGTTACGTACAGGTATTAATGATTTTTGCCTGGGGTGTAGGCGCATTCTTTATAATTAATTTACTCACCGGCTATTCAGTAACTAGCCTTGCAACTTTAGGCGCTGCTTCGGCTGTTGTTTTACTGATTTTTAAAGATACCATCCTCGGATTTGTAGCCAGTATTCAGGTTTCAGTAAATGATATTGTGCGAATTGGCGACTGGATTACCTTCAGTAAATTTGGTGCAGACGGTTTTGTAACCGAAATTAACCTCGCTACCGTACGCGTACAAAATTGGGACAACACTTTTACAACCATTCCAACGTATAGCTTAATTGCAGACTCTTTTCAGAACTGGCGCGGAATGCAAGATAGCGGTGGAAGAAGAATTAAACGCGCTATTTATATTAAGCAGACTTCCATTAAATTTCTATCTGATGAAGATTTGGATCGTTTAAAAAAAATTGCACTTATAAAACCTTATATCGAACATAGACAAAGAGATATTGATAAGTTTAACCGCCAAACCGAAGCAAATAAAGAAGTGCAAATTAATGGGAGAAACCAAACAAATCTCGGAGTGTTTAGATATTATATTGATGCATATTTAAACGAAAATACCGCTATTAATAAAGATTTGGCTTTGATGGTTAGACATTTGGAACCTACCGAAAAAGGATTGCCTATTGAAATTTACTGTTTTAGTAAAGACAAGCGTTGGGTAAATTACGAACACATCCAAGCAGACATTTTTGATCACTTGTTGGCTGCAACGCCTTACTTTGATCTCGAAGTATTTGAATTACCCACTGGAAAAGATTTTAAATCGTTGGCATAAACTTTATTTTGCCAATCTATCTTTTACAAATTCCTTTTCTATTTTGCCGTGTTTTTGGGGTTTGCCATCTTCTCCTAGACTTACCATTATTATTTTTTCAATACTTATTATAACCTCTCTCGTCATCTTATTTCTTACCTCACAACAAAGGGTTAAGGAGCTATTACCAAATTTTACGGTGTCTATACCTATTTCAATTATATCGCCTTTTTTCGCAGAACTTTTAAAATTTATTTCACTCATAAACTTTGTAACGGTTCGTGGGTTTTCAAGTTGAATTATTGCGTAAAGTGCGGCCTCCTCATCAATCCACTCCAAAAGTCTGCCTCCGAAAAGTGTTCCGTTGGGGTTTAAATCTTCAGGTTTAATCCATTTTCTTGTATGAAAATTCATGATTTTTTTTGTTTTATGTAAAGATAGTGCTTACGCCTACATTCAAAAAAAATATTAATGTGTAACTTTTTATAAAACGGTTAGTCTTATATTTACTAACATTTCAAAAAAGTGTTGCCCAATCAAAGTATTATAATGAAAAAGAAGACGGCAAAAGGGCATGCCAACTTCAAAATACTAATAAAATAAAAAACACGTATGAAAATTTTTAAAACACTCACCATCGCCTTTTTATTAACTGCCATCGTACCCGTAACAGCACAAACTGCAGATGAAATAATTAGTAATTATTTTGAAAATACTGGAGGAAAAACAGCTTGGGAAAATCTAGAAAGCGTAAAAATGACAGCTACTGCCAACGCGCAAGGCATGGAGATTCCGGTTGAAATTTACCAAACCAAAGACGGCAAACAATTAATTAAAATTAATTTTCAAGGGCAAGATATTACCCAACTCGCTTTTGATGGTGAAACCATGTGGACCACAAACTTCATGACCATGCAACCCGAAAAAAGTGATGCTGAAACTACTGAAAACATGAAGAAACAAATGAAGGATTTCCCCAGTCCTTTTATGAATTACAAAGAAAAAGGATTTACAGTAGAACTTATGGGAAAAGAAACAAAAGAGGGTGCCGAAACTTTTAAATTGAAACTTACACAAACTCCCGTAATGGTTAACGGAGTGGAGGAACCAAACGTATCATACTATTATTTTGACACCGAAAACTTTGTACCCATTGTTGCTGAAAGTGAAATTAAAGAAGGCCCAATGGCTGGACAAATGAATGTGAGTACCATGAGCGATTATCAAGAAGTAGATGGTTTGTATTTTCCTTTTGCCCTGTCTATGGGCGGGCAAGCTATTCAGTTAAAAGATATAGAGCTAAATCCTGAAATTAAAGTATCTATGTTTGCCTTCCCTGCAACTTCTCCGGCAGAAGTTGAAAAAGATTAACCCTTCTTTTTAGTATAAAAATCCCTGTCTATTCGGGGATTTTTTTTTCAATACAATTTTATTTTTTTCAGAATAACCAAACCAACAACCAATATGAAAAATTCCATCTTCGCATTGCTAACACTACTGTCTTGCTTTACATTCGTCCGTGCTCAAGATACCGCCTTAAAAGGAAAAGAATTATTTGGTAATATGAAGGCGCGCCATATTGGTCCCGCCCTTATGAGCGGCCGAATAAACGATCTTGAGAATCATCCCACAAATGCGCGTATTATTTATGCTGGCGCCGCAGGGGGCGGGGTTTGGAAATCTAGCGATGGTGGTGCAACCTTCGCACCCATTTTTGATGAGCACGCGCAATCTATAGGCGTAATTACTTTAGATCCCAAAAACCCCGATGAAGTTATTTGGGTGGGTACGGGCGAAACTTGGACCCGCAATTCGGTTTCCGTGGGTAATGGTTTGTTTAAATCTACTGATGGAGGCAATAACTGGACAGAAATTCCAGGATTCGAAAATTCAGAAAGAATTTCTTCAATAGTAATCAATCCAAACAATACCGATGAAGTTTATGTTGGTGTTTTAGGCGCACTTTGGAGCGATAGCGAGGATCGCGGTGTTTACAAAACCACCGATGGCGGAAAATCATGGAACAAGATTTTATACACTGGAAATTCTACGGGTGTTTCAGATTTATTAATGGATCCAAATAATCCAAACATACTTTTTGCCTCTATGTGGCAATTTCGAAGAACCGCATGGGGTTTCAATTCGGGTGGGGAAAATAGTGCAATCCATAAATCTACCGACGGTGGAAAAACTTGGAATAAACTTACTAGTAATCTTCCTACCGGAAAATTAGGAAGAATTGGTATTGCAATGGCTCCGAGCGATACTAAAATTATTTATGCCGTTATTGAAACCGGTGAGAAAGAAACAAACGGACTCTGGAGATCTAACAATGGCGGTAATTCCTGGGAACATTTAAACAATGATTTTGGACTAACCGTTCGTCCTTTTTACTTTTCGCGGATTACGGTCGACCCAAAAAACCCCGACATCGTGGTAAAAGGTGGCTTAACAGGTTCCATAAGCCGCGATGGCGGAAAAACCTTTAAAAATCTCGGAAATATGCATGCAGATATTCACGATGTTGTTTTCGATATAAATAATAGTGATATTCTCTATTCAGGAACCGATGGTGGCGTTTATCGTTCATGGAATGGTGGTTCAACTTTTGAAATTGTTGAAAATCTGCCACTTTCCCAATTTTACCACATAAGTGTTGACGATGCCGAACCATACAACGTTTACGGTGGTCTGCAAGATAACGGCTCCTGGTACGGCCCCTCCTCTGCTCCCGGCGGGGTAAATGCCCGCGACTGGAATAGTATAGGATACGGCGACGGATTTCGAGTTTTAAAACATCCCACAAAAAATATTATTTATTCTGAAATGCAGGGTGCCGCAAATGTTTGGCGTTACGATGTAAATAGAAACCGTACCACTACTGTACAACCACAACCTAAAAAAGGTGATCCAGAGCTTCGCTTTAACTGGAATGCACCAATGGCTGTGAGCAACTTTGCTCCGGATAGATTTTATATGGGAAGCCAATTTCTTCATCGTTCTGAAGATATGGGCGATAGCTGGACGATTATTTCGCCAGATTTAACTACCAACGATAAAACTAAACAAGATCAGGCCAAATCTGGTGGACTCTCGATAGATAATAGTGGCGCAGAAAAACACACTACTATTTTTACCATTGCCGAATCGCCATTAGATGAAAATATAATATGGGTGGGCACAGATGATGGGAATGTACAACTTACAACCGATGGCGGAAAAACTTGGAAAAACCTTACCGAAAATTTAGTGGGAATTCCAAAAAATACCTGGGTGTACCACATTGAAGCCAGCGTTCACGGCAAAGGAACGGCTTATGCAGTTTTTGAAGGGCATACCACTGGCGATATGAAACCATACGCCCTAAAAACCACTGATTACGGAAAAACTTGGAAATCGATTATTTCGGATGACATAAATTCCAAAGCCTTTGTTAGAAATATTCAAGAAGATTTTAAAAATGAAGATTTGCTATTTTTAGGAACCGAATTGGGACTTTACGTTACAATTGATGGTGGTAAAAATTGGTCTGAATTTACAAACAATATGCCACCTGTTGCGGTTCATTTTATAGATCTTCAAAAGCGCACCAACGATTTGGTAATGGGCACCCACGGTCGTGGCGTAATTATAATTGACGATATAAGCCCTTTGCGCCAACTAACCTCAGAAATTTTAGATAAAGAGGTGCATTTCTTTCAGTCGGAACCATTTACCATGACCGAAGATAGTGGCTTTAGTGGCAGTTTTGGCGCAGAAACACAATTTGTTGGCGAAAATAAAAATACCGACGCTCAAATAGTGTATTACCTAAAAAAGAGACACACCTTTGGCAAAATGGAGATGGAAATACAAGACATGACAGGAAACAAAATTACGACATTAACACCAGGAAAGTCGAAAGGTATTAATATAGTCAGCTGGAATTTTATGACTACAGCTCCAAAAATGGCCCAAGCAAAAACCCTTGCATTTAGTGGCTTTACCGCGCCTAGAGTAGCGGCCGGAAAATATAAGGTAGTACTTAAAAAAGGCAAAGAAACATATAGCCACGACATTGAAATAAAGTACGACGAAAAATCTCTTACTACTTTGGCGCAACGAAAAGAGCAAGAATCACTCACACAAGACCTCTTTAATATGGTTGAGGATTTGGCATATATGGTTTATGAAATTAACACAACTCAGCTAAAAGCAACCGAAGTAATTGAAAACAACCCAAAGGGAAAGAAAGAGGCCGAAAAATTATTCGAAGCGCTGGAGAACCTACGAAAGGACTTGGTAATTACCACTGGCGATAATTACGTGGCTTCGGCAGAACCAGAATTACGCGAAAAAATGGCAGACTTGTACAGCAATGTGGCTTCCAATTACAATAAGGTCTCTGGGGCTTCAAAAGCGAATTTCGAATTAATTTCTGAAGAATTTAATAAAGCAAAAATGCGTTATCAAAAGATAAAAGAGAAAGAAGGAGCTAAATTCAATTCATTTTTAGAAAAAAACAATATTTTAAAACCTGAAATACAAAATAAAGCTGAGTTTTTGCAGAAAGGATAATTGTGTAAATAACCTAACAGATTTAAACAAGCCTGTTAGGTTTTAAAGTTATTTATTGATAAAAACCGTTTTTCTATTTACAAATTCACGAATACCGTGTTCGCTTAATTCGCGACCATAACCACTCTCTTTAATTCCTCCGAAAGGTAATCGCGGATCGCTTTTTACCAATTCATTTATAAAAACCGCACCTTCATCAAATTGCAAGGCTAATTTTTCGGCAGCTTCAATATTTTTGGTGAAAATGGAAACCCCCAATCCAAATTTGGAAAGGTTAGAAAGCTCAATGGCTTCCTCCACTGTTTTAAATGTTGTAACTGCGAGTGCTGGTCCAAAAGTTTCTTCTTTAAAAACCGGCATGCTACTCGTAACGCCTGTTAAAATAGTAGGTTCAAAATAAGCTCCTTGTCGCTTACCTCCTATTCGTAAATTTGCTCCTGCTTTAATTGAGGCATTTACTTGTTTTTCTAAATCTTTGGCTAAATCTTCGCGTGCCATTACACCGATAAAAGTTTTGTCGTTGGTGGGATCGCCGCTTTTTAATTCACGAACCTGAATTAGCATTTTCTCTATAAATTCTTCCGAAATAGACGCATCTATAATCAGTCTTTTTCCGGCAATACAGCTCTGTCCTGTATTCTGAAAACGCGCTTGCACACAGGTTTTAATTGTTTGTTCCATATCGCAATCCTTAAGAACAACCAAGGCATTGCTTCCGCCTAATTCCAGTACAGATTTTTTAATATTTTTTCCAGCAATGGCAGCCACCGATGAACCCGCTGGCCCACTCCCGGTAAGAGTAACGGCTTTTACTTTGTCGTTTTCAATCACAGTTTCAACGGAGTCGCTTTTAATAAGTAATGTTGAAAAACAATTATCAGGAAACCCCGCTCGTTTAAAAACCTTTTCAATGTTCAAAGCACAGCCAAATACGTTGGATGCGTGCTTTAAAACACCTATGTTCCCAGCCATTAACGCCGGCGCTGCGAATCTAAAAACCTGCCAGAAAGGATAGTTCCACGGCATTACCGCCAATACTACCCCAATTGGCTCGTAGCTAACGTAACTTTTAAACGCATCGGTTTTTATTATTTCATTTTGTAGTTGTTTTTCAGCATTTTCGGCATAGTACTCGCACGCCAAAGCGCACTTTTCTACTTCGGCAACGGCCTGCGAAATAGGTTTTCCCATTTCTTGGGTTATCATCTCGGCGTATTCCTTTTTGTTTTTCTTCAATTCGGCAGCAGCAGAAAGCATTAGTTTCTTTCTTGTAGAAAAGGAAGTTTCACGCCAACTATAAAAGCGTTTATCGGCTTTGTTTATTATTTCAGAAACTTCAGTTTTTGTATGATTTTTATATGAATTTAATGTTTCACCTGTATAAGGATTGTACGAAGTGGTTGTGGCCATGGTTTTTCTTTTAAAAGTATTGAAAACATTGATAATAATGCTTCCGATTAAGATGATTTTAACGAAGAAATTGTTGAAAATAAACCCTGTAAACTTTCGTTACCTTTGAACGATTATGATACATTTGCTAAAATGTTTTATCTATAAATTATTCAAAATAAAAATAACTAATCTTAGACTCTAAGGGGTATCAAAGCGTCTAATACGAAAACTTTTTACCTATGAAAAACGTAGCACTTTCGCATATTCACGAACAATTGGGTGCCAAAATGGTGCCATTTGCAGGTTATAACATGCCCGTATCATACGAAGGCGTAAACACTGAACACCAAACCGTTCGCAACGCAGTTGGCGTTTTTGATGTTTCGCATATGGGCGAATTTTTAGTTTCGGGCCCAGAAGCACTCAATTTAATTCAAAAAGTCTGTAGCAACGACGCGTCAAAAGTGTCCGTGGGCCAAGCCCAATACACCTGCCTTACCAATGAAACAGGCGGTATTGTGGACGATTTAATAATTTACCGGATTGAAGACCAAAAATGGTTGCTTGTTGTAAATGCATCAAACATTGATAAAGATTGGGCTTGGATTTCTAAGTATAACACTATGGGTGCAGAAATGCGCAACCTTTCAGACGATTATTCGCTGCTCGCAATACAAGGGCCAAAAGCTATTGAAGCAATGCAATCTTTAACCTCGGAAGACTTAAATGCTATTAAATTTTATCATTTTAAAGTAGCCGATTTTGCAGGAATTGAACATGTAATTATTAGCGCAACGGGCTATACCGGTAGTGGCGGTTTTGAAATTTACTGCAAAAATAGCGAGGTAGAACAAGTTTGGAACAAAGTAATGGAAGCTGGAAAAGATTTCGGAATTAGGCCTATCGGGCTTGCGGCTCGCGATACTTTGCGACTCGAAATGGGGTTTTGTTTATACGGCAACGATATTAGCGATACAACTTCGCCTTTGGAAGCTGGATTGGGATGGATTACAAAATTCACTAAAGATTTCGTAAATTCTGAAAACCTCAAAAAACAAAAAGAAGAAGGCGTAAAAAGAAAACTAATTGGCTTTGAATTAAACGAACGCGGTATTCCAAGGCACGATTATGAGATTGCAGATAAGGACGGAAATACAATTGGAATTGTAACCAGCGGAACTATGGCACCGTCATTAAACAAAGCTATTGGTTTAGGGTACGTAACGGTAGAAAACAGTACTCCGGGCACAGAAATATTTATACAAATTAGAAATAAACCTGTTGCGGCAACTGTAGTGAAAACACCGTTTTATAAGGGCTAATGCTAGATTATCAAGCAATATTAGAAGAAATTTACGAATCGGTAACAAACGTTGAAAATAAAGGTGAAGTTGCTGCTTACATTCCCGAACTTGCCAATGTTCCGAAAGATAAGTTTGGAATAAACTTGCAGCTTATAACGGGCGAAAATTATTCAGTTGGCGATTCTGCGGAAAAACTGTCTATTCAAAGTATTTCAAAAGTACTTTCGCTTACAAAGGCATTTCAATTGGTTGGAAATAAACTGTGGGACAGAATGGACGTTGAACCTTCGGGGAACCCATTTAACCACCTTTCACTTTTAGAACTTGAAAACGGAATACCGAGAAACCCGCTAATTAATTCTGGCGCCATTGTAGTTGCCGATATTTTACTCACACATTTAAAGAATCCGAAAGAAGATTTTTTAAACTTTGTAAGAGAAATTTCGCACGATCATACAATATGTTTTAACAACAAGGTGGCCGAATCGGAACGATTAACGGGTTACAACAACTACGCTGCTGCAAACCTTTTAAAATCGTACGGCAATTTATACAATAACGTGGAAGATGTTTTGGATTTTTATTTTCACCAATGCTCCATAGCAATGGATTGTAAACAACTTACAAATGCTTTTTTTGTTTACGCCAATAAAGGTAAATGTTTAAAAAACAGACAGCATTTAACTGCAAGCCAAGTAAAACGTATTAATGCAATAATGCTTACCTGCGGATTTTATGACGAAGCAGGAGAGTTTGCATTCGAAGTTGGATTACCTGGCAAAAGCGGCGTTGGTGGAGGTATTGTAGCACTGTTGCCACAGTGTTTCACAATTGCCACTTGGGCTCCGGGTTTAAACCCGCAGGGCAATTCGTATTTGGGAATGCAGGCGTTAGAACAGTTTACAACTAAAACTCAATTATCTATATTTTAAACAGCATTTCTAAAAATTTACATGAACACGAAACTGGAAAAGGAACGGATTTTAATTTTAGGAGGAAGCGGTTTTATTGGCAACGCCATCTACAAAGAGCTTCTTTCCTATTTTGACGTTCATTGTACCTATTGTCGGCAAAGTGGTGCATTTTCCGAAAATCATGTTTTTCATAAATACTGTGTTGCCGAAGATTCTTTATTTTTATTGTTGCATAAAATTCAACCCACTGTAATAATTTCAGCATTTAAAGGCGACTATAAAAGTCAGTTTGAAGCTCATCAGCAAATTGCGAATTACGCCCTGCTACATTCAAATTGTTCTGTGATTTATATTTCTTCTTCCGAAGTTTTCGATGGAAAGTTTAGTCATCCCTCATTTGAAAACGACTTAACATTATCTGAATCAGTTTCGGGAAAATTTAAAATTTCAATAGAAAAGTTGTTGTTGGAAGTCATTCCTTCTCAAACAACTATTTTACGGTTGCCGATGGTGCTGGGCATAAACTCGCCACAGATTCTTCATTTAAGGCAGTGTATCAGGCATCGCGCCGCTTTTGAAGTTTTTCCGAATTTGGTAATCACCACTACCACCATCAATAAAATCTGCCAACAAATTCATTATATAATTAACCAATCGCTCCGCGGCATTTATCATTTGGCGAGTAACGATATGGTACATCACGAAGACCTTTTCAACGAAATATCTTCAAAAATTGGCGATAAAATGCCTATCTTTAAAAGTGTTTTTAGCAGTAATGAAGATCGATATGCGGCAATACTTCCAAAAGAAAACAGATTGCCAAATCCTCATCAAATTACTGTTGCACAAGTGATTGAAGACTGTGTTTTAAACGAAGAAATTATATCAATTAAATAGAGATACTAGGCCTGGTGTCTAAAATTAAAAAAACAATAATCATGAAAGCATTAACAGATAAACAGATTGAAGATAAATTAAAGGAATATGAAGGGTGGGATTTTCACGAAGGTGCCCTACATACTATTTTTGAATTTGAGGATTTTAAAGAAGCTTTTTCAGCTATGACGCGAATAGCCTTTGAAGCCGAAAAACTAAATCATCATCCGGAGTGGAGCAACGTTTACAATTCGTTAGAAATCTATCTTTCAACCCACGATGCCGACGGTGTTACTGAAAAGGATTTTGAGTTGGCAAAGATAATTGATGATCTCATTGGGTAGTATATACAATTCCAAAACCATAGTATTCTAGCTGTGCAAAATTTATACTTATGAAAGGCTTTGTTCTTTTAGCATTTGGTTTTTGGAATTTTTTATATTTGAACTTTCTTTTCACGGAATAACTAATAAATCAAGTAATACAATAATTTATGGGAAGAGCTTTTGAATTCAGAAAAGCAAGAAAAATGAAGCGTTGGTCTGCAATGTCTAAAGCGTTTACACGTATTGGCAAAGACATTGTTATGGCAGTAAAAGAAGGCGGTCCCGACCCGGATGCCAATTCAAGACTCCGCGCCGTAATCCAGAACGCAAAGGCTGTAAATATGCCCAAAGACAATGTGGAGCGCGCCATAAAACGTGCAAGCGACAAAAGTCTTGGCGATTATAAAGAAGTTCTCTTTGAAGGTTATGCACCGCACGGAATTGCAATTTTAATTGAAACCGCTACCGATAACAACACCCGAACGGTTGCCAATATTCGCAGTTATTTTAATAAATGCGATGGCAGTTTGGGTACGTCCGGATCTGTTTCGTTTATGTTTGATCATACCTGTAATTTCAGAATAAATCCAGAAGGTTTAGATATTGAAGAATTAGAACTTGAACTAATAGACCACGGAATGGACGAAATTTTTGAAGATGAAGACGGAATTTTAATCTATGGCCCATTTGAAAGTTTTGGCGCCATTCAGTCGTATCTTGAAGGAAATAATATTGAAATTCTTTCTTCCGGTTTTGATCGAATTCCACAAGTTACAAAAACGCTATCGGCAGAAGAAGCCGCCGACGTTGAAAAACTTTTGGAAAAAATAGAAGAAGACGACGATGTTCAAAATGTGTATCACACAATGCAGGAAACGTCCGAAGAAGAGTAAATTAACCTTACAATCAAGCAATAAAAAAAGGCCTCTAAAAAGTTAGATTCACTGTCGGTTTGAGCAAAGTTGAAAACTTCAACACGCAGATTATACTTGCTGCGGGACCAAACAAACTTACTGAATTATACTTTTTAGAGAGCCTTTTTTATTTTTCAAAAAATATCCCTTTTTTTATCTATCGATAAAATACAAAGATGAAGCTCCAGCAAAGGGTGAGCTTAAATTCGGAACTAAATTTCCACCGGCTCCTATTTCACTGAAAAACAAAATTTTACCACCTTCATTGGCACGCTCTGCAATAAACACCGTCTGGCTCGCACTATCGTATTCAACAGCTACAGGGTTGCCCAGTTCTGTTAATCTACCCGAAACGCGAACTTGATTTCCTGCAAAACTTAACGTTCCACCGTTTGCAGTAGCTTCAAATTTAGATACAAAACCATTTATAAAATGAAATGCACCGTCGCCGTCATTTGCGGCATCACCAATATCTGTTAATATCACAAAACCACCGTCTTCGGTTATTCCGTGCGTTCTGGTTATTCCTTCAATTGTTATTTGCTTATCTGGCGTAGCAGTAACATCTGTAGTATAAGTAGAAATAAAGTTTTTTAGTACGGCAACATCGCTCGTTTTATCAACTACAGAATACAGATCGTTTCCTATAAGTTCAATACCCCAAACTGCATAATTTACGGTTACGATATTTCGCAATGTATAACCATCATCATCGCGTTTAAAGATAAAAAACCTACCCTCATCAGTGTCGGGATTGTTATCAAGATCGGCATTATCTGAAATAATGTAATAATCGTCTTTTACAGCCAAATCGCGCGGACTCTCTAAAACAGTATCGCTTGAAAGAAAAAGACTTAAATTATTGCCGCTTTCAACGTTATCTATATTTGAATACGTGTTTATTGCTCTTTGCGATCTTGAGGAAACAACGAGTTCGCTGGAATCTTCATCGTAGTAAACTCCTTCATTATTTTCCGAACTGGTAAGCAATAAGCGCAGAGCTATACCATTAGGCGTAAAATCATACGATTGAATTGCGGTACTTGTATTACTGGTAGCGTACAAGTTTGCTAAAATAGCTACAGGGGTTGGATCGCCTCCACCACCGGTTTCATCGTCGCTACTGCACGAAACTAGTGCCATTGCAAAAACAAAAATTGGAATTAAATATTTACTTCGTTTCATAGTTTTATATTTTTTATGCATAATTAATACTAAGATTTTGAACTAGCGAATTTTTTTTGGAATGCTTAACTAACTTTTAACATCAAATTAATGGTTGTTAGTTTGATGTAATTGAAGATAAGATTATTCTTTATCGAGCCCTATATCGAAAGAGTAGTCTTTATTTTTACCAATCACACCTTTAAAAAAAGAACGTAATTTTGGCGTATCTGCTTCTATATTTCCTGTTGGATAGAAGGGTTTGTCAATAACTATTCGTTTTCTGCCATAATCAAAAGCAACACAAATAATTGGCACATTTGCTGCCAGTGCCATAAAATAATAACCCGTTTTCCACGTATCTACTTTTTTACGTGTGCCTTCCGGTGAAAGCGCCAGACGAAATTCTTCTTTTTTATGAAATAATTCAGCAATTGCTTCTACTTTTTTTTGGCCCGGGGTTCTGTCTAGTTTTGTACCTCCCGTCCAACGAAAGTACCAGCCTATTGGCCACACGAATAGTTCCTTTTTAGCGATATAATTAATTTTAACCTTGGTCAATCTTCGCGTAAACAGCCCGAGATAGAAATCGTGCCAACTGGTATGTGGCACCACAATTATAACAGCTTTTTTAACCAAAGGATCAAAAGTTCCTTCAATTTTCCAACCCATTACTTTTTCAAAAATAAATTTTGTGAATCCCATATATTCAGCGCGGTTACATCTTTAAGTAAAGCTCCCTCAGTTTTTCTGGTGTTATAACCTTTTCCCAATCTGCGCCAAGGGCATTTTCCCACAGTGGAACCATACCCAATGCTACAGTAATCATTGTATTTAACTGCGCTTCCGTAAGGTTTTGGCAAATTCCTTGCGGAATAGTTACGCCGTGTTTGGCAACCATCTGTTTAAATAAAGCCACGTCTTTGGGGTAAAATTCACTTAAATATTGAAAAACAATACAATTACCCACCCCGTGTTTTGTTCCTAAAACATAGCCTAAACCGTAGCTCATTGCGTGCGCTACCCCAACTTGTGAATACGCTATGCTCATTCCTCCATGCCACGACGCCATCATAAGTTTAGCCCGCGATTCTTTTTCGGAAAGTGTATCGCCAAGAAATATCTCCAAACAAAGATCGTAGGCCTTTTCGCCATAACTTTGGCTAAATGCGTTTAAAAACGTTCCGTTTAGAGATTCTACGCAATGTATAAAACAATCCATTCCGGTAAAGAACCATTGGTTTTTTGAAACGCCTTTGGTTAGTTCCGGATCGAGCACTACTTGATCAAAGGGAGTAAAATCGCTATTAATCCCCAGTTTGCGAACAGGACCCGTTAATACGGTTGTACGGGAAACTTCGGCACCGGTTCCCGAAATCGTTGGGATGCCTACATGATAAACCGCCTTTTTGGACACTAAATCCCAACCCTGATAATCTGCAGCACTTCCTTTATTATTGAGCATAATGGACACCGCCTTGGCCAAATCCATGACCGTTCCGCCACCAATGCCGATAATGCCCGATGGTAGGTAGGTAAATTCAGATTTTATATTTTTTACAAGGGTATCTACTTGGCTCGTTTTTGGTTCCTCTTCTGCCGAAACAAAAATTAATTTGTCATTGAACCGAAGATTAATTCTATCTAAAAATTTAGTGTCTTCTTCAAAAACGTTGTCAACCAAATAAATAAACGGTGCTTTTTCCTTCTTTTTAGAAGATAATATTGAACTGAGCTGATCAAAACAACCTTCGCCAAAAACCACTTTGGGCACCATTGGGAAATTTCTAAATTTATTGTTTATGGTATCCTTTTCCTTTTCTTTTAGCAATTTATTTGCGCGCGCAAGGTCTTCTGGAGTGTCTATTTCAACCCCAGTAGTGTTAGACACTGCCATTTTTATGTTCTTCCCGTATTCTAAATAACGAATACATTCTATTTTTTCTACAGCTTCCAAAGAACGCATTGGTAAGCGATAAAAATCCATTATCGCTTGTTTTCTAAAAGCGTAGATACCTTTGTGTTTGTAGTATTGAAGTGCCACATTTTTATCGCGCGGATACGGTATTGGCGAACGTGAAAAATAGAGCGCAAAGTTATCTTTATCAACTATTACTTTTACGCAGTTTGGGTCGCTTATTTCTTTCCAATCATGTATTTCGGTCATTAACGAAGCTAAGTCAATTTTATCTGCATCGGGTTCGTTAAATACCGCCAAAACCTTTTCTAAGCCTTCACGGCTCGTAAATGGCTCGTCGCCCTGCACGTTTACGACAATATCTACATCTAGGTTTTCTACGGCTTCGGCTATACGATCGCTACCGCAATCATGTTCCTTTTGGCTCATAATTGCTTTGCCGCCGTTGGCTTCAATTTCTTTAAAAATTACATCGCTATCTGTAACAACATAAACTTCATCAAAAAGATTGGTGGCTTTTGCAGCTTCGTATGTTCTAACTATTACAGGTTTTCCTGCTAAATCCTGCATCAATTTTCCGGGAAAACGCGACGCACCGTAACGCGCGGGAATCATGGCTATTATTTTCAAGTCGAAGTTTTTAAATTGAATTCAAAAATAAGAAGATTATGTTCTCGGCGTCCCTTTTTTACGAAGCTTTTTATAAAATTTGAATATTACATAAAAAAGAAAGAGAACCAAGACAAAAGCAACAACAGGTACAAAGATGGCAGCCACAGCCATAACTATTGAAGTGCCCGTTTCTGCTGTGGTCAAAATCGGATTTGCAATCCCTCCGGTGGTTGTACTGGAAGTAAGTCTTGCCGCCAAAGTATTGCCCTTTATTGCTGCGGCTGTACCACCGCCCGCTATTATTGCCAGCGTCCATGTAATAACAGGGCTTAAATCGGTAACCGTTGCTACCATAACCGCTGTGCCTGCCAAGGTGGCTAATGGGAGGGCAATGGTGTCTAGCAAATTATCAAACCAAGGAATATAGTAACCAAAAATTTCAACAACCGTTGCCACGGCCATTATTATTACTGCGGTAAGGCTGCCAATCCACTGCCAATTTTCGTTTATTGGAATTACATCAAAATAACCCGCCAGGCTCATAATCAATAATGGTAAAAATACTCGGAAACCTACGGCTGCAGCTAAACCGATACCTAAAAAAATACTTAGTATTAAATTAAAAGTTTCCATGGGTATTTCTAATTTAGGTCGTGCAAAGCGTTGATTGCCCTACACAAAAGTTTAATTTTAATTAATATCACGTTACAAAAAATTCATCTTTAAAACCTATTAAATACAATTTTTCCTGCGCCCGCGTAATAGCTGTATAAAGCCAACGCAAGTACTCCTTATCTATTCCATTGGGAAGATACGGTTGCTCAACAAAAACGGTATTCCACTGGCCTCCCTGCGATTTATGACAGGTTATGGCGTAGCTAAATTTTACTTGGAGCGCATTAAAAAATTTGTTGTTTTTTACTGCCAAAAATTTCTTGTACTTAGATTTTTCCGACTCGTAGTCTTTCATTACTTCTTGATATAATTTGTTCGATTCATCATAGGTTAGTGATGGAGTTTCGGATGTTAAAGTGTCTAAAAGTAACACGGTTTCCAAAGGTTTCATTGTAGGATAATCTACCATTCGTAATTTTACTTCAGCAAAACGAAACCCATAGAGTTCTTTAAAGGCAAAAATTTCCAAAACCTCTACTATATCGCCATTGGCAATAAAGCCAGCTTCGCTCGTATTATCTACCCAAAAGTAATTATTCTTTACCACCATTAAATAATCGCCCGCCGAAAGTTCGGATTCTTGAAACAGAATACGTTCGCGAATGCTCTGGTTATATAGATTTGCTCTTTTGTTGGATCGCACTACAATTACGGTATCTTCATTTCCCAAGGCTGAATAACTGCCGTTTATTGCATCCATAATTTCCTGCCCATCTACCGGTCGAACTATATCCGGAAAATTTATACCCGAAAATTTAAAGGCTTCATACAGCTCATTGTCCAAACACTCCCTGATTCGCGTTGCGTTTTCTAAAATACCACTATCCTGTTGTTGCCGCACCACTTCATCGAGCTCCAGTTTTATAACTTCACGATTGTATTGGTTTTCAAGCAAGGAGGCATCCAAGGCGGGACTAATATCTAAATGTACGGGTGGAAGCTGCGCAGAATCGCCAATTAGCAAAAGTTTGCAATTGTTACCACTATAAACGTATTGCATTAAATCATCGAGTAGCGAACCGTTTTCAAATAGTTTTGAGTCTTGGTTTATATCGGGAATCATGGATGCTTCATCTACGATAAATATAGTGTCACGATGCTTGTTTTGCTGTAATGAAAAGAAAACAGCTCCCTTTTCTCGCTTGGGGAAATAGATTTTTTTATGAATGGTAAAAGCCTGTTTGCTTGAATAATTACTAATTACCTTCGCCGCCCTGCCCGTAGGGGCAAGAAGTACAGATCGCTTTTTTATTTTGGCCAAATTCTTTACCAGCGCACCCACAATTGTGGTTTTTCCCGTACCTGCATATCCTTTCAACAAAAACGTCTCATTTTTGTTTGGACTCAACACAAATTTAGCCAACAGTTGAAGCGCTATATCCTGTTTTGGGGTAGTATTATGTGGAAAATCATTTTTTAAAAAACTGTAAAATTCTGATACATTCATTATTTGCTGCTATCAATGAGGGTTTAAAGATAGGTATGATTTTTTCGCAATATACTTTTGTGAACAAAAAAAAATTGTAGATTTGCGATAGACCTTTTAGTAAAATCAACACTTAAATAAAATCAATAATGAAATTAGTAATTCAGATTGTTCTTTGGATTGTAATAATCTTCCTGGGTTGGAAGCTATATAACTCGGTAATGGGCCCAGTTGAATTCAACAAAGTAAAAGAGGCACGCTATGCCAAAGTAATTAAGAATTTGAAGGATATTCAGGCCGCAGAGCTTGCACACAAAGAAATTACAGGTAAATTTACAGGAGACTGGGACAGTTTGGTTAAATTTATTGATACGGCCAAATTTGCACGTACACAACGTCGCGATACCAGTTATGCCGATGTAGCCAAGAATAAAGCTTTCGGTATAGACGAAGGATATTTTATTGAAAAATCATTAATTGATACCTTAGGATTTACCCCAGTTAGAGATTCACTCTTTGGCGGCACCGATAGATATAAAACAATGATGAATGTGCCTGTAGAAGGTGTTGACGCCAAGTTTGAACTAAAATCTGGTAAAATTGAAAAAAACGACGCCACCTATTCAGTTTTTGAAGCAAAGGTTTCAAAAAAGGTAATCTTGGCAGATCAAGATTCAGACCTAGTTACACAAGAACTTCAAGTACAGTCTGTAGATGGGGTTAACGGTCCAGATATTAGAGTAGGCTCTTTAGAAGAAGTAAACACTTCTGGAAACTGGCCAAAAATTTACGATGCCGCAAAAGAAGAATAACATAAAAAATACATTACATAACAGACTGTCCGTTCAAGTTTCTTTGAACGGGCTTTCTTTTTTGGTGACTAATCCCGAAAGTGAAGAACCCGTCTTGTTTGTGGAAAAAAACTTAGACCACAGTACAACCCCCGAGGAACTTTTGATGGATATTGAAACTATTGTTAGTAACAATGAAATTTTAAACACTAGCTTTAGCGATGTAACCGTAGTATATGCTACTCCAGTTTACAGCTTGGTGCCAGCTCCGCTTTTTAACGAAACTAAAGCGAGCGAATATTTAAAGTTTAACTCCAAAATCTTAGCAAACGATTATATGGCGCACGATGTTGTTGAAAACCATAACATCGTGGTAGTGTATGTTCCGTTTATGAACATCAATAATTTTTTCTTTGAAAAGTATGGATCCTTCAATTATTACCACGCGATGACCGTACTATTGAATTCAATTCTTGAACGCGAAATATATTCGCTTCCAAAAATGTTTTTACATTTTCAAAAAAATAATTTCGATTGTATCGTTTTAAAAAATGGCCAACTGCAACTCTGCAATAGTTACCACTATAAAACCCCTGAAGATTTTATCTATTATACGCTCTTCTGTATGGAGCAGCTTCAATTAAACCCAGAAAATACTCCCGTTGTACTTTTGGGTGCTATTGAAAAAAACGACGAAAATTTTAAAATTGCCTACACTTATATACGTAATCTCACATTTTTAGATGCAAAGATGTACAATACTAAAAGTTTGGGCAATGACGAATCCCACAATCATTTCATTTTAAAAAACGCTTAGTAATGCGAATAATTTCAGGCACATACAAAGGAAGAAGATTAACCGCTCCAAAAAACTTGCCTGTCCGTCCCACAACCGATTTTGCAAAGGAAGGGCTCTTTAATATTTTACGGGTTCGATATTTTTTTGATGAACTTACTGTATTAGATCTTTTTGCAGGTACTGGAAATATAAGTTTTGAATTTGCCTCCCGCGGTGTTCCCAATATAACCGCCGTAGATGCTCATTTAGGCTGTGTGCAGTACATAAATAAAGTTTCGGAAGAATTTTCCTTTCCTATAAATGCCATAAAATCTGACGTTGCCAAATACCTGGAAAAGGCTTCGGGAAATTACGATATTATTTTTGCCGATCCGCCCTATGATTTTAATGCTTCACAATTAGAGAATATTGTTTTGGCAGTTGCAGAAAAAAAACTCTTAAAGGAAGATGGGATTTTAGTAATAGAACATTCAAAACAAAATACCCTCGACGCATTACCCGGTTTTGCTGAAGCCAGAAAATACGGTGGAAATGTTTTCAGTTTTTTTGCGTAAATTGTAATATGTTTCAACTTCCCGTAGAACTGATAGAATTAGATTTTGTAAAAATTGAATTCTACGAAAATTTCATGATTGCAACGCCCGCGGACGCCATAGTGTTAGATGAAGCTTATGTTTCTAAAATTCAGCAGTTGGCATCGCGTTTCTATGGCGAAAAATCTTTCGGTTATATTTCTAATAGGGTTAACGATTATTCCAGAAATTTATCGCCAAAATCATATACCCGACAAATTCCTCGCTTAGTAGCATTTGCGATTGTTTATAAATCTGAACGATCTTTGCAAATTGCAAATTTTGAAAGTTTCTTTATCACGGTTCCATTTCAAACATTCCAAAAGTTAAGTGCCGCAAAGGTTTGGATGTTAGAACAAACAAATACCTTAAAAGAAAAAAAAGCAGGCCTATAAGCCGGGTTCTGTCCCCAATATGCATTGGGGCCTTATCATTTATCTAGACGTGCAGTTACCCACACGCTCAATCTGCCTACCCTCCTGCATTGGGCGGGCACCCTTTCCCGATTAATATCGGAGCGCAGGTTTACGTGGCATTTCACCGCATAGAGTTTACCTGATTTCACTACAGCATTACCTGTACATCCTTTCTGCTGCACTTGTCCTGAAAACTCAGCAAAAGCAGAGTTCCCGACGGCTGTTAGCCGCTATGCTTCCCTTTGGTGTCCGGACTTTCCTCCCACACCCCCGCAAAAGCGAGGATCTCGGCGATAAGGCGGCCTGCGCGGCAAAAGTACATCAATGTTAATAAATATGGTAAAATACAAACAGCTATTTTTTTAAAACCCATTGCACATCTTTATATTTGCTCTCTACTCACTATGGAATGATTGAGTAACCAATTACCAAATTCTGTAACAAAAAGATGGAACACTTCATTGTATCTGCCAGAAAATACCGGCCAGCCGTTTTTAAAGACGTGGTTGGGCAACAGGCCATTACCAATACTTTGGAGAACGCCATAGAAAATAACCATCTTGCCCAAGCATTGCTTTTTACAGGCCCCCGTGGCGTAGGCAAAACAACCTGCGCGCGTATTCTCGCCAAAAAAATTAATGAAGATGGCACTGAGAAAGTAGATGAAGATTTCGCCTTTAATATTTTTGAATTAGATGCAGCCTCCAACAACTCTGTGGACGACATCCGTAATTTAATAGACCAAGTTCGTATTCCACCCCAAGTTGGTAAATACAAAGTATATATTATTGATGAAGTACATATGCTATCTGCAAATGCCTTTAACGCGTTTTTAAAAACTTTGGAAGAACCGCCAAAGCACGCAATATTTATACTGGCTACAACCGAAAAGCACAAAATAATACCAACTATTCTTTCACGTTGCCAAATTTTCGATTTTAGACGAATTGGCGTTCGCGATATAAAAGAACATTTAGCCGAAGTTGCAAAGGCAGAAAATATAGAAGCCGAAGACGACGCTCTGCACATTATTGCACAAAAAGCCGATGGTGCCTTGCGCGATGCGCTTTCAATTTTTGATAGGGTGGTTAGCTTTGCTGGAAAAAACCTTACGCGCGAAGCTGTTACCGAAAATCTAAATGTATTGGATTACACTTGGTATTTTCAAATTACAGATTTACTGTTGGAAAACAATATCCCGCAAGTATTGGTATCATATAATACAATCCTTTCCAAAGGTTTTGATGGCCATCATTTTATAATGGGCCTCGCTTCCCATTTCCGCGATTTAATGGTCTGCAAAAACCAAGAAACAATTAGTTTATTAGAAGTTGGCGAGCAAGTTAAAACCATGTATTTTGAACAGTCGCAAAAAACCACCCAACAATTTTTAATTGAAGGAATAGACATTGCTAATACCTGCGACTTAAAATATAAAAACAGCCAAAACCAGCGGCTATTGGTTGAATTAACTTTAATGCAACTTGCTTCCTTGACTTTTCAGGGCGAAAAAAAAAAGCCTAATTCCCGCGTAGGTGAAATCGGCACCAGCAAAGGCGCCACCCATTTTGTTATTCCTCCCTCCCATTTTAAAAGTGAAGAATTTACATCAGAAAAAATAACCTCTGCAGGTAGCGCAGCTTCAAACTCAATAAGAAAGGCTGAACCCGAAACTGCGATTAATGCCACGAACAACCAAATTAAAAATGAAGTAAACGAACCTTCAGAAGTAGACGCCCCAGAAAACAATCAACCCAACCAACCCAGCTCCACACCATCTACAACCAGCGGAGAATCAGAAAAAGTAATTGAAAGGCCTCAAATTTTAGCAGAGAGAAACGCTAAAAAAGTATCTGCTCTATCACTAAAAAGCATTCAAAAAAAGCAGGAAATACAACAGGAAATAGTCGCAAACCAACCGGATGCAGAAAATCTACCCGTCAACGATTTTTCAGAAGAAGAAATGCAAGCGGTATGGACCGAATACACAGCACACGTAGAAAGCGATGGAAAATACAATCTGTTATCGCACTTAACAATGGGGGTTCCAAAATTGGATGGTTCCATTATACATCTTGAATTCCCGAACCAAACCATTAAAACCGAAGTAGAGCGCGCCAAATATGAATTACTCGGATTTTTACGCGATAAACTGCAGAATTACGAAATAGATTTAGACATAACCGTAAACGAAACAGTCGAAAAAAAATACGCTTACACTACGCGCGAAAAATTTGAAAAATTAAAAGAAATGAATCCAGCGATCGAAAAGCTTCGCAAGGAATTTGATTTGGACGTGTAAAATGTCCCCTAGCCCCCAAACGGGGAATAATATATCATAAATATCAAGGTACAAAAAATCAAAAATCGTTAATCAGCAATCGTTAATAATTATGTTAGGCTTAAAACTTCCCACAGACCCACGATGGGTTAATATTGTAGAAAAAAACATAGAAGACATTCTAACCGACCATGCGTGGTGCGAGCAAAAAGCTGCTTCCACCGCAGTTTCGCTTATTGTGAGCTTTCCAGAATACACTGAGCTTATTCAGGAAATGGTTGCTTTGGTAAAAGAAGAAATAAGCCATTTTAAAATGGTACACGACAAAATTTTGGAAAATGGCTGGGTTTTGGGACGCGATAGAAAAGACGAATATGTTTTAAAAATTGTAAATTTTTTCCCGAAAGGCGGCAGCAGAACTACACAATTGGTTCATAGATTGCTGTACGCCGCTTTAATTGAAGCCCGCAGTTGCGAACGTTTCCGCTTGTTAAGCGAAGAACTTGAAGACAAAGAACTGGCAGAATTCTACCGAAAACTGATGGTAAGCGAAGCAAATCACTACACAATGTTTCTCGGTTTTGCACGCCAATATGGCGATAGAAAGGAAGTGGATCAAAAATGGCACGACCTGCTTTCTTTTGAAGCCGAAGTAATGAAAGATTTGGGCAAACACCAGTCTATTCACGGCTAGTTGTTCTGCTATTTATTTTTTAACACCTACTTTTCATTTACTTGTTTTACATATCTTTAATGGCCTTTCAAAAATTTCAGTATGGAAATTGCCATTGTTATATGTTTGCTCGTAATAGCAATAGTTCTATTCGCAACCGAAAAGTTTTCCGTGGATATTGTAACCCTTGGTATGCTTTTGGTTTTAGCGCTTTCAGGAATCATTTCACCTCAAGAAGCTTTTGAAGGATTCAGTAGCGATTTTATTATTATTCTAGCATCTATCTTCGTTATTTCGGGCGCGCTGGCAGAAACAGGTTTGTTAGATAAAGTTGGATCGCAGTTAATAAAAGTAGTAAAAAGCAAAACCTTATTTGTGGGCTACATTATGTTTATTACGGGGGCGCTATCTGCATTTATGAACAATACCAGCGTCACCGCCTTGGTTACTGGACCCGTAATAGGAATGTGCAGAAAATTAAAGATAAGTCCGTCAAAAGTATTAATTCCCGTAGCGTTCGCCTCTATTCTGGGCGGTACTTGCACCCTAATTGGCACATCAACAAATATTGCGGTGAGTGGTTACATTGTTCAAGCTGGGATAGAACCTTTAGGTTTTTTTGAAATATCCTTTATAGGCCTCATTTTTCTAGTTACGGGTATTATTTTCATCGTGCTATTTTACAGAAAATTGTTACCCGATTACAAAGAAGAAAGTTATAATGAGCGTTATGAAATTGCTCAGTATTTATCTGAAATTGTGGTTTCGGAGAAATCTACTTTAATCGGGCAGCCAGTATTTTTTTCAGATCTGGCAAAACAGGAAGTACGTATTCTAAAAATTATTCGCAATAAAGAAGATTTTATCCCCCATCGCTTTACCCGAATTCAGGCGAATGATATTTTAATAGTTGAATGTAGCGTGGAGAACTTAATTAAAATTAAGGAAACTCCGGAATTAGATGTCCTAGCCGATACAATTGGTGATAAAGAAATAGAAAACGAAAAAATAATTCTCGCAGAACTACTCATTCTCCCAGGTTCCCAACTAATTAATAGGTCGTTAAAAGAAGCGCGATTTCGCCAAAATTATGACTTGGTAGTTTTAGCCATCCAACGTTTTGGCGACACTGTTTCACAAAAAATAGGCGGAATTCATTTAAAAATTGGCGATACCCTTTTAGTTCAAGGCACGCAAGAAGATATAGATAAAAATAGAAATTCTAACGATTTTTCTATAATTGGCGATTTCCGTGTAAATATGTTCAAAGAGAAAAAAGGGGTGTTTGCTGCTGTAATATTTCTAGTAGCCGTAATTGTAGGTACTTTAGAATGGGCTCCATTATCAATTACATTTTTAGGAGCGGCCTTGCTAACCGTACTTTCGGGCGCAATTAATATAGATAGGGTTTACCAAGTTATTAATTGGAAACTCTTAATACTCATCGGAGGAATGACAGCATTCGGAACCGCCATGGAAAATTCGGGTGCATCTCAATTTTTAGCAGAGAACATTTTAAACCTATTGGGTCACTTAGGGCCTCTTTACGTTATGGGAGGCTTTGTAATTTTAGTAATTCTACTTACCCAACCCATGAGCAATGCGGCAGCGGCATTAGTTGTGCTGCCAGTAGCAATAGACACCGCTGTGATGATGAATTCAGATCCGCGAACCTTCGCTATTGCCATAATGCTGGGAGCCTCGGTTTCGCTAATTGCCCCGTTTGAACCTTCGTGTATTTTAGTATTTGGTCCCGGAAAATATAAGTTTGCAGATTTCTTAAAAGTGGGTCTGCCCTTAACTTTAATTTTATTTATTTTGCTTATGTTTTTTGTCCCTATATTTTGGCCTTTAAATTAAAATTTGTTCAATTTAACATTTTCTTTTAAGCCTTCTAAATGGTACAATAACTAATCACGGATTTTTGAGCTATAAGTAGTTAACAATGAAATTAAAACGAAGAAGAAAACTCGTTAAATACACCGACATTCTGGATCAACCAATTCGGTTTAATCCGTTTGTATTTAGTAGAATGTTTATTCTTTGGGCCTTATTGGGGTTAATTGGCGGGTTAATTTCGGGAGCTTATTGGATTGTACTGATGTTTTTAACCGAATTTCTTGGAGGGTACGAAGGGTGGCTCGTAATTCCCGTAATGGCTATATGCGGATTGCTTGCTGGTTTAATTATATATTTTATTGGCGATCCGGGCGAAATGCAGCTAATTGTAAACAACATTCGTTTCAATAAGGGAAAACTAGACCCAAAAAACAATCCATCTATGATCCTTTCTTCCCTGCTCTGTGTAGCATCCGGCGGAAGTTTAGGGCCAGAATCGCCCTTGGTACAAGTTACAGGTTCTACAGGTAGTTGGTTGGGAAAAATTTTAAGATTAAAAGGAGAAGAATTACGTTCGCTAAGTATTGCTGGGATGGCCTCGGGTTTTACCGCTTTGTTTGGCGCACCTCTGGGAGGCAGCCTTTTTTCTTTGGAAATACTTCACCACAAACACGCTGTAGAATATTATCAAGCCATTATTCCGGCATTGGTAGCTAGTGGATTTAGTTATATTGTTTTTGCTATTATAGTTCAACTGGGCTGGGGTCCTATGTGGAATCTTCCTGCCTACCAAATGGAAACTTTTTTCGATTTTGGATGGGCTTTCTTTTTCGCGGTAATTGCAACTGTAGTTGGTTGGGGATTTATTTTCTGCACTAAATTTTTTAAAAATATTTTCGGAAAACTAAAAACCCCTATTTACGTTAAAACACTAATTGGTGGAATTTTACTGGGAACCATCGCTTTTTATATTCCACTTACAAGGTATTTCAGCCATTTTGAAATCAACGAATTATTACAGGAAAACGGCACTGTTCAATTTTTAATTGGTGTTTTAATCTTTAAAATTATTGCCATTGCTATTACAGTAACATCGGGTTGGCGCGGTGGATTTATAATTCCGTTATTTTTCTGCGGTACGGCGCTGGGTTTGCTTCTTCACACTGTATTTCCTTCCATCAGTTTATCCCTAACAATTGTAAGTTGTATGGCGGCAATTAATGCCTGCGTAACGCGCACACCAATGAGCACCACTATTCTTTTGGCAACACTTACGGGTTTCACTTATTTTATACCCATACTCTTCGCAAGTTTAACAGGCTATTTTTTAGCACCCAAAATTCCGTTTATTGGCGCACAAATGAAAGAGGAAGAACTAAAACAAGTTCAGAAAAATAAGTAGAATATTTAAAAATAGAACTTTTAAGAAAATACTTCGGGGTATTGCTTATACTTGACATTTATTTTTATGCCACAAATAAAAAATACAAATGAATAAAAAAACACATTGGGATACCGTCTATGAAACAAAAAGTCCGGATCAAGTAAGTTGGACACAAGCTATTCCGGAAACTTCATTGAATTTTATTAAATCGTTTAAATTAGATAAAACTGCAAAAATTATAGATGTAGGTGGCGGCGATAGTAAACTTGTAGATTATTTGCTAGATGAAGGTTTTGAAAATATTACCGTTCTTGATATTTCTGCTAAAGCATTGAAAAAAGCCCAAGATAGATTGGGTGAAAAGGCAAAAAAAGTATGTTGGATTGTAAGCGATATTACCGCTTTTGAACCGGAAACGGTTTACGATCTTTGGCACGACCGCGCTGCCTTTCATTTTTTAACCAATCCACAGCAGATTGAAAAATACAAGAAAACAATAAACACAGCAGTAAAAAATTATTTGGTTATTGGAACATTTTCTGAAAAAGGTCCGTTAAAATGCAGTGGGCTCGAAATAACAAGGTACAGCCATGAGAATTTAGTAGCTGAATTTAAGGACACGTTTAAAAAAATTAGCTGTTTAACCGAAGATCACAAAACCCCATTTAATACATTTCAGAATTTTTTGTTTTGCAGTTTTAAAAGAAAATAATACTGCGCAGGCCATTTCCTGCCTACAATTTCGCTACTATTTAGAAATTGTAAATGGCGTGGTAAAGCGAGGGTATAGTTCTTTATAACCCTAATATATTGTATTTTTGCCAGTTGAATTTTATAATTATGACCCAGCGAAAAGACGATGAAAGCCTTAAATACAAACGTTCCTATATTGAGGCTCAAAAATCGTCATCGAAAAGAAAGTTCATCGAAAAAAAGTCCGAACAAAAATTAACCGTTAAATCTGAAGTAGTAGAAAATAGCTCATTTTTTTATCGATGGGAAAATAGTAGGTTTTGGCTACTTAGAGGAATTTTTAACGTGTTGCGCTCTGTTTGGATGATTGTAATGCTCATTGGCGGTTTTATTGCTTGGTTAATTTCACTTCTATTTATTTGATGCGCCATCTTCCATTAAAAGTATTGCATCTGTATGCACTTTTGTCTTTTATAACATTTTTATGTGTGCAATGTTCGAAAGTAACTTCAGGCATTCAGGCTAATTGGATTTACCATTATTTAAACGATTTTTTAACTATTCCGTTGGTGGCTATAATAGGTTTACACGGGGTATGGTTTATAAAAAAAGATAAGACAATTCGCCTAAATAAGTTTACCATTTTAAGTTTAGTGATTGTGTTTGCCGTTTTTTTTGAATATTATCTTCCGAAGCAATCCTATCGTTATACTGCAGATATTTGGGATGTTTTTTGTTATTTTATCGGCGGTGTAGTTTTCTATTTTCTACAAAAAGAAACATAGTTTATTTTTGCTGTCATTGCTAATTTAGCTCTGCACAATTAATACTTTTAGTAAAAGGATTTCAGTACTTTTTTAAAACATTTTATATATTCATAAATCAATTTAAAATATGGCATTCAACATTGTATTAATCGAGCCGGAAATACCCACCAACACTGGAAACATTGGCAGGTTAAGTTTGGCGTCAGGGTCTAATTTACACCTAGTAAAACCCTTCGGTTTTGAATTAAATGACAAACGCGTAAAAAGAGCTGGTTTAGATTATTGGAAACATGTTTCTCTTTTTATTTATGAAAACCTGGACGATTTTTATTCAAAAAATAAAGGAAAGCAATTCGTCTATCTTTCCAGTCACGGAAATCAGCTATACACTGCTATTGATTATACAGACGATATGTTTTTAATCTTCGGAAAAGAATCGGTTGGTTTGCCTAAAAATATCGTTTCGGCAAATTTAAATTCAGTTTATACCATTCCTATCTTTAGTTCGCACATTCGTAGCCTAAATTTAGCAAATGCAGTAAGTATCGTAGTTTATGAAGGAATTAGAAATCTAAGTTTTAAAAACCAAACTCTATAACCTTCACCTTATTACGTTTAGGACTTCACTTTAAAATTCAACTTCCGGATTAATTCCCCAACGTGTTTTATCGGCAAATGCAAAATCTAATTCATATTTCTTTGGAATTTCCCCATTGCGCATAGACCCAGGTTTAATAGAAGGGAAAAGTTCTTCATAAGTAATCATATCGTTAAGCGAAATACGGCGATAAATATGCGAACGGGTTAAATTTTTTGTTTCGTCTAGACCTGTTGCGCCCAAAAGTTCAACAAAATTTTTAATTGTTTTTTCGTGATAATTAGCCACTCGAACTTTTTTATCTTCCGGAACCAAACCTACCGTTAATTTAGGATCTTGAGTTGTAATACCCACCGGACATTTATTGGTGTTACACAGCAGGGCTTGAATACATCCTAAGGACAACATCATGGCACGGGCTTGGTAGCATCCATCAGCTCCCAATGCCACGGCACGCGCTATATGAAAGGCAGAACTAATTTTTCCTGAAGCAATTATTTTAATATGTTGGCGAATGCCCATTCCTCTAAGAATGTTATGTACAAAGTCAAGACCGTCAATAAGCGGTGCGCCAACGTAATTACTAAACTCAGGCGGCGCCGCTCCCGTACCTCCTTCACCTCCGTCAACAGCAATGTAATCGGGATAGATATCTAATTCTACCATTGCTTGGCAAATTGATATAAATTCACTTTTATATCCTATACATAATTTAAAACCAATAGGTTTACCTCCGGAAAGGTCTCTTAATTTTTTAATGAATTTTACCATCTCCAATGGCGTATCGAATGCTGAGTGATACGGTGGCGATTCTACTTTAGTAAACGGTTTAATATGTCTGATTTTCGCAATTTCTTCAGAGTTTTTCTCTGCGGGCAAAATACCTCCGTGACCGGGTTTAGCGCCTTGGGAAATTTTAAGCTCAATCATTTTTACGTTCGGGTGCTTGGATTTTTCAGCATACAGTTCAGGATTAAATTTTCCATCTTCAGTACGACATCCAAAATATGCAGTTCCAATTTGCCAAATTAAATCGCCACCTTCCGATAAATGATGATCGCTTAATCCCCCTTCTCCCGTATTATGGGCAAAATTGCCAATTTTGGCACCTGCATTTAAGGCTTTTACGGCATTGGCACTAATGGCTCCAAAGCTCATGGCCGAAATATTCAGAATACTGGCAGAATATGGCAGTTTACAATCCTTATTGCCAATTAATATACGAGGATCATGATTTAATGTATTAAACGGTTTAGGTGCAATTGAATGACAGATCCATTCGTAGCCTTCGGAGTAAAGATCTAATTGGGTACCAAAGGGAATGGTATCGCGAACGCCTTTAGCTCGTTGATATACGGTAGATCTATCTACTCTGTTATAGGGGCGTCCATCAATATCCGATTCAATAAAATATTGATACATTTTAGGGCGTAATTCTTCAAGTACAAAGCGCAGCCTGCCGAGCAACGGATAATTTCGCATGATGGTATGCCGGGTCTGAAAAACATCGTAATAACCAACAATGGTTAGTATTAAAACGATGCCAAACAGCACATACCAATTGGAACTTAAAAAATAGGCCAATGCAAATGTTATAATTAACGATGCGGCCGAGATAACAAAAAACTGCATTCTCATAATTGAAAAATATTAAAGTTTTAGGCGAAATTTCAAAAAGAATGAAATCGCCTATTTTAAAATTTTATACTGAAAGTGACTAGTCGGCACTATTAAAAGTGAAGTTGAAAATTCAGCTTCTTTCCGAAACATATTCCCAACAAAATTAAAGAATATTTAAGTCATTCGGTACTATCAACACAACTTTATGCAAGCGTTTTTACTTATGTTGAAAATATAAAATTTATATATATTTTACAGCAAGTGGCCAATATTACCGCGTTGAATTTTGTCTTATCAAGAGTGTTTTTAAGGCTACTAAAAATTTAAAGACGAAGAATTATCTTTATAATGTGGGGATGCTTATTAATCTTTAATTTGCGTATGGGCTGCAACTTTTTCATTATAAAGACTACGAACAATACCGTCGCTCAGCCCGATTTTTGGCACAAACACATTCTTTGCTTTGCTCCATTTCATGGCAGAGAGATAAATGCGCGTAGCGGGTATAACAACATCTGCCCGGTCTGGATTCATATCCAGTTCTGTAATGCGCTCTTCATATGAAAGCGATTTTATTAACTCGTAATACGAAGAGAGATAAAAATAGCTAAGTGGTTTTCCCAGTTTTTTTCCACTCTTTTTAAAGATGGTGTTAATATTACCGCCACTACCTATTAGTGAGATTTTTCTGAAATCTTTCGTTTCCCTTTTAATCCAAGTTTCCATGTCTGTCCACACATTTTCATCAACCAGTCCTTCCAAAAGTCTAACGGTGCCAAGTTTAAAACTCTGCGAGCTAATATTTTCGCCATTGGCAAAAACTGTAAGTTCTGTACTTCCGCCACCAACATCTACATACAGAAACACTTTATCGGCCTGAATTAAGTTTTTTAAATCTGTAGAAGCTATGATTTTTGCTTCGTCTTTACCATCAATTATATTAATGGCTATGCCACTTTGTTCTTTAATTGATTTAGCAATTTGTGGGCCATTGGAGGCTTCGCGCATAGCTGATGTAGCACAAGCTTTAAAACGTTTTATATTGTGGGTTTTCATTAAAAGCTTAAAAGCTTGAATAGCATCTACCATTCTATGGGCACTAGCCTCCGAAATTTTTCCATCGAGAAAAACTTCGGCTCCTAACCTAATTGGTACTCGTACCAAGGAAGTTTTTTTAAACAAAGTAGGTTGCTCCTTCCGCTCTATTACAGATACAATTAATAGTCTAATAGCATTACTGCCAATATCTATGGCGCCGTATTTTTCAATATTTAACAAATCAGTTTACTTCAAGTTTATTTAAATAATAATCATACATTTTAAACTGGGAACGCACCGGTGGCTTGTGATTTTTTAGATACGCATTATCATTTTTAATGCTTATTACACGTGCCTTTACATTATCGCTCCAGCCTATTTCAAAGTTTTCCAATATTTCCTTCTTTATATCTTCATCGTAGATGGGGCACGATATTTCAACTCTATTGTCCAAGTTTCGTCCCATAAAATCTGCAGATGAAATATATACTTTTGGGTCGCCTCCATTTTCAAAGATAAACAACCGCGGATGTTCCAAAAATTTTCCGACAATACTTATGGCTTCAATATTTTCGCTCATACCCTTTACTCCCGGAATTAAACAGCAAATACCTCTAACAATCATTTTTATCTTTACCCCGGCACGACTGGCTTCATAAAGTTTATCGATCATTTTATAATCTGAAAGACTGTTGAGCTTAAGTTTAATGCCGCTTGGCAGACCGGCTTTTTTATTTTTTATTTCGGTATCTATTAAATGGTAAATTGCTTTGCGGGTATAATGTGGCGAAACAATTAAATGGCGATATTTTCGCACTAAATAATTCACTTCAAAAAATTCAAAAACCTTTTTAATTTCCTTACAGATTTTTTGGTTGGCGGTAAATAGGGTGTAATCTGTGTAAAGTCGCGCTGTAGATTCATTAAAATTTCCGGTACTTAAAATTCCGTATCTAACGGTTTTTTTGCTTTCTACTCGTTCAATAAGGCACGCTTTACAGTGCACTTTTAAACCTTTTACGCCAAAAATTAAGCGTATGTCTTCACTTTGTAATATTTCGGCGTATTTAATATTTGCCTCCTCGTCAAAACGGGCTTGCAGTTCTATTTGCACTGTTACGTCTTTTCCGTTTTTTTTCGCATTGATAAGCGAACTGGCAATATGCGAAACTTCGGCCAGGCGATAAATAGTTATTTTAATAGATTTTACCTTGGGGTCTAATGCTGCTTCGCGTAAAAACTTAACCACATACATAAATGTTTGGTAGGGTGCATGCAGCAGATAATCTTTTTCTACTATTTTATCGAATAGATTGCCTTGTAAGCTCAAGCCTGGAATAGGCAAGGGTTCTATTTTTTCATATTGTAAATCGGGCCGTCCCAGTCTAGGGAAATCCATATAATCGCGTCTGTTATGGTAACGCCCGCCCGGTATAATACTGTCGGTTTTATCAATCCCCATTTTGTCTAACAAAAATTGCAGGGTTTTTTTATCTATGCTTTTATCGTAAACAAAACGCACCGGATCACCCGTACTTCGGTTTTTAACGCTTTTTGAAATTTTATCTATAAAGCTTCGACTTAAGTCGCTATCTATATCCAATTCGGCATCGCGTGTAATTTTAATCATATGTGCCGAAATGGTTTCATATTTAAAAATGCTAAATATATTGTGCAAACAATGGCGAATTAAATCGTCCAGAATAATTACGTATTGTTTGTTCCCTTGCGGCGGAAGCACCACAAATCTATCTATAGTTCGCGGTATTTCTATAAGTGCATAATTGTGTTTTGCTTCAAACGTATCGTCGTCTTTGCTCATCACCATGGTTACTGCAAGGTATGCGGCACTATCTCTTAAACTGGGAAATTCTTCCAATTCGCCAATCATAATAGTCATCATGGCGGGACTAACATTTCTGATAAAATATTCTGAAATAAACTTGCTTTGATCGGGCGTTATTTCAGTTTCGTTAATTATAAAAATGTTTTCCTTGCGCAATTCTTTTTGGATATCGCTCAAAATATTTAAACTGTGTGCTTGTTGCGCAATTACGGTCTGTGTAATTTCTTCCAATAAATCCTTAGCCGAAATACCGCCCAGAAAACTACGACCTAACTTTCCGGCTTCAACAATCCGTTTTATGGTAGCGTAACGCACTTTAAAAAATTCATCTAAATTATTTGAGAAAATACCCAAAAATCGAAGTCTTTCAATTAAGGGCAGTTTTTTATCATTCGCTTCCTGCAGCACACGGGCGTTAAACTGCAACCAGCTTAACTCTCGGTTGGTGTAAATATTGCGAACTTGAGTATGTGGGTCTATTTTTTCGATCATTATTTAAGATCCCGTGGGAAGATGGTTTTAACAGTTTTACCTGTAGTTATATCGCTCCAACTTTTTTCATCGAAGGCCAAAATAATAAAGCCGCAGGTTGGAACATTATCAATATAGCGATTACCCAACATATTTACTACCGAAGTAAAAGCATGATTATGGCCCACAATCATAACTTTATCCAAACCGTCCGGCAACGATTTTATAATGCGCATCACATTCTGGCCACTAAAGTCATAAAGATCGTGGTTTGTCTCGAAATCTGCATCGTCTATTTTGAGGGCAGTTTTAAAAAAATGTGCGGTAGCTAAGGCACGTGTGGCATCACTGCTAATAATTTTTTGAGGCGGATCAATGGTTTTGGCAACCTTGGCCGAAACCAGTTTACCATCGCGTTCTCCCCTTCCTTTTAACGGACGCTTATGATCGTCTACATCGTGTTTCCAGGAAGATTTTGCGTGGCGGACTAAGTATAGTGTTTTCATTGTTTTGTTAATTGGGGATTCGTAAATGTGTTAAGTTGAAAATCAGCAATTTAAAACTGTAAATTGTTAAGGAGCCAGTCTTTCAATTAGCCAGTCATTATTTTTTAAAGTATATCGAATTCTATCGTGTAACCTGTTTGGTCTGCCTTGCCAGAATTCAATTGAAAAAGGTTTTACTAAAAACCCACCCCAATCGTCGGGTTTTGGCACTTCTTTATTTTCGTATTTTTTTTCGAGTTCGGCTAAGTTTTTTTCTATAACTTCTCGAGAAGCTACAACTTCGCTTTGGTGTGAAACAGCAGCTCCCAACTGACTTCCCTTTGGCCGGGAATGAAAATAGTTGGTTGAATCTGCTTCCGAAGTTTTTTCAGCAATTCCTTTTATAATTATTTGCCGTTCCATATTTGGCCAAAAGAAAGAAAGCGAAACTTTGTGATTATTTGTAATTGATTTGCCTTTTTCGCTGTTGTAATTGGTGTAAAAATAGAAACCGTATTCGTCGTATTTTTTCAACAGCACTACGCGCCCCTTTGGAAAACCATCAGTACCGATTGTGGAAATTGTCATCGCATTTACTTCATCTACACCGCCACTATCCTTCACCTCAAAAAACCAAGTACGGAATTGCTGCATCGGGTTTACGTCAACGGACGTTTCAGAAAGTTCGCCTTTTTCGTAAGATTTTCGGTAATCGTGAAGTTTTTCGGCCATTGTTTGAGTTTTAACGCAAGTTAAGAGTTTTAACGAAGCTATAAAACAGTGGCTTATTAAATCTGTATTAAAATTACCGATGAAAAAGAAATCGAAATTGAAAGACTATTGCACAACTATTTTTTCGGTTGTCGTGCCATTGACGGTTGAAACTCTTAAAAAATAAAGCCCACTTAAAAATCCTTCAACCGGAATTCTGGATAGCCCGACATTCAGAGTGCCCGAACGCACTATTTTACCCTGCACGGAAATCAATGAGTACTCACCTTCCACTTTCGATGAAATATTAAAATAAGTTTTTGCCGGATTGGGAAAAATCTTGAATGGTGCCATAACAAATTCTTGATTTCCCAACGCATCACACTCCGCCTCGTTGTTCACAAAAGTGGTAAACGGATCTTTGTACCAATCGTCAAGATAGGTAGCACTGGCGTCGTCCACAAAGATACATTGTAAGTTGTCTGTGCCATATACATTGAAGGAGCCTATATTTTCATTATTGCCGTTGCGTAGGTCTAGATGATTTAATGGGGGCATAAATGGAGCCAATAAGAGTGTTAGGGCAGGATTTTGAGTTAGATCCAAACTCTCTATATCGTTTCTACCGCAAACCAAATAAAAAAGCTCCGGATTATTAGAGGTGTCTAAAGAGGCAATATTGTTTGAAGAACAAGAAAGTACTTCTAAAAAAAGATTCTGAGAAAGATCCAATGCTGAAATTTGATTTTGGCTACAATCGATTTCAATCAAAGATGGCACATTGGATAAATCCAGTGATGTTAAATAATTTTCAAAACACTCCACTACCACTAACATTTGACTATTTAACAGTAAACTAGTTAATTGACTGCCTTGACAGCTAAGCCACTCCAAATGTGTATTGCTCGACAAATCCAAACTGGTCAATGGATTAAATGTGCAGCCCAGCGTTTTAAGCATTGAATTTTGTGAAAGATCTACCTGTTCCACCAAATTATAACTAATATCCAACCATTCGAGTGCTATAAAATCCTCTATTCCAGTTAAATCTGTAACCCCAATTTGAGAATCAAGATCTAAGGTAATTACGTTTTCAATATTTGCAGTAAGCACCTGCCCATTTCCCGGTACACCATCACCCATGCCGTTGGCTTCTAAAAAATCTTCAAAGTTGGGGTCGGGCACCGCTGTATATTGAGGATAACAAACCATTGTTGTGGCCAGGAATAAGAAAAAGAGTATTGATTTTTTCATGTTTCTCTAAATAACAGGGCGATGGTTTCAATAAAAATACAAATAAATTATTCAGAACTCAAATACTCTCCCATCCTCCGCCAATTCCACATTTTCAAAAACTTCCTGCGCTTCTTTTCGGAAAAGCTCCAAATCGCCATAACGCCCAGAATAGTGACCGAGTATTAAAGTTTCAACCTTTGCCTTTCTGGCAATCACTCCAGCTTCTTTTGCAGTACTGTGTTTGGTTTTATCGCAAAGATGGTGGTGTTCTTCCAGAAAAGTAGATTCGTGGTATAAAACAGTGGCGCCTTCAATTTGCGGCACTATCTGTGGATAATAAGCTGTGTCGCTGCAATAAGCATAGCTTTTTGAAGGTGGCGGGTCAAAAGTAATTTCTTTATTAGAAATTAGTTTGCCCTCCCTATTCTCAACATCAAAACCTTGTTTAATTTTATTGTAATAACTTAAATCGATATTGAGTTTTCGAGCCTTTTCAACATCTAATTTTCTGTCATCTGGTTTTTCTTTAAAAAGAAATCCATTGGTATAAACGCGATGATCTAACGGAATGGTCTCAACGGATACTTTGTCATCCTCAAAAATGAGTTGTGGTGTGGTTTCCTCCAATTCGTGAAAATAGAGCGGATAATTAGTATATGCTTTACCCAGTTTTAGCAATAATAATATAGCTTGCTTTATTCCCTTTGGGCCGTATATGTGCAACTCTGCCTCTCTTCCCAATAGTAGAAAAGTGGAAATAAGCCCCGGCAATCCAAAAAAATGGTCGCCGTGCAAATGGGAAATAAAGATATGTCGAATTCGCGAAAACTTTACTCTATATTTTCGAAGCTGCATTTGCGTACCTTCGCCGCAATCAATTAAAAATAAGTGTCCCTTCATTTCCAAAACCTGCGCCGTTGGGTGCGCTTTGGCTGTTGGTGTTGCAGAATGACATCCTAAGATAGTAAGCTTCATAATTAAATGGCCGTTTTTGAGCTAGGGTTACAACAAAATTATTGCAGCATTAAAACCCTAAGTCTCTTTCAATTTCCTCCATTTCAATAATATCACGTGCTTCTTGCAGCGTTGGAACAACTACCATTTCAAAAGGTACATCGTCAATATCAATAGCATCGTTTACGATAACAAAAGAGTGTTTTGTTTTTCGGTGTAGATTGGAGGTTTTAAGAAACCTTAATAATTGCACCAACTCTAACGAATTGTATTTTAAAAGATTTAACACTACGTTTTGACCTTTGTATTTTGTAGGAATTTGCGATTCAATAAACGATGCAAAATCTACAATATCGTCCTTTTCATCTTCAAGGACCACATAATTAGGATGATTGTCAATTTTCATTACGATTTTATTTTTGAAGCCAATAAATATATAACAGCCATACGCACGGCAACGCCATTTTGAACTTGTTCCAAAATAATTGATTGCTTGCTATCTGCCACGTCGCTGGTTATTTCAACTCCGCGATTTATGGGACCTGGATGCATAACCACTATTTCTTTATTTAAAGAATCTAAGATTGCTTTAGAAAGACCAAATTGCTGGGTATATTCTCGCGTAGTAGGAAAATAACTAATGTCCATCCGTTCGTTTTGCACACGAAGCATATTGGCCACATCGCACCATTCCAACGCTTTACGAAGATTTGTTTCAACCCCCACATTAAGTTTTTCTATGTATTTAGGAATTAAAGTTTTAGGACCACATACCTTAACTGTCGCTCCAAGTTTTTGAAGTGCGAATATATTTGAAAGTGCAACCCGTGAATGAAGAATGTCACCAACAATTACAACTTTTTTACCCGAAACATCACCAAGTTTTTCACGAATGGAATACGTATCTAACAAAGCCTGGGTGGGATGCTCGTGGGCTCCATCGCCTGCATTAATTATACTTGCATTTACGTGTTTAGAAAGAAATACGCCCGCGCCCGGGTTTGGGTGGCGCATAACTACCATATCTACTTTCATAGAAAGTATGTTGTTTACAGTGTCTATCAATGTTTCGCCTTTGGTAACCGAAGAGCTCGATGAGGCAAAGTTTATAACATCTGCGGAAAGTCTTTTTTCTGCAAGTTCAAAAGAAAGTTTGGTACGGGTACTGTTTTCGAAAAAAAGGTTGGCAATAGTAATATCGCGAAGTGAGGGTACTTTTTTGATGGGCCTATTTATAACTTCCTTAAAATGGTCTGCCGTTTCAAAGATAAGTTGGATATCGGCTTCGGTGATGTATTTAATTCCCAGTAAGTGGTTTACACTTAGTTCGCTCATTTTTCTATTATCAGTTATCGGTTGTCTGTTCTCAATTTCTATTTTAATTTTTTACGAGGTAAACAGCATCTTCTCCGTCATTTTCTTTCCAGCATACTTTTACCTTTTCTCCATTAATTGCATCTACCTGTCTGCCGCGGTAATCGGGCTGTATGGGTAAGTGCCGGCTAAAGCGACGGTCTATCAATGTTAGCAGCTCAATTTCCAACGGTCTTCCAAAGGATTGTACTGCGGTCAACGCAGAGCGTATGCTTCTTCCTGTAAATAAAACATCGTCTATAAAAACAACATTTTTATCTTCAACAATAAAATTTATTTTGGTTTTGTTTGCTTCCAAGGGCTTTTGGCCTCTTCGGAAATCGTCTCGAAAAAAAGTAATATCTAAATACCCGAGTTTTATATCCTTGATTTTGTATTCAGATTCGAGCAAGGTTTTTAATCTTTCAGCTAAGAATACACCGCGGGGTTGTATGCCAATAAGTACGGTTTTAGAAAAATCGTCGTGCTTTTCAATTAATTGGCAAGCCAAACGGTTAAGCGCAATGTTTATCTCGGTTGCGTTCAATAACACTTTTTGGCTCATAGGAAGTTCTGAATTGTATTCAGAGAGCAAAAGTACGATTTTTTTGGGTTCAAAAAGTGAAGATTTTGAAATTGATTTTGAAGGGACTGTTTTTCAGGGATCTCCTCCCTCTTTGACGCCTACCTATAATGGTAATAATCAGAAAAAGTTAGTGTTTTATATAATAAAAAAGCCTTCCGTTTCGGGAAGGCTTTTCATTATTTATAAAATGAACCGATTATTTTTTACCGTCCATTTTGTCTTTAAGCGCTTGTAATGCAGCATTGGCATCGCCTAGAGTGGTTTTAGACTCGTCTTGTGCAGTTGCTTGTTTTTTAACAGCTTCTTTTACAATTTTTGCCTCTTCCTCTTTGTGAATTACCATATGCGAAGCAACCACTTTCTTGAATTCTTTGTTGAATTCAATAATTTGGAATTCTGCTTCATCGCCTTTTTTCAACATAGAACCATCTTCTTTTTCAAGGTGACGGCTTGGTACAAATGCTACGATATCTTCGTTGAATTTAATAGTTGCTCCTTTGTCTACTACTTCGTCAATAGAAGCAGTGTGCTTAGTTCCAACTGCAAATTCATCTTCGTATTTATCCCAAGGGTTTTCTTCTGTTTGTTTGTGACCTAAACTAAGTTTACGACCTTCAACATCTAATTCTAATACAACAACTTCCAGCGTGTCACCAATATTGGTAAACTCACTTGGGTGCTTAATTTTATTAGTCCAAGAAAGATCGCTTATGTAGATAAGACCGTCAATTCCTTCTTCTAATTCAACAAAAACACCAAAGTTAGTGAAGTTACGTACAATACCTTTGTGACGTGAACCAACTGGGTATTTAGTAGTAATATCTGTCCATGGATCTGGAGTCATTTGCTTAATACCAAGGCTCATTTTGCGTTCTTCCTTATCCATTGTAAGGATTACCGCTTCAACCTCATCACCAACATTTACGAAATCCTGAGCGCTACGTAAGTGCGTAGACCAAGACATTTCGCTAACGTGGATTAAACCTTCAACACCTTCAGCAACTTCAATAAATGCACCGTAGTCTGCAATAACAACTACTTTACCTTTTACTTTATCACCAACTTTCAACTCTTCTCCAAGAGCTTCCCATGGGTGCGGGTTTAATTGTTTTAGACCTAATTGGATACGTGTTTTATCTTCATCGAAATCAAGAATTACAACGTTCAATTTCTGATCAAGTTCAACGATCTCATTTGGATGGTTAATACGTGACCAAGAAAGGTCTGTAATGTGAACAAGTCCATCAACACCACCAAGATCAACGAATACACCGTATGAAGTAATGTTTTTAACAACACCTTCAAGTACCTGTCCTTTTTCAAGTTGGCCGATGATTTCTTTTTTCTGCTCTTCAATATCCGCTTCAATAAGCGCTTTGTGAGAAACAACAACGTTTTTAAATTCGTGGTTAATTTTAACAACTTTAAATTCCATTGTTTTACCAACGTAAACGTCGTAATCACGGATTGGTTTAACGTCAATTTGCGAACCTGGCAAGAAAGCCTCGATACCGAAAACATCTACGATCATACCACCTTTTGTGCGGCATTTTACGTAACCATTTACGATTGTAGCTTCGTCGTGGGCAGCATTTACACGGTCCCAAGCCTTAATGGTTCTAGCTTTACGGTGGCTAAGAATAAGTTGACCGGTGCTGTCCTCACGAACGTCGATCAATACTTCTACTTTATCACCAACTTTTAAATCTGGATTGTAACGGAATTCGTTCAATGAAACAACACCTTCACTTTTCGCGTTAATGTCGATGATTGCATCACGATCTGTGATGTAAACCACTTTTCCTTCAACAACTTCGTCATCCAAAGTGTCAACGAAATTCTCTGCTACCAATTTTTCGAATTCTTCTAGCTTACCATCGTCGATTGGGTCAATACCTTCTTCGTAGTTGTGCCAGTTAAATTCTTCAAGAAATTTTTCAGGATTGCTCTCTTTAAGAGAAACTTCTTTTTGAGGTTTTGTAGCTACCTCATTTTGAGTTGCAGTATCTTCTACCTGCACTTCTTCTTTGTTTGCTTTATCAGCCATTTGTTAATTTGTGTTTGAAATTTTAAATTTTCAACAAAGTGAAAACTGCTAATTTCAAACGCTTTGTATTCTGCGTTGTTACAAGATTTTACTGCGACTATCCCACAGAAGGGTTTGATTTTGTTTTGTTTTAATTCCTCTTATTCTTGCCTCGTCGCTAAGAGGGGTGCAAAAATAAGGTTTTTCTTTTGAAAATCAAAAGGTTTGGGGACTGAAAATTATTTTTTGGAATAATTAATTTTGCAGCAAAAACGACCTTGAATGTTTAAAACAATAACCCCTGCCCGCCTTCATCGGTTTTTGAATCACTATCGTTTTTAGAATCGTTGTTTTTCGAAGCCATATCCTCCTCGTCCACAACATCAATTTCCTCGGGCTCTACAGGTGCTGGCGGCTCGTAAGGCAAAGGTTCTTTGGTGTTTATTTCCAAAACTTTTTCCTTTGTAAGTTGGTTGCCCATTGCGTTTATGCCTTTTACAGCTATGAATTCCTCCAAATTAAGCTCCAAATTTTCCTCGCGCTCCTGCCCTCTTTTTTTGGCGAAGACCACTTCGGCCATTGGTCGGTAATCGGTAAATATTTTTTCTAAATATGAATTTGGATGATCGGTAATAATTGTTTCATCTCTATCGGGATTTTCAATTAAAAAGCGCTTCACATAAAACAATTCTTTTTCGCCTTCCCAGTAAATGGCGCTCAAAGGTTTCTTTGGGTCCCACTTTTCAAGAATTATCATATCGTCATCAAACCGAAGCTGAAGGTCGGGCACAACGGTTTTTACTACACCTTTTTGGTTCACTATTAGCAATCGATCTTCTTTACGAAATTCGCCTAAAAGCTCACCTCTATCGTCCACATTTAAACGTTGTACAGAATCGTCAAACCATATTTTACGGGGTTTGAGTGTAGAAAGTCCTTTCTCTTTTAATTCAATTTTTCTGATGGAATATTTAGTAACGATGTTTCCTTTGGAATTTCTCCCTTTTACCAGCTGATCTGCAAAATCTAAATCGAATTTAAGTTTTTTAATGCTTCCACTTTGGCGTAAATAAATAGTAACCAATTCGGCCTCACCATTGGGATTTGCAGTAAAATAAAGCACTTTGGAACCTTTTGCCCCGTTCGTCATATCATATTCCCTATCGCGAGTTGTAGAAGTCACCGCAAAGCGCTTTACATAATTTGCGCCGCGAGCTCCATCGCGATAAATCATATTATAAATAGTGCGTTTGTCCTTCTTTTTAAAAACGGCCACATGAATAATGTTTTTGCCCACAAACGTTTTGGCGTCCACTTTTGTGACCATCATTGTACCATCTTCGGTGAACACTATAATATCGTCAATATCGCTGCAATCGGTAACGTATTCGTCGCGTTTTAGGCTGGTGCCCACAAATCCTTCAGCGCGGTTTACGTACAATTTTGTATTTCTGATTACTACTTTTGTAGCTTCAATATCATCAAAAGTCCTGATTTCGGTTTTCCGTTCCTTTCCTACGCCGTAATCCTTTTTTAAACGTTTAAAATAGTCTATTGCATACTCAATTAAGTGCGCTAAGTGATGCTTTATTTGAGCGATGCTATCTTCCAGCGCCTCAATCTTTTGCTGTGCTTTATCAATATCAAATTTTGAAATTCTCTTAATGCGAATTTCAGTCAAACGCACAATATCTTCTTCGGTTACAGCACGCTTTAAATGTTTAATATGCGGCTGTAATCCTTTATCGATTGCAGCAATTACGCCTTCCCACGTTTCCTCTTCTTCAATATCGCGATAGATTCGGTTTTCTATAAAAATTCGCTCCAAAGACGCAAAATGCCACTGCTCCTCCAGTTCATTTAATTGAATTTCGAGTTCGCTTTTAAGCAGTTCCACCGTGCGATCTGTGCTTACGCGAAGCATTTCAGACACTCCAACAAACAACGGACTGTTATCTTCAATTACACAACCCAATGGCGAAATGCTGCTTTCGCAAGCCGTAAAGGCATACAGCGCATCTATGGTTTTATCCGGCGAAATGCCACTTGGCAAATGGATTTGAATTTCCACCTCCGCAGCAGTATTATCCTCTATTTTTTTAATTTTTATTTTCCCTTTGTCGTTCGCCTTTAAAATTGAATCGATAAGCGATGAAGTGTTGGTTCCAAAGGGAATTTCGGTAATTACCAGCGTATTTTTATCCAGTTGGTTTATACGCGCGCGACTTCGGATTTTCCCACCGCGAAGACCATCGTTATAATCGGCCACATCCATCAATCCACCTGTGGGAAAGTCTGGATAGATTGTAAACCTTTTACCTTGTAAATGCTTAATTGAAGCATCAATCAGTTCAATAAAATTATGTGGAAGTATTTTTGTTGAAAGCCCAACCGCAATACCTTCGCCACCTTGATTTAACAACAACGGAAATTTAACTGGCAGATTTATTGGCTCTTTTCTTCGACCATCATATGAAGCCTGCCATTTTGTTACCTTTGGATTGTAAACCACATCCAAGGCAAATTTTGAAAGCCGTGCCTCAATATATCGCGATGCTGCGGCGCTATCACCGGTTAAAATATTTCCCCAGTTACCTTGGGTATCAATCAATAAATCTTTTTGGCCAATTTGCACCATGGCATCCGCAATACTCGCATCGCCGTGTGGGTGATACTGCATGGTATGCCCCACGATGTTTGCCACTTTGTTGTAACGCCCATCGTCCAAATCTTTCATAGACTGCATAATGCGGCGCTGCACAGGTTTAAAACCGTCCTCAATAGCGGGTACGGCGCGTTCAAGTATTACGTAACTGGCGTAATCCAAAAACCAGTCGCGGTACATGCCGGTTACCTTTTTTATGGTATCGCCGGAAGTATCGTCGTTTACGCCCAAGTAGTCTGGGCCTGTTTGTTGTTCTTCGTTGTTGTCGAGTTCGTCACTCATTGTTTTGGTTCCAAGTTTCAGAATTCAGGTTCCAGGTTCGGAAATCTTTTAATATTATTTTTGAATGATATAACTATAAGTTTCATTATCTCTTTGAATTTCTTCACCATTCAATAAAAATTTCTCAACACTTTTAAGCTCCGTAAAGCAATCAGTGTTATAAATATTTATTTTTAATTTTAAAATATCAGTTTCCTGCTGATTAAGCATCAAGTTATAATCCTTTTCAGATTCCATATCATAATAATAAAGCTCTATAAAAGTTTTCCCATCATAATCATAAAATCTCAATGGAATATTTTGATTGCCTCTATCAAGTGTAATTTCCGTAGGTTTATATATATTATTTTCACCAATCAGCGAATTTCCTTCGGTGTCGAGAATAGAAATATGTATTGATTGCGGAGGTGGGTCTGTCGCCGCACAATCATCATTTGTATCACACGCACTCATAATTAACAATAAGAAAAACACTACATAAATTTTTTCCATGCCTAATATTTTTTATTCTTCCACTCTATCAAGTTCAACCTTCAAATTATCAATAATAAACTCTTGTCTATCGGGGGTGTTTTTTCCCATATAGAAAGAAAGTAATTCTTCAATACTCATAGATTTATCGAGCATCACGGGATCTAACCGGATATCGTTGCCAATAAAATGCACAAACTCGTCTGGTGAAATTTCACCCAAACCTTTAAAACGGGTTATTTCGGGTTTTGGCTTTAGTTTTTCTATTGCGGCTATTCTTTCTTCTTCGGAATAACAATAAATGGTTTCCTTTTTGTTCCGAACGCGAAACAGTGGCGTTTGCAAAATATACAAATGCCCTTCTTTAATTAGTTCGGGGAAAAACTGAAGAAAAAATGTAATGAGCAACAATCTAATATGCATCCCATCCACATCGGCATCGGTAGCGATTACAATATTGTTATATCGCAAATCTTCCATGGAATCTTCAATATTTAAAGCCGCTTGTAACAAGTTAAACTCTTCGTTTTCGTACACAATTTTTTTGGTCATCCCGTAGGTGTTCAACGGTTTTCCACGAAGTGAAAACACCGCCTGTGTATTTACATCGCGACTTTTGGTAATACTACCACTTGCCGAATCTCCCTCGGTGATAAACAGTGTAGATTCAAGATTGCGTTCGTTTTTCACGTCGCCCAAATGCACGCGGCAATCACGTAGTTTTTTATTGTGAAGATTTGCCTTTTTAGCTCGATCTTTTGCCAGTTTTCGAATACCGCTTAACTCTTTACGCTCACGTTCGGCCTGCACAATTTTACGCTGAATGGCGTCTGCTGATTCAGGATTTTTATGAAGGAAGTTATCGAGATTTGTTTTTACAAAATCGTTTATAAACGTGCGCACCGTTGGCAGATCGCCGCCCATATCGGTGGAGCCAAGCTTTGTTTTCGTTTGGCTTTCAAAAACGGGCTCCATCACTTTTATACTAATTGCCGAAACGATACTTTTTCGCACATCGCTGGCGTCGTAATTTTTATTGTAGAATTCGCGAACGGTTTTAACCAACGCTTCGCGAAAAGCTGCTAAATGTGTTCCGCCTTGGGTTGTATTTTGTCCGTTGACAAAACTGTGATATTCTTCGCTGTATTGGGTTTTGCTATGCGTTATGGCAACTTCAATATCATCGCCGCGTAGATGAATTATGGGGTATGCCATATCTTCGTCGCTGATGGTTTCCATTAAAAGATCTTTCAATCCATTTTCGGAATAAAACTTTTCGCCATTAAAATCTATCGTCAATCCCGGGTTGAGATAAACGTAGTTTTTCAGCATTTTTTGTACGTATTCCGTACGGTATTTAAAGTTTTTAAAAATACTTTCGTCGGGAATAAAAATTACTTTCGTCCCCTTTCGTTTGCTGGTTTCTTCAACTTCAACGTCGTTGGTTAATTCACCCAAAGAGAATTCCGCCGCCTTCATTTGGTTATCGCGAACCGATTCCACCTTAAAAAATGCAGAAAGAGCATTTACCGCTTTGGTACCGACCCCATTTAAACCGACAGATTTTTTAAACGCGCGGCTGTCGTACTTTCCGCCCGTATTCATTTTTGAAACCACGTCGATCACTTTCCCAAGCGGAATGCCGCGACCGTAATCGCGCACTTTCACTTCCTTGTCTTTAATGCGAACTTCGATGGTTTTCCCGGCGCCCATTACAAACTCGTCAATACAGTTGTCTATCACTTCTTTTAGAAGAATATAAATACCGTCATCGGGCGACGAACCATCGCCGAGCTTTCCAATATACATCCCCGGACGCATCCGGATGTGTTCTTTCCAGTCTAGCGAGCGAATGTTATCTTCGGTATATTGTGTTTCAGACATAAGATTTGGTGTAGGGTGGCTAATATAAATATACGTGAGCACTTGTGAAACCAATACTTCGGAAAGTAATTAACAATAAAACAATATTAATTGTTAGTAATTTGGTTTTTGCTCCAATTGTGCAAATATCCGTGCTATTCTGAATAAAATACAATTAGTTTTCCACAAAAGCAAGATTGAAATATTTTGTTTGGAAAAATAGCTTTTGCGGAGAGTTTAGCTAGTATGATTGCTAAACTTTTGTGAAGAATATGGTTGGAAATTGAATAGGTAAATTTCTTTTTATAATTTCATAGCACAAATAAAAACTTCAATGGAATTCATAGATTACTATAAAGTTCTCGGGTTGGATAAAAATGCGACTGCGGCCGATATTAAAAAGGCGTACCGCAAACTTGCCAGAAAACATCATCCCGATTTAAATCCCAACGACAAAGCGTCGCAGGAAAAATTTCAACAGATAAATGAAGCAAATGAAGTTTTGAGCGACCCCGAAAAACGTAAAAAATACGACCAATACGGAAAGGATTGGCAACACGCCGATGCATTTGAAGAAGCCAAGCGTAAACAAGGCTCGCAAGGATTCGGCGACGGATTTGGTGGGCAACGAACCTACTCCGGCGGCGGGCAAGGTTTTGACGAAAGTCAGTTTTCAGATTTTTTTGAATCTATGTTTGGCGGAGGTGGATTTACTGGTGGCGGCCGCAGGCAATCTGCACAGTTTAAAGGGCAAGATTTAGCCGCAACGCTTCGATTGAATTTGACCGATATCTTGGAAAGTCAAAAGCAAACTATCAGCATTGGAGATAAAAAAATTAGATTAACAATTCCGGCAGGCGTTGAAGACGGGCAAACCATAAAAATTAAAGGTTACGGCGGCGAAGGAATGCAGGGCGGCCCAAAAGGCGATTTGCTAATTACTTTTGAAATTTTCAACAATACGCGTTTCAAAAGATTGGAAAGCGATTTGTATGCCACCGAAAATATTTCGCTGTACACTGCAATTTTAGGCGGCGAAATTACAATTGAAACCCTTTCTGGTAAAGTTAAGCTAAAAGTAAAACCCGAGACCCAAAACGATACCAAGGTTAAACTGAAAGGCAAAGGCTTACCGAAGTACAAAAAGGAAAATCAACACGGCGATTTGTATGTTACTTACAAAATAGAGCTTCCAAAAAATCTGTCGGAAAAAGAAAAAGCACTGTTTACTGAACTTTCAAAACTGAGATAATGGCACGAGAAAAATACATATTGGTAAGTCACTACTGCAAAGTTTCACAAATTGAAAATACCTTTATTGAAAGGCTTCACGATTTTGGACTTATTGCTTTTGAAGAGAAACAAAACGACCTTTTTATAGATGAAAAGGATATTTCGGAAATTGAACGAATGTTTCGGCTACATCACGATTTAGGAATTAATTTTGAAGGATTAGACGCCATTAAACAAATGCTAAAACGTATGAGGAAGATGGAAAAAGAAATGAATTCACTTCAGAAAAGATTACGGTTGTACGAATAAAAAAATTTCCAAAAGGAACTATAAATTCTCTTTAATTAAACGTTAAATGAAATTTGCGCAGTTGGCCAAAACCATATCTTTATGGTTATATGAAAAAAATCACTCTACTATTTGCGTTTTTTGCCGGCATCAATTTTTATGCGCAGCAATCCTTTCAAAATTCATCAATTTCTATAAAAAACAATAACACGTATTCCCAAAAATTGGCAATAGGCAATTCAAATGCGTTTATGTTTAAATTGCCCAGCGCTGCACCCGAAAGTAACTTTCAGGATAAAATAAATTTTGCTATAGACGATCAAAAAAACGGCTCGCCCTATGAATGGAAATGGGTTCGCGATGGTATTTGGACGGGTGCTGCTTTGGGAGCCAGCGCATATGGTTTAATTTTAATTCAAAATAAAGACGATATGCCCCTGGCCGAACGTGAGCAATATTTGAATGAAGAATCACTCCAGAAAAAAATCGATAAATTAAATTTTTTAGATCAATGGGTGGCAGGAAAACACAATAAAAGCGCAAACTCCATAAGCGACATTCCTTTTGCGCTGTCTTTTGCAGCACCATTCGCACTCCTAATAGACGATGAAATTAACGACTACACAGGACAATATTTGGGGCTATATATAGAAAGCTTAGCCACTACGGCTGCTTTATACTCCATAACTGCCGGTCTGGTAAATAGAAGTAGACCGTATGTATATGATAATAGTGGAGATACACCTAACGACAGACGGTTTAAAAATAATGGGCAGCGCTCCTTTTATTCCGGTCATGTTGCAGCCACAGCCACAGCTACCTTTTTTGCCGCAAAGGCATACAGCGATTTTAACCCGGACGGAGACGGGAAAGTACTCATATGGACCGGGGCGGCAGCCCTACCTGCGGCAGTTGGAGTTTTGAGAATGGAAGCCGGACAACATTTTTTAACCGATGTATTATTAGGGTATGTTTTGGGCGCCGGAACAGGAATTTTAGTGCCCGAACTACATAAAAAGAAAATGGACAATATAGATATTTACCCAAGTTCAGGAACCAGCTTTAATGGCGATAGCTATAATGGAATGGCTTTTAGATATAGTTTTTAAATAATTGTTCTACATTTAAAAGTATAATACCCAGCGTCCAATTTTCTATATTTTTCCCAGTTTGTGCATAACAAACAATATAATTAGAGGAATAGCCAATAACACAACTATCCACAAACTAGTTTGAAATAAATAAGGCGCAAAAACAAGGGTAAGTACATACCCGCCAATTGCTCCGCCAATGTGGGCATCGTGGCCAATATTGCCCAATCGTTTTTTCATACCATAAATTGAATACAGCAAATAACCCATTCCAAAAAGCCAAGCAGGTATGGGGATGGGAATAAAAAATAAATAAAGACCCATGTCTGGGAAAAATAAAATGGCAGAATATAAAACGCCCATTACCGCGCCACTCGCGCCAATTGCACTATAGTGATACTCGTCTTTATGGAAATAAAACGAAAGCAGGTTGCCAATGATTAAACTCGCTACATATATTATTACAAAATACGTAACCCCCACGCTCATAATAACCACAGGCGCAAAAAAGTAAAGCGTAAGCATATTAAACAATAAATGCGAAAAATCCGCATGCAGAAAAGCGGAGCTAAACATACGTATCTGCTCGCCGCGGCGTATCCCGGCAATATTGAATTTATATTTTTCGAAAAATGAAAAATCGTTAAATCCTTTTAACGAAATAATTACATTGGCGGCAATGATAACAATTGTGGCGATGTGTAAGTTTTGCATCTTTAATTGAAAAGTTAATAGTTAAAAGTTAGTGATTAATTGTGGCATTATCCTGAATATTGAATATTGAACGTTGAATATTGAACATTTATTTAATTAGTTTTGCACGAACATTCGCTATGCAAAGATTGCTTTATATCCTGGCTTATCCAATTCTTTGGCTACTTTCCATTATGCCAATGCGCATTTTGTACATTAAATCTACCGCAATGTACATATTGGCCTATTATATTATTGGCTATCGCAAAAAAGTTGTAAAGGATAATCTGGCCTTGGTTTTTCCCGAAAAAACCCAAAAAGAAAGAAACCGAATTGCGCGACAATTTTTTAAACATTTGTGCGATATTATCTTTGAGACGATAAAAGCATTTACCATTTCCGAAGAAGAAATCCGCAAACGGTTTGTGGTTACCAATGCCGAAATACTTGACAGCTATTACCAAAACGACAGAAGCATCCTGTTAATGGCAGGCCATTATGGCAACTGGGAATGGAGCGGAATTTTGAATAAATTGATGCAGCATCAAGCCCACGCCGTTTACAAACCTTTGGGCAGTAAACAATTTGACGCTTTGGTTAAAAAAACCCGCGAACACTTTGGCGGTATCATTGTCAGCAATAAAAAAATTGTGCCGGTTCTATTTAGAAAATGGAAAAAAGGCATAAAAACCCTTACCTATATTCTTAGCGACCAAACTCCAAAAATAGGTGCTTTTAAACATCGTGACACCTTTATGGGAATAGATGTACCTATGTTCACAGGAACTGAGGAACTGGCAAAAAAACTTGACTTTTCAGTAGTTTATCTTAAAGTTGAAAAGGTGAAACGAGGCTATTACACGGCCACTTTTATTCCGTTGGTTGACAACCCGAAAGAATACCCAGATTTTCAAATTACCCGCATGTTTTTTGACGCTTTGGAAGCGCAGATTCGTGAAAAACCTGAGTATTATTTATGGTCGCACAAACGGTGGAAACTTAGAAGAACTGATTGACTACAACCCAGCAATGCCCTTAATCTCCCCAATAATCCTATCTGCCAAAGCATCCGCCTCTTCTTGGCTTTTCGCTTCGGTATAAATTCTTATAATAGGTTCGGTATTTGATTTTCGAAGGTGTACCCAGTTTTCTGCAAAATCTATTTTTACGCCGTCAATGGTATTTATTTCTTCCGAAGCATATTTAGCTTCCATTGCTTTTAAAATTGCATCAACGTCCAATTGCGGGGTTAATTCAATCTTCTTTTTGCTCATAAAATACGCGGTGTATTTTTTACGAAGTTCACTCACTGAAATTTTTTCTTCTGCTAAAAAACTTAAGAATAAAGCAATGCCCACCAAACTGTCTCGGCCGTAGTGCAGCTCAGGGTAAATAATACCGCCATTGCCCTCTCCCCCAATCACAGCATTGGTTTCCTTCATTTTTTCAACTACATTCACTTCGCCAACGGCACTTGCGGTATAAGTTCCGCCATGTTTTTCGGTAACATCGCGCAAAGCCCGGGAAGACGACATATTTGAAACCGTATTTCCTGGATTGTTTTGCAAAACATAATCGGCAACGGCAACGAGGGTGTATTCTTCGCCAAACATTTCGCCTTTTTCATCTACAAAAGCAAGTCTATCAACATCGGGATCCACCACAATTCCGAAGTCGGCATTTTCTTCCACCACTAATTCCATTAAATCGCCCAAATGTTCTTTTAACGGTTCCGGATTGTGTGGAAATTCGCCGTTTGGGGTACAATACAATTTTACCGTTTCTACGCCTAAAGCCTCTAAAAGCAAAGGTACTGCAAGACCTCCCGTAGAATTTACGGCATCTACCACAACTTTCAATTTTGCGCTTTTTATGGCATCTGAATTTACTAGTGGCAGCTCTAAAATTTCATCAATATGTAAATCTATGTAGGCATCGTTTTTATGAATTTCACCCAAATCGTCAACTTCGGCAAAGCGTATATTTCCTTCTTCGGCAATATCCAGAATTTGTTGGCCGGCAGCTGCGTTTAAAAATTCACCTTTATTATTTAGTAATTTAAGCGCATTCCATTGTTTTGGGTTGTGGCTTGCGGTAAGAATTATTCCGCCGTCAGCGTGTTCCATTGTTACTGCCATTTCTACAGTAGGTGTGGTTGAAAGGTCTAAATCTATCACGGTTATTCCCATCCCCACCAAGGTATTCATTACAAGTTGTTGAATCATTTGTCCCGAAATACGCGCATCGCGACCTACCACAATTTTGTAATCTTTCTTATTGCGTTGTTGTTTAACCCAAGTGCCGTATGCCGCGGCGTATTTTACCGCATCAATAGGTGTTAAGTTTTCGCTTTGCGCTCCGCCAATTGTGCCACGGATTCCCGATATAGATTTAATTAGTGTCATTATATATTGTTATATTTTAATAGTTATTTGTTGAAGTTGTATTTAACGTGAAATTCAATATCTCGTAGTTTAAAAAATCGTTATCTAAATTTATTTTTCAACTTTAAAAAGTATAGCTCAAAATATGTATAGGATAAATGGGCAATAAATATAGTTCCCGCGAAGGTAAGCAGGAGCATTAAAATTACAGTTAATTTTTCATTAAGGTTTTGTAGTATCTCCAATTTCAAAAATAAAAACACTACGGCATTTAATACAATGGCGTGATACATATAAATGCCATATGAAATACTCCCAAGGTGATTTAAAACTTTGCTGTTGGCCTGTACACCCCGATTGTTAAAAGCCAAGGAATGTATAAAGAAACCAAACAAAAAGCACGTTATTAAAGACCGAAGCCACAACGGTTCAAACAGAAATATATCTGTAATGTAATACAGTAAAGTTGCTACACAAATTACTGCCGGAAAAATTGCCGAACATTTTAAAAATTCGAGCTTTTTCCTTTCTTCTAAAATGGCAATTACACCACCCGTAAAAAGATAGAAAAAAACAAAGGTATATTGGCGAAGCAACTCAAAAACATCGGACCAATAAAGAATGAAATATCCTAACAACAAAATGCTTAAAACACGTAAAATCCATTTCGCATTAATAAAAAACAGCAACGGTGCAATTAGTAAATAAAATTGTTCTTCAATGCCGATAGACCACAGTATTTCAATAATTCCGCCGGGGTCGTATAATTTTGCGAATACATTCGGAAGAAAGAAAACGTTGTAAAATAAGGCTTGTTTCCACGTATAATTTATTTCAAAAGGTATATTTAACCACGGTAAAATAACATTGTAAAAAAGCAGGCCAAAACCTAAAACTAAATAATACAGTGGAAATATGCGCAGAATTCGGCGAATGTAAAAATCTTTAATAGAAAAAGAATCTCGAATTTTTGCTCGGTAAATAATCCGAATAATTAAAAAACCGCTAAGCACAAAAAACATGTACACCGCCTCTAAACCGCGATGAAATACTGGAAGCCCGTCAAAAAAAGGCAACCCTTGATTGGCCGAAAGTTGGGGCAAGTGAAAAAGCAACACGAGGGAAGCTAGAAAAAACCGCAATGGATCTAAATTGGGTAACCTCTTCAATTTTCAGTTTTTACAGCTCAAAAATACATATATTTATTGAATGAATTTTTTAGCCCACATCTATCTCTCCGGCGACGAAGAAGACGTAATTATCGGCAACTTTATTGCCGATGGCATAAAAGGGAAACGTTATCTAAAATTTCCACCCGGCATTGCAAAAGGAATTTTGCTCCACCGGGCTATAGACACCTTTACAGACGCCCACCCCACCGTACACCAAAGTACGGCGCGGCTTCACAAAAATTACAGTCATTATAGCGGGGTAATTGTAGATATACTGTACGATCACTTTTTAGCCAAAAATTGGAGCCAATATTCTAACCAACCTTTGGATATATACGTACAGGATTTTTATAAATTACTTCGCGAAAACTTTACAATACTCCCCGCACGCATTCAGCGAATGATGCCATACATGATAGCCGACAACTGGCTTTTAAGCTACGCTACTGTTGAAGGTATCGGAAAAATACTGGCTCAAATGAATGTTCGCACCAAAGGGATTTCAAAAATGAATCTGGCCGTTGAGGAGCTAGAAATCTATTACGACGAATTTGAAGCAGAATTCACTTCCTTTTTTGAAGAACTTATTAGCTATTGCAACAATAAACGCAACCAATTATGAAACAATACCTCGCCCTTTTACTAATTATGCTATTGATTTCCTGTAAAGACAATCCCAAGCCCATAACAGGAACAACCTCACCAAAAACCGAAATAAAAGCTGTAATTGCAGATAGTGCCATGGTAGTTTCGGCTCGTGCGGAAGCTTCAAAAATAGGCGCATCGATTCTAAAAAATGGCGGTACCGCATTTGATGCCATGATTGCCACTCATATGGCTTTGGCTTTAACGCATCCCAACGCCGGAAACATTGGGGGCGGCGGGTTTATGGTCTTCCGAACCGAATTTGGCGAAATTGGTTCCTTAGATTTTCGTGAAAAAGCGCCCTTGGCTGCTACACGAGATATGTATCTTGACAACAACGGTAAGTATATTCCTGAAAAAAGTACTGAAGGCGGATTGGCAGTTGGCGTACCCGGTAGTATTGCAGGCATTTTTGCCGTGCACGAAAAATTTGGCACAATGCCCATGGAAATACTGTTAAAACCCGTGATTGAATTAGCAAACAAAGGATTTCTAATAACACCAAAACAAAAGGCACGTTTTGATGAATTTAAAGATGAATTTGAAAAAATTAATGGCGGGGCGTCAATTTTTACGTCAACTTACACGGCTGGCGATACTTTAAAAAACACTGCGCTAGCAACTACCCTTAGCAGAATTGCAAAAAACGGAAGAGCCGAATTTTATGCTGGAGAAACTGGTAAGAAAATGATCGATTTCCTCCAACAAAAAGGAGGAATCATAACTCAAAAAGATTTAGATGCCTATGAAGCCATTTGGCGCGAGGCCATGGTTTTTAAGTATAAAGATGTAAAACTTATTTCAATGGCGCCACCTTCGAGTGGTGGCATTTGTCTTTCACAAATTTTGCAAATGATTGCGCCATTTCCGCTTACCGAATACGGTCATAATTCAGAAAAATATATACAGCTTTTGGTAGAAGCTGAAAAACGCGCCTACGCCGATAGAAGCGAATATTTGGGCGACCCTGATTTTATTGATATTCCGGTAGATTCACTACTTTCCAATACATATATATCTAAACGAATGAAGAACTTTTCATTTGAAAATGCCACTCCTTCCGAAACGATAAAACCAGGAAAAATTACTAGTTACGAAAGTCTTGAAACCACGCATTATTCAATAGTAGATAAATTTGGAAACGCTGTTTCAGTAACCACAACCCTTAACGCTTCATACGGATCTAAATTATATATTCCTGAGCTCGGCTTCTTTTTAAACAATGAAATGGACGATTTTAGTGCCAAGCCCGGCACACCAAATATGTTTGGTCTTATTGGTGGTGAAGCCAATGCTATTGCCCCACAAAAAAGAATGCTAAGCTCTATGACGCCCACCATTGCAGAAAAAGATGGCAAACTTTTAATGGTTTTGGGCACACCCGGTGGATCTACGATTATTACATCGGTTTTGCAAACATTTTTAAATGTATATGAATTTGAAATGAATATGCAGGAAGCTGTTAATGCTCCGCGCTTTCACCACCAATGGCTGCCTGATTTAATATTATTTGAAGCCGATGGATTTTCGTCTGAAACAATTAAAAACCTTGAAGCTAAAGGTTATTCCTCCAGCAACCAAATACTACCCGAAATTGGAAGTGTAGATGCAATTTTAATTTTGCCAAATGGAAAACTCCAAGGCGGTGCCGATCGTCGTGGGGATGATACAGCCATCGGCTATTAAAATTTATTTTTTTATCAAATATTAACACCCCACAAATAACATGCGTTCTTTATTTTCGGTTCAATTGAGTACCTTTGCAAGCTATGTCGAAAAATGAGGATTTTATAGAAGTTTTGGGCGCTCGGGTCCACAACTTAAAGAACATTGACGTTCGTATTCCAAGAGATAAATTAGTTGTAATAACAGGTCTTTCCGGCAGCGGAAAATCCTCTTTGGCGTTTGATACCATTTATGCCGAAGGGCAGCGCCGCTATATTGAAACTTTTTCTGCCTACGCCCGCCAATTTTTGGGTAGTTTAGAGCGACCAGATGTCGATAAAATTGAAGGTCTTTCGCCCGTAATTGCCATTGAGCAAAAAACTACGAGTAAAAGTCCGCGTTCTACCGTCGGGACCATCACAGAAATTTACGATTTTCTTCGGCTTTTTTATGCACGTGCGAGCGATGCTTATAGCTACAACACGGGGCAGAAAATGGTATGCTATAACGACGAACAAATAAAACAATTAATTCTGGAAGAGTATGCGGGCAAAAAGGTAAGTATACTTGCACCCAAAATTAGATCTAGAAAAGGTCATTATCGCGAACTTTTTGAACAGATTGCCAAACAAGGCTTTTTAAAAGTACGCATAGATGGCGAAGTGCGCGATATAACCAAAGGAATGAAGGTAGATCGTTACAAAACACACGATATTGAAATTGTAATAGATCGTTTAAAAATACCATCAATAGCTACTATTGATGTTTCTGAAATTGAAGGAGCCGAAAACCATAAGCGACTCGCTGAAAGTATAAATACCGCCATGTATCACGGCGATGATATTTTAATGGTTTTAGACAACGATACAAATGAAGCCCGTTATTTTAGCCGATCGTTAATGTGTCCGAGTTCGGGTATTTCATATCCAAACCCCGAACCCAATAATTTCTCTTTCAATTCGCCCAAGGGGATGTGCCCACATTGCAAAGGGTTGGGTAAATTATACGAAGTAAACCTAGACAAGTTAGTACCAAATCCCAAACTTTCTATAAAACAAGGTGCTTTGGCTGCACACGGTCCGCAGAAAAACAACTGGGTGTTTAAGCAACTGGAGTTAATTGCCGAACGTTTCAAATTTAAGCTGAGCGATCCTTTTGAAAAAATTCCGAAGGAAGCCAAAGACGTTATCTTTTTCGGCGGGAATGAAAAGTTTGATATTGAATCGAAAGCATTGGGAATTACCCGAAGCTATAAAATAGATTTTGAAGGAGTTGCTACTTTTATACAAAACACTTTTGATGCCAGCGAAACCACGTCACTAAAACGATGGGCAAAGGAATATATGGATAAAATCCCGTGTCCGGAATGCCAGGGAGCACGACTTCGAAAAGAGTCATTGTTTTTTAAAGTGAACGGAAAGAACATCGCTGAACTGGCCCATATGGATGTAATTGAGCTGGCGGAATGGTTTAGGTATCTCGATAAAAATATTTCGGAAACACAATTAAAAATAGCTTCAGAAATTATTAAGGAAGTACGTTCGCGACTTCAATTTTTGGTAGATGTTGGTTTAACATATTTAGCCTTAGACAGAGGTTCAAAGTCGCTTTCGGGAGGCGAAGCCCAGCGCATCAGATTGGCCACACAAATTGGATCGCAGTTGGTTGGCGTGCTATATATTTTAGACGAACCCAGTATTGGCCTGCATCAACGCGATAATGAACGCTTAATTTTTTCATTGAAACAATTACGCGAAATTGGTAATTCGGTAATTGTGGTGGAGCACGACAAAGACATGATAGAAAGCGCCGATTTTGTTATAGACATTGGCCCCGCTGCTGGTAGGCATGGTGGCGAAATAGTCTCGGAAGGCACACCCGAAGAAATAAAAAAACATCATACTCTTACCGCCGATTATTTAAACGGTACCAAAAATATTGAAGTTCCGAAGCAGCGACGCGATGGCAACGGAAAAACCTTAACTTTAAAAGGAGCTACTGGCAACAATTTAAAAAATGTATCGGTAGAAATTCCATTGGGGAAAATGATAGGAGTTACGGGCGTTTCAGGAAGCGGAAAATCTACTTTAATCAATGAAACCCTTTACCCTATTCTCAATGCATATTTTTTTAACGGGGTTAAAAAGCCAATGCCCTATAAAAAAATCGCGGGACTTGAAAATATTGATAAAGTAATTGATATTAATCAGTCGCCAATTGGAAGAACACCACGAAGCAACCCAGCCACATACACAGGTGTTTTTTCCGAAATTAGGAATCTATTCGCTAAAACACCCGAGGCAATGATTCGGGGTTATAAACCCGGACGATTTAGTTTTAATGTGGCTGGCGGTCGCTGTGAAACCTGCAAAGGCGCTGGACTTCGGGTTATTGAGATGAATTTCTTACCCGACGTTTATGTAGAATGCGAAACTTGCCAAGGCAAGCGTTTTAATCGAGAAACTTTAGAAATTCGTTATAAGGGCAAATCTATTTTCGACGTTTTGGCAATGACTATAAATGAAGCGTCAGACTTCTTTGAAAATATTCCAAAAATATATCGAAAAGTAAAAACCATAAAAGATGTAGGTTTAGGCTATATTACCCTTGGCCAACAATCTACAACCCTTTCGGGTGGCGAGGCACAGCGTATAAAACTAGCTACGGAACTCTCTAAACGCGATACCGGAAATACGTTCTATATTTTAGACGAACCCACTACCGGGCTTCATTTTGAAGATATTCGCGTGTTGATGATTGTACTAAACAAACTAGTGGAAAAAGGGAATACCGTTTTGATAATTGAACACAATATGGATGTAATAAAGACCGTAGACTATATTATAGACATTGGCCCAGAAGGTGGAAAAAAAGGTGGAAAAGTGATGGCTCTGGGAACCCCGGAAGATGTGGCAGAAAACAAAAAAAGCTACACCGCCCGTTTCCTTAAAAAAGAATTATATTAGTTGCTTAATGATAAAGCACCAAATTTATTAAACAGATTACAATACACTGAATACCGAATAATGAGAGACGAACAAATACCAAAAAACTGGAACCAAGTTAAGACCAATGACTCTTGGGCGATTTTTAAAATCATGGGAGAATTTGTAAATGGATACGAAAAAATGAGCCGTATTGGCCCTTGCGTTTCAATATTTGGGTCCGCTAGAACTAAACCGGATAATCCACATTACAAATTGGCCGAAAACATAGCTAAGAAAATAACCGAAAATGGTTATGGTGTTATAACCGGTGGTGGTCCTGGAATAATGGAAGCAGGAAATAAGGGAGCCCATTTGGCCGGCGGAACATCAGTTGGGTTAAATATTGCACTGCCTTTTGAGCAACACGACAATCCGTACATAGATAGTGATAAAAATATTGATTTCGATTACTTTTTTGTGCGAAAGGTAATGTTCGTAAAGTACTCTCAGGGCTTTGTAGTTATGCCCGGAGGCTTTGGAACTTTAGATGAATTTTTTGAGGCATTAACTCTCATTCAAACGCATAAAATAGATAAGTTTCCAATTATTTTAGTTGGCACCGAATTTTGGGGGGGACTTTTTGAATGGATAAAAACCACACTTTTAGAAGCCAATAATAATGTAAGTGCCGAAGATTTAGATTTAGTCCACTTAGTAGATACCGAAGATGAAGTGCTTCAAATATTAAACGATTTTTATAACGAGTATAATTTAAGTCCGAATTTTTAATAGTCTTTTCTTCGCGAACCTGTTTAAATTCACTAAAATTTTTTGATGCCAAATAGAATCATATTCCTCTTCCTATTTTGTTTGGTAGCACAAGCAAGAGCTCAGCATACAATACATATAGATGCTACGCTTAACCCTGCACAGAAAACTCTTTCAATTAAACAAAAAATTACTTTTAAAAATACCACTGCAGATACATTACGGGAACTCTACTTATTTGATTGGCCCAATAGTTTTTCCACTAAAACCAGTCCGTTGGGCAAGCGTTTTTCCGAAAACTACAACAGTTCTTTTCATTTTGAAAAAGATAGCGATCGCGGTAAAACTTCTATCGAAAAAATATATACTAATACTGCTACGCCACTTCAGTGGGCACGCGGAGAAGAGGTAGATATTTTAAAGGTTATTCCCGACAGTCCGTTGCTTCCGGGGGCGAATTACACCTTTAATTTAGAATATGTTGTAAAAGTTCCAAACAGTAAGTTTACTCGGTTTGGAGTAGATAATCAAGCAAATTTTAAATTGCGAAATTGGTATATTTTGCCTGCTGTTTACAATGGTGAATGGCGCATTTACAGCAATAAAAACACCAACGATCTTTTTACTACACCTTCAGAATACTCCATTGTTCTTCAGCTTCCAAAGCAATACTCAGTACTATCGGATCTAGAGTTGGTTTCGGAAAACATTTCAGAAAACAAAAAAACAGTATCGTTAAAAGGCAGCCAACGTACAAATGCAATACTTTACTTGCAACGATATTCAAACTTTGAAACCATTGAAACCGATAAGTTTACCGTAGTAACCAACTTACAAAACAGCAAGATAAACCCGCCGGTACAAGCTTTACTGATTGATAGAATTGCCCATTTTTTAGATGAAAAGCTCGGCCCCTATCCGTTTCAAAAAATGGTTATCAGCGAAGCAGATTATAAAACTAATCCGGTGTATGGGCTAAATCTTTTACCTAGTTTTATTAGCCCCTATCCCGATGGTTTTGAGTACGATATGGAACAGTTAAAAACCATAACACGTCATTATATTCAAAACACGCTTATTTTAGATTCGCGCCACGATTATTGGTTACAGGACGCGCTTCAGATTTATTTAATGATGAAATATGTAGATACCTATTATCCTAAAATGAAGATTATAGGGAATCTGAGTGATTGGTGGGTAATTCGTTGGGCGCACGCAGCAGATCTTGAGTTTAATGATCAGTATCCTATTTTATATTTAAATATGGCACGCAATAATATTCATCAATCTTTAACAACTCCAAAAGATTCATTGTTAAAGTTTAATATGAATATTGCCAATGGATATTATGGAGGCAGCGGCTTGCGTTATTTAGAAGATTATCTAGGCCAAGGCGTTTTAGATAAAGCAATAAAGGAATTTTATATGGCAAATAAATTGCAACCAGTTACATCTTCAGATTTTGAAAATTTACTCGCCAGCAAAACAAATTTGCCCATAAATTGGTTTTTTGAGGATTTTGCCGACACCCGAAATACCATTGATTTCAGAATTAAAAATGTTGAAAAAATTGGCGATTCGCTTAGAGTTTCCATAAAGAATAACAGGCAAAGCGAACTGCCCATTTCGCTATACGGTCTCAACAAAAATACGGTAGTTTATAAAACCTGGACAAAGCCTTTAGATAGTATAAGCACTATTACTATTCCGGCCCAAAATATTGAGAAACTAGCTTTAAATTACGAAGGAAAAATACCCGAATACAACCGAAGAAATAACTTTAAAACCGTAAATGGGCTATTGAACAAACCCTTGCAATTTCGGCTATTTCAGGACGTGGAAGATCCTAGATTCACACAGTTTTTCTTTATGCCTATTTTCGAGTACAACCTCTACGATGGCGTTTCGGCAGGTTTGCGACTTTACAACAAAACGGTACTGCCTAAAGCCGTTCATTACAGTTTAGAACCTCAATTCGGATTTCGTTCCAAAACGCTCGTGGGCAGTGCGTCTATTAGTTATTCCCAGACCATGGATCAGGGCGATTTATATGCAATGCGCTATGGATTTTCGGGAAATTATTATTCATACGATCGTGGACTTTTTTATAAACGCTTTACACCTTATATAACATTTGCTTTCCGGAATTCAGATTTGCGCAACAATGAAAAACAATTTATAAATCTGCGAAATGTAAATGTTTATAGAGATGAAAACCCCAATGATACCGATCAAGAGCCCAATTATAGTGTGTTTAATATGCAATATGTATATTCAAACCCAAATCTTATAAATTATTTTAGAGGGGTTGCAGACTACGAAATTTCTTCCAAGTTTAGCAAGCTTTCGGTTGATTTAGAATACAGAAAGCTGTTTTTGAGTAACAGACAGTTAAATCTTCGTTTCTTCGCGGGGGTGTTCTTATTTAATGATACGCGAGAAAATGAAGATTTTTTCAGCTTCGCATTAGACCGTCCAAATGATTATCTTTTCGATTATAATTATTACGGTCGAAGTGAAGACTCCGGACTTTTTAGCCAACAGCTTATTATTGCTGAAGGCGGCTTTAAATCGCAGTTAGAACCCGCCTATGCCAATAGTTGGATGGCAACCGTGAATGCCAGCACCAATATCTGGAAATGGATTTATGCCTATGGCGACATAGGGTTGGTGGCAAACAAGGAGCGAGGCGTAAATACCGTGTTCGATAGCGGAATTAGATTGAGTTTGGTTGCAGATTATTTTGAATTGTATTTCCCTATTTATTCCAACTTAGGATTCGAACCCAACTTACCCCATTACGACGAAAAAGTACGATTTATTGTAACTTTAAGTCCAAAAACATTGCTCGGCTTGTTTACCCGAAGATGGTACTAGATTACAAATTTTAAACGAACAAGTAACCATATAGTTTAATGCAAATACTCAATAACTGGCGCATCATTATATTAATTTGCCTTACACTTGGTTTGGCACCATTTTTTCCAGAACCACACCTTTGGGGAAAACTAAAATGGATTGCAGGAGGCGCCGAAGGAATGCAAGCCGAAGACTGGTTTGACGTTTTATTGCACGGGTTTCCGTTTATCCTACTACTTAGATTATTGATTTTGAAGCTAATCCCTATTAAAACAAAATAGCAAGAAAAATCGCAGCTTTTTGAAAATTGCTATGTTCTAAAATTAGCGTTGAAAAACTCCTTCAATTTCGCTACTTTTGTAATCCTTAAAGAAAAATTCATGCAGACAGATCCAAAGACAAATGGCGAGATTTCCTTTGAAGATTTCAAAGAAACAGTTCTAAACGACTATAAAATTGCGGTAACAAGTCGCGAGTGTAGTCTTTTAGGGCGCCGCGAGGTACTTACGGGAAAAGCGAAGTTCGGTATTTTTGGCGATGGAAAAGAAGTGCCACAATTAGCCTGGGCCAAAGCTTTTAAAAATGGCGACTGGCGTAGTGGTTACTACCGAGACCAAACTTTTATGATGGCCATTGGCAAACTTACCATCGAGCAATTTTTTGCTGGTTTGTACGCACATACCGATATAAAAGCAGACCCAATGAGCGCCGGAAGACAAATGGGCGGTCACTTTGCTACACATTCACTTAACGAAGATGGTAGTTGGAAAAACCTAGCGCAACAAAAAAACAGTAGCGCAGATATTTCGCCAACGGCAGGGCAAATGCCACGTTTATTAGGGTTGGCACAAGCTTCAAAAATTTTTAGAAACGTAAAAGGCATTGAAAACAAAACCAATTTTTCCATCAACGGAAATGAAGTTGCTTGGGGCACCATTGGAAATGCCAGCACCAGCGAAGGCCTTTTTTGGGAAACGATAAATGCCGCTGGCGTTTTACAAGTACCAATGGTTATGAGCGTTTGGGATGACGAATATGGAATTTCCGTTCACGCAAAACACCAAACTACCAAAGAAAACATCTCTGAAATCTTAAAAGGTTTCCAACGTACCGAAGATGAAAAAGGGTATGAAATTATACGGGTAAATGGTTGGGACTATTCTGAACTTATAGACGTTTACAGTCGCGCCTCACAGATTGCGCGCGACGAACACGTGCCGGTTTTAATTCACGTACAACAACTAACACAGCCCCAAGGCCACAGTACCAGCGGCTCTCACGAACGCTATAAAAGCAAGGAACGCCTAGCATGGGAGGTAGAATACGATTGCAACGCTAAAATGCGCGAATGGATGATTGCAAGTGATATTGCTACGGAAGAAACTTTGGAAGCTATTGAAAAAGAGATAAAAAAACAAGTTCGCGACGGTAAAAAAGCAGCTTGGGAGGCATTTGTATCGCCACAGAAAACCGAGCAGGAAGAAGCCGTTCTCCTTCTTGGTAATTTAGCTGAAAACAGTGCCAATAAAAACTTTATTGAAAAAATAAAAAATGAACTGGCCGCCGAAAAAGAACCATTGCGCAGAAATATTCTCGCATCGGCCAGAAAGGCATTGCGTTACGTAACTGGTGAAGAATCAACAGAAAAGAAACAACTTCAAGATTGGATTGCTAATTATTTTGAACTTATTCAACCTAAATACAGCACACATTTATATTCCGAAGCAAAAGAAAATGCCAAAACTATTGCAGAAGTAGCTCCTACATATGCCCAAGATGCAGAAGATGTTGACGGACGTGTAGTGCTGCGCGACAATTTTGACGCCATTTTTGAAAAACATCCAGAAGTATTAATTTTTGGGGAAGACAGCGGTACAATTGGCGACGTAAACCAAGGTTTGGAAGGAATGCAGGATAAGTATGGAGAACTTCGGGTTGCCGATGCGGGCATTCGAGAAGCAACCATTCTTGGGCAAGGTATTGGAATGGCCATGCGAGGCCTTCGCCCTATTGCTGAAATTCAGTATTTAGATTATATTTTGTACTGTTTACAAATAATGAGCGACGATTTGGTGACGGTTCGCTATAGAACCAATGGCACTCAAAAAGCACCGCTTATTGTGCGTACTCGTGGCCATAGATTGGAAGGAATCTGGCATAGTGGCTCTCAAATGGGTGGTCTAATTCACCTGTTGCGAGGTATGTATGTACTAGTGCCAAGAAATATGACAAAGGCCGCCGGGTTTTATAATACACTTTTAGAAACAGATGAGCCTGCATTGGTAATAGAATGCTTAAACGGCTACCGCTTAAAAGAAAAAATGCCCAACAATTTGGGCGATTTTAGAACACCAATTGGGGTAGTTGAAACAATTAAGAAAGGTACCGATATTACGTTAGTTTCATACGGAAGTACGTTAAGAATAGTTGAGGAAGCTGCCAAGGAGCTATTGCAAGCCGGAATTGATGCCGAAGTAATAGACGTACAATCGCTATTACCGCTAGACATAAATCACGATTTGGTGAAAAGTGTGGCCAAAACCAACAGATTGCTAGTTATAGATGAAGATGTGCCAGGGGGCGCCTCGGCCTATATTCTTAACCAAGTAATTGAAGTACAGGGCGGATATAAATACCTAGATAGCAAACCACAAACACTAGCCGCGAAAGATCACCGTCCACCCTATGGAACCGATGGCGACTATTTTACCAAACCCTCTGTAGAGGATGTTTATGAAAAAGTTTATGAAATTATGCACGAAGCCAATCCTTCAAAGTTTCCAAAACTTCGATAATTAAATTTCAAAATATATAAAAAAGAATTGCGTTGGTTTAAAATAATTATTCTACATTCGTAATTCACAAGTAAAACAAAAACAAGTATATGTTACATTTAAGTTTAAATATTAATAATAACGAGCTGCCGTAACAAAAACTTGTCGCGATATACGGCCCGTCAGGTTTTTCCTGACGGGCTTTTTTTTTGGCTTCGACTTAGCTCAGCCGAGTTCAAAATAAACAGTTCTAGGTAGTGCTGATGAATTTAAAAAGAAACTAACCATTTAAATTATAAAATTATGTGTGGAATTGTATGTGCATTCGATTTAAAACGGCCTTCAGAAGAATTAAGGCCGCAATTACTAACCATGGCAAAACGATTAAGACATCGCGGTCCAGACTGGAGTGGAATTTTCAGCAACAAAAAAGCCATTATGGCACACGAACGTCTGGCGATTGTAGATCCCACTTCAGGTAAACAACCGTTAATTTCTGAAGACAGAAAGCTGGTTTTGGCCGCGAACGGTGAAATTTACAATCATTTGGAATTGCGCAAGCAATTTGTTGGAAAATACAACTTCCAGACAAAAAGTGACTGCGAGGTAATTTTAGCGCTCTATAGGGAAAAGGGAGTTTCATTTTTAGATGAGCTCAACGGAATATTTGGATTTGCGTTATATGATGCAGAAAATAATGAATATTTAATAGCTCGAGACCACATGGGAATTATCCCGCTTTATATGGGCTGGGATAAAGATGGAACATTTTATATCGCCAGCGAATTAAAAGCACTGGAAGGCTTTTGTACTAAAATTGAACTTTTCCCTCCCGGTCATTATTTACACAGCAGTGAAGGACAATTAAAACAATGGTGGACCCGCGATTGGATGGACTTTAACGCTGTACAGGAAAATGAAACAAGTATAAGCGATTTGCGAGAAGCATTGGATGCCGCCGTAAAAAGACAGTTAATGAGCGACGTGCCCTATGGAGTTTTGCTTTCCGGAGGTTTAGATTCTTCCATTACTTCTGCGTTGGCTAAAAAGTACGCCGATAAACGTATAGAATCTGGCGACACCGAAGGTGCTTGGTATCCAAGACTGCATTCCTTTGCTGTAGGCTTAGACGGATCACCCGATTTGGCTGCCGCCCAAAAAGTTGCTGAACATTTAGGCACAGTACACCACGAAATAAATTTTACTGTCCAAGAAGGCCTTGATGCAATACAAGATGTTATTTATCACGTTGAAACTTACGACATAACTACCATTCGCGCCTCCACCCCAATGTTCTTATTGGCGCGTGCTATTAAGGCAATGGGTATAAAAATGGTATTATCAGGCGAGGGTGCTGACGAAATCTTTGGTGGATATCTATATTTCCATAAGGCGCCATCGGCTAAAGATTTTCACGAAGAAAACGTACGGAAATTAGACAAACTACATATGTATGACTGCTTACGTGCCAACAAATCTCTAGCTTCTTGGGGTATTGAAGGCCGTGTTCCTTTTCTCGATAAGGAATTTATGGATGTTGCTATGCGGTTAAACCCAAAAGATAAAATGATACTTGCCGGACAAAAGGCTCCACAGGATAAACAGGCAATGGAAAAGTGGGTCCTCCGCGAGGCTTTTGGCGATATGTTGCCGAAAGAGGTAGCGTGGCGGCAGAAAGAGCAATTTAGTGATGGGGTGGGTTACAGTTGGATCGATTCCTTAAAAGAAATGGTCAATGAAAAAGTGACCGATGATCAAATAGCAAATGCCCATTATCGATTCCCGATACAGACTCCTACAAGAAAAGAAGAGTTTTATTACCGAACCATTTTTGAAGAACATTTTCCAAGCGATGCTGCAGCTCTAACAGTACCAAGCGTGCCAAGTGTGGCTTGTAGCAGTCAAGTAGCGTTAGATTGGGATGAGAGTTTTAAGAACATGAATGACCCGAGCGGACGTGCGGTTAAAAATGTGCACGCGGATGCTTATGGAAATAAATAATTATTTAAGGTCTGCGAATTTTACTGTTGCATCAATATCAACTTTAAAAAAATATAACGAGTTACGGCAACCACTTCTTATCAAAATTAGGCTTTCGTTTTTCCAGAAAAGCATCGCGCCCCTCTTTGGCCTCATCGGTCATATAGGCAAGGCGCGTTGCTTCACCTGCAAAAACCTGTTGCCCAACCATGCCGTCATCGGTTAGGTTCATGGCAAATTTCAGCATTTTTATGGAAGTTGGGCTTTTCGCAAGAATTTCCTGCGCCCATTCATAAGCTGTATCTTCTAATTCATCATGTGGAATTACGGCATTAACCATTCCCATTTCAAAAGCTTCCTGTGCAGAATAATTTCTTCCAAGGAAAAAGATTTCACGGGCTCGCTTCTGCCCTACCATTTTGGCCAAGTAAGCACTTCCGTAACCACCGTCAAAACTGGTAACGTCGGCATCGGTCTGTTTAAAGATAGCGTGTTCCTTACTTGCTAGGGTTAAATCGCAGACCACGTGTAAGCTGTGCCCGCCGCCCACTGCCCATCCCGGAACTACACAAATAACCGCCTTCGGCATAAAACGGATTAATCGTTGTACATCCAGAATATTTAACCTGTGATAGCCGTCATCGCCTACATATCCTTGGTGGCCACGCGCCTTTTGGTCGCCACCGCTACAGAAACTATACACCCCATCTTTAGATGATGGACCTTCCGCAGATAACAATACCACTCCAACAGATGTATCTTCTTGCGCATCGTGAAAAGCATCAAGTAATTCGGCGGTTGTTTTTGGCCGAAACGCATTGCGCACATCAGGCCTGTTAAATGCAATTCGCGCTACGCCATTTGCTTTTTTATAGGTTATATCTGTATATTCTTTTGCTGTTTTCCAGTTGGGTGAAATCATATTTGTTATTTTAGCGTAAATATATGAAATCATACTCTTAAATTATACAATGACGTCTCGAGTGCAGTCGGGCGGTCGTATTAACTTATAAATTACATTATGGTCTAGACTGCGCTCGGCCAGGCATATACAATGAAACATTTTATTCTATTCTTCGTATTACTCTTCACAGTAACACTCTCATCACAAGAAATTTACAAATTTACAACCGTCACCGATCTTGAAACAACACCCGTATTAAGCCAAGGTATTACCGGAACTTGCTGGAGTTTTAGCAGTACTTCATTTTTGGAGAGTGAAATTATTAGGCTCACCGGAAAAAATATAGATCTTAGCGAAATGTACCAAGTGCGAAACACCTACCCACTAAAGGCTGAAAATTTTATTATGCGCCAAGGAAAAGCACAATTTGGCGAAGGGGGTTTGGCACACGACGTTATTAATTCGATTAAAAAAAATGGTTTGGTACCCGAAATAGCATTTAATGGTCTATCTGAGGGAGAAACCAAATACAACCACGCCGAAATGGTTGCGGTACTCGAAGCAATGTTAAAAACCTATATAGACAATCCCGGTAGAAACTTAAGCCCAAAATGGCGTGCGGCAATTGAAGGTGTTCTGGATGTGTACATCGGCAAAAACATTACCAACTTTACTTTTGAAGGAAAACAGTATACTCCGGAAAGTTTTTTAAAAATGACCAAAATTGTACCAACGGATTATATAAATATTACCAGCTTTACACATGCGCCATTCTATTCTAAATTTATTTTGAATATTCCAGATAATTGGAGCAACGGAAGTTTTTACAATGTTCCGCTAAACGAGCTAATATCTACCATTGATAATGCTTTGCAAAATGGTTTTACTGTTGAATTGGATTGTGATGTAAGTGAACGTGCCTTTTCATCAAAAGATGGTGTAGCCGTTGTGCCAGAAAATGCTGAAAACACTTTAAAAGCGCTACACAGTATTTATCCCGAAAAAGATATTACTCAACAATACCGTCAACAGGAGTTTGAAAATTACAATACTACAGACGATCATTTAATGCATATTACGGGGTTACTTCACGATCAAAACGGCACCAAATATTATAAAGTAAAAAATAGCTGGGGATCTGATGAATCAAGGGTTGCCAACGGAGGTTACGTGTATTTTAGCGAAGCGTACATGCGGTTAAAGACAATTAGCATAACCGTTCATAAAGATGCTCTTCCTAAAGATACGGCTAAAAAGTTAAGTTTGTAACATACAATTGAACGGCAAGTTTAAATTGGCTTAAAATTTGATATATTTGTCGCGATGAAAAAGCTATTCACTTTTATTGTACTTTTTCCGCTGATTGCCTCGGCACAGTTGGATTTTGAAAGCAATAAAAATAAATTAGACTTCGTGAAGTTGCCCGAATTAGAGCGTTTAATTACGGTACCTTTTGCCAATTCAGAATTTTCAACAAACTCTTCGAATACACTTCCATCCTTTAAACTAAACAAGAATAACTACCGGGAAGCAGTGAGCATGTACGATGCTATGGCAGCCAATGAAAATTATGTAAAGTCTGATTTAAAAATCTCATTGGATCCCAGAGAATATGGCATTTATGGAGGCAATAGCAGTTATAGTGCCGATGGTTCTACCGCGGTTAAAAATATTTCTTATAAAGAATCTCGTGGCTATTTAAGACCTGAACTTATGCCCTACTCGTACGGTTTTTATCAACGGCCGTCACGGCGAGGCGGTTTTTATGTAGGGTATGGCGCCTACGGACCGTATTCGCAATAACGCAATACCTCTTCCCTTCCACTTTATATGCACTTATATTTGGGTGAATTCTTTCACCCAAAACATTCACCGTAAAAAAAAATTCAATTATATTTTATTTAGTTAGGATTCCTTACTATATTTGTCCAAGCAATATTGCTTTAATCTTTAAATACGTTTTAATTATGAAAAAGTCTATTTTTTACCACGCCGGTTGTCCCGTATGTGTAAGTGCCGAAGTTGAAATTCTAGAACTGATGGATCCTACTTCTATTGAAGTAGTGCATTTAGGTGAAGACAAATCAAAAATACAGGTTGCCGAAAATCTAGGAGTAAAATCTGTTCCAGCTCTGGTTACGCCTACCGGCAATGTATTACACATAAATTATGGTGCCTCCATGGCAGATTTAAAAAATTAATTAACCCTACAAAGGTATTCTTTCGAAAGCCTTTGTATTAAAACAACAAAAAAATGAAAAAACCAATATTTATAATAGTAATGCTTTTACTGGCTACACATGCCCGTACACAAAATTCGGAATATGATAATAATGATTTTAAAATCACAAAGGCTGAGGTTATAAATCATACCCAATTAGATGTTTTAGTTTGGGAAATAACAGTGGCGGGAACAGCAGGTGCAACAACGCCAACCCCCGCCGGAAAGATGAATGGCGCTCCCGTCTTGGGATATGTATTCCCCACTTCGTTAAAATCTACTGATGTAGGTTTTAGTGAAACGAACGGAATTGTTGCCTTGGCCCTTACTTCCCACCCAGATTTTGACGACACTCCGCTATGGGATGAAAGTATGGATACTCGCTACGATAATGATGGTGTAATTTGGCATCCCCATTGGGTAATTTTGGTTGAAGATAAAAGAGTGGAAGGTGGACTTGCGGTAAAGCGATTTAAAAAAGGCGACACAACCGTAAAGCTACCACCCACAAATCCTGGAATGCCAATGTATATGGACTCTCCGGGCTATGGAGTAAAAGCCATGAACAACATAATTAAAGTGGTAGTTCCGAAGTACAGAATAAATAACCAGTCCAATTTCAATTATGATGGCGTAGCGGCATATATGCAGGTAAACACTGAAAATATGGATAAGCCAATGCTCGGCGTGTATAATGTTTACAGTGTGGCAAGTGGAAATTTATCATTACCCTATACTGTTAAAAACAATTGATTATGAAAATAGCAGTTTGGGACACTTATGTAGCAAGACCGGACGGATTGCAAATGCATTTTGATATTTTGGTACCTGCAGCACTAGAAAATGAAAACCAAATTTACGCTTTTGGAAAACAGTATTTAGCCAGCAAACCTTTTAAAACTGGAAGTTTAAATTCCAAAAAATGTAATTTCTGTCACGTAGAAAATGCTACTCCCGAAGTAACAACAGCAATCCACACCATGGGTTTTTATATTTTAGAAATGGAAAACTGTACTTAAAAGTTGAAATAAATAATTAGGAATACTAACTTTGCCTGTTAAGCCTCAATTCTTAACAGGCATTATTATGGAAAAAAGCGTTTTTGATACCTCCTTTCAGCAAGAAAGTGTGAGCAATAAAATAGTGGTTGGTCTTGAACGGATATCGGAAGTTTTCCGAACCCTACTCTGGGCCGAAGCCAAAAAATCTGGTGTGAGCCCAATACAGATTCAAATACTAATTTTTATTGCCTATCACGAAAGTTCACTTTGTACAGTTAGTTATCTGGCTAAGGAATTTGATGTTACAAAACCTACCATTAGTGATGCCGTAAAATCCTTGGAGAAGAAAAAACTGATTTTAAAAGACTATTCAAAACCCGACAGTAGAAGCTATCTTATCGTACTTTCTGCAAAGGGAAAAGAATTGGTTTCTGTAACCGAAAACTATGCCAATCCCATAAAAAAACAATTTGATAGTTTTGATAACGAGCAGCTTCAAACGGTTTATGAAGCTATTGTAAAACTTATTTACAATCTGAATAAAAGCGGCATTATAAGTGTACAGCGCACCTGTTTCGCTTGTAAATTCTATACTAAAAAAAATGGCAAAGATTATTGCGAATATCTTCAACAACCATTAGCGCCAGAGGCCATACGGGTAGACTGTCCCGAGTTTGAAGAAAAACGGAATTAAATTAACTCAATTCCATCTTCTTTAATTACAATTTGCTTGTCCTTATAAAGCGTCCCGATTGCCTTTTTAAAACTTTTCTTGCTCATTCCCAGCATGTTTTTAATGGTATCTGGATCAGATTTATCGTGAAGCGGTAAAAAACCGCCTGCAGCCTCCAATTCTTCTCGAATAAAGTTTGCATTTGGTTCGATACTTTTATAACCTGGCCTTTGTAGGACGATATCAATTTTATTATCGGGGCGGATTTTTTTAATAAAAGCCTTCATTTTATCGCCAGTTCGTATATCTTCGAAAATATCTTCAATATAAATAAGTCCCTTGTGTTGGCCGTTAACAATTACATTTGCACCTTTTTCGGTTAAATGCGTTACTAAAATATCTATTTGTTGAAACGGTTCAACCGATAAGTTCTCATTTTGAAGAAAATGGTTTGTTTTGCTGCTGCCAACCAAACGATTTGTTTTTTCATCAATATATAAATATACTATATACCAATTGCCTTTTTTCATTGGCCGGGCTTGCTCTTTAAACGGTACAAAAAGTTGTTTTTCCAGACCCCAATCCATAAAAGCGCCATATTCGGTAACGTCGCTACAATGCAAATAACCAAAAGTATTTAGTTGAAGAAAAGGATCGAGTGTAGTAGCTATTGGCCGCTCTTCATTATCCAAATATATAAATACCGAAATTTCATCGCCAATTTCGTATTGCTCTGGCTTATATCTATGCGGTAAAAGCACCACGTTTTCCTCTGTATCGCCTAAATATAGCCCCGGTTCTGTTTCCCGAAGAATTTCTAAAGTATTGTATTCACCCAATTTTATCATAGTTGCAAAGGTACTGTATTTTGTCAGAAAAAAATTGTTTGATACCTAGGATACATATCAAACTTAAAATGTACATTCACATCCGAAATGAACTTAAATCCACCACATAATCTTCCATCAAATTTCAAGCTAGAAAAAGTATTGGAAACCAATATTGGCATAATATATTTTTACGGAAATATAGTTGTTGTTGAGGCAAAGGAAGGTACTACTGTTTCTCACAAAAGTGGGTTTTCAACATTATTGCAGGGGCTTGCGTACCTTGGCACTAAACCTTGGGTTTATATTGCGCATCGTGTACAATCGTATTCTGTAAAACCTACGGATTACAAATATTTAAACAAAGTAACTACATTAAAGGCTATGGTAGTAGTTGCCTATAGTGATATAGCACGAAGTAATGCTGAATTGGAATCTAAATTCTGCAAAAAACCTTTTGCCGTTTTTGACGATCTTACCTTAGCCGCAATCTGGGGTAAACAATTTATAAAATAAATTTAAAGTAATCCAACAGTACATTATCGTTTATTGTAGCAGGTGTGAATATTTCTAACAATGCCGGTCCTTCTTTTTTGTTTAAAAATGCATTTAGTTTTACCTTTAATTCGTCTTTCTTTTCAACACTTTCATACTTTATATTGTACATTTTTGAAAGCTGCTTGGCATTTAAGTTATGTTTTGTTTCAAAATAAGTATTAAATAGTTCGGTGTTTTTTTCACCGGGAAGAATTCTAAAAATACCACCACCTCCATTGTTTATTACAATTATTTTAAAATCTTGTGGAATGTAATTATTCCAAAGGGCATTGCTATCGTAGAAAAAACTGAGATCGCCAGTAATAAAAATTGTAGGCAATTTTGAAGCCAATGCCGCTCCTATCGCCGTACTTGTACTTCCGTCAATACCACTCGTGCCGCGATTACAAAACACGCTAATCGAAGGCGAAATATTAAATAGCTGTGCATATCTAATCGTAGCACTATTACTTAATTGCAACTGGATATTTTGCGGAAGAAGATGAAATATTTCACAAAAAACCATAAAATCTGAATATGGAATTTCGCTTTCATATATTCTATGGCGTAGCAATCTATGCTCCCTGATTTTTAGCCATTGAGTTTGATAATTGCTTTGTACTTCAATTGTATTCGGAAGAAATTCTGCAAAGAAATTATTAATAGTTGTTTTAAAATGATGCTTTAGCGCAAAATAAGTATCGTAGGCTTTTTTCGCATCAACGTGCCAATGCGCCTTGGGCGCATAGTTACGAAGAAAGGCCTTTATTCTTTTGGAGACAACCATCCCACCAAAAGTCAATAAAATATCTGGCTGAAGTTTTTTAAAATCCTCAGTGGTTAAGGGTGTTATTAGCTGGTCAATCGCCGAAATAAAATGTGCATTATGCAGATTTGAAGTAGTTTCAGTTAAAACCAAAACACTTTTATCCTTGGCCAGTTGCTGAACAAAGCGTTGTTCCACACTATTTGGATCTAAAACCCCTACGAGAATCATTTTTCTTTTGCTATCGTTCCACTGTTTAATAAAAGGATTTAAACTTTCATCTAAACTAAAATTTGGCTTTCGCGCTAACACATTTTGTGGCCAGATTAATTGCGTTTCGGTTGTATTGTACAAGGGTTCAGAAAACGGTAAGTTAATATGCACTGGGCCTTTTAACTCAATTGCAGTATTGAGCGCTATGTTTATTTCGGTTTCATTTTTTATTTGGAATTCTTCACCCTCTATACAATTTGCGCTGTAAAGTATATGGTTTTCAAAAACGTTTTGTTGCCGGATTGTCTGTCCGTCGCCAATATCAATTCGGTCCGCAGGTCTATCGGCTGCAAGAATCACCAATGGAATGTCACTATAAAATGCTTCTGCAACCGCCGGATAATAATTGAGCAACGCCGAACCCGAAGTACAAACAACGGCTACCGGTTTTTTTAGTTGTTGCGCCATTCCCAAGGCAAAAAATGCCGCGCATCGCTCATCAACGATACTAAAACACTTAAATTCAGAATGATTGCCAAAGCCAATAGTTAGAGGTGCGTTTCTAGAACCGGGAGAAATAACTATATGGTTTACCCCTTTATCCAAACATAGTTGAACAAGAGTTTGCGAAAGAATATTATTTGAAAATATCATGGATTACAAAGGTACGAAGACGCCAAAAATATTAGAGCATTGGTGACAATACTTGTAGCATAGTTTGTAGTTTATTTTGTGTTTCCTGCCATTCGTCCATAGGTTTGGAACCTATAGTAATGCCGCCACCTACAAAAATGTGTGCCGTGTGGTTATCAATCTTCATGCATCGCAAATTTACCATAAGAATTGCACGATTTCCGTTTTCCTGAATTGGACCTAAAAAGCCGGTATAAAATGTACGATCGTACCCTTCATTTTCTAAAATGAATTGTTTGGCATATTTTTGAGGAACACCACAGACTGCCGGAGTTGGATGAACCACAGCAGCAATTTTAGTGAGCGTTGTTTTTCTACTACGCAAAACGCCCGAAATATCGGTTTTTAGATGCAGTAATGACCCAGCTTGATAAGTATAGGGATTAGACACCTTTAAAAGCGAAGTTACGCGCTGTAGATTGGTTGTTATGGCATCTGTTACCAATTGTTGTTCATCAAGTTCCTTTGGCCCCCAACTTACCTCGTTAGCGGTATAAGGTTGGGTTCCTGCCAAAGCCATCGTTTTAAAAGTATCGTTTGTAATTTGAACCAAAGTTTCCGGCGTTGCACCGCACCAAAAGCCAGTTTCTGGATGATACCAGATATAGCAAAAAGCCGAAGGATATGCCGAAAATAACCGAGTTAACAGTGTATCAATTGAAAAGTGATCTAAGTTTAGATCTTTGGAACGTGAAGCAACAATTTTTTTTGCTTTCCGCTTTTTAATATGTTCAATTATTTTTTCAACTAATGCTATATACTCGTACTTTTCTACATCGTTTTCAGCAATAGCCACAGGCTCCATTTGAAACGATGTTTTGGTAAATTCACAAGTAATTTTTTCCGAATTGCTTTCAGGTATAAAAAATGCTTCACCTTCAAATTTAAATGGAGCGAAAATAAATCCGTTTGCTGAAAACTCGTCAGATTTATAAAGCACACTAGACTGCTGTAGCAAGGCAGTAATTGTATTTTCTTGTGGCAGCGAAAAAAGCACGAACGGTAATTCGTTTTTAAAATGTGCTGAAATTTTTTGGGTAAATAGCTGTAGGTCCATTATTTTTTATTGGGTAAAGCAATCGTTGTAAGTTTAATGAGAGAAATAAGGGCCCCGTCCTCATTGGTTATTTTAATTTGCCATAGTTGCGTTGTTCGGCCTTTATGTATTATACTGGCGTGAGCATAAACATAGCCATCACGAATGCTTTTTACATGATTGGCGGCAATTTCAATTCCGCGAATAGTAACTTCATCGGAATTTAGAAAAAAATAGGCGCCCGCACTTCCCACACTTTCGGCGAGAGCAACAGAAGCACCGCCATGCAAAACTCCGTCGGGCTGATGTACTCTGGGAGTTACAGGCATTTTAGCAATTAAAAAATCATCGCCAATTTGGGTAAATTCTATATTCAGGGTTTCCATTAAGGTGTTTTGGCACATCTTATTACATGCAGCCAAAATTTCCTGGTTAGTGTACTTCATAGTATTGGTTTACATTTGTAAAAATACAAAATTGAAACAAACAAAATGAGCATCCAAAAAGAGGTTTCGTACACCAGCACCAATACTTACCACACTTTGAATAGGTTAACAGACAAAACTAAAAATGTGTGGATAGTTTTTCACGGGATGGGCTACTTAAGCAAATATTTTATTAACTATTTTTCTGAATTAAATGCCGAAGAAAACTATATTATTGCGCCTCAAGCGCCTTCAAAATATTATCAGGATAAGCGTTTTAAACATATTGGCGCCTCTTGGCTAACCCGTGAAAACACCGTTACTGAAACAGAGAATATTTTAAATTATGTTGATGCAGTATTTAAAAAGGAACTTTCTGGCCCCATCCCCAATCTTATAGTCTTAGGTTACTCTCAAGGCGTGTCTATCGCCACACGATGGGTAGCCAGACGAAAACTACAATGCAATGTTTTGGTATTGCATTCGGGAGGTATTCCCAACGAATTACAACCGAAGGATTTTAATTTCTTAAATGAACATGCGCAGGTATTATATTTATACGGCAACAACGATGAATATATTACCGAAGCGCGAAAAACCGAGGAATATTTAAAAGGCACTAATCTCTTTAAAGATCGTTTAAAGATTGAAGTATTTAACGGTACCCATGAAGTAAACAAGCCCTTTTTACTAAAAATTTCAGAAATGATTTAAAAAATTTGTGCATTTCGTCGAATAAATTTGTATTTAAACTTCAATTCGCGTTATTTTACAATGCCTTAATTTTTAAATCAGCTACTTATGAAACCTACACTACTAACCTGTATTTGTTTATTTGTTGCATCTGTTGCAATGGCCGAAATAAGCAAACAAGAAAAATCTGTTCTTTTAGATCTATATACAGCTACCAACGGACAAAAGTGGAATACGAAATGGAATCTTAAAGCGCCCGTATCTACATGGCACGGAATAACAATAGAAAATAATTCAATAATTGCGATCGATTTAATGTTTAATAATTTAAACGGTACGCTTCCTTCTTCAATTGGACAACTTCAAAACTTAAAAACGCTTGAATTATCCTTTAATCCAATTGAAGGCACGCTTCCTGATGAGTTAGGAAATCTTAGTAATTTAGAAGTTTTGGCGCTGAATGCTACGTCGCTTAGCGGAAGAATTCCAGAATCTATTGGCCAGCTTTCAAAATTAAAGCAATTACATTTAAGTAGTAATCAATTAACAGGAACGGTACCAGAAAGTGTAACGAACCTTAAGCAAATAGAAGTTTTTAACGTGTTTGACAACGGCTTAACTGGCCCCTTACCTAAAGGCTTGGCAAATTGCCCGTTTTTAAAAGAATTGGTTGTAGCAGAAAACGAATTTACCAATCCAAACGATTTTTCAATTATAGTGCTATCCAACACCGGTTCAAAATTAAATTTAATGAACTCACCATTCCAAACAAAATCTTCTGAAGCTATTATAGCCGTGGAGAGGGATGAAAATGCAGATTAACTCAATACCTCAAATTCCCTCACTTCCGAAAAGCGACCTTCACTGGTCGCTTTTTTTATTTCTATTTTAAAAGGGTTATTAGTGAATACTAGTGTGCTTATTTTAAATTAAATTGCTTTTAAATTTAATGGCAAGTTTCTCTTTTTAAACTATTGAAAAAAAACCTACGTTGCTTTTCTATTAAAAAGATAAATTATTACACCTCCTGTTAAAAACATTAATAAACTATATACTGCTGGTACAATTGCAAAGGAAGCATTATGGAGCAATACTACTGCAATGGTAATAGCCAATGTACCATTTTGAATTCCCGATTCAATAGAGATTGAACGTGCTGCTTCTTTACTTAACCCAAACAGTTTTGCTGAAAAATACCCTAAAACCATCGTTATGACATTCAATACCAAGGCAGCAACTCCTGCTTGCTCAAAATAGGAAACAAAATTGGTTCTTTCTTTAATTACCAAGCCAACAATAATTAACCCCAGTACTGCGCCTGAAGCTATACGCACTGGCTTTGCCATTTTATCGGCAAAATGTGGGCGATACTTGCGCACCAGCATTCCAGTAGCAATAGGAATAACAACAATCACAAAAATCTGGATAATCGTTGAAAGTACATTTAGTTCTACCACTTGCCCAACACCTAAGTAATATTCCAAGGCAAAATTCACTATAAACGGAATCGTTAAAATAGTAATTAAACTACTAAAAGCCGTCAACGTGACCGAAAGAGCTAAATCTGCTTTTGCCAAATGCGAAATTAAATTTGAAGTAGGTCCACCCGGACAAGCTGCCAAAATCATGACGCCGATTGCAATTTCAGGCTGCATTGGGAAAAACAACGTAACACCAAAACCAATGATTGGCAGAAGAAGTAATTGATTGCTTAACCCAATAAAAATAGCTTTTGGATAGCGAAATATTCTTTTAAAATCTGAGCCTCGTAAAGTGAGCCCCATTCCTAACATAATGACTATAAGCGACCCGGCAAGGATGATGGTAGAGATATTATCCATACATTATTATTTTGAAGAAAGATAAGCAAATTGTTTTAGCTTGCTAGTTGGAGCAACACATTACAAAAAAAACCGCAACCAATTAAGATTGCGGTTTTTGCATTTAACTATTTAAAGAAACTTATTTCACTTCTTCAAAATCTATACTTCAATTTCGCTCAGTAAAGGCTACTTAACTTCTTCGAAGTCTACATCTTCAACATCACTGTTTTCAGAGTTGCCGGCATTACCTTGCTCTGCTCCTTCTCCGGCATCACCGGTTGGGGCACCTTGCTGTTCTGCTTGGGCTTTGTACATTTCTTCTGAAGCAGTTTTCCAAGCTTCGTTTATTTTATCTAAAGCAGGTTGAATAGTTGCAACATCTTTAGATTCGTAAGCTTTTTTCAATTCTTCCAATGCTTCTTCAATTGGCTTCTTTTTATCATCAGATAATTTGTCGCCAAATTCCGAAAGTTGTTTCTCAGTTTGGAAGATCATTCCATCAGCTTCATTTAGTTTGTCTACTTTTTCTTTCGCAGCTTTGTCGCTTTCAGCATTTGCTTCTGCATCTGCTTTCATCTTTTTGATTTCTTCTTCGGTTAATCCAGAAGAAGCCTCAATACGGATGTCTTGCGTTTTGTTAGTAGCCTTATCTGTAGCACTTACTTTAATGATACCATTGGCATCAATATCAAAAGTTACTTCAATTTGTGGCGTACCTCGTTGTGCGGGTGGAATTCCGTCTAAGTGAAAACGACCAATTGTTTTGTTGTCGTTTGCCATCGGACGCTCACCTTGCAGTACGTGAATTTCAACACTTGGCTGATTGTCTGCCGCAGTAGAGAATATCTGACTTTTCTTGGTAGGAATTGTTGTATTGGCTTCAATTAATTTAGTCATAACGCCTCCCATAGTTTCAATTCCAAGAGAAAGTGGCGTTACATCTAAAAGCAGCACGTCTTTTACATCTCCAGTTAAAACTCCACCTTGAATAGCAGCTCCTATGGCCACTACTTCATCTGGGTTTACTCCTTTGTGGGGTTTTTTTCCAAAGAATTTTTCAACAGCTTCCTGCACCGCGGGAATACGGGTAGAACCTCCTACAAGTATTACTTCGTCAATATCGCTTTTAGTTAATCCAGCAGCTTTCATTGCTGTTTCACAAGGCTTCATTGTTCTTTTTACCAAATCGTCTATTAACTGCTCAAACTTTGCACGTGTTAATGTTTTAACTAAGTGTTTTGGGCCGCTAGCAGTAGCAGTAACGTATGGCAAGTTAATTTCGGTTTGGGCTGCAGAAGAAAGTTCAATTTTTGCTTTTTCGGCAGCTTCTTTTAAACGTTGCAGTGCCATTGGGTCATTGCGAAGATCAAAATCTTCTTCGGCCTTAAACTCATCTGCCAACCAGTTAATGATTTTCTGGTCTACATCATCACCACCTAAGTGGGTATCGCCATCTGTAGCGAGTACTTCAAAAACCCCGTCGCCCAATTCTAGGATACTAACGTCGTGGGTACCTCCACCAAAGTCAAAAACTACAACTTTTTGGTCGGTTCCTTTTTTATCAAGTCCGTAAGCAAGTGCCGCAGCAGTTGGTTCGTTTATAATTCGCTCTACTTTTAGGCCAGCAATTTCGCCTGCTTCTTTGGTTGCGTGGCGCTGACTGTCATTAAAATACGCAGGAACGGTAATTACCGCACGGGTAACGTCTTGCCCTAAATAGTCTTCTGCAGTTTTCTTCATTTTCTGCAGAATCATAGCGCTTAATTCTTGTGGTGTGTACAAACGACCGTCAATATCTACACGGGCGGTATCGTTATCTCCTTTTACCACTTTATACGATGAATATTCTGTTTCAACTTTAGATTCAGAATATTTGTTTCCCATAAACCGCTTAATAGAGCTAATGGTTTTTGTAGGGTTGGTAACAGCTTGACGCTTTGCAGGGTCACCAACTTTAATTTCGCCGCCTTCCACAAATGCAATTACAGAAGGTGTAGTTCTTTTTCCTTCAGCATTCGGAATAACTACTGGCTCGCTACCTTCCATTACGGCAACGCAGGAGTTGGTTGTACCTAAGTCTATTCCAATTATTTTACTCATAATATTATTGTTTGTTGTTTATAATTTATTGTGTGTATTCGTATTTTCGAGTTCTATAAGTCAATGATTGTGCCAGCAGAATGATTATGACAGGATGTCAGAATTCAACTTGAAGAATTTTATTAGTAGCTTTACTTCCCCATTAATAATACAAAATGAAAAAACGCTTTAGAAGCACGAATCCCGTGGTGGTTGGCCTGGCAACGGGGCTGTATCCTTTTCTTTATAATTATTATTCCAATTTCACTTTGGTGGATTCTTTGGGCCAGTTATGCTTTTTTGTGGCGTTTTTTTTATTAGTTCCGGTAGCAATTAATATTTGCATAAAAATAGCTTCCAAAAAAATACCTTTTGTAGCCAAAAATTATATACTGTTATTAACCCTATCAAATTTAGTTGGGTTTGCGTCTTTGCTTACTTTCAGCATCTTGGGGCCAAAGAAAAAAATTATTCTTCTGGTTATAGTGTTGGTGTTCCTACTTGCTCTTTTACTTAAAAAACAATTAAAGAAAATTATTTTTCTGCAATATCTGTTAGCTCTAATTGTGGCATTTCAATTGGGTTTTTATATAATTAATAATTTAAACTTTTCTACTCAATGGAAACAACTTCCGGATACTATTTTGGAAGCCAAGTTTAAGAAAAAACCAAACGTATATATTATTCAACCTGATGGCTATGCCAATGCCAATATGCTTAAAAAGCCGCCGTACGCTATAGATAATAGTGCTTTTGAAAATTTTTTAAGTGAAAATAATTTCAAGATTTATCCAAATTTTCGCAGCAATTATTCCAATACGGTTACTTCCAATAGTTCAATGTTTGCAATGAAACATCACTATTATAAAAATCCAAAACCTAGTTCAAAAGAAGCATTTGGCTTGCGGAAAAGTATTGCTGGCAACAATGCTACCCTTTCAATCTTTAACGAAAATGGATATAAAACTTCATTGTTAATAGAATCGCCATACCTTATTGTTAACAGACCAAAATTGGGGTACGATTACAGCTCCATTGCTTATAACAACCTCTCCTTTTTATCGCGCGGGTTTGATATGAATGTAAATGTTGTTGCCGAAATGGAAAAAGCCATTGTAGCGAACAAAGACCAAACAAACTTTTATTTTGTAGAAAAAATACTGCCCGGACATATTCCGGTATCCAAAAGCGGTTCTGAAGGCAAAGAAATAGAAAGAGAAAATTACATTGATAATCTCGAAAAAGCAAATGTTTGGTTACGCCAGATGATTACTTTAATCACCGAAAACGATCCTTCGGCATTGGTTGTAATTGTTGCAGATCACGGAGGTTATGTGGGCTTTAATTACACTGGGGAGCTCAAAAGAAAAGTAAAAAACGCTACCCTTGTAAACTCTATTTTTGCCGCCACCCTCGCCATACGGTGGCCCAACAACGAAGTCCCCGAATTTGACACTGACTTAAAAACAAACGTAAACCTCTTCCGAATTTTATTTTCATATCTCGCCCAGGAGCCAACGTATCGCAACCAATTGGAAGACGACGGTAGTTTTTTAATTGTAAGCCAAGATGTTCCGTTTGGCGTTTATGAAGTTATTGACGGAAATGGAACTTTCGTTTTTAACAAGGTTTCTTTTTAACTTCTATTTACAGCCAATATTATTAAGTAGTAAACAGTTTTTACGGCAGTAACAGTTTTTTAAAATCTGTACTTTTACTAAAGCTATCATTTTACAAACAATAACTTCATTGAAAAATATTTCTCGTCAACACGTTCTTTATATTACGTTACTAATTTTGGCCGGGGAATCTGTTTTTATTCTTCCTTTTGTATTGGCGCGTGTCTTTCGGGCAACGGTACTCGAAGTTTTTCAAATTAATAATACCGAACTGGGGCTTTGCTTCTCGGTTTATGGAATTGTAGCCTTTTTCTCCTATTTATTTGGTGGTCCTTTGGCAGACAGATTCCCGCCCCGTAAATTGATGGGCACAGCTTTATTACTTACAGCATTGGGCGGATTGGTGTACGCAAACTCTCCTTCTCTTAAAACATTAACGATTCTCTACGGCTTCTGGGGGTTTACAACTATCTTTCTTTTTTGGTCAGCAATGATAAAGGCTACTCGGGTATGGGGCGGTAGCGAAAACCAAGGAAAAGCTTTTGGCTTTTTAGACGGTGGCCGCGGATTAGTAGGAGCGCTCTTTGGGTTGCTAGGAGTGTTTGTGTTCTCCCTTTTCGTTTCAGATATTCAGATAACTTCAAAGGAACAAATAAAAGCCTTTCATTATGTTATTTATGTTTCTTCGGCACTTGTGGCCTTAATAGGAATAATTGTATTCTTTTTCCTAAAAGTTGACGAAGAGGCTGAAACTACTACTCTGGATAAAATAACTTTTAAAAATATAAAAACAGTTTTAAAACTTCCCGCAGTTTGGCTGCTAATGATAATTATAATATGCGCTTACGTAGGTTATAAAATAACCGATATATTTTCACTTTATGCCAATGATGTAATGTTGTATAATGAAGTTGATGCCGCCAAAACAGGAACATTCTTATTGTTTATTCGCCCCGTTGTTGGGGTTGTTATCGGTTTTCTTGCAGATCGTTCCCGCGCATCTATCTACTTATGTGTTGGCTTTATACTTTCTATTTTTGGAGCAATACTTTTTTCCTCCGGAATTGTAAATGAAGGCACAGATATCTTATTTTTTCTTTCAATAATAATCACCGCTGTTGGGGTGTACGCCGCTCGCGTTCTTTATTTTGCTGTTATGGAAGAGGGCAATATTCCGTTGGCATTAACAGGAACGGCGGTGGGAATAATATCCTTTATGGGCTATACTCCCGAAATTTTTGCCGGCCCAGCAATTGGATATTTTTTAGATGCATCGCCGGGAAAAGAAGGACATCAGGGAGTATTTTGGATGTTGGCAATTTTTTCGGCGGTAGGGTTTGTGGCTTCATTCATTTTTTACCGAATTTCAAAAAAAGCAGCATCTTTTTAACTTTCTATTTTTTTAAAAGTCGCAACGCAAAGTCTAAAAGCACATTGCAACTACTACGAGTAAAAAAAATATTTTCTTCGTAATTTTTACTTCATTAATGGAAATATTCCATAATTTTGGAATAAATCCAATACATATGTTTTTAAATTGCCACACTTACTACAGCCTGCGTTTCGGCACCCTGAAAATAAGCGACTTATTGCATTTGGGACAGGAAAATAGCGCTACGTGCATGGTTCTTACAGATGTAAATTCTACTTCGGCTTGTTTGGAATTTGTCCGCATTGCTTCCGAATATAATATAAAACCAATCTTGGGCGTAGATTTTAGAAATGGCGCCAAACAACAATTTATAATTTTAGCGGAAAACAATGCTGGTTTTCAAAATATAAACCAATATTTATCTGAATTTCTCCATCAAACCGAAGGAACTAAAAGTGCTGAAATTCCAGCCAAAGCCAAACAAATGCCCAATACATTTGTTGTTTATCCCTTTGCTTCTTTTAAAGGCGAAACGCTTTCGGAAAATGAATTTCTCGGTGTAAAGATTGAAGATATAAACCGGTTAAAATTTTCGCCTTGGAAAAACAAACAGCACAAATTGGTGGTATTACAAACCGTTACCTTCAAAAATAAAAAAGGTTTCAATACACATAGATTGCTTCGTGCCATAGATAATAATATGTTGCTTAGCAAATTGCCAACTTCGGAACAGAGCAGCGAGAACGATGTGTTTATTTCGGAAGAAAAACTAAAAAAATATTTTGAAGAATTTCCGCAACTAATTAAAAACACCGAGCAACTTTTAGAACGTTGCCATATTTCTTTTAATTTTTCAAAAGAAACCACTTGCAATCAAAAATCGTACACTACGAATGAAGATTTGGATTTCCGATTGCTAAAAAAATTGGCGTATGCAGGCATACATTACCGCTACAAACGTCCAGGCGAACGCGTATTGGTACGAATAGAAAAAGAGCTACGTGTTATAAAGGAAAAGGGATTTGTTTCGTACTTTTTAATTAATTGGAAGATTTTAAAATACGCGCGCAGCAAAGGATATTTTTACGTGGGTCGTGGCAGTGGCGCCAACAGTATTATTGCTTATTTGTTGCGAATTACAGATGTAGATCCGGTAGAGTTAGATCTGTATTTTGAACGTTTTATAAATCTTTACCGAAAAAATCCGCCCGATTTCGATATTGATTTTTCTTGGAAAGACCGCGACGATATTACAGATTTTATTTTTAAAAAATTTAAAAACACAGCTCTTATAGCTGTTTATAACACTTTTAAATTTAAAGCTTCCGTTCGCGAATTGGGAAAAGTTTTTGGCCTGCCAAAAGAAGAAATAGATAAACTTTCCACCCAAAACTACAATATTAAAACCTTGGATAAATTGTCGCAATTGGTAATTATGTACAGTCAATATATACAAGGATTTCCAAATTATTTAGGTATTCATGCAGGAGGTATTTTAATTTCCGAAAAACCAATTCATCATTACACTGCTACTTTTATGCCGCCTAAAGGCTATGCTACTACACAATTTGACATGGTAATTGCAGAAGACATAGGGCTTTATAAGTTCGATATTTTAAGTCAGCGTGGATTGGGAAAAATAAAAGAAGCCGTTGAAATTGTTACATACAACCACCCCAAAATAACGCCTTTAGACATTCACGATATAAAACGTTTTAAGAAAGACGAAAAAATAAAAACCCTGTTGCGTAACGCGCAGGCAATTGGCTGTTTTTATGTGGAATCGCCCGCCATGCGTATGTTGCTTCGCAAGCTGCAAGTAGATGATTATTTAGGTTTGGTGGCGGCAAGTTCGGTAATACGCCCGGGCGTGGCAAAAAGCGGCATGATGCGCGAATATATTTTGCGTTACCGTTTCCCCGAAAAAAGAAAAGAAGCGCATCCCGTTTTACTAAATATTATGCCCGAAACGTACGGCGTAATGGTCTATCAGGAAGATGTAATAAAAGTAGCGCATCATTTTGGCGGTCTAGATTTAGGCGAAGCAGATATGTTGCGAAGAGGCATGAGCGGCAAATTTAGATCGCGGGAAGAGTTTCAAAAAGTGAAAGATCAATTTTTTAATAATTGTAAAGATGCGGGAAGAGATGAAAAATTTACAGCAGACGTTTGGCGGCAAATTGAAAGTTTTGCTGGTTATGCCTTTGCAAAAGGACATTCTGCCTCGTATGCGGTAGAAAGCTACCAAAGTCTTTTTCTGAAAGCTTACTATCCGTTGGAATATATGGTGGCTACCCTTAACAATGGCGGCGGTTTTTACAGTATAGAACTGTATGTACACGAAGCGCGAATGCACGGCGGAAATATTCTGCAACCCTGCATCAATCGCAGTTATGGTGAAACTATTATTGACGGAAAAGACATTTATATTGGATTTGGTTTTTTACAATCCTTAGAATCTAAACTCATTGAGAAAATAATTGTTGAACGCGACAAAAATGGCGCTTTTGAAAGTTTAGACAATTTTTTGGAACGCGTTTCCATCGGAACGGAACAACTAACAATTCTTATAAAAATAAACGCTTTTCGTTTTACGGAAAAAAACAAACGCGAACTGCTTTGGGAAGCGTATATGAAAATCAACAAAGTGAGTTTTGAAGAAAACACTTACACACTTTTTAGGCCGAAAAAGATTGAATACAAAACCCCTTCCCTTCCCCACACCGCGCTGGAAGACGCTTTTGATGAAATGGGATTGTTGGGTTTTCCGCTGTGTAGCCCTTTTGATTTGCTTATAAATGCTTCGGAAAATAAATTACGGGCAGCGCAACTTTCGCAATTTATAGGAAAAACAATCACCATTGAAGGATATTTAATAACCACCAAAAGAACCAGAACCTCCAGAGGCGATTACATGTATTTTGGAAACTTTATAGATCGTGATGGCGATTTTATAGACACGGTACATTTTCCGCCGGTAAACAATCAATATCGCTTTCGCGGAAAAGGAGTTTACAGCATTACCGGAAAAGTAACTGAAGAGTTTGATTGTATAAATATTGAAGTTTTTAAAATGGAACGGCTGGGGATAATTCAGGATCCGAGGTATAGCCCCTTAGCCCCCGAAGGGGGAATCGTTACGAATAATAGGCGCACTACTTTAGAGAATAGACATAAGACTTTTTGACCATAAAAACCTTTGCGGCTTGGCGAATTTGCATGCAATTTTTCTCGCAAAGACGCAAAGACGCTAAAAAACCAATAATAATTAAAAGATTCCCCCGTAGTTTATCCTGAGCGTGAGCCGAAGGACGGGAATGAATATGAACGACAAAAGAAATATAGTACATATGGATTTGGACACCTTTTTCGTGTCCTGTGAACGCTTGTTGGACAACAAACTAATTGGAAAACCTGTGTTAATTGGCGGCACAAGCGATCGTGGCGTAGTGGCTTCGTGTAGTTATGAGGCCCGTGCTTTCGGAATTCATTCCGCAATGCCAATGAAATTAGCCAGACAATTATGCCCCGAAGCAATTGTGGTTCGTGGTGATGCTGGCACCTACAGCAAATTTTCAGAAAACGTAACCGATGTTATAAAAGAAAGTGTACCGCTTTACGAAAAAGCCTCCGTAGATGAATTTTATATTGATTTAACGGGAATGGATAAATTTTTTGGTTGCGAAAAATTAGCTTCAGAATTACGGCAGCGCATTATAAAAGAAACTGGACTGCCTATTTCTTTTGGCCTTTCTATCAATAAAACGGTATCAAAAATAGCTACGGGCGAAGCAAAACCGAACAATCAGATTCATATTGCAAAAGGAACCGAGAAACCGTTTCTTTCGCCTCTATCAGTCAATAAAATACCCATGGTGGGCGAAGTTACCTACCGCGCTTTATGCGATCTCGGCATAAAACAAATAAAAACCATACAGGAAATGCCGGTGGAAATGATGGCGAAAGTTTTTGGGAAAAATGGGCAGACTATTTGGCAAAAAGCGAACGGAATAGACAATACGCCCGTACAGCAATACACCGAACGCAAATCTATTTCTACCGAACGAAGCTTTGACCGCGATACCACCGACGTAAAAAAACTTGAAGGAATTATAATTGCAATGGCAGAAAATTTGGTTTTTCAATTGCGGCGCGGCAATAAACTCACCGCTTGCGTAACATTCAAAATTCGATATTCAGACTTTCAGACTTATACTATGCAGCAAAAAATACCGTATAGCTCGGCAGACCATAAAATTATTCCTGTTGTTATGGAGCTTTTTAAAAAATTATACCAACGTAGGCTTTTGGTACGAATGGTTGGAGTACGGTTTAGCCATTTGGTAGAAGGCGGATTTCAGATAGATTTGTTTGACGATAACGAAAAAATAATCAACCTCTATCACGCCATGGACAAGATGCGAGACCGTTATGGCGACCGTGCCGTAATGCGTGCTGCGGGAATGGAAGCTAAAAGCATTGGGCGTTGGAATCCGTTTACGGGAGCACCGCCGCCCTTATTGCCCAATAGACGACTCTAATATGTAAAACGGCACATATTCCACTGTAAAACAGTAGTTTTTAATTCAGAAGTATTCAAGTTTAAATAAATAAAGTAAAAACATAACACAATACAGAATTCCCAATTCGGTATTAAATAAGATGCTATCTTTGTTTTTAAAAGTATTTTATGGAAAGCATTAGTGTTTTTGATATGTTATCAATTGGCGTTGGGCCTTCGAGTTCGCATACATTAGGACCGTGGCGCGCGGCATTGCGATGGATAGAGGAGCTAAAAGAAAAAAAACAGTTTGCCGAGGTACGCGGAATAAAAGTAGATTTGTACGGCTCTTTATCATTAACAGGAAAAGGCCACGCTACAGATATTGCGGTAATGCTAGGCTTAACAGGGTTTGACCCCGTAACATTTCCCATTGAAAATATTGAAAAGGAAATTGATTTTATTACAACTGAAAATATCCTGAAATTAAACAATGAGTTGAACGTACCCTTTATTCCGAAGGAAAATATCATCTTTAATCGAAAATTTCTTGAGTTTCACCCTAACGGAATGACGTTTACGGCAACTTTACAAAACGGCTCAAAAAAATCTTCGTCCTTTTATTCCATCGGTGGCGGATTTACCGTAAAAGAAGAAAGAAAGAACAAAAAGCTTAAGCAAGATAAGTTTGCAAAATTTCCATTTCCAATTCAAAACGGAGCTGAGCTTGCAGCGTATTGCAAAGCCGAGAATAAAAGCATTTCCGAAATAGTACTCGAAAACGAAAAATCGCTCCGAAGTGAAGCTGAAATAAACGAAGGTCTGAAAAAAATATGGGACGTAATGCTAGATTCCATGTATGTTGGCACCCATACCGAAGGTATTTTGCCCGGTGGGTTAAACGTTACCCGACGCGCTTTTGACATGAACAAAAATCTAATTGGGGAACATACTTACAACGGCGCAGACGAATGGATTGCTGCCATTAGAAATACAAAAGTTCATTTTCGCCAAATATTAAAATGGGTTTCGTGCTTTGCTTTAGCGGTTAACGAAGTTAATGCTTCTCTTGGCCGCGTAGTAACTGCTCCCACCAATGGTAGTGCCGGCGTAATTCCCGCAGTAATGCTGTATTATATGGTGATAGAAAACCACGATGCCAATTTTGAAGACGTTCGAAAATTTTTACTCACTGCCGGCGAAATAGGAAGTATTTTTAAAAAAGGAGCTACAATTTCTGCAGCTATGGGCGGTTGTCAAGCAGAAATTGGCGTTTCGTCATCTATGGCAGCTGGCGCACTCTGCGAGTTGATGGGCGGCACACCGGACCAATGTTTAATGGCTAGCGAAATTGCAATGGAGCATCACCTTGGGCTTACCTGCGACCCAATTGCAGGTTTGGTGCAAATACCTTGTATTGAACGCAATGCAATGGGCGCAATAAAAGCTATAAATGCTTGTGAAATGGCACTGGACAGCGACCCCGCGAAAGCAAAAGTACCGCTGGACAAAGTAATCGCCACGATGTGGGAAACAGCTAAGGATATGACTTCAAAATATAAAGAAACCAGCGAGGGCGGACTGGCAGTACAAGTAAACATTAGCGACTGTTAAAACGCATAACTTAAAACATCCTAAAATTGTTTCGTTCGTTTCTAAAAATTATTTAAAATTTTAAATTGCCCATCTAAAATCGTAAATTCTTACTTTTACCCCTCAATTTCATAAAAACTATGAGTACAGCTAAAAAAGAATACAAGCGAATTACTACCAAAACTTTGGTAGATATGAAAAAGAAAGGTGAAAAAATATCGATGCTCACGGCATACGATTTTACCATGGCAAAAATTGTAGATAGCGCCGGAATAGACGTAATATTGGTGGGCGATTCGGCTAGTAATGTAATGGCTGGACACGAAACAACGCTCCCAATTACCTTGGACCAAATGATTTACCACGCCGCTTCTGTGGTTCGCGGTATTGAACGAAGTTTGGTGGTAGTAGATTTACCTTTTGGAAGCTACCAAAGCGATCCAAAGGAAGCCTTGCGTTCTGCTATTAGAATTATGAAGGAAAGTGGCGGACATGCAGTGAAATTGGAAGGCGGAAAAGAAGTAAAGGAATCTATAAAACGAATTTTAAACGCTGGAATTCCAGTGATGGGACATTTGGGATTAACGCCCCAGTCTATTTATAAATTTGGAACATATACGGTTCGCGCAAAAGAGGAAGAAGAAGCAGAAAAACTTATTGAAGACGCTATCTTATTAGAAAAAACTGGATGTTTTGCGATTGTTTTAGAAAAAGTTCCTGCCAAGCTTGCCCAACAAGTAGCCGAAAAAATAAGCATACCCGTTATTGGAATAGGCGCTGGAAATGGCGTTGATGGTCAAGTACTAGTAACCCACGATATGCTCGGAATGACTCACGAATTTAATCCGCGGTTTTTAAGGCGTTACTTAGATCTTTATTCAGACATGAAAAATGCTTTTAGCCAGTACAGTAATGATGTAAAAAGTGGCGATTTTCCAAATGATAGTGAACAGTATTAAAATTTTTCGCTTAGCATTTCATAAATATAATAAACCCTTATTTCAAAAATTAGTACATCAATCTTGATCGTTTCTTAATGCAATTATTTAAAAAACATTAAATCCTTCTCCATTTCAAATTCTAAAACACATAGTACCAAGGATAATCTTCAGGTTTTATATGAAGATAATCATTTAATAGTGGTAAACAAGCGTCCGGGCGATCTTGTGCAGGGCGATAAAACGGGAGATGCACCTCTTTCCGAAGTAGTAAAACAATACATTGCCGAAAAATACAATAAGCCAGGGGCGGTATTTTTAGGCGTGGTACACAGATTGGATCGGCCTACAAGCGGAATTGTAGTTTTTGCTCGAACATCAAAAGCGTTGGGACGTTTAAACAAAATGTTTTCCGAAAGAGAAACCGAAAAAACATACTGGGCTGTGGTAAAAAATGCACCACCAAAAATTGAAGATTCGTTAATTCATTATTTAAAAAGAAATTCGAAGCAAAACAAATCGTACGCCAACGCCCATAAAGTTCCTGACAGTAAAAAAGCAATTTTACAGTATAAACTTTTAAAGAAATTAGACAATTATTATTTATTGGAAATACTACTGGAAACAGGAAGACATCACCAAATTAGAGCGCAGCTCGCCGCTATTGGTTGTGCAATTAAAGGCGATTTAAAATATGGCTCAGACCGAAGTAACCCGGATGGCAGTATTCATCTTCACGCCAAAAAACTAACAATTACCCACCCGGTATTAAAGAAAAAAATTGTTTTTGAAGCACCCACCCCAGACGATTCGGTTTGGAATGCTTGTACTTAAATTTTAATTAAATTCTTTTTTAAGGCAAAAAGCACTAACCCTACCCTATTTTTAATATTGAGCCGTTTAAAAAGATCTTGGCGGTACCCATCTATGGTTTTGGGGCTAAGGGCCATTACATCTGCAATTTCTTTATATGTCATTTCCGAACAAGCCAATTTCATAAAGGTGAGTTCGTTTTCCTTAAAATCATGAATTTTTCCCTCATCATCTGGCGTAAGGGAATGTAAAAGAGTTTCAGCTACTTTCTCGGAATGATAATATCCCTTTTGTTGTAATTCAACGAGTGCTTCGTTTAAAATTTCTGGATGTATATCTTTTAACAAGTACCCCTTTACACCTTGCCGTAGCATTTTTAAAATAGTTTGCTCGTCGTCTTCCATAGAAAGAGCTAGAATTTTTATCTCTGGATGGTGAGCTCCCAGCCATTCGGCAGTTTCAAAACCGTCCATAACCGGCATATTGATATCGAGCAAGATTATTTCTGGAAGAACATTTCGTTTATGAATTTCGGTTTGTAATTCCTTTCCATTTTTGGCGATAAAGAGAACATTGAAATCGGTAAATGAATTAATAAGTTTAGCCAACGATCGTGCAAAGAGCGAATGATCATCAACAATTACAATGGTATTTTTATGGCCTGCCTTCATTTGTTTCCTTTATAAGAATATCCTAAGGTTAACTGTGTGCCCTTTCCTATTTCAGATTTTATTAAAAATTTTGCATCAATAAGTTGTGCACGACTTCTCATGGTTTCCATACCAGAACTATCGGTTTTTAATGCGGTGTTAAAACCAATACCATCATCTATAGCTACAATATTGAGAGATTTCTCTTTATAATCTAAATGTACGAATAATTTTGAAGCTCTGGCGTGTTTAAGCACATTTGAGAGAAATTCCTGTAAAATTCTAAAAATTATAATCTCATTTGCACTACTAATTGGAATTATATCGCCAGTTATTTTTAGGCTGGCATCTAGATATCCCAAGCGTTTAAATCTATCCAATTCTACTTGCAAGGATGCTAAAAGACCATTTTTAAGTATAACGTCGTTATTAAGCACTTTGGAAAGTGACCGAATTTCTTGTACCACTTCCTGTATAAGTTCTTTAGTTTCGTTTATTTGTCCATAGAGTGGTTTGGGTGCGGCGTTCATTAAAACATTTAATTGAATATTGGCAACGGAAAGCAATTGGCCTACGTTATCGTGAAGTTCCCATGCTATATTTTTAAGCGTTTGTTCCTGGATTTCAATTTGCGAATCTGCCAGTTCTCGTTGATAACGTTGCTCTGCCAAATATCGTTCCTGTAAAAATTTATTTTTTCTGCGTTGAAAGGCCATAAAAAAAATAACCACAAACAGAACCAATAAGAAAATGATTGCTATAAAATATATTAATAAGAGGATTTCTTCTTTCTCGAGCATACTATAAAACCAAGGATAAAGGTGGAATACATAAATATGTTTGCGTATAACAGGACATTTACGTGCAATTTAACAAATAAATCATTCCCGCCCTCAAGATTAAAATATTGCGAAAAAATTTCAATTGGCGTTACGCACAAATGAAAAACCAGTACACCAACTGAAAGATAAAAGGGCAAGAATCTTTTTAATTGTAACAACAAGTCACTCCGCAACAGTTCAAAATAAAAAAGTGCAACGCTAAAAAACACTAATAACGTACCTACAATGCTTACAAATTGTGATGTAGATTTAAAAAAACTATCGGTATATATGTAAAGTCCTAAAGACAGAATTACAAACAATGCAACCAAAAATGTAAAGACATTTTTTAAAACAGTATTTTTTACAAAAGAAATAAAATAGAGCACAAAAAAAGAATATCCTAAAAGCGAATAAAGATTGTACCACCAAAAGTTATTTTCAAAATTGGTTCCTTTAATAAATGGTAAAAACTGGTAACCAGAAAAATAGGCAGCCGGCGCGTACGAGCCTACAAACTCAACAAAAACGGTTATCCATAGAAAAAGCACAAAATATTTCGCGCTTTTAAACCACGGCCGTGTTACTTTTAAGTAATAGGTACCCGCTAGTGCGGCCAATATTTCCACAAAAACTATGGGAAATATAAAACGCAAGAAATCACTTATTTCCAATTTCTAGTAATTTTTAGGAGGCCAACCGTTTATTCCTTTATTAAGTGGCTCTAAACTATAATCGTTTGCCGCACCTGAGGTTACCCCCAAAGTAGGTGCTAAAAAGACCGTTGCTTTATCAGTAGTATCATTGTCATAGGCACCAAAATAAACACGAATTCCAGGATTTAAACTTCCCGATCCGGCTTTTACATAATTTAAAAACTGTTCAAGTTCCGCTACGCTAAATAGAAATTCGCGCGTATCTACTGACCCCATAGAGCGTTCAATATCTACGGCACGAGTAGCTACCCAGTTATCCTGTAATTGCCTTGCTTCGGCCACTGTAATACAATTTGTTGGTTTAGACATAATTTATTCTTTTGGTTAATTACAACTAAAGTAGTAAAAACAATCTAAGCAATGCTTTCAATAATGTATAAATAGGAAAAATCCTCAGATGCCATAAGATTTTACTTACAGTAGAGACAGGGTTTTCCCTGTTAAAAATATGTAAAAAGCCCATTTAAAAATTAGGTAAAATATTGTTGAATAGCACGTTACATTTCTATATATTTATATTCTTGAAAAATTACGGTTAAAGATTTCCCTCTAATGATCTACGAAACACTCGAAATAGTAAAAGATCAGGTTTCAAAATATCTGGAACAAAAAACCAGTGATGCCAATTTAGTAGTACTGGAGAATGTTTCAAAATACGACAATCCGGATATAAATACGATGAATGATAAGGTAGTGCTTTCACTTTTAAATATAGAAGAAGAGGTAGCCCTAAAAAACAATCCAAATGTGAAGTTTAAGAATGGCGAGACCATTTACAAAAACCCCGCAGTTCATGTAAACATTTTTGCGCTTTTTGCGGCCAATAGGACCACGTACACCAGCGCATTACGCGATGTATCGTTTATTATAGAATTTTTTCAATCAAAAAAAATATTTACACAAGTTAATACGCCATTAAATCCTGCGATTCCTGCATTGTCTAATATTAAGGAGTTCCGATTTATCGCAGAACTCTATACACCCACTTTTGAACAGTTAAATTACATCTGGGGCACATTGGGCGGAAAAGCCCTACCGGCCGTACTTTATAAAATTAGTGTGGTGAAAGTTGAAAGTACCGCACTATTTGAAAAAGGTACCCCAATTACAGAAATTTCCGGAACCTTTAACAACATAACAAAATGAGTTTTCGCACTACATACAAGGTTCTGTTCAAACTAAATGTATATCATCATTATTTTTTAGATAATGGCGCCACAGCATTTGACAGCAATTTAGGCTTAAAAGAACATCAGCTTACGAAATATAATTTTGAAGATTTCTGCCAGATAATTCCTTCAGAAAAAACACAGGAAATTTTTAATGGAAACCGAATTGTTTTTAAAACGTTCCCTGCTGGGTTTACAATTTATATTCAAGCAGACGAAACTACTCCTAATTCTGGCACCTACAAACCATATGTAAATTTGCCGCAGACTACAATCTTCAATTTCTTAATTTATGTGAAAGATTCACTTTTTGAAAATTATTCTACAGTGAATTCAAAACCGCCGATCCCCTATTTCTTTTCAAACAAAAAGCCAGATACCGAAGGTGTTTCCTTTAAATATATAGATTTGGAAACCACTACCCTACCCATTTCAGATTTTACTATAAACCAAGCCAGCTATACTGAAATAAGCAAAACCCTTTCAGAAAAGGAAAAATTGGGTCTCTTAGGAATTATTTCATTAGAGATCAGTGGCGACGACACCATTCCTTTTGATGGAAACGCCCGAAATATCTTAAATGTAAGCGGAACCATTCCAGCGAACCCAAAAACTTTTAAAATTCAATTTAAAAATCGTAAAACTATTTGGAATTACCGTAATGCAGTAAATAGCAACTTGCTCCACTCTACAGATCCTACCGAACTTCCATTAGCCAAAAATGGTATTATCGGGTATACTTTCGATGGAAAAGAACGCCCATCTGCAGCCCCTTCGCGACTTATTTTTGAAAAAGATGGCAGCGGAAATATCATTAAAACAATTTCAGAAATTTATATTAATCAATAACAAAAACTATGGCAACTACGTACAAAACACCCGGAGTTTATGTGGAGGAAATATCTAAGTTTCCTCCATCAGTGGCTCAAGTGGAAACAGCAATTCCGGCCTTTATAGGCTACACAGAAATCAGTGATGCTTCAGTGCAAAACAAACCAAAACGCATAGTATCATTACTGGAATACGAAACCTATTTTGGCAAAGCACAAAATGAAGCTGCAATAACCGTTACAATAAATGATACCATTGACAGTGGCCCACCTTTAAAACTAACCGACCAAAAATTTACTGTTGCAATGCCTTCTACTAGTCCGTTTGTTATGTACTATGCAATGCGAATGTATTTTGACAACGGCGGTGGGCCCTGCTATATCTGTTCGGTCGGCGATTATTCGGGTGGCAGTGTAAGCCAGGTTGCACTCGTTGGCGGCTTAAACGAATTAGAAAAATTTGATGAACCAACGTTGTATGCTTTTCCTGATGCAATGGCCGTATCTACTGCAGATAGCTATTACTCGTTAATAAATAAAGCTTTGAGCCAGGCCCAAAAACTAAAGGATCGTTTTGTAATTATTGATGCCTTCGCAAATAACAGTGCAAATATTCGAAGTTCATCAACTTTGGGTAATGGCGTATCATTATTAAAGTACGGAGCTGCATACCATCCGTTTTTAAGAACAGTGTACAGTTATGCCTATGCAGATTCGGCAGTTACGCTAGCCCACAGTGTTACTGACGAAACAAATACAACTTCAACAGGTGTTTATGACGGTAAAAAACTTGATGAACTTGCCGATAGCGGCGATTCGGATTTCAACTTAATTTTGTACAATAAAATTAAAACCGAATTAGAAAAGCAATACGTAACGCTACCCCCGAGTAGTGCCATGGCCGGAATCTATGCAAGGGTTGACAGCAACCGTGGGGTCTGGAAAGCACCTGCCAATGTATCTATAAGTGGAGCCGTAGAGCCTACTATAAAAATTACGCACGAAGCACAACAAGATTTAAATATACATACCTCCGGAAAATCTATTAATGCAATCCGTTCGTTTACCGGAAAAGGTATTTTGGTTTGGGGTGCGCGTACACTTGCCGGCAACGACAATGAGTGGAAATACGTTCCCGTGCGTCGTTTCTTTAATATGGTTGAAGAATCTGTAGAAAAAGCATCTGCACAATTTGTGTTTGAACCAAACGATGCAAATACGTGGGTTAAAGTGCGTGCTATGATTGAAAATTTCCTGACGCTGCAATGGCGTGCGGGAGCACTGGCAGGAGCCAAGCCCGAACAAGCATTTTATGTACGTATTGGGCTGGGACAAACAATGACTGCAGACGACATCCTAAACGGAATCATGAATATTGAAATAGGCATGGCAGCAGTCCGTCCAGCCGAGTTTATTGTACTCAAGTTTTCACACAAAATGCAAGAGGCTTAAAATAAATTAGTAACAACCAGTATAAACAATAACCAGAGATTCAAAAAGCCCATTTTTAGGGAATTTGGAAACTCACTTAAATCATAACAAGATGGCCAATACATATCCATTAGTAAAATTTCATTTCTCAGTAGAATGGGGAGGAACAAATATAGGTTTCACCGAAGTAAGCGGACTAGATGTAGAAACCGAATTGATAGAATACCGCAATGGTGCCAGTCCAGAATTCAGTAAAATAAAAATGCCTGGGATGCAAAAGTATGGCAACATTACCTTAAAACGGGGTTCATTTGCGAACGACAATGAGTTTTACCAATGGTGGAACACCGTTAGTTTAAACACTATTGAACGTCGCGATATAACTATTTCATTGCTGAATGAAGAACACGCACCGGTTTTGGTTTGGAAAGTAAAAAATGCTTTTCCCGTTAAAGTGCAATCCACAGATTTAAAAGGCGATGGTAACGAAGTGGCCATTGAAACCCTTGAGATTGCACACGAAGGACTTTCTATTCAAAACGGTGATTAATGGGCACAGATTACCCACCCGTTAGTTTTCATTTTTTGGTGGAATTCAATGGAATTTCCTCACAGAACAAAGACGCTCAGTTTCAATCTGTGATGGGTTTATCTGTAGATATTGAAACCGAAGAATTTGCCGAAGGGGGCGAAAATAGATTTAAACACAAGTTTCCGGTTAGATCTAAATTTCCCAACCTCGTTTTAAAACGTGGTATGGTAACAGATTCCGAATTAATAAAATGGTGCCGAAACGCTATTGAAAGTTTTCAGTTTGAACCTGTAGACCTTACGGTAAAATTACTAAACGAAAAACACGAGCCTATTATAACGTGGAATGTTGTACATGCATATCCGGTTAAATGGGATGTAGCCGAACTTAATGCCGAAGAGAGCAAGGTAATGATTGAAACCATAGAATTAGCGTATAACTATTTTACACTCGTTTAAAATGCCCATAGAAATTAAAGAATTACATATAAAAATTAATGTGAACGGCTCTGAACAATCCAATGCTACTCCCAATAAATCCCGAGCCAAAGCCGAAGCTATTATAAAATCTTGTGTTGAAGAAGTAATGCGAATTGAATCTAGAAAAAAAGAACGATAATGAAGGGCGAATTAAAAAAACTGAAGATAATAGGTTTTAAAGATGATAAGTTCACAGAACCCGTGGGCGATGGCGAATTTACTTCTCTATTGAACCCCGAGAAATACACGTTTAAATATAAAGTAGAATATACCGAAGCGCAAGGCCAAGGCACGAGCGCCACACAACCCAAATATTTACGCTCGGTACCTGAGGATTTAGATTTACAATTTCTTTTTGATCGTACAGGCGTTATTAACGGTCAGAGTAATAAGTTAGGCGATGGTATAATTGAAGACATTGAAAAATTTAAACGAATAGTTTTTGATTATAACGGCGATGAACACAAACCCAATTATTTAATGATTGGTTGGGGAACATTATTATTTAAGGGAGTCCTCGCCGAAATGTCTATTGAATACAAACTCTTCTCGCCCGAAGGCGTACCCCTACGAGCTGTGGTAACAGCTAGTTTTAAAGGACTTGTGGAAGATAGTTTGCGTGTTGCTCGCGAAAATAATAACTCACCAGATTTAACGCACATACGCATGGTAAAGCAAGGCGATTCCTTGCCGTTAATGACTTTTAGAATTTACGGCGATTCAAAATATTACTTGCAGGTGGCCGCTGCAAATAATCTAATTAACTTCCGAAGACTGCAACCAGGGCAAGAAATAATATTTCCACCAATAGAAAAAGTTTCATAAATGAATAATAGCAGAACCATAGACACCGCTCGTAGCGCAGATTTAGTAAGCTTCAACATATTAATTGAAGGTGCCGAGCTTTCCGCTGTTTATCAAATAAAAAATATTTCAGTAGAGAAAGAAATTAACCGAATCCCTTTTGCACAATTGGTGTTTTTTGATGGAGATGCGGCTTCCCAAAATTTTGGGCTAAGTAATGAAGATTTACTTATTCCAGGAAAAGAAATTGAAATTAAGGCAGGTTATCATCACGACAATGAAACTATTTTTAAAGGAATCATTATTAAACACAGTATAAAAATTCGTGAAAACTCGTCGGTCTTAATTGTAGAATGTAGAGATGAAGCCGTTAAAATGACCATAGGTAGAAAAAGCAATTATTATTACGAAAGCAAGGACAGCGATATTATTGAAGAAATTATTGGCAAACACAACTTGCAGAGTGATGTGGAAGCTACAACCTTTACTAATAAAGAAATAGTACAATACCGAACTTCAGACTGGGATTTTATAATAACACGTGCCCAATTAAATGGTCAGGTTTGTAGGGTGGACGATGGCGAGATTTTTATTGCCAAGCCAGATCTTTCAGCAGATGCAATTGAAACCGTTGCTTTTGGTGCTACATTGCTGGATTTTGATGCTGAAATGGATGCCAGAAATCAGTTTAGTTCTATAACTGCTTTTGGATGGAACCCATCAGATCAGGAAATTGTTTCAACCGAAGCCATAGACCCAACCTTCGCTTTAAATGGAAATATTTCAGTTTCAGATTTAGCCAGTGTCATAAACCTCGAAGATCTTGAATTGAAACATGGAGGGAATTATAATTCAACGCAACTTCAACAGTGGAGCGATGCAAAAAACGTATTTCAGCAACTTTCAAAAACGCGTGGCAGGGTAAAATTTCAAGGAATTTCTGGTGCCAAACCAGGAACCATGCTCAAACTGGAAGGAGTAGGCGACAGGTTTAATGGCAAAATTTTTATAAGCGCCGTTCGCCACGAAATAGCCGATGGTAATTGGACTGTAGATGCAGAATTTGGCGTTAACCCCAATTGGTTTAGTGAAACCTATGATATTACAGAATTACCAGCCTCCGGAATAATACCCGCCGTAAGTGGTTTGCAAATTGGGGTTGTTTCGCAATTAGAATCAGATCCCGATGGAGAGGATAGAGTTTTAGTAAAAATACCTATCATAAATAAAGACCAACAAGGCATTTGGGCGCGAATTGCAACATTAGACGCCGGAGACAAACGCGGATCCTTCTTTCTGCCCGAAATTGGCGATGAAGTTATTGTAGGGTTTATAAACGACGATCCAAACCACGCCGTAATTCTTGGAATGCTTCATAGCAGTGCAAAACCCGCACCCATTACAGCTTCCGATAACAATCACGAGAAGGGATTTGTTACCCGTAGTGAAATAAAATTAATTTTTAACGATAAAAATAAATCCATCATTCTTGAGACACCCGGAGGAAAAAAAATTCAAATAGATGAAGATGCCGGAGTAATTAAAATAGAAGACGACAATAGAAATACTATTATAATGGATGACGGCGGAATTGCAATAGAAAGTGGTAGCGATTTAAATATAAAAGCAACCGGCGATTGTAATATAGATGCAACCAATATTAATTTAAAAGCAAACGCTCAATTTAAAGCCGAAGGTAGCGCCGGTGCCGAAATTTCAACCAATGCCGTAGCCGTATTAAAAGGATCGTTGGTACAGATAAATTAAAGGTCTAAACCACAATAATCAGATCTAAAGTATTTTACAATGGGTGATATACTAAAGACACTAAAATTATAAATTAAAAAATATATCTAAAAACAAGCACAATGCCAGCAGCAGCCAGAATAAACGATATGCACATATGCCCAATGACAAACCCAAATGGCAGTCCACACGTTGGCGGGCCAATTATGCCACCTGGCGAACCCACGGTACTAATAGGTGGACAACCAGCGGCAATAGTTGGCGATATGGCTACCTGTGCCGGACCGCCAGACTCAATAATTTCAGGTTCGTCAACGGTATTTATTGGAGGCAAGCCGGCAGCGCGTATGGGCGATAGCACCGCCCATGGGGGTAGTATTGTATTGGGAGAATTTACCGTTTTGATTGGAGGATGAAATTGAGATTAACAATTATGATTTAAGAATATGAATACCGAAACATTTTTAGGAGAAGGCTGGAGTTTTCCGCCACATTTTGATAAAAAAACAAACCAAGTTGTTACCACTGCCGGTATAGCCGACATTAATAAAAGTTTGGAAATTCTTTTATCTACGCGATTGGGCGAGCGTATCATGTTGCCCAATTTCGGTTGTAATTTAGAAGAGCTATTGTTTCAACCCTTGGATGTTACTCTAAAAACATATATAACCGAATTAATTGAAACTGCAATTCTGTATTTCGAACCTAGAATTGATACCCAAAAAATAACCCTTGATACCACAAATGAATTGAATGGTGAAATTTTAATAAAAATTGAATATTTAGTTCGCATCACAAATTCGCGAGCTAATATGGTATTTCCATTTTATAAAAATGAAGGTACAGAAGCTTAAAAAATTATGGCAAAAGATTGCGAAAATAAATTCTTAATAAACCATATGGGTACAGAACAAACCCAGAGGTCATTAAACGATATACTTCCTGAAAATTTCAATTTAAACGATTTTTCAGAAGAAGAATGGATGACGTTTGCATATAATTTTGCAAAGGAAGTGAATTATTTTTCAACAGAAAACGCAACTGTACCTACAGGAAATTGGGAGTCATTTTTTGTTGAAAAGGAAAAAATATCAGCTTTTCTGGCCGAAGCCGAAACTACTAACCAACTCTCCCCCCACCTTGCCCTTTTTATGTGTTTTTTGAAATTGATGAAAATTTCTAAAACTCGATTTAATGCGCTTACAAAAAGACACCTCGATTTTTATTACAACGAAATATTACAAATAAAGAAAAGGAATCCAGTCGCCGACAGTGTTCATCTAATTTTTGAATTGGCCAAGAATTTCACAAATTCTAAAGTAGATGAACACACGCTACTGGAAGCTGGCAAAGACGGTACTGGCAAGCGTCTTCAATATGCTACTAACAAAGAAGTTGTTATCAATAATACAAAAGTTGGTTCAATAAAAAGTGTATATCACCACAGAAAAACAATTAATCCGAATGAAATTATTGGGCTATTTTCCGCCCCAGTAACAAATTCGGCAGATGGCACTGGCGAACCCTTTAAAGATGATCCCAGCTGGTTCCCGTTTGGTTATCCATCATTTTTTAAACCCGAAACACCTTTAGCAACACCTAAGCTGGGTTTTGCAATTGCAGCTCCTACCCTTAATTTGGCAGAAGGCGTGCGGATAGTACAATCTATTTTTAATCTCGAAAAGTCCATTCAAGTTTTTAATGTTCAACAGATTATAAATTGCATTGACGTGTACGCCACTGGCGAAAAAGGTTGGCTGGGCCCTTTTAAGGTTTTTGAATCGGAAAATGGTTTCACCTCTGCTATAGGAAATAAAGTAGTTCAATTATGTGTAAAAATTGATAAAACCGAAGAACCCATCGTTCCTTACAATAAAGAAATTCATCAAGAAAATTTTCAAACCGACCAACCTGTATTTCGGTTTTTAATAAAAACGAAGCAACCAGAATTTAGTGCAGGATATTTATTATACACCGAATTACTTCAAAAAAAAGTAAATAAAGCAACCGTAAAAGTATCTGTTTCCGAAGCCGAAAAACTGTTGCTTAAAAACGATTTCGGCAATTTAGTTGCCAATAAGCCTTTTTATCCCTTTGGAACACAACCTATGGAGCGTTCTGCTTTTTATATAGACTATCCCGAAGTTTTTGCCAAAAAGTGGGATAATATTACAATTAATGCTACGTGGTTAAATACTCCCAACGACTTTAAGGAACACTACATAGCCTACCGAAGAGACGAAAATAATTTTAATCTTTCGCCAAATCTGTATTTTAAAACCTTGTATTACAATTTTAATGTAGGGACCAAAATATATGCAAAGCCAGCAGGACTAACCTATACCCCTACCGCAAACACTTCTAATCTTTACGTAACGGGCAATGATTATTTTAAGGCAAAAATCGCTGTAGAGAACAACGAAGATTTTATAAATGTGAATTCTGCCTTCTCCCTATTCAACAAAAACGGAAATATTTTTGAAGCCAATTTATCGCTCAACAACACAAATTATACTACTGGAAAAAACGGACCTATAAAAATGTCGTTAAACCAACCGTTTTTACACGCATTATTCCCCAAAGTTTATGCACTAGCGCTTACCACCGAAGAAGACACAGTATTACCAAATGAACCTTACACCCCAATTATTGAAAAAATTGAATTATCATACACTGCATCGCAAGAAATTACATTTGTCGTTTCCGAAACTACCAACCTCGAAAAGATTCAGCTATATCAGGAACATCCATTTGGGCAAGCAGCAACTACCAACACTTTAGTACCAACTTATTGTGCTGGTGGCGAACTCTATATTGGTCTCGCAAATACTCAAGCACTGCAACAAGTGCAGTTGTTGTTCCAATTATTGGAAGGTACCGAAAACCCATTAACTGAAAGTTTCGCAGCTAATGAAAAAATAGTTTGGGCAGTACTTTCCAATAATTCGTGGATGGAGCTTTCGAGTGAGTTTTTAGTTGGAAATACAACAGATAATTTTCTAAAAACCGGCATTGTTTCTATTACTATTCCAAGAGAAGCCACAGATAACAATACGTTGTTACCGTCAGGATTGGTTTGGTTACGCGCTAAAAGCACCAAGCCTTTTGATGCGGTTTGCAAGTTTATAAACATTCATGCACAAGTTATTACCGCCACTTTTGAAGATCACGATAACGAGTTAAATCATTTAAAAAACGGGTTGCCTGCAACCACCATTAGCAAACTTACTGAGCGCAATTCAGCAATCAAAAAAGTAACACAACCGTACAATTCGTTCGGGGGGCAGCCCGAAGAAAGCGACGATAGTTATTATAGACGCGTTAGTGAGCGAATTCGCCATCGCGATCGCGCCATTTCCTTGTGGGATTACGAACATTTAATTCTCGAAAAATTTCCCGAAGTTTATAAGGTAAAGTGTCTAAACCATACAAAAGACACAGATTATCACGATCCCGGAAACGTTACCATCGTGGTTATTCCGGATATTCAAAACAGCAACGCATTCGATGTATTTCAACCACGATTAAGCACTGCAAAACGCAATGAAATTCGAGATTATATAAATGAACTTAATTCGTTTTTCATTTCAGCAGAAATAATTAATCCAAATTATGAAGAAGTTGAGGTTACCCTCAGCGTAAAATTTAATGTTGGTTTTGATGAAAACTTTTACACGAAACAATTAGAGGAGGATATTAAAAAATACCTGTCTCCTTGGGCATATTCCGAAACCTCTGTATTAAACTTTGGCGTTGTCTTTCATAAAAATAAACTTATATCATTTTTAGAAAATCAATCTTACATAGATTATTTAGCCCATGTAATTGTAAAGCACAGAACGTCGGAAACTGCTGTATATACCGAAAAATCAAATATTATACCTTCTAACCCAAAAGCAATTTTGGTGTCGGCAAAAAAACATTTCGTTACCGCTATGCAATCAAATTGCAAGGTACAAACCCCTAAAAACCCAACGGTATGTCTTCCGTAAAAACATATAATACAATAACGAAGGACACTTCCAGCTTGGACGATCTAGATTTTGATTTTCTTCGAAAAAAAGGAATTGAATATATTGAGGCATTGGGTAGTGCAATGTGGACAGACTACAACGCTCACGATCCAGGAATTACTACTTTAGAAGTGTTATGCTACGCCATAACCGATTTGGGCGCTAGGCTTTCTCTGCCTTTGGCCGATATCCTGGCGGAAGAAGACAATCCCAAGTTTTTAAATGAACAATTTCTTACAGCCGAAAATGCATTGCCCATCAAGCCTGTAACAGCCTTGGACTACCGAAAATTATTTATAGACATAGAGGGGGTAAAAAATGCTTGGTTAAAAAAGCACGAAAAAACCGTTTTTGCCAATTGCAAAGAAAATAAGCTTTCCTATAAACCCGATACAATTGATGAAAAATATAAAAAAGAGTTTGTACTTAACGGTTTATACGATGTTCTAATTGAATTGGATGAACTAAATGCCGAAATATTCAATACGCAAGCAAAGCAGAAAAAAGAAATAAAACGACTTAAAGAAAAAGTGCGAACTACCTACCACGCGCACAGAAATATTTGCGAAGACATCGTAAATGTTGAAGAGGTAACAGAACACCCCGTAGCAGTATGCGCAATCGTGGCCTTAAAACCAGAAGCTGATGAGGAAAAAGTACATGCCGAAATTTTATATACAATAGACGAATATTTATCGCCCTCCCTCCGCTTCTACTCGCTAAAGGAAATGTTGGAAAAAGGCTATAAAACCGACGATATTTTTAACGGGCCGCTACTAAATAACGGATTTATAGATTTAACTGAATTAAAAAACACAGAACTTCGAAAAGAGGTTCGAATAACGGATTTAATAGATTTAATTCAAAAAATAGATGGCGTTGAGGTTATTCGCGATATAACAATAAATAATTGTGATGGTAAAACCGAAACTAAAAAAATATGGAATTTGTGTGTTCCTGCAGGCAAAAAACCAAAACGTTGCGACAAAAGCTCATTTAGCTATTACAAAGGTTTTCTGCCATTAAATATAAATGAAGAAATTGTTGAAAATCACCTACAGGCCATTTACGACAAAATCACGTCCAATATTCTCAATATTGCTTCACAAAAAAAATCGTTGGATTTGCCTAATGGAAAGTACAATGGTGTAGAAAAATACAGTAGTATTCAAAATGATTTTCCCGAAGTGTACGGTGTGGGCGAATTAGGAGTAAAAAGTACCGCTACTACAGAAGATCGCGCCAAGGCAAAACAATTAAAAGCGTATCTGCTCTTCTTCGATCAAATCTTCGCGAGCTATTTCGCACATCTAAAAAATGTAAAAGATCTTTTGTCTATAAATGGCGAAATTGATAAAAGCTATTTCACACAAGTTGTTGAAAACGTCAAAGATCTTTCGGAATTGGTCTCGGCAAATTATTCAACCGATGAAAATATAACCGATATTTTATTTTCAGACCTCGACAATAAAGTAGAACGCCGTAATCAGATTTTAGATCACTTACTTGCGCGCTTTGCCGAAAATTTTAGCGAATATGCTTTTTTGATGAAACAGCTGTACGGCAACAATACAGATGCCGCAGTTATTAAAACCAAGGAGCGGTTTTTACAACAGTATGGTAAAATTGGCTGTGAACGTCCGTTGAGTTTTAACTATTACGAGCAGGAAAATGAAGATTTGTGGAATACTGAAAATGTTTCGGCATTTCAAAAACGAATTGCCCTTTTAAGTGGTAATCCAAACGTGTCCAGAAGAAATTTCTCCGATGATCCTTTAGAAATCTATGAAGAAATTGACACAGACGGAATAATTGAGTACCGCTTCCGTTTTCGCAGTAAAAACAAAACTATACTGTCATCTTCGAGCAAGCATTACCACAATTTAGCTTCGCTATTCAAAGAAATTTTAGACGTAAAAAACTACGGACGTTTTTCAGAAAACTATGAGATAAAAGTAAATAAAGCCGGAAAATTCTATTTTAATCTAACCAATCCGAATGTTCCCGATCAAAACGATGAAGATCATGTAATAGTGCGAAAAATTTCGAGTTTCACTACAAAATCGGCCGCAGAAACTGCCATTGAAAAAACAGTTGAATTTATAAATACGTTAGATTTTAACGAAGGAATGTATGTAATTGAGCATATTTTACTTCGGCCAGATGTAACAAAAAATACGGCTCCAGAAAATACATTTTTACCAATTTGCACTGCAAACTGTGAGGGTTGCGAAGGCATAGATCCTTATTCTTTCCGAGTATCAATAGTATTGCCCGGTTGGACGGAACGGTATAGCAACGTAGATTTTAGACGGTTCTTGGAGAATTTAATTCAAAAGGAATTGCCCGCCCATATAATGGCCAAAATATGTTGGATTGGATATCCGAAAAGTTTCGATACCAAAGGCGAGGAAAATGAAATGATGGTGCTGGAAGAAGCCTACAAAGAATGGCTATTTGCCAAGACCGATATGGGGCAAAAACAACCCAATACAAAACTGAAACGTTTAATTAAAATCATGAGTACCCTGCATACAATTTATACTCAGGGCAAACTTCACGATTGCGATGACGATGAAGAACAACAAGATATTATCCTAGGTAGGACCAACCTGGGGAAACTTTAAAATACCAAAGTTATGAGCACAAAATTATTGGAAATAACTCCACAGTACCGTTCCTTCGTGGACGATCAAGTACTTACCTCCGGGCAGCTAAATGAATTTATTGAATATTTTGAAGACCAAGACCGTCTTACACGCGTATGCCTTGTGGGTGTTGGACTGGCCTGTGGCTTTAAAATTTCGGTAAACAATGCAAAAACGCTTATAACAATTACCCAGGGTTGCGGTGTTACTACCGATGGCGACCTTTTAAAATTACAACAGAATATAAAAAATTCGTCCGATACTTCTATTGATATTGAAAGTATCACATATTCTCACTTTACAGATTTTGAGGATGATAAAGCGAAATACAAACACTTTAAAAACGAAAACAATACCATTGATTTATGGGAATTAATCCCACAGGAAAAAATAGATCTCGAAGCCGGTCATCTTCCTATCAATCAAGATTTGTTAAAAAATAAAGTTGCGGTACTATATTTAGAATGTTATCCAAAAGCCCCAGATATCTGTACAACCACAAATTGCGATAACCAAGGACAGCCAAATATTCAGAATCTACGTGTATTATTAATAAGCAGTGAGGATGTTGAAAATATAGTAAACCCTAAAGATGGTATATTTTCAAAGCACAACGTTTATGAAGCATTAAGCAATCTACCACCAACAGCAATTCCCAAAGTTATTTTAAACGACAGTAATGCTAACTCGTATTCAAAAATTGCAGCTACGTATAAATCGGCAATTAATTCTTCCAAAGAAATATTGAAAACCGCATTTACTGAGCTATTTCAAGGGTTTTCTGATGTATTGGAGATTAGTGAGAGCACCTCAAATACCATTTTGTCCAATATTGATAATCTGGATGATTTTAATTCAAATGAAAAAATTCAATATAGATATGATTTAGTTCGCGACATTAGCGATACATATAATGAGCTAATTGAAATTTTATTAAAATTAAAAACCGAATGTTGCCCGAGTATTAGTGCATTTCCAAAACACATTTTACTTGGACTGCTTTTTTCGGAAGTGAAATATCCAGAATTGCGACACGAATTTTACCATTCGCCCGCAAATAATGAATATGCAAAGTATTTAAAAATAGCGAAAAGCCTGCTGCAACGTTTAATTTTACTTTTGAAAAATTTTAATCTGTCTGAAGAAAACCAAGTTGATATTACACCTTCCAAAACTTGTGGCAATTTAGGCCTAAAGGCTATTCCCATCTATTATGAAACAGATGCAGCGTTGTTAAATGCTTGGGATTTCAATAAAACGGAAAATTACAAACAAGAGTACAACATTGGCTACCACAGAGAAAATCTGGCACCCAACAGCTGGGTAAAAAACCCTTTAAATTTTGAAACGGATTGTAATAATTTTTATAGAATTGAAGGTCATGTAGGCCATCCTGCGCAAGACAGTCGCAACGCCATAAACAATTTAAAAAACTCCCATGCCTTAGATTTTGATTGTGTACTTTTTGATCTTCAAAGAGATGCTCAAGCATTTACTTCGTTTATTCGTGAAAATCCTTCAATTGCACACAAAGCAGGAGTTTCCAAAGGCGGCACCTTTATTCTAGTTTCAGAAAACGAACAGATTGTGGCAGATTTTTGTCTTACAACTAAAGTAAATAATACTACTGACGGCGGGTGTTGTTCCTTAATGGAATGTACATACCCTTGGATTAGTTCATTAAAATATATGAATAATCTTTCGCGAAGCTTAAAAGGACAGCAAAGTAGAAACAAACCAATGCCGCAAAATTATGTGTTGCAGGTTATTGAATACAAAATTAATGGAGAACCTTTAATTAATAGAACCACGACCATTACTATTCCACTTAAAGAAATATTTTTAAGAAGAATCCACGCCGTTACCGAAGCCTTAAATAATAAATTTGACAAAGGTGTAGTATTTGACTTTAATGAGAACCAAAAAAGACTTGTAATTACACGTGCTAAGGAAGATACTTTCACCATTCGTTTACGCGAAATTTCAATGGCGAATAATAACGCAATTTATACCTATAGCAATAACGGTATGTTCCGGAATAATTTAGTTTTTAGGCCCGATGCTATGCGATGTAGAGACCTGCGAAGTTATCGCGAATCATTTTATCAAAAATTACACGCACAGATTGCTCCGGTAAATAAAGACGACGACTACGGTAAATATGACGAAAAGTGGGCTAAATGGAGTAAATTAACCGAACGATTAATTAGCAACCCCGTACTAGAGGAAGCCGGATTAATCCGTATGATTACTTCAAAACAAATGTTGCCGAAAGAAATTAAAACGTTAGTTTCAAATATTAAGAGAGATTTCCAAGCCACACAAGAAGAAAGGAACCTCAATTTTGAATTAGATGGCAACTGGGTAAATGGAATTTGGGTTAATAAATTTATGTTAGATCATCATAGAAGAAACAGAAAAAATACCCACGACGATATAGTGCTGTTTGTGAATTTACGAAAGTACCTCCATAACGAAACTGGAGTTACAAAACTTTCAGTATATATTACCAACCTCAAATACGCTAAAAATTTGGATGAGGTAATTGCAAAATATAAGACCAAAGCCGATTTTTATTTCGGAAAACCAACCGGAGAAAACGCAATAAGTTTATGAAAAATATAGCTGAAATTAGCACAAAAAAGAAGGGTATCAGTCGGTAAAATTGTACAATCCGAATGATACCCTTATGGGTCTAACAAGAAAAGAACTAAGAACGTAAGAATGACAAAAGGAACGATAGAAAAAACTAACGTAAGAACTAAAGTACAAACTATAAAGAACGTAGCACTAACTGCAAACAACCCAGTAATTCATCTCTGAATCGAATAGTAAATATAAGTCTTAAATATTAAATAACAAATGGTTGCGCCAAAAAATATCATAAAAAAAGTGCAAATTGGAGTAAACACCCCTTCACTTGCCCATGGTATGCAATTAAAGGACAATCTAACCGATTATTTTAAGAACGAAATTTTTCCCGAATTAGATAATTACTTCAATTCAATTCAAAATAATAAAGTAAATGTTAGCAGATACAACAAGATTTCCATTGAAATAAACATTAAAGAAGAAGATTCATTAATTGTATTAAAGCAATTAATTATCAATAAATTAAAAGAAAAAATATCCGACAAAAATACTGTAGATGTCAAATCTGAAAACATTCAGAATACCACTGCGGAAAAGAGTATGCGTTCGGCATTTTTTTATTATTTAAAATACGGAATTCTGCCTTGGTGGTCTGAAGATGAATTAGCGTTTGATAACGACTTCTTTGAAAATATAAAGCGCAAAAAATCATTCAGAAAAAAATTAGAGTTACTTCTCACCAATCCCGAAATCCGAAAACGTTTAATTTATCAATTTAATGATAAACAGCTAACGCACCTCATTTTTGAAAGTAACCATAGTGAAGTATTAAAAACTTTAAGCACGAAAATACTTCAAAAATACAGACGTGTTTTTTGGGAATCAGTGCTACATTATTCCGCCTTTCGCAATGATAAAAATATTGTTGTACTTTTTAATAGCATCCCATTTTCAGTTGCTGAAAAACTGGTAAATACTTTTAATGAAATTTTAGACTCCAATATTTCAATTGACAGGGAAAGTTTTCAAAAAATGCAACCTACAAGTAAAAAGGATAATGACCCAGCGGCAACAATTAACGACCAAATAGAGGGGGCTGAGGTATTGAAAGCAGATTCTGAAAAAGATATTGTTCCTGAAATTAATTCGGAAATAAACAATATAATTAGCGACGGGATTTTAATAAAAAATGCTGGATTAATTTTGCTTCATCCATTTTTAAAAATGTTTTTCGAAAAAATGGAATTTCTATCAGAAAAACATATAAAGCCCGATAAAATAGATGAAGCCATCCACACGCTTCACTATCTAGCTACCGGCCAAATACAGCCCTTTGAACACCAATTAATTATTGAAAAATTTCTCTGCAATGTACCAATTAATTATCCTGTAAATCGCCATATATATCTTACGCAAGATCAAATGCAAGCGAGCCGTATTTTATTGGAAGCTGTGCTAAATCATTGGACTGCCTTAAAAAGCAATTCGGTAGAAATACTTCAAAATGAATTTCTGCAACGAGACGGAAAGCTCACTATTTCTAAAGAAAAGCGAAATCTCTACATTCAGCGAAAGACCCAAGATTTATTGTTAGACAAACTACCGTGGAACTTACATTTAGTGAAGCTTCCTTGGATAGAAAAAATACTTTTTGTGGAATGGTAAGCAGGTAATTAAACTAAGTAAAGATTAAAATTTAAAGAAATTGGAAAACGAATAAAACAAAGTAGTTATGTTTAAGCTAACTAAAAGTACACATAATCCAAAAACTACGGGAAACTCCCGTATTCATTCAAATTCTGGAACAAATCCATTATTTATTCAAGCCAAGTTTTCGGTTGGAAAAGCCAATGATAATTTCGAAAAAGAAGCAGATTCGGTTGCTGATAAAGTGGTATCCGGTTCGCAGAAAGATTCCCAAAAACCCAATACCTTTTTTCCTGCTACCCCGGTTCAGAGAAAGAATAGTGAAGTTAGTGAGGAAGTGCTACAAATGAAGTCTTCTAAATTTCAAAAAATCGCACCCGAGAATTTTGAACAAAAAATAAAAAGTACCAAAGGCCACGGCACGCCTTTAAAGGGTAAAGCTAAACAAGAAATGGAAACAGGAATTGGGGCAGATTTTAGCGATGTAAAGATCCACACAGACACTAATGCAGTTTCAATGAGCAAAGCATTGGGAGCCCAAGCATTTACTTCTGGAAAAGATATTTATTTTAATACTGGAAAATATGCACCAGCTACTTCGGCCGGTAAACATCTCTTAGCACATGAGTTAACCCATACTTTGCAGCAACAGAATGGTAGATTTCAGAAAATTCAAAAAAAGGATTTGGCCTCTCCCCGCTTTGGTGGTGACGCACTTTTGGAAGATGTTTTGGATGGAAACCAACTGGTAAGTACTAAAAAGAACAGTAAAGGCGCTCATGTTAGAATTATACAACAAGCATTGACCGATGCTGGATTTATTTTAAAGCACTATGGAATTGATGGCGATTTTGGAAGTGAAACGAAAGCGCAGGTAATTGAATTTCAAAAAGCTCGAAAATTACCCAAAAAGGAGCAAGATGGAGTTGTTGGCCCAATAACTATGAGCGAGTTTGACCAAGAATTCACAGGACATAAAATTGAACATACAAAGTTTTCGGGAATAGATGATGCCACTTTGGATGCACAAACGCGAACAATTACAACGGATGAAAAAGCTGCTGTAAAAGAAGCGATGAATACCGAGGTAAAAAAAGACCCTAAAACCGGAAAGGATCCTATATTTGATAAAGCCAAAACAGCAGCTTATAAAACTGAACTTAAAGCGCTTACCGAAAAATATGTAATCGCACAATACAATCACTTAGGAAAAGGTAAAGAAGCATTAAGAGGAAACAAAAAAAATTTACACGACAAAAATGATGTAGAAGCTTTAGCAAAAGTTTCGAAGAACGAAACAGACAAAGTTTATGGTAACTTAAAAAAAGGAAAAGAGTTTGTTTTTGGAACGAACCTTTTCGATGGGTGGGAGAATAAAAAAGCAAAATTAAAGGGGAAATCCCCCAAAGAAAAGGATGCCATAAAAGAAGCCTGGGCAAATTGGCGGGTACAGAAAATTATTGAAAGCGCCAGAGTTGAACCAATAAACAAAAAATACAACGCCATTCAAAAAAGAGAGCCAGAAGCTACGGTGGTAAAAGAAATAATAAAGGAGCTGTCCATAACATATAAAAAAGAATTGGTCCTAACCCACCTGGGTTGGCCCGGATATGCAGACGATGGAAAAGTCTTTCTTCAACGTCACAAAAGCTCCAACAATGATGACAACAGAAAGTATATGTGGGGAAATTTTGCCACTATTATCCACGAATACATACATACATTAGAACATAAAGACGCAATTAATTATCGAGAAAGCCTGAAAGACAAAGAGGGCGGAAAAGTATTAAGAGAAGGCATGCCCGAATATTTCAGCAAAATAGTTTGGAATAATCTAAACCTTTCCGATCACACTTTAAGAAAAAGTGTTGAAGGTCCTTTCTATGATTCCACTAAAAGTGATATTTACACAAATCATTATTATTCTGAAGGAATAAATGCTGAAAAAATTGCTGGAATTGTGGGCACCAGTAATGTAATGGGGTATTTTTTTAAGGGAAAAATAAATTTAATTCAATAATAAGAGTAACCTTAAATTGCTAAAAAAATAAATAAGTAAAACTTATGACTAACATCGAATGTATAAAGAATATTACAACTAAAACAGTAGATAATTTTACGGTTCCAGTTTCAATGGAGAATTGCGAACTTTTACCCGTTTTAAAGCATTTTAGAAAATCACAATCAAACGCCGTTGAAACCTATCTGGGTAAAGAAAATGAAGAAGTGGCGTATTATGATATAGAATTTGGTGTTAAAAAGCTTAATGCTATTAAAATATGGACAGCAAATAACAAAATAATTAAGATAGACCTTATTAAAACGTTTTCTAACACAGAAAAAGTTGTGAAAAAACTTCAACAGTTGCCCAAATCAAATACTAAACTTAATTACTACTACGACGTAATATATATGGAAGATAAAGCCTGGATATACCCAGAGAATGGAATAGCAGTATTTTTAGGCCTTACTGATGGGGTTGTCAATTTTATAAGTTATTTCCCCCCCACCACAATTGAAAATTACATTAACCATTTGCATTCCTTTAGTGCACCAAGAGAATTTTAATATATTAAAATCTATCCGTTCTAATAACAAAATATAGAATTACGAAATATTTAATTTAATTAATGGCAAATACAAAAGAAGTAGAATTAAAGAAAATCTTTAATTTTTTAGAAACCATAATAGTATGGCGAATAAGAAATAATACGGCAGATTTTGATACGCAATCGCCAATTCTTGAATTAAAGAAACTAGGGAAGTCTAATTTAGGAAGGTTTTTAAAAGAAGAAAAACTATCAAAAACCGAAACGGTCGCGCTGCTTTTGGCAGTGGTACCTTCATTTTCTCCTTCATTTTTACATGATACTATTTCAAAAGAATTTCCAAACGGAACCGATTTTATACAATTTGGCGGAGTAAAGGGTCATAATCATCGTGGGATATTGCCTACGGGTGAAACAGTTCAATTTATTATAGGCGGAACCAATTTTTCACACAGATTGCAATGTTTGCACCTTTTTTCCGAAGATCATTTGTTCGCTAAAAGAAATATTTTCTACATAGAAAATGCTACATACGGAGAGCCTCTAACGAGCGGTAAACTCATAGTTGATACAGAGTTTTTATATCAAATTACTACGGGCGAAATTCCCGCGCCCAAGCTAAGCACACAATTTCCAGCTGAAAAACTAGAAACCCAATTAAACTGGAATGATCTAATTTTAAGTGATAAAACACTTCAGCAAATTAAAGAATTGGAAATATGGTTGCAGCAAAACGAACGATTGTTTAACGATTGGGGAATGAATACACGTTTAAAAGCGGGATATCGCGTACTTTTTCACGGGCCTCCGGGTACAGGAAAAACTTTAACGGCAAGTCTTTTGGGTAAATACACAAAAAAGCCTGTTTATAGAATTGATCTTTCAACCGTGGTTTCAAAATATATTGGAGAAACAGAAAAAAATCTTTCAAATTTATTTAACAAAGCAAAACATAAAAATTGGATTTTATTTTTTGATGAAGCCGATGCCATTTTTGGGAAACGTACAAATGTTCGCGATGCTCACGATAAATACGCCAATCAGGAAGTTTCGTATTTGCTTCAACGCGTGGAGTCACATCCAGGTTTAATAATATTAGCTTCAAATTTTAGAGATAACATAGATGAGGCTTTTACCCGCAGATTTCAGTCTTTAATTTCATTTGAAATGCCGGGACCAAAACAACGAGAAGAAATTTGGAAAACGAATCTTCCGAAAAAGCTAATTATTTCAGAGGACATTCGTTGGGAAGAAATTTCAAAAAAATACGAATTAACAGGTTCCAATATTTTAAATATTATTCAGTTTTGTGCTTTAAAAGTGTTGCACGATAAAAGCAAAACTTTAACCTATTCGCTTTTATTACAAGGAATTCGCCGAGAATTTTTAAAGGAAAATCGCACGCATTAGTCTACTTCTCGTGTAGCGTATTTAACGCATAGATAGCAAAGCTCCCCAACCAATGACCTCCTTCATAACTATCGTCCACGAGATTGGGGTATGAATATGCTAGGTGTTCGTTTGCGATATTTTTAAGGTGGTTGTATTTTGGAAATTGCTTAGCCAAACCATAAAACACCCAAGCTCGGCTAAAATTTAAGCCATCTAAATGCACAAGTTTACCATCAGATCTGTCGCTCACCTCCCCTACTTTTAATTGATAATTTTCTTGAGCGAGCTTTGGTAAAAATGTATCAATCCAATGTGTAAATTCTTTGTGGGAAAGAATGCGACGCATTATATCTATTTCTTCCAAACAAGGTGATAAAAAATCGTATCCACTGGGTTCCCAATTTATAGGGCAGTTTTTATCATTTATATAGAAATCTCGGGCACGATTTATTATTAGCTGTTTTAAATCTCCATCACCAAAAGTTACGGCATAATCATAAGCAAACGCGAGCCCGAAAGCAGTATTGGTATGTTCACCAACGCGAATGGGGTAATTTAGTTTTGGTAAAAATTCTTTATACCGAATTACAATTACATCAGCTAAAGGCTTTAGGTTTTTTGACAATTGTTCGGCCATGGGATCATCCCAAGTATGTAATGCTTCAGAAAGTTTTAAAAGCCACGCCCAGCCATAGGTTCGTTCAAATGATTTATTAATTGGTTTTTCAAAGAAAGCTACTTCGGTTGCTACATTTTCGGGCGTTATATTTTTTGTTAGTAAATCGCGAACTTCACTAGCTTTATCAATTTCTGGAAATTGTTTTAATAAACTAACCATAGACCAATAGCCGTGTACCGCGCTATGCCAGTCAAAACAGCCATAAAATATTGGATGCACAGACTTGGGTTCAACCAGATTAGCTTTACTTGCTAAGGTGTGGCTAGGTTTGTAGGGATAAGCGTTACCCACACAATGCAGTGGGAGTTCAATTAGCTTGTTGGCTTCAGCTACTGTAAATCTGGGTTCTGGAAACTTCTTTATAGAAGTTTCTAAAGATTCGTCCGTGTTAATTGTATTGCTTGCATCGTTTTTACAGCCAAAAAAAAGCAAGACTGATAGAAGAAGAAAGTAGTACTTTTTCATTAAAATATTGAATTTGCATAAAGATACTAATTAAAAAAACCACGAATGCGCTAATATGTATATGCAAATTAGTGTATTCGTGGTAATCTAACTTCAATAAAATTATTACAATTTCACATCTTCAAGTTTAACTTCTTCTCCATTTTTGTCGAGAAGTTTTACTTCGTCAAAGCCCATATCTTTAAACTGTTCAAATTGTGTAGCTGCATCGCCCACAACCAAATAAGCCATTTTTGAAGCATCTAAATATTTGTTCGCCAAAGCTTGGTGCTGTTTCAAAGTCATGTTGCGCACTGTTGTTTCTTCTTTTTCAATATAATCTACTGGAAGATCGTATTCGTTTATTTCCTGCAACATCCCTAATAGTGAACCCTGTGTTTCGAAGCGGCGCGCATTCGATTTTATAAGTGCATTTTTTGTAAATTCTAAATCCTCCGGTGAAATGCCGTCTTTATATGCCGAAATTTGATCTCTAAAAATGGCAACAGATTCTCCTGTGGTGTTTGTTCTAACACTTGATGAAGCGGTAAATGTTCCTGGAATTTTGCTTCCACTAAAACCTGTACGCGCACCATAGGTATATCCTTTTTCTTCGCGTAAAATTAAATTTACATTTCCAGAAAAAGATCCCCCTAATTTATAGTTCATTACTTCGGCTGGATAAAAATCTGAATCTGTTCTTGGCAAAGCGATGTATCCAATATTAATTACAGATTGTTTCGCATTCGGAATATCTACAAAATAAAGTGAAGCCTTGTCGCGATTGTTGGCTACGGGATAGTCTGGAATGGTAACATCCTTGGCCGTCCAACGCTCTTCCAGCCCTTGTAAATCCTTTAAAACAGACTCTTTATCTATCTTACCAACAACCTGAAATGTGCTAATGGAAGGTGAAAAATTTGTGGTATAAAATTCTTTTAAATCGTTCATTGTAATAGCTTCTACTGACTCTACAGTGCCAATGGTTGGGTAGCTGAAAATATGATCATCCCCGTACAAAATCTTACTGTAAACTCGATTAGCTACTACATTTGGGTTTGCATCAGAACGCTCTATCTGATTTATGGTTTTAGTTTTTATACGCGCAAGTTCTTCTTCGTCCCAGCGTGGTTCCAAAAGAATTTCGGTTACTAAATCTATTGTTTTTTCAAAATTTCGGGTTAACGTATTTCCGCGGATAACGATAGCTTCATTGGTGGTGTACATTCTAATGCTAGCACCCAATAGATCAATCTCCTCTTCCAGTTGTTCAGGCGTTTTATTTGCAGTACCTTCCATCATTATGTCGCTCATTAAATTTGCGACACCGTTCTTTTTCATATTGTCTAACAAATGACCACCTTCAATCACCAAACTAAAGTTTACGGTTGGTATTTCGTTTTGCTCGATTCCAGAAACTTGGAGGCCATTTTCTAATGTTGTGTCCCATATTTTAGGAATTGAAAGCTCTGGCGATGGTCCTTGGGTTGGTGCCACTGAACGATCAAAATTTGATGGAGTCTTTGCCACCTCAGAGGTTGTTTCTTCAACTGTTTTGGTTACATTTTCCGTTATTTCTTCTTCTACTACATTTGCTTTTGTAGAATTTTCGGCAATAAGCTCAACTTGTCCTTTTGGAACAAAACTCGTCATAACATACGGCTTATCCTTTATGTATTTATTGTAAACACGTATAACATCTTCTTTGGTAACTTTTTTAATATTTTCGATGTCTTTAGTAATAAAACCGGGATCGTTTGTAAATACATTGTAACGGGCAAGCTGAAATGATTTTCCTAACACACTACTAATTCCATTGTAAAATTGCGTTTCTAATCCAGCTTTAATTCTCTCTATATCGCGATCTGTAACCCCTTCTTTTTCAAAAAGAGCAAAAGCTTCATTAATACCGTTTACTATAGCATCTAAATCTACACCATTATTTGCCGTAATAGAAATACGGAAACTTCCAGCCAATTCACTTGAATTGTTATAGGCGGTTGTACGTGAAGTTAAATCCTTTTCCTTAACCAAAACTTTATATAATGGCGCCTTTTTACCTTGGGAAAGTATTTCGCCCAAAAAATCTAATGCGTACGCATCTTCGGTGTATTGTTCTAACGTTGGCCAAACCATATTTAATTGTGGCGTGGTGGCAAAATTATCTTCGTGATAAAGTCTTTTAGTTTCAGATAGTGTAACAGGTTGTGGTTTTAGTGGCTCCACCTCCTGGCGGCGCTTTATTTCACCAAAATATTTTTCAATCATTTGTTTAGCTTCCGCCGTATTAAAATCTCCAGCTAAGACCAAGGTTGCATTATTTGGTCCGTAAAACTGATCGTAAAATTCCTTTACGTCTTCCACGGTTGCATTTTGCAAATCTTCTAATTCGCCAATTACTTGCCAGTTATATGGATGGCCTTCCGGATAAATATTCTTATCTATAACGTAGCTTGTGTGCCCGTACGGATTATTATCCACGCGTTGTCGTTTTTCATTTTGTACTACCTCTTGTTGGTTCTCAAAAGCAGCTTCAGTTACGGTGTTGATTAAAAAGCCCATTCGGTCGCTTTCAAGCCACATTACTGTTTCCATTGCGTTTTTCGGCACAACTTCATAATAAATAGTTCCATCCTTCCAAGTGCCACCATTTAATGTTCCTCCAGCATCTTGAATTGTTTTAAAGAATTGATCCTGTGGCACATTTTCAGATTCTTGGAAAAGCATATGCTCAAACAAGTGTGCAAAACCGGTACGCCCCGTTTTTTCGCGATTTGAACCTACTCCGTATTGAATTGCCAACGATACAATTGGATCGCTACTGTCTTGATGAAGAATTACGTCTAGACCGTTTTCCAGCTCGTATTTTTCAAATTCTACGGAAAGTTTGGCGTTATCATCACCGCTAACCTCTTGTTTTGTTTTACAGGAGAAAACAACTAGTGCAGTTAAGGCTAATACCACGGCACTGGTTTTAATGGAAATTTTAAACATAATAAATTGGTTTTTTAAGAAAGTTTTAAAGATAGTGCGGGAAGTTGGCTTCAATCTTAAAAATAAGTTAAAACCTACTTTAAAAAGATGTAATAAGTAATTTACCCAAACCATCCATCCCGATCCAAACTTCTGTATTGAATAGCTTCAGAAATATGATTGCCGTTAATTTCTTCGGAAGCTTCCAAATCTGCAATGGTGCGAGCCACTTTTAAAATTCTATCATAGGCACGGGCTGAAAGATTCAATCGTTCCATCGCAGTCTTTAAAAGTTGAAGTGAAGCCTCATCGAGCTTGCAAAATTTTCGAATTTGCTTTACGCCCATTTGGGCATTGTAGTGAACATTTTCAGAATCCATAAAACGTTCTGACTGAATTTTTCGGGCGTTGGAAACCCGCTCCCGAATAACTATACTGGCTTCACCGCGACGTGCATCACTCAGTTTTTCAAAAGGCACTGGTGTTACTTCAATATGTATATCAATTCTATCTAAAAGTGGGCCCGAAATTTTACTTAAATACCGCTGCATTTCTGCTGGCGATGACATTACAGGCGCATCGGGATCGTTAAAATATCCTCCCGGACTTGGATTCATACTAGCCACTAACATAAAACTGGAAGGATAGGTTACTGTAAACTTAGCCCGCGAAATGGTTACATCGCGATCTTCTAATGGCTGCCGCATTACCTCCAAAACCCCACGTTTAAATTCGGGTAATTCATCTAAAAATAACACGCCATTATGTGCCAAACTAATTTCTCCAGGTTGTGGATATTGCCCTCCTCCAACCAAGGCCACGTCGCTTATGGTATGATGTGGACTGCGGAAGGGTCGCGAAGTCATAATGCCTCCTTTTTCCGTTGTACGTCCAGCAACGCTGTGAATTTTTGTTGTTTCCAAACTTTCCTGCAACGTCATCGGTGGTAAAATACTCGGCAGTCTTTTAGCAAGCATCGTTTTACCTGAACCAGGCGGTCCGATTAAAATTATATTATGCCCACCTGCAGCAGCAATTTCCATACAACGCTTTATAGACTCTTGTCCTTTTACATCTGCAAAATCGAATTCGGGATGTTCCAAATGATTGTAGAATTCGGCTTCCATATCCACTTCAATTTTGGTCAACGGAATGTTTTTATTAAAAAAATCAATTACTTCTTTAATATTATCAATACCAAAAACGTCAATTCCTTCTACGATAGCAGCTTCTTTTGCATTTTGCTTCGGAAGAATAAAGCCTCTAAACCCTTCTTCTTTTGCTTTTAAGGATATTGGCAATGCACCCCGGATGGGTTGTAAGTTTCCATCTAAAGACAATTCGCCCATAATAATATATTCCGAAAGTGGATTTAGCTCGGCAATTTGTCCCGTTGCCACTAATACGCCCATTGCCAAAGTTAAGTCGTAGGCCGAGCCCTCCTTCCGAAGATCTGCGGGCGACATATTTAATATAAGTTTTTTTCCGGGAATTTTGTAGCCGTTGTTTTGTAATGCTGCTGCAATCCGAAAATTGCTTTCGCGAATGGCATTGTCCGGCAAACCAACCAAATGATAGCCTACGCCAATATCTACATTTACTTCAACCGTAATTGTTGTGGCTTCAACGCCAAAGACTGCGCTTCCGTATACTTTTGTAAGCATAGTAATTTAATTTTTGACTTGAAGGGGAGATTATTGAAAGTAAGGTACTAATTTTTTGCGAATTACTATTTTAAAACCGCATTTACCCATTATTTACAACGAAGAAATAGGAATTTTCCTGACTTTCTTTCAGGGAATTACCTATTTAAAAAATAGGATTTAACCTATTGATAAACAGTGTTTTAACTTCTATTGTCCGAAAGATTCTTTTTTATATTTGCCGAGATTGAAACGTGAAAAGTTTCAAATTAATATTAACAACTTAAATACAAACACATTATGTTCAACCAAATTTCAAAAAATTCAAAATTGATTCTAGCTGTTAGTTTCGTTTTGATATTTAGCACAATTTCCTTTTCAGGAAGCCGCAAAATTGGCGGTTACGTAGATCAGGCTGAAAGCCGGTTTGTTAGAAATGTATGGAATTTTATAAAAAATTTCCAAAGCCCGAAAAACATTGGTTCCCACAGTTGGCAATACGAACAGTATTATTGGGCCGAACCATATGAATTTACCACTTCGCACCAAAATTATGTAGATGCTATGGATTTAGCCTATGTAGCTGGCCACGGTAATTATCATTACATCCAAACCAATCAAAGTTTGGGCTTGGGAGTAAACCTAAAAACAGTACCCCAATACGGAAACTCGGGAGACGATTTAGAATTTATGATAATTGAATCGTGTTACACGGTATCTTCGCGACCCGAAAAATCTAATTGGTGGAGCGATTATAATGCAATGTTTGGTGGCATGCACCAATTGGTTGGTTTCCATACACTAAGCCATTCCGACAATGGAATACCTAACAACTACGCCGGTAAGCTTAAAAATAATGGGGCTGTTTGGCAATCATGGTTTGATGCTGTTGACGAAGAACGCTTCTGGATTTTTAATCCTTCATATTACGACCCACAATACGGGAGCAATTATCCGTATCCGGGATTGGCAAGTGTAATTGTAGGCAGAGGTTGCACCAATGACAGACTGGGTTCCTATGCTAGCGATCCCGCGCCAGGAACCGGAGGAATGTACACTTACTGGCAATATTAATAATAAATTAAAAAAACTACACAATGAAAAAATCATATAAAACATCGTTATTTACAATTGGAACCATCGTGATTTCAATATTTACAATGTCTTCATTTGTAAATAAAAAAACAACCCCTATTAAAAACCTTACTGTTGCGCCTACTGCATATAAAAACCTAATTACCTATCAAGAGGGCGATATGTATGTATATTCTACATCGGCAGTTAAGCCAGAGAAGATGAAAAAATTTCAGCAAGTTGCTGCAAAAAGTATAGCCGCCAAAGGAATGGTACCATCTTCTATAAAGGAAGTTTTAACCTTTAGCGAAAAAGACCCTTCTGCGTTTTACGAGCAAGATCTAAAAAGCGGTACTTTGTCTTTCAGTAAAGGAATGGATGGCTATTACGAAAAAGCCAGTATCCGGTTACCGGATCCAGAAAAAGCAAAAGATATTTCGCTTTCTTTTCTTAAAGAAACCGGACTTGCACCTGCCAATTTAAAAGAACTGAAAATGATGCATTCTGGTGGTTTACGCGCCTCTGCTGCTGGTTCTGAAGAAGTAATGGTTGTGCTGCGTACAATTACCTATGGTAGAATGTTAAATGGAGTGCCTGTATATGGCGCGGGTTCAAAAATTATCGTACACGTAGGCAATAAAGGTGAAATTGTAGGTGTAAAATCTAGATGGAAAGAAGTGGAAAAAACTTCAAGTAAAGCTGTTGGCAAGTCGTCATTAAAAAATGCAAAACAAGCCGAAATGGAAATGCAACGCCAACTTATGAAGGACTACGGAAAAGAAGCTAAATTTAAAATAAAGGATATGTATTTGGCATATTACGATGGCGGAAAAAATTACATTCAACCGGCATATTTCTTTCAGGTAGATATAATGTTGCCAAAGGTAAAAGAAAGCCCCAGCATTACCTTCGATTACATTGGGATTGTTTCTGCTCTAAACAATCCGCCAGAGGCAATTGCCGCGGCTGAGGAATCGCCACAAGCACAGAGAATGATTAAGAAAACGTCTTTAAAAGGATCGCGAATTTCAAATCCGAAAAATAAAAACGACATAGATTAATTATTGTTTCAATTTAATAATCATCTAAAAACTATCAAGTTACTACCTGGCAAAAGCTAATTTTTGTAACTTGATAGTTCTTTTATAAATACGATAATATGAAAACTAAGCAAAAAATATTCATCTGTTTCGTACTGTGTACCGTGAGTGTATTTCTATTTAGCTTTTCGGGATGCAACGACGGAAAACAAAATACCGTAACCGTAGAAACTCCACAAACCCCAGAACCGCCAGAAGGTTATGAGCAACCAAAAGCTCCGGATTCCATTCCATTAAAAGACTTAGATAAGGATTGTTACGAAGAAATTACCAAAACATACAAAATAGCCTGCCCAGATTTATACGATCCAGTTTGCGGCTGCAATAATAAAAACTACAGCAATAGTTGTGAAGCGGAACGTGCAGGAATTAAAAAATGGACAAAAGGAAATTGCAAATGAAAAGCAGTCTAAAATACCGTGCTATTTCTCAACTATTTTTGAAACAAGATTTTTTGTAGAAGCGTTTTCCAACAGCGATAATTGTTGATTTTCAATAGCTTTTAATGTAGTTTTTGCAACTGTTTTTCCTAACTCCACTCCCCATTGATCGTAACTAAAAATATTCCAAATAATTCCTTGTACAAAAAGTTTATGCTCGTATAAAGCAATTAAACTTCCGAAATTCTTGGGCGTTAATTTCTTTATTAAAATTGTATTGGAAGGTTTATTTCCTTCAAAATGTTTAAAAGTGCTTTCAACGGTCTTTAACTGGGTGCCTTCCCACAACGCTTCAGTTTGCGCAAACAAATTCGCCATTAAAATATTGTTATTTTCAAGATTGCCGTGCAAGGGTTCACTAAAACCAATAAAATCTGTTGGAATTAATTTTGTACCTTGATGTAGCAATTGAAAAAAAGCGTGCTGCGCATTGGTACCCACACTGCCCCAAACAATAGTGCCGGTTTGATAATTTACATTTTCGCCATTTCTATCAACACTTTTACCGTTACTCTCCATCACGGCCTGTTGTAAATACGGAACAAGTTTATGTAAATAATGCGAATACGGAACCACTGCTTCGCTTTCGGCTCCAAAAAAATTATTGTACCATACCGAGAGCAGCGCCATTATTACAGGTATATTTTTTTTAAAGGGTTGGCTTTTAAAATGTTTATCGGCCTCAAAAGCACCAAAAAGCATGGCTTCAAAATTTTTAAAACCAACGGCACAGGAAATAGATAGTCCCACTGCACTCCAAAGCGAAAACCTACCACCAACCCAATCCGGCATGGGAAAAACATTGTCTGCCGAAATACCAAAATCCATTGCTTTATCAACATTTGCCGAAACAGCGACAAAATGTTTTTGAATATCGTCTTTAGATGTATTTTCTAAAAACCAATTCCTAATTACCGAAGCGTTCACCAACGTTTCCTGTGTTGTAAAACTTTTTGAAACAATTATAAAAAGTGTAGTTTCAGGGTTTAACCTGTTTAGTTTTTCAGCAACTTCATCGCCATCTATGTTTGCGATAAAATGAACGTTTAAATGGTTTTTATAACACTTGAGAGCTTCGGTAACCATTTCCGGCCCCAAATGACTGCCGCCAATACCTACATTAACAACATCGGTAATAGATTTTCCTGAAAAACCTTTATGCGCGCCACCAATAATTTTTTCTGAAAAGTATTGCATTTTTTGCAGCGTATCCTTTACCTCGGGTTTCAAACTATCAAAATTGCGCAAGGCGGTGTGCAATACTGCTCGATCTTCGGTTTTGTTAATTTTTGCTCCCGAAAACTGTAAGTCTATGGCTTCTTTCAACTTTACCTCTTCGGCCAATTTTAACAAGAGTGATATGGTTTCATCGGTTATTCTATTTTTGGAAAAATCGAAATAAAAATCTTGCCATTCAATTTTAAAGCGATTGGCCCTTTTGCCATCTTCAGAAAACACCTGCTGCATTTGATGTTCCTTTATATTTTGGTAGTGATTTTCAAGCGCTTTCCAAGCTTCAGTTTTAGTAGGATTTACGGCGGGTAATGACATCTTTAATTTGCGGGTTTAGATCTGTGATTTTAAAATGCTATCCTTATAATATTCAATGAGTCCATCTATGGGACGCTGCACAATGTTTCCGAGTTCAAGATTGTATTCATTAAAACAATCCTTAATTATATCTTTTGAAAAATGAGCTATTGAGCCTATAAAATGAATGGGCACCTCGCGCGCATTTTCGAAACACAGCACCCTACATTCAATAAATTGTGTAATGCCTTCTTTAATTAACTCGTAAAAATATGGGTTTATTTTCTTTGCACCGGTTTTGGATGTGTCAAAATTAAGTAGGTGCTCGGGCTGTGCAAAAATAAATTGCGCAAAAGAAGCCAAATATGCATTTGGATTTAGTTTTTTGTACAAATTCATTTTAATTTCATCTGCATTTAAATTGAAGCATTTTTCAAATTCCAAAGCAATTTCATCTGGCATGCGGCGGTAAAAGTAATCGCGGATTAATCGCTTTCCGAAATAATTTCCGCTAGCTTCATCCATTAAAATATAGCCCAATGATGCAATTGGCGCGTGAATTTCGGTACCATCAAAGTAACAACTATTGCTGCCTGTACCTAAAATACATACAATTCCAGGTTTAGTAGTGGCAGCGTAAACCGCAGCTGCCAAATCTTCGGCAACGCTTACTTTTGCTTTCGGAAAAAGTGTTTGTAATACTTCTAGTAAAATAGTTCGCGGAGAAATGGTTCCGCATCCCGCGCCATAAAAATTCAGGATTTCAATTTGCTCAAAAACATTTTTTAGATCTGTATTTGAAGCAATGCGAAGCAGTAATTCGTCTTTGGGAACCACCGTAGGATTTAATCCTAAAGTTGCTGTTTTTAAGAGCACGTTGCCAGACTTATCTAGTAAGACCCAATCGCATTTGGTAGAGCCACCGTCGGTTATTAAAATCATAATCTATATAGTTGCAATATGTGCTGCCAAATCTACAAGTTTTGCGGAGTAGCCATATTCGTTGTCGTACCAGGCCACTAACTTAAAGAAATTATCATTAAGCGCTATACCTGCATTTGCATCGAAAGTACAAATATAGGGGTCCGAAATAAAATCTTGCGATACTACGGGATCTTCAGTATAATTTACAATTCCGTTATATTCATTGTCAGCTGCATTCTTAAAAAGGGTCTTTATTGCATCGTAGGTTGTTGGTTGTTTGGTACGGACAGTTAAATCTACTACAGATACATTTGTAGTTGGCACCCGGAATGCCATACCCGTTAGTTTACCTTCTAGCTCCGGAATAACTTTGGTTACGGCAATTGCGGCACCCGTACTTGTAGGAATTATATTGCTGAGTGCATTTCTTCCGATCCTGTAATTTTTCTTTGAAGGCTGATCTACGGTAGCCTGAGAGGCTGTTACGGCGTGTACAGTAGTCATTAAGCCTTCAACTATACCGTATTCATCATTTATTATTTTGGTTAATGGCGCAAGACAATTTGTAGTACAAGAAGCATTTGAAATTATTGTATCAGTTGGTTTTACATTTTTGTGATTAACGCCCATAACGAACATAGGAGCTGTTTTTGAAGGTGCAGAAATTATTACCTTTTTTGCTCCTGCTTTTAAATGTGCCGCAGCAGAATCTACTTCCTTAAAAATACCGGTGCAATCTATTACAATTGTAGCATTAACTTCGTCCCATTTTAGGTTTTCGGGGCGTTCTTGTGAAGTTACGCGAATTTTATTTCCGTTAACCCATAGTTCTTTATTCTTTACCGCTACTGTTCCAGGGAATTTTCCGTGTACGGAGTCGTATTTTAATAAATAAGCCAGATGTTCTACATCCAGTAAATCGTTTATGGCTACTATTTCTATATCCTCCCTTGTGGCTGCTACTCTAAAGACTAAGCGCCCTACTCGGCCAAAGCCATTAATTGCTATTTTTATCATATATGTTTTAAAATTTTTATTATTGAATTTATAAGTGCTTTTAATTTATAGCACTTAGTTAGATTGAAATAATGTCGGCAACGCGAATTAATTCTTCATCAATGGCATTACTTCCTTTTATGGCTTCCGAAAAAGGTACCGAAACTACGCTATTGTGAACAATACCAATCATAACATTCGTTTCTCCCCGTAAGAGGGCATCAACTGCTCCAACGCCCAACCTGCTCGCCAGTACCCGATCGTAACAGCTGGGTGAACCACCACGTTGGATGTGGCCTAGCACCGTAACTCTTACCTCGTATTCGGTTAAATTTTCTTCTATGTATTTTGCGAGTCCAAAAATATTTTTTCCGGCTTCATCCCCTTCAGAAACAACAACTATACTCGAAGTTTTGCCAGATTTCTTACTTCGGCTTAACGATTCCAACAATCGCCCACGCCCCATATTTTGTTCCGGGATTAAAATTTCTTCCGCTCCTGCTCCTATACCTGCATTTAAAGCTATATCGCCAGCATCGCGCCCCATTACTTCTACTAGAAATAGTCGGTTGTGCGAATTTGCAGTATCTCTTATTTTATCAATAGCTTCTACCACGGTATTTAAAGCCGTATCGTAACCAATGGTAAAATCTGTTCCATTAATGTCGTTATCAATAGTGCCTGGAATGCCAACAACAGGAAAATTGAATTCGCGCATAAAGGCCGAAGCTCCCGCAAAGGTACCGTCGCCACCAATTACTACCAAAGCTTCAATGCGCTCATTTTTTAAGTTGCTATACGCTTTTTTTCTACCTTCTTCAGTTCTAAAATCCTTAGAACGTGCAGATTTTAAAAAAGTACCTCCACGGTTTATAATGTTCTTAACCGTACGTGGCCCAAGTTCTTTAAAATCGCCTTCTATTAAACCTTGAAAACCCCGATAAACACCAATACAGCTTAATTTGTGATACGCACAGGACCTAACCACAGCTCGGATTGCGGCATTCATTCCAGGTGCATCGCCACCACTGGTTAAAACTGCAATTTTAGTTGGTTTTTTCATAAAGTGAAAGTTACTATTATTGTTTGAAATTATAAATGATATTAATCACCAAAAATACGTGTTAGTACGTATAGTATAAAACGCAAGGCTAACTTATATTTGAACCATAGAATTAGTGGATAATGCACGAAGCAATATTTTTTGTGGGGATAGAAAATATTCTTGGTGCACTTAAAGTTTACTAAGTTAGGTTTGTTAAAGAATCCCAGCCGTTTTGGTTGGGATTCTTGTTTTATAATTAGTTAATTAGCGAAATTTTCAAAATATCTTTGGTGTCTTCGGTTATCTTAAAACGGTCGTCCATTCTATACCCAATTATCCAAACAATACGCCCTCCGCTTACGAGTAACCATATATTTTCCTTATCTGTAATAGCGACTTTTTCATCTTTAAAAAATTTACTCAGCTTTTTTTTACCTTTCATTCCAAAGGGTTGAAAGTTATCTCCACTCCTCCACTTTCTAATTTTTAAGGGAAATTTTAGTGTATCGGCAGCCACGTAAATTAAATTTTTTTCAGTTTCACCAATGTATTTTGAAGATTCAATTTTTAATTTAATTGGCGAATCAATACCCGATTTCGAAACCAAAAATTCTGTAGAGGGAACATTAGCTGGAATTTCAGTCAATACCAATTCTTCTCTATTTTTAAGCAGCCTATGGGTTTTTGAAAAAACTTGCTTCCCTGTTTGTGCATCGAGCAGATCTGAAACATCGTCCCATTCAGTAAAGCCAAAGCTGTTTAATAGCTCATAAAGTAGTGCTTCGGTATGTGGCAAATCCTTTAATTTCTGAATGTTTATTTTATACGAATTATTTGTTTCGGTAACTACCAAATTATAGATTAGCGCCATATAATCTTCAATTAAATTACGCGAAGTTTGCAGGTTTTGTTGTGTTTTCTGAAAATTTTTCAATAACGAACCACTCGTTTTTTTGAATTGTGGCAAGACCTCTAAACGAAGTCTATTCCGTAGATAATCTGTTTTTTTATTGCTACTGTCTTCGCGCCACTGTAGACTGTTCTTCTTTGCATAATTTAGAATTTCCTCCCTCGAAAAATCCAGTAGCGGGCGTATAATTTTATTATTTATTCTTGGAATTCCGGTTAATCCGTTAATACCTGTGCCTCGAGAAAGATTGATGAAAAATGTTTCCAAATCGTCATCTAAGTGATGGGCAGTCAATAAATAGTCGTATTTAAAGTTATTTAAAATTTCTGCAAACCAAGTGTACCGAAGGTTGCGGGCCGCCATTTGTGTAGATACTTGATGTTCTTCAGCAAATTTAATAGTATCAAAAGTTTCTGCAAAAACTGGAATTTCCAATTTATTTGCCAACCCAATTACAAACATTTCATCGCTATCGCTTTCCTTACCACGGAGCGAAAAATTGCAATGCGCCAGAGCAATTTCTAGATTTACTTTTTTTGTTAAATGGGTTAAAACAACACTATCTAACCCACCGCTGCAGGCAATGAGCAATTTTTTTCCTATTAAAAATGGAAACTTATTTTTTATACTTTTTTCGAAGCGAACAAACAAAGTTTTAAAGGTTTAAAAGAGATTAATAACAATACCGGCAATAACGGCAATTCCGAAGCTGAGCATCGTTCCAATGAGTACGTATTCGGTCTTTAGCGTTTCGTTGTTGCCGTAGCGCAAAATAGATTTGGCAGCAATTAAAAATCCAACCGCCGAGTACTGCGAAACGATGATAAATGTCAGGGTTAAAATTCGTTCCAAAACCCCGATTACCTTGCCTGCATTGGGCATTTCGTTATCGCTACTCACCTGCACATCTGTGGCTTTAAAGACTTCTTTAATAAAAATATTTGCGGGTTTTAAACACACAAGATATCCGGTAATTATCAATAAATATTTAAAATTAATTGATATTTCTACCGCTGGATTTATACCGCGCCATTTATGGAATAAAACTACAACCAACGCAATTATAATCAAATGAATGGCTTGATCTATAAAATATGCATAACGGCCAAAATAGCTGCTATTGTTTAGATAACGCTTAAAACCGTCTAATAAAAAGTGTGTAAATGCGATGATTGCAGCAGCAAAAGCAAAATCTACTTGTAACGAAAAAAGCCAAGCTAATGCAAAACAAGCCAGTGCGTGCCAGTAAAGAAAAGAACTTTTAAATCCTATAGTATTTTTTTGTTGCGCAAGTTTGTCTGTTTGAAAAAAGTAGTCTAAACACAGATGTGCAATAAATTGAAGCAGTAATAATTTTTCTAACACCATAGTTTCTATTTTGAAATTACCATCTTAAAATAGTTTACTGCTTCATCAATAGCGTTCCAGCCAACACTAGTGGAATGTTGATTGACGGCAGATTGTCCAATACCTAATTGTTTGGCTATTTCGTCTTCTTGGTTTTTCATCAATTTTAAATATAAAACCTCGCATTGTCTGGCAGTAGCTTTACTGAATAAAACATCTAACAGGGCAAGTAAAGGTTGAAAGTTTTTATTTAAATCTTCGTTTTTCGAAGCAAAAAACAATGTGTTTTTTATAACTATCCGCTCCTTATTATAGGTAGTTTCGCCACTAATTTCACGACCCGATAAATAAATTGCTTCGCCATCAATTATCCCTTCTTCGGGATTAAATCGGCTTAGTTCGCCATATCCTATGGCTAACCTAATTCCATGGATTTTAAATTGTTTTACGCGGTTGTCGTGCTCCTTATAATTTTTAGCATCAATGGGTATTGCCTTTACAAAACTTTTAATGGCGAGCGCTACTTGTAGGCCGTCTGCCGCATTTGGAACTACACATTCTAAATAATCTCCTTTAATAAGGCGACCGTAAATATTAAATTCACGCGTTAATTCGCTTAGCAATCGTTTTAAATTTTCTGCAACAAACTGGTTGTCGGCGTTGCTTAAACTGGTAGATGAAACTATATCTCCAGATATTACTGAATAATTCATTTTGAACTAAATTTATTCAAATATATGAATTTATTAGCTTTTTTACTAATAAAGTATATTTATAAGTTTAAAGACTAATAAAGCGTATTTATTAGCTTAATTACTAATATAGTTTAATTTAAGTAGAAAACAGTTATTCTGAACATTTTAATACTTCCCGCATTGCTTTTGCTTTAAGCAAGCACTCTTCATATTCCTTTTCGGGTATCGAATTACCGGTAATTGCACTACCCACCGAAAAACTGATGTATTTTTTAGTTGCATTGTAGAGTATGCTTCTAATTACTACATTAAAATCAAAATCTCCCACTGGAGAAAAATAGCCAATTGCACCACTGTATAAGCCGCGTTTGGCGTCTTCAATTTCTTCAATAATTTGCATTGCAGAAATTTTTGGTGCGCCCGTCATACTGCCCATCGGGTAGGTATTTCTTAAAATCTCAACGCTCGAAAAATCAGTTGGAACGCTACAACGTACTGTTGAAATCATTTGATGCACTTGTTCAAAAGTATAAATTGCGCAAAGTTCATCTACGGTAACACTTCCCTTTTCGGCAATGCGCGACAGATCGTTACGCACCAAATCTGTAATCATTATATTTTCGCTGCGTTCTTTTGGGTCTTTGGCTAATTGTTGCGCCATTTGTAAATCATCAGCTTTGTTTTTTAACCGTTTTGCAGTGCCTTTAATTGGTTGTGAAATTACGCTGTTTCCTCTTTTTTTAAGATAGCGTTCGGGAGAGGCTGAAAGTGCATAAAAATTATTCAGTTTTAGAAAAACCGAAAAAGGCGGTTTTGAAATTTTATTAAGTTGAAGAAAGGTTTTTAGCGGGTGTATTTTAGCGTTACTGTCAAAAAACTCTTGACAAATATTTGCTTCATAAATATCGCCGCGTTTAATATGTGCAAGCGTTTTTTCTACTTTCTGGATATAGCTATCTTTTGATGTGCGCATTGTAATTTTAACCGGTTCTAAATCTTCATTTTCATCGGGTACTGCTACAGTTTTAAGAATGGATGCCCAGTCTTCTTCAATCTCATCGGCAACCATATTTAAATAGTGAACCTCAACACTGTTCTCAGAAAAAAGAAATAGCTTTTTTGGTTGAAAAAAATACAAGTCGGGAAAGCCAAGCCCATCAAAATTATTAGAATATAGCTTTTCCACATCGTTTTTTAAATCGTAAGTAAGATATCCAAAAATCCAATCTGCGGTTGTGTTCTGGTATTCTTTTAAATTATCGAAAGCGTTGTGAAAATCTGTTTTAAGTGCGGTAAAAGCATCTACGGCCAAAATAGCTTGATGGGTTTGATGTTTTTGAACATAGTGGTTACTATCTAACCAAACAACCTCATCAAACTGCTGCGCCCAATATAAAAGGCGTTCTTTACTAGCTTCCGTCAACGAAAAAGAAAAATTCTTCAGCGTTCGCATTATTGTTGAATTTGATGTGCAAAATTTTGAATCACATCATTAAAACCGAGTAGCAACACTTCGTTTGAAATTTCTTGTGAATCTTCCGAAAAATTCTCAGAGAATGAAGGAATACTAAAACTTTCAACAACGGTACCTCCAAATCTCGGCAATACGTTTTTAGTGTATTCTAAAGCTGAAGCGCCTCCACGTTTTCCATTTGAAGTACTCATTAACAAGATTTTCTTTTCGCTCAAAAATTTTCGATCCAATCGCGAGAGCCAATCTATAAAATTTTTAAAAAAGGCCGAAACCATTCCGTTGTGTTCATTTACAGAAATTACTAAAGCATCGGTTTCCTTTATTTTGTTGTATAGAATTTTTAAATCTGCCGGATAGCCCCGTTCGCGCTCTAAATCTTCGCTGTAGAGCGGCAACTGATAATCTGTTAATTTTATTAATTCGGTTGTATGGCCCGCCAATTTTGAGTAGGCATAACTAACCAATTTATGGTTGAGGGATTTGCTGTAATTACTCCCTGCGAAGAATACTATTTTTTTCATCTGTCAAAGTTATTGAAAAGGATGGTATGAAAAAACCCGTGTCAAATATATTGACACGGGTTTTTGAGTATTATAAATATTTGAAATTATTGTTTTACAATACGTTTTACAATACTTGTATCTGCTGCATTTATTTTAATAAAATACATTCCTGTTGCAAGATTTTCAACAGAGAAATTGGTTTCTATTCCAGTCTCTGTTAAGTTAACGGTCATAATAACCCTACCTTTTACATCAGTAATAATGGCATTATTTAGCTGTGTAGTAGTTTTATTGAGCAAGGTTAGCTCGCCAGTTGTTGGGTTAGGATACAGTAAAATGTTATTATAAAATTCATTGTCACCAATTCCCAAAATCTCATCCACCGTAACTGTAAAAGTACAATCGTCCGTATTGCCGGCACCGTCTGTTGCCGTCATTGTGATTGTAGTAACGCCTGGATTTAGCATAGTTCCCGGAGCTGGGTTTTGGGTAATTGCAGGATCTGGGCAATTATCGGTTGCCGTTGCGTCGCCCGTATAATCCGGCAATGTAAATTGAGTTCCTTGAGGTATTTCAACTACAAGATCTGCTGGACAGGTAATAACTGGATTTTCGGTTTCAGCAATTACCTCAGCAATAGTGCGTTCGGCTGAACAACCTGGTGTACCGAGGTTTATATCGCTATTGGGAGTTCCAAAATCGGCAGGTTCACAAGTACCAGACCAATCTGCAGCGGTATTTGTATCGCCAACTCTTCTAAAGGAATCTGAACCACAATCTGATACCAACGAAGCGCCAACACCAGTCCAATCTAGATCGGCAGCCGTAATATTGTGACCGCTAATCGTAATATTTAAACCGGCGATCTGAGCGGCACTGAAATTCCAGAAAACAGAATCCACAACGTTACCATTTCCGTCAATTATAATAATCCAACCGGTTCCGTCATTATCCCACCAGATATTATTTCCCCAATAGCCAGAACCACCATCGTCATTAAAGTCCACTACGGAGTTTGCACTCATATTACTCAGCGTTTTAACCACTGAATTCATTGCATTAATATTATTATAAGGCTGTTCGCTTACAGCAACTTTATAACCAGAATAGTCTGTGGCAATACCTACATTTTGTATTTCTAATCTGTCTGGGGTTTCCAAACTAATTTCAGATATAACTAATTGCGATAATGGTCCGGGAGCGCTTTCCTGTGCATATACATTAATGCTTCCCGTTGGTGTAAAAGTGTACGATTCGCCTTCAAAAAGAAAGTTACCTCCAGTTGGCGCATCAAACCATCTTATTACGTTACCAGGATCATTTGGGGTAGCTGTTACGGTTACTGGATCGCCAACACAGAAATCTAGAACTCCTGTAGTAGTTGGACCAGCGGGTACGGCTAGAACTTCAATTGTATCGGTAGCAGACGAAGCTACGGAGCATGGCCCCGAAGGAACGTTATACGTAATGGTATGAACGCCAACGCCAGCAGCGCTTGGATCAAAGGTAAAAGTACTTCCGTTACCGTTATCGGTAACTCCTGGGCCACTATAAGTACCGCCATTTGGAGCGCCACCACCTAAATCAGTAAGAACTTCAGACGATGCACAAACTTCTTCAAGAACCGATAATGTTGCAGTTTGGGAAGGCGTGTCAAAAGCTTGTGTTCCGTCGCTTCTACTTCCAGATGAACCTTGACTTGCACTATATCCTAAGCCTCTTTTTGCAAATGCATCCCATAAAAGACAAACGTTTGCGCCACCGTATAGCGCTTGGTCTGCTGCTAAAATTGCATCGCGACCATCTACAAAACCGGGGCTACAAGGCTGTAATTTCATCCCTTCAATAACTAATGCCAAAGCTTGAATATTTCCAGCATCTTGGTTTACATCTCCAGTAAAGTTATAAATGTCTGCATCAAAGCCGTGTTCATCTATCAATGCCCATGTAACTTCCCATAACATTTGTGCCCATACAGACCCTACACCGTGGGGCACAGCGGCCGTTTTAATAAAGTCGTAAGTCTGAGGGTTTACACCCATATCTGTACTGTAGGGATAATCGCGAATACCACCACCTCCTTGGCCTTGACCAAAGAGATATGTTCCTACTGCTCTGGAGTCTGTTCCTAAATCACCAGGTTCAATCGTCATCAATACTCCAAAGAAATCACTCCAGCCTTCACCCATTTGTTCTGCATTCTGCAAACAACCTGAAGCTCCTGGTCCTCCCGTTAAACGGTTTGAGATACCATGGCCATATTCGTGAATAATTACAAGGTTGTCATAATCGCCGTCTTTATCGCCGCAGATATACATCTGCATAGTTGGATTTCCGCCATCTGGTGGCGTACCAAAATTTGCATTACACGTACCAGAACCGTCTTGTGCTTCAGCATTTACCGAATCACTGCCCTGGCCTCCATTTCCGTAGTTATTTTCTTGAAAGTTACCGCCAGCTTCATCAAAACCATATTGATACATTACATCGTGAATAATGTTATTCATATAAAAAAGATTTGTGATTGCCGCATCTTCATATTGGTTTGCATTGGTATAAATCTGGCTAAAAGGATAGCCCGTAAACTCTAAACCTGCACCCGCATCAGGCTGGTAACCTGGGTTGTTACCGTCTTCATATGCATTCGCGTTATTTCCACGAGTTGTGGTATATTCGGCACCAGCAACACCATCAGTATCATGCCACCCAAAAGGAGAAGCAGTAGCATTTGCCGGCGCAACCTCAATGGTTCGAGCTCCGTAATACGGACTCTCTAGCGGCAGTGCAAACACTTCGTAGCATTCTGTACAAGCCGCTGTAGACTCTTCAACAACAGCTTTGTAATTTGGAATATCGAAAAGGTTGGCATTAAAATTCAATTCCTTTACGTCATTGCTATGATCATGGTGCATTGCACAACTAACCATCCAATTCGCTTTGTTTACAATAGCTCCGGTATTGGCATTAATCCTTAAACTCCACCAATCTTGCTGGCTTTTTTCTTGAATTGAAATATCCCAAGTTAAAACCAACTCATTATTATCGGTTATGGCATACATTAACTTTGCAGGTATAGCACTCAAAGAAATACCGCCAGTACTCAGCAGTGTTTCCCTATTAATGCCCTTAGCTCCGTTTAAAACTGAAAGCGATTCAGAAATAGTGTAATTTAATGTTCCCGCCGCAGCCTGTACCGCCTGAATAGCCGTAAGCGCGGGTGTGTTTGAACCTATTAATTTTTCTGAAGTGTTTTTTATGAATTTACTGTCTTGGGCAATTACACTACCATTGGAAGTAATATGAATGCTGGATTCAGTACCGTAAATTTCAATTCCATTAAATAACTGTCTGTAATACACATGCTGAATTCCACTTGTTTTACTTAGACTTTCACTCGTAACTTGCCACTGCGCATCTTGAGGCAATAATTCATTTTGTTCCAAAAAATGACTTAGTTGATTGTTGATTGCTTCAGTAAAATTTTGTGCAACCATAGTGCCCGAAAATACGAGCGTCATTGCCAGGAAAATACTCCAGGTAATTTTTTTCATCTGTCTGTGTCGTTTAGATTAATATATATCTTAAAATTTTAAGAATGGTAAAGCTATTAAAAATTAATTTTTCCACAACATTTTATTAAGATTCAGATAACATTTAACACACATGTGCTTAAAAAAATGAATTTTCACCCACTTCATAGTTTAATTAATAATTTCGGTACATTTACAAAAAAAAATGCGGTTTTATGGAACAACCCAATGATCTCATTATTGAGATGCAAAACGGAAACGAAAAAGCGTTTTCCCGATTATACACAATGTACAGTGAAGCCATCTATGGCATTATTTACAGTATTGTTTTAGACGAAGAAACAGCAGAAGAGCTTTTACAGGATGTCTTTATTAAAGTATGGAACAATGCTGCATCTTATAACGTAAAAAAAGGACGCTTTTTTACCTGGCTTTTAAATATTGCCCGTAATACAGCCATTGATGAAACACGTTCCAAAGCATATAAAAATGCAAGAAAAAACCTAAGTACAACAAACTTCGTAGATATATTATCATCTGCTGATAGTTTAAACAAATTAACCAATTCCATAGGTATAAAAAAGTTTGTTGATGCCCTAAAACCTGCTTGTATAAAGATTATAGATCTTTTGTATTTTAAAGGATACACACAAGCAGAAGCTTCAAAAACACTCGAAATACCTTTAGGAACAATAAAAACAAGAAACCGAACCTGTATAAATGATTTACGGGTAATGGTCTTAGGATAAAAAATTATGAACCCCGAAGAAATTATAGCATCCGGCAATTTAGAAATGTACGTCTGTGGCGCTTTACCCGAAGACGAAGCTGTAGCGGTAGAAAAAGCCATTAAGGAATTTCCCGAAGTAAGACGTGAAGTTGAACTAATTGAGAAATCGTTAATACATTTAGCCGAAACTGTTTCGCCACCAGTACAAGCCATGACCTGGTCGTATATTTTGGAAAAAATTAGAGGAAATACTCATTCCGGAGACACTAAAGTTAAACCGCTCAATTGGCCAGCAATAACCGGCTGGGCAGCCGCGATTTTATTTATGGGTGGAATTATGTGGATGCTTAAACAATCTAGCGAATTAAACAACTCATTGAATGTAACAACTGTTGAAAATACAATTTTACGTGAAGAAAAACTTAAAGCTGAAAATCAATTAGCCGAAAATACCGAAGTGCTCGAGGTATTACGATCTAAAGATTACCAAGCCTATACCCTACCTGGGAACCAAGCCGTTGCTCCCGAAGCTTTCGCAAAAGTATTTTTAAACAAAAAAGAAAATGTAGCTTATATAGATATAAAAGGCTTGCCTGCGCCTCCTCGCGGTAAAGTATATCAAGTATGGTCGCTAAAAATGGAGCCTCTAACACCAAGCAGTGTAGGTTTAATTTCTGCGGAAAGCAAGATAGGCGAGGGAATTTACAAGTTTGTAAATTTTCCAGATCCTGAGGCATTTGGTATAACGCTGGAGCCTGAAGGGGGTAGTGAAACACCAACGCTATCGCAACTATATACTTTAGGAATGATAACTATTTAAAAAATATAAAGCATTTTTTAATTGAAGAAATAACAAGGCTCGCTTTCGCCATATTTTACAATTATAAAAGAAAAAGCGTCGGCTAATTGCCGACGCTTTAACTAACAAAAAAACGCTAAAACTGGTATTTCCAGTTTTGTTACATCTACCAATCTAATGGTAGATAACCAACCTCTACTTTATATACGAATTAAACCGCAACTTGGTTTTTTTATACTAAAGTTTCGAAATTGCCTTTGCAGTTACCGGGCCCAATTCATAACCTGCACCCAATAGTTCCTCTTTAAAAGAGGCTACTTTTTTGTCCATTCCGTTGGCTTTATAAACTAATGCAGCGTTAAAAAGTGCCTTGGGTTCTGACGTTTTGCCCGCTACCTGTTCTTCAATGGTTTTTAAAGCAGCTTCCTTCTGCCCCGCTTTTAATTGTGCATACGCCAATAATTGGTAGGTTTCTGGAGTAGCGCGATTATTCACCTCTGTTTCAGCTAACCGCAGGGCCGTTTCTGGTGCAGTTTCGGCGTAAAGCTCAATTAAATAAGCATTGTACATTTCGCCATAATTTGTATTCTCGGTGGCTTTTAAAAACAATTGGTTTTGCCTATTTACTTCCGAAGCATTTCCTTCAAATGCAGCGATTTCAGCTTTTAACAAATGATAATCCGGCGCTTTATGATTCACCATAATAGAATCTAAAATACGATTTGCTTCTTTAGGATTTTTTTCAAAAGAATATACCATCCAAGCTATTTGCTTTTTCGCATAGGCATTATCGGGTTCCAATTCTAACGTTTTTAAATAACTGCTGTACGAATCTTTTAGGCGGCCCGCGTGGCCGTAGAAATCGCCTATATTACTATAAATCCACAATTTTAATGCTTTGTTGTTTCGTTGCTCTGCAATTTGTTGCGCTTGTTCCAGATATTTTATAGCGGCGTCCAGATTGCCGTTATGATCGCTCCATTTAGCCAAACGAATAAGGTAATTAAAATCTTTTGGATCTTTAATATTTCCCAATAATGTATCGGCGCTTTGATAATTACCCAGTTCCATTGCAACATCAAAAAGCATCATTTCAGTTTCTTTTCTATTGTCCGGGTATTTATACGCACTGTCTAACAATTCCTGAGCTTCCCGAAACCTGTGTTGCGAAATATAATTGTGTGCCAAACTTCGCAAATAAACATCTTTATTTCTGGCCGAAGTGCGCAATGACTTTTCAATTAGCTTTTCAGAAATTTTTAATTCTGAAATATCGCCCGTATTTCCAAAAAGGGCGCCATGAATTCCAGACAACCGGGTCATTTCCATTAAATGTGTAGAATCATCTTTAAAGCGATTCTGCCAAAACTCTAAATCTGCTTTAATAGCATCCAAAGAGGGTGTATTACTGGTGATTAAATATGCATTGTAATCTTTACTGTTAGTAATTTTCTTTGGTTTGTCCTGACAAGCAAAAAATAAGATCGCAACGAATAATGTGATTATTTTTTTCATAATAAAATACAGTGTTTTAGGCTAGTTAATATTTACGCTAAACCAAAAAAGAGAACCTAAACGGCTCTCTTTTGTGATAGTAGGTTATTTTTATTAAAAAGGACCGGCCAAATATGGAAAGCTAGTAGCGAAAGCTACATCGTTTGTTGGCACGCCATCGCTGGTTAAACCAGGATTTTCGGTTCCGTCTGCGCCCCCAAATATGAGCAATAAGGATATATCTATTACATCATCACTCAAAGCTCTACCCGTTAAAACTTCGGTTCCGTTAAAGTAAGTGGTTATTCCGGATTGCGCTAACCAAAGTACATCATTAGATAATACAGTTGTAAATACTTCAGCATTTAAACCAAGTGCATTGCTTGTGTATCCAGGATTTAATGCCAATAGTCTAGCTTCAAATTTATTTTGGAATGCCACCTGCATTTCTGAAGGCACCGTTACATTAAATGCATCTTTAAAACCTTCGGTTCCAAAAACGGTGTTTATACCCGGACGCCCCATTTGATCTTCCTGTTTGTAGGTTCCGCTAAAATCTAGCACCACGCCACAGGGTTCGCAAGTAGTTCCCCCGCAATCAATTTCTGTTTCATCGCCGTTTAAAACTCCGTCATTACACGTTTCTTGCATTATAACATTATCGTCGTCATCAGAACATTGTACAAACAATAGTGAAGCGGTAAATAAGGCAAATAGAGTTATATATTTATAAGTTTTCATTTTTTTATATTTTTTATGGTTAGCAATTTTTATTGTTTTCTTTTGGCTTCAACCCACACATTATACATAGGTGTAGATGGCGCAAAAGGATTAACACCAGTAGTTCCCGCAGGTAGCATAGATTTTGGAAATTCCACAACCACGCTTAACACATTAGTACCAGCAAAAGTATCTGTACCTGGATCGTCAAAACTGCTAGCTGTACCTGCTAACACTTCGTTGTATTTATTAAAGTCGAAGAAAAAAGGATCTTCACGAGGTCCAGCAAAAAACTTCATCCCGTTCTCTTCCGTAATTTGCACATCGTCTTTTGTAGAAATTTTTACACTTCTTCGAGTTGAAGTTGCAATGGTGCTTTCTAAACCTTGCATTGCTGGTGCAGAGGGCCCAAAGAAATACATAGAATCGCCTCGCTTAATGGCTTGTATCACCAAGTCTTCCTTTAAGTCGTTATCCACGTCTATATTAAATTCTAAAAGTACCGTTTCGTCAAATTCAGCTTGATCGGTAGGTTGGCCAGGAGGTAGTAGTCCTTGAACGTTTGCTACAAAAACAAAGTTATTTGAACTCTCCCCTTCAAAGGCATAAAAGTCGGTAATATCTGCGGTGGTACCCGCCACTGCAGGCGCATCAATATGATCTGCGGATATTAAAAATATCGATAGTGCGGCTACGCCCAATCCACCGATTACTGCTAAAAGTTTTGATTTTTTCATCTTTTTTGTTGGTTTATATTATTTATTTTTACTTGTTCGCTTATACTTACGTTTAAATGTAAGTTCATGGTTTCTTAAGTTGCGTTAATCTTTTGTTAATGCTAAAAACACTAGCTTTGACCGCTCTAAAATAGTGAATATTTAAAACGATGAACCCGTCTGCACCCGATTGGATCTTAAAATTTCTAAATCTTTTTGATAAGAATGATTTATTGGCGCCTTATCAAAACGATGCTTCATTTTATATTGCCTTAAAGCAAACAGGTTTTATATATGGCGTATCGGTTTCCGCATTGCCAAAGAAATCGCTAGGTAAGTTAAAACTTACCAAGGAGGAACTCACCAAAATAAATCTTTTTCACGCGTTATATTATCAATTTTACGAAAAAAATAAAACTGCAACTAATAAAGAGGCCATAAATAGCATATTATCTTTTTACGAACACCTCGAAAAAAGAAAAGCTGGTTTTTTTAAGAAATTTTCACTTACACAAAGTGCATCAATCACGTTAGAACATATTCTTTCGGCTAGATTGCAGGAAGCCAATACTTTGCTGAAAAAGAATACGGTATCACTTTTAACATTTTCGTTGCTGTACTTAGATGTTTTGGCATATAAGCAGTGGCTTATAGACCCAATTTCAACAAAAAATTATTATAAGCAACTGGAAACCGCAGTGTTAACTGGCTGTTTTTATACGTTAAAATCGAAGAGTAGTAAAACAAAATACGACAAGCTGCTAATTGAACTTTTTGAAACTTCATCAGAATATATTATCGATACAACAGATGGTGGGGTAGCCACATTTTTAGATAGTTTAAACTATTTAAAAAGCAGCGAAGATTCCCTAGAAAAAAATTATTTATTAGATCTGTGCTCCCTCACCGTTTGGGAAGATTTAAAAATGGACGAAGTAGAACACCAATTTTTGCAGCAATTATTAGTGACGCTCAATTTTTCGGAGACAGAACTACAAAAAAGCCTAGTGGCGTTAAATTCATTTTCGCACACCTATACCGAAAAAATATTACTTTTTGAATATTCGCACCCGGTGAAACAATTTTACAAACAATCTGCGGCTACCGTAAAATTGTTAATTATTCGAAATAAAGATAGATTAACACGCGAACTGGAGGAAAGTGGCGAATTAGTTGTGCTATTGGGACAATCTACTATCCGCGATTTATCTACGGAAGAAAAATCGAAGGTGCGGGAACAATTGCTCGATGTGTGCAAAACAATTCCTTCACTAACAATTTTTTTGCTTCCGGGCGGAACAGTGCTTTTGCCACTTTTGGTAAAGTTTATTCCAAAGCTTTTACCTTCGTCCTTTCAAGAAAATAGAATAGACAGATTTAAAGCTGAAGATTAATCTATTCTAACCAAAGTTTAAAATTTTTTACCCGTTCGCGCGCCACCACAACTTCTTGCTCTTTATAACTGTTCAATTTCAATTGCAAGCGCGAGTTTGTGTATGAAATTATATCCTTAATTGAATTGATGTTTACATAAAATTTTCTGCTAATTCGGAAGAACGTTTCAGGAGAAAGTTCCTCTTCTAACTGTTCTAAAGTAGTTTCTAATAAATAATCGCGGCCATCTACGGTATGAGCGTAAGTTCCTTTGTTTTCAGAATAAAAACACTCAATTTCATCTACCGAAATCATTTTAATGTGTTGCCCTATTTTAGTGGTAAATCGCTTTTTGTATTCGCGTTCTACAGGATTTACAAGCAATTTTTTAATATCCTCAAAGTTAAGTTGCACGTTTTTGGCACTGGGTTTAAAAGTTTTGTACTTTTCAACGGCAGTTTGCAATTCCTCTTCATCAATAGGTTTCAATAAATAATCTATGCTGTTTAACTTAAAGGCCTGAAGCGCATATTCGTCAAAGGCAGTGGTAAAAATAATGGCACTATTTACTTCAACTGCATCAAAAATTTCGAAGGAAAGTCCATCGCTTAATTGTATATCCAAAAAAATAAGATCCGGGTGCTTGTTATTCAAAAACCAATCTATAGCTTCCTCAACGCTGTGGAGCATTTGGCTAATATGTACTTCCTGCTTCATTAACATGCGTTGCAAGTAACGTGCGGAAGGTTTTTCGTCTTCAATAATGAGTACGTTCATTTAATTGGTTTCTCGTTTTGGTTTGTATATTTAAATTTCAATCCAGTGTTCAAACTCAATTTCTAAAGATCATCATCCAGAAATTGTTTCATTTTTTTTTCTTCCCAGCGTTTTAAGAAATTGTTATTAAACTTGAGAATGTACCAAACGTACACCGCGTGAAATAGCAAACCAATGCCCCAAAAAATCGCCGTTATATAGTTGCTCCAATCTTTAAAATCTATTTCATGTGCATTAAAAACATTTGCCGAAACAAGAATAATTCCGGTATTAATTAAAATATACACCAACAAATGGCTGTAAAATTCTTTTAATGTTTCTACCTTTTTCTTTGCTCTTAAATAGGCAAGACTTTTTTGAGTTTCCATCGCTGTGGTTTAATTTATTCTTCCTTTAAGTATTTTTTCAATTGTTTTTCTTCCCAGTTTTTTATAAACTTTAATTTGTATCGATATACTTTTGCGGCGTGAAACAGTAAGCCAATTCCCCAAAAAATAGGTACGACTAAAATATTCCAGTCTACCCAATCTATAAAATTTTTGTTGCCATTCTGGTCTTGAAAAAACTGTAAAACTTCTCCGCGAACTAAAAACAAAACTATATTTACAATGCAATATAAAATTATGTGGTTGTAAAAAACTTTAAGTGCTTCTACTCTATTTCGAGCATTTTTAATTTTTAAATCAACAGGTTTTTTCATTTTACGTCCAATTGTTTTTGTTGCTGTTTTCTTCTTCCTCCAAAAATTGTTTTAGCTTTCGCTCTTCCCAATTTTTACCTATAAAGGGAGTCCATTTAAATGCTTTTACAGCTTGAAAGAAAATACCGATTCCCCATCCAAATGCTGCCCACAAAAACCAAGGATTGCGCAGTTCGTTTACGTAATAATTTAAACCTGCCAAGGCGCAGATAAAAACAATATAAAACATAAGGCTGGTGTAAAACTTTTTTATTTCCGCCACCCGCTTTTTTGCTCTGTAATATTTGTTGTCGTTATTTTCGAAATCCATAATTAGTGTTTTTAAAATACAATGTAAAAATACGTAAGATTAAAAGGTGAAAAAAAAGATAGCCACCCAACCGTCAGATTTGCAGGACGAATTGTAATTTATTCATCTTTATCCATTAATTCGCGAATCTTTCGTTCTTCCCAATTTCTTCCGAAAAATGGATTGTAATTAAAGGTTTCGGATGCATGGCCCAAGATTCCGAACCCCCAACCACAAATAGGGAACAACGCCCACGGAAATCCAGCTCTCGATATATAATTTAAGTATATAAAAACTGGAACGAAGAGTAGGTAAATTGTTAAGTGCAAATAAAAACCTTTCAATTTTTCAACCTGCTTTTTGGCAAGCCTGTATTTTTTTTCTGAAATAAAAGTATCTGATGAGTTCATAATTTTAATGTTTTCTCCCAAAATAGGGATTGAAATACGAAATTCCTTATGGTCTGTATTTATTGTAACCGGACGCTCGGTTAAGAGCGAATATCTATCGCGAATGTTTCGCAAACCAACGCCAGTGCTTTCTTTTAAAACCTGTTTCGGCTGGCTGTTATTAGCTACAATTAAACTACCGTTTTCTTCGGTAATGGTAATAAATAGTTTTTTTGAAGGCATAACCTGATTGTGCTTTACCGCGTTTTCCAACAAAAGCTGAAGCGACAACGGCACTACTTTAGCCTGTGGATTATCTAACCGTTCGGGCACAGAAAAAACAATGCTGTCTTCAAACCGAACAGCTAAAAGCGACATATAAAGTTTAGCAAAATTCAATTCTTCCTCCAGGGTTACCAGTTCCTTACTTTTTTGCTCCAAAACATAACGATACACCTTTGATAGCGAAGTAGTAAACCGCGTTGCAGCCTCCGGATTTTCTTCAATTAAACTGGTTAGTACATTTAAACTGTTAAAAAGAAAATGTGGATCTAATTGATTTTTAAGCGCATCAAATTTGGCCGAAGCCGTTCCAGCGATAATCTTTTGTTGGGTAACAATGGTTTGTTGTTTGTTTCTGTAATAATAAAAGGTGTAAAACAACGCCGTAACTACTACCGAAATAATAAATGATATATAATAGTACTGCATTTTTTCTGCAGCAATAAATGCTGAAAAGTTGCGTCCCTCCAGAATTACTTCCGTTAATATGCGAATAAAAAAGATGCCCAATAGGGTAACAATAATTCCACCGAAAATTCCCTTTAAAAGATTCTTTGCTTTAAATACTTCACCTGGAAACTTTTTCAGTAAAAATCCAAAATAGCGCGCATTCGCCAGATATAACACCACAGCGTACAATTGATTGTAAAGAAATAATTTTATTAATTCTGCAGTGCTCGTAAACTCGTAGCCATTTATGTATTGAATTACGCCAAGTATAATAAATACTAACGATCCAACGGAAAATGCTTTACCCAGGTCTTTTAAAATTCGCATTATAATTTTTCTTTTATTAACTGCAAATACACGAATAGGTGGTAAAAGTATTCGTGTATTTGTAGTATACAGTGTTAGTTACAACTTTCAGCTTTAACTTGCTTAGCCCGTTCGGCCCCGTACGAAGGGTAGAATTCGCCCGCAGGTTTAAAGGTAGCAAAAAGATCTATCGCCCGTTGAATGTCTTTACAATATGGTTCTAACGATTGGCCAAAATACCTTGCGCCGCCCATATCCCATTCGGCCTTTGCCAATATAATACGCGGGTTATCGGGCGCCAGTGCTAATGCTTTACCGTATAATTCGGAAGCTTTTGCCGAATATTTCATGCCGTATTTTTGTCCGTCAAAAACAATCCAAGCTGTGTATAACTGCGCTTGTAAAACCAGTAAATCCGGATTGTCTTTAGAAATTGCGGTAGCATCATTTATAAAATTTTGTGCCTTATCTAATTGAGCTTTTAGTTTGGTTCCATCTTTTTCAGTAAAGCTGTTTATTACATTTATTTGCGCCACATAATAAGGCGGCAACCAGTTGTCGGGCTCTGCCACTGCAATGCGTTCAAACACGTTGGCCGCTTCCCACGAATTGTTTTCCTGCCAAAGCTGAAAAGCTTTTCGCATACCTTGCTGGTATTTGGTTGGTGAAACAGCTTGATTAACTGCAACATCTGTTTGTCCTTGCACAATCAAGGTCGTAAAAAAGATAAGTAAATAAGTAACTACATTTTGCATAATTTCTAGATTTAATTTGTTGACTTTTAGTTTAGTTTTAAAATAGAAGCATAATTATCCCTCCTATTAAAAGAAGAACACTTGTTAAAAGCAAGACTTTTAAAGTCTTTCCTCTATTTCGTTTTTTTAAAAGAATTCCTAACATGACTTTGGTTTTAATTGTTACTATTGAGTTCAAATTTCCTTTAGAATTGTTAGTTTTCAAAAATTGAAAAACCGAACTGTCATATTTCACGGCTGAATTGTACCAATTATAAATTATCTAACTGATTGTCTTTTCCGTCATCACTAATGGTCCAGAAAAAACCAACAAAAAAGAATTGGTCTGCCGCTGGCAGTAATTCCCTCCTTGCAAAAGTTCCGTTGGCATCCGGGGTATTTGCATATTGGTAGCCATTTACATTCTTAGTGGCCAAAACATTGTTTACCGACACGTAAAGTATTTGTTGCTGCGATATTAAATACGCCCAGTTTAAACTTAGACTGTTATAACTCTTAGTCTTATTTTGAAGAAAACCAGATGTGTTTAAATCTGTGTATGACCGACCACTACCGTATTGATAACTAAAACCTATTTGACTTTTCCAATTGTCAATCCAGTATTTTGCCACGACCGAAAGGTTATGGGTATTTGCGAAGTTGGGCGTAGCTTTAACGGGGTAATTTTTATATTTACGCTGGGTATCTAAATATGAATAGCTCACCCAATAATCTATATTGTTTAAACTTTCATTATCGCGCCAAAATAAGTCCAGCCCTTGCGCATACCCATTCCCATCACTTTTAAAAGTGCTATTGTTATCAGGAAATTCGTCATTGTAGGTTACAAGCTTATCGTATTGTTTCCTATAAATTTCTGCTCGGAAGATTCTGTTTTTTGCGGCGTATTGATAATTCAAAATATAGTGCTGGGTATGCTGCGCTTTTAGTGAATGATCGAATTTTAACACCTCGCTCTCAGGTTGCTGAAAGAAATCGCCGTAGGCCAAGGAAAGCTGGCTGTTTTTACCGGTTTTAAAGGCAAAAGATGCACGTGGCGATACGGTATATTCTTTGAACAAATTGCTATATTCCCCTCGAAGTCCCAGTTTTAATGCAAGCTTTCGCGAAAAAATAATATCGGCTTCGGTAAAAGCCGCCCAAATAGTATTGTTAAAACCTACTTTTGTATCAAAATCTGTCACCTTATAGTTTTCGTTAAAATCGGTCGTAAGTTGTTCGGCACCAAAATTCAAGATAAAGCGGTTGTTGAAGCGTTTTTTTAATTTCAATTTTATGTGGGCTGAGTTTTCAACATCTTTAATGGCAGTTTCATCAATGCCAAGTTTAGTATTTCCGAGGGTATAACTTCCTCCGCCAAAAATTGTCCAATTATTGTTTAACATTTTAGAATAACTGGCATTCGTATAAAAGTTTTTATTGTTCAGTTTAAATCGTGTGCCCATTGGGTTATTGATATCTTCTTGTGTAAGTTCAAAATTGGAAGCATCAAAAGCGCCGTATACTTTTAAAAGCCCATCGCCTATTCGCTGCCGAAAAACGGCTTCACCTGCAGTGGTTTTAAAAGGTTTGGTCCAATCATTTCTATCGGGAAAGACTGCCATATAAGGCGCCATATTTATATATGTGGCATTCAGGCTTAACGAACTATTCTTCCACTTTTCGGTATGGCCCAATCCACCACCCACAGTCATAATAGAAATATCTGTTTTTTCTTGCGCAGGTTCGTCAATGGTATTTAAAAGTAAAACCGAGGAAAGTGCCTGCCCGTATTCAGCAGAATACCCACCGGTAGAAAAGGAGATACCATCAAACAAAAAAGGACTGTAGCGACCGCGTGTAGGAACGTTGTTTGTGGTTGGCGAATAGGGTGTAAAAACGCGAATTTCGTCAATAAAAATTTGAGTTTCGTCTGCATCGCCCCCACGAACAAAGAGTCGGCCATCTTCTGCAACGGTCGTAGTTCCGGGCAGCGTTTGCAATGCTCCTACAAAATCGCCCAAGGCATTTGCCGTAGTTACAATGTCTAAAGGTTTTAAAACCGAAATTTTGCTGTTATCCCCCGCCGAAAAGGAGCCTGCCGAAATAGTTACGGTTTCTAAAGAATTAACGTCCTCGCGGAGTATTATTTTAAGATCCTGCATTTTTGAAACGTCGCTTATTGTTTTTGAAGCTTCAAATGATATATATGAAACAGCCAAGGTTTGTACGCCCGTTTCGAAAGTTTCAAAGATAAATTTACCATGCTCGTCAGTAGTGTTGCCATCGTACGCACCTTCCAAATAAACGTTCGCACCAAAAATTGGCGTTCCTTTTGAATCTAAAACGGTTCCCGAAATAAGACTTTGTCCAAAAAATATACTGGGAAAAGCAAGAAATATAAAAGTGATAATTGAAATTTTCATAAAATAGGTTGATTTATATTTTCAGGTCAAAGATTGAGTTTCGGCTTAAATTTTCAGCAAAAAAGAAACCGAACTGTAAAATTTTAATGCCCAACTGTACTAAATTTTAAGATTTCACTATTAATAAAAGAAAGCAGTAAATTGTATCTTCGGAAAAAATAAACACCAAATGACCAATTTAGAAAAAGTTGATGCCTTCTTTAAAAAGCAATCCCAATGGAAAGAAAAACTGCAACAGCTTCGTGAAATTATGTTAAAAACGGAACTTAAAGAAAAGCTAAAGTGGGGCAAACCAACATATACGCTTAACGGCAAATTGATAGTTGGTATGGCCGAATTTAAAAACCACATAGCACTGTGGTTTCATCAAGGGGTGTTTTTGAAAGATCCACACCATAAATTAATTAATGCGCAAGAAGGCGTAACCAAAGCCCTTCGGCAATGGCGCATTGAACCGGACGACACGATAGATTCCAAAATTGTTTTGGAATATGTAGAAGAAGCCATTGCCAATTCAAAAGCTGGCAAGGAAGTAAAGCCAGTGCGTGGAAAAAGTGTTGTAATTCCTGAAATTCTAAAAAACGCTTTTGAAAATGATGCTACCTTGAAAGCAAATTTTCAAAAACTTACGCCCGGCAAACAACGTGAGTATTCGCAATATATAGCTGAGGCAAAACGTGAAGCAACGCAACAAAGTAGATTACAAAAAAGTATTCCCATGATTAAAAAAGGGGTTGGGCTTCACGATAAATACAAAAACTGTTAATGGCTATTAAACCGCATTTTGCAAGGTACACAAAGCGTCAGCTTTGGTTTTATACCCGCCGCGCTTTTTGGATTTTACTAACTTGGGTCCTAATCTCGAATGTGATGTTTTTTTATGAATTCATCACGCTAAAAAGTAACGGTGTACTAAGTTCTAGCTACGATTTATATTCGGCAGTAATGGCCAATTTAATAGTTGCTGTTTCCGCAGGTCTCATTGGGGGCATAGTAACGGTAAACCTGATGGAACGCTGGCTTCGGCGTTTGGTTTTTTGGAAAGCCCTACTCTATTTAATAATTGCGTATACAATAACCGCCTTTCTTGTGGGCTCTCTTGGCGCATTATACATTAAAAGCAGCGATTTAGGCGTTCCTTTTTATACGTTTCAAGTACTTCAGGAAACACTCTTTTTCTTCGGTTCCTGGTTGTTTATAAAAAATTACGTTATTTGGCTTTTTATCGTTTTGGTAACCTTAATTGTTTTAATGGTCAACGATAAATATGGCCCAGGGGTTTTTCCTGATTATCTCTTGGGAAAGTATTTTAGACCCAAGCACGAACGCCGAATTTTTATGTTTGCAGATATTAAAAATGCCACGGGTATTGCCGAAAGTTTGGGCGAAGAAAAATATTTTAATTTTTTGAAGGATTTTTTTAGACATATAGCGCCCGCAATTGTACAAACCCGAGGTGAAGTTTATCAATATGTCGGGGACGAAGTAGTTGTGTCTTGGAAAATGAAATGGGGTCTTAAACACGGAAATGCCGTGCAATGCTTCTATAGTATGAAAAAGATAATTGCCTATAAAACACCTAAATACTTAAAACGATACGGCATAATTCCTGAGTTTAAGGTTGGCCTACATTACGGAACCGTAATGGTTGGAGAAATAGGACAGATAAAACGCGACATTGCTTTTTCGGGCGATGTTTTAAACACTACATCGCGCATTCAGACAATGTGTAACGAACTGGATGTTGAAATATTAGCTTCAAAACAGTTTGCAGATATTGCCTACAAACTACCCAAAGGCGTGGTGAAAAAAGAGCTGGGAAAAGAAAAACTACGGGGCAAAAGCGAAGAAATTGAATTGGTTACCTACTTAAAAAAATAACTAACTTTTGTGCTCGTTTCTAAATTTCACTTAAGTAATTTTTAAATTCTCACAATATGAAAACAGACAATTACACCAAAACAGTTTTAACCATTATTGCCATTTGTTTAACTATAAATGTTGCAAAAGATTTTAATGTTTTTCCGTCGGCTTATGCCAATTCAAAGGAAAAAACAGTGGCGCTACCGGCAAGCAATGTAATGGACGTTCGGCTGGTTGACATAAACACCAGTGACGGATTAAATGTAAACTTAAAAAAAATAGACGCCTATGAATCGCTAAAAGTTAATTTAACCAAAATCGAAACTTCCGATAAGCTGGATGTAAACATTGATGAAATTGGCGGCGGTTGGGTTTCTCACGGCGGGCCAATTTCGGTAAAGATGCAATAAATTTTTTTTACCCTGTAAATAGTGGTTATCTATACTTTTTTCAAATTGAAGTTATGTATTGTTTTGTTTAAAAGGTCTGATTATTAATCGTGCTGCTCGATCGTAATTTATGTAACTGTAAGTCCAATTAAAAAATGTTACCACTCTATTTCTAAATCCCACTAAAAACCAAAGGTGTACAAACATCCATAAAAACCAGGCAATCGCTCCGCCAAAATGCAATTTTCCAATATCTACCACCGCTTTATTTCTACCAACGGTAGCCATGGTTCCTTTATCAAAATATTTAAAGGGTTCCATTTTATTGTCTTTGAGCATTTTATTAAAGTTTTTACCTAAATGTTTTCCCTGCTGTATCGCGGGCTGCGCAACCTGCGGATGGCCTTTTGGATATTCCTCGGTTTCCATTAGAGCTATATCTCCCAAAGCGAAGATATTTTTATATCCCATTATTTTGTTGAATTCGTCTACGCGATAACGATTGGCTCTTTCTACAAATGCTTCGCCTTTTATACCCTGAACGGGTGCTCCAGTAACACCAGCTGCCCAGATAAATGTAGCCGTTTCGAGCTTGTTGCCATCTTTAGTTGTAACGGTTTGGCCGTCATAATCGCTTATAAAAGTTTTTAGATGAATTTGCACGCCGAGTTTTTCGAGAAATTTGTGCGCCTTTGCAGAAACCTCTTCGCTCATGGGGGGTAGTACTCTGTCTTGACCTTCAATAAGGTGCACGAACATTTCGTCCTCATCCAGTTCGGGATAATCATGTTCTAGAATTCCTTTTCTAAATTCGGCCAAAGCTCCAGCTAATTCTACGCCAGTTGGACCAGCCCCAGCAATAACAAAATTTAAAAGCCGTTTTCTTTCTCTTTCATCGGCGGTGATATCTGCTTTCTCTATATTTTGAAGCATTAAACTTCGAATATTAAGCGCTTGTGGCACTGTTTTCATTGGCATACTGTTTTGGGCAATATTTTCATTGCCAAAGAAATTTGTACGCGTTCCTGTTGCAATTACTAAATAATCAAAATGCAGGCTACCAATAGAAGTAGAAATGATATTGGTTTCTGAATTAATATTTTCAACTTCCGCCATTCGAAAGTGAAAATCGAAGTTATTTCTAAAAATCTTACGAAGCGGATAGGCTATTGAATCGGGCTCGAGCCCCGCAGTAGAGACCTGATAAAGTAAAGGTTGGAAAGTGTGGTAATTATGTCGGTCAAAAAGTACAATTTGAACCTTTGCCTTGCGAAGCTTTTTTATAAAAGAAATGCCAGCAAATCCGCCCCCTATCACTACTATTCGCGGTAGGTTAGTTTCGGGAATATTCATGCTATTTAAATTTCTATAAAGTTACTCATCCTGAGTGAAGTTAGGGTATTTTTTAGGATTTTTGTAACAAACTTCTGTAAATAAGCACTAATTAAATAGCAACAAAAAAACCATTGAACAAAGAACTTGAACATAGTTTTGTAACCCAATTGGAGGAGAACCAAAACATTGTACATAAAATCTGTAGGTTATACACAAATGATCAGGACGCACATAACGACCTGTTTCAAGAAATAACCATACAATTATGGCGCGCATACCCCAAATTTAGAGGCGATGCTAAGTTTAGTACTTGGATGTACCGTGTGGCACTGAATACCGCGATTACCCTATACCGAAAATCGAAACGCACAATTAAAACACAGGATTTTGAAGGAGTTAGTTTTAAAATTTCTGCTATACCCTACGACGATACTACAGAACAACAACTTAAATTAATGTACCGCGCAGTTAAAAATTTAAATGACATTGACAAAGCCTTGGTTTTTCTTTATTTGGAAGACAAAAATTATAGAGAAATTTCTGAAACTTTAGGTATAACCGAAGTAAATGCACGTGTAAAAATGAACAGAATAAAGGAAAAATTACGAACTATTTTAAATCCGTAACCCACTATGGATCAATTAGAATTACTAAAAAAACAATGGCAGAGCACGGAGCAAGAGTTACCGAAGCTAACCTATAAAGACATCTACAGTATGCTGCTGAAGAAGTCTTCCTCAATTGTTAAATGGATATTTTATATCAGTATTGCCGAAATAATATTTTGGACCTGTTTAGCGCTATTGGTACCCGAATCGAGTTCAAAATTTACAGACGATATTGGGCTACACGATGTTTTAATTATCGTTAATATTATTAATTATTCTGTTTTTGTGGTATTCATTTTTCTCTTTTATAGAAACTATCGCAAAATTTCAACTACAGATTCAGTAAAAGATTTAATGCAGAATATTTTGCGAGTTCGGAAAACTGTAAAATATTTTGTGGTTTACAATGTAACCGCCAGCATAGTTTTAATAATAGGTATAAACTTTTATTATTATTTAAACCAAGATTTAGTTTTTAGGTATATGGGGGAGGATTTTGGCGTAGCTCAAATTTCACAGGAAAAATTTATGAGTATGTTTTTTGCTATCCAAATACTCTTCGGAATCGTAATGGTTGTATTGGTGCTATTATTTTACCGAATAGTTTATGGTATCTTACTACGAAGACTTCATAAAAATTATAAGGAATTAGAGAAAATAGAACTGTAAAAAAACCCTAACTTATTGCAGTACAATGATTAATCAAGATTTTGCTCAAACGACATTATAAAACTAAACGGATTATTAATAACGCCACTGTCGTTCTTTATTGAGTTCTTCTTCGCTTTTTAAAACAGAAGAAGGAATTACTTTTAAAAAAGACGGATGTTGCTCAATAGCATATTCTAATTGCTCAACGATTTTTTCCATAGAATCGTTTTCATAATCAATCTCTAATGGAGGTTTTATTTCCATAGTCTGCAAGATGCCGCGCTTTTTTATGCGTAGCCCCTTTTTATCAAACGACCTTCTAAAACCATCAATTACAATGGGAACAACCAATGGTTTATTCTTTTTAATAATATGTGCTGTTCCGCGTCTAATGGGTTTCCAAGGTTTCGTAGTTCCTTGCGGGAAAGTGATAACCCATCCATCATTTAAAGCCTTTGTAATGTTGCTCACATCACTCATTTTCACCTGCTTGTTTACTTCTTTTCCTTTTTCGCGCCAAGTACGCTCTATACTTATAGAACCAGCATAAGCCAAAATTTTAGGTAAGAGCCCAGCTTTCATAGTTTCTTTGGCCGCAACAAAATAGATGTTTAATTTTGGTTTCCACAAATAACCAACATTTTTTATACTGTCTTCCCGCCCACTTAAGCTAGCGTTAAAAACGTGAAGCATGGCGGCTACATCTGCAAAATAAGTTTGGTGATTACTTACAAAAAGCACATTTTTTTCGGGAAGCGTTTTTATAATTTCACTTCCGTGTATTTGCAAGTCGTTAAACCCTTTAAACCTTCTGTGGGTTAATAAACCAGCAATCCGTATTAACCAGAGTTTTAAAAATAGGGAATGCCCAAATGTGTTTTTCTTAAAGAGACTCATTCTTTAGTGGTCAGTTTTCAATATTCAATGGTCAGTTTTCGGTAGGTAGAAATTTGTTTGAAATTATTAAAGATACCGTTTTTAATTGTTCCTCTCAAACTTAAAATTTCAAATTTATTCGTCCACAAATATACTAAAATAAGCTATTACAGAACTTTTTTAAGCAATTCGCGCACTTCGTTGAGCATCATTGCTGTAGCCCCCCAAACTACATATCCGTTTAATTTAAAAGCGGGAACTTCAAGATTTACTGCATATGAAGTAGATATGGTTTGGGTGGTTACATTAAAATCGTCCATAAAATCTTGTAAGCTTACTTCAATTAATGCTTCAACCTCTTCTTCTTGGGGCACAAACCTTGGTTGCTCGGTGGTTATCCCTAAAAATGGCTGAACAAAATAGTTGCTGGGCGGAATGTAAATTTCGGTAAGTTGTTTTAATACGGCAATAGTGTTTCTAGACACTCCTACCTCCTCTTCCGTTTCGCGCAAAGCGGCATCCTGAATACTTTTATCCTCCTTTTCTAACTTTCCCCCTGGAAATCCAACCTGCGCAGAATGTACACCTTTGTATGTTTTACGAAGAATTAAAATGAGCCTTGTTTCTAAATTTTCGGAAGGATAAAAAAGCGACATTACCCCGGCGCGCTTTGCGGAATCACTATTTTTCGCAACTCGTTTCATTTCTTGCAAACGCTCCATGGGCGCCATTTTAAATTGAACCAATTCGCCCGGAAGTTCCAATTTTGTTACTTTTACAATCCGTTTTTCAAAATCGCGAAAATCCATTTATGAGAAAATTATTTATTTATTGTTTCGGAATTGTATTGTTCTTTGGAAGCTGTGAAGATAAGAAAAAGGCTTCCGAAATAAACGACGAAATAGAAAACGAAACTGAAATAGAAAACGAAATCGAGCCAAAAGCAGAAGCTGAAAAAGATGAAGTATCAGAATTTCCGAAAATCACCAATGAAAATGTAGTTTCATTTTTAACCGAATACGGAAAAAACAATCCGGAAACCAAAGTTTTAATTTCTACCCGTTTTGGCGACATAGAAATTGAACTCTTTAAAGACACGCCGTTGCACCGCGCCAACTTTATATATTTAGTGAAGCAGCAGTATTTTAACGAAACATTTTTCCATAGGGTCGTTCCAAACTTTATAATACAGGCAGGAAATAGCGATCTCTCATCTACACAAAAAAAGCGCGCAGAACTTGGCAAGGAATATCTGCTTCCTGCAGAAATAATCCCCGGGCGTGTGCACGAATACGGTACGGTTTCCGGCGCTAAAGAATATCGTGAAAACCCTGACCATAGAACGGCTCCTTATGAGTTTTTTATCTTCCTCGGTCCAAAATCCTCGACTACACATTTAAACGGAAAATATACAATCTTCGGCAAGGTAATCAAAGGAATGGACGTGGTGGAGGAAATTTCAAAAGTAAAAGCTGACGATGGTGATTGGCCGTTGAACAATATTTATATTAGTGCAAAGGTTTTGGAATAATCCCGAAAGGATTTCATATTTATAGTAAAATCAACAACAGGAAAATACGACCCCAATGGGGTCGAACATCCATCCCGAAGAAGTTTTATAAATATTTAAACCCTTCGGGTTAGTTATTCAATCCATTCAAAAAGATAATCTTCTTTGAATTCAACATTAAACTTTTTCAAAAACAAAGTATATTCTTCTTTAAACGATTGCTTTTTGTGGTGTTCCTTTTGATTTTGAATATAACCAATTACATTATCTAATACAGAATGACTATATGAGAAAGCACCAAATCCTACCTGCCATTCAAATTTATAGTTCATAAACTTTTTTTCATTTATAAATTTATTTGAAGATTTTTTTACCTCTCGAACCAAATCTGACAAGCAACAGGAGGGTTTCATTCCAATTAAAAAATGTATATGATCGTGAACTCCATTTATCGCCAGCATTTTTTGGTTTTTGTTTTGAACCGTGCCCGTAATGTATTTATAAAGTTCGTCCTCCCAAGCTGGCAGAATGAGGCTATTCCTACCTTTAACCGCAAAAACAACTTGAATATAAATTTGAGAAAATGTGCCGACGCTCATCGTTTTAAATTTATCTATTTAAAAATAACCCATTTTGTCCAAATCCCGAAGGGATTTCATATTTATAACAAAATCAACAACAGGAAAATACGACCCCAACGGGGTCGAACATCCAGCCCGAAGACGTTTTATAAATATTTAAAACCTTCGGGCACGCTGATATATAGGTTTGTTAGTTTTATAGTATCACAATCCAATATCTATAAATTTGGATTAGTAGTAGTAGTATGAATTTCAGTCAATAAACTTTGATGTACAATTATTATAATGACTTCTAAATCTATCGACTTTATTCCAACTCATCCTTCCTGTAAATAGTTGGTAAGGAAAGATTAAAATAAACAGCCAGCAGACGAACTATAAAGATTACAGAGCCAGATATTATAACGATAAAATCGAGCGGTATAGTAGTGTTCAAAAGTAAAAAATACGCCGATGCACCTAAAATACAAGCCGTTGCATAAATTTCCTTTCTAAAGATGATCGGGATTTCATTACAAAGTATATCACGAATTACACCCCCAAAGCAAGCGGTTATTGTTCCCAAAGCAATACAAATAATTGGTTCAAAACCCGCAGCAATCCCCTTCTCTACACCAACAATGGTATAGAATGTTATCCCAATCGTGTCAAATAATAATAATGACCGACGAATGTACTCCAATCTTTTTCTGAAAACGACCGTAAAAATTGTAGAACCAAAAATAACGTACACATACGTTAAATCACGCATCCACGCCACATTTGCGCCTATTAAAATATCGCGCAAGGTCCCGCCACCTATTGCCGCCACAAAAGCGATTATCAGTATGCCAAAAGGATCCAATCGTTTATTAATTGCAGTAAGCACTCCTGAAATGGCGAACGCAATAGTTCCTAAAATATCTATTAGTAATATTAGCTTCACATGTTTTGTGTAAAATGGTTATAATCTTTTATTACCGTATCTAGAAATTTTAAGGGCGTATCTTCTAATTTCACTGTCATTACGCTAGATACTTTATCTGCCAATTTTAAAATTACGTGGTGGTTTCCGTGTTGCCGAGCTTCCATAAAAATATTTTTTATTTTTTGCATTTCAGCATCGCTAAACACAGTGACTTGGGGATAGGTTGGCTGATAATTTTCTGGAATATCGGTTACAATAGTTTGTGAAAAATTAACTATCGGTTTTTCTGTAATAACCGTTGTAAGCGCAGCCATATCGCCCAAGCGTTGTCCCTTTCCATTTAAAAGAATTGTAACAAGAGCAAGCCCACCGCTGGTAGCGGTTATATCAATAACTCGCAATAACCATCGCAATAAATAATTAGAAAAGGCCGGTTTGGAACCATCGGTTTTTACCACGCGTAAATTCATTACAGCTTTTCCGGGACTTTGCCCGTTCCAGAGCATTTCCCATAATAAATGATACAAAAATAACGGAAGCCCGATTGTGAGCCCAACGACCATAAAATAATCATCGGTTAAGTGTACACTGGAAAAAAGTAAGATAATTACAAAAACATAAAAACCCATGATTAAACTGTCCAGTAAATACGCCAAAATACGATCTCCAACGCCCGCAACATTTTGAAGAATGTTTACATTTTGGGCAGTTTCTATTTGAAAATTATCCATTAAATATGTTTCTTTGAACAAAAGTACTGCACAATATGCGCGAAGCTGCTTTTGCGAAGCAAAATAAGGATAAATGGTTAAAGTTTGAAAATGTTCTGAGGAATAATGTTCAAATGAACCCGGATGATTTGAGTTCACTTTACATAGAAGTTACTGATCACCTTAGTTATGCCCAGACTTTCTACCCAAATAGCAATACGTTAAAATACCTAAATGGGCTTTCCATTTTAGCGCATCAAAAAATATATAAAACCAAACGCGAGTCTCGAACTCGTTTTATTACTTTTTATACACGGGAATTTCCGCTTTTCTTTTCGCAATACCACAAACAGCTACTTATTGCGAGTATTGTTTTTGTTCTTTTTACAGTTATTGGCGCCTATTCGGCTGCGACAGACGGAAACTTTGTACGGCTAATTTTAGGCGATGGTTATGTTAATATGACCTTGGCAAATATTGATAAAGGCGACCCCATGGCCGTCTATAAGCAAATGGGCGCCTTAAATATGTTTCTCGGTATTACAATCAATAATATTAAAGTAGCGCTATATGCCTTCGTTTTCGGGATGTTTTTAAGCCTTGGAACTATTTACATTATTATGCGCAACGCCATTATGCTTGGCTCATTTCAATATTTCTTTTTTGAAAAAGGATTGCTTTGGGAGTCGGCAAGAACCATCTGGATCCACGGTACTATTGAAATTTCAGTAATAATAATTGCAGCCTGTGCAGGACTGGTTTTGGGCAATAGCATTCTGTTTCCCGGTACATATACGCGCATACAATCATTTGTTCGCGGGGCGAAGGACGGACTTAAAATATTATTGAGCACCGTGCCATTTTTTATAATTGCCGGATTTTTGGAAGGTTTTGTAACCCGCCATACCGAAATGCCAGATTGGTTGGCCATTTTTATAATTGGTAGTTCCTTATTTTTAATTATTTATTACTACATAATATACCCTTTAAAACTGCAAAAAGATTTAAAAAAGACCACGACCCCTTCATTTAAAAAAATTTGAAAAAATATACTTTACAACATATTAAGGCCGAATAATGAACATGAACAATTCAATAAATTTTAAAAAACAACGCGAGCTGGGAAGCATTCTAACAGATATTTTCAAATTTATTCGTTTAAATTGGAAATTGCTTTTTGAATTAATTCTCAAAATTGCAGGCCCTGCACTACTTATCTTGCTTATCGGTTTTATTTTCTATCTACAATCTTTTGTAGGCGGATTCGGAATAATTGAAACTGTGGACGCCATTGATAATTTTTCAACAAACGTAATCTTGTCATTATTGGTAGTAATCGTGGCCGGTCTGGTATATTATGCCTTGCTTAACGGAGTGGTGCTTCACTTTATAAAATCGTATATAAAAAACGGCGGGATAGTGAATAAAGCGGAAGTTATACAAGGCGTAAAAGACGATTTTTGGAGTTTAATCGGAACCAGCTTCCTAGTGGCCATCATTATTTTTGTGGGCGCAATGTTCTGTGTAATTCCGGGAATATATCTAGGCATCGTCCTGTCAATCGCGTATGCCGTTGTAGTTTTTGAAAACCGATCGGTAATAGACACCATTAGCTACTGTTTTGATTTGGTAAAGGGCGAATGGTGGGCCACGTTTGCCACACTGTTTGTTACAGGACTTCTATATTATTTTATAAACATAATTTTTCAGGTGCCGCAATACATTTATTTTTTTATAAAAGCCTTTACCGGTAGCCAAGAAATTTCTGCCGATCCATCAGTAATGTTTGATTGGGTCTATCTTTCACTTTCCACCGTTGGTATGGTTTTTCAATATTTGCTTTACACAATAATTGTAATTTGCTCGGCATTTATTTATTTCAATTTAAATGAAAAAAAGAACTTTACCGGCACAATAGAAGCTATTGATTCACTCGGGGCGAACAATCAATAAATATGTATAAACCGGTATTCATCTTTCTCTGTTTGCTGTTTGCTATTTTTAGTCAAGCTGCGCCAATTGTGCAGGACAGTGTTTCCCAGAAAATTGAGAAGGAAATACATTACGACACTACTGAAAACTTAAAACCGCCAATTTTTAGTAGTGAAATTATTGAAAAGTACAAAAGCGAAAGCACGTTTGACTATACTGAACAAATAGCCTCGGAAAACTGGTGGACGCAGTTTAAAAGCTGGATTTGGCAATTATGGTTAAAATTTTGGAAGTGGTTGGTTGGCGATTTTGAAGCTGGCGGTTTTGTTTCGTTTTTAGTACATATGCTCCCCTATCTAATTATTTTTGCCATCGTAGTTTTTGTTATTTGGTTGTTTTATAAACTAAATCCCGGCGCTTCCTTTTTTAAATCTAAAGAAAAACCAGATGTTTTTCTTTCAGAAGAAGAAAAAATAATAAAGAGTAAAAACATAAAACAACTTATTGAAAAAGCATTAGCAGATAAAAATTACAGGTTGGCCGTGCGCTATTATTATCTCCTAATTTTGAAGAAACTCACCGAAGCCGAGCTTATAAATTATGAATTCGATAAAACCAATAGCGAGTATTTTGCCGAAATAACTTCGGAAGAAATAAACTTTGGATTTAAAAAAGCCACCCTCCTATACGATTATATTTGGTACGGAAATTTTGCAGTAACCGAAGAAAATTACCTGAAAGCTCAAAAAACCTTTGTTTCATTAGAAAACCAAATACCAGAAAGCATTGACTAAACTTCAAAAAATATTTCTTTTGGCTTTTCTGTTCGTACTGGCAGGGCTGGTGTATATGGAAGCTACAAAAAAACATCCTGTAAATTGGTTTCCAAGTTATAGTAAAGAAGATAAAATTCCGCTTGGCACCTATGTTTTACACGATTTATTGCAAGAAACCTACGGCAAAAATTTTGTTGAAAAAAACGCTCCGCCATTTGAGGTTTTTCAGGAGCATAATTTAAAAGGCACTTACCTTTTTATAAATAACAGGCTAACTTTTGACCAGGTTGAACTCGATTCGCTACTTGCGTGGGTAAAAATTGGAAACACAGCGTTTATTTCGGCAAATTATTTGGGTGAAAATTTATTGGACACCCTTCATTTAAAAACTGAAACCGCGGTAAATATCCAGAAAATAGCTACCCAGCCATTGGTAAAATTGGTTAACAAAAAGTTCGCTACACAAAAACCATTTCATCTTAAAAAAGATTTTGCTATTAACTATTTTTCTGAAATAGATACCCTTTCACAAACGGTTTTGGGAGTTTCCGCAAGTTTTATCGATTCGGTTAAAATGCAGGAGCCGCGTGTTAATTTCATAAAAGCTCCCATTGGTAAAGGTGAAATTTTTCTTCATTTACAACCCGAAATTTTTTCAAATTTCTTTATTCTTTCAGAAGAAAATGCAGTCCATACCGCTCAGGTTTTTTCATATTTAAATAGTACCAATAAAATTAATTGGGATAATTATTATAAAACGGGTAAACGTGTTGATATTTCGCCGCTGGGGGTTTTATTAAATAACAAATATTTTAAATGGGCGTATTATTTTGCGTTACTTGGCGTGTTGTTATTTGTGATTTTTGAAGGAAAAAGAAAACAACGAAGCATTCCAATTGTGCAGCCGTTAGCAAATAAAACGTACCAATATACTCGTACTATTGCAGGCATGTATTTAGATAAGAAAGAATATAAATTAGTTGCAGAAAAGCAAATAGCCCTATTTTTGGAATATATCCGGACCCGTTTACGCGTACCTACAGAAACGCTTAACGACCGCTTTTATAAAGCTGTTGCCGAACGAAGTGGCAATACCCAACAGGAAACATTAAACCTGTTTACTTTTATTGAACATTTACAAAATAAACGTTTTACTACCCAAGAGGAATTGCTAAAGCTCTACCAAGAAATTAAGGAATTTAAAAAGAAAACCGATGGAAAACCCTGAAAAAGACAATAACGATTTACATTTTAATAATCGCATTCCCTTAGACGGGCTTAAGGATGCCGTAGCCAATATTAAAGCACAACTTTCCAAAATTATTATCGGGCAGGAAGACTTTATTGAACTATTAATTGTAAGCTTGTTGGCAAATGGCCATGTACTAATTGAAGGAGTCCCGGGCATTGCTAAAACTATTACCGCCAAATTATTCGCAAAAACACTGAAAACAGATTTTAGCCGAATTCAATTTACGCCAGATTTAATGCCAAGTGATGTATTGGGAACTTCAATTTTAAATATGAAAACTTCGGAATTTGAATTTAAAAAAGGTCCGATATTTTCGAACGTTATTCTAATTGATGAAATAAACAGAGCGCCCGCCAAAACACAAGCCGCGTTGTTTGAGGTTATGGAAGAACGACAAATAACTATGGACGGCACGCAACACACAATGGCATACCCGTTTATTGTATTGGCAACTCAAAACCCCGTAGAACAGGAAGGTACGTACGCTTTACCGGAAGCGCAATTAGACCGATTTCTATTTAAAATAAAAGTGGGCTACCCTACTTTGGAAGATGAAATAACTATTTTAAAAACCCATCACGAGCGGAAACAAATAAACGCCGAAAATTCAATTGAAGGAGTTTTAACACCCGAAACATTACGAACTTTCCGTGCCCAGGTACAAGAAGTTATAATTGAAGAAAAAATATTTACATACATCGCCCAACTGGTAGATAAAACCAGAAATCATCCGCACCTATTTTTGGGAGGATCACCGCGAGCTTCACTTGCTATTATGAATGCATCAAAGGCATACGCAGCTATTAATGGTCGCGATTTTGTAACACCAGATGATGTAAAAAAGACGTTAGCGCCTGTACTTCGGCATAGATTAATTCTATCTCCCGAGCGAGAAATGGAAGGAATGACGCCCGAAACGGTGATAGATATTATTAGCCAATCTATTGAAATACCAAGGTAAGTGGTCGCATTTCTAAAATCGGTTTATTTAACGCCGCGCTTTTTTTATACAATGGCTGCGCTAGCTGTGCTGTTTCTATTTTCGTATTGGTGGCAGTGGTTATTTGGCGTTGTATGGATTTTAGTTCTATTTTTTTTAATTTTTATTTTATTGGAAATTATAATGGTTTTCACCAAAAGTAAATTGGAAGGCCAACGTATTTTACCCGAGAAATTTTCAAATAGCGACACCAATGTTGTATCTGTACTTTTAACTAATCAGTATCCATTTAAAATAACCGTGGGAATTGTTGACGAATTGCCCGTACAATTCCAAAAAAGAGATTTTTTCAAAATTATTTCCATCAACGGCAAAAGCAAAAATACATTTCAATACTACGTTCGTCCCGTTGAACGCGGTGAATACACCTTCGGAAATTTAAATTGCTTTGTGTCCTCCTCAATTGGTTTGGTGCGGAAACGATATACGTTTAATAAAGAACAAATGGTAAAAGTGTATCCTTCGTTTATTCAAATGAAAAAATTCGACTTTCTGGCTATCGATAATCGACTTTCGCACATTGGTTTAAAGAAAATTAGGCGGATTGGACATACCATGGAATTTGAGCAAATTAAGGAATATGTAGCAGGAGACGACGTACGTACCGTTAATTGGAAAGCAACAGGAAAACGTGCACAACTGATGGTAAACCAATATCAGGACGAAAAAATGCAGCCAATTTATTCAATTATAGACACGAGCCGTGTTATGAAAATGCCTTTTAACGGACTAAAATTATTAGATTACGCATTAAACAGTTCCCTTGCTTTTTCGAACATCGCATTAAAGAAAAACGACAAAGTTGGACTGGCAAGTTTTTCGAATACAGCAGGCCACTTTTTGCCAGCACAGGCAAAAAAAACTTACTTAAACAGTATTCTGGAAGCATTATACAATATAGACACAAAGTATTTAGATGCAGATTATGGCGTTTTGCAAGCATTGGTAAAGCGAAGAATTACACATAGAAGTTTGCTGATGCTTTATACAAATTTTGAGCATATATCAGCACTTCAAAGACAACTACCCTATTTGTTAGCCATTGCACAAAAGCATGTTTTGGTAGTTGTGTTTTTTGAAAACACCGAGTTAAAAAGTTTAAGTAATTCAGAAGCCAAAAACATTTCAGAAATTGTAGACCAAACAATCGCCCAACAGTTTGAATTTGACAAAAAAGTTATGGTCCGCGAACTGCAAAAGCGTGGTATTCAAACAATTTTAACGGCACCGGAAGATCTTACGGTTAATACTATCAATAAGTATTTAGAAATAAAAGCGAGGGGGTTACTTTAAATCACCCTATAGATTATATTGATTATTTGACTATTTTTGCATAAATATAATTTACAATGACGATTACCCAACTTAAATATGTTTTGGCTGTTGCCGAGCATCAAAATTTTACGAAGGCAGCCGAAAAAACCTTTGTGACGCAGCCCACGCTAAGCATGCAAATTCAAAAGCTGGAAGAGGAATTGGAAATACTAATATTCGATCGGAGTAAAAAGCCCATTGAACTTACAAGTGTTGGTGAAAAAATTGTGGAGCAAGCACGTAATATAGTCAATGAGTCTGAACGGATGCAGGACGTGGTAGATCAAGAAAAAGGATTTATCGGTGGTACTTTTAAATTAGGTATAATACCCACAGTAATGCCTACACTACTGCCCATGTTTTTAAAAAATTTTGCAGATCGTTACCCCAAAGTACAACTGAAAATTGAAGAATTAAATACAGACGAAATAATTGTAAAAATTAACGAAGGTTATCTAGATGCCGCCATTGCGGCAACTCCGCTTGAACAGGAAAAAATTAAAGAAAGACCTTTGTATTACGAGCCATTTGTAGGTTACATTCCAGAAACGCATCGTTTGGCAGCCAAAGACAAATTGGAAATGGACGATTTAGATATTGACGATATTTTGTTATTGGAAGATGGTCACTGCTTTCGCGATGGAATAATAAACCTATGTAAGGCGTCCAAAAATATTACTAACGAAAAATTTCAACTGGAAAGCGGAAGTTTTGAAACTTTGGTAAAGTTGGCCAATGAAGGCTTGGGAATGACACTACTTCCGTATTTACACACGTTGGACGTTGATGCCGCATATAGAAAAAATCTTAAGTATTTTAAAGACCCCTCCCCCGCACGTGAAGTAAGCTTGATTTACAGTAAAAGCGAATTAAAAATGCAGATAATAAATGCGCTTTACGATTCCATATCAGGTATTATTCGAGGTGCAATTGCATTTCAGGATGTAAAGATAATAAGCCCTACAAAAAGTAAATAATTAGGAATTGTAATAACATCTTAACTAAAAAAACCCTCTGATTTCTCAGAGGGCTTTCTTTATGTGTTTAATAATATTAGACATTGATTTAATTGTGGATTCTGTTTAATAAGAGAATCTACCCAGAGTTTAAGTTCTTCTATTTCATAGGGAAGCAATCTGGTTAATGCTTTTTTTAATTCTTTGCAGAATAGATTAACATCAAAACTTACTTTTGCAAGTACAGCTTTGGTGTAATCAAACATTGCTCTTGCCATAGCTATTTAAGATTTAATTAGTTAAAGGTGAAGTAGCTTTTTACAATAGGCGAAGATTTTTAGTTTAATACGATTTAAATATAACCAATATTAGCGAATTAAACACGTTTTAACAGCCTATCGGAGGTGTTAAAAGTTTGTTAATTAAGGATATTTTGCCGTAACCCCTTATGTATAATAGCTTTAAAATTATCGCTTTTTTAAAGTCCATTCAAATTTAAATCTAGAAACTACATCACCGGATGAATCTACCCCTTCAGACTCCATCCAAATAGTTTGTCCTTCTCCGGTAGCGATTGTTTTTTTAATTGCTTTATCTAACAACATTCCATCCGAACATTTAAATTCTATTCTTCCACGAGCTTTTTTCAAAAAGCTTGCGTTATTGTTCGCAACAAGCATAGAAATACTTGTGTTGCTTTCTTTAATTTTAGCCATTACCAGAGCTCCAGTACTCAGTTCGGCAGCCATTCCCTGTACCGCCCAAAACATAGAATTAAACGGATTTTGATTAATCCATCGGTGTTTTACGGTGCTTATGCATTCCGTTTCCGAAATAGTTTTTACCCGCACGCCGGTAAGGTATGCAGACGGCAATTTAAACAGTAGAAATGTATTGATTTTCCTTGGACTCAGTTTCATAGATACGTAGTATGCTACGAAGATATTCAATTAATAGCTATCTTCCTATTTGTTAAATTTATGTTAATTATAGTACTATGCGTAACATACTACTGTCTTTTAGACATATATTTGCATAAGAATATATTAAGCAATGGAAACTACAATAACAGAAAATCAGAAAAATACAGGTGCATTTATTCACTTGTCAACCTTTTTAAAATACTTTTTCCCTTTTGCGAATTATATCGCTCCTTTACTTATTTGGACTTTTAACAAGGACAAAGTATTTGTTGATGAACACGGCAAACAGGCTATCAACTTTCAGCTCAGCACAATGGTATATACCTTACTTATAGCATTAATATGTTTGCCGTTCGTTATCATATTCGCAACTGACATTATTATGCTTATTGAAAATATAGATCGCAATGGAGGTGAGTTTACAATTAACAATATTAAAAACATAAGCGGTTATCTTCTGCTGTTCGGAATTGCCATTTTGCTGTTTTTTGCTCTGTTTGTATTTGAGCTTTACGCGGTAATTACTGCATCTATTTTCGCATCGCGCGGACAGTTGTATCAATACCCACTTTGCATACCTTTTATTAAAACCAACCATAAAAACACAATTTAAAAATGAGCACATTAATTAGTTACTTATTGGCTGCCATTTTACAATTTATAGGTGCTAGCATGCCCACGGAACAGGAAACTGTAAGCGCAATGACTCATCAACAATGCGAAACAACCGCGAGCGTACTTCCTTATTCATTTATCATCAATAACGAACTTAAGTCACAAAAATTAATTAGAAACAAATGAAAATCGAAAACACAAAAGCGCAAATGCGAAAAGGGGTTTTGGAGTTCTGTATTCTTTCCGTTTTAAAGGACGGCGAGGCTTACACTTCAGACATTCTTGAAACCCTAAAAGACGCAAAAATGCTTGTAGTGGAAGGCACGATCTACCCGCTGCTCACAAGGCTGAAAAACGCGGGCTTGCTATCTTACCGTTGGGAAGAATCTACCGGCGGACCACCACGCAAGTATTATGACCTCACTGAAAAAGGCAAATTATTTTTAACCGAATTAAACGACACCTGGAACGAATTGCAACAGGCCGTAACCATTGTAACCAGCGAAAAAAATACAAAATGAACAAGACAGTAAACATAAATTTGGCAGGCACTTTCTTTCATATAGATGAAGATGCCTTTGGAAAACTTTCCCGCTATTTAGACGCAATCCGAAAATCGCTTAAAGGCGCTGACGGAAGCGAAGAAATAATGCAGGACATTGAAGCCCGTATAGGCGAGTTGTTTTCCGAAAAAATTGAAAGTCCAACGCAAGTTGTTTCACTGAAAATGCTCGATGAAATAATTGCAGTAATGGGCCAACCCGAAGATTACGAAGTAGACAATGAAATTTTTGAAGACATTCCTCCTGCATCGCAGACCCATGCAAAATCGCGGGCCAACGCATCGCACAAACAACTCTTCCGCGATTTGGACAATAAATATATCTCCGGAGTTTCATCGGGAATCGGACACTACATAGGTGTAGACGCAATTTGGATTAGACTCTTGTGGGTGCTCTTAGTTGTTGCCGGAATGGGCTCTCCAATCGTAGTGTATATACTGCTCTGGATACTGGTGCCCCCAGCACTTACAACTTCAGAGAAACTAAAAATGACGGGGCAACCTGTTAATATTTCAAACATAGAAAGAAAATTCAAAGAAGGATTTGATAATGTTGCAGACCGTGTAAAAAATGTAGATTACGACAAATATGGCAATAGTATAAAAACCGGTGCTTCGGGTTTTTTTGACGGTTTGGGAAACGTAATAATGACGCTCTTTAAAATATTCGTAAAGTTTATTGGCGTGTTAATAATTATCGTTTCTCTCTTTACAATTATTGGCTTGGTGGTTGGTTTTTTCACCTTTGGCTCAATTGATTTTTGGGGAAACTCAGAATTGACGGAATACATCGCCTTGGTAGATACAACTAACGTACCAATGTGGTTAATAGCGCTGCTTTCATTGTTTGCAATTGGCATTCCATTTTTTGTATTGTTCATTTTAGGATTAAAACTTTTAATCAGCAATTTAAAATCAATGAGTTCCACCGTAAAAATATTGCTCATCGTGGTTTGGGCATTATCGGTTATTGGATTAGCTGTTTTGGGTGTAAAGCAGGCTACAGAACAAGCCTATGACGGTAATTTTATTCAAGAGCAGTCTCTTTCTATTCGCACCGGAGATACCTTGCACATAAATATGCGGGCAGATAAGCAATTTAGCTATAACGTACACCGAGAAAGCGGTTTGGAGTTAAAATACACCACTCAAGACAAACGAGTTATTTACTCAACAGATATTTCACTTTCAGTAAAATCTACCAAAGATTCCATCGGCAAGATTGTTATTGAAAAGGTTGCCGAGGGCAATACCAATTTAGATGCTAAAAAACGTGCTGAAGCAATACAACATAACTATTCCTACGAGAATAATAATTTAATGCTCGACGGGTTTTTTGTTACAGATACTTCAAATAAATATCGCGATCAGCAAATAAAAATAACGGTATATGTACCTGTTGGAACTGTAATTTATTCTGAAGAAAACACCACTTCGTATTACAATTACAATTCAAATTTTAAAGAATTGAGCAATTGGGACAATCAGGCGCATTACTTTAGAATTTTAAAAAACAAAGTGGAATGTTTGGATTGTGAACAATTAAGAGAAGCGACAGAAAAAATAGACTCTGTTGAAATTAGTACCGATTCCATAGTTACAGATAGCATCGTAACCATTAAGGAAAATACATGGGAAGATGAAGTAAATGCAGATTTTTAAAAATAAACATTTGAATTTTGACCCTTCGGAAATTTAAAAAGAAATAAATAACCAAAAACCAAAATTTATGAAAACTATCAGTTTTATAACGGCAATGGGCGCAGCACTTTTACTGAGCGCCTGTAATTTTACTATTGGAGAAAATGGCAACGGAACGGTAGTTACCGAAGAGCGCCAGGTAACGGCAGATTTTACCGAAGTTCGCGGAAGCGCCGGTTTAGAAGTTTACCTTACCCAAGGGAGTGAAAACAAAATTGTGGTAGAAGCAGACGAAAATCTATTACCACTAATTGAAACCGAAATTAATGATGGAAAACTACACGTTAAAACTTCTGAGAATATTGGCCGTTCAAAGTCGAAGAAAATACATGTAACCTATACAGAACTAAACAATATTGAAGCTAGTAGCGGCGCCGAAGTAAAGGCGAATTCCGTTGTAAAAAGTCAGAATTTAACCCTTAGGAGCAGTAGCGGGGCCTCGTTAAATGCTGAGGTTTTTACCCAGAACTTAATGATTAAAACCAGTAGTGGTTCAGACTTAGAAGTTTCGGGAAAAGCTACATCCTTAAATGCAGACGCATCGAGCGGAAGCGAACTGAATGCAAAAAAACTGTTGGTAGTAAACTGTATTGCCGAAGCTTCAAGTGGTGCGGAAGTAACAGTTAATGTGCAAGAAAAATTGGAAACCAGTGCAAGCAGCGGTGGCGAAATAAATTATTTTGGCAATCCAATATCTGTAAATTCAAATAAAAGCAGCTCGGGGAGTGTGAATAAAATGTAAAGCTATCGACACTTCTATGTATTGAAAATACTTCCCGAAATGCTAAAAAGGCTTAACAGTTTGCTAAAACTCTGTTAGGCCTTATGTTATTTACAAAAATTTTAAGAGGTTTTCTTTTTTAATATTTCAACTTTAAGGCAGACAAAAAAAATAAAAAATTATTATGAAAAAATTAGTAGTATTATTAGCATTAGTGGTTTTTGCATCCTGCAGTTCTGATGATGATTCGGGGAATGCAATTTCAACTGAATTTGAAGAAATTAAAACAACATTACCTCAAGGGGAATGGATGATAAGCAAATTAATTGACGGTGAAGAAGACAACACAATGGCCTTCGAAAGCTTTAAATTCACATTTAATGAAGATGGAACAGTAGTTGCAAAAAACGATCTTTTTACCGAAAATGGAACTTGGGTGTATGATAATTCTTCCAGCAGTAGTGAGGAGTTAGTACTTCAATTTGGCCAAACCACCCCATTTGATGAAATTAACGACGATTGGGATATTATTTCGGTAAGTAATATAAAAGTAGAGCTTTCCGATATAAGTGGTGGCGACGGCGAAATAGAATTATTAACCTTTACAAAATTGTAATCTAAGACGCATATAAAACAAAATAGCCGCTATTAAAGCGGCTATTTTATTGTTTAAAACTTGTTAGGCAGTAACTTCAGACTCTATTGTAGCTAGATAGCGTTCAGCATCTAGGGCTGCCATACATCCTGTACCTGCAGCGGTTACCGCTTGGCGATATTCTTTATCCTGAACATCACCGCTGGCGAACACGCCAGGCTTATTTGTTTTGGTAGATTTACCCTTGGTAATAATATAACCAGTATCGTCCATTTCCAATTGTCCTTTAAAAATTTCGGTATTGGGTTTATGGCCAATGGCAATAAATAGGCCGGTTATGGCTATTTCCTTTTTTTCTCCAGTTTGATTGTTCACCATTCTAAGGCCTTCAACCACCATATCGCCTAGAACCTCATCAACTTCAGTATTGTAAAGAACCTCTAAATTAGGTGTATTGTTTACGCGATGTTGCATCGCTTTTGAAGCGCGCATATAATCTTTGCGAACAAGCATGGTAACTTTATTACAAATATTTGAAAGATAGGTAGCTTCTTCAGCAGCAGTATCCCCTGCTCCAACAATTGCCACATCTTGTCCCTTATAGAAAAAACCGTCACAAACTGCACAGGCAGAAACCCCGCCCCCCCGTAATTTTTGCTCACTGGGAATACCTAAATATTTAGCAGTGGCGCCAGTTGAAATAATGATGGTCTCGGCTTCCAATTTTGTGGTATTATCTACGGTAACTTTATGAATACCACCCACTACTTCACTAAATTCAACGTTTGTTACCATACCTATACGAACTTGCGTTCCAAAACGTTCGGCTTGTTGTTGCAGCTCTATCATCATGGTTGGACCATCAATTCCGTTGGGATATCCAGGAAAATTATCAACTTCGGTAGTAGTTGTTAATTGTCCACCAGGTTCCATTCCCGTGTACACAACAGGTTTTAAATCTGCCCTAGCAGCATAAATTGCGGCGGTGTATCCTGCTGGACCTGAGCCAATGATAAGGCATTTTATTCTTTCAATAGTTTCACTCATGATATAATCTTCAATAGTTTTTCGAATTGCAAAAATAACAACTTTAAAAGGAATGTCATTCTAAAAGTTATGAAGTTTTATAATTGGCAAATTAATTTCTTTAAATTCATTGTTCCATAATGCTAAACGTATGGTTGCGGTGTGATTACTATAGTAACATCAAAAAAATATATCTGCTAAAAATATTGGAGCATTCTTTAAAATTGCTCTTGCCCAAACCTATAATTTGATTATTTTTGCCGTTCAAATTTCCATTCACTACTTTTGAATAAATGGATTTCACAATTTTAATCGGGATGTAGCGCAGCCTGGTAGCGTACACGTCTGGGGGGCGTGGGGTCGCAAGTTCAAATCTTGTCATCCCGACCAAGTCAAAACCAATTGACACCAAAACCCTGTAAATCCTATGATTTACAGGGTTTTATCTTTTTTAGGCCATAAGAGAAAATGCTTAATTTTGATATAAAATCATTATAAATGATACCTAATCGGTTACCCTTTTTTTAAAACCTAAAAATGCGGAAGCCCTGATTTGACCTTCGTTTTCAAACATTTGTTCAACTTGAAAACGGAAATATCATGAGAAATTCGGTTACCTTTTCGGTAATGTTCTTACCAAGATTCGAAAAAGAATCCAAAGGAAAATCACCTTTGTACGTTCGAATAACTACAAATGGCAAAAGAACCCTCTTCAGCCTAAAACGAAAATTTACCACTACCCTGTGGGATGAAACAAAATCAAGATTAAAAGGCTCAAGTATTGAAGCTTTCCAAATCAATAAGTACTTAGACCAAGTTTATGTTGATATCAATGAAGCCTATCGTGAGCTTCTAAAAGAAAAAAAACTAATCACACCCCTATCGGTTAAAGCTCGTTATCTAGGCGAAGATGATATTAATAAAACCTTACTCCAGTTGAGCGCGTATCATAACTTAAATATGAAATCCGTATTAAAACATGGGACTTTAAAAAACTATTTCACTACCGAAACATACATAAAGAGATTCCTCCAGATCGAACGTAAAACCGAAGACATTTATCTGGAACACCTCAACTATGCCTTTATCATTGATTTTGAAAATTTCCTTAGAAAAAATGTAGCTCAATTACAATCAAGACCCTTGACCAATAACGGTGTAATGAAGCATCTGGAAAGACTAAAAAAACTCCTTAATCTAGCGTTAAGATTAGAATGGATTGAGCGCGACCCATTCGCAAAATTCTCCCTAAAATTAATCAAAACGGAGCGCCATTTCTTAACTCAGCCTGAAATAGAGAAAATTTTAAAATTCCATTCACAAAAAAATCATTTAAACAAAACCAGGGATATATTCATCTTTGCTTGTTACACTGGCCTATCTTACATAGATGTAAAAAACCTAAAGAAAGCCAATATCGTGAAAGGTATTGACGGAAATGATTGGATCTACACCTCTCGCCAAAAAACCGACCAAACAGTGAAAATTCCTATCCTAAGTATAGCGGGACAGATTATTAAAAAGTATAAAAATGAAATGAAATTACAAGATAGACTCTTACCAGTATTTTCAAATCAAAAACTTAATTCCTATTTAAAAGAGATTATGGTACAATTAAAAATAAACAAAAGCCTTTCTTTTCATTGTGCCCGGCATACCTTTGCCACCACGGTTACACTAAGCAATGGCGTGCCTATCGAAACCGTCTCAAAACTTTTAGGCCACTCTAAGTTATCCACTACACAGGTTTATGCTAGGGTTCTTGAAAAGAGAATTAGCGACGATATAGGTAATCTCAGGAGTGTACTACAAAAACAAGAATTATCTAAAAATAAAACAGGATAAGTTAAAATTGTTTATAAAATAGTATCTGCCAACTTTTGCACCCCAATGCTATTAATATTTGGCAAATATTTCATTTTTTGCCAAACCTTAATATATTAACAATAAAGTAAAGTGTTTATTATAATAAACATTTATTAGTTTTTTATTATATTTGTGTATTATAATAAACCATATAATGATTGACGCAGTTACAATTCGGGAAGTAAAAGTACAGCTCGGTGAGCTTTGTAAACAGCAAAGACAGAGATACAAAATATCCCAGGAAGACCTTGCACAAGAACTAGGCCTCTCGCGCTATACCATTCAGAAATTTGAAAATGGTAAAAATGCAACCCTAGATACAGTGCTTAAAATTGCCAATCATTTCAATTTGTTAGAAAAATTATATCAAGCATTAAAAGACTTGGAAAACACTAATGATATAAACTCATTATATTAAGAATGGCTAAAAATAATCTCATAGAAGTCATTTTGTTCGGGCTGGAAATAGGCAAAATGGGCTATGATGTAGACAAACGGACTTCCTATTTTCAGTACAATCCAGACTTCTTGGAGTCCAATCAATACACAAATATTTTTCCATATATCTTCAAACGTATAAAACCGGTTCAGCTGTTCACAAATTTTGAAGGCGAAACGTTTCGAGGCCTCCCTCCTATGATTGCAGATTCCCTACCTGATATGTTTGGTAATATTATTTTCAAGGAATGGTTTGAAGCTAAGAATAAGGAGTTTCAAAAAATCACTCCCTTGGAACAATTAACCTATGTTTCTAATAGAGGAATGGGAGCTTTAGAATATCGCCCGGTGGCTGAAATACCAAAATCAACAACCATAGATATAACCGAAATAGTTCAAATATTAAATAAAGTGTTGGATTTAAAAAATGAAACTGCAGGAAAAGAATTGAGTGATCTTGCCCTGTTGAATATTTTTAAAATCGGTACCTCTGCCGGAGGAGCCAGACCTAAAATCCTAATTTCAGAAAATAAAAAAACTGGAGCTATTATTCCTGGCGATATGGAATATAGCAATGATTACAATCATTATTTGGTAAAACTCTGTCTCAATGGGGAAGACGAAAAAGAGTACAATAAAGAAAAAATAGAATACGCCTACTATTTGATGGCACAAAAGGCTGGAATCCAAATGATGCCTTCAAAATTGATAGAAAACAAGCATTTCGCAACCCTGCGTTATGATAGACAATATGGAGAGAAACAACACGTTTTAACGGCTTCCGGCCTAACGGGATGGGATTTTAAAAAACCTGAAAATGCTAGTTACGAAAACATCTTCAAACTGGCGTTGGATCTTCAAGTGCCCTATAAGGACATTCAAGAACTGTTTAAAAGAATGGTGTTCAATATCGTATTTGCGAATATTGACGATCACTTAAAAAACCACAGTTTTATATATAATAAAAATACAGATTCCTGGAATTTGGCTCCGGCTTATGACCTAACATATCCTTTAAACATCAATCTCAATTACACAAATATTGCCAGAGCATTGTCTATAAACAATAAACGAAACAACATTGCCTTAGCAGATATAATGACCATTGTTGAAACACATGCCATAAAAAACCCCAAAGGCATTATCAATGAGGTTCAAGCTATAATAGTTGATTGGAAAGATATTACCACAAATTTGGATATACCAAAAAGAGTTAGTAAAGCTATTGAAAAAGAGTTTTTACAGATAATATAAAAGATAGTATTTTTAATTTGAGAGAATACTAAATAGAATAATCTTTACAACTAAATACGCAATACACCTTAAGCTAAAATCTAACAATCCAATTTCCAATTGTTCATTGATAATTGTTCATGCTAATTGCTCATTGTTCATTAAAACCATGGAGAATACCAAAAATGATTTTTGCTATAGGCCGTAAGCTGTATGCTAGAGTCCAACAATTAAACGATTAAACGCTTCCACAATTTACCAATCCAACCATCCAACCACCCCAAAACTGAGAACAGACAACCCACAACTGTCACACTAAGCAGCCTGACCTGAGCGAAGCAATGTACTGAGCCTGCCGAAGTACCGAAAGAAAGTCAAAGTGCACAACTGTCACACTGAGCGCAGTCGAAGTGCACAACATAAAACCCACAACACTCGTCCACCGACTTTGTAAACCGAAGCCTTGGCGTAGGTTTAAGCTCTATGTGCACCGAAGCTTTAGCGTAGGTGTATAGCGTAGGTGTATAGCGTAGGTGGAGACAACCATCCACCATCGAAATAAACAGCATTTAGATGAGTGATTTATGCGTTTTCTGTTCCTCAGTAAATCGTGAGTCTGGGAGCCTTGGGACTTTTAAAAGCATTTCGGTGGTTATTGCAAAATAGCCCAGGTCTTCGGTTACCATTCCTTTTATCCAGTAGATTCCAATACCTGTAATGGGATATTTAGCCATTACTTTGGGAAATTGAACTGAATCAAAACAACTTCCTTCCGTATCTAGAAATGTGGAGAAAGCCATATAATCACTTTTTGAGGTTTTTGTAGTTTTGGATGTGACCAGTTTTCCAAGAATTGTAATTTCCCTACCTTCAAAATTCTTTAAATCGCTTGACTTGGTGGTGGGATATTTGCCTGGTTTAATGAAATTGAAATCATTGTGTAGTGTAAACCCCAAGAGCTCCAGATTGTCATAGGCATCAATGATCTGTTCGCTTTTTAATTGTGGCAAACTATAATTGACTCGTTTGGCTTTAAATAATTGTGGCTGGTTGTTCAGGTTTTTGATTGTTTGGGAGTTGAGATGTGCAAACCACATGAGCCTATGTTTATTAGGTTCCAATGTTCTAAAAGCATTTAAGCGAATTAATAATAAAAGCTGTTCCAGCCCGATTTTACACCTATCCAAAAAGTCATTGAAGCTTTTGTATAGGCCAAACAATTGCCTTTCATTTAGTATTTTCTGTATGCTCCGATAATCTAAATCCTTTATCATACCCAAACCCAAATAGACAGTTTTGCCCTTTATACAATTTGCGTGGTCACTATTGTTTATACAAGGATTTTCTACAATGCCTCCACACCTAAAGATTTCATTGATATAGGTATCTAGATTGTAAAAGCCACCACCATTGTTTAGTACAGCAGTCATAAACTCCAAAGGGAAGTATTTTTTAAGGTAAAGGCTTTGGTAGCTTTCTACCGCATAGGATGCAGAATGCCCCTTAGCAAAAGCATAACCCGCAAAGGCTTTAATTTGATCCCATACTTCTTCTATCACTTTTGGGGTGTAGCCTTTTTCTTTACAGTTTTCATAGAATTTTTTTTCAAGCGAATCAAATTGTTCCTTGCTCCTGCCCTTGCCGCTCATACCCCTTCGCAAAACATCTGCTTCCGCCAAACTCAAGCCTGCAAAGTAATGGGCTACTTTAAGAACATCTTCCTGATAGACCATCACCCCATAGGTATCTGGCATTATTTCCAAAAGTACGGGATGCGCCTCTGTCCGCTTTTCTGGAAAACGATGGCGTTCTATATAGGCATTTTTCATGCCTCCATTGGTGACGCCAGGACGTATAATGGAACTGGCAGCCACCAAGCCCAAATAATCCTGTGTTTGAAGGCGGGTCATAAGGGTACGCATGGCAGGAGATTCCACATAGAACACTCCCATACAGTCCCCTACTTTCAGCAGTTCATTTATTGCTGGATCATCCTTAAACGGAAGGGTATTATCTATATCCTTAATTTCGGCATCGGGCTGGTTCTCCCTTATCAGTGCAATGGCATCCTTGATCTTTGAAAGTCCGCGTTGGGCAAGAATATCAAATTTAAAAATACCTACAGCTTCCGCAATGTGCATATCAATTTGCAAGGTTTGAAAACCTTTGGGGGGCATAAAGGTGGCGCAATAACTTTGAACCGGGTTTTTTGTAATTACGATACCTCCGGAATGGACACTGAGGTAATTCGGAAACCCATGGATTAGTTTTCCATATTTTGTTACCAATTTGAAATAATGGTCGTTTTTTTTATTCTCCCGATTGCCTTTTATAAAATCGTCTATTTCGGCTTTGGGAAGTCCGAATACCTTGGCAAGTTCACGAACAACAGCACGAAATTGAAAGGTTACATAGGTACCCATTAGTGCCGTATTTGGGAAACGCTCAAATATATAACGGGTAACATCGTCCCTGTCCTTCCAAGAAAAATCAATATCAAAATCGGGGGGAGAAGATCTGTAAAAATTTATAAACCGTTCGAAATAAAGATCCAATTCAATGGGGTCAACATTGGTAATTCCCAAAATATATGCTACAACACTATTCGCCCCACTACCCCGCCCGATATAAGGGTAATCATTTTTTCTGGCATACTGAACAATGTCGTAATTGATTAGAAAGTAAGACACAAAATCCATTTGCCGAATGGCATTAAGCTCCTTTTCAATACGTTCCGTTATTTTGGAAGTAACAGTTTTATAACGGGACGTTATTTTTTGATTTACCAAGGAAACCAAATAATCATAATCCTCTTGGGTATTTTTTAGATAGGTTGTTTGATTTTGATTCTCGCGGGTATCATCAAATTTAAAATCAATGGTACAGGAATTTAAAAGCCCTTGGGTGTTTGATAGTATGTGTTCAAAATCCTGAAATACAGTTTCAAGTTCCGTAATGGAATACATTTTATCTTTTCTACTGCCTTGTTCCGATTCGGGCAATTTGCTCAAAACAATATTGAGGTCTATACAGCGCAACAAACGATGCATGTTTATATGGGTCTGATTGCTGAAGGTTACTGGTTGAAGCAGCACCAATTTATCAGTATATTCTTTTAAGTGGGAGAACTTTAGTTTGTTTAGGTCTGCTACCGAAATTCCGATGTACCAATCTGGAGCAAAGGTTTCCAGCTCATATTCAAGTACTTTTTCAAATGGGATAATGATAAAAACATCAGAAAAAGAGGGCGGGATTTCAGGGAATTCCTTTTTAGCATGTATGTATTTGGTCAAGAATTGGTTGATTTCCAAAAACCCCTTGTTGTTTTTAGCCAAACAAACATAGCATCTGTTGTTGCCGTTACGAATATCGGCCCCCACTACAGGTGTAATATGCTCTTTAGGTGCTTCCCTACAAAATTCCAAACAGGCCGAAGTACTATTTATATCTGTAATCGCCAATAGTTGCACTGAATTTTGCTTAGCCAAGCTCAACAATTGGGGTACTGAGAGCACCCCGTACCGTAACGAGTAATATGTGTGGCAATTGCTATACATTATTGATTTCTATGGGCCAATAAAATGGGTGGTTCGCCATCAAAGGGGTTACGTCCAGAAATAACGGAGCGCACATCAAGCGTTGATGCCTTCATAACACTAGCCGCGCCGAAACGATTTCGGATATGATCTAAGGACTTATAAAGGTTTAATGTTTTTTCATTGTCATCAAAAAGATTAATTTGGTAATGCCCTCCAACCAAATGGGAAAACTTTACCCCTATTAACCTTACCAATATTCTTCGTTCATAAAGTTTATTGAAAAGTTCCATAACGGCAGGAACCAAAATATGGTCTGCACTTGTATAGGGAATACGGAGCTGCTTGTTATATGTTTGAAAATCGGAATATCTAATTTTAACGGAAACACAGCCTGTCATTTTATTGCCCAGTCTAAGTTGATAACAAAGTGTATCTGCCATAGCGGTAAGGGTGTCACGGAGTTTTTGCACATCTATGGTATCCATATTAAAAGTGCGTTCGTTGGAAATGGATTTGCGTTCACAATAGGGTATTACGGGCGTATTGTCAATGCCATTGGCACGGTTCCAAATAGTCTGTCCGTTTTTGCCCATTACTGAAGTTAGCATTTGCACTGGCATTTCCTGGATTAGTTTTACCCGGTCAATTCCCAAATGAATTAAGGTTTGGGCAGATGCCTTACCGATCATAGGTATTTTTCGAATTGGTAGTGGTGCCAAAAAAGCCTTTTCAAACCCATAATCAATTTTAAGTTGGTTATTGGGTTTTGCTTCACCTGTTGCTACTTTGCTAACTATTTTATTTTGGGAAAGACCGAATGAGATGGGTAATCCCGATTCTTTAATAATACGTTTTCTAAGTTCCGTTGCAAACTTGTAATTACCAAAAAAGCGATCCATGCCTGTTAGGTCTACATAAAATTCATCCACACTGGTTTTTTCAAAAAGTGGGACGGAATCACGGATAACATCTGTGATTAGATTTGAGTATTTCATATAGGTGCCTGCGTTGCCTCGAATTACAATTGCTTGGGGACAAAGCTGTTTTGCAATCTTCATAGACATTCCCGAACGGACACCGTACTTCCGCGTTTCATAGCTACAGGCAGCGACCACTCCCCGACTCCCCGTACCTCCTACCAATACTGGTTTTTTGAGCAACTCGCTATTTAGCAAACGCTCTACGGAAACAAAAAATGTATCCAAATCGAGATGTAGTATTGATTTTTTCATCAATACAAAACTATGGATTATTTCCATATTATTGGAATATTTCCAATCTTAATAATTTCAGGATTTTTATTTTTTTTAAAAAGAGAAAACCCAAACACATTAAATGTGTTTGGGTTTAATTTACTGGGGAGAAATGAAATATTCTTTAATTATTATACAGCAAGTGCCTTTAAATCCAATTCATAGGGAAACTGAAATTTTTCCAATGCCTCTCCCTTTAACCAATCATTTCTATTTTCTTTTTTCAATATGATGGGCATTCTTTTTTTGTTGTTATGGATTTCGGCCATTAGTTCATTGGTGGATAATTCGGTTCGATTTGTGCCAGTGATTTCGGTTTCATAGTGCCAGGCATTTCGGTTCAAACTGTGCCAGTTCGCCTGCGCCCTAAAAGCCTATAACGGTTCGATTTGTGCCACTTTGAAAGATCAAGTAATAATTACCTTGTCGCCTAAAATTATGCGATATGGCCAATACACTTGATCCAATGGACTTAAAACAAATCATTTCCCTGCACCTCGACGGGTTCAGCAACCGTAAAATAGGCGCTACCCTGGGAATATCGCGCAATACGGTAAACAATTATATGCGGCTGTTCAAGGCCAGCAACCGTTCCCTTAAGGAACTGTTGGCCTCTGACAATGCTGCCCTGGAAGCACTCTTTCCTTCCACTACCACGATAGCCAATCCCCGTTACGAAGAGCTCATGCTGTACTTTGACGGAATCAATAAAGCGCGGAACCATCCCGGATTTACCTTTCTGTTCCATTATCAAGAATATGTGCAGCACGCCAAGGAACCCTATAGCTATACCCAGTTCATGGAGCATTACAACCGTAAATACGCAAAGGTGAAGGGATCTATGAAACTGGAGCACGATCCGGGCAATGAGATGTATATCGATTATGCGGGCAAGAAACTGCATATTGTGGATCGGTCCACCGGGGAGATCATCGCGGTGGAAGTTTTCGTGGCCATCCTTCCCAACAGCCAGTATACCTATGTGGAAGCCTGCCATAGCCAAAAGAGAGCGGATTTTATTACCTGCTGCGGTCATGCCTTGGAGTATTATGGCGGAGTTCCCAAGGCCATTGTATCCGATAATCTAAAGTCGGCCGTAACCCGCGCCAGTCGTTATGAGGCGGACATCAACCGCAGTTTTAAGGATTTTGCCAGACATTACAACTGTGTTATAAACCCCACCCGTGGCTATTCCCCACAGGACAAGGCCCTAGTGGAGAATGCGGTCCATCTTGCCTACCAGCGTATCTATTATCCCTTGCGCAATATGACCTTCTTCTCCCTGGAGGAGCTCAACAAGGAGATCCGCAAGTTGTTGGTTGCCTACAATAATTTAATGTTCAAAAGGAAACAGGCCAGCCGCCTGGAGCTCTTCCAGTCCATAGAAAAGAGCCACTTAAAACCGCTCCCCACAAGTGCCTATCAGCTCAAGGACTATCGTCGCGCCAAGGTGCAGAAGATGGGATATGTGTACTTCTCACCGGACAAGAGCTATTATAGTGTGCCCTACCGTTACATCGGCAAGCATACCCAGATCCATTATACATCCACAACTGTGGAAGTGTATTATAACCATCAACGGATAGCCCTGCACCGGCGCAATCCCAGAAAGGGAAGCTACAGCACCAATCGCGATCACTTGAGCAGTACCCATAAATATTATGCGGACTGGAGCCCCGAATTTTTTAAAAAGAAAGCCTCCCTCCACGGGAAGAACGTAGCGGCCTGTATAGAAAAGATCATCGTCTCCGGGGATTATCCCGAGATCGGCTACAAACGTGCCATGGGGCTTATCCAGTTGCACAAGGCCTATGGCTCCCAACGATTGGACAACGCATGTAAAAGGGCCATACAGGCAGATGCCGTCGCATACCAGCGCATCAAGAATATACTGAAAAACAACTTGGACCAGTCCTCCCTGTTCTACCAAAATCTAGAGGAAGATAAATCCCATATCCCCGTGCACGGGAACATCAGGGGAGCTTCGTCCTATCAATAAATATTTAATCAATAAACCCTATAATAATGAACAAAAATCAAACTGTTGAAAAATTGAAACAAATGCGGCTGAGCGCCATGGCGGACCTGCACTACCAGCATATCAAGGAGAACCGCATAACGGATCTTACGGCCGATGAATACTTGGCCCTGTTGGCCGACCACCAATGGGAAGACTATAAAAATCGAAAGATCCAAAGGCTCCTCAAGCAGGCAACCTTCCGTGGACAGGCCGATCTGGCGGAAGTGGACTACGGCCAACAGCGCAACCTTGACAAGAATATGTTTCTTCGCTTGGGCTGTCTTGATTTTATAAAGCGAAAAGAGAACATCATAATGACCGGTGCCTCGGGGGTCGGAAAAAGTTATCTGGCACAGGCCTTGGGACATCAAGCGTGTATGATGGAATATCGTACCATCTACGCCAACACAGCTCGCTTGTTAAAGAGATTAAAGCTCAGCAAGGCAGATGGAACTTATCTAAAAGAACTGGCAAAGCTCCTAAAGGCTGATCTGCTTATCTTGGATGACTTTGGCCTACAAGGTTTTGATAACCACGCAAGAGAGTCACTTATGGACATAATCGATGATCGCTACAACAGATCCTCCACCATAATCCTATCCCAGATCCCAGTATCGGCCTGGTATGATATTATTGGGGAAGGCACAATTGCCGATGCCATACTGGACAGGATAGTAAACTCATCCCATAGGATCGACCTCAAAGGCGAATCGTTAAGAAAAGGAGCTTTAAAGAACGAATAACATTTAATTTTTATATAATTGCAGTATCTTTTAAAGTGGCACGGTTTGACCGAAACAGGTGGCACCATCACTCCGAAATAGCCACTTGGATTACAATTAATTCTTTTTTATATTAGCCTCAGAAAAATTAAATTTGCGACTCTTCTAAGAGCAAAATATTAGAAGCATTCGCTTTGAATCTCGGTCTAAAAACTGGTAATTTTTATTTCACACGAGAGAATAAGCAAGGTGCTCACGACCCGGGCGTGCGTACTCTCTTATTTGTGTGACGGTATACCAGTACCTTAGACCTTTTAAGTTGAGTTCCGCGCCCTTTTGTATGGGGCTTGGTCGGTTTTTTCTTCTCAACTTTCTTTCAAGGCAACTGTTTCTTCCACCCAGAAGCTTCGCAATTAATTTGTAACCAAAAAAATCGCTTATGAAAAATAAGGATCGTGAATTGAAGCGATAAACCAGTCCCCCCTTTGAAGGGGGCTAGGGGGATGTATTCCGTCTCACGCTTCACGCTTCACGACTCACGAACAAAAAAAGGCCCTCACACCCTGTTGCGCAACGTGTGATAGGCCAACATTAAATCAGTTGTCTAATTTAACATTACAAAAGTATGAAAAATTACTACCGGCGAAGCTATGCCTATGCACTATCTTTTGCCCTTTTCCTAACCTACAACTCCCCTACTTTTTCACAGAACCAGCCACAAAAAACAATTAGTGGCATTATTACCGATGGCGCGGACCCTCTTATTGGGGTTAACGTCCTAGTAAAGAACAGCGCCCGGGGGAGCATCAGCGATCTGGAGGGGCGGTATTCCGTTAGCACCTCCGCAAACGATACACTGGTATTTACGTATGTGGGCTATAAAACACAGGAAGTCGCGGTTGGCACTGCCCCTATTTTAAATGTTGTTATGGAGGTGGATGCCCAGGCTTTGGATGCGGTGGTTATTAATGCGGGATATTACAAGGTTACCGATAGGGAGAAGACTAGTAGTATTGTTCGCGTTACCGCTGCCGAAATCGAGAACCAACCAGTCTCCAATCCCCTTGCCGCGATGCAGGGGAGGATGGCGGGGGTGAATATTGTGCAGAACACAGGCGTGCCGGGCGGGGGGTTTTCCGTCCGCATCCGTGGCCGCAACAGCATCCGTGCAGATGGCAGCGAACCGCTTTATATTGTGGATGGGGTGCCGTATTCATCCTTGTCGCTCGGAAATATAAATATTTCAACCGTGCTGGGCGGGGTACAAAATCCCTTGAACGGTATCAATCCAGACGACATTGAAAGTATAGCAGTGCTTAAGGATGCCGATGCCACTGCCATTTATGGGTCCCGGGGTGCAAATGGCGTAGTCTTGATTACCACCAAAAAAGGAAAAGCCGGCACCACAAGATTTCAGGTCAGTACCACTACCGGTGTCGGGAGCATCACACGGCGGATGCAATTGCTCAATACAGAACAATATTTAAATATGCGTCGGCAAGCCTTTGCCAACGATGGCATCACCGAATATCCGGTATATGCTTATGATATAAACGGTACTTGGGATCAAAATCGATATACCGATTGGCAGGAGGAACTACTGGGGGAAACGGCCTATTATACCACTGCCAGTACCTCCGTTCAGGGAGGCAGTGAGGAGACCCAATTTCTGGTCCGTGGAAATTATGAGGAACAAACCACCGTTTTCCCCGGTGATTTCAAATACCAAAAAGGGGGTGCCTTGGTTAACCTCAACCATACTGCCAAGAATGACAAATTCAGCATGCAATTGAGCGCAAACTTCGTCACTGATAAAAATAAACTGCCCCCAACCAACTTGGTGTATGATGCCTATTCCCTTGCTCCAAACGCGCCTTCATTGTTTCTTGAAAATGGCGACCTGAATTGGGAAGAAGGAACGTTTACCAATCCTTTGGCGCAATTGAATGGGGATTACCAATCCAAAACCACTACCCTAATTGGAAATGCCGTTATTGCCTATCGTCCCTTTAAAGGCTTGGAATTAAAAGCCAATCTTGGCTATACAAAGAATGAACTGGAAGAGGATAAGACGTCCCCGCATACCATCTATAACCCCGACTTTGGGCTGGACAGCAGCTATTCCTCCATATTTCTGAACAATGGTAACAGACGTTCCTATATTGTGGAGCCCCAATTGGCATACAACTTTAAAATTGGCAAGGGACGGGTGGACGTGCTCGCCGGGGGTACGGTACAACACGAACTGGCTACCAAAGCGGTGCAATTTGCGAGCGGCTTTGCCAGTAACAATTTAATATATAACGTTGCGGCAGCCTCCAACATTTCCATCCTAAACGATACTGAAGAAATTTATAAATACCGCGCCCTTTTTGGCAGGCTAAATTTCAATTGGGACCATAAATACATTCTGAACCTAACGGGAAGGCGGGATGGTTCAAGCCGCTTTGGTCCTGGCAAGCAATACTCCAATTTTGGAGCCGTAGGAGCGGCTTGGGTCTTCAGCGAAGAGCCACTTATAAAAAATAATATCGCCTTTTTAAGCTTCGGAAAACTCCGCGGCAGTTATGGTACCACCGGAAACGACCAAATAGGAAATTATGGTTTTCTGGACACCTATACTTTTGGAGGGCTTTCCTATCAAGGGATGCAGGGCTTATCCCCTACCCAATTGTTCAATCCAGATTATGGATGGGAAACAAATAAAAAACTGGAAGCTGCACTCGAACTGGGGTTATTTAACGATAAGCTCAATATGAGCGCCTCCTATTATAGAAATCGCTCCTCCAACCAATTGGTAGGCATTCCATTACCTGGCACAACTGGATTTACCTCCATACTGGCAAACCTTCCCGCTACGGTTGAAAATACCGGCTGGGAGTTTGAACTTACCACCACCAATTTTCAGAACGACAGTTTTTCATGGAAGACGTTTATAAACCTTTCGTTGCCCCGAAATGAACTTATTGCCTTTCCAAACCTTGAGGGTTCTACCTATGCCAATCAATATGTTATTGGAGAACCGCTGGACATACTGTTGCTCTATAACGCCACAGGGGTTGACCCACAGACCGGCATGTATACTTTTGAGGATGTGGATGGCGATGGCAGCATTACCAAACCCAACGACGCCAAAACAATCGCCAATATGGCTCCAAATTATTTTGGAGGTTTTGGCAACTCGCTACAATACGCCAACTTTTCATTGGATTTTCTGTTCCAGTTCGTAAAACAACAGGGCAGGAATTTTTTTGCCGGTGGAACACTGCCCGGATCAATGACAAACCAACCCGTGGAAGTTTTGGACAATTGGCAACAACCCGGGGATGATGCGTCCATTCAACTTTTTACTACGGGCATTAACCAAGAGGCCACCTTGGCCTATGTAAATAATGCCGCAAGTACCGCCAGCGTAAGTGATGCCTCCTTTATTCGCTTAAAAAACATATCACTTTCCTACACCATTCCCGCTCCCCAAAACCGCAATATAGGCTGTAGGGTGCATCTTAGGGCACAGAACCTACTCACCTTCACCAAATACAAGGGTCCGGATCCGGAAACGCAGGTGTTCAATAACCTGCCCCCTCTTAAACTTATAACCGCTGGTATTGACTTTAATTTTTAAAACAACGCATTATGAAAAAAATAGAAACAAAAATTAGAAACACCGCCCTACCCCTGGCCGCCTGCATATTGATTTTGCTGCTCGGTTGCGACAGCATTGAAGTGGAAACACCTAGCCATTTGCTGAGTGGTGAGAATGTATATACCGATGCCAAGACCGTTGAGGCAGCCATGGTAGCCATCTATGCAAATTTAAGGGATTCCGGGCTGCTCACGGGCACCCCACAAGGAATATCGACGCTTATGGGGAACTATGCCGATGAACTTGACTACTACAGTCCTATACGGCTGGCGGAGGAACCTTTCAATAAGAATTCCTTAACGGCAGCGGAACCTTCCATTGCCGAATTATGGAACGGGGCGTATAACCAAATATACCAAGCCAACGCAATTGTGGAAGGGGTAAGGGATTCCCGCTTTTTTACAGTTGAGGAACAAAACCAATTCACGGGAGAATCCTTTTTCGTGAGAGCTTTGATACACTTTTATCTGGTGAACCTATATGGGGATATTCCCTACATAACCACTACCAATTACCTGGAAAATAAAATTGTCTCCAGAATGCCGGAGCAGGAAGTCTATTCAGCAATTGTCGAGGATCTGATGGCGGCACAGGAACTGCTTCCCGAGATGGATGTCACTGCCCAACATCTAAGGCCCAATAAATATACCGCCCTCGCACTCTTGGCAAGGGTGCACCTCTATACCAACAATTGGGAACTCGCCAATCAATATTCAAGTGTGGTAATTGATAATAACGGCTGGGAAGAGAATATTGAAAACGTATTTCTGAACACCAGTAGTTCCACACTATGGCAGTTTAGCCCCAATGAAGAGGATGGCAATACCCTTGAGGCAAACACCTTTATAATCCTATCGGCACCGCCTTCGGAAAGGGCATTAAGCAATCGTGTGGTGGATGCATTTGAGGCCGAAGACCTCCGAAGAGTACATTGGGTGGGCGAAATAAGCGATGGTACCACTACCTGGTTTTTTCCCTATAAGTATAAAATTGGATTGGGTGCCGGCACCTCACAGGAATATTCCATAGTCTTTAGGATGGCGGAACAATATTTAATTCGGGCGGAAGCAAGAACAATGCTGGGCGATCTTGCCGGAGCACAGGCTGACATTAATAAAATAAGGAACCGGGCGGGATTGGTAGCTACTTCCGCATTTTCCGAAGCTGAGCTTTTGAATGCCATTAGGCAGGAACGGCAAGTGGAATTCTTTACGGAATTTGGCCATCGCTTTTTCGATTTAAAAAGGTGGGGATTATTGGATGAAATCCTAAATGGCGTAAAACCTGGGTGGAATTCAACAGATAGAGTATTGCCATTGCCCGAAAAGGAATTATTGGTAAATCCTAACCTACAGCCCCAAAATGATGGCTATTGATATGAAACTCCTTCTCCCCAATAGATTACTTTGGATTAGCAGAAAAGTAATTTTTTTCATTTTTTTCCTATCGGCCTGCTCCTTCTGGGGGCAGGTGGATAGTAAATCTGGACAGTCGCCCATTAATGACCCTAGATGGCACACCATGGTGCCCCAGCAAATAGCGGCCGATGGAAAATGGACTTCCTATTCACTTTATTACCCAAAACAAGCCGATACACTTTTCCTTTTGAATACACAGACAAGAAAGAAATTTGAAATCCCCAATGGCGTTTACCACCGATTTTCAAATGATTCAAAATGGTTCTTTGCAATTGATTCCAAAAAGAGGCTAAACTCCATTGACCTTAAGGCTGAAAACCATAGCTATACCCCTAATGTATCCACCTATAAAATTACGGACGATTCCAAATATCTTGCCTATTTGGAAGACACGGAAGCCGCTAAAGGAAAAACATTATTTCTAAAGCAACTGGATAAAGGCGCTTCCCTACCAATGGAAAATGTTACCGATTTTATATTTAATAAAAGCGGAAGTCGTCTTGCATACGTGGTAAAAGACAAAGAAGAAAGCCAACTAATTGTGAGGAACTTAGCTCACAAAAGGGACATCCTTCTCGCCCGCAGTAAAAATGACTATGATAATATTACTTGGGCAACTACGGGGAATGGACTTGCATTTTATGAAAGGTTTTCAGATAATACCATCCTCCATTGGATAGCGGATTTAAATAACCCGACAATTATCAAAAAGTTTGACCCCAAAAAAGTAGGTCTAAAAATTTCTGAAATTACTTCGGAAACCCTATATATTTCGCCAGACTTAAAGACAGTATTCTTTTATGGCTCCCAAGGCAAAACCACGTCTGCCGAAACAGCTAAAGACAATGATCCGGCAACAGTGGAAATCTGGAATACCAAGGATGAATTTTTATATCCTGCTTATAAGAAAATTAAAAAAAATCTTGAAAATCCGGATGTATTGGTTTCTTGGAATCCCAATTCTGGATTTTGGCAGTTTTTGGGCGATAGCCTGCATAGCAAAACAATTTTAGGAAAAGATGCAAAATTCGCCTATGCCACTACCAATAAAAATGCCTTTATTCCAGCAAATGATCAAGCAATTGCTTCCGATATTTTAATCTATAATTTGGAATCAAAAAAGGAAAAAAGGGTAATGGGAAAGCCCCATGATTTGGAGTTCCACGTTTCCCCTTATGGCGATTTTATGGTGTATTTCAAGGAAGGTAATTGGTGGTGCTACAATGCTAAAACGCAACAGCATACCAACCTAACAAAAGATATTTTTATAGATTTCACTAATAAAAATGCACGAACCTTCCCCGCTCCTTCCTACGGTTTGCCCGGTTGGTCCCTTGATGGAACACAAGTATTCCTGTATGATGAATTTGACGTTTGGGCAATAGATCTATATAATCAAAAGGCGGAAAGGATAACTAATGGAAGAAAAGAGAAAACCGTATATAGATTTTACACCCTCTTGGCAAGTCCGTATCGAAACATTGAAGGCTTGCGTTCCCATGCCCCAACTTTCGATCTAAAGGAAGGGGTCGTTTTCAACGCCAGAAATCTGGGTGATGAGCGAACTGGGTATTTTACCTTTAATAGCAATGAGGGATTAAGGGAAATAATTTTTGGAAATAGCCTTTTCTCCAACTTGCGGCTTGCCGACAATGGTACGACCGTTGTTTATACTGAGGAACGGTATGACTTGCCGCCACGGTTGATTTATAAAAACTTGAGTTCGAAGGAGCCCTCTATTTTATTTCAGTCCAATTCACAGCGCTTTGAATATAATTGGGGAAAATCAGAATTAGTTTCCTTTCAAACCGAAAAGGATAGTTTAAAGGGTGTTTTGTATTATCCTTCCAATTTTGACCCTAAAAAAAAGTACCCTATGATTGTTCATTATTATGAGGAATGGTCCCATAAATTAAACAATTTCATATTCCCATCCAATGAGGTCGAGTATGGGTTTAATATTGCAAATTATACCTCTCAGGATTATTTTGTTTTCAGTCCCGATATTGTGTATGAAATCGGTAATCCGGGAATGTCTATGGTTGAATGTATTACGGCGGGGGTCGATAAAGTGTTGGAGCTCCCATTTATAGATTCAAAAAAAATGGGCGCCTATGGGCATTCGTGGGGTGGTTATGAAACCATGTTCCTGATAACCCAAACAGATATGTTTGCTACAGCTGTGGCCGGAGCAGGATTTAGCGATTTGCGAAGTTTTTATTTCTCAATGGCATGGTTGTGGGACGTGCCACAATCTTGGCGCTTTGAAAAGTTTAGCATCCGGTTTGGCAAAGGTTATTTTGATGAACCCAATGCCTATGAATCAAATTCTCCCATTAATTTTACGGAAAACATTAAAACTCCTTTTTTAAGTTGGACCGGGGAGCAGGACACCAATGCAAATTGGGAACAGACAGTAGCATTTTTTCTCGCCCTGCGAAAACTGAATAAAGAACATATTATGTTGTTATATAGGAATGAAGGACATGTAATGGCTAACCAAAAAAATGCGCTGGATTTAACGGAAAAAATAAATCAATGGTTCGATTTCTATTTAAAGGATTTACCTCCTCCCGCTTGGATTACGGAAACGCATTAAAAAAGGCCGGCGATACGCCGGCCTTTTCTACCCATTTCATTAGGGCATAAAAAGTAAGTTTGGACAATGTCCATCAGTAGGGTTATTCTTACCCCACGCTTGCTGTCCTCCTGGTGCCCGACATACTGGATTTGGAATGGTCGAACAAGATACTTGCGTATCACAAGGTTTCTGTAAAGTAGCATAGCCGATTGGCACTGCACTTTCCGTCGATTCGATATTGGTCGCAAAAGCGCCACCAATAGCTATGGCAAAAGCCAAAATTGGCAATAACCATTTTTTTCTCATCTGTTTCATTATATATAAATTTAAATTAATTATCGACCTACTCTCTTCTACAGGTTTTCAGTCTCATCCCTGTCACTACGTAGTATTTTTTAAATTTTTGAATCCATTTTAAATAACGTGTTATCCAAATGGTATTCAATGAGGTAATGATCCACCAGCGCATAGAGGGTTAAACCATCAACCCTAAACTCCTTGAGCTTTTCTAATCCAGGATGGTATAGATAAAAACTGAAGTCATAAGTTTTTGATTGCAGATTATAAACATCTATAATAGAAGCACCCTTTAGCATCTTTTCAGATTCATATTTACCTAACCGATCACTCTGTATAAAAAGATATTTTCCGTGCGTGGCCGCTTGAAGATTTACTCTAATAGGATTTTTCCCTAGCTTCTTTTCATTCTTTGTTTCAATTGTTCTTACATCCAGTTGTGCCACTGATATGGTGTCTATGGTTCGGCCTCGGTAATCCAACGAAAAATCGCGGTTGGCTACATCATATTCATTTCTGTAGAAATACACATAAAGTGCCTTTTGAAGTAGCTTGTTGTATAGCAATATACCATCTGTATCAAAGAAGACATCTCCCTTGGCCTGCAGGATATTTGGATAGTATTCGATTTTTGTTTCGGCATCCAAACTAAACTGACCAATAATATTTCCCCCTGTTTGGGCATCAAAGGCCCGGAAAACAAAGGCTTTTCCCTTAATGGGTACAGCATTTATAAATTGTGGGATTTTAAAAGGTTGCTGCATACCATTTAAATTTGCTAGGTCTCCTTGAAAAATTACAGGAACAGTGCCATCCATACTATAGACGGTACTAGAATCTACATGGGTTTGCAGATAGCGAAAGGCAAGATTGGGATTTGAAATTGTAAGGACCCGATGTATTGTATCAAGCCGGTCTCGATCAAGGGCCAATAAATGCATTGGAGCGGAAGCATTTCCCAGATATAGGCTGTCCTGATTAAACCCTCCAAAATAATAGGAGTTGAATTCCAAGTCCAATTTATGGATTTCATTGGCGGGATGATGCGGATACCTCCGCTGAAACGCATTGTTCCGATGCATCTTCTTCTCCGAAAACGCAAACAACAGCGTGACGGCAGCAACACCAAAAATGGCAAGGGTGGCATGCAAAAGCAAGGTCTTTTTGATATTCCTTTGCGCAGTAAAAAAGATCGCCACTCCCGCCAGGATTATAAAAACAATATTAAAAATAAGGTGTTGTGTCCAGCTAAGTTTTTCGAGTACCCCGCCACAGGAGCAGGGAATAAATTCGGAGAAATTAAGAATGATATAGATATAGGCCGTAAACATAATCATTAAGGTAAAGGAGGCATAAAGGGCTGGGATTCTATATTTTGGAATGTTTAGTAAAACAGCAATAAGTATTTCCAGACCTGGAACTGCCCAAGCTACAATGGCAGCGTAAGCACTGAGGAGCGGCGACTGCGCCAATTGCACCGTAAAAGTCTCAAAATCCAAAGCTTTACTTACTGCAGCATAAACAAACAACAAGACAAATAAATAAGATACTCCACCTACGAAGTGCTTTTTCAGAAATATCAATATGGATTTTACAAAGGTCATTTTTTGAATTTAAGTCTATGCTTTACTTAACATTCACAAAATTAACCAACTAGAGAACGAACATAGGTTGTTTCTGCCTTACTATATAGAGGGTTTAACCTTTCAGTTTGTAAGGAATTTCCGCCAAAAGTAAAATTGAGATAACGAAAAAGTAAGGAGTCTTAAATAATTTTTGAAGTCTTATATCTTATGTCTAAAGGTCCTACATTCACAATTCTAAATATAATTAAACCTTAAAAATTTGCGATAGAACAATTCAAATAAACCCAAGCTCCCGGGCCTTTAATAAAAGTTGTCGATCATCAGCTTCTTCTATATCGAAAAGTAATTTTATATGCCGTTTCCTTTTTTCGATGGCCGCAATAGAAAAGGGTAAGATTTCAGGTAGCTCTTTCATTTTTATGCCTTGCGAAAGTTCATACAATAACATCCTATCCCATTTATCAAGTAAAAAATCATGACTTACAGATTTCCGCAAGGATTTCAGTACACTTTTACTGTAGAAAGGAGGATCACTCAAAACATCTAGAATTGCTGGTAATAAAATGCCCGTACTAATATCCCCCTTGATTAAAAAACCATCTGGATTAATGCTTTTAAAAATGGTGTGTATTCTGTAATTATTGTTAAACGTAGTGGCTATAATTATCTTTGAATTTGGAAAACGCGCTCTAATCTCTAAACCAATATCTTCTCCAGATAAATGAGTCCCATCTTTCGACTCTGGAATTTTTATGTCCAAAAATACCAAATCGATATGCTGTCCTGTAGACTGTATCCTGTCAAGAAGTTCCAACGCCGAATCGCAACTATTTGCTTCCGAAATAGTAAAGTTCAATGCATCATTAGCTGCCTCAATATCCATTAAAGAATTTCTATAAGCTTCAATAAGCAATGGATGGTCATCTATAATTATAGTATTTAAATTTTTTGGGTTCATAATTTATCATTATTTGGAATTGTTACGGTGATATCCGTCCCCTTTCCTACTTCACTGGAAATATTAAATATCCCTTTTAACTTTTTTGTCCGGGATTTCATATTGCGCAAACCAATCCCATTTGTGCGTATGGAACTCGTGAAACCTTTTCCAGTATCACTTATTTTCAATACAACAAAATCACCTTCTTTTCTAAGGGAAACACAAACTAGTTTGGCTTCCGAATGTTTTATGCAATTTTGTAACGCCTCCTCCAAAATTCTATAAATATTGGTTTTAAAATAATCATCAAAACCCTCCCAATCTACGCTAGGATCTGCATAATATTCATATTCAAAACCGCCACTATCGGCCCTCTCTTTAATCAACTGTTCCATCCATCGAATAAATCGTGTATCACTCAGCATAATCTCATTTTGTAAGTCGTGGCTAATTCTTCTAATTTCTCTTTCCACCAAATCTAAATGATTAAGCAACTTCCAATGCGCTTCTAAAACCTCCCTATCCCCTTCTAGCTTTAAACGCTCCCAATTCAATCTAATCCCTAAAATTCTTGCTAGAATCCCATCGTGTAGCTCTTCCGAAATTCTGCGTCTTTCCTCAAGCTTCCCCTTCTCAATACTTGCTATTTCCTTTAATGTCAGTAAATAAATCTGTTCATCCGCTTGTTGCTGCTTAACCTCAAACTCCAATGCCTTATTTTTAGATCGTTGCCTAAGAAGCACTACAATCAAAATCAAAATTGTTATCAAAAAAATACTGCCAATAACTATCCACAATCGTGTTCGTTCCAGTCTTTCGGCTCGATGGATATAGCTATCGGTTTCATAGTGTATCCTGGCAAATTTATTTCGAACCTTCCTTTCATCTTGATTCAATTCTTTAGTTAACGATATATGTTTTTTCAAATAAAAGTTACGCTCCTCAGTATTCGTTTTCGCTAAAAGTAAAAGAGCATTCAAAGCGTCCCGCTTTAAATCAATTTTATTTGCCAAATCAAAAGCAGTTTCAGCATTAGCTCTAGCATTTACTGTATCTCCTACTACCAAGTAATATTGTGAAAGATGGACGTAGCTCATCACAAGACCTTCTTTATTTCCAATACTATCGCGTAACTGTAATGCTTTGTAAAACGGACTAGGCAAGGTTCCAAATTCCCCTAATAATAGTAAGCTCATAGCCCTATTATCCAAAATCCTGGCATATAATGCAGGGTCCAAGCTTCCTATCTCTTTATTGGAAACAACGCGATCAAATGCCTCTATGGCTTCTTTTTGATTTCCTGTTTTCTGATATACCATCCCAATATTATTTTGGGTGTCAAAATAGTAAATTGGTCTGCGTGTTGTTTTTTGCCAATAATTTAGAGCAGTATCATAATTCCGAAGTGCCTCATCATATTCCCCTAAATTTTTATGGACTACCCCCAAATGGTTATAGCATAAATATAATTGAGTGTACTTCTTGTCTTTTTCAAAAAGAGCAATGGCTAGGTATAATAAATTTTCGCTTGCAGTGTACTCTTTCAATCGCCCACTGATAAAAGCCATATTATATAGCATTTTTCCAGCATAATAATCATTGCTTTCTTGAAAAAACCTGTATGCCTTCCGGTAATGAAAATAGCTGCTGTCAAGTTTATTTCTCTCCAAATAATAAATTCCATAATTCCAATGAACATTTCCTAAGACGAGGGTATCATTCCGCTTTTTGGCCAATAATAGTCCCTTTTTACCGGAATCTAAAAAAAGCGCAGTATCACTTTGGGAAGCAGCCAAATATGAAATTTTGCTATAATAAACCATTCGAACACTATCATCTTTAGCCAAAGTATTTTGGTGATAGGCAGTTCTTAGATTTTTCAATCTTTCTTCAGGTATTAATCTTGGATCCTTTGCCTTAACAAGAAGTGAATCTATTTTTGTCGTAGCTGGCACAACTCCAGAAGATCTTTCATTACAATTTAAAATGAATGTGCTTAAAGTAACTACTGCTATGCCGCGAATAAGAAAAGAAGGATACGCTTTCAAAACAATTCATATTTGGGGTAACACAAATTTAGTAAAGCCTTTCCATTTAAGAAAAGGCTCTACTTTGTAAGTCATACTTTAGTCCTTATCGTTATCGGGCCTTACACTGTCATCATCTCCTGTGTTTACAACTGTTCGTACTTCGTTGGTTTCAGTTAATGCAGTAGGTGTGCACGAGACAAATAATCCTGATAATAATAGTATCAGACATAAAAGTGATAAAATTTTCATGATAAAATTATTTAAGTGAAATAATAGATAGTTCAGATCACCGCTTTGATAATCTATATTCACTTGTGCACAAGGAAAACCGGTCGGGGAATACCAGCTAGGAGAGCAACTTCCTTACATCGAAAATAAATTGATAACTTAATTAAATAAGTAAGTTTTAACCTGTTTCTTGTGAAACCATACCTCCCCATGGTATAACCTCCAATTTCCATGGTAAAACTTAAAATGAACGAGTTCCTATTAAGCGTTCCAAAACTTCCATATTATTTAAATATTTCTCCGAAAAAGGAATCCGCTCCTTTCTCTTTTTTAGCATTATAAAATGCTTACAACGGTTAATCCTAAAGATCTGGGATGCATTTATTATATAGCTCTTTTGAATTCGCACAAAGGGAGCCGAAAGTCTATTTTCAAAATGCTTAAGGGAATTAAAAACAGGTAGTATCCTCCCATCTTTTAAATGGATATCAACATTGTTGTTATCTGCTTTGAAATAAAGAATGTCCGATACACGAATATAGTACGCCTCCTTCGGTGAGGAAACTGTCAGAATCCTGTCTTCCTTGCTAATTTGATTTCTGCAGATTGATAAAGCTTCAAATAATGCTTCCCTTGAGTAAGGCTTCATTCTAACATCAGTAAACCCCTTTTTTAGAGCATAAAATGCCCTTTTATAATCAGAAGTCAGACCTACAAGACAAGCACTCTTAAAAAACCTATTGTTCAGAATATTTTCTTCTTGAAAGTCAATGTCTAAAATATCCAAATCCAGCAGTATAATATTTGGATCATAAGTCATTAAAGACGCCAAAGAAAAACACAAATCCATTGATTTGCCCACCATTTTATAATCCGAAGAATTTAAACAAAATTCCGTCATATAATCGCCAAGTTTTGAATCGTCGGATATTGTGAAGATGGTTATCAAAACTGTCATTTTCCAGTTCAATAATAATATCCACTTTTATAAAAAGAAAAGTAGGGTTTCCCCTTACTTTTTGTATGGAAAAACCTTCGCATTTATTCTTTTTGTCCCGCTATCTTAGTTTTGATAGAACTCCCCAATCTATCTAAAACTAAAAATACTTCAACCGCTAACCTACCATGAAATACTGTAACCGAATTGTAGCAAATTTGGAACGGAAAATTCAAAAAATAAATTCCGAATCCAAAAATGTCTTTGAGGAAATCGAATTGGGAATCTTTCACAGTAAAAAAACATTGAGAAAGCTACGTGTCAAAATCACAACTGAAGGTTTTTTATCTCCTGCAGAGGAATGCCTATTCTTTAAGACCATAAAACCAAAACCCCTGGGATACTTAATATATTATCTCATGCTGGCTACCTTTCAAACAAACCGGCCCCAAAACAGTAATAAAAAGATTAAAAAACATATAGAAAACCACATAATGCTATATCAAAGCTATTTTATGGAACATAAGGCGTTCTACCAGTATCTAGAACGCAAAAGAACGGATAGGGATATAGAATATTTTTTTCGTTACAACGGCATAATAAAGTTTCATCCAGATGCTTTATCCTATTGTATCGACGAAGGTTTTTCGACCTCCCACGATTTTATTGCAGCAAAAATTTTCGCACATAAGTTGCTTATCGAAAGACTCAATAATGAGTTGAAAAATCTAAATAATCCTATTATCGTAGAAGCTCCTTCCATAACAACAAATATGAACTGGACAGGAACAAAATCAGATTTAATTGAATTAATTTACGCACTCCACGAAACGGGAAGTATCAACAACGGCAGTACAGATATAAAAGACTTGGCAGACCTATTTCAGCAAGTTTTAAATATTGACCTTGGTGAATACTACCGCACCTACATAGAAATTCGCTCCCGCAAAATCAACCAAACCAAATTCCTGGACCGAATGAAAAAAAATCTAGAGAAAAAAATGGCCGATGCCGATCAATAAATAAGAATCACACTACAACCTCTCACTTCTCACTTCTCACTTCTAAAAAACACCCACCTTGGGCACACCTTGTGAATTTTATTCCCTCAATCTTCAAATCTTTGTCCCACGAAGGTCAAATCGTGGAAAAAGTTACCAATCAAAAAAAGCCATAACCTTTGGTAGCTTTTTAAAATCCCCGCCTTTGAGCGGGGATTTTTTCTCATCTAAAATCTAATTCTTATGCCAGCCACTATTATTACAACGGAAGATTTAATGGAATTTAAACTCGAACTCTTCAATGAAATTAAAAAATTAGTAGAGCAACTATCTGCTCCTTCAGAAACAAAAGTATATCTCAAATCTGCTGAGGTAATGGAAATGCTCTCCATCAGTCCAGGAACTTTGCAGAACCTCCGAATAAATGGTACACTACCCTACTCAAAAATTGGAGGAATTATTCTATATGAACTTAAAGAAATTGAACGGGTAATGGAAGAAAATAAAGTTTCAAGCTATTAAATCGCTCTCAATCAGTATGCGAATATTATTATAATACAAACCAATGTCCAATGTCAACTACATCGCACACTTAAACGCTTTCTTTATGACTATCGCCAAAGATTCCCGTCTTAACCCAACCCACATAAGCCTTTATATGGCCTTATTCAACATTTGGAACATCAACCGCTTTCCAGAAGACTTTATCATAATCCGCGATGAAATTATGAAGCTGTCAAAAATCGGCTCAAAATCAACATACCACCGTTGTTTAAAACAATTGGATAGCTGGAAATATATTCGATACATTCCTTCCCACAATTCCTTTATAGGCAGTAGGGTTAGCTTGTTCATTTTCGGGACAACCTCTAAACAACCCTTGAACTCGCCCGTCCCAAATCAAGGACAACCCTTAGTACCATATATAAACAATAACAAACAAAATCAAAACCTATTTAAACGGGAACTCCCACAAAACGAAGAAATAGTAATTTCATTTTTTTCTGAAAATGATTGGCCAAAAATCGAGGCCCAAAAATTCTATGCCCATTACAGCGCCATAGGATGGCGTATTGGCGGAAAAATAAAAATGATGGATTGGTACGCCTCCGCCAAAAGTTGGATGCTAAAAGTTGAAGAACTCCAGTTAAAACAAACCCCACTCCCCCAGTCCCAAAAAAAAGACAACCTAAAAACCACCAAATCAAAAAACTATTGTGAACCCTTATAATATAAATTCTTCGTCACCTTGAGTAGCTTGTCCTGAGCTTGTCGAAGGGCAGTCGAACCCCTTTAAACCCACAACAGACAACAGACAACAGACAACAGACAACATGAAACTTGAAACCACATTCCACCCCTCCACCCCCCACATCCTCATTGAAGGTGGAGTAGAATTTCATTTGGGAACAATGAAAGGAGACACAATCCTATACGATTTCCCAAAGATGCTACGCTATCTGGATGCCAAAGGAAAATTGTTGTTCGGGAAAAAATTCAAGATTCACGAAGAAGACCAAGAAATTCTTTATCAGCTCTGCAGCTATTTTATAAAAGATGAAATCAGTTGTGCAAAATTCAATATCGATCCAACCAAAGGAATAATGCTCAGTGGTCCCATAGGCTGCGGCAAGACCACTCTGATGAAATTATTACGCCACCTCGTTCCCCATCATCGTCCCTATGAGATCATTCCTACTCGCAATATTGTTTTCGGCTTTAATAATCTAGGCTATTCAATAATCGAACAATACGGTAATAGTAATTTCTACTGTTTTGACGACCTAGGCGTAGAACCCGAAGGAAAGCACTTTGGCAAAGACTGTAATGTAATGGGAGAAATCCTCCTCTCACGTCACGAATTATTTCTAAAAAACCCGGTCCCCGAGCGGAGCCGAGGGGTAACTCACATAACCACAAACCTCAACGCCGAAGAAATCGAAGACCGCTACGGCAACCGAGTACGCAGCCGTCTCCGCGAAATGGTAAACGTAATAGGCTTCGACAAAACCACCAAAGACAAACGAAAATGAAACTAAAAAAGTTTTACCGTTTCCAAACCAATTCCAGGTACCTGAGTGTCCCGATTTTTCTGCGGGACGTATCGAAGGTCCAATTTAAGGTGCCTGAGTGTTTTCTCTTGCCAGTAGAGCAAGAGAAAAAGTATCGAAGGCCTCAACTCATAACCTCATAAACTTTTAACCTCCTAACCACTAAACTCATCAACATCAAACCCCAAAAAATAAACTAATGAACACCACCCCCTTCTGGCACTGGTTCACCGCCAACGAAAAAACACTCCGAAACATCCACTCCCTTTCAGACAAAGGAAGAGAAGAACTACTCTATTGGTTCTCTAAGCATCTCGAATACTACAGCCCTAAAATAGGCTATAGATTTATAATTCCTCCCGAAAATCAAGACCTACCCACCCTAGCCTTTTCCACCTGTGGAGATCCCGAAGTCGGAGCCCTCATTCTTCACCTAATGGAATCAGCCCCAAAAAATAAAGACTGGATCATCACTGCCTACATAACCTCTCTGGCAGACCAAGATCCAGACTACTTCGAAAAGGAATATTGCTTAAATGGAATTTGTCTCAAACCCTCCAATATAAAATTCTTGGCCCTGCTCATTGACCCCGACACCGATCAATTTATCTTGGGAATCATTCTCGATTTTCCAATCAACAAGTACGATTCTGATTTACTTCGCGAAATTGTGGGGATTATACTCAACGACACCCTTGGAGAAGAACGCTTTAAACACTACATAGAAGACTTTATCATCAAATCCCAAATCCCCCAAGATGAAGAATTATTCGAGTTAAAAGATTTAAAATTATTTCTGGAAGGCTTATAACTATTTCAAGCAGTTTATTGTACTCATTAATACATACTGAGCGTAGGTGCCTGAAGAGAAAACACTCAGGCCTGAACACTGACCACTGTAAACCAAATTTTAATTTCATCCGGTTTCCGAGCGAAGTCTGAGGCAGAGTTTTAATATTGTTGCATATAACTAGGACCTAATTCTTAAGAAAATTTAAAGTGTTACCCTTTCCGAAAAAAATTAAGCTAGGACTATTAGTGAAGATTGCAAAATATCGATATCAACAGACGAACTGGGAATTTCCACAAGTTCCCCATCAATTTGTGATTGGAAATAACCCCTACTCTTTTTGAAAAGTTTTATTTCCTTAGCCTGGAAACAGCTCACTTCTTTTTGGAAATCGGGTCTTTTGAGAAGCATTAGCAAACCGAAAACCAACATTTTCAATTTGGGAAGTTTGGGGACAATCACAACGTCAAAAAGTCCGTCTTGAAGAGATGCTTTGGGAGTTAGGCTCATTCCGTATCCCATCACATTGGAGTTTGACACGAAAATAAGAAACGGATTTACCATCTGAGTGGTACCGTTGATTTCAATTACAATTTCGTCCTGTCTGTGGTATTCCTTAAAGGATTTTAGGGAAGCTGTAACATAAGTTAAAAGCGAGCGGCGTTGGGATTCTTCGTAATTCTTGATAACACTGGCATCAAAGCCAAAACCGGTGTTGCTGAAAAAATAGGAATCATTGACACGGCCCACGTCAATAGAAACATATTTATTTCTTAGAATTACCCCTATCGCCTTTTCCAACTGTTTCGGAATTTTCAGATTGGAGGCCAATCCATTGCCGGAGCCCATCGGAATAATACCTAAGGGAATACCCGTATTCACCAGAGCAGAGGCAACCTCATTGATGGTGCCATCCCCGCCACAGGCCACGATAATTTGGGCCTCTTCTCTTATGGATTCTGCTGTAAGGGTGATGGCATGCCTTTTATATTCTGAAATTTTAGTGGTGATTGAATATTTCTCCTGAGAAAAATAATTCCCCAAAAAGGCTTCAGAAAGTTCGTTCTTTCCCGATCCAGAAATTGGATTTATTATGAAATGGATATGGATCAACCTATTTGTTTTTGAGTTTTAAACCTCCACTTTCATATAGGTCATCCGCTACTTCATAATAAGAAATCGTTTTTTTCATAAACTCTTCGTTTAAAGGTTCGGGAGAAAGAGCGTTGTCCACAGGATTCCAAGAATAGAAATTGGCCTTTCCAAGTTCATCCAGGATCATAACCGTATTGTCTTTTAAAAGTCCCAACTTCCTGTAGTTACCTATAAACGTCCGTTGCTCGGCAGGGTCCATTTTCAAAATATTCTGGCCGAAGAGATTGGAATTATAATCCCACCCAAATTGTGCGAAGAGGGTCGGGAATAAATCGATTTGTGATGCAAGCTGGTTCAATTTTAAGGGGGATTTATTTGGTAAGTTTATAATAAATGCAGGAATGTGATAATTCTTAATATCCAGCTCCCAACGTCCAGCACTACTGGCACAATGGTCACTCATAATAACGAAAACGGTGTTTTTATACCAAGGTTTTTCTTTCGCCTGTTTTAGAAATTCATTAATCGCATAATCTGTATATTTTACGGCTCCATCCCTACCCGTCCCTGATGGGATATCTATCTTGCCTTCGGGATAAGTATAAGGCTTGTGGTTGGAGGTGGTCATTACAAAATCAAAAAACGGTTTCTTGCTGTCGTACGCTTTATCCGCCTCTTTTAATACTTTGTTGTAAAGATCCATATCACAAACTCCCCAAGCGTTTTCAAATGTTACCTCATCATCATCAATATTGGTTCTTGTTGTGTTAATACTGGCATCCAATAGAAATCCACGTCCTCTATCAATAATATTAAACCCGTTGCCCCCAAAATAAGTGTTCATATTGTCGAAATAACCATCGCCACCGTAAAAGAAATTGCGACTATATCCCTTTTCCTTAAACACTTCTCCAATGGTAAATAAGCCTTGATTATCCTTCCGTTTTACGATGCTTCTTCCCGGAGTTGGCGGTATGGAAAGTGTAATGGCCTCCATTCCTCTCACTGTTCGGGTTCCCGTAGCATATAAATTCTCAAAAAAGAGGCTGTTATTTGCGAGAGAATCTAATGTGGGAGTAATGTTCTTTTCGTTTCCGAAGGTTTTTAGAAAATCGCCACTTAGGCTTTCAACACAAATAAATATTACATTAGGGCGAATCTGTTTATCAATACTATCGCGGTTTACAATTTTTCTATAAATTGAATTTGCTTGGGGATTGATCAAACTATCGCCGGCATTGGTATAAACCGACTTTAAATAAGCAAAAGCCTCCTCCTCAGGGATGGTTTTATAAAAATCTCTATAGGGCAATTCGTTATTTCTGAAGGCTGCAAAAAAAGAATAAATCCCCGCCTTTGCCAATTCATTATTATACCTGTTTTCTGAAAAGTCCGCCTTACTGTTTGTTATAAACAATCCGGTTATCAACGCAATTATGAACCAGGGCAAGGCTGCGTAAAGTTTTGACAAAAAGGAAGTTTGGCTAGTAAAAGTGCTTTTGAAATATCCTAATTTCGAGACTATAAAGATACTCCCCAAAACCATTAATACCATCCCAGAAATAAGAAGTGGCAAGGGATAACTTTCGTTAATGTTCTTTACAACTTCATAGGTATAGATCAAATAATCAACCGCTATAAAGTTGAATCGTCTGTGGAATTCATCCCAAAAGGTGAACTCCCCGAAAAAGGAAAAGAAAACTATAAGTGTAACCAAGGAAAATCCAAAATAGGTCACTATCCTATCCAAAATGGAGCCGTAGAACTTTTTGGGAATCAGAAGGAGATAGATAAGATAAGGGATGGTAAAAAATGAAAGGGTGGCAATGTCGAATAAAAAACCAATCACGAATGTATTTCCCAACTTAAAAAACCCCTTATCCACTTCGGAAAAATTCCAAATTAAAAAACTCACTCTCGCTACAAAAGAAAGAATCAGAAATAACAAGACAAAGCCTTTTAACAATGTAAACCGTTTTGGAAATGTTATTTTCATCGTATCAATTGTTTTAGTTTCTTTAAATTTTCCTGCTTTCCTTTTTCCAAAACCTCTTTCCCATAAGTAGTCTTGAATCGGTGCTCCTCCAAAAACGCAATATTGTGCAGCAGCCATGTGTCATCCGTCATAGCAATGCCACGGAAAAGTTCCCATTCCTTTCGCAAGAGCATATTCCTATAAAAAAAATTGGGTGTTCCCAAGTGGAACAAATCGGCATCACAAAGTATCTCCCCATAAATGTCATGGGGGTTCTGAGGCATTTTTGTAGCCTCTATGCAAGAGAGAACTCTCTCAATTTCTGTTTTGGTAAAATTTGCTTTTTCCATATACTGCGCAGCAAGTCTTTTGCTCACTTCCTCGTGGCCTTCATAATTTTCCGAGAAGCCGGTATCGTGAAAGCAGGCCGCAATAGCTATAAGATCTGCATCTTCGGGCTTCATTCCTATGGTATTGGAAATCAAAAAGACATTGTCGATTACCTCTTGCGTATGCGCAAAGTTGTGAAAAGGAAGACTCACGCATTTATCGCTATGAAGTATGTTTGAACAATTGCCCGTAATGTTTTTAATCGTCATCATGGTCGTGATGGGAATCAAGTTCAATTAAATTGTTGGGATCGTTTCTGATTTCAACATGGGTAATTTCGCCACCACTGGTACCCACAAATTTGGACATAACAACACTGCTTATAGACAGGAACAGTACTGCGATAAAACCGTATTTAGCAAAAGCGAATTTTTTGTAGTGAATAAACATGGTCACTAGGGAAACACCCCCTAAAACCAGCATCATTGTATAAAAAAGTTCTGCCTGTTCTTCGTGCGTATGGATAAGGGTTTCACTCACTCCCGGTAGATTCTCTACGATATCCTCCGCAGCTTCCCCTGTATAAAAAGCAGCAATAGCCGCTAGGGCACTAAAAATGAAAATACCCAGTGCCGTTGCCTTTACCTGGGGGCTCTTTGTGATATACCCTGTGAGTAAAACCAAAAACCCAATCAATACGCCCACAATGGGAAGATGGGTTACTACTAAATGAAAATGTACATCGTTCATAATTCTTTTATTTAAAATGTTAAAGGCTTTAGGTTAATTCAGATTTGCGATTGTCAATAGTAACAATGTTGTTTTTAATCGAGGGCACCCTTTAGGGGCGGGGCAAAACAATCGGATTTTCGGTCTTTTCTTTCGACCACGACTTACTCTGTTATTAAATTAAATGCTCCTTTGGTCAAAAACTCCATATTTGGTTCAAAATCAGCTGCATTGAGTATTTGGGTAAACCCATTGTTCGTGGCTCCTATTTTCACCAATACCCTTTTGAAATTTGTGCTATCTTCTTTCACAAGCACGAAAAAGTCATTGTCAATGTTTGCGACCGCTTCTGATGGCAATGCAGGATGTTCTGCAGTTGTGGTCAGGATTTCTGCTTCAATGTACATTCCGGGAGCAAAAAGTTTTACTTCTTCTTCATTCGCCAAATCCCCGTGAATATTTACGGTCCTATCCTGTGCGTTTATTGTCTTGTTGACCAAATGGACTACACCCTTATATACTTTGTCCGTGTCGTTTTGCAATCTCACATTGATTTGCTGACCTACTTTTACAATAGGAAGGTCCTTTTCAAAAATCTTCAATTCTATATGGAGGTCGTCTGTATTGGTAACAGTTACGGCAATATCCGAAGGGTTTAGGTACATTCCTTTACTTGCATTTACCGAAGTTGCATAACCTGATAATGGCGAAGTCACACTGATTACCGACCTAATGTTTTCGCCAGTTAGGGTATTCGGATTAATGTTCATAAGGCTCAACCTCTTTTTAAGGGATTGGTATTGTGCCATAGTCACGGTATAATCCGATTCCGCCTTTAAAAAAACCTTTTTTGAAGTCACATTATCGGTCATCAGCTCTTTCTGGCGTTCATAATCCGATTTCAAATAGCTCAAACGTCCTTGGGCTTCCAGGAAATCCTGTTGTACCTGGACATATTCCGGATTTTCAATTGTGAACAATACCTGTCCTTGTTTTACCGCATTCCCCGGCAATAGATTGATTTCCTTTACGTAACCGGCAAAGTAGGCACTAACATCTGCTTGGTTCTGTGGCGGCACTGCGAACATGCCGTTGGCTTTCACAACAGTGTTAAACTTCTGCATCGATATTTTGCCCAATTCCATATTGCCGGATCTGAACTGGTTTTCGGTTATGGTAATTACTTCTTGGTCTGTATTCTCTATGGTGGTTTCTGTATTGGCCGCTTCTGTTTTTCCTTTTGAATTACAGGAAGCCAGCGTTAACATTAGCAATAGAAGAATGCTTGTTAAGATTTTCAAATTGGTGAAATTGTTGACTGTATTTTTCATCGTTAATTGATTAAATAGTTTAATTCTAAAACCGTTGCGTTATACGCGTTCAGGTTTTGTAAATAGTTTATTTGAATGTTTTTTGCACTTTCCAATAGCTGTACATACTGCAGGAAATCTATCTCTCCGTTTTGAAATGATTTTGATGCACTCGTAGTTAGTTCTTTTGCAAGTTTGCCACCTGTGGTTTCATAATAATCAACGCCTTCCTGAAATTTGTTTAAATCGGACAACAGGCCTTGATACCTTGATTCCAGTTGAATCTTGTAATTTTCAGATTCATCAATCATTATCATAGTTTCTGTTTTTGCGGCATTGATTTTCGCTTTGTTCGCCCCAAACCATAAGGGAATCGATACGCCCGCTTGAAATCCATTATATCGCTTTGCATCCAATCCATTGTTAGTGCCCTGGAAGACTGATATATGCAAGTCGGGAAGCAATCTTTGTCTTTCCAAAGAGAGGGAGGCTTTGCTCAATTTTTGAGCTGAATCATAGTAAAGAATCCCGGGATGCTCACTAAAATTAGGTGGTTGCAATTCCAGTCTGGGCAAACGGTTCTCCTCTATGGTAACCAACGAATCCGTCTGCATCCATTGATGTAGCATCGTAAATGCCTTTCCTACGTCCTCTTTTGTTTGTGAAAGCAAAATGGATATTTCTTTTTGTTTGGTCTCTGCAGTTAGTTTTTCCAATAAATTGGTTTCCCCCACATCATATCGCTTATTGGCAGCTCTGGAGAATTGCCCATAAAGACTGTCCAAAAAAGTGTATTGTTGCACAAGACTATTATAGTAAACCACATTGTAATAGGCTTTATAAACCTCTTTGGTCAAGATTCTTTCATTTAACAGATAATGTTGGGTGGACAACTCAACTTTTTGTTTTTCTACCTTTCGTTGTGCCCCATAAATAGTTGGGAACTGTATGGATTGAGTCACCCCGAAAACATCCAATGGACGACCGTTTTCGGCAATGTTGTTTTCGTCATAATTATAATATACCTGAGTTTTGTCCAAATTGAAGGCACTTCCTACCAACTGTTTGGATTGGTCTATCCTTTTGGCAGAAGCCTTAAGTCCGTTATTGTTTTCAATGGCTATTAGTGCTGCTTGTTGGGCATTAATAGGGTTTTGTTGGGCAATGGCAAAAACAGGCAAGAACAAAAAGGCAATAACTCCAAGAGCTTTAAAATTTACTTTTTTCTTAACTTTAGGATGATGTCCCTTTCTGTCGAACATTGCATATAAAATTGGCAATACCACTAGAGTTAGTGCAGTAGCAGTTATCAATCCTCCTACAACAACTGTTGCCAACGGCCTTTGCACCTCTGCACCGGCCGAAGTTGAAATTGCCATCGGCAAAAAGCCTAAAGCTGCTGCCGATGCTGTTAACAATACAGGACGTAACCTATTCTTTGTACCCATTAAAATTCGCTTGTTAATATTGGTTATCCCGTGTGCTTTGAGTTCCTTAAATTCTTCGATCAATACAATACCGTTTAGCACGGCAATTCCAAAAAGAGCAATAAAGCCAACACCTGCCGAAATACTAAAGGGCAGATCCCGTATATACAGTAACATCACGCCTCCAATGGCAGATAAAGGAATGGCGCTATAAATCATCAAGGCTTCTTTTACGGAATTGAATGCAAAGTAGAGTAAGACGAAAATCAGAACCAGCGCAATAGGTACGGCGATTTTTAATCTTGCCGTTGCCGTACGAAGATTCTCAAATTGCCCTCCATAGCTTATCGAATAGCCAGTTGGCAACTTTATATCTCTTTCAATAATGGCTTGAACATCTTTTACTACCGATTCCAGATCACGGTTACGGACGTTCACCCCTACAACTATACGCCGCTTGGTATCATCGCGCGAAATTTTTGCCGGTCCCTTGGTGTAACCTATTTTGGCGAATTCACTTAATGGCAGCTGCATTCCATTGGGAAGAGCAATCGAAGCCATCTCTAAATTTTCGATATCCTTTCTTTGGTCTTGGTCATAACGAAGCACTAGATCAAATTGCTTTTCACCTTCGAAAACTGTTCCTGCGGTCATTCCTGCAAAACCCATTGTGACGACCTTGTTCAAGTCTTCAATGTTCAATCCGTATTTTGCAATTTTTCTGCGGTCGTACTTCACGGACATCTGGGGCAGTCCCGCAGTTTTCTCTACAATAATATCGGCAGCTCCTTCCACGTTTTGGATCGCCTTTTCAATTTCCAAAGCTTTTTTGTAGAGTATGTCCAGATCCTCTCCAAAAACCTTAATGGCCAAATCGGCACGTACACCCGTAATCAGCTCGTTAAATCGCATTTCTATAGGCTGGGTAAATTCAAAATCAACACCTGCTATCTCCGATAAGGCCTCTTTAAATTTATCTGCCAGTTCATTTTTAGTCTTGGCAGATACCCATTCGCCTTTTGGTTTTAGTTTGATTATAACATCACTTTCTTCCATGGACATTGGATCCGTAGGTACTTCGGCAGCACCGATCCGACTTACAACTTGCTCTACTTCTGGAAACTTTTTCAGTATTTTTTCCATTCGGGTTGTTGCTTCGATAGTTTTGCTCAATGAAGTTCCGGTTTTCAATACAGGTTGAATTACAAAATCTCCTTCATCTAAGGTTGGCACGAATTCCCCTCCCATTCTCGTAAATAGAAATCCGGTAAACACCAATAGTCCTACTGCAATGCCCAGAACCAATTTCTTTTTACGCAACGCCCAGGAGATGGTAGGTTGGTATTTCCTTTCCAAAAAATTGATCAGTCTGGATGAGATAGTCCTTTTTTCGGTATTGGTAGGTTTGATGAACAGAGAAGCCATTACCGGGATATAGGTAAAACACAGCACCATAGCGCCAATAAGGGCAAAAGTGAATACCAATGCCATAGGCCGGAACATTTTACCTTCTACATTGACCAAGGATAAAATTGGTATAAATACGATGATTATGATTATTTGCCCGAAAACGGCGGAGTTCATCATTTTAGTAGCACCTTGAAAAGTAATGCTATCTATTAATCCTTGTCTTTCGTTTTTGGGAAGTGCCAATATCTTAGCTCGTTGACTTGTTATTTTAAAAGCAATAAATTCAACAATAATTACGGCACCATCGATGATAATCCCGAAGTCTATCGCCCCTAAGCTCATCAAGTTGGCATCTACGCCGAAGAGGTACATCAGGGAAAGTGCAAATAGCAACGATAATGGAATGACGGAGGCAACGACCAAGCCAGAACGCAGGTTACCCAAGAGTACCACCACAACGAATATCACAATTAAACTCCCCAGTATCAGGTTTTCGGCAATTGTAAAAGTGGTTTTCGCGATAAGTTCACTTCGCTCTAGAAAGGGATTAATGGAAATGCCTGGGGGCAATGAGGATTGTATTTCGGCCACGCGTTCTTTTATCGCTTCGATAACAGCATTGGAATTGGCATCTTTGAGCATCATTACCTGGCCCAATACTTTTTCTCCTTCACCATTTCCCGTGATCGCACCAAAACGGTTGGCGTGACCAAAACCTACTTAAGCAATGTCTCCAACATAGACCGGCACGTCTCCTTTATTTGTTACTACAATATCTTCAATGTCCTGTAAGGAACCCACAAGACCCTCGCCCCTGATAAAGTAACTCTCATTCGCTTTCTCAATATAACCGCCGCCAGCAACGCTATTGTTTTTTTCCAATGCATTGAACACATCAAACATGGAAACGTCCATAGCACGGAGCCGTTCAGGATTAATGGTCACTTCATAGGTCTTTAGATAACCTCCCCAAGTATTTACTTCTACCACACCCGGAATGCCAGAAAGTTGCCGTTTTACCACCCAATCCTGAATTGTGCGCACATCGGATAATGAATACCGTTCCTTGTATTTTGGATCAACGTCGATTATATATTGATATATTTCACCCAAACCTGTGGAAACTGGACCCATAAAAGGTGAGCCAAAGCCTGCCGGTATTTTTTCTTCAGCACTTTTAATTTTCTCCGCGATAAGCTGACGGGGTAAGTATGTACCCATATTATCATTGAAAACAACGGTAACTACGGATAGGCCAAACTTTGATACCGAACGGATTTCTTTTACTCCAGGCAAATTCGCCATTTCCAATTCCACGGGATAGGTCAAAAACTTTTCTACGTCTTCCGTAGCTAAGTTTCTGGAGGTTGTTATCACCTGTACCTGATTATTGGTAACGTCGGGAACTGCGCCTATTGGTATATTGGCTAATGAATAAAGGCCAAAACCTACGATACCCGCTGTAAATAGAAGCACAATTAATTTGTGGTGGATGCTGTATTGGATTATACGTTCTAACATTTTATGCTGGTTTATTAAAAATTATATCACAAATGTATTTGGCGCATCTAAGAGCCATCTAAGAGGTTTCTTAAGATTCGCTTAAGAATGTATTTGCATCCATAATCCATAAAAACAAAAGCCCCGAACATTGTTCAGAGCCTTTGCCAATCAACCATTAAAAACCAACCATAACATCTAATGGTCAACAGGGGGAATCTATTTTCCTTTTCAAGTGTAGTGTTGCTAATTCTTATATAAAAGTAATAGCGTATTATAAAGTCGTACTAAGGAAATTCTTAAGATTCGCTTAAAATTTAATCGTGAAAGTAGTTCCCAGACCAAATTCACTTTCCACGTGAATTTCTGCATTTATCGCATCAGCAGCCTTTTTGGCTATGGAAAGTCCCAAGCCAGTTCCAGAGATGCTCTTATGATTTAGGGCATCAGACCTGAAAAAGTGGTTAAACAAGTTGTTCAAATCCTCTTTTTTAATACCTATCCCTTCATCTTGAACCTTACAAACAACTTTTGAATCCTGGAGAAAAACACTGATATGTATGGTGGAAGCCTCCCTGGAATACTTTACGGCATTGCCGATAATGTTGTCCAATATCAGGTTGGTGTAATATTGGGGGACCAAAATTTCTAAGGCAAGATCATTGTGAGAGTCTATTTTGAGTTTATTTTGTGAGATATGCCTTTTATGTCTCGAAAGAATTTCGTCAATTATCATGGGTAAGGGAACTAAGGATTGGTCCACTGTTTTTGAGCTCGTATCCAATCTTGCCAGCAGTAAAAGTTGTTCCAAGGTGTCAGTCATTCGGTCTATTTCCGTAAGACTGAATTTAATTTTATCCTCATATTCCGACCGCTCTCTTGGTTTTCGGATCAATACCTCAAGTGTGCCCTTTAATGTGGCCAAAGGGGTTCGCAGTTCATGGGAAGCGTCTGAAGTAAATTGCCGCTCGCGCTCAATGGCGCTTTCAATACGCTGTAATAACTGGTTGATTCCGGAGGACAATTCGTAGAGTTCGTCTTTATTTTGGGGCAAAACCACCCTTTCATTCAAATTATTCTTTGTAATCCTTTTTGTGGTTTCGGTTATAATCTTTACAGGTATGATGCCCCGTCCTGCCAGGTATCTAGACATAAAATACAATCCCACCAAAAGAAATAAATAGGAAATAATCAAAACATTTCGCAGGCTAAGCAATACCATCTTGGATGATTCCAATGACATTGCGGCCAGTATAAAACCTTTAATTTTACCGTTTTCCTCAATAGGCACCTGAACTTGCCGAATGGCTATACTGTTCAATGTTTCATTAAAATGGCCACCGTAGTTTTGTTGTGGGTTGAAGGTTAGGACATCTTCCTTAAGGTTTGGCGATTTGTCCATAAATTTGCCATTCTTATTCAGGATCTGAATAAAGACTGGATTTACCTGAACATCCCGATGTTCTCTCTCCTCCCACTCTCTTTTGTTTCTTACCTTTATGCTATCTCCTACAATTATAATTTCACCTGTATGCTTTTCAGCTTCAAAAGACAAATCGTCATCGAGATTTTGATAGACCGTTTCCTTCACTACAAAATAAACAGCAATAAACGCCACGACCATAATAACGGCAGTAGCTATCATATAATGTAAAGCAATTCTATTTCTAAAACTTAATTTCATACTTCTTTTGCTACATAGCCCACTCCACGAACGGTTTGGATATAGTTTTCATCCTCTCCAAGTTTTAATTTTTTACGAAGGGCATTAATATATACATCGATAACTCCAGTATTATACTCAAAATGGATATCCCAAACACTTTCAATGATACGGGACCTTCGGCAGACTATACCCTTGTTGCGAATAAGATATTCCAGAAGTGCAAACTCTTTTTGCGTAAGACTAATTTCTTCCTTGTCTTTATGGACTTGATGGGTTGCGGTGTTAAGAATGATGTTTCCAAGTTTAAATATGGAATGTTCCCCAGATTTAGGGCGCAGTTGCACCTTGATCCGTTCCAAAAGCTCTTCAAAGTGAAAAGGTTTTTTTATATAATCGTTGGCGCCCGCCTGAAGTCCGAAGATGGTTTCATCAACCGTATCTTTTGCAGTTAAAAGAATGACCGGGGTATCTTTAAACTCCTTTCTGAATTGGCGACAGATTTCTATACCGCTTAACCCTGGCACCATCCAATCCAACAGCAACAAATCATATTCCCCCGAAAGGGCCAATTGAAGGCCTTTCTTGCCTTCCTCTGCAATATCTACGGCATAGGACTCCTCCTCCAAGCCTTGTTTGAGGAAGTTGTATATACCGGGTTCATCTTCTACTATTAAAATTCTCATGCTCAATTTTCAATGTTCAATTTTCAATGTTTAATACTCAACGTTCAATGCTATTTAGGCATGGACAAACTTGCAACCTGAAACCTGAAACTTGCAACCCTTGTCCACCGAAGCTTCAGCGAAGGTGGATGAAACCTGCAACCTGAAACCCTATTTAGGTTTCTTCAGACTTTTTGCTGGATATTCCGATTCCATTTCTTTCATTGTATTTGCCACCCAGGTTTGTACCAAAGATTTTTGATCGGCACTCATAACTGCATCGCGATGAATGAAGGTGTAGGATTCCATTGGCATATCACCATCTTTTACTTCCTTCCCAATTTCCTTGAATTTCTTGTATTGTCGCCAGACGGGATACTCCATAAAGGTAGAAAAGTTCAGTTCATCCTTACCTTCTACTATGTGATCATCAAGCCACCAGGCAACAGGTTGAATGTTGGAATACCAAGGATAATGGGTGGTATTACTATGGCAATCGTAACAGGAAACCTTTAGGATTTGTTGTACCTCTTGGGGTACTTCATACTTTGCTGTAATTTGTTTTGCGGCAATTTCTTCACCTGAGTTTTTTGCGGGCCTTATAAATTGAATCGCAATGAATGCCATAATTACAATTACCAGAATTACTTTTAAAACCTTTTTCATCTTTTTCATTTTTAAGAGATTAGACATATATAAAACATTCCATACTAAAATGTTTCACAAAAGTTATAAATCTAAATTAAGCTAAGATTTGGTATTTCTTAAGATTGGCTTAAAATTTATCAAATACCATTTGGCGGTATTCTTGTCTTAGAGAGCATTGTATTTTATGATTCATTTATAGCTATTCGTTTAAAATCTACCAATCTGCAATGTGTCGAAAACAATCACACATTGCTAATAGTGTTTATAGTGCCTGAAATTGAACAAGACAATCTTACTGTATTATAGATGGTTCCAAACTTTTCAATGTTCTTTTTAAGTAGGTCTGTATTAAGTTTTTTATCATTGCTGAAAATTGTCAAACTGTAACTTATACCGTCCATTCGTGGCGGATTTTCAATGCGTGTTGCATTGACTTCAACAGTAGCTTTTGTATAGGAAAATTTCATCATCTCTGAAAAGCGTTCAACATTCTTCAACATACACGCAGCAAAAGCTCCCAAGAATAATTCGGCTGGATTGGGCAGCGTTTCAGCAGTTTTTGAAGTAGTTCCAAAATCTATATCCGACTGTTTTATATGAATAACAGCATCCTGATTTGAAGTGGATGAGGCTGTGATTTGATATTTCATGGTATGTGTTTCAACTAGTTTAAAAGTGACAATACTTCACAATATAACTTAGAACCTGCCGGCTGGTAAGTCTTTTGTCTTTTTTCTTTTACCTACCCTGCTTCTGCCCTTATCTAATCTTCCTTTTTAGTGCCACTCACTATCTTCGAGACTATTCCTTTATGGACTGTAAATTCAGCTAGAAGTACACCTGAAATATGGATTACAATAAATCCAATCAAGTAATAAAGGCCCAGCACATGTATTTCTTCCATTGGTTTTTTAAATTCCTTTGGACCCAATTCAATTATAAGCCCGGTAGTTAATGAAGTTACCACACAGAGGTAAAAAATGATATATGTCCATTTTTGAAATTTCTCCTTTATGGATAGATTTTTAGCAAAAGGATTTTGGATTCGCATATGTCCAAATGCAGGAAGTATGAAACGAATACTAAATAATCCAACCAATACATAACCAACGTAAATGTGCCAATCCCACATGGGCTGTCTTATCTTTTTTGCCAGAGCAATGAGTTGATCCTGAGTTAAAACCTGATCGGTACCACTCAAATAATCTTGTATGATTTCTGCCACATTATACTTGTTCATCCATGTTAACCGCAAAAAAATCGTAATCAACAGCAGTAGGAATGAAACTGCTATCGCCCAATGGATTATTCGATAGATTTTAGAATACTTTGTTTTTTCCATGATGTTTGTTTTTAATAATGTTTATTTTCTTTTTCAGATAATATTATCTTGTGCAACCTATGCGTGTTTCGTTGGGAGTAAAGTATTAAAAGAAAAATACCTCTCATCCAAAAAATAATTTAGCTAGATAAAATCAAAATCCTCAAAAATTATATTTTCCTTCGGTATCTTAAGGCCCTTAAAATCTTTCAATAGCGCACTCCTCATTTCCTTTGGTCCGCAAATAAAAATGGTCTTATTCTTGGTGTCCCCGATATCCCTTACTTTTAAAAATCCGCTTTTATCTGAGCACGATAATGTAACTCGAAAATTGGGCAGTGCTTTTTCCAGCTTTTGGAATTCGTGTAGATGAAAGGCCTCTGCCTCACTATTTACGCAGTAGTATAACTCAACTTCCAGCCCTGGCATAGAATTCTTTTCTAAATCTCTACACCAACTGATGAAGGGGGCTATTCCAACCCCTCCGCCTATCCATATTTGCTTCTCTTTGCCTAATTTATAATCAAAACAGCCATAAGGTCCCTCAACCAAGGCAATACTGTCCAGGGTCAATTTTTTATAAAGATTATTGGTATAGTCTCCCAAAGACTTAACGAGTATATTAATCTCTCCTTCCTTTGAAGAACCACAAATGGTGAATGGATGCGATTCCATGCTAATCCCTTCGTTGACAAATTGGAAGAAACAAAACTGTCCAGGAATATAATCGAAATCAGCAGATTCATTCCGTAAGGTAATTTCCATTGTCCTCTCATCCAACTTGTCGATTTTTACTACTGTGAACGGATATTTTTTCACCGCCCACTTGTGAAATATTGCTTTATACATAAATGCGGACACCCCAAGAATAGAAATAATTATAAAGTAAATTGCCAGCAAGGGTTTTTCTTCATAAAAACCAGCCACCCCAAACACATGGACAATACCTAAAATAAAAATCAGGCCCATAAATTTGTGTGTAATTTTCCACTTGTCATAAGGTAGTTTTATAACCAAGGTAAATAACAATAATGTGGTCAATCCCAACAATGCCCAACTGCTCAAATTTATTTCCATCTTTCTATGGACCGGCAAGAGATACCAAAACGTTTTTGCGATGTTGTCTGGCAACCATCTCACTGCTAACACCACAGGATGAATCAACAACGCAAAAAAGGCAAGTTTACCAATGGTATGGTGAATTCGATATAACTTATCAAGCCCTCCAAAATATTTTTCTATCACTTTAATCCGGGTAGATAACATAAAGGAAAAGGCGAACAAGGAGAATCCAATTACAGCGAAAAGTTGACTACCATATACAATAATTGGATAGGCATTGTGCTTTATTGTTGTTTGTGGGAAGCTTAACCCCCAAAGAAAAATGGGTAACACAATTACCAGAAAAATCAAAATTAAATATCTATCTCTATTCTTCATGAGTATTTATATTTTCCAGAGCCTCCTTTCATATCATATAAGGGCTCGCGGTGTGTCTTTTATCCCACATTCACGTTAAACAAATACCCCACCAATGCTGTCAATCCCATTGCGACAGTACCCCAGAAAGTTATTCTAATTACAGCCCTTTTAATACTGGAGCCTCCTGTTTTGGCAGCTAAGCCTCCTAAAATAATTAGGAATAAAATGGCAGAACCGTAGAGGTAATATTCCAAGTGTTCAAATGGCAGAAATAATGCTACCAACAACGGGAGCACGCCTCCTGCCGTAAAGGCAGCTCCAGAGGCAAGGGCGGCTTGTATGGGGTTGGCCTGACTAATTTCATTAATACCCAGCTCATCCCGAACGTGGGCGGCGAGGGCGTCCTTTTCCGTGAGTTCTTTGGCAACGGTCAGGGCGGTTTGCTTCTTTAACCCTCTTTTTTCATAAATTTCTGCGAGGCGTTGCAATTCAATTTCGGGCATTTCCTCCAATTCTTTTCTTTCCCTCTCAATATCCGCTGTTTCAATATCCGTTTGTGAACTCACAGAAACATATTCTCCCGCGGCCATAGATAAAGCACCGGCCACCAATCCGGCTACCGTTGCCAATATAACGGGCTCTCTAAAATCACTTGCGGCGGCAACACCTATTGCGAGACTTGCCGTTGAGAGGATCCCGTCGTTTGCTCCAAGGACCGCTGCCCTTAACCAATTGCTGCGGTGTATGTAATGATTGTCTAAATAGTCATCTGCTAATTCTGACATCTTGAAATTTTATAGCTATTATCGTAAATATACAACAGGGCTTTGGCTAGTAATGTGACAAAAATCACTTTTGGAAAATTTATAGATATTACTTTTTATTTAACCAACATGCACGGTGAATCCTCGACTAGAGAACTATAAAGTACTTTAGGAAAATTAAGAACAGTAAAAAGCAGATTAAAATGATAATGGCGATTAGAATAATAAACCAAACTATTTTATCTTTCTTGGTAATACTGCACTTTACAGCCTCTACCTTGCTTTTCCCTTTGGCACGTTTTATTCGCCTATTTTCTGACATAAAATGTCTTTTTTTGTTTGAAACTTCACCTTATACGTATCAAAACGTCAAATTCTCGACCTGAAACCTGGTTTGACCATAAACCAACTACTTGATAGCATCAATTCATTTACCCAGTAAAAGTTGCAATTATTAATTAAGATTGGATTTGGTATTTCTTAAGATTGGCTTAAAATTTAAAAAGAATGGGTAACAGCTCGATATTTTTATTCTACTGAAAATATTATTCAATAAAAAATTTAGTTTATTAAACTAAATTTAATATCATATCCAATTTCTTCCAAAGTTTCCCATCACGATTACGGGTAGATCAACGTTTTGAACTTCGCCGCGATAGCTCTCAAGATAACCTATCTCTATAGAGATTTCGGCACTTCCAAAATGTGGTGTTAGCCTCAGTAGCAGGAGGAATGAGCACTACCGGCAGACAAGAAGGAGATGAACCAAGCTCGAAGCAAACGGATATATCCAGGGCCAACTTTTATACTCTCTACAAGCCAACTGATCACTGAATAATGAAAAGGTAATTGAACCTGGCCAAGGGAGGATATTCCGAATTTACTTCCGGATGCACAGAAGTCCGGGCCACTGAATACCGATAATAGTATGTTTCCTCCGTAAACTAATATCCCGCTCCAATTTTTCTGTTCATTATATTTCAATGTTCATTGTCACTGAACAGTCTATAATAATGAACACAATCATAACTCAAAATTCAACCCGCCACCCACCATCCAGCATCCATCAACAAACAAACCTCCTGTAAACCAATCTCAAATTCCTTTACGTATTAAAAAAACGTGTAAAGAAAATCCGATTTTCTTTACAATGCAAAAAAGAAACATATAGATTAAAATTAATTAGCGAATACCCACGTGCTAAAGCAATATTTGGAAGACCTAAAGTTGTGAACGGAGCTAATCAGACTCAAAACCAAATGAATTCAGCTAGCCGATAAAATCAACATCCCCACTGTAATTATTAATAAAACCAAAACCACAAAATTCACAATAGGTTTTTCCGCTACCGTTTCATCCTCCTCCCCATTCTCTTCGGAATCAGTAGGAAACAAAACAAGGAGTAGGTCGTTAATCCAATTATTGATTTGTTTCATAATTCATAAAAAAATAAATCTCTCCTTGCACCCAGCCAAGAATCTATTTTTTTTTTAAGACTAATGTTTTACTTCATCCGCCATCCAAACTCCATATTTATTCCATAACTCATACATAACCAACCATTCTGAAACCCATGGAATTACATCCACAAAGTTTAAGTCCAAGTATAAAGGTAGATCTTTGGGATAATATAGGCATAAACTATTACCTGGATATAAATGAGGTGTCTGTCCAAATTTTACTCGGCTATCATTGAGAACAAAAACTCTTTCTTTACGACCACTTCTATTTATATCATATTCTACCAACAATTCATATTCCTTCTTACAACCCTCGGGTTTTATCTTGCCTTTTCCCAATAATTTGCCATCCTTCACCATAGTCCATAACCACGGAAAGTTTTGTTCAATGTGGTGTTTTTGTATATAAGCAGCCACATGGTTCTTGGGGTTGGCGCTAGGAATGCCTCGATTAAGTTTTAATTCCGTCCCACCGTAATTACGATTCGGCTTGCTCTTGTAACCGCTGTCCTCAGTAATATTTCCTCGCGTATCTACATAATTGTTTCCCGTCAATATCGTTAATCCTGCTTTTTCAAGTGTATCGGTTTTTCCTCTAGCAAAGTCCTCCAATTGCGCTTTCAAAATAGTTTTGGTTCTTGTGCTCCCAAATAATTCTTCGGCAATTCCAAAATCTCCCTTTTTAAGCTGCTCCCATTTCTTTTTATAACTTTTCACAAAAGCGATAAATTGAAAATAATACTCCTTATCCTTATCCCATTTATCGGTAAAATCTTCCTCAGGGTCTACAGGATTAAACACCTTAATCCTTTTGTAAACACCACGGTTTTCAAAAAGTTGTTGATATTCAGAATAATGCTCTAAAATACGATTAAGAACATTGTCAATGGTTTCATAAATTGAAGCTTCCCCTTGGTAAAACTGGGCAAAAATAGTTGTCAATATTATACTTGACGTTCTATACTTAGGCTTCTCACTGAAAAAAATATCACGATAACGCTTTGTGAGCTGAACAGCTCTTTTCAATGGTTCTTTTAAATAAATGTTCTCAGTGGGCAAATCTTCCTGTTCTGCTTTAGCTTCATTTAAGGAAACAAAGTCACTAAAGGCCTTTCTCAACAAAACAGGCTGTCGCACATCCCGAGCCCTATCTAAAAACCAGCTGGAATAGCCCTTTGGAAATGTAGAAGTCCATGACACCAACTCCCTATCTGGAACTTTCAATCTATCTTCATTCTCGACGATAATGCATCCGGGAAGAACATCAAGATGAAAATCCCCAGCATAATTTATTCGAGCGCAACGATTCTTTGGATCTAGTTTATTCCGATACACCTCGTTGTCAGTAAACACTCGAATTAAATGATTATAAATCTCTGATGAACTATAATTATAATAGAAATCTCTAATCTGCACTACAATGTCCAAATCAAACTCATCTTTTCCAATAGGTTTTGTAGTAGTGCCGATAGCCTTCGATCCCTGCGGATAGACAACAAAATCCACCTTCGAGAAAAAAACAGAATCAGCTTTTAAAACATCGTAAATCGCATTATAGGCCGTTTCCATTTTCTTGGAGCGTGTTTCGCCCAACTCCAGTGATTCCGCTAGCCTGGCGAGCAAATCTTCCCTTTGGAAGCCGTGATTGTATAAGTATTCTTGAAAGTTCATCTATATTATAAATTTAGTGTGTTGTCCTATTCTTAATTTGTGATCCCAGAAGCATTCCTTTTCAATTTCATCTTTTGTGACAAATGCATACTGGTTCGTAAACGTACCCCTTGCGAATAATGCTTCTAACTCCCGTACCTGATCCATATTTAGCTCAATCTGAAATATGTCATAAATCAGAGTGTGATATTGCTCATCTTCGAATCTATTTTGTTCACTGAGGATATTCTCGTGCGAGTACAGGTATTCAGCGCGAATGGTTTTGAAATTTTCTTTTGTCAAAATTTCCGTTTCCAAAACTTCCTCATAAAACTCCCTCCAAACGCCAGTCTCCCTATTCTTTCGCGACTTAAACCATCTTATTATATCGGGAATGTGCTTGGCCTTAACAAAAAAACGCAAATCCTTAATATTCTTTTTATCTGCTTTAGGATGAGCTTCCCATTCCTTGTAGATATCCTTATTGCCTACTAGTTTATAAACCCCGCCAACTGGCTGATACTGATTAACCTTTGAACCTTTCACTAGAAAATATCTTTCTGATCCAGGAATCTTTATCCTTAATAAGTAACTCAGGGACACATAGGTTTTCTTATTTGGGATAAACAGTGAGCACCTTACTGCAATCCAGAAGTATTTACCTTGGCACTTTATCGTTTCATAAACACCAATGATGCACGTCGTGATAGCAACCAAAGCTAGGGGTACTAATAATTCCGTATGGAGTACTGTTGCAGATTCCAAAAAAAGATACCTATATATGAGATAGCTCAATGCACCTATAAAGAAGCTACAATACCAGAAAAACCGTTTTAATTCATTACTCATCAGAAGAAATTAATTTCAATAAAATTATACTTCCCAGAAGAGCAAATCCAGTTTTCACTTGACCACTTTCACATTTTCCAAACTGCACCCAATTTGCAAAATGTTCACAGTTGAAATTTAAAAGACTATATCGTTCTCCCAATTTTGAGTATGCTCTATTTACAGCTTCGTTTCGCTGATGGTACGAATCCATAAACCTTCGAACACTGACTGGTTCGTATCCCTGTAATAATTCCATTAGCTCTTGATCAGACAAAATCTTAACGCCATCAAATAGGTTTCCCACAAAAGTGTTGAACCCAACATAAACGATATAATGGTTAAGAATTCTGCCCAACCCTTTTCGTTTTTTCGCTACTAGCACGTCACCAGCAAATAGGGATGGTGAATTTTGAAATGTAATCATCATAATATTTATTTTTCCTTACGAACTCCTTTAAATTTTCCTCCAGTTGTCTTTACATCCATAAAGCGTCCTGTTTCGTTATCCCTTTTCACAAACAAGTTAGTCTTTGGATTGAGTACTTGTGACCTCTGTTTTACAGCTCCCTTTCGAGCATTGTCTCCAGTTGGTTTATTTGTTGCCATATATTAAAGTTTAGTGTTACTAATGTTATATGCTCTTTTATTAATATTTTTTGCCACCATATGGCAAAATTTTAGTTTTTTTAAGCATATTTACATTGAATGGCCATCGCAACAACTTCTCAAATACTAGAAACTCTTGAAAATCTTGATCTAAAAGATCTTTTAGATAAGATGGAGGATTACGTTCGTGGAAGGTTTTATGATAAGACTGATCAAAATAAAAACGGTCTACAATTCCAAGATTTCTGTCAAACTGTTTTAATGAAAGCGTGTGATGGAACTCGAAAATGGGATATGGGAAAGGGTTCATTTGAAAATTTTATATTCGGAACCTTAAGAAGTGATCTGAATTATTTTTTCAAAAAAGGTAAGGTTAGACCGGATGATGACGACAATGAGGAAGATGATTCTGAATATTCGGAAGAAAGCTATATAACAGACGTTTATTATTCCGAGGATATAGAGCAAGGTGTTATCGATAAAAGCTTTGACAAAATTGATGACGACACTAATATTCAAAGGTGGATATCTTCACTGAAAGAGCAAGGTTCGGACAATTTGGAGATAGAAGTTTTCGAATGTTGGACTGCCGGTATTAAAACCCCCAAAGAGGTAGCGGAATATATGAGTCTACCCATAAAAGAAATCAACAATATCTATAAAAGATTGAGAAGAAAAACAATTAAACTAGATACACAATGGATAAGCTTAAAAAAACAATAAAAGATAGCATCAGGAACTTTGAGCAGTCTTATCCTATTGAGGCTGTAAGAGAATCTCTTGCGGAAGCAGGTGTCGATTTAGATACCCGAAATGCTTATCAAGACAAATTTATCAAACAATTAAAATTTAAATTAAGGGCAAAAGCTAACCGTGAAAAACAGGAAGAATTATTACTTACTGCTACGCAATATTTTCAAGATGCGTTAAACAAAGGCCTAGATAAACCAATTGCTTTTTTAAATAATTTAATTAATCAGAACAAGGTTAAATTTCAATACAGTAAACTGAAGGAAATCAATGAAGAAGGGATAAAAGAGATAATCAAAGATCATAATTTGATCGAAATAATTGAAATGATTGAGAGTGAATCAGAAGGGAAGTAATAAAGCCAAAGAAATCCTGGATTTAATCGGTTGTGAGGATATAAGCGATATTTCAATGGAAGATTTAATGAGTGGTTTTGACATAATCTACAAGGAAGAAGACCTACATAATTCTGATGGCAAAATTGTAAGAGGAAATTTCAGAACTTTAATAAAGGTCAATAAATCTCTTATAAGTGAGCAACGAAAAAGATTTGTGGCTGCTCACGAATTAGGTCACCATTTCTTACATAAAAAACTAGAGTTACATAACGATAATGCAAAGACCCTTAATTGGTTCAATATTGAAAAACAAGCTCAAAAAGGAGTCCAAGAGTATGAAGCAAATGACTTTGCTAGTGAGCTATTAATGCCGGAAAACGCATTTCGAAAGTATATTATCAATAAACCCTTTAGTCCACAATTAATAAAAGATATTAGCACCAGATTTAAAACAAGTATAACCTCTGTTATTTTCAGGCTTTTAACTCTAGATATTGTACCAGTTTTTGTGGTATTTATTTCTAATGGCAAAATTCACTATTGGCGAAAATCAAATGATTTAAAAGTTTGGATACCCGATATAACAAAACTTCCACCACCCGAAAACTCTGTAGCTATGGAGTATCTAGAAGCCGATTATGACTTTATATACAAGGGGGCTGAAAAAGCACAGTTAATAAGTAAATCCACTTGGTTTAAACTTAACGATTGGGAAGATGATATTGATTTTTATGAGTACTGTATTCCTACAAAGCAGTATAAAACAATAATAAGCCTAATTTGGGAAGCATAGTCACTAAGTTAAAATAAAATTTAAACTCCAACCCTCACCTAAGCCGCTACCCATCCCTTCCCTTTCGAAGCTTGTAAAAAAACGTGATTATAAACCCTGTTACAAACATTAGAAAAATCTTTTCTATCATAGCTCTTAGGCAAGTCCGTATCCAAAAGTTCCTCTATAGCACTTTTAACCCTCAACTGCGTTACCGTATCCTTATACCAGTCTTGAATGAGCACTGAAGGTTTTTCTTCTTTCAAGCGCTTTAATAGTTGCCTTGCGGCATTCTTGACATCCTGCTCCTCCTTCTTAGTCAACTTCTTTTTCTGAATTAGATCAAAAAGTTCCAATTCACTCTCGCTGAGTTCCATTCGAATAGCCCTTTCCTCTTCAGCTCTAAGATCCTCCGCGAAATTCATCAAGTCTTCAAAATAATCCTCAGTCATTCTACCGCCTGCATTGTATCGTTCAATAATGGCTTGAAATCGTTCCGCAAAAGGAATACGAGTTACATTATCATCAAGCATAGCAAAAAGCTTACTCTCTAAAAATGACTTTAAATCTGCAATTTCAATATTCTTGTGTTTTGTCTTTGGAAACTCCTCTCTTAACTTCTCAAAATTGAGCGTCGATAAATTGAGTTCCTTTTTATAAGCTTTGATTTGATACTTTGCACCTTCTTCATTTGAGGGATACAAACCTTTAGCTTCTTCGCTTATTAATACACTTTGATCCAAAAGCTCGGAAATCCTATCCTCAGCTCTTTCAATATTGGCAAAGCCAATATGGGAATCTATAACGCCTCGCAAATAATGAATCACCTCAACAATAGCATATTTTGCGCGATATTTCAAAATGTCTGGTCGGCAGGCCTCATAAAGCCCTACAATCGTATTGTCATAAACATTGAACTCCTTTCTTAAATCATCATTGCCCAACAAAATATTCGCGAAGTCATCAAACAATTCTAATTTAGAGAATGTCTCTCCGATCTCAACAATGGTTCGCAAATTTATGCCTTGCGACAAACAAAAGCTTTCACATAGTGCTATGGTTTCATCTAACAATACATAAAGCTGTGCGAAATCCTGTACAGGATCCTCTCCTTCTGGATTTTGGTCCCCATCTGCATCCTCTCCATTTCCGTAATCAACAAGTGCCCTTTTTATATTCCGAAATACGTTGTAATAGTCCACTACCAACCCATTTCGCTTCTCTACTCCATTCATCGGTGGCGCTACTCGATTCGCTCGTGCTATGGTTTGCATAAGCGTATGGTTCCGCATTGGTTTATCCAAGTAAAGTGTCGAAACAGTGGGTGCATCAAATCCAGTTAGCCACATTGCGCACACAAAAACTAATTGTAATGGATGATTTTCATTTTTAAAATTGTCCTCTACACTGTTTTGGTGCTCGTCTAGAGAATTTAATTTGTCCCTATGAAACTGAATATTCAATCCTTTATCATCAAAGACTTCATTCTCATTTGCATCTTCACTGATAACCACCGCCATTTCAAGTCTATTCAAGAAGTCGATTACCTTCCTTAGTTCCTGTTTCATTTCATTGGATAAAGCATCCTTATGCTCTTTTCTAAGTCTTTTTAACTGTTCCTTGATATGCTTGTCCACTTTGTCATACATTCTAACAGCAGTAAACTTATCTACACAAATCACCATTCCTTTCCCTAAATACCCTCTTCTCGGAAAATGATAGGCAATATCGTGAGCAATAGTTTCTAAACGGTCATCTCTCTTAATGACCTCCATCTCTTTAGAGAACTTATTTTCAAGTTTTTGTTGTTGTTGCTCATCCAGGTTTTCGTCCTCCAATATTTCCGCCAAATCTTCGTCGAGATCGTCATTCACTATATGCACTTCCGGTAGTCTCTTATCATAGTATAGAGGTACCGTGGCTCCATCACTAATAGCCTGGGCAAAATTGTATTCGGAAACATATTCCCCAAACCAAGCGTTTGTTTTCCGTTCTTTTCCTAATAAAGGCGTACCTGTAAAAGCGATAAATTGAGCATTGGGCAATCCTATTCGCATATTCTCCGCCAATGAAGCGTATTGAGTGCGGTGAGCTTCATCTACAATAACTACTATATCATTCCTATCAGATATTAAGGGATATTCTTTTCCCTTGTCATATCTGAACTTATGGATTAGAGTGAAAATATATTTCTTATTCGTTTTTAATACGTCACGTAATTCGGTGCTATTATTTGGCAAGGAAGTATCTGCTTCTTTACACGCTCCCATATCAACAAAATTTCTGTAAATCTGAGTGTTTAGATCCTTGCGATCGGTAATAACCAAAAACGTGAAATTCCCTGTGAATTTCCGAAACACCTTACGGGTAAAGAAAACCATCGAATAAGATTTTCCACTTCCTTGTGTATGCCAGAAAACGCCTAATTTCCCATCCCGCTCTTCCCTTTCGGTAAAAGAATCTATCACCTTATTCACCCCTAAAAATTGGTGGTTTTTAGCACAAATTTTATAGGCTGAATTAAAATACATTATAAAACTTTCTATGTAATCCAAAAGGTTTGAATGGGTACACAATCCGTTTACCGTGTATTTTAAACTTACACCGCTCTGAGCTATACTCTTCTTGTCTGGGCGCTCCTTCTCATCTTCTTTCCGTAACCATTCGCCAAAATGCCCCCAAGGAGCTGTGTAAGATCCTAGCCGGGTTTCTTTTCCATTAGATAATATCGTGATCGCATTGTACCAAAAAAGTTGTGGCAACTCTTTTTTATAATTGGTAAGGTTATCTGAATAGGCATTTTTAATAGAAACATTATTGTTTTTAAGCTCTATAAGAACCAAAGGCAGACCGTTGATATATAGAATAACATCTGGTCTTCTGTATCCTAACTCTCCTTTTATCCAAAGTTGCTGTACAGCCAAGAAATCGTTTTCTGAAGATTTGTTGAAATCGATTACTCTTAATGTGACCTTCTCCTCTTTTCCCGTGGCATTATCGAAAGTTACTTGAATCCCGTTTCGTATGTAGTTGTATATTTCAATATTCGCATTAATCAAACTCATCGCCCGTTTCCCGCTTGTGAGCACAGACAGAGCTTGTTGGATGCCTTCTTCCGGAATACCTTTATTAAGATAGCGTAAGCGGTCCAATAGTATATCCCTAAAAACCACCTCACTTTTATCTGATCGATTGGACCTATCATTAAGATCTTCCGCATTGGCAGTATAGCAATTAAGCTGGCGCCAAGGCGAATCTTGATTTCCCAATGTTTGCATTACTGCAATTTCTATGTCATCTTCAGATAAAAAATTTCTCATACTAATCCACTCTAATATCCATTGTTTATCAAATCATCTTCTCAACCTCTTCCCAAGTTTTTCCCTGTAGCTGTTCAGCTAATTCTTTTGAGCTTTCAGAAGGAAATTTCTGTGCGATATTTTTAAAGTATTTCTTACTCGAATATAACCCACCATCAGAGTCCTTTCTAAAATTAACCTCAGCAGGGTTTTGTAATAAAAAAACCTGCATATTTCGATTCATAACCTCTTCCTTTCGTAGTAAATTGACTTTTTCCAAAGCCTCTGTAATAAGTTCCTTTTCATCAAAATTAAAGTTGTTCCATTCCACCACTGCATTTTCCCCACCTTCCTCGGCAATAACCAAAGCCTTTATTTCGTGAATATATTTTACATTTTTCTGCTTATACCCCCCAAAATACTTCCCGCGTCGGTGCTTATACTTACCACCCGTAGCTGGACACATATATACATTATAATCGTGGACTTCATTAATTGTACTCGCACAGTTAACTACGTCAAGCATATACTTCCAAGTAGGCAAGTAATTATTCCGATCGAGGAAATCTCGAAACTCATCCAAATATCGATTATAATTATCAGAATGCTCAGTGGTCTCTAAAGTTTCAACCAATTGCTCAAAAGTAATGGGTACAATATGAATGTCATACTTCTCATAAGCATCTGCAATTTGCATTTTAAAAATTTCTTCCGGCCTATCTTCTTCAAAGTTGGAAAGGAGAAATAGAATATTGTGATCTCTGTTTTTATGAAGACTTTTTAAATGTCTCTCTATTTGAGGATCGTGAAACCAATTGGTTCTTTTAGTTTCAAAAAATATCGCAAATGAAGGTTGCTCTATCACAATGTCTGGATAGCTGTTACTCTTTTTAATCTGTTGTTCAAAGGATGGCGTAACTGCAAAATCCAATCCCGACAATACAGAAATCACCTCCTCAAAACTCTTGGGATTTTCCTCATATAGCATTTTCAACATTACACCACAATGATTGGAAAGAATGTTTTCCTTGGTATGATAATCATTGAACAATCGAATTTCTTTTGCCATTAGGTATTTGCTTCTTGGTTTAACTTTTTACTTTCGGTATTAATTTGAAGTTTGCCACTGATTAAACGCGGAAGCAATAGATCTCTTGTTTTTCGAAGATTGTTGTTTTGCAAATTGAGTTGATCGATATTATTAAATAACGGCAATACAATTCTTTCAAAATCCTCTAACAATTCTCTTGCTGGAATTACAAAGGGCATATCTTTAATAATCTTTGAGTTCAACGCAATTCCTATGGAAGAAGTGTTTCCTAATTCAGCATAGGCGAAATTTTTAAGATACAAATAGGTGTATTCCTTATTGACATAACCATAGTCTTTCGATTTATTAAAATGTGCTATAGCCTCATTGGTAACCATATCACACGCAGTTATAGCAACCTTTCCAACAGAAAGCTTAAAGCTTAAAATAACAGTATTCCTCTTTGCTTTTCTCATATTGAGTCTCGCAACACCTTCACTTGTAATTTCTTCATTAGTTGAATACACAAATAACGATGATTTACTAAGATCACTAATGGAAACCCATTTAGTCCCTTGACCATTATTAGTAAACCATTTAGGTTGACTTCTAGGTGGTGTTTTACCTATATTTATATTGAAAATACTTTTTGCTTTCTTCAAAAACCATCCTTCAGGAATCCCCTTAACAAACTTTGCTTTTTCATAACCAGGAAAACGCATTCTAACAAACCATTCTTTATAAAGCTGCTCTGCCATTTGTTCGTGAATGGATATGCGTTTGGTGTTATTTTCAATTAGTTTATCATAAGAATATAGAACTTCGGCAATGTCCTGCTGTATTTTAAGCTCTGGAATTGAAAAATTAATAGAGCGAAGTTTTTCAAGGCTTAAATTGTCCTGTGTAGCACCTTGCGAGATAGATTGCATTTGAATCTTATACGTTTCAAGACAGTATTTTATAAACCTTACATCTGCTTTCTCTTCATCTGGAATAAAACCAATTATACTATCTGGAAAACAGGCTTTTATTCCTAACACAGCTGTTTCAGCTATATTAGCTGCTATAGTGATACAAAGGGTACCCTCGTTCCATAATTTACTCTGGGCAAGTCCTTTATCGTTATAAGTCTGGGAGTATTCTGTTAAATAGTATTCCGCTTTTCTAACATCACCAGTTTGAACAAATGGATAATTCCCGCCATACAAACTCTCATCATTCCTAGGTCGGTGTTTGGATTTTCCTCTCCCTATAAATCCAACATCATCTAACTTTTTAAATTGGTCATTATACCTCATAAGCATCAGTTAAATTATCCAGGTTTTTATTTATCGTACTTAACAACTCTAAGGAAGTTACACTTTCCACATTGAGTTCAGTGTTCAGTCGAATCATTTCTTCAACAAACTCTTCCTCTGTCATCCCATCCTCTTCAATAACTACTCCTACATAACGACCAGTATTAAGAGAGAAATCCTGTTCTTTAACTTCTTCATAATTTGCGACCTTACAAAGCCCAATTACATCTTCATATTTCCCCTCTGGAAAACGTTCTTGCAACCATTGGATTTGTTTGATAAAATAAATAGCAGACTTACCTTCCGTGTCTTCTGTAAAAACGGGTTCTGAATTTATACGCTCGTTCGTGTGCTCAATAAACCTTTCTAAGCTGGTAGTGAGGTTTCTAAAGTTTTCAATCTTTTTCCAGAGTTTATCATCTTTCTCTTTAAAATCCTTATCTGCAATTTTATAATTTTTCTCTAAAGCTCGAAATGCCTTTTCAATTGCTTTTTTTACAGTGCGTTTTTCTTCTTCAAAATCTTTCAAAACTAACTCAACCTCGCTCTGTAATTTGTTAGTTGACAATCCTTTTTCAAAATAAGTATTAAGAGCTGTAAATACCCTTTCGTATTGTTGAACAAAATGATTTTTAGGTAATCCTTCTGAAGTGAAAAAATCCAACAGTCCTTCAAATTCATCGTGAAGAGCTTCCTCCTTACTAAACTCCTTGCTTTCAAACCACTTCTTAAATGAACTAAAAAATGTGTTATAAGAATCAATAACAGTTTGAAAACTGCTCAAGCAGTTTGGTAAAAGATCATTGACATTTTTCAAGTACAAATCAACAAGTTCAATAAATCTGTTTTCTTGGCCTTCATATAAGCGACTGATAACCCCTAAATTCCAGATTTGCTCTTGAGTAAATTCCCTATGTGCTCTGTCTACTTGCCGGTAAACATTGCGAGCATCGATAAAAAGGATTTTGATATTTTCTTTTTCAGTTTCGAAATCCAATACCTCCTTGGATTTGTCAAAAAACCACAATGAAGCTGGAAGTGTAACAGTAGAAAACATATTAGATGACATTGTAACCATTTGGGAAATCAACCCCTTTTTAACCAAAGTCTCTCTAATATCTCTTTCCGAATGTCTGGCATCAGAAGCCGAATTTGCCATAACCAAAGCAGCTTTTCCGTTTGGCTTTAAAGAAGTAGCAAAAAGATTTATCCAGAGATAATTTCCGTTAGGCACAAAGTTTACGTCCCCATCCTTGGTTTTCTTTGCTTTGGCCGATTTATTTTGTGGTATGCCGTAAGTATTAAACCGCTTATCATCCTTAATTCGATCATAGTTTACATCCTTCACATTAAATGGAGGATTGGCCATTACGTAATCAAACCTTCCAAAAGAGTCGTGGGCATCTTCATAGTAGGCGTTGGCTTGCTTTATATCACCCCGCAAACCATTAACTACGATATTCATTTTAGCGAGCTTAACAGTTGCTAAAGTCTTTTCTGCGCCATATACAAACAGGTTCTTCTCTCCTCCACTTGCTTGGCCGTTTTTTCTTCTATCCACAAAATTAGAGCATTGCACAAACATTCCCCCAGAACCACACGCCGGATCAAACACTGTTCCCTCATAAGGCTCTAACACCTCAACCATATATTTTACTACCGAAGTGGGTGTGTAAAATTCACCGCCGCCCTGTCCCTCAGACATTGCAAACTTGCCCAAGAAAAACTCATAGATTTTTCCAAATATATCTCCAGATGCAGTAACGGGAATGTCAGAAAAGTTTTTAAGCAGTGTTTTTAATAAGGAACTGTCAATTCTAGAAAGAGCAAAATATTCATCTTGCGGAAGGACATCTTTAAGCTCTGGTTTATAACTTTCAATCTCATCCATTGCCTCTTTTATTGCTTTGGCAATGTCTTCTTCTTCAGGCAAGTTTAATAGATAGTTGTACCGTGCTTTTCTAGGAAGGTAAAAACCACACTTTTCTATTGCTATTTCGTGAACGGGCCGTTGCCGTCTACTATCCTCTTGAGCTTTTAGTTCTGCTTCTATTTCACTCTCAATAAGAGAGTATTTATTGTCTGCAAACTTTAAGAAAATCAGTCCTAGGAGAGGAGTATCTATCTCATTGAGTTTTAAATCTGAATCTGCACGCATTTTTGTTGCAGCACTCCATAAATTCTCATTCAGTTTTTTAAGCTCTTGATTTGTCATTCAGCGATTTAGGTATTTATTGGTAAGGTTTCCAAATTAGATAATTTTAAGCACTTTAACAATCTTAAAATTTTGAAGGATATTCTTTAGTTCTCTTCAACTAGTGATGAGGGTGAGGTTAAATAAATCTATTTAGGGCATACGCCCATAATTATAAATCCATTTTATATTAAATATGTAAGAATCGTAGGAATTCTCTAGCATATAATATGTTACTCCTTAATCATTCGATAATACCCACTCATACTCTCGTAATCTCTCGGTAGCTACGGCCAATTCAGCATATTGTATAGAATAAGGATATTTTTGGAGGTTGAAATAGTTCTTTAATAGTAGGATATAAATGGAATTTTTTTCCGCTTTAAAACCTTCCCCTTCTCCAATAGTTTTAAGTAACATTTTCAAATAATCAATCGAAGAAATAAAATTTCCTTCTAAGAAATAAATCTCCGCCAAGCCGATTTTTGCTACCATTTTTATTGTAGTATCGTCAATATTTATATTCTCTATAGAGTCCAACAACTTTCGCGCTTGCTTAAGCTTTCCGAGTTTGTTATAGATAAGGCCCAAATTTGTTCCATATAGTGCAACTTTCTTTTTATTCTTCCTATCAGATGCAATCTTAAAGGCCCGTTCTTCATATTCGGCGGCTTTTGTATATTCTCCATCGCTCAAATAAAGCAAGGCTATATTGTTAAGCACAATCATTTCATAATTGAAATCCAACTGCGCTAAAGCTATTTTATATGCCCGCGAATAAAATTCCAGTGCATCCCCATAATTCAATAAATTATAGTAGTTAACTCCAATATTATTCAAAGCAAGAAATTTCACCTTTGTCCACCCATTTTCACTTGCTAACAAAAGCGCTTCATCCAATATTTTCAGTGATTTTTCGTGATCCCCCACTTCAAGATAAAAGATTCCTTTTTTTATCAAGGAATCACCAACTTCTAATTCTTGGGACAGAGATGTTTGAAACAACATAAAACATATAATTGTTAATCCATACATTTTCATAATAGCGCAAAAATTTTATAACCATAAGTTTTACGATCAATAAAATTGTTACGCTAGTCTTAATATAATTATGTATTCAGGCTCCTTTTAACTCATATATTTTAAACAAAAATTGAAATAACTTAAAACTAGGTTCTCCTTAAGAAATGCTATAGATCCTCTAACCACCTTTAATAGCGGAAGTTATCTTTTCGGAAAGTGCCGTTATTAAATTTTAAGCCGTAATCTAAATGAGTTTTACCATGGTTATTAGGTGAAAGTCGGTTTAATGTTTTTTAATGTTTTTTGCATTTAGCTCATAACTAAATAAATTGTTATGTAAAGTATGATTAATAAAATTGTTCTCATTTTTATATAACCATTGCCAGTCAAGCTAATTAAATATAAAACAATAAAATCTCAAATTATTGTTATTCTCTTCAGAACAATTGTAGGTCCATTTAAAGCAACAGATCAAGGGTGGTTTTCTCTGTCACACTTTTTGAAAACCCGTCATAATTAAGCGTGGCACATTGCTTTTTTGTTTAACGAGTATATTTAAGTAATAGAGAAAACAAAAAAGCAAAGAGCCACAAATCCGTCTTCATAAGGTACCCTCGTAAGGGGTGCGTCTTCTCTGGAAATTAGCTAGCAATTAGTTCATTATCCAAAAAACAAAAAGTCCGCCAGAGAAAACCACCCCAGGGCTATGTTACATAATGGTCTGTTATAGAAGCAACCGTAAGAAATAAGATAAAAAAACAAAATCCTGCTGCGGTGGTTCTATAACGCCATTATGTAAAATAGCCCAAGCCGCTCACATCCGTCCCACAACCAAGTTTTCACACCTCCATAAAAATTGTCTTTCAGTCAAATTCCTCCTCCCCCAGCCGCTCACATTCGGCTATTAAATTATCTTTTCAAAAATATTTTTCATTAAAAGCCGCCCTCCGAAACTTCAGTGAAGAAAGATCCACGTCCTCACAAGCTTCAGCGTAGGAGGAAACATTCATTGCAAAGCCCACCCACCCCATTTAGCGGTTGCAGGAATAGGTGCTGGTACAATCAAATGAGGGCACTCCAGGCAGGTATTCAGCGTTATTAAAAAAACATCCCTACTAATCCCCAAATCCCTCATACCTAAAACCTTAAAATACCAGCCTTCCACGCCCCTCAAGGAAGAGTGCAGGGTTTCCGGTGCTATCATATTCCGTCTTCAAAAGAAAGCGCCCCGCAACCTCCATAACAACTAATTCAAAATTTATAAGCAATCTCTTGTGTCTAAAGAACCCTAATTGTAAAACCTATACAGTGGCTGCAGAGCACTTTAAAAATCCTACAGCCCCAAAAACCCTGCACCCTTCCCTATCAAAGTCCTTCTTTCCCTCAACAAACATCACCTATTCCTGCGCGAGTTGTCCCGAATTCCGTTAAAAATAAGCTACAAACAACCAACAATACACAGCCAAGAAACAACTCCAGTCAACAGACAACCGAGAACCGAGAACCGTGAACCGATAACCGAGAACCGATAACCGATAACCGATAACCGATAACCGATAACCGATAACTGATAACTGATAACTGATAACTGATAATATTTTCAAAAAATAAAAAAAGGAAGCAAAGGTAGTAGGCACGCTTATCGAAGCTGTAAAGGTCAAGCCCTCCGGGTTTTGAAAAAAATCTCCACCCTAGATCCCTATATTTTCATAACCCGTCATATAAACTGAATACTGCTCACTGACTACTGCGTACTACTAAAGCGGGTAGTATTTTTTCCAAAAACCTTGACAGCTTCGGCGCACCCACTGAGATACAGCTTTCTTTTTTTCTTTTTTCTTTTCCATTTTCCGAAAAAAATATTGGTGGAGCGAAGCGAAACAAAGAAAGTTTAATCTTTAAAAATGATGTTTTATGAAAACTTTCAAAATCAAAACCCACAGACCCGGAGCACATTACAAAACTCCACACTTCTTCATCCTTAATAAAGGAAACAACACTGGCAGACCAAGTTATGGACCAGTTTCAAATTCATTTGTAGTCTTTGCAAATTCAAAGGAAGAAAATGAGCAGCTTTACTGGATTTGCAACATTTTGTTCACAGGTCAATATTTCAAACCACGACTGGTTGGTTCCGTCATTCCATTTATCCACATTGGACAAATTCATTACTTATTGAAAAAAGCAACCAAAAATTATGATGGATATCATTGGAATGGCAGGTTTAAAGCCCTTAAAAAGCTGCAAAATATTAGTGAATATCTTAAATATCAAGAAAAATGCCTTAAAGAACATCAAATTGCGTTGATGCAATCTTATAACCTTGATAGAGATTGACACAAAACAGTTAGCCACAAAAAAGCCCGAATTAATTCGGGCTTTATGTGCTCACATAAGGGAATTTACATAGTTATTGATTATTGTTTTTATCCTTGGACTTCCAAGCACTGAAAAATGACTTAATCTTTGCAGAAAACACATTTTTCACAACTATTTTCAGCGAAAATGAAACCGAAAAACTAATCACCGCGCCAATAAAAGCCAATATAGCAGTTCTTATAAAATCATCCGATCCAAGGACAGGTACGGTTGCCAAAAAAGTTCCTCCGCAGGTCCCAACTATTGTAGAAAACGATTTAAAAGACATTTTTTTTAATTTTAATCTTGATTAGACTTATTTTACTCAATGTTACAATTACTCACCTCCGCTTGGTTTACTGCAATTATCCGCTGCTAAAACAGTGATATGGTTGCCAGGATTAAAAGAGCAATTCTCAATGTATCCAATGTAATCCCTAGATCTCTTACGACCATGAAAAATTTAGAAGTAGGCTTTTTATATCTCAATTAAATCCATAACGCTAAGATTTAATAGTTAATAATACCTGTTCTTTTCTTTCAAATGCCTGATGGCATAAAGACAGCACTTTCTGCATCGCCTGCTTTGAATTGGAACCCCTTCCAATTCCCGTCAATTGTGCAACTGGCGCAATACCTCCTCGGAGTTCCTCCTTAGCATAATTTGCAGGTTGAATCAGAATTAAGTTTCTTTTAAACACATCCTTTATAAGTAGATGGTTGCCAATTTTTTTTGAATATCGTGCAACTAATTCAAACGTGTATTCTGGAATGCAAGATTCAGAGCGCCTATTTGCAAACAAAGTAAGCTCAATTGTAAAGCACAGAAATTTATTATTTAAGAAGAGGGCACCATTGGTACCCTCCTTGTGATAACTTCGCTGTAATACCAATTCCATAACTTATGGGGTGTCAACAGTAACTACGGCCAGTGCATTAAATGCTCCATTTTTCAAGGGATACATTTGCCCATTGACTTCTTGATAAAACTCTACCCCAAGTACTTCAATTACAGGCAGCACAGAGTTAGGGGTTAAAACCCCAGCCAAATTAATGGCAGCAGTATCTGCAGCAGTGTAGGGCAAAATTCCAGAATCCGCCATCTCGAAAACAAAAATTTCGTTTTCAAAATCCAGCTCAGCTCCTCCCATAACCAATTTAAAATGGGTAGTACCTCCTGGTGCAGCAATTCTAAGCGTAGGACTAAACGGATCCAAATCCACTGTCACATCTCCTGTAACACGGTCATAACCCACAACATAAGGAGCAAAAAGCGTAGTACTTAATTTCCCATTGAGGTTAAAATTAAATCCATTCAAAAGGACCATATCCCCATCTTGAATTGTACGCAATCCACGCTCGTTCACAGGATCGGTTTTCACTACCGCAACAAGATCCTTAGTAAGCCTGCTAGTAACCCGTTTGTCCTTAGCGTTCTGTAACAACACCCTAATAGCATTGCGAATAAGCTTTCCGCCTTTCCCTGCTCGTCCAAATTCAGAACCGTTCTCACGCGTTCTCTGGAAGGCGGCATCCGTCAAAATACGTTCTTTCTCAACCCCGCCTTTTTCTCTAGCGAGATGTCCATCACTTGTTTTGTAAAAAGAAATATCTCCGATAGTCCCTTTTAATTTGATAATACCTTTTTGTCTTGCCATTTCAATAAAATTTTAAGTTCTCAACAAATCACCGTATTTTTACAACACTTCACGATTTTGACCCTGCAACTATTCCGAAAACACACTCTTTTACCGAAATTTCCGGTAAAAACAATTATTGATGCTGTATTGATAAAGCATAGATAATGTATAGATGAAGTATGGATAGTGTATGAAAATTATATTATGAAGTCAGATAGAGTATGTATATTCCCAAAAGACGTCCAACGCATAACTGGAAGAAGTGAGCGCTATGGCAGACTCCTCTTACACCAAATTAGAAAGCATTTTGACAAAGAGCCCCATCATTTCATCACTGCAGAAGAGTTCGCAGAATACACAGGATTAAACATAGAAACAGTAAAAGAATTCCTTATCGGCTAATAGCAAATACCCCTGTTTAAACTTGAAAATCTCCTTATAAAATCCTATCTTTATTAAGAATTCGAAGTCAAATCAATTCAACGCTCATTAAAATAAATGTACCCTAATCGGTTACCCTTTTTAAAAAATAAGCATAAGTAACTGATTATCAATATACAATTTACAGGGTGGTCGTTCTGTCATCCCGACCAAGTCAAAACCATTTGACACCAAAACCCTGTAAATCCTATGATTTACAGGGTTTTATCTTTTTTAGGCCATAAGAGAAAATGCTTAATTTTGATATAAAATCATTATAAATGATACCTAATCGGTTACCCTTCTTTTTAAAACCTAAAAATGCGGCAGCCCTGATTTGACCTTCGTTTTCAAACATTTGTTCAACTTGAAAACGGAAATATCATGAGAAATTCGGTTACCTTTTCGGTAATGTTCTTACCGAGATTCGAAAAAGAATCCAAAGGAAAATCACCTTTGTATGTTCGAATAACTACAAATGGCAAAAGAACCCTCTTCAGCCTAAAACGAAAATTTACCACTACCCTGTGGGATGAAACAAAATCAAGGCTAAAAGGCTCAAGTATTGAAGCTTTCCAAATCAATAAGTATTTAGATCAAGTTTACGTTGATATCAATGAAGCCTATCGTGAGCTTCTAAAAGAAAAAAAACTAATCACACCCCTATCGGTTAAGGCTCGTTATCTTGGCGAAGATGATATTAATAAAACATTACTCCAGTTGAGCGCGTATCATAACTTAAATATGAAATCCGTATTAAAACATGGGGCTTTAAAAAACTACTTCACTACCGAAACATACATAAGAAGATTCCTCCAGATCGAACGTAATGCTGAAGACATTTATCTGGAATACCTCAACTATGCCTTTATCATTGATTTTGAAAATTTCCTAAGAAGAAATGTGGCTCAGTTACAATCAAGACCCTTGACCAATAACGGTGTAATGAAGCATCTGGAAAGACTAAAAAAACTCCTTAATCTAGCGTTAAGATTAGAATGGATTGAGCGCGACCCATTCGCAAAATTCTCCCTAAAATTCATCAAAACGGAGCGACATTTTTTAACTCCGCCTGAAATAGAGAAAATTTTAAAATTCCATTCAGAAAAAAGTTATTTAAATAAAACCCGAGATATATTCATATTTGCTTGTTACACTGGCCTATCCTACATTGATGTAAAAAACCTAAAGAAAGCCAATATCGTGAAAGGTATTGACGGAAATGATTGGATCTACACCTCTCGCCAAAAAACCGACCAAACAGTGAAAATTCCTATCCTAAGTATAGCTGGACAGATTATTGAAAAGTATAAAAATGAAATGAAATCACAAGATCGACTCTTACCAGTTTTTTCAAATCAAAAGCTCAATTCCTATTTAAAAGAGATTATGGTACAATTAAAAATAAACAAAAACCTTTCTTTTCATTGTACCCGGCATACATTCGCCACCACAGTTACACTAAGCAATGGGGTGCCTATCGAAACCGTCTCAAAACATCTGGGCCACTCCAAGTTATCCACTACACAGGTTTATGCTAGGGTTCTTGAAAAAAGAATTAGTGATGATATTGGTAATCTTAGGAGTCTATTACAAAAACAAGAATTATCGAAAAATAAAACAGGTTAGTTTATAAAATAGTATCTGCCAATTTTGTACCCCAATAATATTAAGTTTTGGCTAACATTTCATCTTTTGCCAAAGCTTAATACATTAATAATAAAGTAAAGTGTTTATTATAATACACATTTATTTGTTTTTAATTATATTTGTGTACTATAATAAACCATATAATGATTGACGCAGTTACAATTTGGGAAGTAAAAGTACAGCTCGGTGAGCTTTGTAAACAGCAAAGACAAAGATACAAAATATCCCAGGAATATCTTGCCCAAGAACTGGGGCTCTCACGCTATACCATTCAGAAATTTGAAAATGGCAAAAATGCAACCCTAGATACAGTACTTAAAATTGCCAATCATTTTAATTTATTAGAAAAATTATATCAAGCATTAAAAGACTTGGAAAACACTAATGATATAAACTCATTATATTAAAAATGGCTAAAAATAATCTCATAGAAGTTATTTTGTTTGGGCTGGAAATAGGCAAAATAGGTTATGATGTAGACAAAAGGACTTCCTATTTTCAGTACAATCCAGACTTCTTGGAGTCCAATCAATACACAAATGTTTTTCCATATATCTTCAAACGTATAAAACCAGTTCAACTCTTCACAAATTTTGAAGGCGAAACGTTTCGGGGCCTCCCTCCTATGATTGCCGACTCCCTACCTGATATGTTTGGTAATATTATTTTCAAGGAATGGTTCGAAGCTAAAAATAAAGAGTTTCAAAAAATCACCCCTTTAGAGCAATTAACCTATGTTTCTAATAGAGGAATGGGAGCTTTAGAGTATCGTCCTGTGGCTGAAATACCAAAATCAACAACCATAGATATCACCGAAATAGTCCAAGTATTAAATAAAGTGTTAGATTTAAAAAATGAAACAGCAGGAAAAGAATTGAGTGATCTTGCCCTGTTGAACATTTTTAAAATTGGAACCTCAGCTGGAGGAGCCAGACCTAAAATCCTAATTTCAGAAAATAAAAAAACTGGTGATATTATCCCTGGCGATATGGAATATAGCAATGATTATAATCATTATTTGGTAAAACTCTGTCTCAATGAGGAAGATGTAAAAGAGTACAATAAAGAAAAAATAGAATACGCCTACTATTTGATGGCACAAAAGGCTGGAATACAAATGATGTCTTCAAAATTGATAGAAAATAAGCATTTCGCAACCCTGCGCTATGATAGACAAGATGGAGAGAAACAACACGTTTTAACGACTTCCGGACTAACGGGATGGGATTTTAAAAAACCTGAAAATGCTAGTTATGAAAACGTCTTCAAACTGTCGTTGGATCTTAAAGTGCCGTATAAGGACATCCAAGAACTGTTTAAAAGAATGGTATTTAATATCGTATTTGCTAATATTGACGATCACTTAAAAAACCACAGTTTTATATATAATAAAAATACAGACTCCTGGAATTTAGCTCCGGCCTATGATCTAACATATCCTTTAAACATCAATCTCAATTACACAAATATTGCCAGAGCATTGTCTATAAACAATAAACGAAACAACATTACCTTAGCAGATATAATGACCATTGCCGAAACACATGCCATAAAAAACCCCAAAGGCATTATCAATGAGGTTCAAGCTGTAATAGATGATTGGGAAGTTATTACCACAAATTTGGGAATTCCAGAAAGAGTCAGTAAAGCTATTAAAAAAGAGTTTTTACGTTTATTATAAAAGTAAGTTTTTTAATTTGAGAGAATACTAAATAGAATAAACTTTACAACTAAATATGTAATAAACCTAGTTTAAATAACTCCTGACTGTGTATTAAACCTTAAAGAAGGATCTCTCTGAGCAGAGTTCCAATGTCAGGGTGAGCAGCGTGTCCTGAGCGAAGTCGAGGGGCAGTCGAACCCGTTAAACAGACAACCGACAACAGACAACCGAAAACAGATAACCGACAACAGACAACCGAAAACAGATAACCGAAAAAAGACAACAGAAAATCGACAACTGACAACTGAAAACAGACAACTGAAAAACCCCAGCCAGAAGGCCAGGGTTTATTAAATTAAATGGGGAATCTATGTACTTAATCGCTTGTCAAATAACGAACCTTCATCCTCTCTACTAAACCTAAAGAAGATTCGAAAACTTTTTTAAGCTTATTCTTTCAAGATTCTAAAGATCCGTTCATCTCCATTAATCGCTACTTTCATAAAATACACGCCTTGCTGCAGCATGCTAGTATTCAATTGCATTTGCGGTGTATTTTCTTTTAGTTCCATAATATTTTGACCCAAAAGATTATAGATTAACACTCTTTCAATAGGCAAATCAGCCTTTAAAGTGATTTGATTTTTTACAGGATTCGGATAGAAAATGAATTTGCTGAAGTTTTCAGTTACTACACCCAATTCCAACGTACTAAAGGATTCAGGTCCAACGAAATCGCTTTCGGTATCTATACCGCACACAGCACGAACATACAGATCGTAAGTGGTGTTGCTATCCAGACCAATCAAAGTTTCACCAAGAAGGCCATCATTATCTATAACACTCAGGCCAGTAGTATTGGGATCAAAACCTGGCGCACCATATTTTATTTCCCATTCGGTTTCAATACCACCGGCTGTCCAGCTCACATCAGCTGTGTTCGAAGTAACATTAGCCAATGTAATATCAGTGGGTTCTGGACAAGCTATACCGTCATCACGAACTTCAATGCAGAAATCTCCTTCATTCCCTGAGTTTCCATTAATTTGCACATAATACGTTTCACCGGCCGTAAGCGCTGTTAATACAACAGCAGATAACAATTCGTTGTTACCAAAATCTATATCGTCATTACAGCCAATTTCAACGCCCATGGTAGTTAAATCAGCACAATCTATAGGTGCTTCATAAACCGCCATTTGTGAATCTATCAAATTACTGGGTGTAATATTTGTGGTTACTGTTACATTTCCACTAGTAGGTGCTTCAAAAGTAAACCAGACCGTATTGGTAGGCAACTGGAGAAAGCAACTGCCCTCAGGTTCATCACGCTCAACCGTTGCTGCTATATTTGTATAAGTGTTTCCTGCACAAACTTCATCAACTATTAAATGTATTGCGTTGCAAACATTATCATTAATAGGAGGTGCTAATAGGGTTGTAAATGAAGCCACTTGGCTAAATTCACTCATATCATTCGCACCGCACAAAGCGCGAACATATACATCATAGGTTGTGTCAGGATTTAAATTTACAAGAGTTTCACCCAAAAAACCATCGTTATCAATAACAGAAGTTCCTCCAGCATCGGGATCAAAACCAGGATCTCCATATACAATTTCCCATTCATTCTCTCTGTCACCAACTGTCCAACTTACATCTGCGGTTGAGACAGTAATATTATCAAATGTAATATCGGTTGGTACCGGACAGGATATTCCGTTATCTTGAACCTCAATACAGAAAGTTCCTTCCATTGTTCCATCATTAAAACTGATGAATCCATTTACTTGAACATAATACGTATCACCTGGGGCTAGATTAGTCAAAGTAACAACAGATAAAAATCCAGTTCCGGTATTGCCGCCATCTTCATCGCAACCCACTTCCATACCTAAGGTAGACATACTACTACAATCTGTTGGAGCTTCATACACTGCTACTTCGGTATCTTCTAAAGTACCTCCCTCAAAATCTGTAGTTACGGTAACGTTGCCACTTAAGGGAGCTTCAAAACTAAACCATACTGTTTGATCTCCTGGAGCATCAAAACAAGAACCTTGCGGTTCATTATTTTCTAAAGTACCCCCTACGTTCGTGAAAGTACTGCCGCTGCAAGGTTCGTCTACAATTAAGTGTGTGGCATCACAAAGATAATCATTTATAGGATTGGTTTTAAGAGTTATAGGTCCTGTAAAAAAGCTATTACCATCTGAGCCACCACATTGGGCTTGAACATATACACTATAAATATGGGCAGGGATAAGATTGGTTATAGAAACGTTTGGATTATCTCTAACTTGTGCAGAATCTCCTTCTGTTTCTGGATTAAAACCAGGTTCACCATATTTTACCAACCAATCTGTTTCGGTTCCACTGGGTGACCAGCTAATATCAGCTGTGGTAGCTGTAGTAGCATTTATCTGTAAATTTGTTGGTTTTACACAAGCCTGTGTTTCGGTAATTGAAATGTCGTCCAAGGTCATAAAAAAAGGAAAAAAACCAGTATTTACATGTCCTTGAATACCAATATAAAACACTCCTGTTGTAGCAGGAGTAAATGTACCGCTTACTTCTTGGTAATCTCCATTAGTTATTTCGGTGGTGGGGATTATTTCATGGATCATATCTCTAGAACTGTCTGAAATTCCATAGCTTACAGCAATATTCGCTCCTTCCGTATTGCTCTGTCTAGCATAAAAGGTAAGGGTATAGTTTATACCAGCTTGAACTTCTATTGGATAAAACATCCAAGCTTCGCTACCATAGGCTAAAAATATATCCCAATCGCCAGTGCGTGGAGCTCTATCGTGGTCTATGAAGGTGTTGTTGGCTATCCAATATGAATTCATTACTAATTCCTGAGTCCAACAACCATCGAGACTGTTGTTGTGGGTATAACCATTTTCAAATCCTTCGAAAAAGGGGATTGTTGCAGTCAAGCAAGGTGTTATAAATCTTAATGGACCAGCAAATTCGCTTTCTCCGTTTCCACTACCACATACAGCTTTCACATAGATATCCTGAACAGTCCCAGGTTGTAAATCGGTTATGGTATTATTTGGAGTCCCTAGAACATTCATTAAACTTCCTTCTGTTTCTGGATCGAATCCTTGCAAACCATATTTAACAATCCATTCCGTTTCAGTATTACCTGCTGACCAGTTAAGATCTAAAGAGGTCGCGGTTAAGTTTTCAAAATTTATATTAGAAGGTTTTGGGCACCTTGGTAATGCTTCTACTGAAAATTCATCTACATAGAGGTGAAATGCTGCAGTAGCTGTTGCTACAATAGCAATATAAACAGCTTGGCCGTTATAAGCAGTCAAATTATATGTATAGTTTATATAATCTCCCAAATCATCCACATCGGAAATTGTAGTTTCTGAGCCCAATAAAACCGTAAAATCGGAAGGGTTTGTACCTGTAGTGGATAATTTAACCTCAAATGATTCTGGAAAGGTTGGCCCCGTTCCTCCAGCGTAAAGTGAAACTAAATCAGAAACTCCTATGTTTACTGTAAACTGGGGAGAAATTAAATAGTCATCATGTGCAGCTGTTTCAAAATTAATCCGGACTCCTCCAGCTCCACGATAGCCATCTCCAGCATGATATTGCCAAGATGCTCCTTGTGCGTCGTTATCAATAACCGTCCATTCACGTGGGATTTCCGTATCAAAACTTTCTAAAAATTGGGCAGTAGTCTGCCAGCTTGTTATGCTGAACAGCATAACAAGCACTAAAACTGTATTTTTCATTCAAATAATTTTATGGGTTGCTAATACCCTTGATTAGTGTTTAATAATTTTCTTTACTACGGTAGAACCATCATCAAGTGTGAGATTTACGAAATAAACACCATTTGTGTAGTTTGAAATATTCAATCCAAGGGTGTTTGCGTTTACATTTTTCATTTCCCGTAAAAGCGTACCGGTTATTGAATAAACTTTTAGGTTGGAAATAGTTTTAGATAGACTTTCAATATTAAAATTATCCTTAACTGGATTGGGATAGATTGCAATGTTATTTTCAAGAACATCGTTATCTGTTACGCCCAATAGAGAAGGGTTCATAAAAATATAGGCTGATCCTGCACGGTCAATCTCATTTCCTCCATTTTCATCATGATCTTCCCATGGAGCTCCTGATATCAATTGATTTTCATGCATTGCAACACTCCAACCATAAAAGTCTTCCGCTACGGTATCAGAACCTTGTATTACCTGGTCCTCTACCCATGTTCCTGAACTCTCTCTTTTATAGAAGTAAACTTCTCCTGCTTCAAGTCCAAAAATATGTGGCGCACTTACAACAATATAATCTCTCTGAATATCTGTACTCCAACCATATTGAGTGCCTTCTGTAGAGGCGTTTCCATTTAGCTTTTGTACCTCTACCCATGCCCCTTGATTGTCCTTTTCAAATACATAGGCCGCACCTTGCTCCAAATTTGATCCATAAGCTCCTACTACTAATTGATCGCCAGATAGGCTCACTGAGGTGCCAAAGAAATTGTCATTAGCAGCATCTGATGCCATAAGGGTTTGATTATACTCCCAAGTCCCATTACTATTTTTCAAATAAACATATGCAGCTCCTTTTCTTCCATCTACTTCATTAGCTCCAATTACCAAATAATCCCCAGATATAGAAACACCTATTCCAAAAGTATCGGATGCCGGGGCTGTAGGACTTAGAATTTTTTGAGCTTCTGACCAATTTCCAGCTACTTTAGTAAAAACATATACCGAACCGACCCATCCATTTTCACCTGGAGCCCCTACAACAATTGTATTCCCTTCAGCATCTAAAGAGGTAGGGTTCATACCTAGTTTTGCATCATTACTCATATCGGAAGCTACCAGTTTTGTGCCGAACTCCCAGTTATTATTTTGATAATCGTAAACGTACAAAGCACCAGCTCTTTGAGTACCACCTACGTCTGCTCTACCCGCAGCTACAACTAGGTAATCTTCTGTAATTTTTACACCGCCACCAAATTCTGCTCCTTGGTTTGGATCATCAGCTGCCAATCTTTGCGAATTCATCCAATTCCCTTGGCTGTCTTTACTATAGATATATGCAGCACCAGATGCTATAGTTTCTCTTGAAGCGCCTACAACAGCAAAGTTTTCAGTAATAGCAACAGAAGTACCATACTCAGCCCGACTTTCTCTGTTTGTGCTCACAACTTTAGCTGTTTGGGTAAATTGGGCTTTTGCTGTTGTGATACCAAATAGGCAAAAAAGAATAAAAATACTCTTTGTAATGTTAATTTTTGTCATTAGTTAAATTTTAGAATTAGTTATTTTTTTTAATTAGAGTAAAAAAGAAAGTGTGAAAATCACACAACCTTTTTCAACTCAATAGATACTATTTATTCGATAAAAATAGAAACAAGCTAGATTTTTGTCCAAAAATGGAGGCGGACATTTTGTGACATGTAGTGTTTAAATGTGTGACAATGCCCTAAATAGCCGAAAGATATGCGTGAAGCGGAAGGCCTTCTGGGACATTCATTTTTTTTGAGATACGCTCCTTCCGCTTTCGGCAGGATTCTGGAGTAATGTTTAGTAGCGATGCTATTTCCTTATTACTTAAATTCATATAGAGGAACGTTAAAAAACGAATGTCATTAGGTGTTAGTTTGGGGTGTTGCGATCTTAGTCTATCCAGGAAGCCTTGGTTTAACTCTTCAAAATGCACAAAAAAGCTATCCCATTGCGTATCTTTTTTTAAGTGCTTTTTTAAATCGTTTACTTGATTTTTTAAGGGGGTATTGGTTGTAATTTGGGTGTTTATGGACAACGATTGAACCACCTCTTCAATAAGTTCATTTCTACTTGCCAAATACATGGCTTTCGCTGTCAATTCTCTGTTTTTTATATCCAGTTCGTTTTTAAGGCGTTCTTTTTCCAACAATTCCATGGCAACTTTTTCACGATGCTTTTCTTCAATTAACAAGTGATCGCTTTTTTCTTTTGCCAATTCCAGTTCAACAATCCTTTTTCGCTGTTTGTGTTTAAGGGAATTGTTTTTGTAAATCCAAAGTAAAAAACCCATAATGAGTATTACACTAAATATCAAAGTATAAAAAAACTGTTTTTCCTGTTTTAATAATTTTTTACTTTCCAAAAGTTCGTTTTGGTAATTCTGGATTTGGAACTTTACTTTTTCACTCTTAAACAAGGCCATATTCTTAATAGCATATAGTGAGTCTGTAGCTAAGAGAACAGAATCTTTATAGGCCATTGCTTTGTGAAATTCATTTGTTTCACCGTAAAGATCTGCCAGGCTTCCGTAAGACTCAATACGCTCCTCAATGTTCAATTGTGCTGCACGGGCCATTAAAACGTATTTCTGGGCTTTTTTAAACTGCTTTTGCTTTTCGTAGATTTTGGATATCAATAGTAACAGCGTAATTTTATCATTAACCGTAGCTCCTTCATTTATAAGGGATAGATTATTTATTTGCGGTAAAATATCTAAAGCTAGTCTTTCGGCCTGTACATATTGTTCTCTCAAAAATAGATTTTCTGCTTTTGCTATTTTTGCCAATAAAAGTACGTTGGACCTGATTTTTAATATGGGTAATGCCTCTTCGATATATTTCTCTGCTTGGTCTAATTCCCCCATTTTATTTAATACCAACGCAAGATTGATTCCATAGGTCCCAATAATCTCATTGTCATCAAGGTCTTTAGCAATTTCATAGGCCTTAAAAAAAGATTCTTTAGCTTTAGGAAGGTCTTTTTCCTCAACATATAAAATTCCTATATTATTAACAACAGCCATTTCCTGGCTCTTACCAAGATGTTTAATAGCAATTTCATACGCTTTTAAATAATACCGAAAAGCCTCTCCATAGTCCAACATTAAAAAATAATTAGTACCAATATTTATGGTAGCATTAAAGGCTTGTGCATACCATTCATTCCGAAGGGCAATTTCCTTTGCCTCAATTAATTCTTCAATAGACTTAATGTATTCTTTTTCGGATAAGTATTTAACCCCAAGGTTAATTTGATCAACAACGCTTGACTGCGCGTTATTTTGAGCGAGAAGTTTTAAGGGAAATATGCTTAATAGCAACAATAGAATTGCGTAAGTATGTATGCGCATTCTTGTTTTTTTAATATTTAAATTTAATACTTGAATTTTATATTTATTGTTTAGGAAGTAAATGATTGATTATGAGGTGTGGTAATTAGTTTGATATTCTAATTAAGACGCTTATTGTCTAAAAATGTTACATAATTACATTGCGTAAGCGAATAGGTTTCTATCATAAAACAACTCTTTACAGTAATCATTTTGCACTAAAAAAAAGAGAAATGAAATTACAGAAATTTCTTTTTAAAATTCAATAATCTGTTATCCCATTTCTAGGTTTCCCTGCTCCTTCAGCCACTAATAACTATTCCTCCAACCATCTCTTCTTCGCTGGGTTTTTCAAACCAACGCTCCATAAATTCAAAATTTTCTTTGGTTACCTCAAATTCAAAAGTAGCCCCTTTTTCCTTATTACGTTTCATTATTCTTTCGAACCGAGTTTCTTCTGAAATATCCAAAAAATGAGTTTTCAGTTCAAATCTATTGGATTCAGCAAATTTTCTAAATTTTTCCCTGTGCTCAAATTTTGATAAACCCAAGTCCAGAATAGAATCTGTGTTTGAGTTTTCCAATTGGTGGACTAAGTCCATAATCATTACTTCTGCTCTATCAATTCTTTCAAGAAACCATTCCAAGCCGTCATCCGGTTTCTTGTCGGCAAGAAATAGTGTTTTATTCCACTTGTCGATTGAAAAGATAATTCCGCGGGTTTTTCTTTTCAATTCCATTGCATAGGTTGTTTTTCCAGAACCTGTATTTCCAATTATCAAATGTATCATATCGTATTCATATATGGGAACTATTGGTTATTATTATAACTTGTCATTTTCTTTACGCTTCAAACCACTCTTTGCGGAATTAATAAGCAAAAATTCAATGAAGAAACCACCAATAAGGATAGGACTTATATCTTTAAATGAATCACCTAAAATTTGATGACATACAATTATTAAAATTGCCCATATTGTACTACTAATTATTTGAATCCTAGTTAAGGTTTGTTTGATTCTTTTCGTGGCTTTCATATTTTTATAACTTTCATATAACTTCGGTTTCAATAGAATTTAGAAACGCATTAAATCCAGAACTAAAATGCGTAAAACGATCAGAATATTAATCTAATATTCCTACTACTATAATAGCAGAACTCAAATTAAATTGCTTAAATGATTGAGCTAAACTGCCTCCATAGTAAAATAAACATTGACAATCTAGTATATATAATACTGGTTATTTTTCATCAGATTCATTAAATCCAAATTGCAACATTAAAATCGTTACTATTACTTACTGTTTTATTACCATCATATTTTTCACCTAAATTCTTGTCTTATTGATTATTTTATCTTCAATTGTTCTAAAATTGTTTGTATTTGGTACATGTTTAGATCCTTCCAATAAATCAACTACTTCTAAAGAAGGAAAAATATTTTTTGCTCGTTTTATCATTTTTTTACCAGGAAAAAGGATATCTTTTTCAGCTGCGAAAATGCTGATTGGTGTTTTTATATTTTTAGCTGAATCTTTAGTAATTACAGGTAGTGGTGAGAAATCCATATTGCAGTGTTGAAATGTGTTTGACATATAGTTTAGTGCAAAATCATCGTATTCAGAAAAGAGGACACCCATTACTTTTTTAATGTGCTTTTGGTTATTAGTTTTGATAAACTTTTTTAATGGTATGAACATTTTGAATAAACCTACAAGTGGATTACCATTTACTATATAGACTGGGGCGATTAAAAAAACATGCCTAATTGGTGTTTCATTAAACTCTAGTGCTTTTAAGCTAATGAAACCCCCAAAAGAAAAACCAACTAAGGTTACATTTTTTAGTCTTAGTTTTATGATCATTTCAATAAGCCATTTACCATAATCTAAAGATTTCATGTCTAATCTATTTTCAGCACTTTTATTCGGTTGTGCTAACACATCTATTGCATAGACACAATATTTAGAGGCTAGATTGGGGAAAGAGTCTAAAATTTGTGGTGCACAACCTCCTGTTCCGTGAATCAGTACTAAAGGAGGGTTTTGAGCATCTCCAGTAGTAATAACATTAGTGACTCCAAACTTTGTTTCTACAGATTTTTCTGAATATTCAATATTCAGCTCCTTTAACTTTTGATTGTAAAGGCTTATAATTTTTTCTTTTCCTTCTTTTGATTTGAAAAACATAGACTGTTCGTTTTTTGATTGATAATTTAAGGTTTGATGATAGTAAGTTTTCTTAACTAATCAACTTAAGGATTGGGATAATCTAGAGCCTAGCTAAATAGTAATAACCACATTTTCTCTTTTATGCCCTTTCTCAACATATTTATGAGCTCCGGCCATTTTGTCTAAGAGATGTATTCTATCAAAAACAGACTTGATTTCCTTTTATTTACAGCAAAGTTGGTTAAAATGTGTGGTTGAAAAGTTCGCGTTTGGAAATTAGAACGTAATTGGTTAACTCATTTTTACTCATTTCCTGTTTTTTCAATTGACATTCTTTAGTTTTTTTATCTGCTCTTTTAAATTCCATTCAAAATCAAATCTATCCTTTTAAAATAAAGCGATTTAATCGAGTCCAATTTCAGTTCTTTGTTCAAATTGCTCGGTTTCATAATATGCAAGTCTTAATAAATGGAAAATATCTCCATCCTTCTGATATTGTTGGGTGAGGCTTTCTGTAATAGGAATTAACTGTTGCCAATTTCCATTTCTAGTGAGAGTGATAGCTTTAGTTCTGTTATTAAAATATTCATGGGATCTTGAACAATATGAGTTGCTTCTTGAAAAAAAACACTAAACACACATAGTATGATTACTAATAAAACACTTTAGGGGATTATCAACATTCCCACACCCCCAAAAAATCATTATGAGGGTTTTTTATTTGTTTTGAAGAGGATTTTGTTTTGTCAGTTGTATTACTTTGACACGAACCAATCAAGATGATTGATAAAACATATACTATAATCTTTATTTTTTTCATTACTTGGGTTTCTCTATAAGTCTATAGGGTTCTTAAATGTTAAGCATTTTCTTGCTCCAAAATCAATTTCTGAGTTATGCCCAATACTTTGTAGCAAACTAGGAGCAAAATGGACTAAACTATACTACTTAGTGTTTGAATTCTTGTTAGGACCTGAATTAATTTCTTTGTGTTTTCCATTTTCTAAAAGTTTATATGATTGCTTATTTATTGTCTCTATTTAGTTAGTGACAGGTTTTAAGAAATATTACAAGATAGAGAATTTTTATTTTTAGATAGTTCCATTTTCATAATGAATGCCAGCCATTTAGACACTTACTATTTCGAAGAAAATTATTTTTACTTGAATTTTTGTTTTATACTTTCTAAATTTTTCTGATAAAATTCGAGGTCTTTATCCGCAGTTGAAGCAGCAATATCAACTGCTCTTTGATAGTTTTTAAGAGAAGCTTCTAAATCACCATTTATCATTAATGATTCACCATAACTATCAAACGCATTTGCTGAATTCGGATAAAGGATAGTATTTGCTTTTAAAATCGATTCAGCTATTTTTGTTTTTTTGTGGGTCAATAAATATTCATACCCTAGATTATTGACGTCTCCTTCGTCAAACAAATTGGCTTCTTTACATTTTTTTAAACTTTCAAGAATTATGTCGTCTGATTTTCCAACTGTAAAATGGTCAAGCTTATTATTTAAATCCATAAACAACTGGCTATATGTTTTATTTCTCTTAGCCCGATAAGATTCCGCTGCTTTCTGGGCCAAGTCAAGTGTTTTATCATAGGCACCTTCAACAGTTGTTTCTATTTCAGGGATTACCCCTACGCCTTCCCAATTGGTTTTAGTAATTGGGTTAATTGCTTTTCCCATTGGAATAAAAACATTCAAATTAGCATTGATTCTCATACTACGTCCGGGATTAGCACCTCCCCCAGTGGTTTGTCCTACTAAAGTTGCCCTCTTTTGAGTTTGCATGTTATATGAAAATTCTTCTGCTGCCGAGAAAGTTCTTTCATTTGTAATAATGAATAAAGGAACATCGTGCATTCTACGTCCTCCAACTTCATCTAATGTCCAAAATTCTTGTGTACTGTTTCCTTCTCTCCAATAAAGGCTATTTAAAAGCAATTTCTGATTAAAAAAATAACTGCATAGGTACTGAACCATGTTGGGACTTCCTCCCCCGTTTTTGCTTAGATCAATGATGATTGCATCTGTTCTTGACATTAATTTCATAAAAGCATCTGCAATGTCCTTTCCAGTTTCCATTCCGGCAAAACCCCTTAAGTCTAGATAACCAACATTACCTTCCAAGATTTTAACCGTATTGAACCCTGCATTTGCCGCTCTGGATCTATCTATTCTAGTAATATATTCATCAACTGTTCTTTCCTGAGGTTTTTCTGAATCGTTGCTAGCTTGGTTAGACCAAATACGCAGGTGCTTGTCCTTATTAATGGCTTGTACTGAGTTAGTCAAGGCTATTGCAAAAGTTTCATTATTTTCAAACTGATTAAAATATCCATTTAACAATTGAGCTTTTAGATGCGCTTCAGTTAACTTTGCAACTTCAGGAAACACATAAAAATCATTCATTAATTGGGTGATGTTTTGAATAACCTCTTTCTTATACTCTTTTGTTAATGAATTGTCTTGTGCATTACATATACCCGTATTAAAAAGGAGTGCTACAAACAGGATAGGTAATTGGATAATAATTTTCATTTGTTGTTTCTTTTAAAAACTAAACCTTATTAAAATATAACTTTTGATTGTGTCTGTTATTTTTTCTTTAATGCTTCCATTCTTTCTTTATAATAATTATCCCCACTTATTTCATACGCTTTGGTCACAAATTTTAAAGCATTTTTATAATCATCAGTTCTTTCATAATAATCTGCCATAGAATCATAAGCATTGGGACTATTGGGGTAAAATTCAATATCGAAATCAAAGAACATTTTCGCCTTTTCCGGTTGTTCCATATCTAAGCTCATATTTCCGAGCATATTCAATAAATCTTCAGGATATGGTGGCACAGAGTATTTAAAATAAGTTTTTAGTTTTTTTGCGCGGTATTTTATTATTTCAGATAATTCCTTCTTTGAAGTTTCGGGTGAATTAAATTTAGAGGTATTCTCCATCTGGTACCATCGAAAAACGGAAATTAAGCCATCCATTATAGACGGGAAAGCTATTGTGCCGTGCAGATCCCTTGGATAAAACTTCCATTCCAAAGCCAATCCATTTTGTTTGTTTTGCTTTACGATATTTGAAAAGGCAATATTAGACCTTGGAAAAAACGTAAAATCTGAAGTATCCTGCATAACATTATCTATTGTAACAGTTGGATCCTGCATGTTTAATTGCCCATTTAATGACATAAATAAAGATTTTCCTTTATAGTCTTTAGTCGCTAACATGCTTTGAGCTTCCGTAAATAATTTTTGGTTATCCCAATCAAGACTGGGGTCGATTGCTATATAATTAGAAAATAAGTGTGGATGGTGTACTAGCGAAAAAAGCGTAAATAAACCCCCATACGAATGCCCTATTAGGGTTCTAAAATTGGTTACAGGATATTTATTTTCAACGAAAGGAATAAGTTCCGTCTCTAAAAAATTACTAAAATTGGCGGCATCTCCGTTTTCTTGTTCAAATGGCATTCCATACATCTCTGTTACTTTTGATGTTGTTAAATCACGCATTCTGTTTTTATCGTTTGAAATACCGATAAGTACCATATCGGGCGTAAAACCACCACTATAAAATTCTTGAACATTGTTTACCGTAGGAAGTAGCACTTCACCATCTAAAATATAAACTACGGGGTATTTTTCCTTTTCTCTGGCGTTAAAGTTTGCAGGAAGTTGCACATAAATTTTCCTGTATTCTTTCAGGCTTTCGGAATATATGCTATCCAAAGTACCAACTTTTTGCAGAAATGAAATATTGTGATCGGTTTGGCTATTTACAACTTGTAGAAAGATAAAACTTATGCCAATTACTAATAATACGAGTGTTCTATTCATTATTTAATTAATTTTTCAACGTGTTCAGATGAATTACGTTGATTAGTTAGGAAATAATTTATTTTAAGAAAACGAATCAAGCCTAAATCCACATGGCCTTTAGAGTATATAATAGGTTTGGATTTTGCAATAATACATCCCTTACGAAGACAAATGTAACTAAATTATTAGTTATAACTAATGGCTTAGTTGTAATATATTTGGTCGTTGTAGCTATTTGGTGTCCATTGAGTTAAAGGATGGTTCCTGAAGCCTTAGCTTGAGTGTCCATTTTTCGGTCAATAAATAAGCCGATTACTATGCCAACACTAATTCCTACCGCGATTCCTAAAGACCTTTCAAAACGTGAACCTAGGATAACGCCTAAAACTACACCGAAGGCAGCTCCAATAGATACTCCAACTTTTACATAGTATCCTGCCGAAATTAAAGAATGCTTTTCTTTTAAAAATACTCTAAAGTCTTTTAGCATTTTGTTGAAGTACTTTTTGTTATTTCCCATTTTGGGTTTTAGATCTAAGCGATCAAGTTCCTTTTCAATGGATTGAAGTTCATCTTTCGTGAACTCTCTATTCTTCAACCTGGTTAGAATATCAAGGAAATTATCATACACCTTAATTTCAGATTTATTGGTTGTTTCCTTTTTTAAACTTTCAAAAAAGGCATAAGCTGCTTGTAGTGTCATAATATTATTGTTTTCTTGGTTAGTGCTCAAAGCAAAAAAAATAAATAAGAAACTTGTATTTCTTAAAATAATGGAGCGAACCTTTACATAACAGTTAGTTGGGAAGATTTTACCCATTCAGATTCTTGTAAAGTGTTCTCTGCTTGTTTTAAATATCGTTCATTATGAAATATAAATACTTTAAAAGTTTATGTTAATCGGCAAATTTATACCGTTTAATATTTAGTAATTAATATAATAGGCGGGTAACCTATTTATTGCAGGCTTTAACAAGTATACTTGGTTATACTGCTTTTTGATGAATGATTTATAAGCTCAACTAAATTGTGACCACCACATTTCCTCTTTTATGCCCCATCTCAACATATCTATGAGCTTCGGCAATTTTTTCTAAAGGATATATTCGATCAATAACAGGGACAATCTTCTCTTGTTCTACTAAAGTTTTTAAATTAAAAAAAGCTTTTTTTGTAGTTGATGGAGTTCCATGATCGATGGATATATATTTGCCATTCGATGTCAATACTTTTTTACTCTTTTCTTTTAGTTTCGATGATTTCGAATTGCCTACAGCATCAATTACATATTTATACGTTTCTAATTGATTTTCAGCGTTTTCTAAGGTGTAGTCAATTATCTTATCACTTCCTAAAGATTTTACTAATTTGAAATTTCTACCACTGCATACACTAGTAACATGAGCACCCATATGCTTCGCCAATTGTATCGCCATGGTACCTATACTTCCTGACGCTCCATAAATTAAAACCCTGTCGCCCCTGTTTATACTCGTCTTTTTTAATAAATGAGAAGCCAGCAAACCACCATAAGGAATCGCTGCAGCTTCCTCAAAACTAAGATTTACAGGTTTTAGTGCCAGATTCCAATCTTCGGATAAACAAATATATTCTGCATAAGAACCAAAACGACGTTTGGTAGATGAAATAGAACCGTAGGCAAAAACCTCATCCCCTATTTCAAACATTGACACATCTTTACCTTTGCTCTCTACAATTCCAGCTGTTACCATACCCAATATAGGATTTCTCGGACGTCCAAAACCAAATATAAGTTGAAGTATAAATCTGGGGATCAAAGGTTCATTCATTCTCCGAATAAGAACATCACTTGTAGTTACTGAAGTAGCAAATATTTTTATAAGTACTTCATTATCTTTTGGTATTGGTGTTTTAACATTCCTCAGCACCAGGTTTTCTACATCGCCATATTTTAGACATTCTATTGCTTTCATAATTGTTTTGTTTACAGCAAAATTGGTTAAAATGTGGGGTACAAAAGTTCGTGTTTTGAAATTGGAACTTAATTGATAACTCTATTTTACTCCTTGCATGTTTTATCAATTTCACTACGTCGTTGAAGTTAGTGCTATGCTATTTTCATATTCATTGCTTCAGTGACTTCGCTCAACGTTTCAATAGCTGTTTCTCTTGCTTTTGTAATTCCTTGAATCAAAATATTCCTCACATAATCCTTATTTTCTTCAAGTTCTATTCTTTTCTTCCTAATGGGTTCAAAATATGTGTTTATGGCTTCAGCTGTTAGCTGTTTAAGTTTTCCTGATCCTTGGCCTCCAATTTCATCAGCAATAGCTGTTGGATTTTTATCTGAACATAAGGAAGCTAACTTAAGTAAGTTGGAAACTTCTGGTCTGTTTTCGGGGTCATAAGTTATGTAACGGTTTGAATCAGTTTTGGCAGATTTTATTAGTTTTACTGTTTCATCAGTTGTTGACTTTATCATAATTGAATTGTTACGACTCTTACTCATTTTTTGAATACCGTCTAACCCAAGAATAGTTGGGGTATCAGTAAAAAGCGCAACTGGTTCTGGAAAAATATTACTATTGAATTTCGTATTAAAGCGTTTTGCAATTTTTCGGGTTAATTCTATATGTGGTAATTGGTCTTTGCCTACAGGAACAACATTACTTTTGCAAAACAAAATATCTGCAGCTTGGTGAACTGGATAGATATACATACCTGCATTAATAGTATTCATTCCTGAAGCTATAATTTCTTCCTTAACAGTTGGATTTTTGTTTAATTCTGAACTGGATACTAATGTAAGAAACGGAATAGTTAATTGGTTTAATTCAGGAATATGACTATGAGGAAAAATGTGTGTCTTATAATTTTCAGGGTCTAAACCACAAGCTAAATAATCCAAAGTTAATTCAAAGGTAAATTTTGAAATTTCATTAAAAACGTTTCTATCTGTCAACACCTGATAATCAGCAATTAAAACATAAGTCTCAATACCTGCACTTTGCAATTTTATACGATTTATAATCGATCCAAAATAATGACCAAGATGCAAATTACCTGTAGGCCTATCTCCAGTTAATACACGGTATTTTTGAGGGTTCTTATACAAATCATTTTCTAATAGTTTGCTTTGCTCTTTTGCATTTTCAAAACTTTTATTTTTCATTTTATGGTAGATGATTTATTGATTGATGATAACTACATTACCTACTTTTCGACCTGTGTCAAGGTATTGATGTGCATATTTTATATCCGAAAGGCCATATTTTTTATAAATATGGGTATATATTCGACCTTGTTCAAAGAGGCTTTTTAAATCCTTTAATAAACGTTTTAAGTCTTCGGTCTATTTTATGCCAGTAGCTTCAAACTTAACTTTTTTAGGGAGCAATAGCATTTGCCATAATATTTGAATACTTAATACAGGTGTCATGAAAATACCATTGGTATTTAAATTATTTTTAGAGTTGTAATAATTAAGCTTACCAACAGCATCATAGATAACATCATATTTTGTTTGCTGCGCGTTAATATTAATCTTTGTGTAATCCAATACTTCATCTGCACCTAGTGCCAGTACATAATCAATATTTTTTGAACTGCAAATTCCCGTTACTTTTGCACCCATTGTTTTCGCTAATTGAACCGCAGATGAACCTAAACTACCAGAAGCTCCATTAACTAAAACATGTTGACCTTCTTTAATTTTTGCATGCTGTTTTAAGAAATTATAAGAGGTTAAAAAACCGTCGCAAATTGGTGCAGCTTCAATATGAGAAATATTCTTTGGTTTATTCTCTATAAGTTCATTTTCACTGATACATAGGTATTCCGCATTACTCCCATTACCTGTCAATTTCTCGCCAAAAACTTCATCGCCTATTTTAAATTTAGTGATTTGTGAACCTATAGCCCCTACAACTCCTGAAAACCCAGTGCCTAAAGCTGTGTTTTTTGGTTTGAAAAGTCCTAAAAACAATCTTCCATATTTTGGTATTCCCTGGCGCATCATGGTATCTGCTCTTGTAGCAGATGATGCTTTAATTTTTACTAAAATCTCATTTGGTTTTGGTGATGGAATTTCAACATCAATTATCTGAATAACTTCGGGTGAACCATATGTTGTATAAATTGCTACTTTCATAATTTTATTATTTACTACAAAGTTGCGGTTAATTAAGCTATTAAAGGTTCGAATTTCATTATCGGAACACTATTCTACAAATAAGGCGAGCCAACTACATGAAAAACCAAATCCCAAACAATATGCACAATTATTGCTACTATTAAACCACGTTTCCAATACACCCAACCAAAAAATGACCCTGTGATAAGATTACCTATCATAGTAGAACTTACAGTTACCAAAGTGAGATTTGCAAAGTTTTTTGATAGCGGTAAATGCACTAAGCCAAAACATAATGCTGTAATGATTATGCCCACCCAAACCACGCTTGGTGACGGATTTGTTTTTTTTTTGAAACGCTGAATTACTACTACAATAAGAGACATTAATCCTAACCGAAAGATAATTTCTTCAGTAATTCCTGCTGAAAAAGACACAATAGCATAAAACGGTTTGGAAGGTCTTTCAACAATACTAGCTACAGGAAAGTAATCTCTAATTAGATTATGAACCAAAAGTATTGCCAATGCTAAGACTACACTATAAGCTAAAGGAAATAATAGCGTTTTAAAAAAATGAGTTTGTGTTCTGTTCTTTTGATTTGAAAAGAAACTTTCAATTACTGGTGCACCCAATTGTGCTTTCTTTGAAATCCATAAACCAACAAAAACCATAATTATGCCTAAAATAAGACCATAAATCCCTGTTTGTATTACATCACTAAATATGGAATCTGATAGCCTTACATTTGCATCACCTGCCTCAATTTTTAATCGTTTTAATTCTCGACTAAAAGGAATATTTAGAAGCGTGCCTATTACGAATAGAACAACTATAACCGCTGCAGTCCTAATGCGATTTTTATTACTAATCATTTTGTTTTGCTAAAATAAATTCTTCAGATCTTTTTATCTGTTGTTCAAGATTTCATTCAAAATCAAATCTATTTTTTAGAAATACATTTTTAAATTTTATACCTCTTCGCTTATAGCATCCTAAAATACATAGAATTCATAGGATGCTATTCAGCTACTTAATTTCATGATGATTTTTGGAATACATTATTGCTATTATAGCTTATAACCAGCTAAAGCCAAATCCTATATTACAGGTTACTGCATCTCTGTGTGCATCGCCATCTAAAAACGCACGACCAAGAAGGACATTAGCCTGAAGGTTCAGCGCAAAGTTTTTCTTCTTATAAATTTCGTACCCACTACTTGCCTTAACCGCGCAACCAAAGTTCCAATCGTCGTTTACATGGTCCTCAATATCATATAGTGCTGGCGAATCTATTGCTAAACCGATTCCTCCATGAACCCACCAGCGATCTTTCACCCAATATTGAAGTCCTGGAATAAACCCTCCAAAGTGCCTGTCATTATCCTGAAATTCGTATATCATTCCTGGCATAGAGACTGTAATGGCGAGCTTTTCATTTAACATGTAGCCTAACTTTAAATCTGGAAAAACAAATGCACCTTGAGCCTCGTCGAACGTTTGCATACCAGCACTATCTTCTATACTTATAATACCTCCTCCTACTACGAATTCTAAGATAAAACCATCCCTTTGTGTTGTTGTTTCTGAATTTTTGTTTTGTGCGTATGCTATACTAGATGATAACGCCAAGGCTACACAAGCCATTTTTAATACGATTTGTTTTTTGATTGATTTCGTTTTGATTGATGTCATGATTGTTCGTTTTTTGATTAATGATTTTTTTAATTGATGTTCTAATTTCCTATAAAAGCTGGACGATTATGAAATTAAATAACCGAACTGTTGCTTTAGAAAGATGACTTGTTGATTTTTTAATAAATTCTGAATTTACTTTGTGATTCTTAACTAAACTGAAAAGTATCTTTATAAGACCGTATCATTCTATGGAGGTATGACGCGTAGCTTATATAGCCTTTAGTTTATATAATCATTTCCATTTCATATTGATTAACAGTATTCGCTAACCCTATTGAACTGATGCAATCTATTTTTTGGTTTAATCTGGTATCAACATTTATGATTTTTATTGAGTTTGAAACTTCTTTTATTCCTTTGAATAATCGTTGCCAGCACCCAGCACTTTCTTTTAGAATCTCAAATTGTGCTATATACGCATTACAGGGGTTTATAATAAAATACGATTCAACCAAATTGTCATTTATTAATTGATAGTATTTGTAATTTCCTTTTTTAATGACTTCTAAATTAAAATCCCAAGAATATAATTGTTGATTTGGCATTTTTTCCCAATCAAAAGCATTATAATCCACTTCGTTCAACTCTATTTTTTCATTTAGGTGTAATTTAATTTCGCCACTGAAACACTTAAATGTTTTACAAATATTAAATCCAATACTCTGGTACGTTTTTATGGCTTTACTATTTTCAATGATAACTTCTAACGCACATTTTATAACTCCATTTGTTTTTAAATCTGGTATAGCAAAATCATAGATTGACCTAACAATTTGTTTTCCTCTGTATTTTGGAAGTACACCTGTACCCGTATTAAATGCTATCTTCTCTCCGTTTCGTGTATCGATTGCATTAATAATAAACCCAACTAACTTACCACCATCACACATGCCATAAGAAAACGCATAGTCAACTTTTGCTATTTTCCACCTCTCTTTATAGTAATTTTTGTCACTTGGAATTTTGACGTAGTAATTCTCAAAAGATTTTAAAAAGCAATCAGCGATTATATCAAATGCTATATTCTCTAATTTTTTTACTATCAAAACTTTATATGTTATTTGTTCTTAAATTCTAACTAACTGTATTATTCGTCTTCTTTCAACAATTCTTGTAATGTTTCCTTTGAGCCTTCACTACCTAACTCAACGGCTTTTGAATAACTTTTTATCGCATCTTCTTTTTGGTTGTATGTTAAGTAAGCCTCGCCCAATGAGTCCCATAAATTACCATCTTCAGGAAATAATTTTACATTCAATTTAAACAATGCTAATGCCCAGTCAGGTTGGTCTTCTTTTTTCAATCTACTATATCCTAGTCTATTTAGAATGGCAGGATCGTTAAATTCATCTTTAAGTTCTTTATTTAAATAATTTGGTAGTTTGTCTGCATTTGCAGATGGATTGGTTTTCATAAAATCATGAATCAATTCATAAATATTTCTGGATATTGGTGTAGCATTATAATTGGTATCAAAAACCATTTTACCAATTTCTCTCGCAACGTTTTCTGATTCAGGTCCTAAAAACGCATTTGTGATGTATATAACAACTACATCATCATCCACAAATCTCACAAAATCTGCAAAATACAATCCGTTACTACCATTATGAGCAACTATTTTGGCGTCGTTATGACTTTTGGATATGGCCCATCCATAGCCATAATAGGATGTCATTTTATCATTCTCGGCTACATAAGGTGTTTCTTGGATTTCTCTAGTTTTTGATGTTAAAACGACATTATTTTGTAAAGCAACATGCCATTTGTATAAATCTTCAATACTGGAATGAATGTCGCCTTTACCTATACTATACCAATAGTTATTATTGTAAAGCAGGTGCTGTTGGGTTGTTCCCCAATCGGTCCACTTTTCATCGTCTCTGTTATAGTAATAGCCATGTGCCAGTAGCTCTGTATTAAAATTGATGCTTTTATATCCTGTAGTTTTCATTTGAGCAGGCTCAAATAGATTTTTCTGTAGAAAAACATTATAGGTTTGACCTGAAACCAATTCTAATATAGCAGTGAGCATAATATAGTTGGCATTGGCATATTGGTAGGTTGTGCCAGGTTTAAAGTGTAATTCTGATTCAAAAAATTCTTTTAAAAACTGTTCCTTGCTGGCTTCATTGTATCTAAAACCTCCTGTTTTATTAGAAATTCCAGAGGTATGTGTCAATAGTTGATGAATTGTAATATCAGTCTTATCAAGAGGAATTTGAGGAAAATATAAACTCAGTTTATCCGAAGTTTTCATTTTTCCTTGTTCTACTAATTTTAAAATAGCGGATGCTGTAAATTGCTTAGTTACTGAACCAATATTAAAAACAGTTGCTGGTGAGTTGGGAATTTTATTTTTTCGATCTGCCCATCCGTAGCCTTTAGACAAAATAACTTCCCCCTTTTTAGCAACTAAAACAACACCGGAAAAGCCATTTTTTGCACTCGCATCCAAATAAGAATCAATTTTGTTGAAAAGCTTCTTGTTAGTGTTTTGAGAAGTAGCGCTAAAAATAGAAAGCGTAATAAGTGTAAAAAATAGTGTTTTAATAAACGATTTCATTTTATTATTTTTTTTTGGTCCCATATTCTAAAGCGGCACCTATGGCAATGCCCAGAACAAACCATAATTGCATATTTGAGGTTAAGTAGCCTACAATACACCCGAGGATAATCCCGGTTCCTAATTTTAATCCTTTTCTTCTTTTTTTTGTTTCCATTTTTTCCATTGTTTATATTCTTATAATTTTGGTAAAATTAAGTAGCCTTCGGAACTAGGAAGTTCTGCTTTAAGAATCAGAACGAAATCCATTAATCTGCAAACTGCACTCGAATTAAAGGACTGTTCACCAAACTTATCAATGCTTTTACATTCATATGAAAGCTGCTAGTAGCTATTTCAGTAAAGTTTTTGAGTTCTATAATTTTTTCTTCATTATAGTATGTACCATTTAGAAATACTCCATATATATCCTTTGTGTTATGAATGTTATTTAATGGATTTTTATTTAATACTATTAAATCCGCTTTTTTTCCTAAATCTATAGTCCCAAAGTCCTTCTCTTTATTTGAAAATCTTGCAGGGATAATTGTCGCACTTTGCAGTGCTTCAAGGTTAGACAATCCACTTCTAGTTAATTCATATAACTCATCATGTAAACTAAATCCGGCAAAGACAAAAGAATCTGTAACATCGGTTCCTGCCATAATGGATACACCCAATTTATGCGCCATAGCTACTTGTTTTTTTGAAGCTTCAAAAAATTGCTCACTTATACTAAAACCTCCACTTTCGAGGTTTTTTTCTCTGTTATAATCTGTATCGTATTTCCACCATAACTTTTTTCTAATGGAAGTGATATACTTTAAATTTTCATTACTCGTGAACATCTCTTTATGTGCATTAGCTTCAAACTTTAAGGTCTGTAAAGTTGGTGTCCAGTGCGTATTTTTTTTCTGCATCAAAATCATCAAATCTTTTGCTTGAACACTATCAAACCGTTTTACTATCTTGGCTTTTGATTTTGAAAAATAGGCTTTCCAACTTGTTGGATTTTTTAAACTATCCGCTTCCGGAAAACACTCGTACATGAATATGCGTCCATGTTCAAAGCTTTTTTGATCTAAATTAATTGCTTCCACCAGGTTTAAGAACATCGGTTTATGACCAGCCAGATTGTTGATACACCTTTATAAAATCTACGTTTTCCTTTTTATAAAATTGCAACAATGAATCTACTTGAGATGGCTTTTGCAGTTTAAAAAAGTTGGGGGACTCTTCAGGAATTGCCTTTTCACCATCCATTTGGTAGCTGCTTTGCAGCACATATCTGGGTGAGACTCTTGTGTTATTTTCTAGATCTTTATTCCATTGCAAACGTTCTTTACTACCCACCCAATAACTGTCTTTTTCATTTAATTGACCAGACATGTCTCTAACACCAGTAACCCCATTCGCAATGTAAAGCGGATGATGCAACCATTCTGAATGTTGGTTGGAATGTGTATGCATATCCCACAATCCAGGAATGAGGAATTTACCAGTACCATCAATTATTAAGGCATTCTCTGAAGTTGTGATATTCGTGGAATCAATTTTTGTAATTTGAGATTGTTCTATCAAAACAAATTGGTCCTCGGCAATTTCTCCGGTTACAACATCTACAATATTTATATTTTTGATGATAGTTCTTTCATAAACTACTGGTGTTTGGAATTTGGAATTTGGCCACAGGTAAGCGGTGGTAATAATTGTAATTGCTAACAAAAAAAGTGCAACTACAATTTTTATGAAGTATTTAATCCTTTTTTTCAAAATTGATTTTTATGAGAATTATTTAGAACTGTCTGTTAGATGGTCAATAAAATTTACTGAAACTTAACTGCCGTTTGTCCGTACAACAGAAATGAATTATAATTACTAGACTTTAAAAACTTTACGTTAACACCAGTATTTGGATTGATAAAACATAATTCTTCATCTTTAATAGAAATAAGCTCATACGTATCACCATTTGGAAAGTGCAATGAAAATAGGTTTGTTTCATCATCATAACTTATGGAAAGCTCTACTTGACTATTCCATTTGTATTTTCCTATAAGTTGTTTTAATACTTCTGAATCTAATTGATTCCGTTTTGCAGATGTACGCTTAAAATGATTCCAACGGTATAATTGTGAAGCAGATAATAACAATTCATTACCCAATGCACCGCCATTATCTGAATTGATCAAATAGACCAATCCTTTTCCAGTGTTAAGATCTATGGTCATACCAGTTCGATATCCAGCATTACCCCCATAATGGGTAATTGCAAAACCTTTTTCTGACTTATCTACTATTAATCCATAAATATGTCCATCGCGTTCTTGATTGAGTATCGATTGAATTTCTGACTTTGAAAAAATTGAACTTTGATCTTGATAACCCTTATAGATTTCAATTAGAAAATTCGCCATATCAGTGGCATTACTCCAAAGTCCGGCTGCGGCTTGTTCCGGGTGGTTTCTCCAACCACCTTCTAAAACAACACCATTTGAGGTATATCCTTTTGCGACTTTGCTTGAGTCTGATGGGTGCAATGGTTGCGTGAATTGAGAATTTTTCATTCCAATAGGCTGAAGAATCCATTGGTTCATAATATTTGAAAAATTGTCATTAAAAATATCCTGAAGTGCAACCTCAGCTAAGGTATATCCACCACCAGAATACGCTAACATTTCATTGGGTGCTGAGACTACTTCAATAGCTGGAGAATTTACGCCGTCCTCACCTTTTAAAACAGCAACATCAGTTGGAAAAGTATGGTGGCTAGCATAGCCTTGATACCCACCAGAAGTAATACCCGACGTATGCGAAAAAATATTGCGAAAGGTTACTGGGTTTTCAGCCGTCTGTTTTCCTTGTGGTAGTTGGTAACTTTCTAAATAGTTTTCAATATTTTCATCTAAGTCAATTTTTCCTGCAGTATGCATACGTAATGCAGCAAAAAAAGTTACGGGTTTGGATAAAGATGCTGCCTGAAAAATACTCGAGTTATTTAAATTTTGTTCTGAAAAACTTGGGTTTTGATAGGTGTCTGTCCATTCTATTTTACCATCATTAATAATTGCAAGGGAGAGCGCAGGTATTTTATATTCAGTCATTTTATTTACTATAGTGCTAAAGTTTTCTGGCTCTTCAAAGAACTTTACTTTCCCGATAATCTGATTTTCTAATTGAATTTTACTTTTTAATGGCTTATCAGAATACTCAACCAGTTCTTCATTGTACACAAAATCATCTTGCTTTTGAGTTAGCTTAATGAAGTTTTTCACTTTTGGTGCATACAACCAAACTTCTTCTACAACCGCATTATAACCTCTAGAATTTGTGATGTTACCATTATAATGAATGGTATACGCCATAAATGATCCTGCAGTTACTGTTTCTTCTTTGTAAGATACTACTTCAGCATTTAGATGCTGTTTACCAGTTGTACCATCTTGACTCGTCCAGTTTTCTTCATACACCCACTTATTACCTACTTGAAGAGGCCAATCGTACTTTGGGGTACTACTTTCTTCAGGTTTTACAATTTCTGAAACAGAAATGGTATCATTACCTATTGTTATTTGTAAAGCACCATTAACCTCTATTATTTCTCGGACATCTGTACCTTCAGATCTTACTTCGCCATTGGTGGTTAGTCCTTTATACTTCCACACCCATTTTTCACCTACGTTGTAGTCTGATAAGGTGGGTTGACTTGTTGTAACAGAATTTATCTGACCTTTACATGTGCTAAACAATAGTAACGCAAAACATAGTTTGATATATTGTTTCATTATTTTAAATTTTTAGAATTATTGGTTTAACTTGATGATACAAAGATGGGTTGAACTTTGAAGCAACAGTAAACAGGTATGAAGCAAGAATCATTAAGTTTAATGCAGCGCAATAAATTATGATGCAACACTGTTAATTATGATGCATTTTTTACCATTACCAAAGAATATATCAACCAATTTAATGCTATAACAATTTGATGTTATAAAATTAATTGTAAACTATACTAGAGTAGTTCTACTTTAAAAATCAGAACTAACGGTTATTTTTTAGGTACATATTCGGTGTTATTCCTTCAATTTTTTTAAAAAAGGTGTTGAACACTGTTTTGGAATTAAAACCACTGTCATAAGCTACAGCCATAATGGTTAATTCTTTGCTTTCCTCAAGAAGAACGCGCTCCTTAAATTCCTCCACTCGAAAGGTGTTGATATATTCAGAGAAGTTTTTTTGAAAGCCGAGGTTTAATAATTGCGAGACATAATTAGCAGGAAGTTCCAAATAAGAAGCTAAATCTTTTAAGGATAGATCTGGGTTTAAATACAGTTTATAGTCTATCATGATTTGTTCTAGTTCTTTGCTGTATTTTTTGATTTCCGTGGAATCCAGTAAAGCTTGTTTGTACTTTTTCTTCTGTTTATAATTTAAGTTATCGGGAATGGCTTTTAGCATGATGTCTTTAAACCTTTTTTTATTTTTTACAGGTTTAAGAATTGGAGACGGATTTAATAATAAAATTAAAGGCAAACGGTTTTGGTATGCTTGTTCTACTAAATCAATTACCTTTTCACTATTACCTAACAAGGCATTAACCAATATCAAAAATGTAAATGCCTTATCTACAAGTGCTGTTGTTAAATAGGTTTCTAATTCCTTTAATCCCTCATTGCACTTTTCTGTTTCATTAAGCTTTGCATAACACATAGTTTCACCTCCTAATTTGGTGAGGTCTTTCACAGAAACGCCTTCAAGTGAACCGAAATATGATAAAGCTTCATTTGGTTTGCCTGACATTAATAAACTAATGCCTATATAAATTGGTGGAAAGGGTAACTTTGGGTCTAGATCCAACGCCTTCTTTAAATACGATATAGCAGTGGTGTAGTCTTCCTGTAAGTAATATAAAAACCCTTTATAATGATGGTTGATTGCGGCATAAGGGTCTAACTGCAAAGCTTTGTCAAGATAATTATGTGCTGCTCCCAATTTTCCCTCCACTGTCAAAAAATTAGAAATGGTTAAGTAAATATCGTCTGCTTGTTGAATTTCTAAAGCTTTATTGGCATGTTCATAAGCTTTCTTAAGGTTCCAGTTTTGCCAGCATTCTATCCAAGCCAAATTCAGTTGTGACCTTGATGAGTTTGGGTCTAGCTCTAAAGCCCTTAACAAATAAGGCTGGGCCTTTTCGTAGGCTTCAAATGCAGGTAAAAGTCCCATGGTTCCCAATTGAACATATGCTAGATTAATATCTAGATAAGGACTTGAAAAATCAGGTGATTTATGTATTACTTCATTTAAGATATTGATACCTTTTATAGAATTTTTATAATCCAACTTCATGATGTAATACCTCCCTTTCAAATATTCTCTATAAATAGCTACTGGCACATCAATAGGTGCCACTAGCTTATCTCCTATCTCAATATGACCTACATGTTCACGTAATTTTTCAGCAATGAAAAGACTAATTTCATCTTGAATTTCAAAAATGTTTTCTGGGTCTCTATCAAAAGTTTCAGACCAGAAATGAAAGTCATCTACAGTGTCAATCATTTGCACTGTAATCCGCATTTTCTTTTTTGATGCTCTTACACTGCCTTCAATAAAAGTAGCCACTTTTAAATTCTCTCTTACTTCTTTAGCGGTTACTGTTTTGTTTTTAAAATAAAACGACGAGGTACGAGAGGTTACTGAGAGCTCCTTTATTTTTGCTAAAGCGTTAATAATTTCTTCAGTTAATCCATCACAGAAATATTCGTTTTCAATATTGTTGCTCATATTGACGAATGGAAGTACTGCTATGGATTTTTGGTTAATCAAATTATTATACTTTCCAGCAAATTTATAAAAGTTAAAATAAACCCTAAAGTTGATTCTATGGATGGATTGTTCTCTCCGCTTTTAATTCTTAAATAATCTGCAGCTTTTTTATTGTTTACATGAAGAGGCAGTATTAATCGAAGAAGATCAACAACACATTTTTGCGAAAATGAAATCTGTTCTTTAAACTGCGATTACAATTTCCTATAATGTTCATTAGAAAATTTTTAACAGGCTGTTTTGGATTGTTTGCTATTATGCATCACATAATTTACTTGTAGACACAGAAGCATTCAATTCGATTATAACTATTCCTCCATCTTTATAATTTCAGCTTTTTCCATTTCAAATTCCGCTGTTCTTTTAATTTGTTCTTTGAGATTCCATTCAAAATCAAATCTGTTTTTAAGAAATTCAGCGATTGGGCCAAGACCTATTTCAGCCCTTCTTTTATCAATATTTGCGGGGTCATAAACTGGCCCAACATTAAAACTCTTATTTTCAGGATCGTATTTCATCTGTCCCCCATAAACTTGTAAGTTTCCCGCTTCAGTTGCAATTCTATCTACTGCTCGTACTAAATATCGAGGTTCCAATTTATTCTCTTTTACAGCTTGTCTCATCATTGGAAGATACTTTATTCGAACATCATTATCTGAATGTTGTATAACATTACAAATTGTCCAATTTCCATGTTCTCCTATCATTTCTATTGATGGCCATCCATATTTATCTAGAATGGTTGTTACTATTTTTTCATTAGCAATGTGATTTATCTCATAGATTTTTTGCTGCTTATTGTATTGTTTTGATTCTGTACCATAAATTCTCATTAAAGAATCCCTTAACCTAATTGGAGTTTGTTCTGTCTGCCAAACCATATCTAAAAGGGCTATAAAATTTTCCTGTTGTTGAATCAGTTTTATCGTTTTTTCTGCTTTATTCTTGTTCATACACGACAACCCAAATAATAAAATAAAGATGAGAACTATTTTTTTCATTTTTATAAAATCTATTATTTAATGAACTAATTGATAAAATAGTTTGTGGGGATGTACACTTTAAACGAAAATAGAGGTTGTAATTAGTGTTAATCTAAGGACGATCTACTATAAATTACAGGCATTTGTCCTTTCCATTTATTCCATAAATCAGTATCACAGATTAAATTAGCCATAAAGTGTCCGACATTAATACGGCTGACTTTACCTGCATTAAAAATAGCACTTCTGATTGGCGAAGGATATATTTCGTATTCGGTTACTTCGTACTCATTTATTAATCCATCTGGTCTAACAGCAGCCCATTCTATGAATTGATTGTTCTGACCAATAGTAGTTCGTAAATAATCGGCCGCTTTTTCATTATCTACATGTGGCGGTAAGATTAGACGAAGAAGTCCAATAACACATTTTTGCGCAAATGAAATCGGTTCATTTAAATCGCGATTACGGTTTCCCGTAGTGTTCATTAAAACATATTTAATGGGCTGTTTTGGCTTGTTCGTTGTAATAGCATCACATAATCTGCTTGTAGCATCTGTAACCAATTTTCTCGGTTGTCCATAGATGCCTTTCCACGTTAAATTATGGCCAAGACAAGAGGCAACGGCATCACAACCATGAATGTATTCACTTAGTTCCTTGTCACTAAGATCTAGGACACTTGCGGAAATAATTTGTAAATTTTTATTTTCTTTCCAAGATTCAGGTAGTTTTTCCGGTGATCTAACAATCACTCTTACATTTTGCTTTCTCTCTAAGAGTTGTTCTACTAATTTACTTCCTGTTGCGCCACTGGCACCCACTATTAAAACCGTCATTTTATATTTTTTTATGGATATTAAATTTTCCCAAAGTAATTTTTCAATTATTTTGGCAGTCGTTTTATTTGTTCTTTGATAATATTTCTTTTGTAGTTGGTCTTTTAAATGGGTTGCTCAAAAATCTGTTAGCCATTTGATTCAGAAGTTTGTGTTCACTTCGTATCATAAAATGTGTTGCACCTGGCATTATAAATAATTGTGCTTTCGGAATGTTTTGATATATTTCAAGAATATGCTCAAGTTTAATAACGTCTTCATCTCCAGCTATGACTAATACAGGAGATTTAATTTTCAAAAGTTCCTCGGTTTTAATATTAGGAAACTTATCTATTAAATTCAATAATTCTCTATTTCTAATAGTTTCTTTTGAGTTATCTCCTTGTTTTAGCTTTAATTCCGCCTCTTCTAAGTCTTTAGTAACATTGTCTATATCCCATTGATGAACTGCTGAATTATCAGATCTCAAATTTGGAGCAATTGCTACAAGTTTTTTGACTTTCGATGGATACTTGATTACTAGTTGTAAACCAATAATACCCCCATCGCTTTGACCAATAATATAAAGGGAGTCTAATTTGAGATAATTTAAAAAAGAATTATAATCTTCAGTCATTAATTTATATGTCAATTTTTCTTTTCCATTTTCTGATTTCCCTTGAAACCTACTATCTGCAACTATCACGTAATAATCATTTTTAAAATATTCTATTTGGCATCGACCACTTTTAATAGAACCTCCGTTTCCGTGGATTATTAATAAAGGTTGTTTCGTTGAATTTCCGTAAGTTTCATAATACATTTTGATTCCATTAACTAGGGCATATTTTCCTGAAGCAGGATTATTTCCATAGTCAATTGTAGTATCACATTCAGATTGTCCAAAACCAAATGTGCAAGTAATTATTAAGATTAAAGTAATTTTATGTGTTTTCATAATATTTTCTAGTTGTATTAGCTCTTCTTTTGTTACTCCTGTAAGTACTTTTTGCTAAGTAAATGGTGTATGATCGATGATGTAAAAAAACTCTTCATTGGAATTATCGATTGTTTTCAATGCGCCAAGGCGGATTGAGCCGGTTTTCACCGCCATAAAATAATATGAGTTGATTTCCATCAACATCTTTGAGTCTTGCTTCTTTCCATAACCATTTTTGAAGCGTTGGTTTTTGGTCAAATTTAATTCCCATCTTTTTTAATTTTTCAACTTGTTCTTCAAGATCTTCGCATTCGAAATACACATAAATCCCCTCTCCTTTTGGTAGGTTTACAGTTTTATGTATTGAAAATGTAGATGTTCCGTTTGGACATTCAAACCTTGCATAATGTGGTAACGATTTAACTATTAATTTCAATCCTAATTTTTCATAGAATGAAATTGATTTTGTCAAGTCCAACGATGGAATGGTAATTTGATTTAGGTTCATATTATTATAACAGCTTTTTTTTGGTGTTAGACATATCAGGTTTAAAAAAATGTGATAAATGGATTAGCTTTTGGCTAGTTTTTTCTTTTCAGTATTTTAATAATTCTTTTGTTGATGATTTCTGATACATTCCATAAGTATAGTTTAGGGTCGGTAGTACTGTAGAATGCAACCATTACAGCATCCAGATCTGAGTCATAACTTGCAAAACTTTGGTACCCCGGAACCCAACCTGCGTGTTCATATTTGTAAATAGAAGAATATATCTCCTGTTCTCCATCCTTAAACAGTGCTCCATCATTTAGAGCCCGTATAAACGTTCCCACATCTGCTGCGGTGGCTACCATTCCGTAATCGTCTGTTTTTAAATCAAAAGGATGTCCCAAGTGATAGCCGCTCATTACTGCATCCATATTCACTTCGTCTAATGAACCAAACGTATTGCTAAGTTTTAAGGGTTTTAGGATTTTTTCTTGAATGTATTGAAAGTTTTTATACCCCAATTCGTCATCCATTATTTTATTGATTAATAGATAATTTGTATTGCAATACTCATAGTCTTCCCCAGGATCAAAATTAGCCGGCTTGTCTAGAATTAATGCAAGGCTTTCTTTATAGGTTGCTGTGGGTGCCTCCCAAAAATTGGGAGTGTCTGTAAAATTAGGGATACCGCTTCTATGCTGTACGAGCATTCGCAGGGTTATCCTATTTGCGTTTTCAATTCTACCTACCAGCTCCGGTAGATATTCAGCAAGTGTTTTGTCTAGTGAAAGCCGTCCTTCGTGCACCAATTTGGTTACCGCCACTGCATCATAGAGTTTACTGATGCTGCCCAGTTTAAAAAGGGCATGAGGATTGGCAGGAATGGAATCTTCTCGGTTGTGCCACCCGGAAGCAAAATACTGCGGTGGTTTTCCGGCCGGGTCTATATATACAACTATTCCCGAAAAGTTATAATCAAGCGCTTCATCTACCTGTTCTTGAACTGTGCTTGGCAGCGGCATTATCCACGCTTTTACCATTATCCAAGGCACGAGCCACAACGAGGCTATGCTTGCTATAATTAATCCTAGTTTCAGCATTTGTTTTGCTTTATAATTTTTCATTAGTTTATTGATTTTAGAAACTAATCCTATATGAAAATTTTTAAGTTAACTTTTTTCAGAGATTTTTAAGAATAGTAAGATGTTAAAATTCAATTACTTATAATCTTGATTCTTAGCCAAATTTACATTTTCCATTTTTTAAACTGCCTATTCTTTACACTGTCAAACTGCCTATGGGGCAAACTAAGCAAATCACTTCCAAATTAGGATTCGGCTCTTAGCCCTAAATATTTTTAGGATGTTAGCCGTAGTAAATTAGCTTATCATTCAGTTACCTTTAATATTATTTTTCCTTTAACCATAGCTTTTTCAACCAACTTGTGAGCTTCGGATGCTTCATTTAATCTCATGATTTTACCAATTTCCGGTTTGATTTTTCTTTCCGATAACAGTTTGAATAATTTATTTAAATCTTCACGAAACCATTTGGGGTGTTTCTTTCGTATTGAAGTTATAACGTAAAATTTAGCTGAAGGTTTGCTAGGAAGTAAATTCCATAAATGAATTTTCATAAAGTCTATAATTACATTGCCACCGTTTCCACTTGCCGAGTTTTGAAAACCAAAACCAACCAAAATACCTGTCTTTTTAAGCACACTTAATGAACGAGAAAAGTAATCGCCGCCCATAGGGTCAAAAACAGCATCAATTCCGTTAGCTTCTTTTTCTTTCATCACTTTTACAAAATCTTGTTGTTTGTAATCAATCGGAATTGCCCCCATCCTTTTTACAAAATCGTGCTTATTTTTTGAGGCAGTTCCATACATTTTCAAATCCATAAGTTTGCCCAATTGAATCATTGCAGTACCGACTGCTCCTGCACAAGCGTGAATTAAAATAGTTTGCCCGTCTTTTACTTTAGCAAAGTGATGAAGCATTTGATAAGCGGTTAGATAGGTGAGTATTAAACTGACCACTTCTCCATTATCCAAGTCGTTTGGTACTGGAACGACCGAATTTGCATCAAGACAAATGTATTCTGTATAGGCACCAATGATGGTCAAATCTGCTACTTTTTGTCCGACTGTTAAATTATTGACACCTTCGCCGAGTTCATCAACAATTCCTACCAAGTCATATCCCGGCGAGAATGGTGGTTTTTCTTTTACATCTGGATAAATGCCTCGTCTAACAAGTGTATCCGTAAATGATGCGCTTGTTGTTAATACTTTAATTCTTACTTGGCCCTTTTGTGGCTTAGGCAATTCTTTTTCGGTAATTTCCTGAAGAACTTCAGGGCTTCCAAATTTTGATATTACAATTCTTCTATACTGCATTGGTATCTGTATTATTTATGTCTTTTATCATTATCCACAACATTTTTTATATAAATTGATTGTGGGCAGTTTTAATTTACCATCCAAAAGCAACAATTTTATTACTTTCATTGAACTGCAGGTCAAAGCAAGGGGTTAAATCGACAACTTTCCCATCTTTCGATTTCAAAACAATATCGTAACTCATATCACCATATTCTAAAATATGTTTCAATCGATATCCCATAAACTCTTTCTGCATGTCCTTAATCCACATTTTGAATCTTCGTTCTCTTTCTTTACTAGCGACATGTTCGTTGATAAAATCATCAATGTGCTCCTCATCGGTTAAAATTAGGGCTACAAACTGGTGTATGATTTCAAGTTGTTTATTTGTAACATCGGTATTGGCATGTTTTATACTTTTCATCTTGGGTACAACAGGTGTGTAGTTTTTCTTAAAAAGCAATTGCTCAATTTCCCACGCAACAATCTGAGTGTCGTATCTTAATTCATTGGTCATATATATAATTACCGTGTTTTCTTCCGGCAGTTGTATGAAATCGGCATAGAAAACACCATTTGAACCATTGTGCGCTATAATTTTTGTATTCCTATCGCTATTCATTATTGTCCATCCGTATGAATAGTGTGAATCTCCTGATTCATTTTCTTTTACGTATGGAAAAGTGAGTTGCTCAAATGATTTTTTTGAAATAATTTTATTTGCCTTTAAAGCCATGTACCATTTATACAGATCGGAAGGATTGGAAAGTATTCCGCCGTTTCCTTTTAAATGCCACGATATTTGGTTTGAATCTGCCTGCCATTTTATGAGGTGGGTTCCCCAATCTTCCCCACATTTATAGCCGTGGGCAATTTGTGTTGTATCCCATTTGGGGGAAAGATAACCCGTATGTTTCATGCCCGCTTTTTGAAAAAGATTTTTTTGCAAATAGGTTTCGTAATCTGTTTGCGTAACTTTTTCAATTATCATAGCCAACATACTGTAGCCGACGTTGGAATAGCTAAATTGTTTTCCCGGTTCAAAATCTAATGGTGCATTGTAAACTTCGCTTAAAAACTTCTCTTTTGAGATGGGGACGAAATCCACTCCGTAACCCAGATTCCCTACGATTCCTGATGTGTGTGTCAGTAATTGATGAATCGTAATATTTTGTTTGTCCTTCGGCACATCTTCAAAAAATTTATAAATAGAATCGTTTACCGATAATTTATCTTCTTCCTGCAATTTTAGAATAGCAGTTGCCGTAAACTGTTTTGTCAACGAACCTGTTGTGAAAATGGTTTCTTCCGTTACAGGAAGGTTTTCAGTTTTGTTTCTTTGGCCAACGCCACCGGAGTAAAGTATTTTTCCATCTTTGGCGACCAATATGCTTGCTGAAAGTCCGTTTTTATCACACGCGTCAATATAGGATTCAAGTCTTTTCTCCGAAGGGTTCTCTGTGCAGTTTGAGTTGGTTCTGTATTTACAGGAAACACAAAGAGTTAGGATTATCACAATAATTGAAATATATCTTTTCATAGTCTGTTTATACTGTTTTGTTTTAATTGTGCATAACAACTGGATATTTTATTTTACTAATTTTGAATTTTTTTGATCATTTCTATTGCGTTGGTATTGTTTGGGTTCAATTCTAGCGATTTTTTATAATTGATTAATGCCAGATTGTTGTTGCCATTAAGATAATAAGCTTCACCCATACTATCGTATGCATTGGCTAAGTTTGGAAATTCTGAAATATACAATTTGAAAATTTTAATGGCTTTCTCGATTTGATGTTTCTCAATTAACTTATAACCAAGTTGATTTAATTCATTCTCATTTGAAAAATTATATGTGTTGGGGTCATTTTTTTTTAAACTTTTATAAAGCTCAATACCTTCATTTATATTGTCATAGCATGTTTGCCTGATTGTTAGATAAATGGATTTTTGAGGAATTGAAAAACGACGCCCGTTTGAGATATTTTCGATTGACTCTGCAATTTCATGCAGTTTATGATTTTTATTATTTGTCATTAAGATAATTGATAAATCCTCCTTTACATTGTAATGTATAAAAGATTCGTAATTAAAAGAGGACCCATGATGCTCATGAACCAGCAATTCTTTATTTTCAAAGATTCCCTTTCCTAAAGCGGACTCACTGTCTTTAGCGTAAGCATCAAATAATAGCATTAACGATTCTTTCGAAATTAGCTTCCCTGAATGCAAACTGCTTAACCAATAGTACATATCATTTGCATTAGGATATACCCAGCCGGAGAATTCAATGTCCATTGGTCTATCATTGACCATATCATTGTTAAATGCCGCTACTAATTGAGGGTTCTTTGGAGTGGCGTCCATAATAGCGTCTGACATATTACTGGGGATGAGGATATTTTTTTTGATAAAATCATTAAAACGCATACCTGATACTTTTTCTACAATCCTTCTTTGAAGAAAAACATTGTTATTGCTATAGAGATAATCTGATCCAGGTTCGAAATTCAAATGTTCAATATTCCTTAAATCAGCATATATATCTTCATCATTTTTAATATTACTCCAATTTATTTTTGGCAATCCGCTAGTATATTTTAGTAAATCTCTAATAGTGACCTTAGTGGACCAATCTGGTAACTGTAACTCAAACTTTGAAATGTGATCATCTAAAGTAAGTAACCCTTTCTCTTTTAAAATCATCAAAGCAACTGCGTTGAATTCTTTTCCTATAGACCCAATATTAAATATCGAATTTCGATTTAGTGCTTTGGATTTTGAAGCATCAGAGTATCCAAATTCATTTTGATATATTATTTTATTGTTTTTAGCAACTAGGATATTACCATTAAATACACCCCTATTATAGGATTCACTCATCAATGAATCTATCAAAGTTTCCTTGATAAAAAGATCTTTATTAGTTTTTATAAAATTATTGGTTATTGTATTGCTACTGTTTTTGCAACCCATAAATATGGTTGTTACTATAACAAAAAGGCAAAATTTTGATTTCATTTATTTTGTGTTTAATATTAAGGGTTTAAGAGAATATAGTTTTTTGAATGTTGCAGCCTATATTGATAATGGGGGCATAAATAGTGAGTGAATGTTTCTTCTCAATTTCCCATGGCTATCTTTTTTTCAATCTCTTTTTTATCTATTTTTTTATACATGAAAAATGCAATAATGAGCAAGGGAAACGTCAAGATTATTGGCGCCATGGAAACAGGGTTATTTAAATCTTCTTGTAAAGATTTTAAGCCTGGCAAAAAAGCAATTGAAAAGAAAAAATTGATGAGTCCGTGCGTAATGGCAACGGCGTTAAGTTTATTGGTTTTTAATACCAAAACACCAAAAAAGAATCCAATGAACATAGCAAAGACAACCTGTACCAGTACTTGCCCAATAGTATCGTTCTTGGTTAGATTTAAGAGGTGAAAAGCACCAAAGAAAACCGCTGGCAAAAGAATACTTATAAAGATTCCGTTTTTCCGTAAACCATATTTTTTTAAAAAGAGCGATTGCAATAAACCTCTAAACAGATATTCTTCTGCAAAGCCTACCATAAAGCACCCTATAAGCAATAGCATCAGATTTACGGATGCTATTGCTGAAAAGTTTTGATCTAAAAGACCGAGAATTGCAATTATGATTAAATACACTGGAATTAAATTTAGGTATTTAAATCGCCAAGAAAATTGTCCTGACACCCCTGCAAGTGCTTGAGTCTTTAGCATTCGTATCATGCTATAGCCTATGAGAAAAATCAGTCCCATTTTGAAAATGAGATTTATATACTCTAATTTAAAATCATCCTTAGTGAGTATTCTAAACAAATTTTCCATAGGCATTAGCATGATTAAGGCAATAATTGCAAGAATAACTATGCTTTTTACGTATGGAGATTCACTTTTTATAATAGTTGTCATAGATTCAAAAGTTAATTAAAGGAATAAATTCTTGTTGGATGAATGTTGATTTTGCTTCAAAATCCATGGAGCCATCATTTAAGAGGTATGCAGGATTGAAAAGTATTATTACATATTAGTATTTGTTGATTTTATGTTCAACAAATCTTTTTTAATGGTGCTTTTATCTTCAAATTCTTGCTTTACTTTTTGTTTCCATTTTAATCCAAAAAATGGTCTTATTATATTAACTCTTCTTAGTATAAACTCATATAGATAAAAGCAGGCGAGAAAGGTGAAAAGTGTTATTCCTAAAAATTTTATAATAGGAGGAAGGCTTAATGGTAAGAAGATAAATGCACCCGCATATAACACAAACATATGGATGATATAAACCGGATAAGCAGCTTGACTCAAATAGCTCAACAATGCGCTAGGTTTATTTAGATACTGAAACCCGAAACCAAAAATTCCAAATATCCAGCAATTAGATTCTAAACTTGTGAGATACATATTTGAAATCCCTTCATACTCAGTGAATCTAATGGTATATAAAACAGCCGCTATGCCTATATATAACCATTTCCATTTTAAAACCGTTTGCCAAAAGCTATTACCGCTATACATTAAGAGAAAACCAAAAATGAAAGCAAGAAAACCCATAAAGAATCCGTGCCAAGTTTGGGCATACAATTCAAACAATTGTGGTTTAACAAAAACTACTTCCAACATAAAAAAGACTGAGATAGATACAGGCCCCATAGCGTAACTCATGATTTTTGAAATTGCTTTTCTAAATTTTCCATTTTTATATTTTTTCAAATAGAAAAACAAAGGGGATAACAGAAGCACATAGATAAATATATTTCCCAGAAACCATAAGTGGCTGCTACCGGGATAATAACTTAAAGGCATATTATAAAATTTTTGAAAAATGAACATCTGTAAGGGCGTAATTGCAACGAAACCAAATAGAAAAGGTAAAAGAATGCGCTTTGTTCTTTCTGTTATCAGCTTCTTCCAGCTTCTCTTTTTCATTGCAAAATACACGCCCATTCCAGAAACATAAAACAAGAGTGGAATTCGCCAAACATTCAGCATCGTCATAGGAGTCCACAAGCTCTCTACCGAATTGTCACTTTTAATAAAGCCTATAAACAAAGCCCAGGGTTGGAATACAATGGCTATATGATAAATAAGCAATAATCCTATGGCAATTACCCGTAACCAATCTATATCATATCTTCTATCTGTTGTCATTTTAGCAGTGTTTTATTAATTACTCTAGCATCATTGCAACTACAGGACGTGCTTTTTTAAGTTCGTTCAGGTCAAGTTTAAAGCCCATTGGTTTTAATTGCTGTATGATCATTTCGTAAACAGGCTGCATCTCCGCAAAATTTCCTAATACTGATTCCCGAGGTGTTGCCCCATAGTTATTTTTTATGGTTTTATCCGCTTTGGCATCAAGGAGCATTTGTACAATTTCTATACGGCCAAAGAACGCGGCAGAATGTAAAGCGGTTGCGCCGTCATTGTTTTTTATGGACAAATCTGCTTGGGCGTCAATAAGCGCTTTTGCTATTTCAGGTTTATCAAATGTAGCTGCAGACATTAATGGGGTCGAACCGCTCATCGGCTCTTTTTGATTGATATCCGTCCCTGCTTCAATATGCTGTTTTACCGCTTCAAGATTTCCGGATATTACGGCAGTATTAATATCCATACTTGGTTTGGTGCCTTTTTCTTTTACTTCAGTATTAATAGATGTAGTTGTTTTTTTGTCAGTTTGAGCACATGCACTTGTAAATAATAGAATGAGAAGTAAAAGAGGGAATGTCGTTTTAAAAGTTTTGATTTCTAAAGATTTCATGATTAAAGTTTTTAATGATTTATAATTTGATTTTTGTTGCCACAAAGATGCAACAAGCAGTTAGTTGACTATAAATCATTATGTTGCGATATATGTCAAGTTTGCTGAAGAAGTATAAATTATGACGCAGTAGTATTATTTATGACGCAAGCCCACCAGTTTACACATGAATTTCACCCTATAAACCCAAAGACTTATTGAATTAATTTCTCTACTTTCGTAACAGTAAAACTGCCATGTCTAGCAATTCATTTCAAGGAAAATTCATTGAACAAGCTGAAGCTGTTATTTTAGAGAATCTCTCTAATGAGCAATTTGGGGTTTCAGAATTAGCTGAACAGTTAAATATGAGCCGTTCTAATTTGTTGAGAAAAATTAAAAAACAAACGGACGGTAGTGCAAGTCAGTTTATTCGTCAAATCCGCCTTCAAAAAGGCATGGAACTATTAGAGCAAACCGAGCTTATGGTTTCTGAGATTTCTTATCAGGTAGGCTTCGGAAATAACTCGTATTTCATTAAGTGCTTTCGTGAACACTATGGGTATCCGCCAGGGGAAGTTAGAAGAAAAGCTATTGAAAACAAAGAAGTTTCAGAAGATAATTATATTCCACAAAATAGTTTTTTCAAACAAAACCGTTGGCAACTTGTTGGGGTAACTTCCGCAATTATAATTGTGGTCGCATTTCTGTTTTACTATAAAAATTTCAATAATTCTAACGAAGAAAATACAAACCTTCAAAAATCTATTGCGGTTTTGCCGTTTAAAAATTTGAGTAGTGATTCTACTAACTTATATTTCGTAAACGGGCTAATGGAGTCGTCTCTAAATAACTTACAAAAGATAGAAGATCTGCGGGTGATAAGTAGAACCTCGGTAGAAAAATATAGAAATTCCGATAAAACAATTTCAGAAATAGCTGATGAGCTTAATGTGAATTATGTAGTTGAAGGAAGTGGACAGCGCGTTGGCGACCAAGTATTGTTGAATATTCAATTAATTGAAGTATCAACAGACACCCCAATTTGGGCCGAACAATATAACTATAAAGTTGTAAATGTATTTTCATTACAGAATGCAGTGGCCAAAAAAATAGCTGACGCTATACAAGCAAAGGTTACACCAGCTGAATTAGAGCGAATTGAAAAAAAACCTACCGAAAATGTATTGGCATACGATTATTACCTTAAAGGTATGGAGCAATATAAAACAGAGACTATAGAAGGATTGGAAGAAGCCATTCCTTTATTTGAAAAGGCCATTAAGAATGACCCTGAATTTGCGCTGGCATATTCACAACTGGCTTTTTCCTATTTTTACTTAGATTTAAATAAAACCGAAAAGCAATATACCGAAGTAATTAATAATTATGCAGATAAAGCCTTGCTTTACGATTCAAAATCTGCAGAAAGTCTTATAGCTAAGGCACTTTATTATATAAATAATAAAGAATATCAATTTGCCATACCTCATTTAGAAAAAGCCCTCGAGTATAATCCCAATTCATCATCAGTTGTTAAAATGCTTTCAGAATTATATGCAAATGCCATTCCTAATACGGAAAAGTATCTGAAATATGCATTGAAAGGGATTCAACTTGATATTGCCGCTAACGATTCAGTGAATAAAAGCTACATTTATTTAAACCTTAGCAATGCTTTTATTCAAAATGGATTTACAGATGAAGCGATGAAGTATATAAACTTGGCAATAGATTATAATCCGAAGAATTATCATGCTCCTTTTTTAAAAATATTTATTCAATATGCCGACCATCAAAATATAGATAAAACTACAACCCAATTGGTTAACGAATGGAAAAAAGATACCACGCGATTAGACATTATGCAGGAAGTAGGGAAGTTTTATTATTTTCAAGAGAAGTATGACAGCGCTTACTATTACTATAAAAAGTTTGTAAAAATTAAAGAAGAAAATGGCCTTGATATTTATCCACAAGAAAACCTTAAAATAGGAATTGTTTATGACAAAATGGGGTTAGATGAACAAGCTGCCAAATTTTATAATGCCTTTACAAACTATTGTAAAATTGATCAATCTATCTACCAGCCTGCCAGCTTGGCTTCAATGTATGTACACGAAGAAAAATATGAGCTAGCCCTCGCACAGCTAAAAATATTCGCTTCCAAAAATAATTATCAATATTGGATTCTATTATTTTCAGAAAAGGATCCCTTAATGAAACCTTTAAAAAAATATCCTGAATATGAGGAAGTTATGAATAAAATAAAGAAAAGGTTTTGGGAAAATCAAATCCAATTAAAACAATCCTTAGAGGATAAAGACCTTTTGTAGTTTCTTGTATCGAAATTGATTAATTATCTGTTTTGCCTATACTGGAATCTGGCTAAACCTTCTAATCGGAAAAGCCAAATTAATAAATAAGTAGTTACTGAATACATGGCAAGTAATATAAGACCGTCTAATATATTGCCAGTTTCCCAAACTATAATTTAAAGAAGAAATATACCAGCACTGACCATACCAGTGCTCTTTTTTTTTGAGGCACTACTCAATGCTTACTGTACGACTATCGATGAGCAGATTTAAGCTTCTGTGCTGTATTCCCAACTTGATTGCAAAGAGAGTATTTGGAAAATCAATGAATAATATTAACTTACAGTTAACAACCTGTTTTACAAAACCTTATCTTCTTATCATACATCAATGCGCAGGTTAATATTACACCGTAATTTTGTATCAAATAAACATCCATAGCATAACAAAACCTTATGAAACAAACAATGATGAACATTTTTAATTCCGGTACGTATCCCAAGCAATTGGATATATTGCTTCTTATACTTCGGTTAACGGCAGGTATTTTCATGCTTACCCACGGCATGGGGAAATTTCAAACTTTATTCGGCAGTGAGCCAATACAATTTTTAGACCCTCTTGGCGTAGGAGCCACTGCTTCGCTTGCGCTTACGGTCTTTGCAGAGGTAGCGTGTTCCATTTTACTAATCTTCGGAATGGGAACCCGCTTGGCCGCATTACCATTACTAATTACCATGGGGGTTGCAACCTTTATAATTCACAGCAACGATGGGTTCGCAAAACAGGAATTACCACTACTCTACGCAGTAATCTACATTACGATTATTGTAATGGGCGCTGGCAAGTATTCTATAGATTACTTGTTATCGCGAAAAAAATTAATACAAATAAATAATAATTAAAACTTAAAAAATGGAAAACAAAACAAATTGGTCAGTAGACACCGCACATTCTGAAATTGAATTCAAGGTAAAACACATGATGATTTCAACAGTAACCGGAAGTTTTAGCGATTTTGACGCCTCTATCGAAGCGGCTGATGACAGCTTTAAAAATGCTAAATTCCGCTTTAGCGCAAAAATTGATTCTATCAGCACAAAAAATAAGGATAGAGACACGCATTTAAAGTCGGATGATTTTTTCAATGCCGAAAAATTCCCAAAACTCACTTTTGAATCAAAATCCTTTGACGGTGAGAAAATGGTCGGCGATATGACTATAAGAGACGTAACCAAGGAAATTACACTCGATGTAGATTTCAACGGAATAGCCGTGGATCCATACGGGCAGACCAAAGCTGGTTTTGAAGCTACAGGAACCATTAATCGAAAGGAATTCAATCTAAATTGGAGCGCGGTAACCGAAGCGGGCAGTATCGTAGTGAGCGATAAAGTTAGACTTATTGCCAATCTTCAATTTATCAAGCAGTAAAAATAGAAAAGGCTTTGGTTTAATCAGTTCTTAGGTTTGAAAACCTTAACTTTAAAAGTTACGAAGGGTATATAAACTTTCGCGATGGAAAATTTCCTAAATAACACGAAACGATTAGACCAAAGCCCACTATTTTAAACGAGTTCCAATCCAAAACCAAAACAGTATGCAAAATCAAATTCAATTGCCAAGCCTTCATTATAAAGGAAATGTAGAAAAGAAAACGACCCTGCATATTTTTTTACAGATTATGGGAAAGGTGCGTTTAAAGATGACGCCCCGAAAAAACCACTGGTGGTACATTACGGAATACATTGGAACCACTGGGTTTACCACTGGACCCATTCCCTATAAATCAGGCACTGAACAGTTTGATATTACAATAAATGTTAAGAAACACCAACTGGAAGCTAACACCAGCGAAGGTCATTCGGAACATTTCCCACTTCAAAATTCGCTTACCGTTGCTGCTTTTTATCAAAATCTTATGACATTGCTCCAAAAGGTGAATGTTCCCGTATCTATCGTTGATGTTCCGTTTGATTTGGATATTGACAAATCTTTTGATGAAATCACCGAATACCATCACTATGACGAAGATTACACCCACAAACTATGGAAAACTATGTTGTGGATCAGCAATGTTTTTAAAGAATTCAGCGGACGCTTTTACGGAAAAACCTGTCCGGTCCATCTTTATTGGCACTCTTTAGATTTGGTGGTAACGCGATTCTCCGGAAACGAAGCCCCGCCAATGCCCACTGATGCGAGAATTTCCGATAAAGATGCATACTCGCACGAATGTATAAGTTTTGGTTTTTGGGCAGGCGATGAAAATGTACCCGAACCGGCATTCTATTCCTATACATTCCCTGCACCGGATGGTTTGGAAAAAGAAACCATAAATCCGGCATCGGCACAATGGATTGACAACAATGGCAGCCCCATGGCGCTTCTTAAATACAAGGATTTATTGAACACTGAAAATCCAAGAAAAGAATTACTCAGGTTTTTGGAATCCACATACCGCGCGGGTGCCAAAAAAGCCAACTGGGATATTGAAAAATTCAAGGTTCCAGATCTCAAGGAAATGTAATGTCAAATATAAAATTTTCATTAATTCAAAAACACAGATAATTATGACAAAAATAGAACGGGAAGACAACGGAAAGAAAGGACGCTTTATAATTTATGAAAACGATGCTTTTGCTGGTGAAATGACTTTCACCTGGGCGGGAAAGAATAAATTCATTATCGACCATACAGGCGTAGAGGAAGCGTTTGGCGGAAAAGGCCTTGCCAAGCAACTGGTTATGGCAGGCGTAGATTACGCGCGGACGAACGATTTAAAGATCATTCCACTGTGCCCATATGCAAAGAAAACTTTCGACAGAGATGATAGTCTTTCAGACGTTTTGGCATAACGTGTATTTCTAAAGCAATAAAAAAGAAAATTATGAAAACCATTTATCATAAAGCAGACAGCAGAGGCCACGCCAATCACGGTTGGTTAAATTCCTATCACACCTTTAGTTTTGCGAATTATTACAATCCGGAACGTATGAACTTCGGCGTATTACGCGTTCTGAATGACGATACGGTTTCAGGAAATATGGGGTTTGGCACCCATCCGCATAAAGACATGGAAATTGTTTCCATACCCTTGGAAGGCGATCTGAAGCACAAAGACAATATGGGCAACGAAACCATCATAAAGGCTGGCGACATCCAAGTTATGAGCGCCGGCACCGGAGTGATGCACTCCGAATACAATAACGACCCCGACAAGCCCGTAAAGTTTCTGCAGATTTGGGTAATTCCAAATAAAATGAACGTTACGCCACGCTACGGACAAATAAATGCCGCAGCCAATGCCAAACCGAATGACTTTCAACAGATCGTTTCACCCAATAAGGATGATGATGGAGTTTGGATACATCAAGATGCGTGGTTTCATTTGGCAAAATTTGAAAACGGAATATCAAAGGAATATTCCCTGAAAAAGGAAGGAAACGGCGTATATGTTTTTATTCTTGAGGGAAAGGCAAAAATTGGCGAGCAAATTTTGGAAAGAAGGGACGGTCTCGGTATTAGCAATACCAATTCATTCAAAATTGAAACGCTTGAAAATTCCGAAATACTTATAATGGAAGTTCCGCTACGAATTTGAAGTTGGTAGGAGAGTAAACTTTTTTGTTTTGAATGAATCTTCGGTTTACGAAGCCATTAGAAAAAGAGTAGCCGTATTGGCATCTGTGCGCGACGGCGAATTCCTTTTCTGCAGAAAGGAGATGGCGTATGATGTGCCTTTGGATCTCTAATTATTTTTTGGTTCAATGACTAAAAAAGACAAGCTACAAATTCAAAATTTTACCTAAACCATGAACAAACATATCCTTGCTGCAAAAACCAAAAGTGCATTCCCGTGGCTGCTTATGATTTTAATGTCGTCCGTTACTGCAGATCTGGGTGGCATTGCCTAAACACCTCGAGGAAATGGAACCGCAGTTTACACATGTTGAAGAAAAAGAAATACCAAATTAGACAGATGGCGATCTGCAATTTAAACTCGTAGCCGGCTAAGCCTTCGGAAGAAAATCGTCGGTGCCCGTTTTCAGCAAACTGTTTATGATTGAAATAAAAAGCAAATCGAAACAGACATTAAACATCGGTGAGGAGCTTTATGGCGAATCGGGCCTTTATATTCTGGAAGGCGCTATTGAAAGTGAAGGAAATGTTTATGAACCAAAACAATTATTGTGGCGAAAGATAGCACACTTTGCGAATTTACCATTCAGGAAAACAACACCATTTATATTTTTGGCGGTGAACCTTTTCCCGAGGAACGATTTATAGATTGGAACTTCGTTTCCTCGAGCAAAGAACGCATTGAAGAGGCGAAAGAGAAATGGAAAACCCAATCCTTTCCCAAAATTGAGGGCGACGAAACCGATTTTATTCCATATCCATCATTCCGTAAAAAATAGGGATTTACTATAAATTAAAATTTCAGAATACCTCAATTCCAGCATTCTTATTTAATTTCAAAAATAATTCTAAAAGAGACTTGCTATCATAATAAGCCCCGTTAATTCAATGATTTTCGGGAATTTTTATTGAACTCGACAATCTTTTAAACTGATATTTGTCATTTTATATTAAATGCTTCAAAAGTACTTTTGACCCCAGAATTGACAAAAGATGCAAAACAGTTTAGTTTCAAAATATAATGTCGCGGGCCCAAGATACACCAGCTATCCAACGGTTCCCTATTGGAATAACGAAGGTTTTTCCCTGAATGAATGGAAAAAAGGGGTAATCCGGAGTTTTTCGGAGAGCAACTCCAAAGAAGGCATAAGTCTATATATTCACCTGCCCTTCTGCGAAAGCCTTTGTACTTTTTGCGGTTGCAACAAACGTATTACCAAAAATCACAATGTAGAAACACCCTATTTGGAATCTGTCTTAAACGAATGGCAACTATATTTAAAACTATTTACCGAACGTCCAATTATAAAAGAATTACATCTCGGCGGGGGTACTCCAACCTTCTTTTCCGCAGATAATTTAAAGCTGCTTTTAAAAGGAATATTTAGAGATGCTACCATTGCCGAAAACCCTTCATTTAGTTTTGAAGGGCATCCCAATAACACAAAAGGCGACCATCTACAAACATTGTATGACTGTGGCTTTACCCGGGTAAGTTACGGGGTGCAGGACTACAACCCCACCGTTCAAGTAGCCATTCATAGGCTTCAGCCATTTGTAAATGTGAAAAACGTAACCAATACTGCACGCGAAATTGGCTATACTTCGGTAGGGCACGATCTTATTTTTGGGCTTCCCTTTCAGAAAATTGAACACGTTATTTATTCCATTGAAAAAACCAAGGAATTAATGCCAGACCGTATTGCTTTCTATAGCTACGCACACGTTCCGTGGATAAAAGGCAACGGACAAAGAGGCTTTAAAGAAGCCGATTTGCCCAGTGCCGCAGAAAAACGCGAAATGTACGAAACTGGCAAAAAAATGCTGGAAGAAGCAGGTTATGTAGAAATTGGTATGGATCATTTCGCCCTAAAATCCGATAGCTTATATAAAGCTGTGGAAGAAAAAAAGTTACACCGAAACTTTATGGGTTACACAGATAGCAAAACGCAATTTATGCTCGGACTTGGCGTATCGGCTATTGGCGATAGTTGGTACAGTTTTGGCCAAAATGTAAAAAATGTTGAAGAATATCAAGATTTAGTGGCACAAAATATTATTCCCGTGTATCGCGGACATATTTTAAATGAAGAAGATTTGTTGATCCGCAAGCATATTTTGAATATGATGTGCAAACTAGAAACGTCATGGGAAGAAACCTCGCTTCAATTTAAAGAATTGCCCGAAGTTCTCTCCAAACTAAAGGAAATGGAAGATGATGGCTTAATAGTAATCGGTGCCAAAAAACTTCAAATTACCGAAAAAGGACGACCCTACGTACGTAATGTCTGTATGGCATTCGATGTGCTTCTGCAACGCAATCAACCTGAAACGCAATTGTTTTCAATGACGGTTTAGATCATTTATTTCTAAAAAAAAATTCCTATAAAATAGATTGTTAAATGACAATAGTCATATTTAGAAACATTCAAATATTCGAATTTTGTACTAGAATTTATTATAACAATGAAAGTTTTAAAATCCCTGCTTCCGCTAATTCTATTTTGTACAGTATCCTCCGTTTATTCACAATTTACGATAGATGCAGAGCTAAGACCACGTTTTGAATACAGACACGGATACAAAACACTTTTTCCCGATAATACGGATCCAGCGGCCTTTGTATCGCAGCGAACAAGATTAAACTTTGATTTTAAATCGGAAAAACTTCATTTGTTTTTAAGTCCACAGGATGTGCGGGTTTGGGGCGATGTTCCCCAATTAAACGTTGCCGATGAAAATGGATTTTCACTTCACCAAGCCTGGGGCGAATTTGTCTTGGTTTCAGATCTATCATTAAAAATTGGCCGGCAAGAAATTGTTTACGACGATCAACGATTTTTAGGAAACGTAGGGTGGGCGCAACAAGGCCGAAGCCACGATGCCGCAGTATTTAAATACGAACCAACTGCAGTTAAATTGCATGTTGGCGCCGCTTACAATCAAGATGCCGAAGCATTAACGGGTAACATTCTCACCAAAAACACCTATAAAAGTTTGCAGTATGCATGGTTTCATAAAGATTGGAAAAACCTAAATGCCAGTTTCCTATTTTTAAACAACGGACTACAATTTATAGACGAAATTGAACCGGCCAAGAGCGAAACCAGATACAGCCAAACGGCAGGATTACATTTAAAAACAGCTATCGCCAATTTCAACTTTAGCTCTAATCTGTATTATCAATTTGGGAAAGATGTTTTGAATAATTCGCTTGAAGCTTATTTAATATCTTTGGAAGCTTTATATTCGGCCAACGAAAACCTAAATGTTGGTTTAGGAGGCGAATTACTTAGCGGTAACGATTACGGAAGTCCGGCAAATGGAAAAAATAAGGCGTTTAACCCACTCTATGGTACAAATCATAAATTTAATGGGTATATGGATTATTTTTATGTGGGCAACCACTTAAATACTGTTGGTTTGGTAGATTTATACGGAAATGTAAAGTATAACTTAAGTACAAAATCGAAGCTCCAAATTGCATTCCATCAATTTTTCAGTGCAGCCGATTTGAAGAATAATGATTCAAAAAATTTGGGTTTTGAAATAGATTTAGTAACTTCATTTAAATTGAGTGAATTTACAAATATTCAGGCAGGATATTCACAATTTTTTACATCAAATGGAATTGAAATGGTAAAAAATAATTACGATAACAACACAAACAACTGGGCATGGGTAATGGTTACAATTAACCCTAATCTATTCACCTGGCAAAAAAATAATACAGAAACAACCAATAAATAAATCAAGCATAATTTTAAAATTCCAATCTATGAAATCAAACATTAAAAAATTCTTCTTTACTAAAATGCTCGTTGGCATAGCTGCTATAGCAATGCTCTCGAGCTGTGTAAACGATCAGTCTAGTAAAAAATACAAGGATGCGGTAGATATTCCTGTAAATCAGGAAATGATTGCAGAACTAACCTCTCCTCCATTCGTGCCAACTCCGGTTGGAAAGCGTATGGCGAAAAAGCTTATTGTCGATTTAGAAATACAGGAACGCGAAGGCGAAATGACCAGCGGTGTTAAATACATATACTGGACTTTTGGGGGAACGGTTCCGGGAAGTTTTATCAGAACCCGTGTTGGTGACGAAATTGAGTTTCACCTTAAAAACCACCCAGATAACAAGCTTCCACACAACATTGACCTTCACGCAGTAAACGGTCCAGGAGGTGGAGCAGAATCATCTTTTGTAGCTCCAGGGCACGAAAAAGTATTCTCCTTTAAAGTGCTTAATCCAGGATTATATGTTTACCACTGTGCAACAGCCCCTGTGGGAATGCACATTGCAAACGGAATGTACGGGCTAATTTTAGTTGAACCTGAAGGCGGACTAGAACCTGTTGATAAAGAATATTACATCATGCAAGGCGATTTCTATACGGAAGGTAAATACGGTGAACGTGGCCTGCAAGCTTTCGATATGCAGAAGGCAATTGATGAAAACGCAGATTACGTTGTATTTAACGGCCACGTAGGTGCTATGACTGGTGATAATGCTATTACTGCTAATGTAGGCGAAACAGTGCGACTGTTTGTGGGTAATGGAGGGCCTAATCTGGTGTCTTCTTTCCACGTAATTGGTGAGATTTTTGACAAAGTATATGTTGAAGGTGGTGATTTGGTAAACGACAATGTACAAACTACCCTAATTCCAGCTGGAGGTGCAGCCATAGTAGAGTTTAAAGTAGAAGTACCTGGAACATTTATTTTAGTAGATCATTCTATTTTTAGAGCTTTTAACAAGGGTGCCCTTGGTATGCTAAAAGTAGGAGGTGAAGAAAACGAAAAAGTGTTTGCCGGCGAAATACACGATGGAATCTACCTGCCTGAAGGAAGTGTAATTCAATCTATGCCAAGCCTTGACAGAAATAAGGAGAAAGAAGAAGTGAAAGCCTTGAGTTTTGAAGAAAAAATGAAATTTGGTAAGGACAAGTATATGGCCACTTGTGTTGCATGTCACCAAGGAAATGGACAAGGTATTCCCAATGCGTTCCCTCCTTTGGCAAACTCAGATTACTTAAATGCTGATGTTGACCGCGCCATTGATATTGTACTTCACGGTTTATCCGGTGAAATTACTGTAAACGGCAAAAAATACAACAGTGTAATGACCGCACAAGCCCTTAGTGACCAAGACGTGGCTAATGTTCTAACCTATGTGTATAATAGTTGGGGCAATAATAAAACTGACGTAACTCCAGAGATGGTTGAAGCCGTTAGAAACAAATAAAATAATTGATTAAAATGAAATATTATAGCACCGCCCTCTTCTTACTCCTTTCATTATTTTGTAAGCTATCAGCTCAGAATGATAAAATGGCTATGGTTGAAGGCGGTGTTTATTTACCACTTTACGGTGCCGAAGGTAAAACTGTAAAAGTAGAGCCGTTTTTAATGGATGTACATCCTGTTACCAATGCCGATTATTTAAAATTTGTACAGGAAAATCCAAAATGGAAAAAGAGTAACGTAAAAAGTTTATTTGCAGACAAAAGCTATTTATCTAAGTGGACAGACGATACAACTTTTACCGGACTTAAAGATGCTCCTGTAAACAATGTTTCTTGGTTTGCAGCAAAAAATTACTGCGAGTGTCAAGGCAAACGTTTACCTACAATGGATGAATGGGAATATGCCGCAATGGCCAATGAAAATGTACCGGATGCTCGTAAAATAAAAGCTTATAACCAATATATTTTAAACTGGTACGAAACTCCAAAAACCTTTAACCAACCCGTTGGTTCTACTTTTAAAAATTATTATGGCATTTATGACCTTCACGGTTTGGTATGGGAATGGACACAAGATTTCAACACGGTTCTTATCTCTGGCGAATCTAGAAAAGATGTAGATAAAGATGCTAACCTCTTCTGTGGAAGCGCAGCTATTGGTGCTTCAGATTTAATGAATTATGCAGCTTTTATGCGTTACGCATTTCGCGGTAGTATGAAAGCCCGCTACAGTTCCCAAAATTTAGGTTTTCGCTGTGCAAAGGATATTGAAAATTAAATATTGAAATGATAAACAAACTCAAATATATTTTTATTGCAGCCTCATTGGTTGCAATTTCGTGTAATAATACTGCAAAAGACACCGAAGCAACTGCTGAAAATGCCACTGAGCAAGCAACAGATAATGCTATCTCCGATATGTCTATCTATAATCTTCCGTCTAACTGGACTACCCAGGATGGCAACGAAATTGAACTAAAAGAGTTAAAAGGAAAAGTATTGGCAATGGTTATGATTTATACCTCCTGCCAAGCGGCTTGCCCCAGATTGGTTGCCGATATGCGAAACATTGAAAAACAAATTCCAGAAGATAAAATTGATGATGTCCAGTTCGTTTTTGTAAGTATCGATCCAAAAACCGATACGCCCGAACGACTAACAGAATTTGCCTTAGAAAACAAAATGGAAGATGACAAATGGCTATTTCTGCGTGGTACCGAAGACGATACTCGCGAATTTGCTGCAGTATTGGCCGTAAACTACAAAAAAATATCGCCAATGGATTTCTCCCATTCAAACATCATTAGTGTTTTTAATCAAGCGGGCGAACTGGCACATCAACAAGAAGGATTGGGCGTAGATAATAAAGAAACAGTTCAAGCTATTATTGATTTAGCTAAATAACAGTACGTTAAAACATAATAACGATCCGGAAAAAAGCGCTTTACACGCTTCCCTCCTTTTTACTTTTTCAATTTAAAATAGCGCCAAAACTATTTGTTATTTCCCGGTTCATCGTTCTTCTTTTTCTTATTGTGAACCATGTTTTTTCGATTTTTACTATTCTTCACATATAGAATTAACGCAATAATTATAACAAAACATATAACTATTGAAAGGATAGTTGTTACAACGCCCGACGTAAAATCTACTAATGGAATGGAGTTAAGGTTACGCATAACACAAAAGTTTAAATTTTATCATTTTTAGAGGGGGTTACTTCGTCTTTATCTTTCTTTTTCCCGCTAAACACAAAGCTAAGCACAAGGGCAGAAAGACCTACACATAATACGGCAAAGAAAATAATAATAGCGGTACCCATTCCCCAATTGGCAAGTGGCAAGATTAAATGTGTCATATTATAATTTTTAATTGGTTAATAATTATTTCATTTATTTTCTAAGATCATGGGTTCGCAATCGTAATTTGCGTCCACGGTCTCGGTCATCGGTTTTGGTGAAATATACGGGATGCCCAACCCCAAACCTCTAACTATAAACAGGCAACCTATTATTACTACAAAAACAGGAATTGCACGGCGTACGCGTTGCCGAACTTGCGCATTTAAAAAATTTCCAAGATATATGGCAGTTGTCATTAATGGTATTGTTCCGATCCCGAATATAGCCATATATAAACTTCCGCTTAAGGCATCGCCAGTAGCAATTGCACCAAATACAGCCATATAAACAAGCCCACACGGAAGAAAACCATTTAAAAGCCCAATGGTTAAAAATGTATCCGGCGTTTTCTTTTTTAGTTCCTTCCCTAAAGCGGACTTTACTTTTGAAATAATTTTAAAAACGGGTTTAGAAAAGTTGTATCTATTAAAAGTTTTCTGCGGAATAAAAATTACCAACAACATTAAAATTCCAATAAATATTGAAAGCTGCTGCTGAAATCCAAATAAATTTAAACTTTTACCAACCAATCCAAAGGCCAGTCCGATAATACTATAGGCCAAAATTCGGCCAAAATGGTACAGAAATGTTTGTCCAATTTTTTTTACATTATTATTTCTATCAACAGGTAATAAAAATGCAATTGGCCCACACATTCCCACACAATGGAAACTACCTAATAATCCAAATATAAGTGAGGTGTACAACATTCAAATTCCAAATTTATATTTCTGTGCTTGTTACGGCTCAAAGCCGTATTAATATACAATTTTCCTTTTATACAAATATGCTTCCCCTTCGTAGCTCCATTTTACAATCGTATTCCACCGTCCGGCAAGAAGGCGTTTATCTGGAATTAATAATTTTTCGCTCGTTAATTCCAACGGAAGTTGAAAATCCAAATTTTTATTAGACGGCCTGTATAAAAATACAGTGCCCTTTATTTTTGTGTAATCTATATTCTTCGGAAATGTAAGCATCCATCCTTCGGCAATTTTTTCGCCTGTAATAGATCCTTCCAAGGAATTGGCATTCTCTTCTGCGTCAAATTCTTGTTGGAAAATCATTTCTTTTTGGTAGTATTCTTCGGTTACCAAATCGTAATCGTATTTATCTTCGGTACTTATTCTTATAACAAAATACAGAATAAACACTATAAAAAGTGCCAACCAAATTGCCAATCCCGTACCCCAATTCATCTTCATTACTTACCTTTTTTAATTATTCTTCACTCTTCAATTCGCAATAAAATACCCGAGCTTTTAATTTATAATATTTCAGCATTAATAGGCAGAAGTAACGTTTTACTTAAAACTTCGTGGGCCTAAAAATGTAACGCTGGTGGTTTCAATTAAATTCTCCCCGCTGTAAACTTCTATTACTGCACGGTTTTTATCGCCGCTTAAAGCCGAATTATTTATTTCAATAAATAGGGTTCCTTGTGCCAAATCTTGCGCTGGCACCACAATTGCACCGTGTTTTACAGTTTGAATTGTACCCTTAGGCGATTTCAATTTAAAGTGAATATCCTCAATATCCTTAGTGGTTTTATTCAACAATTTATAGGTGAAAACATTGCTGATAATATTGCCGTCTTTGTGCTCGTACAACTGTCCGGGAAGACGCAAAATGTTTGCTTCAACATCACTTCTTAAAAATAAAAGTCCGGATAAAACACCAATTAAAATAACTAATACTGCCGTATAACCCTTTAGACGTGGCGTAAATTTAAATGGTGCCTTTTTTTCAATATTCTCTTCGCTCGCATATCGGATTAATCCCTTTGGCAAGTTTACCGCTTCCATAATACTGTCGCACTCATCAATACAAGCGGTACAGTTTATACATTCCAATTGTGTTCCATTGCGAATATCAATTCCCGTTGGGCAAACATTTACACACTGAAAACAATCTATACAATCTCCTTTTCCCGAAGCCTCCCGATCTTCATTCTTTTTAAATTTGGCACGCCCCACTTCCTTTTCGCCTCGTTTATGGTCATAAGCCACCACAATAGATTTAGTGTCTAACAAAACCCCTTGTAACCTACCGTACGGACAAGCAATTATACATACTTGCTCGCGAAACCAGGCAAAGACAAAATAGAATACTCCTGTAAAAATCAATAGTGAAATAAGCGTACTTACATGCTCTAACGGCCCTTCAAAAACATATTGAATTAACCGGTCGCTCCCGATAAAATAAGCGAGAAAAATATTTGCGATGGCAAACGAAATAACAAAGAAAATAAACCATTTTAATACGCGTTTCCTGATTTTCTCGGCATTCCACGGAGCTTTATCTAAACGTATTTGTGCACCTCTATCACCATCAATCCAATATTCAATTCTTCGGAAAACCATTTCCATAAAAATTGTTTGGGGGCAGATCCACCCACAAAAAATTCGGCCAAAAGCCGCTGTAAAGAAAATAATAAAGACCACCCCAATGATCATCATTATAACAAACAGATAAAAATCTTGCGGCCAAAAAGGAAAGCCAAAAATATTAAAACGTCGCTCCAAGACATTAAATAGCAAAAACTGATTGCCGTTTATTTTTACAAATGGCGCAATAAAGAGAAATGCAAGTAAAATATAACTTACATATTTTCTGTATTGATACAATTTACCTGAAGGTTTCTTGGGGTACACCCAAGCCCTTTTGCCTTCTTCGGTCATTGTGCCAATACTATCTCTGAAACGTTCGTTTTCTGGGGTATCCACTATTAATTGTCTTTAGAGATTTATTTTGTAACGCAAATTATTAAACCAATTTTTCCGTTACATTTTAAATGTTTGATACAAATTATTCTCCGGTCCACAAATCGCCTTCAGGCTCTTTGCCATCTGCCGGATTGGTTCCGTGTAAGGAGATAACATAACTGGCTACTTGTGCCATTTCGTTTGGTTTTAATTCAGATTTCCAAGGAATCATACCTTTTCCGGCGCGTCCTCCCTCACTAATGGTATGGAAAACATTTTTAATGCCCCCGCCCAAAATCCAGTAATCGTCTGTAAGGTTTGGGCCAATACCGCCGCCACCACTGTCTTTATGGCAAGCTACACAATTATCTGTATATATTGTTTTACCTGCAGCAAGATCTGAAGCTTCTGTTAGCAGTTCAACGGTTTCTGCATCTACTAAGTCTTTATTGTTTTTCTTAAACTCGGCAATAGCAATTTCTGCTTGTGCAACTTCTGCTTCGTATTCATCAATCTGGGTGGGTCCATCAAACATTTGATAGTAAACAAAATAGCCTATTGCAAAAACAATAGTTGCATAAAAAAGATAGGTCCACCACGGTGGCAAATTGTTGTCCAGCTCGCGAATGCCATCGTAATTATGATCCAATACAATTTCTTGCTCTTTTGCTATTGGTTTAGAATCTAGCATTTCGTGATACTTTCGTTTAAACCAGGCAAAGCGTTTTTGTTCGCGTGAATTTTCGGCAGCTACAAACCGTGTTTTTGCCTCTGGAGAAAGTCCTGAGAACAAAACGCGTTCTAGGGCTGCTGCTATTACTTCAAAAGCAATCGCGATAAAAAGAACTGCTACTAAAACCGCCCAAATAATTGGGTATTTTACAATTGCCAAATCTTTTCCGGAATCGACTAAAAATTCCATTAGAAAAAAAGCGAGAATCATAAACCCGATGACTCTTAAATATGAAGCTGTGGTTTTCATTTGTATATAATATTTGAATGGTTTGCAGAAGACGGAACAATAAATTGAACCCCCTTCATGGTTTTATTATTTGTGAATGTGAATTTCATAATATTTCATCATTTTGATACTTAGTATCGTCTTCCAACGGAATATTGCTCACCTCAGTAATATGATCTTTCTTCGCCGTAATTACCCAGTAAAAAAGGGCAACAAAAAAGAAGAAGAATATTAAAAGTGAAATCATTGGATAAATCTGAACATTATCAATATTTTCAAGGTTTCCTTTTATAAATTTCAGCATCTCTATTGGTTTTTTGCCGAAGCATCTTCGGAATTTTGTACTTTAATATCTGTTCCTAACCTTTGTAGGTAGGCAATTACCGCAACTATTTCGCGGTTTTTCATTTCTATAAATTCTTCGCCATTTTCGGCAGCATATTTTTTGTCTGCCTCATATGTGGTTACAAAATCGGGGTCGTTATACAGGTTCTTTTCAATTTTTGTTCCCTGCTCATCCATCCATTGTTGGGCCCTGTCAATTTCTTCATCTGTATAAGGCACTCCAATTTTAACTAAGGCTCGCATTTTAGATTCGGTATCAGATTTATCTAATTCGGAACTAATTAACCATTTGTACGAAGGCATAATAGATCCCGAAGAAGTACTTTGCGGATCGTACATATGATTTAAATGCCAGTTATCGGAATATTTTCCTCCCACACGATGCAGATCTGGTCCCGTACGTTTACTTCCCCATAAAAAAGGATGATCGTAAACATATTCACCCGATTTTGAATAGTCGCCATAGCGTTCTACTTCACTTCTAAACGGACGAATCATTTGGGTGTGACAGTTTACACAACCTTCGCGAATGTATATATCGCGTCCTTCCAATTCTAAAGGTGTATACGGTTTAACGCTCGAAATAGCAGGTACATAATCATCTACCATTAACGATGGTATAATTTGTACCATACCTCCTATTAAAATTGCTATTGTCGCGTAAATGGTTAATTTAATTGGGCGACGCTCCAACCAAGTGTGGTATCCTTCACCCGAAGTTTGTCTTTTTGGTACCGGAGCAAGAGGTGCCGCTTCAGCTAGCTCATCAGTAACCTTGCTTCCCGTACGTGCCGTCATTACTATATTATATAGCAATACAAAGGCACCGGCAATATATAAACTTCCTCCAATGGCACGCATCCAATACATAGGCATGATTTGCGTTACCGTTTCAAGGAAGTTTCCATAGGTAAGTGTTCCATCCGGGTTAAATTGATTCCACATAGAAGCCTGCATAAAGCCTGCAACATACATAGGTAGGGCATACATTATAATTCCTAAAGTTCCTATCCAGAAATGTGCATTTGCCAATTGTGTAGAATACAATTTTGTTTTAAATAAGCGCGGAACCAACCAATAAATCATACCGAAGGCGAGGAAACCATTCCACGCAAGAGCTCCTACGTGTACATGCGCAATAATCCAGTCGCTAAAATGGGCAATGGCATTTACGTTTTTAAGTGAAAGCATGGGACCTTCAAAAGTTGCCATCCCATAACCGGTAATGGCTACCACAAAAAACTTTAAAACTGGATCTACACGTACTTTATCCCAAGCACCTCGCAAGGTTAAAAGTCCGTTGATCATACCTCCCCACGAAGGCGCTAAAAGCATTACTGAAAAAGCAACCCCCAAATTCTGCGCCCATTCTGGAAGTGCCGTATATAACAAGTGATGGGGACCTGCCCATATATAGATAAAAATTAACGACCAAAAGTGCACAATAGATAGACGATACGAATAAACAGGCCTATTTGCAGCTTTTGGTACAAAATAGTACATCAATCCTAAAAACGGGGTGGTCAAGAAAAATGCAACCGCATTATGCCCGTACCACCATTGTACCAAGGCATCCTGCACACCGGCGTACATAGAATAACTCTTTAGGGCCGTAACCGGAATTGCCATACTGTTAACTATATGCAGTACAGCAACCGTTACCCAAGTACCCAAATAAAACCATAATGCAACATATAAGTGGCGTTGCCGTCTTTTTACCATCGTCATTATAAGATTTATACCAAATGCTACCCAAATAACGGCAATGGCAACATCAATTGGCCATTCCAATTCGGCATATTCCTTTGAGGTGGTATAACCCAACGGTAGCGTAATTGCGGCAGCAGCAATTATTGCTTGCCAACCCCAAAAGTTTAGGTTACTTAAAGCATCGCTCCACATTCGGGCCTTTAATAGCCGCTGTGAAGAATAATAAACTCCCGCAAATATCGCGTTCCCGACAAAGGCGAAAATTACGGCATTGGTATGTAAAGGTCTTAACCTACCAAAACTAAGCCACGAAATTCCGTCTGTCATATTTGGGAACAAAAACATAAAGGCCAGCAACAAGCCAACACTCATACCAATGAGGCCCCAAAAAATCGTAGCATTGATAAATTTTTTGACAATCTGGTTGTCGTAATAAAACTGTTCTGTTTGCATAGTGGTAATAAAATTATTTATCTGGATTGGTTATTTCATTTTTTTCAGACGGCTTATTTTTTAAACCTTCGTTCTTTGGCTGCTTTCCTTCTTTTACTAGCTCATCTTCAAACAGCATTCGTACAGCAGGCGTGTAGGTATCGTCATATTGTCCCTTTTTAACTGAAAAAACAAACAGCGCAAAAAACACAATGGCCACGAACAGACTGATAGTCAAAAGCATGTAAATGATGGTCATTTCTAAAATTTATAATTCAAAAATATTATTGTGAATAGCATCAAAGTATGATATTCGTCACTATTTGTTATTTATATTCATTCTTAATTTTTTCCCTATATACTGAGTAACAACTGTTGTAAAAACAACAATACTAATAGAACTCAATGGCATTAGGATTGCTGCAACCACTGGCAGTAAGTTGCCCGTAACCGCAAATGAAATTCCTATTAAATTATAAAACAACGAGAGTAAAAACGCCCATTTAATAACCTTTACTCCGCTTTTTGAAAAATCTAAATAATCTGCAATTTTATTAAACTTAGCCGCCTCCAAAATTCCGTCGCAGGCAGGCGAAAACACATTCGTATTTTCTGAAATTACAAATCCTACATCGCTCTGTTTTAGAGCACCAGCATCATTGAGACCATCGCCAATCATCAACACTTTTTTTCCCTGTTTTTGCAACATTTTTATAAAGTTCAATTTGTCATCGGGTTTTTGGTTAAAATGCAATTTCACTCCTTTTGGCAACATAGCCTCCAAACGTTCTCGCTCCCCCTCATTATCCCCCGAAAGTACAATAATTTCCTTAGTATGGCTTAGCTTGCTGAAGACTTCGGCCACGCCATTTCGGTATTCACTATTAAAAATATAACAGCCTTTATACGTCTTATTTGTACTAATATGAACGGTAGTTTTGTTTTTTACTTCGGTAATTGTTTCATCGTAAGCGCCAACAAATTCATACGAACCAACTTTAATTGAATTATTGTTAAAACGCGCCGAAATACCCTTCCCTACTTCCTCTTCAAACTCGTCTAATGTATGAATATCGTTTTTATCTAAAATGCTGTACAACGATCTGCTTAATGGATGGCTCGAGGCCCGTAGTGTATTGGTTAACAATTGTTTTTCTGCTGAAGAAAGTGCCACACCCTCATAGGTAATCAGGTTTTTTTGATTGGTGGTTAACGTTCCCGTTTTATCAAAAACTACGGTATCTAACTTCGCCATTTGCTCTATTACCGAAGCCTCTTTTAAATACAGATTTTCTCTTCCAAAGATACGAAGCACATTCCCCAAAGTAAAAGGAGCTGCCAAGGCAATGGCACACGGACAAGCAACAATAAGTACCGCGGTAAACACATTAAAGGCCTTGGACGGATCTACAATTATCCAAAAAATAGTGGCCACAAAAGCAATCGTAAGCAGCGTTAATGTAAAGCGTTTGCTAATACTATCGGTGAGCGATTCAAAAACTCCAACCTTATCTTTACTAAAAACATCATTGCTCCAAAGCTGGGTTAAATAACTTTGCGACACAGGTTTTAAAACTTCTACTTCAACTATTCCTGCTTGTTGTCTGCCTCCTGCGAATAGTTTATCGCCACTCTGTTTGGAAATTGGCTCCGCTTCACCCGTAACAAAACTGTAGTCAATTAGCGCATTTCCCTTTATAAGAATAGCATCTACGGGTAAAATTTCGTTATTCCGAATTAGCAATCGGTCGCCCTTTTCAACTGTATAAACTTCGGCTTGTTCCTCCATCGTTTTTCCTTCCTCATTTTTAAAGAGTCGGGTAACGGCAATCGGAAAATACGATTTGTAATCGCGTTCAAAAGAGAGATAGCTATAGGTTTTCTGTTGAAAAAATTTACCGAGCAATAAAAAGAACACCAAGCCCGTAAGGCTGTCGAAAAAGCCCGTGCCCCAATTCATTACGATATCGATGGTGCTTCTAATAAATAGCACGGCCACACCCAAAGCAATTGGCACATCTATATTGAGTATTTTTGATCGTAAGCCTTTGTATGCCGAAGTAAAATATCCGCTCGCAGCGTAAAATACTACAGGTAATGAAAAAGCGAACATCAACCAGCGAAAGAACGGTTTAAACTGGTCTAACCAAAACTCCGAACCTTCAAAATATTCGGGAAGCGATAAAAACATAATGTTCCCAAATGCAAAGCCAGCAATGGTAAGTTTGTAAATTAAACTTCGGTCAATGTTTTTTTCCTTTTTATTGCTATCATCGAGCGAAATATATGGCTCGTATCCAATTCTACTTAAAAGAAGTACTAAGTTTTTAAGTGAATTTTCTTCCGAAGAAAAAGAAATTCGAATTGTTTTTTCAGGAAAATTAACCTGCGAAGATTTAACGGAAGCACTTAATTTATTTAGGTTCTCCAATATCCAAATACAGCTGCTACAATGGATAGACGGAATAACAAAAGATACAATTTGCATATTGCCATCATTGAATTCCAATAGTTTTTCAACGATTGCTTCATTGTCTAAAAAATCAAATTTTCCCGCGATTTCTTGGGGAGAAATACCTGGATTTTTTTCAAGATCGTAATAGTAACTTAAATCGTTATCGTGCAGAATATCGTAAACCGTTTTGCAGCCATGGCAACAAAAAGATTTTTCGTCATGTGTTATGGTTACGTCTAGACACGCATCTCCACAATGGAAACAGTTTACCATCAATCTAAAATTTGCTCATTATACCTGCCGCAAATATTGCAAAACCCCCACTTGTTTAAAATGACAATTATCAGTGTTCATTTAAAAAACAGGATTTAGCAACTATACGTTAACATCTGCGATTAATCTGAAAGATAAAAACTTTTGAGGTGTTTAAAAAATAAAATACCAGTTGCAACAGGAAAAAGGCAACTTAAAACCGCCAAATAAATATAAAAATCCCGAAAGAATGGAAGCCCCAACCACACTGCCAGAGCTTTATAAAATATTAAAGCCTCTGTAGTTGCCAGCCCAAATATAAATAGCCAAAGAAAACTTTTAGGAATATTTAAAAGCTTAAAGTACTGTAAAAATGCCAAAAGTGTAGGGATAACAATACCCAGAAAAACAAGATGCAGGTAACCAATTACAAAATCTTTTAGTTGATATACCAAAGTAGCATAGTACGGAAATGCGGAAAAAATCTGCATAAAAAGTTTTACAAAAAACAATGTTGCTGCCAGCTTCAACAGAAAAAATGCACGAGAACTAAAAGTTAACTGCAAAATTTTAAAATTGCCCTTTAGCAACAAATAGAGTTCATAAAATGCCAATAGTTGTGCTAAGGCGCCCATCAATCCTAAAATGTAAAAAACGGTTGGGGGTACAAACCAAAGCACAGATAAAAAAAGGGTAAAAAGCACGCCAAAGTTTATAAGCATAAAAAACGAGGTTAGTTTTTCTTGCTTAAACTGCACCCCATTTTCTTCAAAAATATAAAATAGCACTCCCAACAGCGCTAAAATAAACCAGCCGTTATACTGAAAGTGAAGATAAAAATAGATTGAAGTTTTATACCAAATAGATTCCGGTCCTAAGGTGGCCATTACTCCCCCGATGGTCCACGGACCAATGCTGGAAAAAACCAAATACCATAACGACGTTTTTATAAGTTTCCAGGAAAAGCGCTTTTTAAAGTGCTCGGGAACCTGCCTTATGGCAAACCATGAAAACCAATACGAAGCAAATAAAAATAAAGTTGAAAAAATAATTGAATAAAGCGCATACCCTTGAAAGGGAAAGGTTACCATCATTCCAACAATACAAATATTTGTAAAGAGAAAAATATATTTATACCGTTTATGTTTCTGGGCTCCGACTAAAAATATTCTGTAAATTAAGGTAGTTAATCCCAAATAAATCCATCCTAAAAGTGCAGTATGCGAATGTGCGTGAAGTAAAAATTTATAATTAAAAGGAAGTGAGGTTACAAAATAAAAGCGAAGCAAAATACCCATTAGCGCTACAATGAAGAAGTACGCCAGAGCAATGCCAATATGTTTTTTTAAATTAATCAAGCCGTAAAATTACAAAAAAACAGTTCGGAACTGACTGCAAACATTCAAAGCTGTCAATGGTCCGAACTGTCTTAAAAACCAATTAAATAAAAATCAAGATTTGGGGCTGGGGATATCTTTGAAATTTTAATTTTTTAGTTTCTTTTCAAGCTTTAAGGCTTTTGGAAAAAGAATATTGTTTTCTAAATGGATGTGATGGTGAAGATCTTGTTCAAACTCGTCCAATTTAGCAAAAAAGGCTCGATATGTGTTGCAAGCTCCTTGTGGAGGCGTATAGTTATTGCTTAATTCGGCAATTTTGCGCATTATTTCGCCAGCTTCTTCGTGCTCTTCTTCCATCATAGAAATAGGATTTTCTACACTTCCAAAATGAATTGGCGGAACCTCAGCGCCTTCGCGTTCAGCTTTTACCAATTTTTTGATAAAAGGAAATAATATTAATTCTTCCTTTTTTTGGTGCGCAGCCATTGCCTGAACCACTTGAGTTACCAATGCCTCAATTTCGGCAAGTTCGGTATAATGACTCCCGTGCACATGATTTACGCGTTTTGCATATTGCAATAATAACGGACTGTTCTCCTCTACATATTGATGATGTACGTTTATAATATGGTCTGTAAGAAAATCTAATTTCCAACTATTGTAATCCGAAGCACGGTCCGGAGCATTATTAAGGTTTACTAATTCGGCTAGCAATATTGCAGGATCTACTTTGGCTTTCTCGCAAGCTCTAGTAATACTTACCCCACCGCCACAGCAAAAATCTATACCGTATTTTTTAAATACGTGTGCTGCTTTTATGTTTTCGGTAACCACATCGGCTACGGTGCGTTCTTGAAGTGTTGTCATGATTTTTATTGTTTTAATATATTATTTATGATGCAAATTTCAACAGAAAAAAAGAAACAGATTATGACTTAAATCATAAAACGACATTTTTATCAGAAATTAAATTATATCACGAAATGTTTCGCTATTAATTATTTACAAAAAGTAATTTTAGAAATATTTATTCCCAAAAAGGATCGTCATATTCCGGAGTCTCCTCAAGATTACTATGTATTTCTTCAATTTTCTTAAGTTGTGCTTCGGTGGCCACTTTTTGAATTTCATTAAAAAGAACACGTTCCTCAAAACGTATATGGGCATCCAACTCCTCTTCCAGTTGGTGAAGGGACCGCTCTGGGTCTTTAGTATTGTTAAACAATCGTTTTAGGCGCCTATGTTCTTTTAAGGCGCGTTCTATTAATTCGTTATCGGCCTCGAGTATGGGAAAAAGATATTTTTCTTCATCTTTAAAATGAGGCTCTATTTCATGCTTAAAAAACCATTTTGCATATTGCTGCAAACGTTTTGTTTCAATATTTTTATGAAAACCTTTGCGAAGTTTCCAACTGAACAATAGCCCAAAATGATGTTGTCTGCTAAGCGGTTGTAAGGCAACGTGTCTTTTAATTGGTTTTGTTTTTTCCATAGATTTAAGGATTTTGTACGTATTTTATTCGTTTGCCGCCACATTTAGGACAGCGTTCAATAATTCTCTTTTTATTTTTAAACCCGTCAACGTGTTCTACCATAAATTTCCCCACTTTTACGTGTTTATCGCGATGGTTCTTTACATCTATCTGTTTGTCCTTCGTGATGGATCGCGAATCATTGGCATATTCCTGATGGCCCCAACAAAACGGACAGTCCTTGTTACCCGTGTTTACTTTGTTGACTTGTTCGGGCTTTTTCTGAAAAAATGCAAGAAAACGCTTACGATAATTCATTTATTTTGGTTTTAAAAGCAAGCGCATCTCTGAAACAATTACATATATACGCTGCCTTATTTTTTAAGTTATAGATCATACTTTTATAACGCTATTCCGGTGGTTTCGGGTTAAGCGGTCTTACCGTCATTTCACTTATCAACATATTGTTGGGTGTTTCTAGAATATGCAAAATTGTAGAAGCAATGTCTTCTGCCTGTAACATATTTTCGTGCGACTGTATTCCTGAGCTTTTAAAAAACCGTGTATTGATAGAACCGGGGTTTAAACAAGTTACTTTAATGTTGTCGCCTCTTAACTCCTTAAAAAGTGCCTCACTAAACCCACTTATACCATACTTTGTAGCAGAATAAGCCGCGCCTTCTGCTCGAGTGGTAATTCCCAGAATAGAACCAATGTTTACAATGTGGGAACTCTCTTTTTGGGCTTTCATTAATTTTACAATTTCAGAAGTAATACAATACATTCCATTGAGGTTGGTGTTTATCATTTTGTACCATTCCTCAGACGGCATTTCGTCAATTTTTCCAAAGGAACCCGAACCGGCATTATTGACCAAAATATCCGGAGATTTTTCTTCGGAAAAAGTAGTTGCCACCCACTTTTTAACCGCTGTATTATCTGTAATATCAAGCGTAACGGGAACAAATTTGCTTCCTATATTATTTTGTAGCTTTTGAAGTGTATCACTATTTCTAGCAATTCCAAAAACCGTAACTCCTTCCTGTATCAACGCTTTTGAAATAGCTGCTCCAAGCCCGCTGCTGGCTCCTGTAACGATAGCTGTCTTATTCTGAATTTTCATCGTTGCTATTTTTAAGATAATTTATCTGAAAACCTATTTAAGGATTGTAACTTCCTGGCTCCTTCCGAAAGCTAATAGCCAAGCGGTTCCAACCATTAATTGCAACAATTGCCATCGTTAACGCTACATGTTCCTTTTCGCTAAAATACTTCTGAACTTCTTTATAAAGTGAATCGGAAACATCGTTGTCAGAAATCAAGGTCAGAGCTTCTGTCCAAGCCAAAGCAGCACGTTCGCGTTCAGAATAAAACGAAGTTTCTCGCCAAGCAGATAGTGCATAAAGGCGTTGTTCGGTTTCACCCGCTTTACGTGCATCTTTGGAATGCATATCTATGCAATATGCACAACTATTAATCTGTGAAGCACGTAATTTTACAAGTTCATAAAGACTGCGTTCTAGTCCTGAATCTGCTACATATTTTTCGAGTTCCAACAATCCCTTTATGGCCTTGGGATCAGTTGTATTATAGTCCAATCTCTTTTTTATCATATTCTTAAAATTGTGGCTGAATATATTAAAACGCCTCTTTTATTACTTTGTCGGTAGGAACATTTAAGTGCGCCAAATGTTTTTCAACGGCATCCATCATTGGTGGGGGGCCGCATAGATAAAAATAGGAGTTCAATGAGCCACCGTGCTTTTTAATAAAATCTTCCGAAATCTGACCGTTGGCGTATTTCTCAGTTTTTTCTTTGGAAAGAATATTAATAAAGTTCTCACCAAGCATTTCTTGAAATTCGTTTTTCAAGATAATATCTTCCATAGTCTTATTTGCAAAAATAAGTTTGTTCGCGCCTAATTTATTTTTTGTATTTAAATCTCGAAAAATGGAAATAAACGGCGTAACTCCTGCGCCACCGGCGATAAATATTCCTTCGCCTTTATATTCAATCGCACCAAAAATTTCATTCACAATTAACCTGTCGCCCTTTTTTAAACTGAGTAGCTCATTGGTAACTCCCTCGTGTTCGGGATAAGTTTTTATGGCAAATTCCAAATACCCATCTGTTGGCAAACAAGTAAATGTAAACGGTCTTCCCTCATTCTGCCAACCCGGTTTATCAATAAAAATTTCGGTAGCTTGACCTGGTTTAAAGTGGGCTTCCGCCGGTTTTTCTGTTACAATTTGTAACACATCGTGCGTTAGATGTTTTATTTGGCTAATTTTTACAGGCTCGTTTTTCATAGTCATAAATTTTAATGTTTTTCCTTCTTTTACTCTAAACAGACTAAAATACGCAATCTCAATGTATTAACCTTAAACAGGTTTAAACCTTCGTGTAAAATGCCTTTATGGTGTACAGTTGTAAAAAAGTATTTTGAAATTTTAATTCTTAAAAAAATAATTCTGACATTTTTATCATAAATAGAATTAAATTTTTTTACCGCTTTAAAAACGACATTCCTACATCCAGTCCGTTTGCCAATTCCAGAAGACTCGTATTTTCAAGCATTTCTCTTAAATTATCTCTAATATCAACAAACTTATTGTGCATTGGGCAAGGTTGGCGAGCATCACACCGGTCAAAACCAAGTGCGCATCCTACATAAATAGAATCACCATCAATAGCCGATACAATATTGCATAATTTTATCTGCGCTGCCCTCCCCTTTGGTATTTCAAAGCCACCAGTTGGGCCTTTCAAGGAAGTTAAAATGTTCTGCTTTGCCAGTTGGTGAAGTATTTTTGCTGTAAATGCCTCAGGTGAATTTACATTATAGGCTATCTCCCGTAAACTAACGCGATTGCCCAACTCCGACTGCGAGGCTATATACACCGACGCTTTAATTCCGTACTGACACGCTTTTGAAAACATAGCTTACTTCTATCATTTACAAAGGTATATAAAATTCCTATTTCTGATAAATATATCAGAAATAAATTATAAAGCAATATTGTTTGATTGTACTATATGAAAAGCTTATAACTTTAAGAAAGTTTCGCCTTCTTCCAAATTTGAAGCCAAATCCATCACAAAGGTATTTTCACACATATGTTTTAAACCATCGCGTACGCCCATAAATTGATCGTGAACCGGACAAGGACGTTCTGAAGAACATTCGGGTAATCCCAAGCTGCAACCCGTGAAAATTTTATCGCCATCAATAACTGTAACTATATCGGCCAACTTAACGGTAGAATCCTTTTCTAGATAAAAACCGCCATTAGGACCTTTTTTAGAAAGGATTATACCCTCCCGAGCTAGCTGTTGGCAAACTTTTGCTGTAAATGGTTCGGGCGAATTTACCGCTTTAGCAATTTCAGTGATATTAGGACGCAAATCTTTCTTAGACTGCTGCGCGATAAATAGTACCGCTCTAATGCCATATTCACAGGCTTTCGAAAACATATTTTGTATTTTCTCCAAAAATAGCTAATAACCCTCGTATTCAAGGACTAAACTATCTTAAAAAAATGCAAAATTTAAAATCTTAATAATTCTAATAAACAGAATTAATTGTGAAAGCGTTTTTTAGCTTCCCGCTCCAAAGCCTCACGATGATCGGGGTGCGCTATGGAAATCAATGCTTTGGCCCGTTGTTCCAATCCTTTTCCATATAAGTTTACAACCCCGTATTCCGTAACTACGTAATGTACGTGCGCCCTAGTAGTTGTTACGCTGGCTCCTTCCTTTAAGAATGGGGTGATTTTTGAAATGCCTTTATTGGTTACCGAAGGCATAGCAATAATGGGCTTCCCTCCTTCCGAAAGCGAAGCACCGCGAATAAAATCCATCTGTCCACCCACGCCAGAATATTGATACATTCCTATACTATCTGCGCAAACCTGCCCCGTTAAATCTATTTCAATGGCACTGTTTATGGCGGTAACTTTTGGATTACGACGAATTATTGCAGTATCGTTTGTATAGCCAGCTTCCTTAAAATGAACTATTGGGTTATCATCAATAAAATCGTATAATTTTTTGGTGCCCATAGCGAAACAGGTTACTATTTTACCAGTCTTTATTTCCTTGTCTTCGCCTGTAATAATTCCCTTTTCTACCAGAGGAAGTATTCCGTCGCTGAACATTTCGGTATGGATTCCCAATCTTTTGTGATTGCCCAAATTATGAAGTACCGCATTTGGAATATTCCCGATGCCCATTTGCAAGGTGGCGCCATCTTCAACCAATGCGGCTACATTTCTACCTATTGTTGCTTCAATTTCTGAGGGTTCCCCTAAAACAGAAGCGTAGATTGGAGTATTTATTTCTACTCCAAAATCTATACTACTTATATGAATTATGCCATCGCCGTGGGTTCTTGGCACATTGGGATTAATAAGGGCCACCACGTGTTTTGCAGTCTGAATTGCAGGCAAGGTAACATCTACCGAAACTCCCAAAGAACAGTAGCCGTGCTTGTCTGGCGTAGAAACTTGAATGAAGGCCACATCTAATGGAAGGATATTTCTTCTGAAAAGCCAATGGATTTCACTTAGAAATACGGGAATATAATCGCCGTGAATTGTATTCACACCTTTCCGAACATTATCGCCCACAAAACAGCTTGAAAGTTTAAAAGCATCGGTATATGGCGCCTGCGTAAACAACGCCTGGCCGTGGGTGTGAATTTGGATAATTTCAACGTTTTTCAGTTCCTGATAGCGCTCACACAGAGTGTCTATCAACAAATTTGGAGTCATCGCAGCACCCTGAAAAAACACGCGATTATTAGATTTTACTATAGATACAGCCTCTTGGGCGGAAACAATTTGCATAATTTTAACTTTTGTGCAAAAGTTGGGAATCTAAACTGTTCCTGAAATGACTTTGGTCAGATTTTTTGGAAATTGAACTTTTGAGCCACGACGGTTGGAGCCACGACGGTTGGTGCCACGACCGTTGAAATTACGACTGTTGGAAGCACAACGGTTAGAAACCCGAGTAATAGTAATTATTCTTTTTGTCGTGGGTCTTGTAGCGAAGCGGTCGTGGGTCAAATCGTCGTCTTGTTTTTTTACGCTTTTACATTCAGGGTTTCCAAAATATCATTAATTATTGAAATTCCCTTATCATTATTATACCAATTCTGCAGCATCTCCTTAAAGGCATCGTCTATTTTCCCGTGACGTTCCTTGTAATCAGCAACCAATTTTGTCGCGGCCTTCGAGCGTGGACCAAAAGTATTGATTACGTTGAAGTCTGCATCGAGCATAATAACCACGGGGATGGAGCGCGAACCATTTGTCAAAAACTCATCCATCAATTCCGGGTTTTCATCGCGAAGCACAATTTTTAAATCGATGTTTTCTGAAAGTTGTGCAATTTTATTTAGAAACGGAAGCGTTTGCGCGGCATCGCCACACCAGGGTTCGCTGATTACCAACCAAGTTTGTTTTTCTGAAACATTTTTAAAAACTTCCATACTTTCTTCTGAAATAATAGCGGTTTTGTCCAAACGCTTTGTGCGACTGAAATTCAGCTTTGTGTAATCGATTTTCTCTTGTGTTTGTTCGCCAGTGGTTCTGCCTTCTTCAACCAATTGCTTGAAAAGCAAGTTGTATTCGGAATAATCCATTGCTTTGTTTACGGAGCTTTTTATCAAATTTTTCATCTTATTTCTTTACTTTAATTTTTTTTAAATATATCCCCTCGAGCGCAGTCGAGAGGTCATTCAATCAACTATATTTTGTCGTTTACTATATTTTCTACAGATTCTTTATTATAATCTTCATTAAAATATCCACCGCGGTTTTCTTTACGAATTAATGATTGCTGAATAATTAAATGGGCCACGTTTACCATATTCCGAAGCTCTGAAAGACTTGTGTTTAGTTTGTGTTTTTGGTAAAGTGCCTCCACTTCAAAATACAACATTTCAAGTTGAATGGATGCTTTTTTTAAATCTTTATTATTACGAACCACACCCGCAAATCGCCGCATTAGGGATTGTAATTGGACCGTTTTCTGTTGAAGAATTTCAACATCCTTCAATAAAACCGTCCCTGCATCATTCCATTCCGGAATGTCTTTGGTCGTTTGCCAGGGCTGGTGTTTACAGAGGTATTTAAAAATTCTATCTGCATAAACCAATGCCTCTAACAACGAGTTGGATGCCAGCCTATTAGCGCCGTGCAAACCTGTGTACGAACATTCTCCGCAAGCAAAAAGATTTTGTAAAGAAGTTCTGCCATCCACATCCACAACCACCCCGCCGCACAAATAATGCGATGCTGGCACTACCGGAATCCAATCCTTCGCAATATTTTTATTTCGCTGCAAACAAGTTTCATAAATATTCGGAAAGTGTTTTTTGAAATCGTCGATGTTCAAATGGGTACAATCCAAGTAAACACAGTCATCGCCAGAATTTTTCATTTCTGAATCGATGGCGCGCGAAACAATATCGCGCGATGCCAATTCGCCTCGAGCATCGTAATTAAACATAAATCGCTCTCCGTTTTTATTACGAAGAAAAGCTCCAAACCCCCGTACCGCTTCCGAAATTAAAAAAGAAGATTGATTTTTTCCATCGTAAAGTGCTGTGGGATGAAACTGGATAAATTCCATATTCTGTATTCTCGCTGTTGCCCGATACGCCATTGCAATACCGTCGCCGGTTGCAACAGTGGGATTGGTGGTATGGCCGTAAACTTGCCCCATTCCGCCCGAAGCCAACGTAGTGCAATCTGCTTTAATTGTAAAAATATTTCCTGAAATCTGGTCCAAAACATAAGCTCCATAACACGAAAGATTTTCGTTTTTCCCTTCAGAAAAATGATGCTCCGTTATTAAATCAATGGCAAAATGATGTGGAAGCATCGTAATATTCTGCAGTTTGTTGCTACGTTCCAAAAGTGTGCGCTCAATCTCATTGCCCGTAGTATCTTTATGATGAATTACCCTAAATTTTGAATGACCGCCCTCCCTGCCCAAAGTGAGTTGGCCGTTGGCATCGGTATCAAATTTGGCACCCCACTCCATCAGTTCGCGAAGCCGTTCGGGTCCTTCGGTAATCACCATTTCAACCACCGCCTCATCGCAAAGTCCATCGCCTGCGCGTAACGTATCGTCAATATGTTTTTGAAAAGAATCTTTTTTTAAATCGAATACCGCTGCCACCCCGCCTTGGGCGTATTTCGTATTCGATTCAGATACGTGGGCCTTTGTAACAACTGTTATTTTTTTCTTTGGAAATTTCGCAGCAAGTTTTACCGCAAGTGTTAAACCTGCAGCTCCGGACCCGATAATCAAAAAATTTGTTTCCATCACTATTTTGATAATTCCAACATGCGCTCAATGGGCACAATGGCTTTTTTCCGAATTTCTGCGGTAACTTCAATCTGCGGATTTTCATTCAGCAAGCAGTCGTACAATTTTTGCAAGGTGTTCATTTTCATAAACGCACATTCGCTGCAAGCGCAGGTGTTGTCTTCTTCAGCGGGAGCAGGTATTAGTACGGCCTGAGGCACTTCCTGTTGCATTTTGTGAAGAATACCCGCTTCCGTGGCGACAATAAATTTTTCCGCCGGATGTTTTTTCACATAATCTATCATTCCGGCGGTGGAGCCTACATAAGTTGCCGTTTCCAAAATATGGCTCTCGCTTTCGGGGTGCGCAATAATTTTTGAACCCGGATTTTCTTTGTAAAGTTTCAACAGTTTATCCATCGAAAAAGCCTCATGTACAATACATGCGCCATCCCAAAGCAGCATTTTACGTCCGGTTTTTTTCTGAATATATTTTCCCAGATTTTTATCGGGCGCAAAAATAATTGGCACATCCTTTGGCACCGAATTCACTATTTTTTCGGCGTTGGAAGAGGTGCAAATAATATCGCTCAAGGCTTTTACTTCCGCAGAACAATTCACATACGTTATCACCTCGTGATCTGGATGTGCTTTCACCAAAGTGCGAAAAGCGTCGGCGGGACACGAATCTGCCAACGAACAACCCGCCATTAAATCGGGCAACAAAACTTTTTTATCGGGGTTCAAAATTTTGGCCGTTTCTGCCATAAAATGCACGCCAGCAAAGACGATCATTTCGGCATCGGTTTCGGCAGCTTTTTGCGACAGTCCCAAGCTATCGCCCACATAATCTGCCACTTCCTGAATTTCGGGCACTTGATAATAGTGCGCGAGGATGACGGCGTTTTTCTGCTTTTTCAGTTCAGTTATTTTTTGATGTAAATCCATTATGATTTTATTTTTTGAAGCAAAGCTTTGAAAATAGGCGTCGCTACAATTAAAAGCGAAACAAAAATCCCTATTCCGAAGATGAAAAATGAAATGTAATACGGCACGACCGAATCCTGCATTTCAGCAAACGACCCTTCTTTTGAAACGTACATCCAATAACTGCGTTTAGCCCCAGCAATTATCAACGAAACAAAAAAGATAAACAGCGAAATATTGAAAGCAACAAACCCGCGCTTAACCCATTTGGTGTCGGTTTTTAGCTGTGGCCGAACATAATGCGCAATAAAAAACAAGGCCGAAAAAAGTATCGTTGTGTTAATGCCAATGGTAGTGCCCATGGAATGTGCCACGGTAACGTGCGTGCCATGGGTAAAGAAATTAATGGCCGGAATGGAGAACAGAAGCGCTAAGATTATATTTATAAAAATCCAAAAATCGGTAGCTAGCAAAAAGCGATACGCCATAGGGTGATTTTCGCTTTCAACCTTTAAAACCGAACGTTTCCAATTGTAAATAATCGAAGCCAAAACAATCCACTCCGTCATACTAATTCCGTAAGCTACATACCGAATCCAGGGCTGGGTTGGCAATAAATAAGTGTGGTGCGCCCATCCAAACATTAAATTGGTCAACCCCAAAAAGTAGAAGAAAAAAGCCAATTTATTCGTGGCAACGTCCGTATCCTTTTTAATTTTAGACATCAGATAAATGGAGATGCCATAAACTAGCATATTCCACGAACCGGTAAACGAGCCGGTAGATTTCCACTGTACGGCAAAATCTTTTATAAAATTCAATCTAAAAAAATCGAACAGCCAAAAATGCGCCTCCATCAAATGGTAGCACATAAAAACGATGCCCGTGCCCCACATCCAATAATAGACGGGCCAACCCTTCATATTGGCGTATAGCGTCTTAAAATAATTAATTCCAAATAATATCCAACCTAATAATATCGGAATCATTAAAATAGGTTTAAAAGCGAAATACTCCCGCCCCTCGGTATAATCGAAAGCGAAAGAGAAATAAATAGCAACGCCCGTAAACAGAAAAAGTAGGAAATGCAGCGATTGCAATTTGCGCGAAAAGAGCTCAAACTTCTCAACCGAAGCGATAAAAAAATAGATACTGCCCGTGGCGGCGAGCACGATCCACGAAGTTTCAGAAGTAACGTGAAAGGGTCGCAGTTTGGAGAAGGGAACCGTTTCCTTTAAAAACTCTGGCAACAAATACTGGAACGAAGCCGTAAGCCCAAAGAGCATCCCTAAAAACAGGGCGGTTAGGGCAAACAGCAAAAAATAGAACGGCACTTTATTCTTCATTTCTATACTTTATTTTTACCCAGCCAGATGCTTCAATCTCGGCTTCGTAATTTGGGTAAATGCCCGTTTCATCCACCTGTTTTAAATACTCCACCAAAGCATCCTTCTCTTCTTCGGTAAAATGGAATTGCGGCATACTCTTCACCCCGCTGTTTAAAAACGCTTTAATGTAATTTGCCCCTTTGCCTTCCGCGGAATATACGTTTGTTAAATCCGGACCCAAATAACCACCCAAGCCGTACAATTGATGACAGGACCAACAACGGTTACTCTGGAACAATTGCTGGCCTTTTACTGCCACAGGGGATAATTTTTCTACGGCCACGTACCCATCAGTATTATAAATTATATAATTATAAATACTGAAAACGACGAGTAAAACCGCCATCACGAAAATATAAGGCCTTGGATTGGAGACCATTTCAATTTAAATTATTTGGCCATAAAAATACCCCTTCCCTCCTGCCTGAAATATGATATTTATCAGTTTTTAGGACTTAAACATCTTTTAATTTCGCTTTTGGCAAACCATCGTTTTTTCTTATATTTTCAATTTTAAACTCAACTTCTTCCGTATGGTAAACAAACAACTCCTTAACCCAAAAAGCATCACTGTAATTGGCGCTTCCAACGACTCAAAAAAACCCGGTGGCAATATGCTGAAAAACATTCTTGCTGGAGGGTTTGCGGGAAATCTTTACGCGGTGAATCCAAAGGAAGAAAGAGTTCAGGGCATAAAAAGTTTTTCTGAAGTAATGGAAATTCCCCAAACCGACCTCGCCATTCTTGCCATTCCGGCAAAATATTGTCCCGAAACGGTAAAAATTTTAGCCGAAGAAAAAAATACGAAGGCTTTTATAATCATTTCCGCAGGTTTTGGCGAAGCGGGCGAACAGGGAAAACAATGCGAGCAGCAGATAGTTTCGACGGTCAATTCGGCTAATGGTTGCCTGATTGGCCCAAACTGCATTGGCGTAATTACCGAAAATTACAAAGGCGTTTTTACGGCTCCGGTGCCACCTTTCAATCCAAAAGGTTGCGACCTCATCTCGGGCTCGGGCGCAACGGCGGTTTTTATCATGGAAGCGGGAATGGCCTTGGGCGTTACTTTTGCAAATGTGTTTTCCGTTGGAAATGCAGCCCAAACAGGCGTTGAGGATATTTTGGAATATATGGATGAAAATTTTAATGCCGAAAAAGATCCCTTGATAAAACTGCTGTATCTCGAAACCATTTCCAATCCACAAAAATTGCTAAAACACGCCTCCTCTCTTATAAAAAAAGGGGCAAAAATAGCAGCCATAAAAGCGGGAAGCACCGCAGAAGGCAGTCGCGCCGCAACTTCGCACACCGGAGCAATTGCCAGTAGCGATATGACGGTGCGCGCGCTGTTTCACAAAGCGGGCATTGTTTATTGCAGCAGTAGAGAGCAATTGTTGAGCGTAGCAGCTATTTTCAACTATAAAAAGTTAAAAGGAAAAAACATTGCAATTATAACCCACGCAGGGGGTTCGGCGGTAATGTTGGCAGATCAGCTTTCAAAAGGCGGATTAAAAGTTCCCGAAATTTCAGGTCCCGAAGCAGAAAAATTGAAATCGTTTCTTTATCCCGGTTCTTCAATTGCCAATCCCATAGACTTTTTGGCAACCGGAACCGCCGAGCAGTTGGGCATCATTATAGATTATTGCGAACATAAATTTGATTCTATAGATGCTATGGTCGTAGTTTTTGGTAGTGCAGGCCTCTTTGATGTTGAAAATGTGTACAACGTTTTAAGCGTAAAACTAGAAATTTGCAACAAACCAATTTTCCCGGTTCTACCTTCCGTTGTAAACGCCCAACGCGAAATTCAATCTTTTTTAAAGAAAGGACACATTCATTTTCCAGATGAAGTGGTTTTGGGAAAAGCTCTGGCACAAGTTTATAATACACCCGAGCCGCAATCGCAAAAAATATCTCTCCCAAAAATTGATATTGAAAGTATTAGAAAAATCATCAACACCGCTACTGAAGGCTATCTTTCTCCTAAACAAACCGTAGATTTATTGGATGCAGCAGGAATTCCGCGGGTTCATGAAATTGTAGAAAATTCAAAAGAAAAATTGCTTGCAGCTATGGAAGCAACAGACTTTCCCGTAGTGATGAAAGTGGTTGGCCCACTCCACAAATCGGATGCCCAAGGCGTGGTTTTAAATATTGCCAATAAAGGTGAAGCCGCCGAAACTTTCGATTTATTGATGAAGATAGATTCGGCCACTGCTGTAATGGTGCAGCCTCAATTAGTAGGGCTGGAATTGTTTGTGGGCGTAATGAAGGAACCCGGATTTAACCACACCATTCTTTGCGGTTTGGGCGGAATTTTTATTGAAGTGCTCAATGATGTTTCTGCGGGCTTAAGCCCCATCTCTAAAAACGAGGCCGAAAATATGGTGCAGTCGCTCCGCGGATACAAATTAATTCAAGGCGCACGAGGGAAAAAAGGAGCGAATGAAAAAATATTTATAGATATTATCCAGCGGCTCTCGGCATTGGTCCAAGCTGCCACCGAAATTATTGAAATGGACATCAACCCATTAATTGGCACACAACGCGCCATCACCGCGGTAGATGCGCGAGTGCGGATTGGGAGGTGAGTGGGAATTAATACTTGGACAAGTTGTAACAAGATAATATAGTGTCTTGATGAAAATTGCATAATTCAAATTTTGTACATAAATTTGTACTAATTTTAAAAAATAACCTTATGCAAATTACAACCGTTTCGGACTTTAGAAAGGATATTAAAACGTACTTAGATCGAGTTGTAAAGAACGTTGAAACTTTAATTATTAATCGCGGAAAGGATTCTGGAATAGTAATCATGTCTTTGCAGGAGTACAATTCCTTAATGGCTACAAATCACGAATTGTCTTCTCGAAAGAATGAAAGGAGATTAGATTCTGCAATTGACAAACTTAATAGCGGATCTACTTTTAACAAAGAACTAATCGAAGATTAAAATGAAGTATATTTTTGTCGACGAATCTTGGGAAGATTATCTGTATTGGCAAAAAACCGACAAAAAGAAGTTGAAAAAAATAAATGAAATTCTAAAAGATATCGCTCGAAATCCTTTTGATGGCATTGGAAAACCTGAACCTTTAAAACACAAATACGCTGGCTTCTGGTCTAGGCGAATTGATAGCGAACATAGGCTAATTTATAAATTTAAAGAGGGTGAAATATTAATTGCAAAATGCCGCTTCCATTACGACTGAAAAGTTTTCTTGTCAAAATTATAGTTAAATCATTGTTTCTTTATACTCACTTACAAAAATCTTATAATTCGCTAAATCGCCCAAACTACAATTAACAGTAATCCCAAGAACGCCACCAAAAGTACCTTCCAAAAAGCATTGGCTTTTTTAAGTTCCATAAAGAAAAAAGCAACCCCGATAAATTTTAGAAAAGACAAAGCCAAAATAATTAATGCAACATTAGCCAAATCCAGATTCGCAAAAACTGCAGACAGAATTGTAAGCCCAATTAAAATAAGCCAAGTGATGTTAAAAGTGCGTTCCATTTTTTAGAATAATAAATAAATTATTGGAAAAAGAAGTAGCCAAATCAAATCGCACATATGCCAAAAGGCCGCGCCCGATTCATAATCTTCTACTTTTAGGGTTTCGGGTTTTTTGCTGAGGGTTCTTCCCAAAACAAGCAAAATAATGATGCCCACTACAACGTGAATTAGGTGAAATAGCGTAAGCATCCAATAATAACCAAAGAAGGCATTGTAGCCGATAGTAAGGCCGGCTTCCACTTTATCGTAATATTCCACTCCTTTCAATACCAAGAAAAGTACGCCACCAAGCATGGTTAGCTTTAAAAACAATTTGCTTTTACTAAAATTTCGACGTTTCAAAAAATGAACCGACTGCGCCATGCACCATCCGCTACTAAGTAAAAATACGGTATTTATTGCGCCATAAGCCGTATTGAGCATTAAGCGCGATTCGTGAAATATTTCGGGTTCGGCTTTTGCATTTATCGCCATAAAAACCAATGCAATGCCAAAAGTTACCAGTTCCAAATAAATAACAATCCACAGCAATATGCCGCCTGGTGGGTAAAATATGTTTTTGTAATCTATTGTTGCCGTAGTTTTCATATTAACTTTGGTGTTTTATTTTATCGTACAATTTTACAAGCGATTGCAGCAGTTCTACCGGTGTAGTCAAAATCTGAAAATGGTTCTGCCCAAACATCTGCGGCAAATAATATTTTGCCTGCGCTTCAATGGCCAACGCATACGAATTTATATTCCGCTGGTTCAATTCACGTAGCGCCTGCTTTACATCATTTATGCCGTATTTGCCTTCGTACTTATCGTAATCATTGGGTTTTCCATCTGAAATAAGAATTACCCATTTGTTTTTTGTGTCACGTTTATCCAGCAAAGCACCCGAATGTCGCAATGCCGTACCAATTCGCGTATAACCGCTGGGTTGCAAGGCGCCAACTTTTTGCTTTGCCTTCTGCCACGGCTCATCAAAATTTTTTAAGGTTAAATATGTGCTGTGGTTCCGGGTTTTGGAATGAAAACCGGCAATAGAAAAATCTACGTTGAATTCCTCCAAAATTTCCCCAAAAATGATTGAAACCTGTTTTTCCACATCTATTACCCGATTGTCTGCAGCATAGCCATCGCTGGAAAGGCTGCTGTCCAAAAGCATCAAAATAGAAAGGTCTTTTTCTTTTTTGCGTTTTGAGAGATAGATATTTTCCGAAGGCGTGTGGCCCGAATGAACGTCCACATACAAATCTGTGAGCGCATCAAGGTCAAACTCCTCGCCCTGCAACTGCCTGCGTTGCTGTTGGTATTTATTATTTACCGAAGTAAGCATTTTCCGAAGCCCCATCAAGGTTGTTGCGTGTTCCCTTAAAGTATTTATATAATAATCAGAATCGGTTTCGGTTTGTGTTTGCGGATAAACCTTGCAAAAATCTGTTTTATAAGTGCGTTTGGAATAATCCCATTCGTCATACAAAATGTTGTAGTTGGCATTTTCTATTTCCGCACTTTCAGAAATGGTTGTATTTTCAATAAACTCGGCCTGATAAATAGAATGCGTGGGATCGTCTACCCGCACGGTTTGTTTCATATTTAAATCTTCCAGCGCATTTGCGTGGTCGTCCAGCTCGTCATCGCCATCAAAATCGCGCCAACCGCCTTCCCACTCTTCTGCGGTTTCGGCTTTTTCAAAGTTGTGGGTGAGCACATAATCTTCCTGTGCTTTTTTGTCAACTTCAATAGATTTTATTTCTTCTACCGCATTGGCTTTCAAAATAGTATTTATCTCTTCTTCAATGGCGGTTTTTACTTTTTCTGAAATATTCTGAAGTACTTTTTTCTTTGGTGTTTCAGGCGAATTCGCCATCCATTTCCCATAAATATAGGAATAGTCGGGCGGATTTTTTTCCGAAGCGTTTTTTTCAAAGTGAAGTTTCAGTTCGTTATAAATCTGCTCCGTTCCGGGAAATTGATTAAAAATTTCAGTTAATACTTTTTCAGCATTTTCTTCGGAAATTTGCCGCGCCTCTTCCAAGGTATGCTCCTCGCCCAATTCATAATTAAGCTGAAAGCTTTTTTGAATTGAAAGATATAGCGTCCTAAAAATATAAAAGGCCAGATTTTTTTCCGAAGTATCAAACCCTGAAAATCGTTCGGGCAAAAAGAAAGCGTTGTTTTTATAACCACCCTCCTGCTCTGCCTCAAAAATTTCGATGGGATGACCGGTTACGGCACGTGCCATCAAAGTGAGCCGAGGCTTTATTTCACAAAGTTTTACGGTGTGCGCAATTGCTTCCTTAGCACTTTTTTTTCTGCGCTTTAGAAATTTTGCAACCTTGGCAAAGATAAACTCATCGGGTTCGAACATGGTTTTTTCTTAAATCATCAAATCGCACAGATCTGTTAGTGCTTGGGTAATTTCAAGATCATCGGTCAATGGTTCCACAATTGCCACTTTTACGGAAAGTCGTTTGGGAAGACCGCTGTTTATAAGCATTGCCGCATCTACCAACAAACGGGTGGAGACGGTTTCGGTAAGTCCCAATTCAGTTAGATTGCGAATTTTATTGGCAATGTTTACCAATTTTTTGGAGGTGTCTTTGTCCAAACCAGTTTCCGTGTGCACAATTTCGGTTTCATCCTTTGCAGTGGGATATTGAAACGAAAGTGCCACAAAACGTTGGCGGGTAGAAGGTTTCAGCTCTTTAAAACCCTTTTGATATCCTGGATTAAAGGAAGCCACGAGCATAAAATCCGGATGGGCTTCTACGGTAATGCCCAGTTTGTCTATATACAATTCCTTTCTGTGATCTGTGAGTGAATGTATCGCAACCACAACGTCTGGGCGAGCTTCGGCGATTTCATCTAAATATAGAATTGCACCTTCTTTTACCGCTTTGGTCAACGGCCCGTCCACCCAAATAGTTTCGGCGCCTTTGATTATATAGCGGCCAATAAGGTCTGTGGAAGAAGTTTCCTCATGACAGGAAACCGTTAAAAGCGACTGCTCCAATTGATGCGCCATAAAATCTACAAACCTGGTTTTTCCAGTTCCCGTGGGGCCTTTCAGCAAAATGGGCAATTTGTTTTTAAACGCGTGCTGAAAAACTTCAACTTCGCGATCTATGGGTTTGTAAAAGGGTATGGTTCTATAAGAAACCTTCGTTTCTGATCTTATGATATTAGTATCTATTGTGGACATAATTTTCTCTTCTTAAAATAGCTATTTAAAAGGTCTGAAAAACGGTTCTTTTTGGAAAGAAACTTTAAGTGTTTTACGTGAAGTTGAACTTTCCAGGCGTTTTTAGGTATAAGAGCGTAACCGAATTCAGACCCTTTATCAATTATAAATATTCGTGTTCAGCTTTTTCCAAAGCTTCATCTGTTGGACGACCGTGTTTGTAAAAGTCATAGATATAGGTTAAAATTCCCACGGCAAATAAACTGGCGCAGATAATCAACACTACAAAATGGATGCTAATTTCCTTTTGAACTGCCATAAATTCCATGCCAAATTTTCGTTCCAAATAAACCTGTGCTACGCCCGCTACACCAAAAGCCATCGTCATTCCTATCATTCCAATATTTGATGTCCAGAACGCCACGCGGCCACGTATGCCGTCATAATACTTACGCCCTGTCATATTCGGCAAACTATAGCTTATAATTGCTAAAACAATCATTGCATAAGCTCCCCAAAAGGCCAAGTGTCCGTGCATTGCAGTTACCAAGGTTCCGTGTGTATAAAGGTTTGTTTGTGGCAGCGTGTGTGCAAACCCTAAAAGTCCTGCGCCCACAAACGATACAATTGCGGCACCCAACGTCCAGAATAAGGCAATTTTATTAGGGTGTTTTTTCTCTCCTTTGCGGTACATATTTACCGCAAAAAGTGCCATTGCAAGGAAGGCCAAAGGTTCCAAGGCCGAGAAAATTCCACCAACGATCAGCCAGATTTTATTTACACCAATATAATAGTAGTGGTGGCCGGTGCCCAGTACTCCAGAAAGAAAGGTTAGGCCGACGATTACATAAAGCCATTTTTCAATAACTTCTCGGTCAACTCCCGTAAGTTTAATTAATAGGAATGCCAGAATACCGCCCATAATAAGTTCCCAAACGCCTTCAACCCAAAGATGAACTACCCACCAGCGAAAAAAGCTGTCGGTTACCTGACTGTCAAACGGCAACATTCCGGGAATGTATAATAATGCCGCAAATAGCAGCCCCATTGTGAGCACTAATGCTGTGGTAGTTTTTCGTTTTCCTTTAAAAAGTGTCAGAAGTATTAATGCTAAAAACAGCAGCACGTTTAAAACTACCAAATAGTCAAGCTGCCGCGGAATTTCCAAAAATTTACGGCCTTCCCACCAGTTAAAGTGATAGCCCACAATTGCGGCCACGCCAACCGCCGCAAGTGAAATAAGCTGTACATACGCCAACTTTACACTTACGAGTTCGCGCTGGGCCTCTTCAGGAATAATATAGTAAGCAGCCCCCATAAACCCGGAGAGCAACCAAACCACCAAGAGATTGGTGTGAACGGCACGCGCCGTATTAAAAGGAATAAATTCGTGAAGCCCATCCATCCCGATACGGGCAAAACCCATAATAAAACCATAGGTTATTTGAAGTACGAGTAACAGCATTGAAAGTGCGAAAAACCAATAAGCTACTTTTTGAGATTTATATTTCATAATATTAATTTTCAGATTGGTTATTAAGTAATTGTTTGTCTTTCGCTAAAGGCGATACTATGCGGTCAAAACCATTTAAGTCTATTTCGCCAATCCAATTGAAAAATGCGATGACGTCATCGGCCTCTTCGGCCGTGAAACCATAAGCCACCATTTTTCTACCGTTTGGCTCCCAAGGCACGGGCGACATAAGAATTGCTTTTATTAGACCTTCGCCTCTACGTTCAACAACTTTGGTAAGTTCAGGGGCATAATAGCCACCTTCGCCGAGAATGGTGTGGCAACCCATGCAGTTGTTCTCCTCCCAGATAACCTTACCGCGTACTACTTGTTCGGTAATGTTTTCATAGTTGGTCTGGTCGTTTCCATCGCTAAAGGAGTAAATGGTAAGACCAATAAAAATCAGGAATGTTACGAGCGTTCCACCGAGGAAAAATGCCCGCGCTTGTTGTTTGGATAGCATATTGGTTGGTTTTAAGTTACATATTAAGACTAAAATATCTTAATAGCAAAATAAAAACATTCACTAAAAATTATTTATGACCATTGTCATATTTGGAGTGGATTTTCACAATTTTTTAAGAAGTAATCAACAGCAACGGCAAACATCCCACGCCAAAATAATTTTAAAAAACAAACCAGTTTAGGCTACTCAAAGCCGCATTATTCTAATAAGCCGAATTTACTTAATCCCACTATCCCAACTGCAACTGAGAATCACGAACTTTTAAAATTTCAACTTTGGCAAAATCTAAATCCCTTTTAAATTTTATAGCATTGTCCAAAATATAATTTATCGTCAAGTTTTGATAGTGTTCAATGCCATCCAATAGATTCTGGCTAAATTTATCCCAAGATTTATAGTCGCGCACAGTAGGCGAAGTAACGCCCTCTATCTCTTTTTTTAGAAAGTCAATATATAGTCTAAGTTCAGTGACAAATAATGCAGCGCGATTGGGCTTTTGCATAATATCCGCTCTACCGTAAATATGATCTGTCATCTCGCGGAGGCTGGTGGTTTTAGAGAAGTTTATAATATTTGGCCCCGGACAAATAGTAACGGCAGTTAATTTTTTTAGAAAAGACACCTCGTAAAGCGCTGGTGCCGCGTTGCTTAACCCAATACAAAGACATTCTTTACTTAACACGTCTTCTACTTGTTTATCATAATCCTGTTTTGAGATATTTAAAGTCTTTAACTGCGCTAATTTTAGTTTTTGATACTTGGAAGAAGCTGTACAAATTGGAGTTTTTGTAAATTCAGTATTAGATTCCAATAGCTTTTCTGTACACGGACTACCGGGTTTATCCTTTCCAATTCTGTTTAAACGTTCCGTTTCTGCGGTGGTGCCCCTTAAATAATTAAATTCAACTCCCAATGGCGAGGCTTTACTTCTAACCACATCGTTTTCTTTAGATTTTGCCAATAGCTCCAAGGTTTTCTCATCTACAGTAGTAGCTTCAGGACACAGTAAAAATGGCGTTCCCCACCCAGTACCATCTACGTTGTAATACTTTTTTAGCAATGTATCTTCTTCGCTGGTTCCAATTCCACCCTGTACGGTAATCCTTATCGGATGTGGTTTGCCAAAACAGGGCTTCCCTTTTGCCTTAATTGCGGGGTTATAAAGTTCAAATAGGCTATCCTGCAATTCTTGCTTCTTTTCCTTAAATTCTTGAAGAATCGGCCCCATAAGCAAACCCTGTGTGGCAAAAACGTGACCGCCACAATTTAAGCCCGATTCAATTCTAAATTCACTTACCCAAATTCCCTTTTTAGCCAAGTATTTACCTTGAATCAATGCCGAACGGTAATCGCTTACCTTAATAATTACCTTTTTATAAAAACCACCCAATTTATAAGCATCAAACGCTGTAAAGCCTTCCATATAATTGTACAAACGCGGATTCATTCCCGCCGACAGCACAACGGCCGAATTGCCTAAATTGCAATCTGCGTATCCCTTTAAGGCCGTAATAGCATCCGATCCGTTTTCAATAGGTTCTTTGTTTTTGTCTAGTTGGTCCTTATCTACCTTGGTCATAATATTAACCTCAATAGCACCGGGAACCAAACTTTCCCGTAGCAATTTTTCGGCATTCTGCTTTTCTGTGCTATCAGAAAGCGAAAACCACTCATGGTATTTTTCCTTCAACACACTACTATCTGGAAGCATTTCAAAATATTTCACAATATCAGAACCAGTTTCAAAAGCTGAATGTTTTAACCGCTCCATTTTAGAGGTTACAATTCGCTGCATTAAATTTAAATAATCGGTAATGCGTCTCGCCCGCGAATCCGGTTCCTTTTCTGAAATAGGCACATAGGGCTCGTTATTTTGCTGGTAGTAGTATTTTCGCATTACCTCTATTAAATTATCTTCAATAATAGAAAGCGTACTATTTATACCAAAATGAGCAACTTTTATAGGCGAATCAATGGTAAAAGCAATTCCCATTACGGGAATATGAAAACTGTGTGGACTGGTAGTCTGCATTAAAAAAATATTAGGATTGAAAATGCGGTAAAGAAAAGCTATCTAAAAACACCATTTTATGATAAAAATCATAAATAATACATTTTAGTCTTTTATGTTGTTGTTTTTAAAAACACATTCAACTATTCCTTGGTAAAAAAGCTAAATAATACCCAATAAATCATCGTGTTATCTATTTTTGTTTAACTTTGCTTAGTTTTTATTAAACAAGAATATCGCTACAATGAAATATTTCATCTTTATTCTAATACTATTTCAAGGAATGAACACTAAAATAATTTTCGATTTTAATAAAGAGTCAAATCTTCAAGTTTGGATTATTGTTGACGATGCGGTAATGGGCGGTAAATCAACAAGTGAGATTAAACTGAACGCCAATGGTTTTGGGGTTTTTAAAGGACAGGTATCCGTGGCAAATAATGGCGGATTTTCATCGGTTCGTTATCAATTCAACAAATTGAACGTCGCAAAATACTCGAAAATCAGAATTAGGTTGAAAGGAGATGGTAAAGATTATCAGTTTAGAATTAAGGATAATGCAGATAGTTACTACTCCTATATCGCTACATTTTCAACTGCCAACACGTGGGAAAATATAGAAATAGGTTTAAAAAATATGTATCCCTCTTTAAGGGGAAGAAAACTGGACATTCCAAATTTTTCACATAACTATATAGAACAAATTGCATTTCTGATCGCTAATAAAAAAGATGAAAACTTTGAACTTTTAATTGATACAATCGAACTAATATAAATCAAACGAAAATTATGTTTAATATATTCAACAGAAAATCCAAGGCCGAAAAACTACATGCTCAGTACAAAAAATTAATGGAAGAATCTTTTAAACTGTCCACAACCAACAGAAAACTCAGTGACAGTAAAGTTTCAGAAGCCGAAGCAGTTTTACAGCAAATAGAGCTACTTAAAAAGAATTCGTAATTATTAGACGATTTCATTTTAACACACGGCCCTAAAAACAAATACAAGAAATTTATTGGTTTACTAAAAATCCTTCCGTTTTGCAATTCGCCAAATAAAGAAGGTAGGCACAACCACCCAAACAATTAGCATTACAAACGATAAAATTAGTCCGAAATTTGTTCCAAAAAACTTCTGAAATACGGCTCCGGTATATCCTAAAAGTGCCGAAATATCCAGCTTTAAAAGTATCAATACCCGCGATAAATCTACTGGGTTTAGCATCGTGGCAATTAGGGAAAATTTATCTAACGGATAATCTTCAAAATACAATAACGACATTAAAAAGATACCGTCGTAGATTACCGCCATAAACAACCAAAGTAAGATAGCGTACCCAAACCCCTTTATTTTGTTTTCGTTGGAAAGCGCGATTACAAAGGCCAAAGCGGTAAAAATAAAGGTTAAAAATGCCCCCGTTACTAGCAATAGTGAAAAGTCCCAAATGGCGTTACTGTTAAAAATTCCGTAGAAAACAAATGGCATTCCCAAGCCTATCACCAAACTCATTGATAAAGAGGTTGCAACTCCAAAATACTGACCCAAAAAAATGGAGCTTCGTTTTACGGGTTGCGCCAAAAGCAGTTCGGTAAATTCGCGGGAATTGTAATAATACATCACCCCGAAAATAGTCCCAATAAGCGGCACCAAAATAATGATTACGTTCATTAACGTTATAACTGCTTTTGAAAGGTCGTTGTTAAGAAACAACAACACGATGCCAAGCAGTAAATAGAACAGAAAATATACGTAGCTCCAGCGGCTTCGCATTAAATCGTAAAAACTGTATTTTAATATTTTAAGCATAACTAGCAGATAAAATGGAGGCTATAGCGTGTTCAAAATCGGGTTGTTCGGTTTTCGCTTTTAATTCTGGGATACTTCCCTTAAAATAAATTTTTCCTTCCAACAGAAAAACTATCTCGTCGGCAATTTCTTCCACAAAACTCAAAATATGCGAGGTTACCAAAATTGTTTTCCCTTTTTCCTTTTCGGCAAAAATTAAGTTTTTTAGCCGCAAATGCGAAATAGGATCGAGGCCGCTGGTAGGTTCGTCAAGAATTATTAACGGACTGTCAAACATAAAAGTAAGCACTAGGTTTACTTTTTGTTTTGTTCCTCCGGAGAGGTTTACCAATCGTTTATTAAGGAAGGGTTGCAGCTTAAAAAGTTCAATTAGCTCTTCGTCTTTAGTTGCCTCGGAAGCCCTTAAATCCTTTATCATGGCAATAAGTTCATTCACTTTTAGGTTGCCGGGAAAGTTTGCAATCTGCGGTAGGTAATCTATCTTTTCGCGATATTTAAAATTGTTTCTCAACGACTTTCCATTAATGAAAATTTCACCCGAATCTGGCAAAACCATACCTAAAATAGCTTTAATAAGTGTGGTTTTTCCCGATCCGTTAGGCCCGAGAATGGAAAAAATACCGCCTTCTTTTATAGCGAGGTCGATGCCCTTAAGCACTTCGTTCTTACCGAATTTTTTATATAAATCCCTAATTTCTATCATGAGCTATTTGTTTCATTCTTGGATTTTCATCCATTAAATCATCCGGTGTAAATACCGGGGAAACTTTTTCCGAAAAATCTATAATATCTATAAATAAGCTTCGCATTAAAATAATGGTTTCCGGAGTGCGGTTTACTATATATGAAAACAGTTTTACCGGACGATACGCCACATCGCCAATGCCGTTCTTGTCTAAATCGTACCCCGTATAATTGCTCCAATAATTGTTGTTAAATTTATTGTTGTTTATCCGCCCGTTGTATGATATATCGAAAGAGTTATAAAGAAAATTATTATCAATAACGTGGTTTTCGTAGCATGCGCCCTTCACTTTTATTGCGTAGCCATTACTGGTAAAATCGTTATTTGCGTATTGCAAACGGTTGCTCCCCTCTACAGTTATACCTACCGTATTTTCAAAAAACAGGTTGTTTTTAATGTTGGCATCGTTTACTTCCTTTAACAATAACCCATAGGCTGCGGTGCCCCAGTTTTTCTTTATAATATTGTTTTCAACTTCCATAAACTTTGAAAACATTAAAGCTATTCCGGCGCCGTTGGTTTCAAAAACATTATTGATTACATAATTGTTATTGCTAAACATAAAATGAAGCCCATAGCGCACATTATTTTTACTGAAATTATCCTTGATTGAAATTTCATCTGAAAATTCAAGATAGATTCCGTCGCGCACCCGCTGCACATCATTTCCGCGAACTTCTACATTTTTACAATACCAAAGATGAATTGCATTTCCTGAATTAAATTCGGTTACCGCCTCTCCCCGCACCTTATTGTTAAGTACTTTGCCATTGTTAGATTTTTGAAGGTAAATTCCGAAGAAAAGCTTTTCGAGTTCTAAATTTTTTATAACAAAACCTTCACTGTTTACCACGCGAACTGCCGCATAATCTGTTGTATAACTAACCCCTACGTTTATAATCTTAAAGCCATCTAAGGTTACGTTATCAGTACCAATGGTAATAATCTCACCCTTCTTCTCCCCGTCAATTGTGGGTAAATTTTCTCCAATTAGAGCAATGCTTTTATTAATTTTTATATTGGCTTCTTTGTATATGCCTTTTTTTACAAAAACGGTATCGCCCTCTTCGGCTTGAAGAATAGCTTCGTTAATAGATTTTACAGGGCAGGTAGCACAAACCGTTATTGTTTTAGACCACATGGATGCTGTGGAAAACAATAAAATTAAAAAGAAGAATATGTTGTGATTATTTTTCAAAACGATGACAAAATTACGCTTTACGAACTCATTCGCTATCGCGGAAATTTAAAAAATTTGAAGATACTTAAATTAATGATGATTCCGGTACTTTAAATCTACAGTCGTGGAAAACAGTACAATAAAAAGGATGCTAAAAATTGATTTCGGGAAAATAAAAAGTTGAGCAACCCGTTAAAAACCGCCGAAGTGATTTTTATGATTTTACAATTTTAAATATTCTTGTATTTCCTTCCAAGTGTATATTTTACCGCTAAATTCTTCCAGGGCTTTTTGTCCGTTCTCTGTATTTTTAAACGCCGATAGATTTGCTCCCATTGGACTTTGCAGTTGTTCACTCACCAAATAGCTAGCTTCTGTCGCATTAATCAACTCGCCCGGTTGGTAAAAATCTGCCACTAGTTGGTGCGCCATTTCGGTGTCTTTAAACTCATCCTGTAACGAATGGACCATACATTCTATGGCGTCGTACTTAAAAGCTTTTCCTTTTGCAGTAACCATTTGTGAGGCGTGCTGTTTATCTACAATAGTCATATTGCAGTAGTGGCACACGTCTGAGCCGTAATTTATAGGTTGTGGTTTTACTGTACAGGCTGTAAAGAGTACTAAAATAACCAAGAGTTGTATAATTTTCATATTTCCAAAATTTTAAAAGGTTTTCACCTTCAGGCATTACAAAATTCTTTCAACGTTTTATAAAGCCTCCTTCTTCTAAAAAAGAAGAAGGAGTATTTATTTAGGCTTTACTTTTTTTATATTCCTTTTTTCCTACAAAAAAGGCCACCACGGTAAGAATCATTCCAACAAATATCATATACGCACCGGTTCCAGGCCAGGAATCTACATCAAAATTCAACATTTTTTGATACCCTAATAATGGTGGTTTATAGGTCATTGGCGTACCGTCAAGGTTTTCTAATTTCATAATAGCCTTAGGGTCTAGATCTGTTCCGTAATCTATAAGCCATAAGTTAAAGTCGTACATTCCCAGAATTCCGAGAACAGACATTAATACGAACCAACCGAGGAACCATTTGTAACTTACTTTTCCCAAAAATCCAAGAATTCCAATAAGTACCCCAAGGGCCACCATTGCTCCAATTACTTTTGGAAAAACGCTAAACTCCCACATATCTTCCACTTTTGGAATGGTTTTCATTCCAATATAATGGTTAAGGCCGTCAATATTCTGAATATCAAATTCTTCAACACCTTGTATTCCTTCAATATAAATATCCATTCCCAAAGGATCTGGATATTGGGGCGCACCTAGCATTATATTCCACAATGGGAATTTAAAAAGACCCAATAGTAGCAAGGACCCAATTATCATTATAATTCCTGCTTTTTTCATTTTGTTTGAATTTAAAATCTTAAACGTCAGTATGGTTGGTTTGTAGTTTAAGTATTTGTGCAGATTGTGTAGTTGTTGATTTTTATTTTGAACAAATTGTTCGTCAAATTTTTAAAAAAGACGGGGGAAATCAACAACCCCCGTCTTTACTGAAAATACTATTAATCACTAATTAAGTATTTTCACAACTAAAAACATCCTATTAATCTTCGCCTAAGCTCCAAGACAATTCAATGTTTGAATCTGCTGGGCTTACACGAATATATCCTTGCATTTCTTGGTGAAGTGCAGAACAGAAATCGGTACAATAGAACGGCCAAACACCTACTTGTTTTGGTTCCCAAAGTAAGGTTTCGGTAGCTCCGGGCATAATCAATAATTCAGCATTATTTGCACCAATTACCGCAAAACCGTGTGGTACATCAAAGTCTTGTTCGTGGTTTGTAATGTGGAAGTACACCTTGTCCCCTACTTTTACACCTTCAATATTATCTGGGTTAAAGTGGCTTCTAATCATATTCATATAAATATGAACATCTTTTCCATCACGCTCTACTCGTACATCGCTATCTTGAAGAACTGCATACTTGTGTTTGTTTTCAGCAAGCTTAAAGATTTTTGTTGAATTTGGCGCAACCAATTCGGCTGGAATCGCAGCAGCATAGTGAGGTTCCCCGATTGTTGGGAAATCTAACAACAGCTCCATTTTATCGCCCGTAATATCGAACAACTGGGCAGACTGTGTAAGTTCCGGACCTGTGGGTAGGTATCTATCTTTTGTAATCTTGTTTAAGGCAACAAAATACTTACCAAATGGCTTACGCGAATTTCCACCAGGAATCATACCGTGTCCTACAGAATAAAACACTGGCTGACGGTCTAAAACTTCCCAAGTACCCACTTTCCATTTTACTACTTCAGAAGAGATAAAGAATGTGGTATAAGCATTTCCATTACCATCAAATTCGGTATGAAGTGGCCCTAATCCTGGTTGCTTTACTACTCCCGCAAGAATATCCTCAAAGTTTAAGATTGGAATGCCATAAGCTTCTCCATCAAATTTCTTGTTCTCAATAGCATCAAGCATTTTTGTAAAACTGTGAACAGTTAAATCTGCAGAAAGTTTTCCGTTTCCAATAATGTATTCTCCTGTTGGATCAACGTCGCAACCGTGTGGAGATTTAGGAGTTGGTAAAAAATAAACCGCTCCCGGTACATCCATCGGGTTTACTGTTAAAACTTCTTTTAACATAGTTGAAGTAGCCGTGTGTGTATGCTCATCTAATATGTTGTGCGCATAGTTTGCAGGTACTTTTGTACCACCACCGTTGTTTACGTATTCTTCAATTACTTTCCAGTTTACGGCAGCAATAAAATCCTTGTCGTTTTGTGATGCGTTAACTTCCAAAAGGGAGTGGGCTTCTTCGGTATTATAAGTAGTAAAGAAGAACCAACCGTGACTCTTATCACGTCCAGGGTGCGATAAATCGTAATTAAAACCTGGCATCATTAGCTGGAATTTAATTCCCATTCTTCCGGTTTCTTGATCTACATTAATAAACGTTAGGGCACCTTTAAAATTTCCTTTGTACTCGTTAATCGACATATCCTTTTGAGGCACCGGCACAGAGAAACGAGTTCCCGCTACTACATATTCAGTGTTTTCAGTAATAAAAGATGAACTGTGGTTACCCGCACTGTTTGGAATTTCAATGATCTCCTCAGTTTTAAAGCTCTTTAAGCCAATACGTGCAATTCTCGGGGTGTTGTTACCATTTATAAATATCCAACGACCATCCAATACCCCATTGGTTTGTGAAATATCCGGGTGGTGCGAATCGTCCCAAGGCACAAACCCGTACGATGTATTTAACATTGGTTTTGTTTCTTCAGAATAACCCCATCCGTTCTCTGGGTTCTGTGAGAAAACCGGAAGAACTTTAAGTAATCGACCCGATGGCAGTCCGTAAACACCCAGCTGGCCGCTAAATCCACCAGACATAAAGCCGTAAAATTCGTCGTGCTCACCTGGCGCTACATAAACTCGCTCGGCAGCATTTGTAGCCAAACCTCCCTGACCACCTTTCTTGCTCTTTTGGTCTCCCCCATTATTACAGCTCACCAATCCGGCAGCCATAATCAAGGCGATTAAAATATTAATTGTTTTTTTCATTATCCTATTATTTAAATTAAATTGATTTATAATTAATTAGCCGGTACTATTACTTTATCTACTACGTGTACAATTCCGTTTCCAGCATCTACACTGGCCACTATTTTTGCACCGCCTACAAATACATCATCGCCTACAACTTCTACCTTAGCGTCATTGCCATCGGCTTGTCCTACTTTCTTAAATTTCTTTAAAAATTCCTTCGAATAATTTCCTGGAGTTACGTGATGTTTCAGTATAGAAGCTAACTTTTCTTTATTTTCAGGCTTTAATAAATCTTCTACAGTACCCGCTGGCAACGCATTAAAAGCCTCATCGGTAGGCGCAAACACCATCAAAGGTCCCGCATTAACTAATGAATTTTCCAACCCTGCCGCTTGTACAGCTGCTACCAAGGTGGTGTGGTCTGGCGATCCAATAGCGATTTGCAACACATTGGGTGCAGATTCATCATCTTCAATAAACGCTTGTCCTTGATTGCTTGATGAAACTTCGCTTGGTGTGGAACTCTCTACGGAAGCTCCAGTTTCGGTAGTTTTTTCGTTTTTACAAGCTGAAAACAGCAGTACTGCAGCTGAAACAAAAAATAGTTTAATGATTGTTTTCATAGTTGTTTGGTTTTTAACCCTTGCAGGATTTTGCGTCCCGCAAGGGCGGGTTGGTTGCTTAAGTGTATATATTAAAGTGTTCTAAAATATTCCAATACTTGTCTTGCTTCCTCCTCGGTAAGGTGTTGGTTTGCCATTGGCGACCCGTTAAACTCTACTAAAAGAGCTTTTGCTAGCGGATCCTTTTGCGTCATTTCTTCAGGATTTAAAATCATATTCATAATCCATTCTGGAGTACGTCTTTCCAAAATCCCTGTTGGCGCCGGTCCGATAAACTTTTTGTCTGGTTTATGGCAAGCCATACATTTAGACTTAAAAATTTCAGAACCTTTGGAAGCCATAGCATCATCAATGGTAGCAGCGATTTCTACATTCTTAATCGGGCCCACTCCCTTATTCGTTAAATCTATTGTCTGTGATGGTTTTACATCAGAAACTGGTGCTTCCTTTGGGGTTTCAGTCGCCGCTGGTTTTTGGCCAATCTGAATGCCCTCTTTCTTTTTTTCTTCTTTTCCGCCACAGCTAACTAAAATTAGTACTGCTAAAGCGGCCATTGATTTCATTATGTTTTTCATAGTTGTTTGAATTAATTAACAGGACAAAACTAAGGTGAAGGCATTAAATAGAATATGATTTTCGTCATATATCAGACTTATTTGTCCTTGATTAGCTACCCTGCTAAAATGCTGAGGACTTAAAAATTTATACAGCCTAATAATTCCGCATAATGCTAAATTATTTATGATAGAAATCATTTTAAATTTTACACTTATCACGTACTTTTGGGAAAACTGAGACTATGAAAAACATACTTCTGCCAACAGATTTTTCAAAAAATTCAAAGAATGCCATCAGGTATGCGCTACAGTTTTTTAAAGGTGAAACGTGTACTTTCCATATTTTAAACACTCAAAAACCAACAGGCTACCTTACTGCAGATATGCTTTACAGTACGCCGGGTACTTCGGTTTATGACAGTATTCTAAAGGAAAATAAAACAGAACTCGAAAAAATGGTTCGTTTTTGTGAATCTATTTCGGAAAATGAAAACTTCACCTTCATTCCAAATATAGATTTTGATGATATTGAAGCCGCAGTAAACCAAACAGTTGCCAGACACAACATACACCTAATAATCATGGGAACCAACGGCGCCACTGGGGCAAAAGAAGTAATTTTTGGCAGTAATACCATTAAAATTATACGCAATGTAAATTGCCCCGTACTCGTTATTCCGGAAGGATACGCTTTCGAAAAAATAAATTCCGTTTTGCTCTCGCTAAACTATCAAAACGACGTTTTGCAAAAATCGTTCGAAGTTGTATTAAATATCGTAAAAAAGCACAATGCCGCACTTAAGATTCTAGATATTGAAGAAGCAGATATTGTAGTTTCGCCCCAGAAAAACCATACCGAGGCAGTTTTTAAAAAACACGGTTTTGAACGCTATACCATAAAAAACGTGCCAGCACCATTGGCAATAAGTTCATTTGTACAAATAATCCCCATTCAACTGCACGCCATGGTTACCAGACGAAAAAGCTTTTTAGATCGTTTTATTTTTGGCTCGGAAAGTTCAAAAATTAGTTATGCTACCGTCGTGCCGCTTTTGGTACTTCACGAATAAGGTTAAAGCAAATTTACTTTACGATTAATAAATTGTTTTTTTTAAGCGTTTGTACCAAGGTTTTAACGTAATCCCGAATGGTAGATGCAGCTCCAGGAGGATCTACAATGTCTATTTTTCCGCGCCAGATTAAATCGCGTTCCTCGCCGGGACAAAGGCAATACAACGAAGTTTCAGTATTGTAAACTGGATAAGCTTCCATTGGCTCGGGCTGGTAAACCGGTATATTTTCGCTGTAATAATCGCTGAACGATTCAAAGGATTTTGTAAGATTTCGGTACGATTGCCCAATGGTTACCTTACTCTCCTGCCCTGTAATTTTAGAGAGAAGTACCGCATCAAAACCTGCCTCCAAAAGTTGCTTTTCAAGATTGGCAAGATTTTCTTCAGATTGATTAATTGCCAGCGCCGGTAATTTAAAATACTCCGCACTCTTTACGGCAATCACATTTTCGTTGCCCAACGCATTTACCAAACTGTATTCAAACTGCCGTTGCAAACCCTCATCCGGCGTTAAACCCACAACCAAAACCTTATTGGCCCGAAAATTTGGACTTTCTGAATTTATGTATTCATCTACCAAACGGCTGCTGGAACACCCATAAAGCAAAAACAAGGAAGCAATCAAAACAAAAAGTTTTTCCATAGTAGTAAATTAATTAGACCTAGTAACTAGTAACCTTAGGTAAAGATACGTTTCTTCTAAGCAAAATCCTGCATTTCCGAAGCTTGAAACTAGCTTATAACCACTTCTATATTTGTTTATAATAGTGCCACCCATACATCGTTTTCCAAAAAATCTCCAAAATATCCCACCGTAAAGATAAATTATCTATCTTTGTTAACCAAATGGTTAAACCATAAAGTTGAATAATGGCAAAGACAAATAAAAATCAAGATACCGAAGGGCAAATTTTAAATGCCGCAAAAAACGTTTTTCAGAAAAAGGGAATGGACGGCGCCCGAATGCAGGAAATTGCAGATGAAGCCGGCATTAATAAAGCCATGCTCCACTATTATTACCGCAGCAAACAATTGCTTTTTGAAGCTGTTTTCAGCAACGCATTTTCACTTTTGGCACCCCAACTCAACAAGATTTTAAACGACGATTCTTCAATTGAAGACAAGGTGAAAAACTTCACGAGTAACTATATTTCCTTTATATCGAAATATCCCTATTTGCCAAATTTCATAATTCAAGAATTAAACCGAAACCCAAAGTTTTTTGAAAAAATTCAACAAAATGCCGCGTTTCCAACATTGGAAAAATTTAAAAGTCAGGTTGCGGCAGAAGTTGAAGAAGGCATGCTAAAACCCATAGACGGGGAGCAGCTTTTTATCAATATTATTTCGCTGAATATTTTCCCATTCGTCGCAACGCCATTGTTAAAAGGATTTTTAAAAATTGACGATAAAGCGTTTAAACAATTGATGGAACGGCGTAAAACCGAAGTAGCGGAGTTTATTATCAATTCAATTAAAAAATGAAAAAGTTTCTATTTATACTTTTTGCAATCGCTCCCATTTTGGCATTTGCCCAACAAAAGCTCACCTTGGAAGAGTGCTATGTTTTAGCGGAAAAAAATTATCCGTTGGCTAAACAGATGGCTTTATTGGAAGAAAAAACAAACTCTGAAATTAAGGTTTTGGAAAAGGAAAAACTGCCAAAACTAGATTTAAACGCACAAGCAACCTATCAATCTGACGTGATTGAATTTCCTTTGCAAATACCAAATTCAACCGTAATACCGCCAAACAAAGACCAATACCGCGCCACGTTAGATGCAAACCAATTAATTTATAACGGCGGAAACATCGCGGCAAACACAAGATTAAAAACTGCCCAATTAGCAACCCAGCAACAGCAAGTTGCCGTAAATCTGTACACTTTAAAATCGCGAGTAAATCAAAATTATTTTAATGTGTTGCTTTTTCAAGAACGGGAAAAATTGCTTCTTTCAAAATTGGAAGAGCTCGATTCGCGCCTAAAGGAAGTGAATACGGGTGTGAAATACGGCGCCGTTCTCCCCGCTTCCGAACAAGTGTTGAAAGCAGAGCAGCTAAAGTTGGAGCAGCAGATTTCGCAGATCAATTTCGATAGAAAAAAAGCACTCAACAACCTAGCTTTGTTGCTTTCCCAAAACTTAAACAGTAATACAACCCTGGCAAATCCAGACATTTTGGTCGCCCAGGAAATCGAAACGCAACGTCCCGAGTTGGAACTTTTCGACTTACAGGAAACGCAGCTGGAAACTTCAAAAGAAGTGATTTCAAAAAGTAATTTCCCAAAACTTTTGGGTTTTGCGCAGGCTGGCTACGGCAATCCGGGGCTGAACATGCTGGACAATTCATTTCAAGATTTTTATATGGTTGGATTGAAATTGCATTGGAATATTTTCGATTGGGGAAAAACAAAGGAGCAAAAACAAACGCTCGATATTTCAAAAGAAATAGTTTCTACCGAAAAAGAAACCTTTTTGCTGAACAACCAAATGCGACAAAAAGAAGCCGAAAACGACATTGAAAAATATGATAAAATGTTACTAAAAGACACTCAAATAATTGCGTTGCGCGAAAAGGTTTTGGAAGCCACGACTTCGCAATTGCAAAATGGCACCATCACTTCTTCAGAATATATAACAGAACTAAACAATCTGTACGAAGCGAAAATTGACGAACAATTGCACAAAATACAACTGTCGCTGGCAAAGGCGAATTATAAAGTAATTAAAGGAGGTTTCAATTAAATAGTTACGATGAAAAATATAAAAATATTGTTTTTGGCAGGCTTAATAGGAAGCATCTACTCCTGCTCCAACGGCGAAAAAGCCGATGGCTACGGCAACTTTGAAGCTACTGAAATTACAATTTCTTCGGAAGCAAACGGAAAACTCGAATTTCTAAATTTAGAAGAAGGTCAGGTTATAAAACAAGGAACCGTAGTGGGACTGGTTGATACACTTCAGCTTTATTTAAACAAACAACAATTGCTTGCTCAAAAAGAAACAGTGGCATCTAAATCGGGTGGCGTTTGGTCGCAAGTAAGCGTCTTAAACCAACAATTGCAAACGGCAAAAACCGAGCAAGAGCGCATTCAAAATATGTTTACTGAAAAGGCCGCAACACAACGCCAATTAGATCAGGCCAACAATCAAGTGGACGTTTTAAAAAAGCAAATTAAGAATGTAGAAACCCAAAACGCACCTATTGTTAATGAGGTAAAAACCATTGAAGCAAAAGTGGCACAAATCAATGATCAGATTATTAAAAGTAAAGTTACAAACCCCATAAAAGGTACGGTTTTAACAAAATATACCGAACCTGGCGAAATTGTTTCCTTCGGAAAACCGCTGTACAAAATCGCCAATATGGAGGAAATGACGCTACGGGTTTATATAAGTGAAACGCAGCTTTCATACATTAAAATTGCGCAGCAAGTAACCGTAAAAATAGATGCTGGCGAAGAAATGAAAGATTACGAAGGAACAATAAGTTGGATTTCCGCTTCGGCAGAATTCACCCCAAAAATAATTCAAACTAAAGAAGAACGAGTAAACCTTGTTTACGCAGTAAAGGTTACCGTAAAAAATGACGGTAGCCTAAAAATTGGAATGCCTGCGGAGATGTGGGTTGATAGTCGGTAGTCAGTTGTCTGTTGTCGGTTGTCTGTTGTCGGTTGTCTGTTGGCGGTTGTCTGTTGTCGGTTGTCTGTTGGCGGTAGAAAAAATGGAAAAATTATGAAAACAGTTGAATTTATATTATATGTTTCTAATCAAGTGCGGAGTACTGAATTTTACGAAAAATTGCTTGGTTTAACTCCGACTTTGAATGTGCCAGGAATGACGGAATTCAACCTCTCGGAAACCGTGCAGCTGGGGTTGATGCCGGAGAGCGGGATTTCGAACATTATTTGCCCGGCAATGCCGCATCCCAAAACCGCCAATGGTATTCCGCGCTGCGAACTATATTTAAAAGTAACAAATCCCGCCGATTATTTAAAACGTGGAATCGAGATGGGCGCAAAAAATATCAGTGAATTACAAACCCGCGATTGGGGCGATACCGTGGGATATATAGCAGATCTGGATGGTCATATAATTGCTTTCGCCAAAACAAAAATAAACGCTAAACTATAAACACTTAAATATTTTACATTATGAAAAAAACAATCTTATCATTAGCAATCATTTCAGCAGTATTAGTAAGCTGTAACGACACAAAACACAAACACGAAAGTACCGATGCGGTTAAAACCACCGAAGAAACCCACGAACACCATATGGAAGAAATGGCTGCCGAAACCCATGCAATAAACAATGCTTGGGTAGATGAAATAAAACTAGACAACGGCAGCAAATGGGAAGCCAATGTGGAAACCACCGAAGGCGTTGACAAAATGCTGAACATGGTTAAAACCAGCGAAACAAATACTGTTGATGACTATCATAATTTGGCGTCAAAACTAAACGAGGTAAAAAACTTTGTTGTCAAAGAATGTACAATGGAAGGTCCTTCACACGATAACTTACATGTTTTCTTACACCCACTTATCGAAAAAATTGAAGCTTTGGGAAAAGTGTCAACCACAGATGAAGGCTCTGAAATTACAGCGAGCATCAAAGAAAACCTAGAAGGCTACTACAACTACTTTATGTAGTATAAAACAAAAGCGTCAACGGCGCAAGCCATTTTATTGCATCGGATTTTAATTCTGATGGAAACAGTGGCCACTCTTTATTACAGATGAGTATACAGTTAAACCATATCAGTAAATCCTATAAAAAGGTAAAAGCAGTCCAGAACATTTCATTCACTGTGGCGCCAGGCGAACTTTTTGGATTAATTGGCCCCGATGGCGCAGGAAAAACTACCATCTTCAGGATTTTAACAACCCTGTTAATTCCTGATGAAGGTGGTGCTTCTGTCGCAGGATTTGATGTAGTAAAAAACTATAAGGCAATTAGAAACGCCGTGGGTTATATGCCGGGGCGGTTTTCACTTTATCAAGATTTAACGGTGGAGGAAAACCTAACGTTTTTCGCTACAATTTTCGGAACTACCATTGAGGAAAACTACGATTTAATCGAAGAAATATATGTTCAAATCGCCCCATTTAAAGACCGACGTGCAGGAAAACTATCGGGCGGAATGAAGCAGAAACTCGCCCTTTGCTGCGCATTAATTCACAAGCCTAAAGTTCTTTTTTTAGATGAACCCACCACCGGCGTTGACCCAGTTTCGCGGAAAGAGTTTTGGGAAATGCTAAAACGCTTGCAGAAAAAAGGAATTACCATTTTGGTTTCAACGCCATATATGGACGAAGCTGCATTATGCGACAGAATTGCCTTGATACAGCAAGGCGAAATATTAGAGATTGACACCCCCGAGGCCATTGTAAACAAATTCCCAAAAACCATTTACAATGTGGGCGCCGATAATATGTACAAACTAATTCAAACGCTTCAAAATTACGAACATTTGTACAGTGTATTTCCGTTTGGAGAGTTTGTGCATTACACAGATAAAAGGAATTCTTTTAAAGTAACCGATCTAAAGTCACATTTAGAAAAGGCAGGTTTAACAAGCATTAGCATAGAAATAACCCAACCCAATATTGAAGATGCCTTTATGGAATTAGCAAAATAATGACGACGCAAAATGTAATAGTAGCCGAAGAATTAACAAAGGCTTTTGGCGATTTTAAAGCTGTAAATGCAATCAGTTTTCAAGTCAAAAAAGGTGAAATCTTTGGATTTTTAGGTGCCAATGGCGCTGGAAAAACAACAGCAATAAAAATGCTGATAGGAATTTCCAAGCCATCTTCAGGTCAAGCAAATGTTGCAGGTTTTGATGTTTATACACAAACCGAATCCATTAAAAAAAACATTGGTTATATGAGCCAGAAATTTGCACTTTATGACGATTTAACGGTAAAGGAAAACATCACATTTTTTGGTGGGATTTACGGCCTGTCGAGAAAAAAAATACGGGAGAAAAGAGAGCAATTAGTTTCGGAATTGGGTTTGGAAAACATCAGCAATAAATTGGTCGGCTCTCTGCCTTTGGGCTGGAAACAAAAACTTTCCTTTTCGGTTTCACTTTTACACGACCCAAAGATTGTTTTTTTAGACGAACCCACCGGTGGCGTAGATCCCATAACCCGCAGACAATTTTGGGAAATGATCTACAAAGCAGCAGACCAGGGCACCACAATTTTCGTAACCACGCATTACATGGACGAAGCCGAATACTGCGACCGCGTTTCAATAATGGTAGATGGAAAAATAGAAGCTTTGAACACCCCGAAAAAACTGAAAGAACAATATAAAGTAGCATCGATGAATGATGTGTTTCTGAAGCTTGCGAGAAATATTGAATAAGATTAGAAAAATCCTTCTGTCATTTCGAGCGCAGTCGAGAACTTTAAAATTCGGATTTGTCAATTAGGTCTCGTCTTTAGTTTATCCTGAGCAACGCCGAAGGGCTCGACCAGACAATTAAAATTGTTGATTAAATAAAAATGAAACGATTTATAGGTTTTATAAAAAAGGAATTCTACCATATCTTTCGGGATAGGCGATCGCTCTTTATACTCTTCGGAATGCCTATTGCCCAAATATTGCTTTTCGGATTTGCAATTACAAATGAAATAAACAACGTAAATATTGCCATTTTAGATCATTCAAAAGACGCTTCAACCGAAGAAATTATCAATAAAATCTCGGCTTCAAAATACTTCACCATAAAACAAATGATTGCCCATGAAGCCGATATAGAATCCACTTTCAAAAAAGGAAAAATAAAAGCCGTCTTAAATTTTGAAAAAGATTTCAGCAAAAATCTAATCGCGGATCACAACGCCACTATTCAAATTATAACAGACGCTACCGACCCAAACACGGCCAATTCCATCACCAATTATACCAATGCAATACTTCAAAATTATCAACAGGAAAAAAATAAAGGGATCCAAATTGAGTATCAAATAATTCCCCAAACCCGAATGGTTTATAACCCAGAACTTAAAAGCGTGTTTATGTTCGTGCCTGGGGTAATGACTATCATTTTAATGCTGGTTTCGGCCATGATGACTTCCATCTCCATTACTCGCGAAAAGGAATTGGGCACGATGGAAATTCTCTTGGTTTCCCCTTTAAAACCCTTTCAGGTTATTATCGGGAAAGTGGTTCCATATATTTTTCTATCTGTCATAAATGCAGCAGTAATAGTACTTCTGAGCATTTTCATTTTTAAAATGCCCGTACAGGGAAGTCTTTTTTTACTGGGATTGGAAAGCGTTCTTTTTATAATTACTTCCTTGGCACTGGGGATTTTAATCTCAACCATCGCCGCAACCCAACAGGCCGCAATGATGATTTCCTTGATGGGTTTGATGCTCCCCGTGATACTGCTTTCTGGCTTTATATTTCCAATTTCGAGTATGCCGGTACCGCTTCAAATTATCAGCAACATAATACCCGCAAAATGGTTTATCATCATCATAAAAGGCATAATGCTGAAAGGTGTGGGAATGGCGTATATCTGGAAAGAAACGTTGATTCTGATAGGAATGACCCTTTTCTTTATTGGACTAAGTATAAAGAAATATAAAATACGACTGGAATAATGAAGACCATCGGTTATATAATACAAAAGGAATTTAAGCAAATCTTTAGAAATAAAGGGATGTTGCCAATTATTTTTATCCTGCCCATTTTGCAACTGGTCATCTTGTCTAATGCCGCGACCTATGAAATAAAAAACATAAAATTCGCCTATATAGATTACGATCGCACCACTACTTCCCGCACCTTACTAGAGAAGTTTAACGCTTCCACCTATTTTGATGTTTTAACCAATTTTCCTTCACAGAAAATAGCAAGTTCCGCGATGTTAACTGGAGAGGTTGATGTGGTCCTGGAAATTCCCAATAATTTTGAACGAAATCTACTAAAGGAAAAAACCGCCGGTCTGTCTATCTCCATTAATGCTATTGACGGCGCAGCTGCCGGGGTTACAAGTGGTTATGTAAATCAGATTGTTCAAAGTTTTAATAAAGATGTGAAAATGTCTATAATGAACATTTCAAAAAAAACTGATCAGCCAGTGTCAATTGCAAGTATTCCGTCGTTTTGGTACAATACTACTTTAGATTATAAAACATTTATGGTGCCGGGAATATTAGTGTTACTTGTAACGATGATAACCCTTTTTCTCTCTGGAATGAATATTGTCCGCGAAAAAGAGATAGGTACATTAGAACAGATTAACGTAACACCTATTCGCAAAAGTCAGTTTATTACTGGCAAACTTTTCCCTTTTTGGGTTATTGGAATAGGATTGCTGACCATTGGACTTATACTGGCAAAAGTAATTTTCAATACGCCCATGCTGGGCAGTTTAATACTACTCTATACCTACACTTCTATTTATATTTTAGTAATTCTCGGGATGGGCCTGCTTATTTCAAATTTCACCGATACGCAGCAGCAGGCCATGTTTATCGCTTGGTTTTTTGTCGTGATTTTTATCTTAATGAGCGGCTTGTTCACGCCAATAGAAAGCATGCCAAAATGGGCACAGATAATTACTGAATTCAACCCCATAAAGTACTTTGTAGAGGTTGTGCGAATGGTTCTGCTGAAGGGATCTGGCTTGGGCGACATTTTACCGCAAATGTTGAAGACGCTGCTTTTTGCAATACTTATGAACCTTTTGGCGGTTTGGAGTTATAAAAAAGTAAACTAATGGAAAAAACCCCTAAATATCATTTGCAAAAAACCGAATCTCCATTTTTAAAAGGACCGCGTTCTCGGTTCAAGGAGCTATGGTTTACATTTAAAGTGCAGTACAACTTTATAAAAGGATTCCGTAAAATGCACTTTATTGGTCCTTGTGTAACAGTTTACGGCTCCGCAAGGTTTACACCAGATTCCGAACACTATAAAAATGCTGAAAAGATTGGTGCCGAACTTTCAAAATTAGGGTTTACCATTATGACCGGAGGCGGTCCCGGCATTATGGAAGCCGCCAACAAAGGGGCTTATGACGCTGGTGGATATTCTGTTGGCGTAAATATTATTCTTCCTTTTGAGCAAAAACCAAACCCATATTTGCACAAGTGGATTGATATTCCGTATTTCTTTGTACGCAAATTCCTATTGATGAAATACTCCTACGCCTTTGTGGTAATGCCGGGCGGAATGGGCACTTTAGATGAACTTTTTGAGGCGATTACATTGATACAAACTAAGATAATCCAGCATTTCCCAATTGTTATTTTCGATAAAACATATCACAAAGAATTGACTGAACATATTGAGTTAATGGTCAAACAAGAAAGCATCAGCCCAGAGGATATGGATTTAATCTTCGTGACCGATTCCGCAGAAGAAGTAGTGGAGCATATAAAAATTCACGCTATTAAAAGATTTGGATTGGTTAAAGAACAATACAAACCAAAATGGTGGTACGGGGAAAACCGAAGGAAATTTTAAAAGGTTAAGTCATGAAAAAGAATAAAATATTCAAATACATAATTGCAGGAATACTAATTGCTTTCGCCTTACTTACCATATTTATGAGTAGCTCCGTTTTATTCGATTGGTTTGGCATCCGAGCAAAAGAAGGAAATTATGTGCCATTTATTGTAAAGACAAATCTAATAATGGGTATTCTGTATTTAATTGCAGCTTATGGTTTTTTAAAGGCGAAAAAATGGCCCTTTTGGCTGATGCTTTCGGCAGTTCTCATTCTGCTTTTTGCATTCGCCGCATTTTATATTCATATTCACGCTGGTGGGCTTTACGAAAGCAAAACCATTGGCGCAATGGCGTTCAGGATTGCGTTCACCCTAATAATAGCCGGTCTTATTAATTTAAGTACTAATAAAAAAATATGAGCCGCTCATTCCACATAGTACTATTTCTTTTGTGGATAACTAGTGGTTTTGCACAACAAAAAACTGACACCCTACCGCGCCTTTATCTCTCGCAAATTGCGCACATTAATCAAAGTGATAGCTATATTACATTTCCCACAGACATCGGCAATATAGAGCCACTTATGTTTGAAGCCAACCTCAACCCAAATTTTGTAGTTAGAAAGCGAGCAGATTCAAGATTGATGATGGTACTTACGCCGCAAATTACTATTAGGATGTTTAACGCGGACTCATACCCCGTAAAAACGCCCAGCTATATTCCGCAGCTTTCCTTGTATTATTTATTCGGTTATCCTGAATTGGCACATCACACTACTTTGTTCGGAAGAATAGCTCATCATTCCAACGGGCAGGATGGCGATTTTTACAATGGTGATGGTTCCATCAATTTGCAATCGGGGAACTTTGCTACCAATTTTCTTGAAATAGGATTTATAGACACCTCATACGGCTCGCAAGTAAATGCAGTGAAATTTTTTAAAAGCTCTTTGGAAATCCATCCCAAAAGTTGGATGCTGAACGAGTTGCAAGGACAGTACAGCGGACTTAGATGGCACAATTCGTTTTTTGCTTACAAGCTTCCTTTAGATCGTGATTTTTTCAGTAAGAAAAGAAAGGCTAATTTTTCATTAAAAATTGAAACCACTTGGATGCTGGATGAAATAAATGATTGGAAAACTTTTGACACAAAACGATTTAGTGGGGCTTTTACATTTTATTACCATCCCAAATTTTTTGAGGATATTGGTTTTTTTGTCAAGTTTTATCACGGTCTGGATTATTACAATATTTACTTTAGGCATCAACTGGATATCATCCGTTTTGGGTTAATGACGGAAATTTTGCGATTTTAAATTTAAGTGGAAATTATATGAAAACTAAAATCATATCGATTAAAAAATTCAATGGAGAGGTTGAAGAGTTTAAGGTTGAAAAGTTAAAAACTTCACTTAGAAGAAGCAAAGCTTCCGAAAGTGAAATAGACGAAATTGTAGAAAACATAATGCCCACGCTTTACAACGGCATTCCTTCCAAAGAAATCTACAAAAAGGCCTTTTCACTGTTAAAAAAACGCAATAGAATATCAGCTTCAAAATACAGTTTGAAACGGGCAATTTTAGATCTTGGGCCGACTGGCTTTCCTTTTGAACGATTGATTGGCGCATTGCTAAAACATCACGGGTACGAAACCCAAGTAGGCGTTACGCTTCAAGGCCAATGTGTTACCCACGAGGTGGATGTTTTAGCTGAAAAAGACGGCAATACGTATGCCGTGGAATGTAAATTCCATTCAGACCCAAAGGCCGTGAGCAATGTGAAAGTCCCGCTATACATAAACTCCCGCTTTCTAGACATTCAAAAACGCTGGAACAGCGACGCTGCGAAAACATCGCATTTAAAACAAGGGTGGTTGGTAACAAACACCCGTTTTACTAAAGATGCCATTGACTATTCCCAATGCGTGGAACTTCAATTGTTGAGTTGGGATTATCCCGAAAACAACGGAATAAAACAAAACGTAGATAAGTTTGCCCTCTACCCTATCACCACATTAACAACTTTGACCAAACACGAAAAACACCTTCTAATTGAAAAGAATATTATCCTCACCAAAGAACTTTATGAATCGTCCTTTTTACTGGATAAAATAGGGATCTCGCCTGTGAGAAAAAATAGAGTTTTAAATGAAATTAAAAAACTTTGTAATTTATAATTTAACAGTCCTATGGAAGAAGAAATTAATATAGACGACAAATCTGAAAAATTGAAGAAGTACGATTCCCGGGGCGTACAAACCTTATTTAAAACCCTTTCCCGAAACCATTACAATTTATTGAAAATGGTGGACAATAAGGCCAGAATAGTTCTTACGGTTAACTCAATCATCACCTCGCTGCTCTTAGGATTCCTGTTTGTGGCTCCACAATCAGAAACAGCACCATTAGATATCGGCGTGCGAATATTAATCGTCTGCAGTATGCTTTCCATGATTTTTGCACTGTTCAGTATGTTGCCTTATCGGTATTTTGGATCGGCTTATAAACAGAGCGGATATAAAGGGACACTGTATGCCGAAAATTTTGCGAAATTATCCCTTTCTGAATTTAAAGTAGAATTTGAACGAATCATGATAAAAGGACAAAACATCTATGACGAAATGATAGCCGATCTTTATTTTCTGGGAAAAAGTATCGCCCGTAAACAGCGGCTTCTTTATATTTCGGTTATTATCTTTTTAATTGGGTTGGCAAGTGCAATCGTCTATTCACTTATCAATGGGGTGGTGGAATTTGCTTAAACGGTTTCAAGCGAGCTAATGCTTTCGAATAACAATAATAAACTACCCAAGCGTGTTTTGTAGGCCCACACAAAATATCAATTCAAGCTATAAGTCAAGTGATAGGTATTGGTATTTTATATAACTACTGAATTCTTTTATCCTTTGCAAAATGGAAAGATAGTGCATCTGTTATTGTGGAAAAATAGTAATTTTTGGACGATAAAATGAAAACTGATTTTTTTGGTTATTGTCATACTTTAGAAACGCAGCTAATTTTAACATATATACATGATACTAGGCTTATAGTAGCCTTTGAGTAGGGAAAAGGTAGCACTAGAGTAGCATTAGACTAGGCTTAACAGTACATAGAAATAGCATGAACGCTATATAGACACGGAGCCAACCATACCTTGATGCGTTTTAAAAGTACATAAAGTGGTTTGAACAGAGCATTGTTTTGTTTGTTTTTTTATACTACAAAGGTTTAATCTAGACTAAAAAATCGTATTGCAATCGCAAGTTCTAAAGAGTATTTTCTTGTTGCCGTCTTCCAAAATTATAGCCTGGCTACTAGGTTGAAATCTATTTCAATTTCATCTTTTATCACAATTAAACCGAACATTTTTTTTGGAGGTTCCAAATTAAAATCATTAATATTTAATTTCAGCTTCCCAACAAAACGATTTAAAGATGAAGAAATTACATCTATCGGAAAAGTGTATTCCTTTTGCGTTCCTGCAATTGTAATTAGAACGTGCGCTACTTTTTCATTACTTTTATTAAAGGTAATTTCGTTTAATTCTAAGGTAATATTTGGATACTCTTTGGTGTTGAGCAGGGCATGAAAATCTTTATTTATAATTTTATGACCACAATTAAAACCTTTGTTTTTTAAAGAAAGAACAGCATTTTTAAAATGAATATTATTCCCGATTCGCTTATAAACCACCTCTCTACATTCCTCCAAATAATAGGTACTGAATTCACAACCAAACTCGCTAATGTTGGTATCTCCTTTAATTGAAAGTTCGCTACCAGCAAGGATTTCAATGGATTTTGTAATAAAATCGTTCTGTGCCCAACCATTAAGGCTGAACATAAAAACCAAGCAATATAGTCCAAAACGATTCATAATTCTGTAATTTATAAAGGTGGAGAAATTTTAGTTCCTCCACCTTTGTTTTATTGGTTTAGCAGTTTAGAAACTAATTACAGCTTCAAATACAACCCCGTCAAACTTACCTCCATTTCTGATATCAGAAGCTAGGAAGCCATCGTATTTTTGGTTTGTATATTCTAATTTAGCCATAATATTCTTAGTCATAAACCAGCCGGCAGCAAGGTTAAATCTAGTAATATCTACTTCTGTTCCACCGGCCATTTCGCCATCAACTAGATTGTAACGTCCACCTACATATAAGTTTTCGTTATTTCCGAAGCGGTAAATAAGTTCGGCAGCATACTGGTTGAAAGTTCTAGTTTCAAGCTCTGCATCAGCCTTACCTTTAGCCATTTCATAAGTTCCGAAGAATTCAAGTCCATGGTATTTCACAAATGGATTTATCATAAATGCTGTAAGTTCATTTCGCAATCCAGGATTGAATCTACCTGAAGTAAAATTACCTTTAGCACTAGCTCCTTCTTCTTCCATTACAAAATAATATCTTGATCCGGCTCTATCTGCGCTGTATAAATAGGCGTTTGCACTTTTATTGGTGTGGTAAACGGATCCTGTGAGTCTAAGTCTTAAATCATCATTTATATAATCGTCATACCCTAGTTTAGCAACAATAGATGGATCTGTTTTTTTAGGGTTATCAACGCCTTGGTTCAATTTTCCGTTGGTTACACCTAACATACCAATAAAGCCACTTTTAAAGTAATATACCTCTGCACCTACTTCTGTGGTAAAAGCGTCCATTATAAGGTTTCCAACAAATGGGTTGTAAATTGCTAAGGCATTATCAGTCCTTCTAAAATGTGCATCACCATAGTTATTTTCCATATGACCAATCTTGATTCTAACATTCTGCATCAAGTCTTCCATAAAACCTTCACTTACAAAATCTAGTTTGTCAATTTGAATATATCCTCCCTTAACATACGGTTCTGGGTGGTGACGTGAAGACAGGTAAGTTCTTAAATGCATAGAAACACCATCGTACAATTGCACATCAAGGTCAAGGTTTGCAGTAGGTAAGTTGAAATTACTACCTATTTCAATCAATGAAACTGGGTCGCCATCAGAATTTACAGGCGTACCCGTGCTTTCGTGATCGATGGCTTGAAATTGAATTGCAAATGCCCCACCTATGCGTACTTTCACCCCGTCAAACGAAGTTGCTGTGTCTTTTTTGGCTTCAAATTGTTCAATTCCGCGTTGGTCTCGATATCTAAAATTATCTAAATCGCGAGCTTCATTTTCCTGCGCGAGCGCCTGAAATCCAAACAGTATCAGTAATACCGTGCTGAAATAATTAATTGCTTTTTTCATATTATTAGTTTTAAACTGGGGTTAGATTTATTATTAAATTATTTTTTAAAATTTGATTCAAATTTGATGTCGAGCGCATCGCCCGTTGTAATAGTTCCAAACATTGCCGTTGGCGGATCTACTCCAAAATCGGTCATTTTAATTGTTTTACTTCCCGAAAGAGTTATTCCTGAATTGCCATTCTTCAGTTCAAAAGTGAGGTCTATTGGTTTGGTGGTGCCAGCAATTGTTAGATTGCCGGTTACAGCCACTTTACAGCTATTACTGGCTGTACAGTTTATACGCTGCACCTTAGTTAGCTTAAAAACAATCTGCTTGTGTTTTCCTGTATTTAAAGCTTTATAAGTGTTCTTGTCCATGGAACCTTTTCCACTTTTTAAACTTTCGGCAATTACGGTGAAATCTAACTGCTGTATTTTAATGAGTTGTCCATTTTCAAATTCCACTGAAATCTTGCCTTTTTGGTTCTCTGCAGTAATCTGCCAATCGTGAATATTTGAAGTTCCATCTACGGTTAATGTGGAAGAAACATTGTTCAATTGATATGTTTGTGCCACAGAAATTTGTGTAGAAAAAGCCATCATCATGAGGCTTACAAATACGAGTTTTAATTGTTTTGGAGTTTTCATAATCTACCTTTTTAATTTGATATAAAGATAAATCTTACACACCCCTTAAATTATGACGAATGTCAGTAAACACAGGTATTCGTACCATATTTAGAGGAAGGATATTTCGCGATTTTTCTTACATTCGGCAGCTCCTATTAACACTGCATTACCGCATTTCACGTGAAGAAGAAACGATTAAATATAGAATGTTTCTAAATTGGATATTAACGGTTTTTATATAAATAAAATGCTTTCGCTATTTTGAAATATAATATATAGGTAAAGAAAGAAAAATGTAGGTTGAAAATTTGCGGAACGTAAATACGAGTTCAAAAGTGCGAAGTCAAAAATTACTAAACTAAAATCTCTTTAACACTGAAAAGTTTAGGAATACTTACTTGCCATCCATAAGTTTCCTGAAGTTTTAGCCGTAAAGCATGCTGTGCTTCATCCTCTCCGTGAATAAGAAATATTTCCTCCGGAATGTTTTTAATATTGCTGGTCCAATCTAAAAGTCCCCGCTGGTCTGCATGTGCCGAAAGACTTTCAATATGATTTATTTCAGCTTTTACTGGATGCTGTTTTCCGAAGAATTTAAGTTCCTGCGCACCTTCCAGCATTTGGCGGCCACGAGTACCTTCAGCTTGGTAGCCCACCAATAAAACCGTTGTATTGGTTTTGTCTATCATTTGTTTTAAATAGGTCAAAACCCTTCCGCCAGTCACCATGCCACTGCCGGCAATAACCACTTTTGGTTGCGGATTATCGATAGTTTCCCAGGTTTCTTTATAGGAAGTAATTATACGCATTCGATTGTTCATTGCGTTAAATTCCTTCATTGGTATTTTGTGCCAATCCGGAAAATTTTGAAACACCGAAAGTACATTGTTGCCCATTGGGCTATCAATAAATATTGGGATGTTCGGAATTCGGTTTTCATTGTACAGTTTCCAAAGCAAAAACATCAAGGTTTGCAAACGTTCCACCGCAAAAGAGGGGATAATCAGATTTCCGCGGTTGTGAATGGTTTTATTGATGAGTTCCACCAATTTGTCCGAAACGCTTTCCTCCGGATGTAGCTTGTTTCCGTACGTACTTTCCATAAAAAGATAGTCTGCCCATTTTGGTTTTTCGGGCGGAAAAAGCAGTAAATCGTGGACTCTACCAATATCTCCCGAAAACACAAAAGTTTTTCCAAAGATTTGAAGCTCAATAAAAGTAGCACCAATTATATGCCCGTTATACTTAAATCGATATTTTATATTTTCTGAAAGTTCAAGCCATTGGTCTCTTTCTTCCGCCTTAAAAAATCCGAGGGTTACCTCAGCTTCCCGTACGCTGTAAAAGGGCTCCGCAGGCTTGTGTTTGGAATAGCCTTCATCATTGGCCTTTTCTGCTTCCTCTTCGTGAATTTTAGCGCTGTCATGCAAAATAATTTTAGCAATGGCAAGCGTTGGCGCAGTTCCGATTATGTTGCCTCGAAAACCTTGTTTTACCAATCGCGGCAAATATCCTGTATGGTCTAAATGCCCGTGCGTAAGCAGCACCACATCTATTTTCGAAACATTGATGGGCAACTCTTGCCAGTTTTTTTCGCGCAATTCCTTTATACCTTGAAACATCCCGCAATCAATCAAAATATTGTGTTCGGGGGTTTCAATTAAAAATTTAGAACCCGTTACGGTTCCCGCGGCGCCGAGAAAATGGATTTTTATCTTTTGCATACTTAATGGTTTTGGCACAAAATATTTATTTCCTCTAAAATTCGGACTTTTCGGTTGTCAGAAACTCCCAAATGATCCAGATAAAAATGATCGTCTATTAATTGTTTGCAGAGCACCACATCGCGACTGAGTAAAAACTGTTTTTCGCGCTTGCTGAGCAAAGTTGAAACAGTAACCGGATAAAGTCCCAACCGGTCTATCCGATCCTTTATGCCGTTGTTTTTCGGGTAATCCCAACTTAAAAGATAAAGGCCTACGCAGGTACCATATTTTATGGCATCTTCGGTAAAACGCGTGTTTGTAACTACCCACCCTTCGTTCGGTTTATCGCCATTGTTTTCATCACCGTAAAAATTTAGAATGTCGCGATAGCGCGAATGGATATAAAGCGGAATCTTTACATTGCAATTTCGCCCTTCATCGCTGTGGAATTTACATTCGGCAACTACATATATACCGTTATTATGGGCTACTACATCAACTTCATGGGTGACGCATTTTCCCTGTAAAAACTGACCTATTCTAACCTCATAACCGCTGTAAAAAAGAATTGCAGCCACAAATTTTTCAAACGGAAAACCAGTGGGACCCAATTCATAAATAGCCTTCTTTAACTTATATTTTGAAGCATAGCCTCTTTTCTTCTTTTTGAGAAGCGCAAAGGCGCGGTTGTAGATTTCCTTGGTTGAAATACCCTGATACAATTCGTCGCGGACGTTATTGGCAATTTCGGCTACCAATGCTTCGTCTGCCCCACTTTTCCGCAGCGAAGATTTTAGTTTATCAATTGAAAACTGAGACCGTTCCCCGGAATGCTTTATAACTTCAACCACTATTTTTATTTTAAGTTAATTCCTTAAATCGTGAAGAGCCAAAATGGGTACTTTGGAATGCACGCCCAAACTTTTAACCAACGGATTTGAAAATATACTGCCAAAAAACCAATGCTTTCTATTTACAAAAGCTATCATTCCACTATTTCTATCGTCCACAAAGGAGAGCACCCCTTCTTTAACACCTGTTTTCTCAAGCCAGTGATAGCTGTATTCCAATCCTTCAAAATACGATTCTAATTGTTTTCTATTGCTTCTTTGCCGTTCAGATAATTCGGCTTCCTTGCCAATATGTAAAATCCGAATTGGTGATTTTTCCAATTGTACAATCTTTACAAAAGTATTTATCTCCCGCTCGTTAAATTCACTTTTAAAATTGGTGGGAAACACAATTTCGTTAATTCGCTTATAATGTACATTTGCGGGAACGGCCAGAACGGCACACCCGGTTATACTCTCAATTACATTTACTGAATTACGACCGTAGGCTACCTTTGTATCATCAGTTATACCACGGGTTCCCATAATTATAAGGTCTATATTATTTCGCTTTACCTTTTCTTCCAATAATTCAATCAGGGTACCAAATTTATGATCAAAATATACCGTATGTTTTGGGTTATCCGCCAAGAGTTCTACCTTGTTTTTTAATTGCAGCATACTTGCCCCAGATGCGCGGGCTACCGCATCGTATTCATGGGGTTCGGGTTCCGGAAACAAAATGTTTCCCTGTGCGGAACGGAACAAAAAATAGGAATGGAAAATATGGAAAACACATTCCTCTTTCTTAAAAAGCTCAAAAGCATAAACAATAGCGTTAAATGCATTTCTAGAATAATCCGTGGGTATTAAAATATGTTTTTGCATAATTCTATCTCGCTAAATATATTCGTGGTTTTACTGTTGCAATGGCGTTTACCACAGTTTTAAAATTCACTTGTAAAAAAAGAAACAATCTAGTTTCGCAAATCGTGCATAGCCAATAAAGGCACGGTAGTGTGCATTCCGAGCTCCTTAACCATGGGATTGGAGAAAATACTTCCGAAGAAATTGTGCTTTTTATTAACAAAGGCAATCATTTCGCTTTCCCGACTTTGTACAAAACAACGCACCCCTTCCTGCAAATCTATATCGTAAAGTTTGTGATGGGTAAACTCAGCGGCATCTAATATTCGCTCTAAAAGTTCTTTGTTTTTTTCTTGGTCTTCTGTTAGTTGCTTACCTTTTTTAACGTGCAGGATACGTATTGGCGCATTCGTTATTCGCGAAATTTCTACCAAGGTTTCCAATTCGCGTTCTTTGTAATGTGTTTTAAAACTGGTGGGAAATACAATTTCATTAGGATCCTTGTATGCAGTATTTGCAGGTATGCCCAATACCGGACAATTGCGCACCTTTTCCATGGCATTTACCGTATTACTACCTAGAATCACCGAATTATCGTCTGTTTCCCCACGGGTTCCCATCACTACCAGTTTTACATCTTCCTTTTCTATGACTTTCTTTAAAACCTCAAAAAATGACCCAAATTCACTTAAAAATTGAAAGTCGTGATTGTCGTTTTTTTCGTAAAGCCCCATCTGTTGCTTTAGTTTATTCATCCGTTCTTCGGAAGATTCCTTGGCAGCTTTATGCGCTTTTTCGGAAGGTTCGGGAATTAAAAAATTGTCTTTAGAATATCCAGAATGGTAGTAGGTATGTAAAATTATAAATTCACAAAACTCTCGTTTGTAAAGCGCCATGGCATATTTAATGGCGTTAAACGCATTTCTCGAAAAATCTGTGGGAATCAATATTCGTTTTTTCATCGGTATAAAATATTTAATAAAGTGAATACAGGAATGCTAGGGTAATTCACCACTACATGATTTATAAGTGCCATAGCATTCCGAAATTTAGATCATTAAATTACGGTTTTTTTACGACTTAACTAAACACCCGCTATTTTAAAGGAATTACCAAAGTAGGCACGTGCGTATGCTTCCCCACCCTGCTTACCACCGGCTCGCGGAACAACTGCTTTAAAAATGCATGCTTGTGGTAAACCAATGCCAAAAGATCTAAATTTTTACTGTCAACAAAACCGTGAAGTGATTTTGAAACGTTTTGGGTTCTTTTAACAAAATGAAACTCAGTATCGTATTCCGTGAGGTCGTTTCTGTATTGCTCCAGATTTTGTTGTTGCTTAGAATCCAACTCTTTCTCATCGCCCACATGCACTATATGTAAATTAGAATTATACTGCCGCACCAACCGGACGATAGGCCTTAATTTAGACAACTGATAAAAATCGTTATAATCCGTAGCATAGCCTATGTTTGTAGGAATAACAAAATCTACCTCGCGGGGAATTATAAGTAACGGACAACCTTCTAAAGATTTGGTAATGGCAATTGTGGTACTTCCCATAAGCACATCTTCGGCTCCCGTACGTCCCTTACTACCCATTACCACTAGGTCAAAGCCTTCAGCGGCAACTAACTGATTTATAGTTCTCGACAAACTCGCCGGAGTGGAAATCACCTCAAACTTATGGGTTACTTTGGCTGAGTCTAATTTTATTTTATGCACCAATTGTTCGCCATCTTCATCAGACTGTTTGTACAGTTTTTTAATAATAACATCGGAACGGCCAATATCTACTCGGCTGGTGAGTTTACCTATTTCGTCACTAAAGGAGTGGAGAATGGTAATCTGCAAGGCTTCATCACTAAAAAGTTTAGTAGCGTAAAACAACGCCGCATAAGCATTATTCGAGAAATCGGTGGGAACGAGTATTTTTTTCATTTAAAAATGTATTAAAGATTTATCTAGGTAAGTTTTGAAGTACTAAAAAAGGAATATCAATATGCAAGCCTATTTTTTCAATAGTAGATTGATACAGAATATTTTCTAAATACGAATGGCGGGTATTAACCATAACCAGCATATCTATTGGGTTTTCAATAATATATGTGTTAATTGCTTTTGTGATATTTGTATCGTCCTTTTGTATAAAATCAATTTGATTATCGGCAAACGAAGCTTTTAGAAAATTTCTATTGTCTTCCTGTCGCAACGAAAGCGATTCAAATTTGGAAGCGAAAAAGAATTCTACTTTTGAAGCAAAGCACCTGGCAATAGTGCTTACCAATTTTAATTCGCGCCTTTTAAAAGGCAAAAGGTAATCTGTTGAAAACAGTATGTTTTTAGGGTGTATATCGTTATATCCCGAAGGAATGGCAAGTACAGGGCATTTTACATATTTTATAACCTGCAGCGTATTACTGCCAAAAGTTATTTGCTTGTCTGCCGTTTCGCCCTTGGTGCCCATAACCACTACATCTATATTTTCCTTCTCCACCCAATCGTTGGTGGTATCTACCAACAAACCGAATTCGGCAATAGTATGGATGGTGTGTTTTGGGTTTGGCGAAATAGCACTAACCTTAGTTTGTAAATCGTTCAGAGCTTCCTTCGCTTTTGTAAGCGCTTTTTGCTGCAGTTCTTCAAAAATTTCATCGGCAAATCGCGACTTCTCTTCGTAAACTTGATCGGCAAAAGCGTGAAGTAAAAATATTTCGGCCGGATTGTGTTTAAAAAGTTCGGTAGCGTAAAGAACGGCGTTTAGCGAATTTTCAGAGAAATCAGTAGGTATTAATATTTTTTGCATGGAAACTTGTTTAAGTTCAACTACGTAAAGATAGTGATTATCACTTCGTTAAAATATGACAATTATCAACCATTGCCACCAATTTTAATGAATTCTTATGAAAAATTCGGCCCTCAATTTTGTATTTTGTAATAAAAAACAAATGAAAGCCTCCGCCCTAACATATTTACTGATAGTTACCGGAATATTGCTTACCGTAGCCATTTTTGCCGCACTCGATTTTCCGTTTCGCTTCGTATTTTATCTTACGGTAATAGGGCAGGTTACCCTAATTTATAGCGTAGTAAACGTTTTAAAAGATAACTATACCACAGATAAAACCTTCGAAGATTTTTATGAAGATTTCCCAATTTCAGAAAGAAACAACTTTAGGTAAAAGTTCGTTTTTTGTACTCTTTGCAGCAGCTATTCGTGCAGTATTAAAAAAGGCACTTCGTATGGATATGAAATAGCCGGGTTAATTCTATTAAAAAGAAGGCGTTGGGTAAGGTTTAAATTTTTTGCAACTACGGCTATTAAATCTATTTCCCAAGTTTCAACAAAATCCTGTACGCCGGCCTCAATATTTTTATTTTCCAAAAAATGAAAACTGTGCTTTATATCCTTAAAAAAATAATGTAAAAACCCTTTGTTATCTGTTTGTGCGGCGCTGAGCATTGTATTTTGCGATCGAATATGCAACACCCTTAATGCAGCTTTCTGAATTAGTAGCGCTTGCGAAAGCCCATTTATTACCTTGTTTCTATAAATACAGTTATAATCTGTTAAAAACGAAATGTTCTTTATCTTTTTAAACCTGGCATTTTCGGGAATCACAAAGATTGGGCACTTTACTTTGGTAATTACTTCACTGGTATTGCTCCCTATTTCATTCCTGTTGTTTTTTGAAGCCCCCTTGGTGCCCATTAAAACATAGTCAATTTCCTTTGCATCAATTTGTTTGCGAATTGCTTCAACCAAAAGCATGTTTTCGTGAATGGCAAAAAATTGATGTCCAGCGTTTTTAGCCAATAATTTAAAGTGCAGTATTTCTTCCCGTAAACTTGTAATAGACCCTTGCGCCGTGCCTTGGGAAGCTGCCGTATTAAACAGTAAATCTGAATCATCGTCTGCAGGCATAGCAGTATTGGGCGAAATGTGAAGCAGATAAAAATTCACAGGAATAGCTGCGAAATAATCCAAAGCATACCGAATGGCATTATGTGAATTTTCGGAGAAATCCGTTGGAATTAATACGTTCATCATTATTATCTTTTAATACTGACAAATGTATTTGAACGGCTAGGTATAGAAAATGATATAAATCAGTTTTAAAAACTAGGGCTTACTTTGTAACAAAACCTATTCAATATTTCGCAGGCCATCCAAATCTATAATTCGAATGTCGCGCCCCTCTATTTCAATAATACCATCTCTTTTAAAATCTGAAAGCGTTCGTATTAAACTCTCAGTTGCAATACCCGCCGTAGTTGCTAGGTCATTACGCGATATTTTAAGGGCTGCTTCCGGCTTTTTGTTCATAACGTCCACAAATTGTAAAATGGTGTTGGCCGTTTTTTTACGTACCGAACTATAAGCCATTTTTACCAATTGCAGTTTTATTTCCGAAAGATTGTCGCTAAGCAAATTCATCAACTCAAGCGAAACATCTTGGCTTTTCTTTAAAATATCCCTCACAAAATTTTTGGAGATGGCGGCCACTTCCGTCTCCTCTACTGCAGTAGCGGTTTCGGTATATGGAATGTTATCGTCAAAAGAAGTGAAACCCAGAAAATCATCGGCCTTGTACAGCCCGGTAATAAGCTCTTTGGCATTGGCATCCATGGTATGCGTTTTAACCACTCCTTTTAAAATTAAAAACATATTGTTGGAATGGTCCCCATTTTGGTAAATAGCCTCTCCCTTCTTGTATTTGGCAATTTCACCTTCGTCGTAAAAATAGTTTTTTAACTGGTTTAAATTTTGAAGATTTTCGTCATCTTCGGCTGTATCATTCGCCTTGTAATTTTCACGCAAGTTTAAAATAGTTGCTTTAGCCAATCTGCTTTCCACAGCGCTTATTAGCTCCATTTCGTCAAAAGGTTTGGTGAGGTAATCGTCTGCCCCCATATCCATTCCCTTGCGTATTTCCTTGTGTTCCGTCTTTGCCGAAAGAAATATAAACGGAATATGTTTGGTTTTTTCTTCAGACGCCATACTTTCTAATACCCCGTAGCCATCTATCTCGGGCATCATGATATCGCAAACAATAATATCTGGAATTTCCTTTTTTGCTTTCTCAATGCCAATTTTGCCGTTTGCCGCGGTAAAAACCATAAACCCGGAAAGCTCCAATAGTTCGGCGGTGTTTTCCCTTAAAGCAATATCGTCTTCAATAAGAAGTATTCTTTTCATATTAATTTGTGTTGTTATTTATGGGGAAAGTAATGGTAAACTTACTGCCATTACCCTCTTCGCTTTCAAAATCTATAGTGCCACCAAGACTCTCCAAATGGCTTTTCACTATATTTAAACCTATACCGGTACCCTGATTGAGCAAGGCGTTTTCGGCACGGAAATACCTGTTAAAGATATGTTTTTGCTCCTTAGCGGGAATACCCATTCCTTCATCTAATACATCAATACTCAACGAAGTGTTATTAGGCCGCACAACCACATCAATCTTTGTAAATTCTGGCGAATACTTTATGGCATTGTTAATTAAATTGGTCAACGCCAGTTCTAAGATTTTCTCATCAAAATTTACCGTAATATCATCAATATTATTCGGATAATTTATTCGTTGGCCATCCTTTAAAAGCATATTCGAATTGTAAATTACCTCATTCACTACCTTGCTTAACGGAAAGGTATCAAATTTATAAGTGGCTTTCCCGGATTCCAAACGTTCAATAGAAAGAAAATCATTGAGAATATTATTTAAGTATTTTACTTTGCTTTGAATGGTTTTTAAATGCTTATCGCGCTTATCCTGTTGCGCGGTTTCGGTGTATTTACCCGCCAAGGTGGCCGATGTGAGAATTCCGCTTAAAGGTGTTTTAAACTCGTGCGACACCAACGATAAAAACTTTGTTTTTAGCTCGTTAAGCTCGCGTTCCTTTCGCAGCGATTCCTTTATCTTGTGTTCTGCCTCCTGCCGTTTGGTTACCTCCTCCTCTAGCTCTAAAATGGTTTGTTTTAGCTCTTTGGTGCGCGCGTCAATTTTATGTTCCAACTGCGAGTTAAGCTCTATAATTTGCAACTCTTGGTTTTTCCTAACCGTAATGTCTGTTACCAACGCCATTACGTATTTGCTGTTGTAAATTTCAAAAGGGTTTAAGCCCGCCTCTACCGGAAAGGTACTTCCGTCCTTCCGTTTTCCATACAGATCGCGCCCATGCCCCATTTGCCGCGGATCGCTCTTTTCCATAAACTCATCCACTTGATGGTGGTGGTTTCGATGATATTTTTGAGGAATTAAAACATTGAGGTTTTGCCCCAAAAGTTCACCAGGCTCATAGCCAAACATTTGGTCTGCTGCTTCGTTTGAAGTAACAATTTCCTGCTTTTCGTTTACAATTACAATCCCTTCTGAAATAGATTCAGAAAGAATTTTAAAAATATTGTCCTTTTTTTCTTCAAACACCTTCATCCCCCAAAAGTAACGAATTTAAACAGTTTTATTGAACTGATTTTTATCATAAAAATTCCAAAGAAAACAATATAAATTTACATCCTTAAAAATTATAACGTTATGGAAAATACAAATAAGCCCCAATTGCTTTTTTACCAAAAAATGGGCGAACTTTTTTATGCAATTGCGGCTGCCGATAATGTAGTGCGAAAGACTGAATACGATACTTTAAAAAATATAGTTGCCGAAAAATGGAAAAACCTCGACGAATACGAAGACCCTTTTCATACCGATGCAGCCTACCAAATTGAAATTGTTTTTGATTGGTTTGATTACGAACAGCTAGACGCCAACGATTGTTTTGAGAGTTTTGCAGATTACAAAAAAGAAAACCCAAACCTTTTTACCGCTGAAAGAAAAAAACTTATTTGGGAAACCGCAGATGCCATTGCCAGTTCCTTTGCAGGTAAAAACAAAAGCGAAGTGGTCATGCTCGCAAAACTAAAGATGCTGCTGAGCCAGTAATTCAAAAAAAAACCTGTCACTTTTCGGCATAAACAAAGGTTTGTGTATTTTTAAACGATAAATCCGATTGAAATGAAAAACCTACTGCCCGTAATCTTTATCCTTTTATTTTTTGGTTGTAAAGACGATCGCAAAAACGAAGAAATTAAAGTAGATCCGCTAAACGTCCAGGAAGAAATTGTTGACTCCCTAAAGCTTTCAAATGAAAATTTAGAGAAACAACAAAAAACCCTTATCTTAAAACGAACAGAATTACTCGAGAAAAAGGATTCAAAAGCAGAACTGGAAAACTTACTTATTTCCAAGTCGTTTTTAAAGGAGAATAACGACTATACCCTAGATTTTAAATACCCCTATCTCAACGAAAAAATTAAACCGCAATTCGAGGTCTTTAACGAATATATCGCCACTAAATTTCTAGATGCCAAAGGGATAGAACAACAAATTTTAGAAGAACAACGACTGTGCGATTCCCTCGGAATTCCACGCCAAAACGAAAAGCGTTTCGTAGATTATAAAATTTACAATCTCAACGACCGACTCATTAGCGTGCTGTTTTATAAAGAAAACCACTACACCGGTGCCGCACACGCCTCCTATACGTTTCAATGTTTAAATTTCGATTTGGAGCGTGCCGTTTTTATGAATTTTGAAGACTTTTTTAATGACGGGACCGAAGAAGAAGTTCGTGAAATTTTAAACTCCCTTTTAAAGGAAAAAATTAATTCGGGCGAATTGTATTACGATTGTTGGGCAATTTCCACAGACGATTTCTTTAACGCCAAAAACAATTTTGTAGTAAACGATTCAGTGGTAGAATTTTACTTTGACGACTGCGTTATTTGCCCCTCCTACACCGGAACCTATTCCATTCAAATTCCTTTGGAAATGCTAATGCCCGTACTACGGAAATTCAAAAAAAACCCATTACTAGGCTAACACCCAAACCCACAACCCACAACCCACAACCCACAACAGACAACAGACAACCCACAACAGCCAACCCACAACAGACAACCGACAACCCACAACAGACAACCGAAAACAGACAACCGAAAACAGACAACCCACAACCGAAAACAGACAACCGACAATGAAAAGCAATTTTAAAAACATAATCAATTCCGAAACCCCTGTACTAGTCGATTTTTTTGCCGATTGGTGCGGTCCCTGCAAAATGCTCGCTCCTATCTTAAAACAAGTAAAAGACGAATTGGGCGACGAAGTAAAAATTGTAAAGATAGACGTCGATAAAAATCAACCTTTGGCTGCGCAATACCAAGTTCGCGGTGTTCCCACCATGATTCTCTTTAAAAACGGCAAACAACTGTGGCGCCAAAGCGGTGTGCTCCAGAAAAATGAATTGGTGACCATCATAAACCAACACAAAAATTAATGGACCTAAGCCGCTACATAGACCATACCCTTTTAAAAGCCACCGCCCTGCCGGAGCACATCGTTCAACTTTGCGATGAAGCCAAATTGTATAATTTTTATGCGGTCTGTGTAAACAGCGGTTACGTTGCATTAGCCGCCGACCAATTAAAAAATACCGATGTTAAAATTGCTTCGGTAGTGGGATTTCCATTAGGCGCAATGAGCCAGCACGCTAAAATTTGCGAAGCATCACAAGCTGTAAACAACGGCGCCGACGAAATTGATATGGTCCTAAACATAGGGTTGCTTAAAGCCCAATTGTACTCCCAAGTGCAGGACGAAATTGCCGCGGTAAAAGAAGCTATTGGTAGCCGCACCTTAAAAGTTATTCTTGAAACTTGCTATTTAACTGAAGCCGAAATACGCCAGGCATGCCAGCTTTGTAAAAATGCCAAGGCCCATTATGTAAAAACCTCAACCGGTTTTGGCACGGGCGGAGCTTCCGAAAAAGTGGTTAAAATAATGGTTGAAGAAGTGGGCGACAGTTTAAAAATTAAAGCCTCTGGCGGAATTCGGGATTTCGAAACCGCAAAAGCATATATTAATTTGGGAGTGAGCAGAATTGGAACTTCTTCAGGAATTGAAATAGTTACCTCCACAAAAAACAATACAGATGAGCACTCATATTGAAGCCAAAGCAGGCGAAATTGCCGAATCGGTTTTACTGCCCGGCGACCCCTTGCGCGCCAAATGGATAGCAGAAACCTTTCTCGAAAATGCCAAATGCTATAACGATGTACGCGGTATGTTGGGCTATACTGGAACTTTTCAGGGAAAACCAATTTCAGTGCAAGGCACGGGCATGGGCATTCCTTCAGCTTTAATTTACTGCCACGAACTTATAAACGATTACGGCGTAAAAAATTTAATTCGCGTGGGTTCCGCGGGCAGCTATCAAAAAAATATAAACCTTCGTGATATTGTAATTGCCATGGCGGCATCGTCTAATTCTGGCATTAACAACACCCGTTTTATCAATAGCGACTACTCGCCTACTGCCGATTTCGATTTGTTTATGAAAGCGGCTTACTATGCTAAGGAAAACAACATTCCAATAAAAGCTGGCAATGTATTATCGAGCGATCAGTTTTACGAAGACGATTTCAATAATTATAAAAAGTGGGCCGATTTTGGAGTGCTTTGCGTAGAGATGGAAGCCGCCGGCCTCTATACCATTGCCGCCAAATTTAAGGTGAAGGCATTGGCCATTTTAACCATCTCCGACTCCTTGGTTACTGGCGAAACAACTACCGCCGAAGAGCGCGAAGGCAGTTTTTCAAAGATGGTAGAGATTGCACTGAATACTGTTTTATAATATTTAATTATTTAAAAAATGGAGAATGGCTTTCAGATTCAACTGCCCAAAAACCATTTTCTACAAAAATTAGTCGACTACTACTTTTTTATAGATATTCCTGTTTCCCAATTAGTAATGAAAGAGGAGTATGTACTTCCCTTTCCACGCTTAACATTTGGTTATTTTTTCGAACACCCATTTTCGGTAACGAATCATTCAAAAAATAAATCGCAAACTGCGGAAATGATCATTTCGCGAATTTCAACAGATAAAATTTCGGTTGCGCCATTGACCGATCGCGTGAAAATACTGGGTGCGCACGTAAAACCCTTTACCTTGGCCTATCTCACGAATAAAAATGTTTCCGAATTGCCTTGGATTATAAATACGAAGGAATTATTTGGAAAGAAAGCCGAATCATTCCAGAAAAAAATTGATACCTGCGGCTCAACCAAAGAAATGTTTACCGAGGTGGAAAAAATCTTCCAAAATACGGTTTTAGCGAAAGATCTCTCGCAAATTGAAATCGTAATGGAAACAATTGAAGCCACAAGAGGAAGTGTGTCAATTTCGTTTCTCGCCGATACGGTTGGCGTTACTAGCAGAACGCTTCGGAATTATTTCTATAAATACATCGGCTGTTCTCCGAAAGACTATTTACAATTGGTAAAATTAAAGCAGTCTGTCTTCCAAATGAAGAACGATCCTTCCTCGCTAACTTCACTTTCCTACGATCAAAATTTTGCCGATCAAGCATATTTTTCCAACACCATTAAAAACCTTACCGACCAAAGTCCCAAAAAGATTCGCGAAAACCTGCCCGATTTCCGATTCCTACAATTTTAAGAGCATGAAACTACATAGTTTTGTTTGTGAAATTGAAAAGAAATGAAACATAAGCAACTTATAAAAATCCATATTGCAACAACTGTTATTGCGGCACTGACCATTGCGAATTTCTTCACCTTTTCACTAATTGCTGAAATTATCGGCGATGCAGATTTTATCAAACAAGTGAAAACGGTTATTCTGTATTGTCTTCCCGTTTTAATAATTGCGATGCCCTTGCTCGCACTTTCCGGTAAAAGATTGGCCGGGAAATCCATAAACCCTCTTGTTCTCCAAAAGCAAAAACGAATGAAATTTGTTGCGATTAACGGTTTATTATTGATTTCACTCGCCATTTATCTTTACTATCACGCCAATTTTAAAACTATTGACACCACGTTTTTCACCGTTCAAGGTATTGAGTTACTGCTCGGGGCCGTTAATTTGAGTTTGATAGGGCTGAATATACGAGCTGGCTTGAGACTTTCGTATAAAAAATTTAAATAAAAAAGCAGGAATCCAAAGTTGAAAACCTGCTTTTTGTTGTTAATTGATGTCGATAGCAATTAACTAAACCTTAAAGGTCATTACCGGTAAATCTGAATGGTTTACTACATCCTCGCCAATACTTCCCGAGAAGAAATGCGCCAAACCTTGACGGCCTTGCGTGGGCAAAGCTATAATATCTGCTCCGGTAAGCTGGCTAAAGGCAAATATTCCCGCCTCCACCGAATAGTCGTTATATTGAACTACACTATTTAAACTCTCCAGCGGGTTAGGATCTTTGGCGTCATTCATAAAAGTTAAGATGCGCTTTTCAATCTCCCGTGTATTTCGGAAATCTCCCGCAAGATTTATATACAATGGCTGCATTTTAATTCCTAAAATCTCAAACATCCGCTTCGCCTTCTTATAGGGCTCAATGGAGTTCGGTAAAAAATCGCAGGCAAAAACACCAAGTTGCGGATTAAAATCTGTTGCCTGATGCTTGATGACCAAAACAGGAATTTCAGAAGTACGAACCACTTTTTCTGTATTTGAACCTACAAAAACCTCGCGAAACCCAGTAGTTCCGTGCGAACCCATAACAATTAAATCTACTTCCATTTCCTTAGCAACATCGTTTATTTCGCTAAAAATGGTGTAGTTATGCACGGTGTCTGTTACCGTAATTCCTTTTAGGTAATCTTTATCCAAAAATTCGGCAAACCGAGTTTCTGCCAAACGCATATAATACATTGCCTCAAAAACTTCCTTCGATTGGTTGCGAGTTACAACCGCATCAGACAAGCCCATCATGTGCAGCGCGACGATTTCGGCATTTTGCTTTTTAGCAATTGCAGCCGCCACCTCCATTGCGTGTTCAGAATGTTTCGAAAAATCTACGGGAACTAATATTTTTTTCATGATTTTTACTTTTAGTGCGTGGCAAATTTTGCCTTGCGTTTTTTAAGTTGTTTTTCCAGATCCGAAATAGTTTCCTTCGCCGCAGCTTCAAAAGAGGATTCCTTAGAAGTTGCAAAAATTTTAGGCCCGGGCAAACTCAGTTCAATCTCGCATATATTGCCTTTACCATATACATTATTCTCCATTTTAAAACTTACATCGGCTCGTATTAACCACTCGTATTTTTCGGCAATTTTCTGCAGTTTTTGTTCTACATATTCGTTCATGGCCTCGCTTGTGGGCATTTTTACATATTGGATGTTTACAGTCATAACTAATCTAAATTGGTTTATATTTTCAAATATACCTCTTATTCATGGGTTTTATAATGACCGTTGTCATAATTGATTATTTTGAATTGTTGTTCGTTGTTAATCGAATTGGGCATTTTGATTTTTTTTAAATGAATGGCGCATTTATAAAACGTTCCAAATCAATTTCAGAAGCTAAAAAAAATTCCACAAAATGTTGCATATGTGGAATTTTCTTAAAATCGTTTTATAAAAAAATCTATTATGCACAACAGCTCTCCCCATCGTCTTTTACGCCAAGTTTTTTAAGTATTTTCTCCATCAAACACCACCGTGTAAGTGACGATTGTAGCAAGTTAATACCTACAAAACCCGTGAACCATAACCAGTTAATATTTACATAAACCGCTAGCAAAAGACTAATTAAAATAAAAGTCCCGGCAATTGCCCTGATATATCTGTTAATCATATTATTGTATTTTAAATGTTTAATATTTAATTCCTTATGTCCGTTCGAGCGCAGTCGAGAACTCTTTAAGCGTCTGTGCTTAAACGCTCCGTTCTATAGGCACCACCACCGCGTGAATCGGGTTGTTGGTTTCCAAACTTTCATTAAACTGAATCACCAAACTAAAAAACACATCAATCTTTTTATCCTCGGTAAAGGAAAAAAACAAACTGCTGTCCGCCCCACTCTTTTGTGAGGGAAACCAATTGGCGTTCATCATAAACGACGATGCATTTTTATAACCTTCAATATCAGAACCGCTGTAGCTCTCAATATTCGCTTGTTTAAATAGTTGCAGCACCTCCTTCTGAAATTCATCAACAACCGTTACAATTAATAGTTTCATCAGATTAGTATTATTAATTAGTATTTATTTTCAGTCAAACCAATTTTTCTCAAATCTCAAATCTCAAATCTCACATCTCACATCTCACGTCTCAAATCTCACGTCTCAAATCTCACCCCTCACCTCTACTCTCAATCATATAATAAACCAACGGCACCACAAGCAGCGTTAATACGGTAGAAACAATTGTTCCACCCATAAGCGAAATGGCTAAACCTTGAAAAATTGGATCAAATAATATTACGAAAGCACCAATAACCACCGTTCCCGCGGTTAATAAAATTGGGGTTGTCCGTACGGCACCGGCTTCAATTACGGCCTGTTTTAACGGAATGCCCTCTGCGGTTCGCAGGTTTACAAAATCGATTAACAATACCGAGTTTCGCACCATAATTCCCGCCAAGGCAATCATCCCAATAAAGGAAGTTGCGGTAAAAAATGCTCCCATTATCCAATGGCCCAGTACAATTCCTATTAATGAAAGTGGAATAGCCACCATCATCACCACCGGAGCCTTAAAGTTTTGAAACCACCCAACAATTAAAATGTAAATAATGATGATGACCCCCAAAAAGGCAATCCCCAAATCGCGGAAAACCTCGAGGGTAATCTGCCATTCTCCATCCCATTTTACGGTGAAATCGTCTTCGTGTTCGGGCTGTTGCAAATACAATTCGTTCATTTTATATCCCGCCGGCAGATCGATAGTATTCAACTTATCGGTCATTCCTAAAATAGCATATACCGGACTTTCCAATTCCCCAGCCATATCTGCAAGTACATACACAACGCGTTTTTGATTTTTGCGATAAATGCTTTTTGCCCGAGTGCTTTCTTCCACAGTTACCAAATCGCCCACAGAAACCATATTGCCCTGTTTTGATGCAATCTTCAATTGTGATATATCCTGAATTGTAGATTTTTCCTTTTCGGCCAAAGCCAAAACAATTCCTACCTGTTCGGTAGCGTTTTCGGCATATAGATTGGTTACGGGTCTGTTTGAAAGCGCCATATTCATTGTATATACAATTTGCTGTGGCGCCACACCATAACGCATGGCCTTTTCTTTATCAATAACAAATTGATACTCTTTTTGGTTCGCTTCCACCATCCAATCTACATCTACCACATCTTGGGTTTCATTTAAAATGTTTTCAACTTGTTCGGCAACTGCAATCTGCTTGTCATAATCGGGGCCGTAAATTTCCGCTACGATAGTTGAAAGCACTGGCGGCCCAGGTGGAACTTCAACAATTTTTATATTGGCGCCAAATTTTGCACCAATTTCCTGAATCTTTGGCCGCAATAGTTTGGCAACATCGTGACTCTGTAATTTTCTATCGTCCTTCTTTACCAAATTCACTTGTATGTCTGCCATATTGCTACCGCCCCGCAGATCGTAATGGCGCACTAAGCCGTTAAAGGTAATCGGGGCCGAGGTGCCCACATAATTTTGGTAATTAACCACCAATGGCTGTTGCGATAAATATTGCCCAATTTCCTTGGCTACCACCGCAGTACGTTCCAGAGTAGTACCTTCGGGCATATCGATCACAACCTGCATTTCGTTTTTATTGTCAAAAGGAAGCATTTTCACGGCAACCGATTTGGTAAAAAACATCAAAACCGAACCCAATAGCATCACCACGGTAATCCCCAAAAACAACCAACGCGTTCTTTTGTTTTCAATCAAAGGCGTTTCCAACTTCGAATAAATTTTAAATATAAGGCTGCTCTCTAAAGATTTTTCTTCCTTTGGCGCTTTTCCCTTCCCACCTCGGCGGGCAGGTTTCTCCCTTTCACGAAGAAATATATATCCCAAATAAGGCGTAATCGTTAGTGCCACAAACAACGAAAGTATCATCGCAATGGAAGCCCCGATTGGCATAGGCGACATATACGGCCCCATCAACCCAGAAACGAAGGCCATCGGCAAGACGGAAGCGATTACCGTAAAAGTTGCCAAAATGGTGGGGTTACCCACTTCGTTAATTGCGTAAATAGCGGCCTGTTTAAACGGCAAGCGTTTCATCTTAAAATGGCGATGCATATTTTCGGCTATGATAATGGAGTCGTCAACCACAATTCCGGTTACAAATACCAAGGCGAAAAGCGTAATTCTGTTTAGCGTATAATCCAGTAAATAGTAACTTAAAAGGGTCAGCGCAAAGGTGATTGGTACTGAGAGAAAAACCACCAAACCACCACGCCAGCCCATAGCCAACATTACCACCAAAGTTACCGCAATAATGGCGCCCATAAGGTGCATTAACAGCTCCGAGACTTTTTGGGAAGCTGTTTCGCCATAGTTTCGCGTTATTTCAACGTGCACGTCATCGGGAATTAAAGTGCTTCGCAAATGATTTACCTTGTCTATAATTACATCGGCAATTTTCATGGCGTCGGCCCCCTTTCGCTTTGCTACCGAAATGGTAACCGCAGGATATTCCGAAGGGTATTTTGAAACATTTTCACTAGCTCCCCCAAAACCAAAAGACACGTACTTACTCGCTATTTCAGGTCCGTCAAATATATTGGCAACCTGCTTTAAATAAATGGGTTGGTTTTGCTGTACGCCCACCACTAAGTTTTCAACATCGGTAACCGATTTAAGGAAATTTCCGGTAGTGACCAGAAACTCAGTATCGTTTTTATCAAAACTACCCGAACTCATTTGCTGGTTGCTTGCCTTGATCATTTCGGCAACGCCTAAAAAGTCCAAACCACTTGCAGCTAATTTATCTTTGTCCAAAACCACCCGTAACTGCCTGTTTCTCCCCCCTATTTTTTGGGTAGCCGAAACATCGTTTACTTCCTCAATTTCCTGGGTGAGTTCGTCTGCAATTTGTTTTAGTTGAAAGTCGTCGTACGTTTCACTCCAAAGCGTAACCCCCAACATAGGCACATCATCAATGGCACGGGGTTTTACAAGCGGCATGGTAACCCCCGGAGGCATTTGGTCCATATGCTTGTTCATTTCGTTATAGAGCTTTACAAACGAACGCTCAATATCTTCGCCCACATAAAACTGGACGATTACCATTGCCCCTTCTTTTGAAGAAGTTGAATACACATACTCCACCCCGGGAATATTGGAAACCAATTTTTCCAAAGGTTTTACCACCCTAGATTCTACCTCGGTTGGCGAGGCGCCCGGATAGCCCACAAAGATGTCGGCCATGGCCACATCAATTTGCGGTTCTTCCTCACGCGGTATTAAAAACGAACTGTAAACGCCAACGACCATAAACACAATCATCAACAATACGGTAAGTTTGGAATCTATAAATAACTTGGCAATTTTGCCTGCTAATCCGTCCTTCATGATTATTGTTTAATGGTTAGTTTCGCCCCGTTATAGAGTTTTCCTTCGGCATCAATAATATAGTTTTCGTCTGCCGCCAAACCTGACAACACTTCTACCTGATCGCCATAACTACGGCCAACCCTTACCCAACGAAGAATAGCGGTATTGCTTTGGCTTACCGTGTAAATACCGGTGAGTTGTCCGCGTTTTACCAAAGCGTCTTCCGGGACTAGAACCAAACTTACATCGGTAGATTTCTCCACAGGAAACTGCACCGTCGCGTACATACCCGAAAGTATATTAGCCTCAGTCTCGGCCAATGCTATCTTTACCAAATATTGTCCGCCGGTATTTTTAGCCGAAGTACTTACTTCGGTTACCGTTCCGGGCACTACCTTATCCATCGATTTTACGATTACTTGTACTTCGGTACCGGATTTTATTTTTGAGATTTCACTTTCAGGCACGGAAGCGGTTACTTCAAAATTGCCTGGACCTTCCACCGAAATTAAAGGAACACCGGGATTTGCCATATCGCCAGCATCAATAAATTTATTGGTAACTACCCCGTTAAAAGGCGCCCGTAGATTTACATAAGCAAACTGCGATTGTACTTCGTTTTTCATCTGCTTTGCGCCTTCCAGTCTGGCCTTTGCCATTTCGTAACGCGCGCGTTGATCATCCAATTCCTTTTGGCTTGCACTATTATCCGCAAAGAGATTTTGAAAGCGTTGATAATCTTTTTCGGCATTGTTAAAAGCAGCTTGCGCTTCCGTAATTCCGGCGTTGGTCTGCGCTTGTTTTGCTGAAAGGTCTGAATTGTTGATACTTACCAATAACTGTCCATTTGTAACTTTTTCACCCACATTTACATGTACTTTATCCACAAAGCCCATCATTCGCGTACTAAGGGTGGCACTGTTTGCGGCTTCTATTTTTCCGCTGGCGGTTAAAAATGGCGTATTGTTTTCTGCAGCTACGGAACTCACCGTTACTGGAACAGCAGGGGAATTGTCAATTTTCTTTTCTTCCGAAGAATTGCCGCAGCTAGAAAGGCCCAATACCCCTAAAAAAAACAAACTTGTATATACTAATTTCATATTTATATCTTTTAAATCTTGTTCAATTTCAATTTCATTTCCGATTTCGATTTCGATTTCGATTTCGATTTCATTTTCGATTTCATTTTCGTTTTCGATTTCGATTTCGATTTCGATTTCGATTTCATTTTCATTCCTCCGTTAAAAATCGCAAATACGCCAAAGCATAATTATGTTGAAAAACGGTGCTGTAATATTCCAATTGTTTCTGTGAATACTGTGTTTCCGCGCTTAATAAATCGGTTGTTCTTTCAAGGCCTTCCTTAAATCTGTTGGTGCGAATGCGCAAAGCCTCTTTTGATTGCTCAAGTGCCAATTCAGTTAATGTCAAATTGTTTTTTGCATCCTGGTACATTCGTTTTGCCTTGTTTACTTCTAACTGACTTTCCGCTTTGTACTGTTCCAATTCAAGGTTTGCCTTGTTGAATTCGGCCTTGCTCTTTTGGGTTTTTCCGAAGCGTTTTGAGCCCTCAAAAAGATTCCACGTCAACGCGGCGCCAAATAAATAGCCATTGGCACCTGCCTGAAATATTTCATCGTCGTACAGTTCATAGCTTCCAAAAGCATTCAGCCTTGGCAGGAACGTCAATTTATCGGCTTTGTAATTTTGTTTGTAGGCTTCGGCAGCAAACTCCATTGCCTGTATGTCTGCTCGGGAATTGGAAAAGGTTTCAGCGGAACTCAATTCCGTAGCAACCCTTAGCGAATCCGTTGGTTTAAATACTCCCGAAACCGCTTCGTTCATCAACACAGCCAAATATTCCGAAGCATTAATCACGTTGCTTTTTGCGTATTGCAATTGGTTTTCAACTTCGGTAACGCGCACTTTCACTGCCAACACATCACTCTGTTGTAAATAACCTTGCTTAAAACTATTGTCGGCCAAACGAAGATTTTCATTCGCAGCATTTAATGCAGTTTCCAAAACGGTTACACTTTTATAAGCCAACTGCAGTTGCATATAGGCCTTTTCAGTTTCCAAAACCATATAATCGCCAGTGCGTGCCAATTGCAGTTGAGTTGCGTTCCACTTGGCTTTGGCGGCTTTTCTTTGGAAGATACCGTCCACATTTATAAGGGGTTGCTGCACTTCAAATTTTGTAGCGAACATTTGAATCTGCGAAGGGTTGTTCAGCATATTTGGATCAAAATCTGCTTGCGTAACTATTTCCTGATTCAGTTTAATACCGAAAGCCATCAACGGATTAGTTGTAGCCATTCCGGTATGCGAAGCAGTAATATTTGGAAGAAAAACCGCATTGGTTTGGTTATAATCTCCTTTAGCCGCAAGCACCTGTTGCTCCCCTATTTTTAGCTGATTGTTTTGTGTACTAACCTTTTCCAAAACCTCAGCTTTGGAAATTGGGATTGTTTCCTGAGCAAAAACCAGTGCGGGCAAGAAACCGAGAAATAGAAAAAACTTGTTGATTTTCATTTTTTAAATTAATTTGATGCAAACATAGTTCAGAATTTAACAACGGTCAGTAACTAATGTTACCAAAGAAAAAGCACCTCTTTCAAGGTGCTTTTCACTAACCAAATAATCTGCACTCTTTAGGAACGAACCAACCAAGAAACGCTCCTAAACACTTTTGTAGCTTTCGCTAATATCTTCAATACAATTTTATGTTTTCATTCTAATCAATCATTGGAACCACGAACAATTCTTGAGATTATTCCCTTATCATTTGTGAATTCAGCAATTAGCAGTCCGCCAATATGTATGGCAATAAATGCCACTAGATAATAAATGCCCAGCACGTGAATTTCTTCCATTGGCTTTTTTAAATCTTTGGGTCCTAATTCAATTACAAGCCCTGTAACCAAAGATATTACCACACATACGTAAAAAACGATGTACGCCCATTTCTGGAATTTTTGTTTTATTGATAGGTTTTTAGCTAGCGGATTTTGAAGCTTCATCGTTCCAAAAAACGGCAGTATAAAACGCAAACTAAATAAACCCGTTAATACATAACCCAAATAAATATGCCAGTTCCACATTGGCTTTCTTATTTGCTTTGCCAGATCGATAAGCTGCTCCTGTGATAATGTTTGATCAGTACCGCTAAGGTACGTTTGAATGATTTCTGCCATATTGTATTTATTCATCCAAGTCAATCTCAAAAAAATAGTGATCAACAACAGCAGGAATGTAATTGCAATAGCCCAATGTATAACTCGGTAGGTTTTTGAATATTTTACAGTTTCCATAATGGTAGATTTAGGCTGAAACGCTAAGGTTTCTAGATACTTTTAATGACCTTGGTCAATTTTTCCCGAACATCTTTAGCAATATCGGCCAAAGAATTATTTTCTACCGCCATCATTGAAGCCGCGGGATCTACTGCCGAAATTTCAATAACTCCAGCTTCGCGTTCTTGCACAATAACGTTACAGGGCAACATGGTACCAATCTTGTTTTCGGCTTGCAGGGCTTGGTGTGCCATTTGCGGATTGCAGGCGCCTAGAATGGTGTAATTATAGAAGTCGGCGTCCAGCTTTTTTTTCAAAGTGGCTTTAATATCTATTTCGGTTAACACCCCGAAACCTTCTACTTTTAAAGCTGCAGTTGTTTTTTCAATGGCATCTTCAAAACTTGTGTTTTTTAATGTGGTGCTTATATAATATTTCATAGCTTAATTGTTTTAAATGAATAACTTAATTCAAATTTAAGTCTTTAAATTGGATTGTTCTGTAACAAAGATTACACAAGGCGAATCTTATTTATTTTCTTTGAAATGTAAGTCACAAGCTGTTAATTATTCTTTAATTCCGGTGCTTTGTAACCAATGTTACACTCTAACAATCTTAAATTCTTAAATTTGCTTTTAATGAACGCAAAGAACTTAATAGTCTTTTTTTTAGCGGGACTTTTTTTGATGAACCTTACACTTTCACAATCCAGTGAATTGCTGCAAGTTTTAACGGGAAAAGCGGTTACTGTTGTTCATCCTTTTTGTAAAAAAGCGAAAAGCAATTCAAATAAAACTACTTCCTTTAAGGTAGATAATTCGGCAGCGAGTTCCTTCGAGATTTCAGCAATTTGCACGACAGTTTTCGACTTTAAAACTACTTCTTTTACCTTCGTTACTGCCGAAGATAATTTTAAGGCTTATGTTTTTGCAGAGCCACTTCACATAAATCTTTTTGCAGAACGTTTTTATATTCCTCCACGAGTTTAACTCTCTTCTTTAGTTAATTTATTCTTATTGGCGAACCCATTAGATTTTGAACATTCTAAATCTATTCCTCGACCAATAAATTACACATTACTTATTTAAACTTTATAATTATGACTCCAATTATAACGGTGAGCAAGCGTTCTGTACAATTGCTCCGTATTATGGTGAGCGGAATATTTTTAGTAGCTGGCTTCGGTCATTTAATCAATATTGAAAAAACCGTTCAGCGCATTGAAATGGCAAGTTTCAAAGGTTTTGCACTCTTTTTCGGAAACTTAGAGCTTATGGTAATTCTTTCTGGCATTGTTATGCTAATAGCGGGAATTAGCCTTCTAATAGGTTTTAAAACACGTTGGGCTGCCATTGTACTGCTGCTTATTCTGCTACCTATTACAATAACAATTCAAGTGGGACAAATTACCAGTCTTGGCCCTTTATTTAAAAATATAGCCATTGCTGGCGGTCTTTTGTTCTTTATTTTAAACGATATACAAACTTTTAAAAAATAAATATTATGAAAACTATGCTTTCAACCCTTATATTATCTGCCTTTTTCATCTTTGGAAATACGCAACAATCTTTTTCACAAGAAACCGAAACCCACAATTATGTAGTACTCACAAAAAAAGTAGCGCAACTAAAACCCATTCTACTCGCTGCAACAGCATTAGCAAAAGAAGACGGCGCCAACTTTGGCAAATTTGAAATCATTGTCTGCGGAAAGGAAATAGGCAATTTAACCGATCTTGAAAAGCTACAACCACATTTAGAAGCAGCCGAAAAAGTTGGCGCCAACATCATTGCTTGCGGTTTTTCACTCAACAAGTTTCATGTTGATGCTAAAAAACTTCCGAAGGATATAAAAATTGTGGACAACGGAATTCTCCACAATTTAGAACTTCAGAAAAAAGGCTATTTAAGCTTAGAACTTTAATACATAAGAATTATGAAAAGAATCATTCAAATATTTATTCTGGTATTAAGCCTCGGCGCAATGGCGCAAAAAGCTAGTGAACCAAAGGATTTTATGGTGCTCACCACCAAAGTGGAGCAATTAAAACCTATTCTCCTCGCTGCCGATGAATTAGCTACGGACGGTAATTTTGAAATAGTGCTCTACGGAAAAAACGTTGCAGACATACTCAAACCTGAAACCGAAAAATTTATCGGCTGGGCAGGAAAGTCTAATGTGAAGGTTAATGTTTGCAAAATGTCTTTAGACCGATTGCAGATTAACCCGAATACACTTCCGAAGGAAATAAACGTGGTTGACAATGCTTTTTTGTACGCCTTCCAACTTCAAAAAGCGGGATATAAAATTTTAAACTTATAAAACAGTAAAAATGAAACTTAAAAAATCATTCAAATATATAATTCCTCTAATCGGTCTTGTAGCTGTATTAGCTTGGAAAAGCCCGTCAATAATAGAGAAAAGTGAATTCAACAGCCATAAACAAGACACTTTAAAAATTACGATTCTTCAAACGGCAGACATTCACGGGCAAATGGACCCGCACCCCGAATTGTTTTGGGAAAATGAAGAAATTGTCTTCAAAGAACGCGGCGGATTAGCCCAAATAAAAACCTTGTTTGACAGAGAACGCGCTAAAAACCCCGGTAAAACCTTTATCGTTGACGGCGGCGACTTGATACAAGGTAGCGGTTACGTAGCGTTTTCTGAAGGAGAAGTTATGGCAGATGTGATTAAAAACATGAATTACGACCTACTGGTTCCCGGTAATTGGGAGGTGATCTATGGGAAAAAGAGAATGCTGGAAGTCTATAAAAAATTTGATACGCCAACTATTGTTCAAAATATGTTGCACGAAGATTCAAACGAGAATCTATTTCCATCGTATATGGTGAAGGAGATTGCTGGTATTCGGCTTGGTTTCGTTGGCATTAACGACCCACAAGTTCCTGTTAGACAAAACCCTATTTTTAGTAAAGGCATCAATTTCACCGATGTTGATAACAGTGTAAAAACATTGATAGACCGGATAAAAGTTGAAGAGAAAATAGATGTAATGTTTCTCATCACCCATATTGGCATTTACAAGCAAGTTAAGCTGGCGAGCAGTCCGATAGCTGAAAATGTAGATTATATTTTGGGCAATGATACCCACGAGCGTGTGCGCAAACCTATACAGGGCAAGTACGCAAAAGTTACTGAACCCGGTGCTTTTGGGTCGTTTGTGGGGAAACTGAATTTGTATTTTGTCGATAATAAATTGGTGAAAGACGATTACGAATTGATGGATGTAGATCCAGAAATTTATCCCGCAGACCCCAAAATACAGGCCATTGTAGATAAAAATAAAGCGCCGTATAAAGAAAATCTGGAGACTATTGTGGGTTATACCAACACACCAATGTACAGATATTTAACCGTTGAAAACCCAATGGACAATTTAATTACCGATGCCGCTCGATGGAAAACTGGAGCCGATATAGCTATCAGTAATGGGTTTAGATTTGGAAATCCCATAGTGCCGGAAAACGGAAAACCAGCGCCAATTACCCGCGCTAATCTTTGGAATCTGATGCCTGTGAATGAACCAGTAAAAACAGGCAAAGCTACCGGGAAACAAATTAAAACGTGGCTAGAAAAAGAAATGCACAACGCATTCGCCCAAAATGCTACCGAACGCTTTGGGGGTTGGTTGGTCCGATTTTCGGGGATGAAAGTAGAATTTCACAGTCAGAATGAAAAAAACCAACGTATAAAATCTGTTGAAATTAACGGCGAACCAATTGACGAAAACAGGTATTATACAATTTCAGCCTGCGAGCGCCCGGGAGATCCCGAAGATTTGCTTTGCAGAATGCCGAATGTGATAGATGTGGAAACTAAAGATTACACAATTCACGAAGTGGTGGAAGAATATTTAAAATTACATTCGCCTATTAGTCCAGGAATGGATAAGCGCGCGTATTGTGATTATTTAGGTGAAAAATCCTTTTCAACCGTGCCTGGCACCGATTACATTTTTAAATAAATAAAAATCCAAAAACAAGTTTTTAAAGGCGCTCACTTGTTAGTTCGAGCGCAGTAGAGAACTAAAAACATACAATTATGAATAAGAAACTTAAAAAACATATCATAGAATACGGACTCTTCGGAATAATTATTCTTGGAATTTACTTTTCAGGGTTGCATACCGAGATTATTGGTTTCGCGCAACGTGGCTTGTTAGCCACTGGTGTAATGAACCCCAATGTAGAACAAATTGAAGAGAATTCTGAAGCCAATAAGCTAACTGCAACTAAAGCCGATTTCAACTTGCAATTGATGAATTCTAAAGGCGAACGGGTTTCAATGGAGCAATATAGAGGGAAAGTAATATTTATCAATTTCTGGGCTACGTGGTGCCCTCCCTGCGTTGCTGAAATGCCAAGTATAAACAAAATGTACAACGATATTGACAAAGATAAAATTGAAGTGCTAATGGTTTCTTTTGATCAGAAGTTTGAAAAAGCTATTAAGTACAAAGACAAAAATAATTTCAATTTTGAAGTTTACGCCCCAGCCGCGGCAATACCGAAAATGTATGATTCGCCCAGCATCCCCACTACTTTTATTATAAATTCTAAAGGGGAGTTGATTTTTACACACAAAGGCATGGCCGATTACAACCGTCAGGATTTTAAAGATTTTTTAAAGACTCTTTAACAGCTTGTGCGCGATTGCATGCGGGGTGCTGGAAGTTGGGCTAAAGCCCAGGTCTCTACCTCTATTTAATTACCACGAGCTAAAGCACGTGGCAATTGATTTTGCCACATACTTTAGCTCAATATTTAGTGTTGTTAAAAGCTTTAGCTCATTTTAGTATTGCCGCGAGCTGAAGCTCGCGGCAATTGTTTTACTTATTAGCAGGAGTAATCATAATATGCGCGCGGTGCGTGCCGGCATCCATCAACCACGGCATTCCGGGGGTTTGTGGTTTTGTGGGTAAGCCTGTGCTTTCACCTGTCATATAAGGTTTGTAGATTACGTAGCGGATTCTGCTTTTTAAAAGCTCGCCGGTTTCGGTGTTTAAATCCTTTTCTTCCCCCGCCAAAACATACACCATAGAAGGTTCCGCTGGCATTTTCAACGTCCCTTCCTTAATTTCCTGCTTTCTAATTTCTTGCTTTTGCTCGTTAGATTTACCTTCGGCAATCAAAGCTCTACCACGCGCCATAAAGGGTTCCAGTTCGGCGCCATAACAGGCTACACTTATGCCTTCTTTTTTGGGGTCGTCTGCCAGACATACCATCCCATTGGTTCCTTCGCGTAAGGTAATTAGTTTACCTTCTTCATTATAGCCGAGTACAGTGGCAGCATCGCGGTACATTTCAGGCGCAGCGAGAACTGCTGTTTTAATTTGAATGTCCTTGGGCAGAATTTTGTCCTGTGCTAAAGCCGAAATACTTATCATAAATACGAGTAAAATCGCTAGTTTCTTCATAATTGCATGTTTTTTTAAATGAAGGCTTAAGATACGGAATTTTACAAAATTACAGTAAATCATTATCACTCGACGCCCCAAGTAGCTAATTAGGGAAAGTTAAGGGAGCAGTCTGTATAAATATAAAAGTTTGGGAGGGCTAAAACCGAAAGTGCTATAAATGGGTAAATCTGTTGCTCAAAAGGACATGAGCGAAAAGCTCCAGCTGATGTTGGGATCATTTTTAAAGTACGCTATCAAAACAACTCAACGAATAGATTGCCGTTTCCGGAATCCTCCAATTGGTCGCGGTATTTGAATATGCCACATTATCTACCTGAACACACTCCAAAGCGCTATTCTGAAGCCCAAAAAAGAATATCAGGATTTTATCGTTATTGTTGTTGGCAACATCAACCGTCTTTAAGCTGTAATTGCACATAGCCCTAATGCTCACAAGATTTGTGTTATCGCTAAGGTCTAAGTGCGTAAGCTTGGTTGTTCTTATGTCGAGGTTCTTCAATTTTACATTATAGCTAAGGTCAATTTCGGTAAGTGGATTATTTCCACAGCCGAGAAATTCTAAATTGAGATTACCGCTTACATCCAGCGTGCTTAACTTGTTATTAGCGCAATTCAATGCTACTATATTCACAAATTTTTCAATACCGGTCAAGCTTTGAATACCCTTAAACGATACATCTATTGTACCCTTAAATGCATTGGCTTCCTGAAAACTGATTTCATTGTCCTTATTGGTGTTGATCTCAAAATTGTTTAATACCAGTTCCTTAAAAATCAGGTCTTCAAAATAAACAAAGGGTCCTTCGCCAATAGTGTATTTAAAATATTGTGCTTGTTCTTGTTCTTGCGGAATTGGATCTATTGGTAAATTGTCCTCGGAACACGATATTACTATAAACTGCGCTACGAAAAATAGAAGTATTATTCTTATGAACTTCATAGCTTTACTTAGGTTGGGATAGAACATTTTATATTGGTTCAAGCATATACTATTATAAATATAAGAACTATATCTTAGTTTCCTTTAAAAATATTCCACAAATATATATGCTCATCCCAAGAAATAGAAAGCGATTGCATCGGCTTCCCCATTGCACTTTAAATCCTTTCGTATTCCTCATTGGCAATTTTAATCCGATCCTGTCCTAAAATAATAACAGGTTCTTCCTCCCCATTAAGATACTTCAGAATAAGACCGGTGCCTTTGTAATAAACTGTACCCTCCTGGTCATCATAGATCACTTCTTCTGAAATGGCATCTGTATTTCCTAAATATTCCGTATCCATGCCCTGAATTTCAAAATGTCTCATTCATCGTTAGGGTTTTGCTGTCACGTATCTTTCAATTCGGTCAAAAGTATAATCTCAAAATCTATACCCCTACCGCATTTACTATAAAAGCGTTAAAACATTGATAAAGCAGTTTTATGTATGCACAACGATTTTTATTTTTAGATCAATAATTTAATCAAAATAAAACGTGCCCTTAATTCATCAGTGCTTTTAATAATTCAAAACAAGTAGCCAATCCTGGATTCCGGGGCAGTTAAATTTCACAAAATTATGTTACGATGGACAACCTCTTAAATATCTCACTTTCCGGCGCCTATACAATTGTGCTAAGCTGCCTGGGAATATACCTATTGGTAATACTTTTTACCCGCATCTTCGGAAAGCGCAGTTTCTCTAAAATGTCTAGTTTCGACTTCGCAATGACCGTTGCCGTGGGTTCGCTCATTGCAACCACCGTATTGTCCAGTACCGTTTCCTTGGCAGAAGGAGCACTCGGCTTGCTCGCCATTTATTTTTTTCAGCTTACGGCAGCTTTCTTTAGGCGCTATAAATCCTTTAGAAAGGCTATAGACAACACCCCTTTATTGCTAATGGAGAAAGATATTATTCTGTATAACAACTTAAAAAAAGCCCGAGTAACCGAAGGCGATTTACGTGCCCAATTGCGGAAAGCAAATGTTAGCGACTATTCAGAAATTGAGGCGGTAGTATTTGAAACCACAGGCGATATTACCGTCTTGCACAGTAAAAACATCAACAACAATCTAAAATCGTGGCTCTTAACCGATGTAGCCGTATAAATATGGAAGACCAAATAATAGGCTTTATTGCAGGAATACTAACTACCGTAGCCGTATTGCCACAGCTAATAAAGTCGTGGAAAACCAAAAAGGTGATGGATATTTCGCCTTTTATGTTTGTATTGCTCTTGGGCGGCATTGGCCTATGGGTGGTATATGGAATTATTAAAACAGATTATCCCATTATCCTTACTAACGGAATTTCATTTTTACTAAACCTATCTATGTTGGTAATTATGTTGCGCTATAAGTCGGAAGATTAACACTATTGCACTCCGCTAGCTTAATCTTGTTAAAAAGGCACTAAATAGCTACTAAGAAAATATTAAATACATAGCCTGCACAAAACATATTTAATATTTTTCAAAAAAAAGCTATGGAACCATCAGTACATTCTCCCACCACCGATATAATTACGCGCGACTTTAAAGACTTTATCATTGCAGATAACCACCCGTGTATTATGGCGAATACGGTGTTTTCTATGGAAAAATTCCATCTAAAGGTTTATGATCAATTGGGAAGTAAAACTACCGCCCGCACCTTGATAACCGATTTAGCAAATTATATTTCGGCTTACGATTTTAAAAGCAAAGATTTTGAATCGTTTATCGCTGTATTTCCGGAAGATGAACCCGTGAGCGAAATTGAATTTGAAAACCTGTTATGGCGTCAATTACAGTTTCTTCACGATCGAGATACCGAGGCGTGGGATGCCACCGTAAGCAAAGATCCCGAAGATCCCAACTTTAGTTTTAGTATTGCTGGGAAAGCGTTTTACGTTGTGGGCCTACACCCAAAAGCAAGCCGAAAAGCCCGTAGAGCCCCCTACCCAACACTTGTATTTAATTTGCATCACCAATTCGAAAAATTGCGCGAAATGGGGGTATATACCAAAGTGCGGGATAAAATTCGGGAACGCGATGCCCAACTACAAGGCAGTATAAACCCCGTATTACAGGATTTTGGAAAGGAAAGTGAAGCGCGACAGTACAGCGGACGTAAAGTAGAGGAAAAGTGGAAATGCCCATTTCACCATAAATAATATTCGCCATATATAAATGGAACCAGTAACTACAATCGAATTTATTCTAAATGCTGTTATTGCAATGATATCCGGCGTTTGCGTGGGCATTGAGAGACAGATGAAAGATAAAAATGCAGGACTTAAAACCAACGCCTTGGTGGCAGTTGGTGCTGCCATTTTTATGGGAATATCATTTCAATATATTCATGTTGAATACGTAGATTTAAGCCGAATAACAGGGCAGATAGTTGTGGGTGTTGGATTTTTGGGCGCCGGAGTTATCGTTAAGCGAAAAAAGGAAATCTCCGGACTTGCCACCGCGGCTGCTATTTGGTGTAGTGCCGCCCTAGGGTGTTTGGCGGGAATGGGAATGTATATTGAACTGGCCGCCAGTACGCTAATTATTGTTATAATCAATTTGGTGATGGGGTATTACAATAGAAAGATTTATAAGAATAATCACAAAAATAAAATTGAAAACTAAAGTGAATATAATTCAGCAAATAGCGCCGCAAACGGGAGTTGCCTTTACCCTAAAAAAAGGCGAACAATTACAGGTAATCGATCCGCAGGGAATGCAGGTTAGCGATATGGTACTTTTTAACCAGCACGATATCCGCGAAAAGATTTCATCGGGGAAAACTTTAGATTTTGAAGAATCCATTCTTATAAGCAAAGGCAACTATTTGTGGAGCAACCGAAGTCGTAAAATGATAAAACTGTTGGAAGACACCAACGGTCGTAACGATTTTCTGTTGGCGCCCTGTAGCCCCGAAACCTTTCAGATTATGTATAACAACCACGAATATCACCCCAGTTGCTTTGAAAATCTATATACAAATCTGGCGGCCTACAATATTTTGCCAGACGACATCCCCACGGCCTTTAATATTTTTATGAATGTACAATTTAACAGTAAGGGCAAGCTCTCGGTACTACCTCCTATGAGCCAGCCAAATGATTATGTGTTATTTGAAGCGCAAATGGACCTAATAGTGGGTCTCACCGCCTGTTCTGCTGAAGATAGTAATGGTGGAACCTTTAAACCAATTCACTATAAAATTATAAGCCATAAGGGATAATGCTGAGAAAAGTAAAAGCTGATTTAAAAGATTATGCCCTTTTAAAAACCGACTTTACAATAAAGAAAATAGTAAAATCTCAATAGGCATTTCCCCAGAAATGGTATATAAAACCGTGTTGTAATCCCCTTTGCCTTGTCGTACGTATTTGCCGTCAAAGGTGTAAAGCACCGTATTGTAATCGCCTTTCCCCTGCCGTATATACTTTCCGTCCCAAGTGTATAGCACTGTATTGTAATCGCCTTTCCCCTGTCTTAAATACTTGCCATCCCAAGTAGCCAACACCGTATTGTAATCGCCTTTCCCTTGCCGTATATATTTATCGGTAAGGGTGTATAATACGGTACTGTAATTCCCTTTCCCCTGTCTTAAATACTTGCCATCCCAAGTAGCGATTACGGTATTATAATCTCCCTTCCCCTCTCGAATATACGTTTGCCCATTAACAATCAACGGAACCATCAATAAAAAGCAAATCACAAACCATTTCATAGTGCAAAAAGTATTCATTCCTAATATGAATAATTAATTAAGACTAAAAATATAATAATTATATAGTTAAACCCCATACTAAACCCAATCCCACCCCAACAAACCTTTAAAAACAATTCGAGAATTCGTGGCAATAAACCTCCGCTCCAATCCATTCAGTTTAAATAAGATTCGTGCATTCGTGGCAATAAACCCCCACTCCAATCCATTCAGCTTCCATCAAAATACGTGCATTCGTGGCAAAAAAACCCCAGCTCCAATCCATTCAGCTTAATTCAAAATTTGTGCATTCGAGGCAATAAAAAAGCATTAGTGCGCATTCGTGACAATAAAACTCCGCTCCAATCCGATCAGATTCCAATATAATTCGTGCATTCGTGGCAATAAGAACATTAGTGCGCATTCGTGGCAATAAACCCCCGCTCCAATCCATTCAGTTTAAATAAAATTCGTGCATTAGTGGCAAAAAGTTAGGTGCATTCGTGGCAGAAAAAGCATTCGTGGCCAGAAAAAGCATTCATGGCCAGAATCCCACCCTAAATTTCAAAAATTCTAACCCTCCAAAACCACCTTCAATTCCTCCCCCAACACTTTCAATATCTCATCCATAAGTACTCCCTTTTCTTCAGTCATTCTGTTTAAACCGTGATGGAATCTGCTGTTGTAATCCACCTCCTTAAAAAAAGCATCCCCACTCAGCTTTTCAAATAAATAGGCTATTTTCCCAAGCTTGGGTTGTGCATATAGGCATAACATCCACAAATTGTAAGCAGATAGATAATGCGGTTGGTAGGATAGTTTTGCAAACACATAGGTTCTAAAAAATCTGAGAATAGCATTTGAAAATAATTCATATACACCTTCTCCATTCTCCTTTTCTGCCCCTTCCCTTAATACAAAATAATTACAAATCGTGCCATTTGTGGCTTTATACATATAATCCAGATCGCCGTAATTGGCTTTATACGGATGTTCCCAATGCATAGTAAAGTTTTGTTCTTGGTATGTATAAACCCGGTTTTCAGGTATCATTATATTTTTAAAAAAGTCTTGATGAATAAAGTTGCGTTCTTGAATCCATATTCGGCTATGCCCTATAAGGATTACATTATAGGCATCATTAAACATAGCCATTACAGCTTGTTGCATACTATTTAAGATTTCCGTACCAAGCCCCTTCCCTATTAAAAGCAGATAATAATAGGTTTTTGATGCTGTTTGGGTTTTGTGGAAGCAGAAAATTTCTTCCGTCTGTTTTATTTTGTTTATTTGGGAAATAACCTGAAGTAACTGTTGGTCAACAGTATTTATTATGGATGGTGTTTCTACGGTTTCATCTGTTGATTTATTGGCTTTTATACGCTTTTTTAGCTCCCCAAAACGATCGGAGACCATCGCGTACAATTGTCCTTCCACCTCGTTGATTGCTGTATAGAGTTCCCAGTTAATATAAATTTCATCTGCTTCCTTAGCCGCTTCTTTGGCTTTTTCCAGTTGGGCAATAAGATAAAAGGTTTCTCCATTTTGCTTAACAAACAGTGCTTCAATAGACGGTAGGTATTGGGCTAGGTATTTTATTCTTTGGGTTGGCGTATTAAAGAAACGGTGCCCAATATATAAGTTTTCCAAATAGGTAAGGTGATGCTCAAAAATGGAAATGTAGGTTAAAAATACACTTGTTCGGGCCTCAAGGTCATAAAACTTATTCGCTAACGTCATCAGTATATCATGCTGATGAAAGTATTCATGGTCATATTTTTTAAAGCGCCTTTTAAAGCTTTTCCAAGTTGTTGACAGTTGTTTTGTAAAGTCTGGGTTTTGATAAAGCAACCCACTCTTGGTACAATAACTAGGAATAAATGGATTACCATTTTTATAGGCAAACCGCATTTGGCGGGAACCTAGTACATGAAACAGTACCTGCCGATCCTTTAAGGCCAAACGCAGCCATTTTCTGCTTTCGATAACATCCATATTCACACCATCAATTGCAGTAATTATAAGGTGGGATGGCGTTGTGGCAGTGGCGGGATAAAAGAAAATGTTCTCTATAGGAAGTTCCTTTATTAACTGCTGTAGTTTTAAACCAATTGCTTCTGGCAATGATTCAAATGATAAGTTATTGATTGTTTCCATAACATATTTTTTAAGGCTTACAATAACAAAGCTCTTTTATAGTATGGGCATATTCAAGTTTGAAAAAGGGTATTTTAGAAGTACGAAGCTCAATCAACAAGGGATGTGGAGTTTAAGCACTGATGTCATGCTGACCTCAATCCTAATTTTAATTGCGCTTTGCATATTAAAATTGAATCGGTCACCAATTAAAATTTGGTTTTCCAATAATCAAACCAGATAATTTGTCCAACTAAAAGGGATATTTTAGAAGGCACTACACACCAATTTATCAAAATAAATATTAAATTTGATACCTGTCAGTTCGCACAACAGACAACCCACAACCGAAAACAGACAACAGACAACCCACAACCCACAACCGAAAACAGACAACCCACAACAGACAACCCACAACAGACAACAGTCAACAGACAACCGAAAACCCACAACCGAAAACCCACAACCGAAAACCGAAAACCGAAAACCGAAAACCGAAAACCGACAACAGACAACAGACAACCCACAACCGAAAACCGACAACCGAAAACCGACAACCGACAACCGACAACCGACAACCGAAAACCTCAACCCTAACACTAGAACTTAGGCTATAAACTTTGCGTGTTAGGAACATTGCATATAAAGTGTAAACAAATTTGTTTATATTTGTAGTGTGGATACGCTACTAAAATACAAAGGCATACACCCAGGGATTGTTTTGGAACGTGAATTTAAAAAGCGTTCCCTAAAACAACGCCCCTTTGCAATTGCTATAAATGAGCATCCACAAACCTTGAATGCCATTACGAAAGGCAAGAGAAATCTAAACACAGCTTTGGCGCTTAAAATTGAGGAAAAGATGGGATTGGAAGAAGGTATCTTGGCAATCTTACAGACTTATTACGACATCCGTATAGAAAAAGAAAAACAACAAACTGAAACCCCTAATCTTGCTTTATTGCGCAATTCACTTTTTTGGGATACTGATATAAAGCATATTGATTGGAAAAAACAATATAAAGCAGCTATTAAAAGAATATTTGAACGTGGTAATAAAACTGAGAAAAGTGAGATTATTCGTTTTTATGGTAAACAGAAAGTAGATGATGTATTGAATTCAATAAGCAGAAAACCTTATACACTTTCCGCCAACTAAACTTTGGAAGATGCTACACTACAACACAGTAAGCAATTTACTTCGCAATTGCTTATTACAGTTAATGACTGCCAAAGAGTTCAATAGCTTCAGACTTGTTGGTGGTACTTCCCTTAGTCTTCAAATAGGCCATCGGGAGTCTGTAGATATTGATCTTTTTAGTGATGTTCCCTATGGCACAATAGATTTTGAAGAGATAACAGCATATCTACAAGCGCATTTTCCATATGTTGACCACTTAGATATAGCTCCTGCAATCGGTAAGTCTTATTTTATAGGTAAAAATGAGAATAATGCTGTAAAGCTTGATGTTTACCATACTGATACTTTTATAGAACCCCTGTTATTAATCGATACAATTCGTCTAGCGTCAGTACCGGAAATCATTGCAATGAAAATAGATGTGGTCCAGCGTGGAGGAAGAAAAAAGGATTTTTGGGATTTGCATGCGCTGTTTGACAACTACACAATTGAACAAATGCTAGCATTACACAAGCAGCGGCATCCATATACTCACGATGCAACACTAATACTCCAAAATTTCATAGATTTTTCACAGGCAGATGATGATTTTGATCCCATTTGTCTGTTAGGTAAATATTGGGAGTTTATAAAGGATGATATAGTTACTAATATTGAAGCTTTTAGAAATACTAAAAATGGATTTGACTAAATCGGAAAATAAATCTATGGCTACAAATAGAGCAAAACACAACATCTCCCCCCCCGCTGGCGCGAGCGTCCCGCTCATGTCCTCAATAGATAGAATTAAAGCAAGAACTACTTCTGCACCTCAATAGCATAACTCATTGGTCTTTAATTATCATCTCGTGTCGCGCTTTTGCAAAGCGTGTCCATTAACACATAGCATTTACATTGTTACTCTATTTTAAAGTACTCCAACCAATTTCCAAAATCTTATGGAATATTCTAAGTCCTTGGCGCGGGCGTCTCCCCCGTGTCTTGCCGCGTACACTTTTACAAACAATGAATGGGTCAATTCCACTATATGTTAGGAAATTGTAACTCGATAAATCCACTTATCTCCGCTTCAAAAAGTCATTAAATTTAGATACTTCAGTAACAAAAAAGCTCCCTGTTCGAGAGCCGTTGGTATAACTCCGTAAATTCTGTCATTTAGCTTAATTATTGAATCTTTTCATCATCTCCAACTCCGTAGTTGCCATATTTGCAATTAAAGAATAACCTTTAGGAATAGATTCGCTATTCCTCAATAGATCTTTAAGGTTATTAAGAGCTTCTTCCGCTTTTGTCAAGTTGTTATTTAAAATCCAATATTCCCCTAAATATAAATAACCATATAGTTTCTCTATATCTTCTTTATCTGAGGCCAGTAATTCATCCAATAATGGTTTCACTTTATCATCATTCTCAAAATTGTCATCAAATAAATACATGCCTATTAGGGAATATGAATTCTTTTCACGGTTTTCTTTTTCTGCTTCTTTTGAATATAAATCTTTTCGATACACCAATTTTCCTTGTTCAATTTTATACCATCTATAAATAGATTGTTCTGGATCAACTTTTTTTTCGAAAGTGCGGCTTTCTCTGTTAAAATTGGTAGCTAGCACCAATATATCCCCCAGTTTTTCAGTATTGCCCATAAAATTAAAACCCAACCGAGCAACTGCTCCTTTTGGCTGTTTTATTTTTACCAACACCTTTTGGTCTTTTGTAACTGAATAATAGGCAGTGTGCAAAATGGAATACATTTCATCATCACTAAGTTGTTTGTATAAATCTGTCATATAAAAAGCATCCGCAAATGTTTGATGCACAAAATAGAATAGATCAATCCCCAATTGATTTTCTGAGTGGAGCTCCCCCTTTTCATAGGTAATTTCACTTTGGGCAAAGGAGTTCAATGATATAACTAACAGGTTAAATAATATAAGTATGTTTTTCATAAGTTTTTTTTTACAGATTATAAATCCCCCTTGATGGTGCAAATCAACTTTACCCCATACGCATCCTCCCTAGAACAGCAATGCCAATGCCACTTAAAACAGGGCCATAAAACAGAAGATACGAACCCCCAGTTTCATAAACACGAATATAGCTTAACAGTGTATAGACAACTCCAATTAAGGCAATCCCTAGCCCTACCAAGATCATATTTTTTCCAGACTGGCGACGCTTTTCCATTTCCGCCATTCGCAACAGATCCCTATCAATACGTCTTAGCAAAACCGTGCTTTCTTTCTGGTCTATGCCCTTGGCTTTGAATTCCGCAGCTATTTGTGAATAGTCTAAACTTCCACTACCCACCTTGGCTACATAACTTGCCACCATTTCCTTTCTTGAAAAACTCATTTGTTATTTTTAATTAATTATAGCTGTGCCGCAGTTAAGAAATTATTTTGCCAGGCGTTGCAAACGCGCGCCAGCTAGGTGGATCGTTATAAATTTGATCTTTAGTGGGTGGATTAGGTTGGCCTTCCCGAGGTTTACCCTATTCACAATAGTAAGAAACACCCTTAATAAACCACCTGAATTTAATAAAGGATTTTTGTTGTGGTATTGTACTGTTTTTAAGCAGTTTGCATACAAAATCTCCTATATTACTATAGATTTTAAACCAAAAGTTTCATAAGCTTTTTTAAACGTTCGCTGTTCATACAACTTTCACCTTAAGAGTCTTTCTTCTTATTCTTCTTCTTCTTTTTATAATTGCGTCCATACCACAATAAAACTCCCGTAACCGGAAGACTTGCTATGAGCAGGCTTGAAAAAAAAGCTATTATTTTACCGGCTATTCCCCCAATAGCGCCTATGTGGATATCGTAGTTCATCCTCAGAATTTTATCGGCAAGTTTTGCATCCTTATATTTTCCGTAGATTCCGGGAGTCTCAATCTCTTCCAAGGTGTATTGGTCAAAAAACCGATAGTCGGCATTATAATACAGGCCCTCACTATTGGATACTTCCACATAAATACTTTCTTCAGGCGTCTTTGGATAATGCAATTCATAGGCCGTTGCATTCGGCGATTCCTTTTGAAGTTTTACTATCAAATAGTCCATTGGTACAATGCTATCATTATTGCTGGCTGCAGTTCTGTTTTCAGGAATAATAAATTGCGCTTCCTTTTCCCCTCCAACCGTTTTATACACAACATATTTCAGCCAGTTATAGGACATTACCGAGCCTGTAAATGCCAGAATCAAGGCGAGCGCACATACATAAAAACCGATTATGGAGTGTAAATCGAAATTCTTGCGTTTCCATTTGGTGGTTTTTTTCCAGTCAAATTTTACCCGCTGTTTTAGATTTTTTCGCTTTTTAGGCAGCCATAAAATAAAGCCCGAAATGATGATCACAATAAATATCAATATTGAAATCCCAACTACCTGTTCCCCAATTTTTTTTGGTAGCCACAGGCGCATATGCCCTTTCAGCATAAAGGGAAAGAATCCAGAGAGGTGATCGTCAACCTGGATAACCTTCCCGGAATACGGATTTAGAAATACACTTTGATAAAATTCGGGTTCTGGGTCATAAAAAATAACCTCTATGGCATCATCAGCCTTTTTAAAAAGAGTACCGTGAATTGTTTGCTGGGGAAAGACAGCGGTTGCAATATCTTTTGCTTCCGTGGGCGTTAAGATTGCAGTTTGCTGAGGTTCTACTTTTTTATAATCGTCGTAAAGGCTTTCAATTTCCTCGCGAAATGCCCAACAGCAGCCCGTAATGGCCACCACAAAAACTACTAAGCCCGTAGAGAGGCCGAGTATTTTATGCAGTTGGAATATAATTTTTTTAAAGTTCATGTAAGTGATATTGAAAAGGACAGCCCTGTACATAGTGGGCTGCCCTTTTACTTGCTAATTAAAACGAATAGGAAATATTGGCCAGCAATGCTCTGGGCATCTGTGGGTTAATGGTAGACCAGCCTTTGTAATATTCTTCATTTAGAGCATTATTTAATTTTAAACCTATTCGATATCTATTGGCCTGATAAAAAACGGAAGCATTCACTACAGTATAGCTGGGCAACATAAATTCTCCAGTAGATTCGTAGTTTATGGCAAAACTTTCACTGGCACCGTTAAAGCCGGCCCCTAAGCCAAAACCATCGAGCGTTCCTGTTTGGATTTCATAGCTTGCCCAAAAGTTATAAAGCGTTTCCGGCCCAGCCTCTAGCGGACGTCTGTTGAGGATTTCGGTATTGTCAGACTTGGTAGTTTCGCTATCGTTGTTGCTATAGCCGGCACGAAGGTTTAAGCCAGGAATGGGGTTGGCGTTGACTTCAATTTCAAAACCTTTGCTAACCACTTCCCCACCCTGTATTTTATTGAAAGGCGATGCTGGATCTGTGATTACGCGGTCTATCACTTTAATGTCATAATAGCTTGCAGTAATGTTCAATCTATTTTTGAAAAGGTTTGTCTTAACTCCAAATTCCAATTGATTGGCTTGTTCCGGATCAAAAGTCTTCAGGGTTTGTGGGCCTTCCTCTGGATTTCCAACCAATTGGGGCGCTACGTTGGTAAAGCCATTTTGATAGTTTGCAAAGATTGAAAGCCTATCGGCTATTGGCTGGTATAATACGCCAAATTTTGGGGATAGGGTTGTTTGGTCATAATCATCCTCGGTAGTTGTCAAATCGCCTTCGTTGTCAAATCGATCCAAACGCAAACCTACCATAGCGGAAAGTTGATCAGTAATATTTAATACATCGGAAGCATACACACTGTAAATATGGTATTTGGATTTGTTGTTTCCCACCGCCTGTGACGCCAACACCGCATCAACACCGGCTGTGGAGAGGGGATATGGATCCGTTTCAACCTCCGGGGTAAAGGGATTGTCCCCGTTGGCCCCACCTTCAGGAGTAATATTTCCGTAAAAAGCATACCCCGTACCATTATCCGTTTGGGTGGCATTAAAATAATCCAACCCGATAACGACTCTATTTCGAAGCCCGGCAACCTTAAAGTCGCCTATAAAGTTTTGTTGGATATCGGTAGTTTGTGTATTCGCGTTCTGTTTATTGATAAAGCGGGAAAACGTATTGTTACCCAAAAGGCCATAATCAAACAGATAGGAATAATATCCGGTTGTGGAAGTAGTGCTTTTTGAAAGTAACGTTTGCGATTGCCAAGTATCAGACAGCTTGTAATCCATTTCAATACGGTAATTCTGGTTTGGATTTTTAAGGGTTAGGTCATTGCTTGTAAAAGACAGTTTGTTGTTATACCCCAATTCTTCCAGATTGCTTGCCTCGGTGGGCGCACTTCTGTTTAGGAACAAAAACATAGGGTTGGTTTGTTCAGCTTGCGTAATTTCAGCATATAGCGAAAAAGAAAGCCTGTTGTTCACTTTATAGGAAAGGGAGGGCGCTACGAAAAAGGATTTTCTAAAACCTGCATCCTGAAAACTTTGTTCAGTAGTATAGGCCGTATTTATTCTGAAATATAGATTGTCTGCCTTACTTAGCGCAGTATTGAAATCGCCAATAATTTGATTTAATCCATAAGTGCCGGAAGTAAACGACAACTCCCCTCCTGTTCCCACATAAGGCTTTTTGGTCACCACATTTATAAGTCCGCCATAAGAGCTTACCGCATTTCCGAATAAGGTTGCAGAAGGACCTTTTAGCACTTCAATGCGCTCCACATTTGCAGGATTGATAGTTCCATTGGTTAAGCCGGGCAACCCATTTACCAATTGCGGTTGCACCGAAAACCCACGTAGCGAATAATATCCTGCCCCATCGCCCCCACGCCCAGTGGATGCCCAGAGCTGTTCTACGCCCGTGGCATTTTTTAGGGCATCGTCAAAATTTGTAATTACCTGCGATTCCAAAAGTTCGGTAGTGATGGTGCTATATACTTGGGTGTTCTCTATATCCTTTAAGGGAAGTTTGGCCACGTAGGCCGTCTGTTTTCTTGAGAACTTATTGGTTCGCTCCCCTTCTATAACCACTTCATTAAGAATTTCATTTCCTTCGTATAGGGTTATGCTTTCTAGTTCCAGATTTTGGTTGGCTGAAAGCGAAAAATTAATTTCCTTAGTTTTAAAACCTAAATAGGAAAAGGAAAGAATGTAATTGCCGTTCGTTAAATTTTCGATTCTAAAAGTCCCGTTGTCATTGGATTGCGTTCCTTTAGTACCATTTTTGATAAACACATTTACTCCCGAAAGCGGATTCTGATTATTATCTTTTATAATGCCCGAAACGGATGCATTTTGTGCGAAGGTATAAGTTGTAATGAGAAATGTAAAGAGGGTGAGTAGTTGGCTTTTCATTGTTCTTTATTTAGACTAGATATAAATAATAATTTTTGGCAAATATATTTGTCAAAAACAGTAAATACAAATTATTTATAATAAATCTAAATAATAACTTATAAGATATTGATTTGGTGAATAGTTATTGGCTAAGCATTATGAAATAGCCGCCGATTATGGAAAGCTTTTATAGTTTTTAGTTATAAAGATTGTATTTAAAAAAGGGTGGAACTTTTCAGTCCAACTTCTTCGTAATTAACCCTAAAAAATCATCAACCTTGTTAATTTGAGGCCAACAGTCCTGTAAGAGTACATGTAATTAATGAGCCACAACAAAATGTCATTCATAGCAAGGTATAATAATTTAATTTGCTTTGGCTTCAACTGTCCATTTAAATTATTCCATCCAAATATGAAAATTATGTATATTTAATTTTTTTTACGACCACTTAAAATGAAGCAACTTATTCATTACCCATACCCCCTACTTTCTCAACTGCTGGCGTTAATTCATTTTTTAATACCTTCAATATTTCATCCATAACCAACGCCTTTTCTTCAGGGATAATGGAATTACGATGGTGGAATCTAGTGTGGGAATCCACATCCCTAAAAAATGCATCCCCCTGCAGCTTTTCAAAAAGATATTCTATATTCCTTAAATTAGGTTCCGCATACACGCACAGCATCCATAGATTGCGGGCGGAAAGATGGTTTGGCCTATAGGATAACTTGGCATAGGTAAATGTTCTAAAAGCTCTCAATAGCGCTGTGCTAAACATACATTTCAAACCTTCCGCATTATCGGCAGCGGCATGCTCACGAAGTACAAAATATTGTAAAACCAGATTCTCCGTTGCCCTATACATATAATCCAGATCGCCATAAGGAGCCGTATAAGGTTCTTCCCAATGTAGGGTAAAAATTTTATTCGGACATTTAAAAACCCTGTTTTCCGGAGTCATTATTTTCTTAAAAAAGTCCTGATGGAAAAATAGATTCTTCTGAATCCATAATCGACTGTGGGCTATTAGAATGACCTGACAAATACCCTTAAATTTCACTTCTACGGCCTGTTGCATATTGTTTAACATTGCTGTCCCTATCCCCTCGCCCACCAACAGCAAATAGTAGTATGTTATGGAATCAGTATGGTTCTTGTGGAATATGTATATCTCTTCCGGCTGTTTTATCTTGTTTATTTGGCTTACCACTTCAAACAATTGTTTGTCCATGGGCGAATTTTCTGCTACCGCAATGGGTGTACCGGTACTGGGCTTATTGCATTTGATTCTTTTTTTCAACGCCAGAAAGCGATCCGAGACCATAGTGTACAATTGCTCCTCTACTTCTTTAATGGCATGGTACATATCCCAATTTATATAGATTTCGTCTCCCTCCGCCGCCGCCTGTCTAGCCATTTCCAGTTGTGCGATCAGGTAGTACGTATCTCCATTTTCTTTTACAAACAAACCCTCAATAGATGGAAGATATGGGATTAAGGTTTTTATTCGTTGGGTGACGGATTTAAAAAGCGTACTTTGACCTATATAAAGCTTCTCCAAATAGGTAAGATGATGTTCATACAAGGAAATATAAGTTAGAAAAACGCTGGTTCGTGCCTCTAGTTTATAAAATTCATTGTTCATCGTCATTAAAACATCGTGTTCGTAAAAATAGTCACGTTCAAATTTTTTGTAACGCTTTTTAAAGTCCTTCCATGTGTTTGATGGGCTCCATTTATATTCGCTATTTTGATACACCTTTGCAGCAGTAATACAGTAGGCCGCTATAAAGGGATGCCCATTTTTATAGCCATACCGCATGGGCGTTGAACCTAATACGTGAAGCAACACCTGGTACTTCTTAAAAGCATTCCGAAGCCATTTCCTGGCTGCTATTACCTCTATGTTCTTAGTGCTTCCCGAAATTAGTATAAGATGGCCAGGAGCTTTGGCCGTGGGTGCGTAATAAAATACCTGTTCAATAGTAAGTTCTTTTGTTAGCTGTTTCAGTTTGGCTGCCAATTCTGGCGGCAGGGACTGAAATGTTTGGTTTTGAATTGTTTCCATGACGTGCGTTTTTAAAGATTGCTTTCATAAAGCTCTTTAAAAGGCCAGGCATATTCAAGTTTGCGAAGGGATATCTTAGAAGTGGGAGGTACGAATGACGAATTATGCACGACGAATTACGAAATTTGAAAAACGAAACTAGTAAGTGGAAATTAGAATTTTGTAGAAGGAAAAAGCGAAAAGTGACATGGACCAAGAACTAAGAGCCAAGAGCCAAGAGTCAAGAGCGAAGTGTTACGAACCACGATTCACGACCTTGTCATGCTGAGCTAAGCCTGCACTGAGCAAGTCGAAGTGTCGAAGCAAACGTCTCAAGACTCACGATTTATCAACTTCACTCACTTCTCACTACTTACTACTACCTTATCAATCTGCCTTTACCAATTCAATATTTAAGTAAGTGCCATCGGCAATGGTTCTCACGTTACTGTCTTGTGGTGCATCCGTAAAAATATAAACCACCTCATTGGCGTTAAAATAAACCATTTTAGTTAGGTTAGCCGAAACCTTATCCCCATTCCCCATAAAAACGTAGGTCGCCGAGCCTGGAATAAAGTTAGAATTCCATCCCTTGGCAAGGCTGAACTTTATATTTAAATCGCTACCTCCTGTTTTTTCTATTGCAACGGCATAGGTTACACGATATATACCCGCTTTAATAACCTTAACATTATTTGAACTAACAGTAATATTCTCTGAAACAGCTGTTATTCCAAAATTGATTGGATTCCATGGGTTCAAATTTTGTGTATTTGAAGCATATATATCGGCATAAGCTGTATTTCCCAATTGAGGATATGAGGTCCAAGTTGCATTTCCACTGGCGTCTGAAGTTAAAATCTTGCCCGCCCCTTGGGTTCCATCCGAAATTTTAAGCGTTCCATTCTGAAGTTTTAAAGTACCGTCTATCTTAATATTTCCCTTAACCTCCAATTTTTCGGTAGGATTACTGGTTCCTATCCCAACTTTGCTGGCATCCCATGATGACAGACTTGAATTATTTCCTATAATTATTGTATTGGGATTATTGGCTATGGAACCATTTCCTATTGCTACTGCATTTTGTGCACTCGCGTTCGAATTATTACCCAAGGCAGAGCTGTTAGCGCCGGTTGAAAGGCTGCTGGTTCCAATTGCTACTGCATATTGCCCTGTTGCCTTTGAAGAAGTGCCTATTGCAGAACTATTTTCACCCGTTGCCTCACTATTGGTGCCCACCGCAAGTGTATTGTTATTAGTGGTAGCTTTAGCATTTACGCCAATTGCCGTAGCCTGAAAACTGGATGCGGTTGCTGAATTGCCCAGCGCAAGCGTGCTGTTGCTTGTTATTGCCTTTGCGTTATATCCCAAGGCCGCCGACTGATAGCCCGAAGCGGTTGCTGAGGCACCCACTGCAGTAGCTTGATTGCTGTTTGCTGCGTTGGCGTTTGTACCTATTGCAATGGAGTTGTTTTCATTTGCTACGGCTCCATACCCCAATGCCATCCCGCCGTGGGGATCAAATAATGCAAACCTACTGTTATTTACTTTAAAATTAAGCGCGAAATAATTTGTAGTGCCTAAGAATTTGGATCCATCCACATTATTTCCATTCAAAGACCAGCCATCACTACCGCCACCTGTACCGGATGAACCTGCAGAAATTGCATTCCACCCACTGCCATTCCAGAAATAAAAACCTGGATTAAGATCGGCTGTTGTTGCGGTATTATAGACAAGAAGGCTAACGGCTGGGTTTAAAATTGTACTGTTGTCTGCAGTGCCCGTTAACGCTATACGTGGAAAGAGTACGCCTTTATCGGTGGCCGAAACATCAAGCATACTTGATGGGTCTGGAGAAGTGGTATTAATACCAACTTGTGAAAAACTTAAAAAGGATAAAAGGAATAATACTAAAAAGATGTAGGGAGTCTTCATTTTATATTTAATTGATTTGGGTGTGCAAACCTACTATCCCTTATAAACTCCTCTAAATCTTTTCGATATAACCGTTTATAAAATCGTTAAAATGTTGATTGATTGATTTAGAAGTCATAACACGTAAGAATATTCCCATATAATTTAGGTAGATGGAACGATTATAGCTTAGTATGTTAGCCTCCCATTGCCCACCCTTGGTAGCGTCATTGCGAAGAAGCGACCAAAGGATTGACTGAAACAAATCAAAAATTCAACGTGGTTAATCTGTTGTGGTGTAGTCAAGCTCATCCCCCCTTTGAAGAGCCTGTCCCGAGCTCGGCGAGGGAGGGTTAGGGGGATGTTACCAGTACCCTCAAAAGATTGCCACGACTTATCGGCCTCGCAATATCGGGCTAGCACCCTTATTTTTTTCAATATAGAAATATATAGCATCCAAAAAAACCCGCATAAGCGTAAACCACATTACCAAGGACAAATGTTTTTTAAGAATCGGATCATTTTCAAAAGCCCGCCTCTGTTTTGGGATTATGGGTCTGTCAAAAATTGTTATTTTTTCAAGCAATCTGTCATAATAGGGTTTGCCCACTATGGTCACCATGGATGCTGCCAATTCCTGTTGAAATTCCTCAAGAGATATTAAGGTGATAGCCACCCTCATGGTTATGGGAATCTCAAATCTGGGCCAATCCCCCTCCGGTTTACCATACAATCTATTTCCAAACAGCCGCCAACATTCACTTAATAAAAGTACAAGCAGCATTGCCAAACCCACCGATCTTAGTATTTGTTTATTGCTTATACCCGGAAAATCCATTTCTGCCTCCAAAAAATCCGTTATTGAATATTCCCCTTCCTCCAGAATTTCGGGAATATTCAAATAGAGATCATAGGCTTCTAAATCATCCATGCTTCTTAACCATAGCAAAATACCCTCCTGTAAGCTATCCTCAGTTTGGTCCTCAAATAATTCTCGAAGAACCAGTTTCGCCTGTTGCATATTGGTTACATACAGGTATCCTTGTTTTTTTTTATTCTCCTTCCCTACTTTCATACCGTACTTTTTAATGGATTAGAGCCGTGAAGTTCTTTCTCAGGGAGCGGATATACCATTCTAAGGATGTATAATTTATCTTTACTAGGGGATATTTTAGTTGAAAGGAAGGCTGGAATTTGGAATTTGGAATTTAATAAAAATAAGCAACTAAAATTCCAATTTATTTACTATTTATATATAAAATGATAAAATAGACAAAATTTTTTTTCTTATTTTTACATTATAAGACAATATAGAACAATATGATTGAAAAAGTTTCTTTTTCCCAAGTTATTGAAAGAATTCAATTTGAAAATTATTGGTGGAATCATAATCGTATTGAGGAGGATTATTTCAACATGGAGCGAAGGCTTTATTTTGAGATATTCAAGCCTATGGTACTAAACAATGATATAAAAAGAGCCGTAGTGCTTATGGGTCCACGACGAGTGGGCAAAACAGTCCTATTGCACCATACCGTTCAAGAATTGATTGATAATGGAGTTTCGCCACGAAAAATAATTTTTATAACTGTGGAAAATCCCATCTATATTAATATAGGATTGGAAGAACTTTTTAAATTGGCATTAAAGTCCCTGGGTACCGAAGAAACCAAAGGTTTTTACGTATTTTTTGATGAGATACAATATTTAAAGGATTGGGAAATACACTTAAAAACATTGGTTGATAGTTATCGCAATACCAAATTTGTGGTGTCGGGCAGTGCGGCCGCGGCTTTAAAATTTAAAAGTAATGAAAGCGGAGCGGGTAGGTTTACGGACTTTCTCCTTCCCCCCCTAACCTTTTATGAGTATATACATATTAATAAATTAAGCCATCTCATGCAAGAGAGCACTTTGCTATGGCAAAGTAAAACCATTCCCTTTTATGATACACTTCAACCCAAACTGCTCAACGAACATTTTGTAAAATACATTAATTACGGCGGATATCCGGAAATCATTTTTTCGCCACAGATGCAATTGAATCCCGGCCGTTATATTAAACAGGATATAGTAGATAAGGTATTATTGCGCGATTTACCCAGTTTGTATGGTATTAAGGACGTACAGGAACTCAACAGGCTCTTTACGACCATCTGTTTTAATACGGCCCACGAATTTGATTATGAAGAACTGAGCCGTACCTCTGGGGTCAAGAAGCATTTAATAAAAACTTACATTGAATATCTGGAATCGGCCTTTCTTATAAAAAAAATTAATCGCCTGGATCAGTCGGGGAAAAAATTTAAGCGTGAGGTAAAGTTTAAAATCTATTTATCCAACCCCTCGCTATACGCTGCTTTGTTTGCCCCGGTTACTATTACGGATGAAAAAAGAATGGGCAACTTGGTAGAAACCGCTATCTATTCACAATGGATGCACAGGGACTGGGTAAACCCATATTACGCCCATTGGGGTAAGGGAGAGGTGGATATGGTGGGCATTGATGAGGGCTCCCTAAAACCTATTTGGGCATTGGAAATAAAATGGAGCAATCGGTATTTTGAAAAACCAAATGAATTAAAGAGCCTCCTGGATTTTTGCAATAGCAATAAATTAGCTTCCGGATTGGTTTCCACTATAGATTTAAAAGCACAGAAAGAGTTTCAAGGGGTTACCCTACAGTTTGTCCCCTGCGCTACCTATGCCTACATAGTGGGCAAAAATACCTTGGAACGGAAGAAATAAAATCGTTGGATTTGGAATTGTGATTTGTGATTTGGGATTTGTGATTTGGAATTTGGAATTTGGAATTTGGAATTTGAGATTTGGAATTTGGAATTTGTGATTTGTGATTTGTAATTTATCCTCTTAGTGGGGATATTTTAGAAGAAAGCAAGGCTGGGTTTATTGAAATATTTGGTAAATTTGATAACTGTCAGTTCGAGTGGTTTTTTTTTGAGCTTGCAAAAAAGAAAATTGTATCGAGAACAGAAAAGAGACGAGAGCGACGTGGTACGAAGTAGGAATTACGAAGTACGAAGTAGGAAGTACGAAATACGAAGCACGAAATACGCGAGGTACGAGCGACGAATCACGAATCACGAATCACGAATCACGAATCACGAATCACGACTCACGACTCACGATTTAAACAGACAACAGACAACAGCACTGTCAGTTCGAGTGTTTTTAGGGTAAGCGACAGCGAAACCTAAAAATGTATCGAGAACCGACAAGAGACAAGAGCGACGTGGTACGAAGTAGGAATTACGAAGTAGGAAGTACGAAATACGAAGCACGAAATACGCGAGGTACGAGCGACGAATCACGAATCACGAATCACGAATCACGATTTAAACAGACAACCGACAACAGACAACCGATAACAGAAGATGGAAACAAAAATACACCAAGGCCGCAACATAAAACGCTTTCGCGAGATGCTTGGCATCAAGCAGGAGGCGCTGGCCTATGAGCTGGGCGAGGAATGGAACCAAAAGAAAATCTCTTTGCTGGAACAAAAAGAGGAAGTGGACACTCCCCTACTCGAGCAAATCTCCCAAGTGCTGCATATACCCGTCGAGGCTTTTAAGAATTTTGATGAGGAACAGGCGGTGAATATTATTTCCAATACTTTTAATGTCGAAAAGGACGCTTATATTGGTAACTCACAGCCTACGTTTAATATTAATCCGATTGAAGAGATTAAAAAATTGCACGATGAGAAAATTGACCTGTATGAGCGTATGCTAAAAGAGAAGGATGAGATGATGGCGCGGTTGGAGAAGTTGATAAAAAATAGATAGTAGTTTTTAAAAAAGTGCCAATGCTTTTTTGGAGAGGAATTATTCGGCTGAGTGGTTTAAGTGGGTGTTAGAGGTTGAGTCATTACCGATTAAAATCATCAATATATAGTTACATTTACTTCATTCACCAAAGCTTTTTCTGAATGGGATATTTGTTTAGACAAAATCTCATCCCTTTGTTTACCTAAATCGATATTTTATATTTTTTTTCCAGAAATTTTTTTACACTAGTTTCTTTTTTCAAAAGCATAAAACGTCTTTTTTCTGAATTTGTAAATTCTGGAATACTAAAATTTTTTACGTAATTTTTCGCTAAAGAAAAATAATTTCCTGAATAAGGTTTGCTTGTATTTTTAATATAGTACCAAAATATTTCTGAAGTTAATATTTTTTGAACAAATTTTAGTTCCTCTTCTGAATCAGAAATTATGGCATATCCATTATAAAATAATAAATCTTGTTTGTTAGTATAAACAAAATATGGTTTATCTGATATGTATGGAAAAAGTAATTTTTTGCCTTTAATATTCAAAGCCTGACTTCTACCATATGCAAACCAAGCATCCTCCTTACCATTCCTAATATCTCTATTGGAAAGCTCTATTTTTTCAGTCTTAAGATATTTATACGCAAAAGGAAACGTTTTTTTGAGTATAACTTCTTTAATCGGTTTTACTAATTGTTTAGATTTATTTATAAACAAATCGTTGTTATCTATATCGACTTTAGTATAAGGAAAAATTAGTTTTTCATTAAGACTTACAAGGTCAGATTCAGTTTTGAGAATATTTGGTTTAACGGCATCGACACAAACATTTTTTTCTATTTGAAATATTTGAGATTTTTTTTCAAAGTAATAAAATAGTTTATCCTCTCTTATCGGCTTGAATAAATATATTTTATTTCTTAATGTAGCAAAACCATTTTTTATTTCAAATAATTCAATAAGTTTCTTGCCAGAATTCTCTATACGCTTTAGGTTCAATTTGACATTTACATCATCCAATTGCCAACCATTAAAATCATCTAAATCTTGATATTTTAACTCAATAAAATCCGATTTTTTTAAATCATTAATTTGTGAAGATGTTGAAGCTGTGTATAAAATATCACCTTTCATTTTTTTTATTTCACAAATACAAGTATACGTAAGCCTACCTTTAAAAACTTGTTCAGCTCCAAAATCAATAAAATTAAACTGGAATTCGTTATTCGATAAATACTTGCGCAAAGCTCGTCCATTTAAACTTCTATAAAAATTATTAACTGTTATATACCCTAATGTTCCTCCCTCTGACAACCATTTCAATCCAATTTCAAAAAAAGGAATATATAAATCTAACTTCCCTGTGGATGCTACTTGCCAATTTTTCATCAGATCTTTAGTTTGAGTATCCAAGTTTGATGAACCCACATAGGGAGGGTTGCTGAAGATATAACGAAAACCACCGTCTTGCTTTATTCTCTCTGAATTTTTGTGCCAATCAAAATCTAATGAATTCCCGACAAATAAATTGAAATTGATTTTTTTAACATCTTCTCCATTTTTGAGTGCTAATAAAGAAAGTAATATCCTCGTTCGTTCGATACTGTAATCTGTGATATCAACTCCATAAAGATTTTCTTCAATGATATTTACATAACTCTTTCCTAATTTATTCAATCTCAAAGCAAATTCATAAAGAAATCCACCACATCCGCAGGCTATATCACAAGCAGTTGCATCAAGAATATTATCTTCATTTCTAGTGCTACTTTTTACAATATATTCCCTTATGTATTTTGGGGTATATACTGCTCCATTGACAATTTTATCACTAGGCGAAATCACAAACTCAAATAACTCAATTAACTGTTCAAAAGTAAATTCTTGATTATGTTCAACAAATAAATTACAGAATTCTTGAAAAGCAGTATAGTCTTCTTGTTCATTTTGGTTAATTAAAAGGTTAAGAACCTTTTTATTAGCTTTTACTTCAATAAGATTCAAGAAACAAAAAGTAGAAGTGACTAATCTATTTATTTTGTCGATGTCAGATGAATAACCTTCTAAATATTTAAGTATATTATTATTTATGCTCATTAATACATTCTACTTAAGTTGCGGATGAATTGTCAAAGCGCTCCAATTAATTTCATCGCCGTTTAATACCCTCTTATCCCAGTAACTTGCAAAGCTCAACGCAAAAGGTTTTAAAAATAATCGTTGGTGTTTTTCGACCAAATTATTGTATTCATCATAATTGTTGGTAAGGTTAGTCCAATTGTGAGGAAAGAAATTTGAAAGTAAAAAATCGATTCCAAGTATTAAATCCATAGGATGATATGATATTCTAGGTGGTTCTAAAAACATTAAACTACCACAATCTACAGCTTTACCATGTTCATCAATCATTTTTTTTCCTCCAAATTGGAAATGATAACACGGATGTGATTCTTTTGAAGGATTATCCCCATCTTCGAAAATATGTCGATCTAAATGATATGAAGTTATCATTTCTCTCTCCTTATGTTTGCCAGTAATAATTATATCGAAATTTAAGCTTTCGAAAGGATCATTAAACGTATTTAAATAATCTGTATTACCTCTAACCGCCACGCTAAATGACAGTTCAACATCCTTTAAAGGATGAGGTTTCGACTTTTCTGGATCAGCAGGAAATCTAAATAATAAATCTGGAGCATCATAACCCCACCTTTTTGGATCAGATTTTTTATTATTTATTTGAGGGATATATTTTGAATTGTTTAACTCTGTTATTGCAGCTGTTATACCAGATAAATCGCAATTGGGAAGTTCTTTCCAAACTATCTCCATAAACAGATGTAAATCATTTGCAATAGCTTTACGTTGTTTTAAAACAGTTGGAGGAATAACCATAATTAATTAATGAGCTTTTTTAGTTCCTTTACTCTATTAATTTCTGTTGGATGTATAATAAAGTTCTTATCAGTATAATCTCTTTCTAATACGGATTCAAGAGAAATATAACTCTTATCATGCCAAGATTCTTCCTGTAAACTTTCTATCATAATTCCATCCCTTATATCTAAAGGTTTTTTATAAACTTTACATACCGTCCAAAATCTATTGCCCTTTGCCTTACTGATTGGTTTGGCGGCAATTAAGTTCTTTAATTTAAATTTTTCGGATAGAAGAGCCACTCTTTCATCTGCATTTAAGCGAATTAAAGGTTGTGAATGGGGAAAAAATTCTCTCCAAATATTGATTAATTTATGATTCCACCAACGTTCCCAACAATCTGAATAGATTCCTTCATATTTCATTGGCGTCAATTTTTCCTTCAATTGTAACCACCCCTTGCCAGAAGCTTCAGTGTCAATGCCCAGCCTTGCGGCTAAAAGGTTTTCAGAAATCAAAACACCTTCTAATAAAATTATTTTTCTTAAAATGAATTTAGAAATATCATAAATTGTGGCTTCAGGACTATAGTATTTCGATGAAAAGACAATAATTCCTAATTCATCAATATTTATTTTTAATATTTTATCTAAATTTTTATTGACACTGGCGATGGTTTTATATGCAGTAATTATAGAAACAATTTTATTAGTATAATTATTTACCTCTCCCAATTTTTGTTTAAAGAATAAAAAGTCAAATAAATCATGACTTGTCAAATCATATTTGTAAAGTTTTTCTAAGTTATCCTGTGACGTTAATAAAAAAATGGGAATCTCATATTTAAAACCTTCCTCTGCAAATTTTGAACGTATAGCTTGCGCAAGACTTGGAGCAGTATAATTTGCTGTATCTTCCTCATTCTTAATGCCATCTAGTTTCAAGTCCAATATTATACCATCAATTGTATTTTTTTTACTAATTAAATCATCTCTAGTCTTTTCAATTTTACTAGGAGACCAAGTTTTAATTAAAAGCTTAGTTTTATCAGACAAACTATCAGCAAAAGTGTCCCTTTTGTTTACTTCATCATCGACATAAATTAAGTTATAAGCCATAATCATTTATATCTTCTTCTGTTGCTATTGGTAATTCAATTATAAAATTTGTATTATATCCCGGTTCCGCACTCCCTAAAGAAATATCTCCTTTATAACTTCTGATAATATCGCTTAAAATTTTAAGACCTAAACCTGTTCCGGAAAGTTCATCTTTCATCTCAGCTTTATGGCCTTTTGGAGTTGATGTAGTAAAAAAGGCATTAAATATCTTCTCTCTATTTTCCGGTGGAATACCATCTCCATTGTCTTGAAATTCAAACATAATATTTTCATCATCTTTGCTAACTTTTATCAATATTTTTCCATCATTAGTGCCTTTTCGCTTTATAGCTTTCTTTGCATTACTATAAAGATTGAATAATATAGAACTCCATTCTGAAACATGCATTTTACAGGTAAATAAATCATAGCCGTTAAACTCAGTTTCTAATCGGATATTATTTCTGGCTAAATCTGGATTTATGGAATTCACAAAAGGTTTAATCACATCTCTCAATTCAATAGGTTTCAATTCCCTATTTACATTTTGTGAAATTGTTTCGTCAAAATAAGAAGCATAAACTTCAAAAGATGAAAATGTTTCCTTCAATCTAATGGCTCTCCTATATTCTTCTGTAGATTCATTCAAATTATCAATTAAGTACTTCGAATCTATTTTAAAAGCAGACAGGTACTGCATTATTTCATGTGTAAATTCACCAATAATCAAACCTAAACCAGCCAGTACACGTAACATATTAAACTCCTCAATATGTTCAACGGCATCTCTAATACTTTTAGCTTTATCTCTTATTTTTTTTGCTTTTTCTTTTTGCTTTTGTTTTTCTTCCTTTTTTTTATTTAAATCGTCGTCAAGATCCTGCCGTTCATCTTTTTCATCATCAATTATAAAGTCTTCAATATCATCTGCCAAATCCTCCAAATCTTGTGCTGTATCTAATAAAGTTTCTTTTGGGTCTCTTGAATATTTTGCATCCCAATCTTTCTGATCAGTTGTAACTTTTATTCCTCTTTGTGAAGCAATTCTTGAGACCGCAGAAGCAATTACTTTGTATGCAAAATCAACTAGTTCTTGATAAGCATCATTATTAAATAAACCTTCTCTGCTTGATAATTCTATAAAATTTTTGTTTTTATCATTTATCTCAACAAATCCAAAAAAGTTATTATTTCCATGTACTGCTAAAATTTTTCTTTTTCTAACTGATTCGTCTAATCCTAACCAATCATTTTGGGGTTCAGCGTAAGGTAAAACTCTAAATCCGTTTCTGTATACTCTAATTCCTCCTTGTGTATTTGAAACGCTTCGAATATAACTCTCAACTTGTTTAGGTATTAGACCTACATTATAAACAAAATAATAAGCTTTTATTTTTACATCTTTTAAATATTTATATGGAATATTTTCTTTTTTATCATCACTGCTAATAGGTTGAGGATGATTTGTTTGTACCCCTTCAACTTTACTGTTTTCAATTTCCCAAAAGGCAATCCCATTATCGTTTGTAAATCCATTAATTTCTGCAACTGCATGATTGTGAAACATAGAATCCAAAGTTGCAACTGGAACATTGTCCTTAAAACATTCCACTTTAAATCCTACATCTAGTATTTTATTGTCAAGAATTTTCTTTTTTGATATTGGAAATGGTTGAATAACATCTAAGGCATATCTGTATACTTTTTTAATCATAGCCTCAGACCACCAGTCTCTCAAATTTTCAATAATTAAGGTAGTCCCACTAACGATATCATTATTTTTAGGAATTTCTTCAATACTATTTTGCACCATGAACAAATCCTCATCCATTTCATACTTACTCCAATCAATTACAACTTTTAAGGCTAACCTACTAGATGAAGTTTGTGTAATAATTGTAAGTTTATTTCCTAATCTTTGAGCTGAAAACCTACCTATTCCTTTTCTTCCGGCACGTTTTCTTTTATATACTGGAGAAACAGGTTCGTGAATTTTATCAGTAGATGATATTCTCATAAAACCATTTATAAGCTGGTCTCTAGTCATACCATTACCATTATCGCTAACAGTAAGTGTGCCTCCGGCAACATCTACATTTTCAAAATTTAAAGAGGCAATGGTTGCATCCGCATCATATGAGTTTTTTACTAATTCAGAAACAGCAGTTTCATGTCTAGCAACAAGTTCTTTCCCTAGCCTGTCAATTACTCCAGCATCTACTGAAAACCTAACATTATCTCTATCTAATCCTGCTAATTCATTTGTCAGTTTTAGAATCTTGTTGATATTATTAGGCTCTTCTGTTAATATTTTTTGTAATTCTTTTTGTATGTCTAAAGTATTATGCATATAATATAAATTGCATCAATCCATTATCTCATATTTTAATTGAGTTATCAAATATATTGACTTAATTTGGGAAATAATATCTTGATAAGATACTATATTTATATTAATTATCAATTAATCTTTATTCCGCGCGGCTAGTTTGCTCTCGCGACTCCATACATATTCCCTCGGGCGCGATTTTGCAAAGCGTGTCCATCTACGTGTAGCATTTGCAATACGACCCCCCGCTAGTGCGCGATTGTATCGCGTTCCCTCTGCTGGCGCGGGCGTCCCGCCCATGTTTCCTCCGTGTTTTTAAATCCTTTCTTCATACATACTAGTAATCATTAAATCCTTATCCCAAACCACATGTATCTTTAAATGATAAATAATATCCTTGCCCTTGTTTTCTCTTAACAGTTTGTAAACCATGTTGTAAGATACAGAATAGCTATCATTAAGAGGGGTGACTTTAAATGTGTCCCATTGTATATTTGTACTTGTTAACGGATGACGCTTTATATATCTTTTGGTATCTTCCTTGATTTCTGAAAATGTAACATCAGAGCGACTGTACCACTTATCAACTCGCGGACTTATAAAATCTTCCAAGCCATCTATATTTCCAGAATGTATGGTTGTGTAATATTCGGCTGTTTTTTGTTTTAAGGTATCTTCTATGGAGGTATTAAAAGTCTTGAACAACAAAAAGGCTACCAATACAAAACCCATTCCAATAGCTACCATTATTTTTTTGTTCTTAAAAAATGGCAACTTAGCTTTTATTTCTGATGGAACTGGTTGTTGGCCCTGCGATTGTGGGGATCTTTTATATGCCGCAGCCCGTTGTGTTATTGGGAGGTTTAAAGCATGGTGGTCTATCGCTCCCTTTTCAACGTTAAACCGCTTTAAAAATGAAGGGTAAAGCTCTAAATAGCTTAATTTTTCCAGAGGAATTAAACTTACACTATCTGGGTTCTCGGGACTTCCTCCATACCCAATGGCTATAAAAATGGGGATGCTTTCCTCCTTTTGGATACCCTTAAAACGCTCTATTTGGGTGTAGCTTATTACCTCAAGCTTGTTCTCTGCATTAAAGCGGGAACGGTATTTGGCTTCTACATAAAACTCTTGGCCTGTTTTTTTACATCTGAATTTAAAATCGGGCCGTAAGGTATCTTCTGCATATCTGTTTTTATTTTGATCATAGCTATTGGTTCTGGAAACCAGCACATAATCAGAGGCTTTGAACAATTCATTCTCAACAAATTTTTCGAATAGGTCTCCTTTTTTAAAAGATTCGGGTTGCATTATAATAAAATATTTAAATCATTTAAGGCTATAGTGAAAACATACAACAAGAACTGAATTTATTATAAGTTGAATATTACATACCACCTATTATTTCCTTTGCTTTGTCCAATGTATATGCACCGTTCACTTCTTTCTTATCAAAAACCATAAAGTATGCAAATTTTTCACCTGCTTGATTTTCCCATTCTTTACCTAGCCTACATTTCCTTTCGCTATCACTATTATCTCTATCATCGCCTTTTGTTTCTAATATAATAGTTATTCCCGATTTAGTTTGGAAAATAAAATCTGGATAATGATTAACAAAACCATTTAATTTAAAACCTTTCCCACGTTCTAAATTCCTATGCCAAAATGCAACATTTGAGGAAGTTCCGATTTCCATTGCTACTCGCTCTTCAAATCCATTCATTGAACCTTCTCTTTCGTAAAGTGAATTTCCAATAGATGAGCCTATATTTCCCGGCACAATTTCGTTGCCCAATTTCCAATTTGCTTTGGTACTTATTTTTTTGGATTTCAATAAGTCCATAAAACGACCTTCTGCATACGAGTCAGCCAATTGGCGAATTTTTCCTTTTATTTTATCCGTATAACTCCACTTTCTAACCAAAATATCTCGAAGTTGTTCGGTGTTCATACTTTTCAAAATACGCCCAATGTAAACCTTGATTTCTTGGTCGGGAATTGGATACATATTTCCAATAATCTGCATCATTTGATGCGTGATGTCAGTTATTTGGTTGTCTTTTGGCTTGGCTAAAATGTATTCTGCAATTGGGTCTTTTACCATATTGTCTTCAATCTTGGTAAAAGATGGTCTATATTCGTTCTTTTTAGATTCTTCTAAATCAATTTTATACAAGTCAGCTGAAATCTGGTCAAAGTCAATTTTGATGTCTTCATCTGAAAGTTTAAAATCTTTGAGCAAGGATTCACGATTTAGCAATTCTTCTTCTGTACCGAAAATGTCGCTTGCTGTTACTTTAATGAAGAACTGCGGAAACTCAATTTTGTCAATGAAATCCTTATTGGAATCCTTGACTTTATAGCGTTTTACTTTTGTGCCCATTTCTTGAAATATATTTTCGTCAACAGGTTGTTTTTCCTGTTCTTTAATTTGCTCTTCCAATTGTCGGTTTTGCTCTTCTGCAATGGTTTCAATTTCTGTAATTACCGAAGTTGTTTCAGTTTCTTCTTCATCTGCTCCCGATAGGTATCGGGATGGGTCAAACGTTACTCTGTTTTTGTCTATCGCTTCTTCTTGTTCTTCGGCTTGTTGCTCTGGAAAAAGGAAAGATTCAACTGGGTCAGTTGTAACCGTTTTCTTCTCTTCTTCCGTCATTTTATCGACTTTGCGATAATCTTTTTCGCTAAAACCTGATTCTTGCAATCCTTTTACAATACTCTGTAAAGTTTCATTGAACTTGGCAGATGCAGTAAGTACATAAGAAAGATTTAATTGAAATGATTTGTGCTTTTGTACATATGGCTGACGCAACACACGACCTAAAATTTGCTCCACATCTACTGCACTTGACTTATCAGCCAATGATGCCAAAATGTATGCAAACGGACAATCCCAACCTTCTTTCAATGCGTTGATGGTAATAATGTAACGAACTTCACATTCCTTGCTCATTAAATCAATGCCTTTCAATTCATCAATATTGGCGGTTTTGATTTTGATATGACTTTCGGGAATACCTAAACCTAACAATTGTTCTTTTAGTTTTTCAAAAGTGGTGTTGTCGTCTTTGGTTTTGGGTTGTGCTTGAAACAATACAATTGGACGAATGTATTTACCGCCTTCGGCTTCTTGCTTTTTTGCAAGATTTTCCAATTTGCGTTGCAAATGCAAAGCGTTGTTGATTACTTCCGTTTTATCGTGGTTGTTATAGACAATTACAGGAAGTTTTACCATATGTTCCTTTTTCAATTCAATAGCTGGAACGAGACTTACAATATTGCTATTGTCTTTTGGCGTTGCTGTTAAATCAAGAATGAAAGACGGATTTAAGTTTTTGAGCATATCTACACTCAAATCGCTTTCTGCGTTGTGGCTTTCGTCCACTACTAAGACAGGATTGAGGTAACGTAAAACATTGATTAGTGCAGTATCGTCTACACCACTCAAAATATGTTCGCTGTTTTTGTATTGCGACACAAAGGCTTCTAACTGTCCGTTTTCCTGAAATACCTTTCTATCTTCTTTGTTGTTTGCTCTTAAGCTGGCAAAACTCATTACAAAAATGCTCAACTGGTCTTTTACCACCGTTGGGTTGAAGTTTGAACCTTGCAACAAATCTGCTTTTTGATAAATTTCTACTCTGTTGTTAAAAAGCGAATTGAGTTTTTGACGATAAGGATGTTCGGGATTGGAAAGTGCATCAACCGTTTGTTGCAAAAGATTACTCCAAGGCACTAACCAAATAACCGCCTTGGGTTTTGCGGAATCGTAAGCAGAAAAAATGGTATGTAAAGCATTAACAGCTATAAAGGTTTTACCGCCTGCTGTTGGTACTTTAACGCAAACGTGGGCTGCATTAGGAATGTTGTTTTTATAAGGTTCCATACCTGTACCATCCAATGGATTGTATGGGCCGATTTTGTCTTCCCAATATTGGTTAAAGGCTTTGGATAAACTTTTATGCTCTTGAACATAAGTCAAGTATTCTTCCAAATTCTCAATAACTTTTCGCTGATAACTTTTTAATTCCATAGCCTATTTTTTCAATTTCTTGATTTGTTTATCAAAGTCAGAAATAATTTTTTGTGTCTTATTAAACTGGTCATATTCTTTGCCTGCTTTGGAAATAGCTTGCCCGTGCGACTTTGTTCCTTTGCCTTCTAAAATTTTGAATTCGTTAAAGTTCAAAAACTTATTTACACTGTTTGCCAAACCTTCCATTGTAAATGTGTTTTCTCGCTCAATCAGGTTTTCGATATAATCAAAATAGCCTGTTACTGTGCGTTCCAATTGCTTTATCTCTTTTTCTTGTAGGTAGTTCTTGGCTATAGTGGTATCAGATTTTAAGATTCTGCCTTCAGGTGCGTTTTTCCAAGTGGTCAAACCCATATTTTCTTTTTTTGCATTGGCATTTTTATAAATAATTTCAGCGGCTGTTTGTCCTGTAATGGCAAAATGAAATTTGTTTTGCACCATTGCATAAAAATTCTTGGTGATTTCAGCTTTTGGGTCGTAATCAATGCTGCATTCTGCAAAAATGTCTGTGATTTGCTGATAAATCCTGCGTTCACTGGCTCTGATGGAACGAACACGCTCCAATAACTCTTTGAAATAATCTTTGCCAAAGACTGCTTCACCTTGTTTCAATCGGTTGTCGTCTAACACAAAACCTTTAATAATATATTCTTTCAGGGTTTTGGTAGCCCAAATTCTAAATTGTGTGCCTCTCTGTGATTTTACACGGTAGCCAACAGAGATAATAACATCAAGATTATAGAACTTCACGGGCTTGTCTGAACCACTAATGTGCAAAATTTGCACATTGCTTTTTTCTTCCAATTCACCTTCGCTAAAAACGTTACCTATGTGCTTGGTAATCACGCTTCTTTCACGGTCAAAAAGCTGACTCATTTGCTCTTGGGTAAGCCAAATGGTTTCGTTCTCCAATAGTACATTCAACCTTACCTCACCTTCGGGAGTGGTGTAGAGTATAAAGCTGTTTTGGTTTGGTACTAAATCACTCATATTCGTTTATTCTTTTTTCAGTTGTTTCCAAAATGGAAATAGCTCAATTCATCATTAAAATCTTGTGATGTCTCTTGGTATTTTCTTGAATATGATATTCTTCTTTGCCATAAAATCCTTTGGCAACAAGCAATTGTCGGCATAGATTACATATTGCTCGCCTTTGGTTTTTATGAGTTCCAAAGCATCAAAATCTAAGGTTGTTAATCGGTCTTTCTCGTAAATGAAATAATAAATCGTACCGTCCTTTACTCCCAATTTATAATTTTCATTTATTCTTTGCGCGCTTTGCGCCTTTGCGGTTAATCCTTCCTTAAGTGAAGTTCGGGTTTCCGAAAACCAAATGTATTCTCTGATTTTCGCCAAGCCTACTTGCTCGTTTAGGTTTTGGTTTTCATCAAATAATGGCAATCCGAGTTCATAGAAGTCAAATGCTCCGCCTGTACCTTCCACTTTTTTGTTGCCTGAACCATAACCTTTGGTTACACGCTTTACTCTCTCAGCTGTAATATCATTGGCGTAATCTTCCATTTCTACCAAAATGAATTTGCGATTGCCACCGTCTTGTTTGTTCAAGTTTAAAACTGCGTGGGCGGTGGTGCCTGACCCTGCGAAAGAGTCGAGGATAATATCATTTTCGTTACATAAGAAATTGATTATATATTCAATTAAAGAAGGTGTTTTAGGGAAATCAAAAACTTTCTTTCCGAAAATTTCGTGAAGCATTCTACCTGCATTTTCAGTTGTATCAACACCAACAGAAGAATCAATGAAGTTTGGTGGAACTTCCTTTGCATAGTTTTGTTTCTTATATGAAATAACTAGAGATTTAGAGTTGATTTTAACTAAGGTGTTGTTTTCAAGTTCTTCATCTAATTTATTTTGAACCCATATAAATCGATTTTTAAATGTTACTTCATTTTCGTTAGTTCCATTTTTTATAATTAAGTCGTTCAGTAATTCATTAGGAAATTTTGCAGTTCCATAAATTCCTTTTTTTATTACCCTATCTTTCAATCCAATATTTAAGCTTTTTGGTTTAAATCTTAGTTCTTTGAATGAATTTTGGGGCTTAGTAATTGGGTCATCACTTTTACTAGTTTTTTGAACCCCTTGAAATTTATTTGAATTTAAGGTTTTAGTGTAGCAAAGTACATACTCAATATTTCTTTTAATCTTGTGTGATAAATTAGGTGGTGTTCCTGATTTATACCAAAAGTATGTTCCAACAAAATTCCTAATTCCAAAAATCTCATCACAAATCATTTTCAGATTCGCTTGTTCGTTGTCATCTATACTGATGAAAATCGCACCATTATCATCAAGTAGTTTGTGAAGTAATTTTAATCGTGGGTACATCATACATAGCCATTTGTCGTGTCGGCTAAGGTCTTCGCCATCTTTACCTACCACTTCGCCCAACCATTTTTTTATTTTCGGATGGTTTACATTGTCGTTATATACCCAACTTTCATTTCCTGTGTTGTAAGGTGGGTCTATATAAATGCACTTTATTTTTCCTTCATATTCAGGGAGTAAACTTTTTAAGGCTTCAAGGTTGTCTCCGTGTATTATTTTGTTTCCGCTGTTGGTCGGTTCGGTTTGTTCTTGCCCTGAGCCTGTCGAAGGGTCGGCTGTAAATCCGTATTTGTGTTCCAAAACTCTGTATGGCACAGCTTGGTGGTGGCTCACCACTTTTTCTTTTCCTATCCAATTGAGTGTTGGCATATTATTTCTCTTTTATTTTCTTAGATTCTACAATAATTTCCTTCTCGTAATTTTTGAGAATGGAATTCGTTTTATACAATACCTTGCCACAAGGTACTTTTGTCATTGAGTCGCATAAATGACTATCCTGGTCATCAAAAAAAATATGTGTCCCGATTGCTTCTAAAACTGGTGCTTTAGGCCATCCACCCATAAAATAAGCTTCATCAACATATACATTCCATTTTCGGAAGGTCTTTATGACTCTCATATGACTAGGTGAGTTTCTTGCCGTAACTATTGCAATTCTTAAAGGGGACAGTTCTTTTTCAACTGGCAGAAAATCTTGGATATAAGATAATTTCCTCAATAAGGCCGCAAATGGACCATCATTCAAAGGAACATCTTCATTTTCCTTTTCGTGTTTCCAAAACTCCTCAAGACCTTTTTCTTTGAATATTATTTCAGATTCTTCTGAGAAAACAACAGCGTCAGCATCAAAAGCAAATTTCACACGGTCAGTTTCTGGTTTGTAATTTTCAGGTGGGTCAAAAACTAATGCTGTTGCACAGTTTGATGTGTCGATTATTTTTTGAACATCTTTTTCTTCTTTTGAAAGAAACAAATCAACGTTAAATGCTTTTATAAACGGGGCTAAAGGTTCACCTGCTGAAAATGCCCATCTTGAAATAGGAAGATTATAGTGTTCAATTGCTTTTAACACTCTTACTCCTGTTTCTGGGCTATTTTTAGACATAATTACCACCTCAACAATTGGGGTTTTCTTGTCAACATGTGTATTTAATTTTAGTAATGCTTCAACCAGTGGAAATGCAGTTCCTTTTTTAAGTAACTTACCTTCATTAGCTAATTGGTATTCCCGAAAACCACGAATATTTTGTTCTCTAAAAATTTGCTCTTCTTCTTCGAGATTGAAAAGTGCCCTCGAAGAAACACCAACTACTAATATTTTTGAAAAGTCTACAGGCATCTATTTAAATTCCTTTGCTAAAATTTATGAAACAAAAAAATTGATTATTCTCCAGTAATCATTTCTGATTCTGCTACAATCCCTTTTGCTCTTTTTATTAAATCCTTTATTAAATCGCGATGCCTATTAAGGTCAGCTGATGATATTTTTATTCTATACCTACCTTCTCTTTTGTCATAATCCATTAAATCGAGGCCCGAGGTTTCAATTTTATTTTCTAATACCTCGTCTTTTTCAAGTTTAATTTCCATACGTGTAAAGTTTCTTAGCGCCCTAAATATCACGAAATTATCCGGTCTCCCATTTTTTGCCAAGCCAATATAAAATTTGTTATATTTCAATTCATAGCCGGGCAAGACTTCTCTAATTAAAGAAAGGGCTGCGTCAACAATCTTTACAGTTTTGGGGCTTCCTACTTGGGTTTCCCAATAATTTCTATCGGTTATTTCACTTATTTCTTCATCATCATCCACTAATCCCAAATTCATTTCATCCAAAACTTTGTTGAAGGTTAAGAAGTATTCATCATTATTTTTGTACGCAGTTAACTGTATGGCGATTAATGGAATTGTTCCATTAAAAAGACTTATTACATTTAAAAATCTACTTGTTATTTCTTCTGCAATTATAACTGCACAATGCTCATATTGTGGATATCTCTTTCTTTCTATATCCCAATATTCAATGGTTCGAATAATATGACTTTCATCCGTTTTTCCCAGTTGGATTTCAACTTCGTAGCGTTTATTAATTTCTGGATCCTGTAATAAAATATCCAATCTTCCCGCACGTAATTGCTTTCGTTCTTTATCTTTTAAAATTAACTCACCAAGTCCAATAATTTCCGGGTCTTTTGCAATTATATCCTGTAGCCAAGTTTCCGTAAGAACAGGATGGCCTTTTAAATTAACCTTTTCAGGTCGAATTAAATTAATATTCATTTTACTAATATGTTTTTTCAAATATATAACAATGAAAACTTATCCCACTACGGAAATCCGCATTGGAACCAATTAAAGGGGAGAAAAGTAAAGATATTAAAATTTAAAGTACGGCAACAAAAAATTATACTTCCTATACAAGCGCATCGGTAGTGAACAATTGTACCGCATAAATAAAATTCCAAAAAAAAGGTAATGAAATTCAGTAAATAATCCCCTACTATAGTAAATTGCAATCCGGAAGTTAGCGAAGAGCAAAGAGCCAAGAGCCAAGAGCCAAGAGCCAAGAGCCAATAAAACCGAAAACCATCAATAAAAATAAATGATAAAAAGTATTTGCATCCTTCTATGCTGCCTTTCAATTACCTCCTATTCCCAAATACAGCTTGGGGAGGCTCTTTATGGAGAAGCCGCCGAAGATGAGTTTGGTATATCCATAAGCCTCAGCGATAACGGATCTATCATGGCCGTGAGCGCAATATACAACGATGGCAACGGTACAGATTCAGGTCAGGTAAGGATATTTCACAACACCGGCGGGAGTTGGGATCAAATAGGTCAGGACATTTATGGAGAGCATGCGGGCGATGCATCTGGCATGTCGGTCAGCTTAAGTGGTGATGGTACCATAGTAGCCATTGGCTCCAGATGGAACGATGGTAATGGAAACGATTCCGGACACGTACGGGTCTATCAAAACAATAATAACACTTGGACCCAGATAGGTCAGGATATTGATGGAGAAAGCCCAGGGGATCAATCGGGTATGTCAATTAGCTTAAGTGCCGATGGTAGCATAGTAGCCATTGGCGCTTGGTTAAATGGAGGCAACGGCCCTCACTCGGGGCATGTACGGGTGTTTGGAAACAATGCGGGAATATGGACACAAATTGGGGAGGATATCGATGGCCAAAATTCCAGGGATAGTTGCGGGCGCACGGTAGTCCTAAATGCAACGGGCAACATCGTTGCCGTTGGAAGTACGGGCAACACTGCCAATACCGATGGCAATGGCGAGGTACGGGTTTTTCAGAATATCGGTGGCTCTTGGACGCAAATAGGACAAAAAATTGTAGGTGATGCAAGCAACGACGATTTTGGCTATGCCATCAAACTCAGTAGCGATGGCAATATAATTGCCATTGGGGCCCAAGCCAATGACGGCAATGGAACGGCCTCAGGCCAGGTAAAAATTTTTAGGAACAGTTCAGGCACTTGGACTCAAATCGGTCAGGATATTTTTGGGGATGCCCCCGGCGACCGCGCGGGTTTTGCATTAGGCCTTAGCGGCGATGGCAGCATCTTGGCAGTGGGAGCACCGTTTAATAACAATAATGGCCAGTATGCAGGGCACGTAAAATTATATGCAAACAACAATGATACTTGGGAACAAATTGGTGAGGATATTGAAGGCGAAGCCAGCGATGACCATTCCGGCCTTGGTCTATCCATAAATGGGGAAGGTACTACGGTCGCCATTGGATCAACCTATAGCAATGGCAATGGCTACAAGTCGGGCCAAGTTAGAGTATTCGATATAAGTGGCTTACTGCACACCCCATCTAAAATCCCATTCCAATATGCCATATACCCTAACCCCGCCAGCACACACTGTATTGTACAATTGGCGCCAACCAATACCCTTCATGACACCCGCATTTTTAATACGAATGGCCAATTGTTAAAAACAACAAAGACCACCAATTTAAATATTGCGGACCTAAGCAGCGGTACCTACTTCATCCATGTGCGAAGTGAACAGGGAGAAGCCATACAGGAACTAATTGTAGATTAATAGCTAAAAACCTAAATAAAACCTAATTTCAACCAGCTAGGGCATTCTTTAAAAGGTGTAGTAATATTTAGAGTATGCCGGGGTTAATATGCGGTAATGTATGGTTTAGAGAGGCCTAATCCCAGGCGATGCTTCCCTGGCGCTGGCGCCTGTCCTTAGCGTATTCCGTAACCTGCAAGCCCCGAGCGCAGTCGAGGATCTAGGTCCACAATCTCTTTCCCTCCAACTAAAAAAAATCATCCCCCAATCCGCAATACATCCATTCCCACAGCATTCGCACTCTTAAATAAATAATACGTATTTTCCACTTTCTGATAGAATTTCAGTCCCAAAACAGCAATCGCTGTACCAGCAACATCAGGTAATTCGGTACTCAAATCAAACTGAGTAGCACTGTGGTCCTTATCCATATAAAGTGGCGTACTGCACTTCAATCCATAGGCGAGAGTGTCAAAATCGAAATGTAAAAGCCCCAATGTAAGTGCCATATGGGTAGCCCCCGCGGGAAAAGCAACATTTTTTATATCAAAATTCGTTACCCTTAGGGTTCGGGATTCAAATTCATAGTTAAACGAACAAGCCAATACTTCCGCAATACTACACGAAGGGGTGAAAGCAAAATCCCTAAGTAACTGCTGGCCCTTAGCAGTCTCCAATCCACGCTTTACCCTCCTATCTCCTCGGCTGTTCACAGAATCCAGATCCTTTAACTTGGTAAACAATTGCACCATCCGCCCGTGAAGTTCTCCATCCTTCCGAACGCATAAAAACGGATTCAAACTTCTTTTAAATTGCTTTTTTACAGCACTACAATGTCCAAACTCCCCTGCATTTTCACGCACCCGCGCCATGCTTTCCTTGGTTTTAATGTGTTCCCCATTAAACCCACCCCCGGCCTTTCTGGCCAGGTTTTCGCCTTCTCTATTGTAAAAATTAATGTCCCCGATTGTTCCCTTTAATTTTATAACTCCTGTCTGTTTAGCCACAACTCATTGATTTTAAGTAGCTAATATACATAATAATCCACCCAAAAAAAAATATATAGCATATATATACCGTACTTAAAGTGTATTTATAGCGGATCTATAGCGTGTTTATAGCGTATTAAACCCTAATTAAAGGCATATAACCTCCTCATTATATTCTATATTTTTCAGATCGCTAGGGCGCGATCGCATCACTCACTTTTTCTATTGAGCTATCGCAATCGCAAATACTTTAGTATGGCTTCCTCGTTTTTCTAAACGTGTTGGTCTATCAAGATAACATTCCCATCTGGATCCAATAAGGTAATACTGGCTGGGCCTGAAGTGGTTTCGTCTGCTCGCCTAATTAATTGTACATCGCTATCTTCTAATGTTTTTTGTATTTCCCGAACATCATCAAACTTTTCAACCTTCTTCGCATCAGAATCCCAGCCCGGATTAAAGGTAAGTATATTACCCTCAAACATCCCCTGGAACAAGCCAATCAAGGAGTCTTCATTCTTCATTATAAGATAGTTTTTCTCCATATCGCCCGCAAACACTTTAAAACCCAATGTTTCGTAAAATTCTTTTGAAGCTTGAATGTTCTTTACACTAAGGCTTACCGAAAATGCACCTAATTTCATATTGTTCATCATTTTTTAATTTTAGTTCGTTGTTTTATTTATTTTTAATTTCATTCCGGCCAATGCGCGATTGTATCCAAATGCCAATGCGCGATTCCCTCGCGTTCCATGCCTCTATTCATTATTGAGAAAAATCATCCAAATCCCTTCGCTTTCTAATATTGTATTCAAATATTAAAACCTTCAGTCCCCATAAAGTCAAGGTTTGTTTAACCAGAATCTGTTCATCCTCGGTTTTAGCAACCAATCTATCTTTAAACGATTTAATATACTTAGCCCATAGCTTCCCGTTACTATCGTTCAGCAAAAAGTAAAAGCCACTATCCCCAAACTGCTTCCCGGCCGAACTTAAAATCAGTTCCCCCTTCTTACCTACCATAGGCGCTAAAATAACCGTGGCATTACCATTTGGCAAAGGGAAAATTGCCTTGATACAACTTTTCCCGGACGGAAGCGTACAGGTTTCATAAACCCCGGAATACACTATTTTGCCACTAGCTTTAAAGGTTCTTAACCAAAGGGTGCGTTTTAACTTCTTGGTTTGCGCATCCCGTAATTGTATTATTTCACTGGTGAGCCCTCGTGAATTTGGTATGTTTTCAATCGGAACATTCAATTGCTCTATTCTGTTGCTAAATAGCAGCCTTAACAACCGTCCAAAATTTTTAAAAAGTGGATTCCATTTAACTTTTAAATCGAATTCGTAATTTGATGTGTTTTCGTAAAAATCAATTACATTTTTAGACAATAACTTTAATTGACTTGCAGGTAAGTTCAAATGCTCAATAGACTCAATTAAACCTTTATCTTTTTGGGATGTGTCAATTATAAGCTGCTCCTTTTCCGCTAATTGGTTTATAAATTTTAAACCAATACCCTGGGTGCCTCCAAACGGTCCCAATAACCAATCTTCCTCTGTTTTGTCTATTTTTCTACCAAAAAGAATAACCCATTGCTGGGTAAGCCAATCTTGAAGCTTTTGTTTTTTATGTGGACTTCCCATTTAATACAAATTGGATTAAAGCTTTGGAACAATATTTTGCTGACCCCGCCATGTGCCAAATTCCGCAATGGGTTTAAATCTTAGGGTTGTAAACTCAAAATGAAAGTTTTTGCGCGCTCTCTCCTTCATTGCATCGGCATGGCGCTTCGGTTTACGTATGGCACTATGCCCATGCACCATATCGGTCATTTCCTTTTCCGTTTTCCAAATTGAAAAAGTTGAAACCGTATGCGGAAAACTATACGACGCCAATGAAAGCGTGGTGCCCGGATGGTCGCGTACTAATTTTTCTACGGGCCTTCCCCAATGTATAAATCTCGGTACTTCTAAGGGTTTCATTCTTGCAATAGTTACAGCAACTACGGGAGATGTGTCTTCCACTTTCGCTGTTTGTTCCGGTATTTTAAAAGCGTCATACTTACCCCATTGTCTTAAAAATTCTAAACGCACCTGCCAGCCTTTTGCAAGCCTTCTACCAAATTTATTCCCTCTCAAAAATTCGTCCAGGGCTGATTCATTTTCCCATTGTGCGAAAACGGCAATTTGTTTAATTAAAATTCGGGAAGGTGATAAAATTGGCGACCCCAATGTCATAGCCATCATATACTCCGCGTGAATTAAGCCCTTGGTGTTCTTGGCTATTGGCTTCAAAAACATGCCTCTAATCGCTACTACCCGCGGTAATTCAACAAGATGATACGAAAATATACTCATTTATTTTTTTGTTATAACTTCGCTGGTGCGCGATTGCATTGCGTTTTATTCAGTTCTCCGTATCCACTAAAAAACCAACTCCTTAATCTTTGCTTTCAGCTTTTGTTTCACATTTTTGGGATAGCTTCGCTTTCCGTGAAATACATTCAGCATTTCCTCCACAATACGCTGCCCGTATTTTTTGGCCAATAGATTTCTAACCGTCTTCTGTTCATAAAACCATTTTGAAAGCCATACCGCCGTCTGTATCTCGGGCAATAACCCAGCCTCCAGTTTCGCTGTATATAAAGCCCCTGCTTCTTGTAAATGCATATCTGTTTCAAGAATGGCCTCAGCCGCCAACTTGCCGCTGTAAATAGCATTCGAAATTCCCTCAGCGGTAATGGGGTCTGCAAATCCTGCGGCATCGCCGATTAAAAAAACGTTGTTTTTAACAAATCCATCGGTACGCGGCATCACAGGAATTTGAAATCCGTGTTGCGATTCACTTATAATTTCAGTAATCCCCAAGGTTTCTAAATAGGCCTGGTAGTATTTTTTTAAATTTATCTTAGTCCTTCGGGCCGAAGCAACGCCTATAGATAAATGCTTCTTTTTAGGAAAATTCCAAGCATAACCGTAAGGAATGGCGTCAATATCAAAACGCACTTCCTTCGAGAGCCGCTCAAAATCTGCATCGCTTACTTCTACTTCATATTCTAGCGCGGGAATTAATTTCCGCGTATCTTCTGTCCATCCTGCTAATTTGGCCGTGGGGCTCAATGCGCCGTCGGCGGCAATCACAAAGTTTGCGGTTAATATACCTTGCGATGTTATCAGGGTTATTAGGTCGTTTTCAAAAGTAAGGGACTGCAATTTGTGATTTTCCAATAATGTTGCGCCCGCGGCTTGTGCCTTGTCGGTTACCAGTTTATCAAAACTATCGCGCATTACCATAGTAATGGAAGGCTCCTCCCTATAGGTTTTAAAGTGAAGTTTTTCCCCTAAAAATATATCTACCCTATGGAATTCCTTTTCTACCACCTCACTAATATCAAAAGGCAGGCTATAGCGGCCGCGAAATACGAGTCCGCCCCCACAGGTTTTATAACGTGGTAAGGTGGCCTTTTCAATAATTACAGTCGAAATCCCCGCCTCTGCCAGATAAAATGCGGTTGTAGCTCCCGAAGGTCCACTGCCAATAACAGCTACGTCAAAATGCTTCATAAACTATATTTTCGTGTTGTAAATATAGTATTTGAGGTTAATTTATTGTCGGATTATAAAATGCATTTTATAAATTCTCAGTTATCCCTGTTGCTCAAAACCCTCAAAACTACTAATGACTATGCCCACCGCCGCCTTCTTCTTGTAATAGTACAAAGGCTCCCTTGGTTATAAATTTGCTATTGGCATTCAGCTTATCTATAGTTTCAATGGCTGTAAATCCGTTGTAGGTAGGTCCCGTTTTTACCGCAAGGGGATGGATTTCAAATTCGGCTTCGGTTTCATTTTCTATCAGTAATAGGTAGTTCTTCCCATCCATTGCAACCACAGCATTTTCTGGCAGGGCCATTCGTTTTTCAACTCCTGTAACAATATGTGCGTCCACAAACATTCCAGCGGTAAAATTGCTTTCGTCCTCTTCGGCTATATGGCCATGAACCAACGACGTACGGCTGTTCGGATCTATTGAAGTTCCTATTAAATGCACCACCCCACTAAACGTATCGTCCGAGGCCTCGGGCACCGTAAATTGAATTTCCTGCTCTTCTTTTAATTGCAGCAGATCCTTTTCAAAAATCTTTAATTCTAAGTGAATATGGTCCGTGTTTATAATTTCCATAATCTTATCGGCCGGCGAAACATAGCTTCCCGTATTCACAAAAACTTGGGTTACGCTCCCTTCAATCGGACTGTAAATATGCGTTTGCGAAACAATAGTCCCAGCCGCCACGGCCGCGGGATTAATATTCAGCATTTGTAAATTCTTTTCTAGGCTATTGCTTCGTGCCAAAGCCGTTTTATAGTCACTTTCGGCCCTTAAAAAACTTTTCTGCGACGTAATTTTTTCGGCCAACATAATTTTTTGCCGTTCGTATTCCGAATTTAAATACGAAAGCTGGGCCACGGTTTCCATATAGTTTTGCTGCATGGTAATAAACTCCGGATTTTCAATGGTTACCAACCGCTGTCCTTTGGCAACCTTACTGCCAACCAACAAAGGAGCGTTTTTAATATATCCGCCCGCAAAAGCACTCACCACCGCCCTACTCTGTGGCGGTACGTCAATCATCCCGCTGCTTTGTATTGTTGTGGCAAAAGGTTTTTCGGTAAGCTGCCCAATCTCCATATTGGCGTTTTTAAACTGTGCTTTTGAAAGGTGAATAAGGTCATCCTTTTCCTCTGAAGCGGCTAATGACGAACTTTCAGTTTCTGAATTGTTGCAACCTGCCAAAACGAAAATGGAAAGCAACAAAAGTGATTTTATATAATTCATAACATTTTTTTTAAAGTGTTAAATAATTGAAAGCGATAACCGCCTGGTTGTAGTTGTTTAGATTTTCTAAATGTTGCAATTCAATTTCGTAAGCGTTTTCAAGACTTTGGATATATTGAAAGAAATCTATTTCGCCGTTTTTAAAACCGATGTCTGCGGTTTTTAATATTTCCTCCGAAAGCGATTTTCCCTCGCCTTCGTAATATTGAAGCACCTCTCTGTATTTTGTCACCGTTTTTAGCAATTGCACCCTTTTCGATTTTAAGTGAATTTCATAATCCTTCGCCTCTTGTTTGCTGAATTCCGCTGCAATTTTGGACGCTTTTATCTTGGAAGCATTTCCACTAAACAACAACGGAATCTTAAGCCCAACTTGATAGGCGTATAAATTTTGGCTCAAGCCCGAATTGCTTCCCAACGAATAGGAAAAACTTATATCCGGCAGTAAGTGCTGCTTTTCGAGTTTTTCCTTGGCTTCAAAAAATTCGTTCCTATCCCGATAATACGCTAAGGCGGGATGTGCCTCTAAAGTAGGTAGCAAAAGCTGTACTTTTTCTAATCCCACATCGGCAATCTGCAAACTGTCTGTTGTCTGTACCAACATTTTTAGACGCTCCAGTGCAATCTGCACGCCTTCCCTACTCTTCTGATAATCGGTTTGCAACTGTTTCTGCTTGGCACGGGCAGTAATTTTCTCCAAATAATTGGTCTCCCCAAGTTCAAAACGACGCTGGGCGGCATGGGCAAAATTTACATATAAGCTGTCTAAACTTTTGTAAACCCCTTCCTTGTATTTTTCAAATTGATACTGATAATACGCAGCCGCAACCAATCCTTCTGTTTTGCGTTTTTGAAGTTCCAACGTACTCGTCTGCATTTTATACTGCTGTTTATTTACATTCCGTTCGGCAAAATAAACCGTGGGAAACAGAAAGCTTTGTTCCAGTCCGAAAACTTCCAGCGGCTCGTTATTGGGCCCCAAATCATTTTCGTTAAATTCATAAAATACGGTAGTTTTTTCGAAGTTAAAAGCACTGCCAATTAGGGCATCGGCCTCTTCTACTTTTAGGGAAGCCGCCTTTAACCCGGCGTTATTCGTCAATGCCATTTGTTGTAAATCTGTCAAGGATTTAGGAGACTCCTGCGAAATTCCCGAAAAACCAAGCAGCAAAATAACTGCCGTTATTGGTAGGGTTTTCTTCTTCAATCTTTTGGGTTTTGTTGTTTTATCCGAATCAAAAATTGAATACAGCACCGGTAAAACAATTAATGTTAAAACAGTAGCCGTTATTAAACCGCCAATAACTACGGTAGCTAGCGGTCTTTGAATTTCGGCCCCGGCATTGGTTGAAATTGCCATAGGCAAAAACCCGAGTGCCGCAGCCGAAGCCGTGAGCAAAACCGCACGCAAACGGTCTTTGGTGCCTTGTACAATACGTTCCGTTGTGTTGTTCATACCTTCCTTTTTAAGTTCTTTAAAATGTTCTATCAATACTATTCCGTTGAGGACGGCAATTCCGAAGAGCGCTATAAACCCAACTCCCGCCGAAATGCTAAATGGCATGTCGCGCAGCCACAACAGCAAAACACCTCCCACCGCCGCTAACGGAATGGCAGAGTATATCATCAATGCTTCCTTTACAGATTTAAAGGCGAAATAAAGCAGTACAAAAATTAAAAGTAAGGCTACGGGAACCGCCACCAAAAGTCGCTCTTTAGCACTTTGTAGGTTTTCAAATTGCCCACCGTAATCAATGGTGTAGCCCACAGGCAGTTTTATATTATCGTCTATTAACTTTTGTACCTCGTCCACCACACTCTGTAAATCGCGGCTTCGCACGTTTATTCCTACTACAATCCTGCGTTTGGTGTCGTCGCGTGAAATCTGTGCTGCGCCTTTAGCGTACTGTATGTCCGCAAGTTCGCGCAGAGGTACTTTTTCCCCGGAAGGGGTATCAACATACATATTTTGCAAATTTGAAAGATCGCGACGGTGGTTTTCGTCCAATCGCACTACCAAATCAAAACGCTTTTCCCCCTCAAAAATGCTGCCCACAGATTTTCCTGCAAATCCCATGGCTATCATTTCATTTAAATCCTTGATATTTAATCCGTAGCGCGCAATTTTGGCCCGCTTAAAATTCACGTTCATCTCTGGCAAGCCCGCCACTTTTTCAACTATAATATCATCTACCCCCGCCACATTCTCAACGAGATTCTTTATTTCGTTGCCCTTGCTGCTCAAAACATCTAAATCCTCCCCAAATATTTTAATGGCTATATCGGCGCGAACTCCCGTAATTAGCTCATTAAAGCGCATCTCAATTGGTTGGGTAAATTCTACTTCCATCCCCGGAATTATCGCCAAGGCTTCCTTAAACTTTTCTGCCAATTCATTTTTACTCTTGGCAGTAACCCAATCCTTTTTGGGTTTTAAAGTAATTATAACATCGCTTTCTTCCATAGACATTGGATCCGTAGGTACTTCGGCGGCGCCAATCCGGCTAACCACCTGATCTACCTCGGGAAAATTATCAAGTAATATATTTTCAATTTGCGTTGTAATCGCAATCGTATTACTGAGGGACGTCCCCGTTTTTAGAACGGGTTGGATTACAAAATCGCCCTCATCCAGCGTAGGGATAAACTCCCCGCCCATAGTTGTAAAAAGGTAAACGGTAGCAGCTAGTATAAGCCCCGCTGCAACCAATACCAATTTTCGTGCACCCAAAGCCCAGCGAATAATTGGCTCGTAAAAGTGGTTTAAAGCCCCCATCAAACGAACGGAAATATTATTTTTTGAAGCTGAAACAGGGCGTAAAAACACAGCGGCAGCTACCGGTACATACGTAAAGCAAAGCAACATAGCTCCTATTAATGCGAAGCTAAAGGTCTGCGCCATGGGGATAAACATTTTCCCTTCTACCCCGCTGAGCGAAAGAATGGGGATAAATACAATTAAAATAATCAACTGCCCAAAGATGGCGGAATTCATCATTTTTGAAGAACTCTTTACAGTGAGCTCATCTTTTGCCCCTTGCCTTTCAGCAGCTGGCAGTGCGTTTAATTTTAACGAATTGGAACTGATTTTAAAAGCTACAAATTCAACGATAATCACGGCGCCGTCTATGATAATTCCGAAGTCTATTGCGCCCATGCTCATCAAATTGGCATCTACCCCAAAAAGATACATCATAGAGAGCGTAAAGAGTAACGACAATGGTATTACCGAAGCCACTACCAAGCCGGAACGGAAATTCCCCAACAATAGCACCACTACAAAAATTACGATAAGCACTCCGAGAATCAGGTTTTCGGCTATGGTAAAAGTGGTTTTTTCAATTAGCACACTCCGGTCTAAAAACGGATTTATATAAACTCCTTCCGGCAGCGTTTCTGCAATTTCGGCAACCCGCTCTTGTACCGCTTTAATTACTTCGTTTGAGTTGCCATCCTTGAGCATCATAACCTGCCCGAGAATTTTTTCGCCTTCCCCATTTCCTGTAATTGCCCCAAACCGCGGCGCACTGCCAAATTGTACTTTGGCGATATCCTTCACATAAATAGGGAAGCCGTTTTCACTCTTTACCACTATATTTTCAATATCCGCCAAAGTGGAAATTAAACCTTCACCCCGAATAAAAAAGGCTTGGTTTTCCTTTTCAATATAACCCCCACCAGACACGCTGTTGTTTTTTTCCAAAGCGGTAAAAATTTCAGAAGCCGTAATATTCATGGCCGCCAGCTTTTGGGTATTTATGGCTACCTCGTACTGTTTTAGATGGCCGCCCCAAGTATTGACCTCCACCACCCCCGGAATTCCCGAGAGTTGCCTTTTAATTATCCAATCCTGAATGGTTCGCAGCTCGGTGATTGAATAATTGTCCTTAAACTCCGGTCTTACATCGAGTATATATTGGTAAATTTCGCCCAAGCCGGTAGTAATGGGACCCATTTGTGGCGAACCGAAACCTTCGGGAATATTTTCGGCGGCCGATTTAATCTTTTCGGCAATAAGCTGCCGCGGTAAATAGGTGCCCATTTCTTCCTCAAAGACTATGGTAACCACCGAAAGTCCAAATTTGGAAACAGAACGAATTTCAACCACCCCCGGCAAATTGGCCATTTCCAACTCCACGGGATAGGTTATAAACTGCTCCATATCTTGGGTAGAAAGATTGCGGGAAGTGGTAATTACCTGCACCTGATTGTTGGTAACATCGGGTACGGCTCCAATGGATAACTGCGTTAGCGAAAACACGCCAAAGCCTATCAACAAAAGGGTAAACAGCCCAATAATGAGCTTGTTGTTTATACTGAATTGAATAATTTTAGAAAGCATAACTAAATTGATCTTTGAATTTTAACAGCGAAACCTGTAAAAAATGAAACAATGGAATTCATTAAAGCCATCCCAAATCATGGGATAGAATTAACCCGACCGCAATAAATTTTGGAAATAGTATTTCCAAAAACGGTCTATTTAGTTATGCAGATTTTGGAGGTTGGAAAATAGAAACTCTCTCCAAGGAAGAATATAGGTTTAAATAGTAAAAAGTGTGGCTGTGGTTTAAGGGAATCTCTCCTCTTAAAATTGAAATTTCATAAGGAAAAACCACTACATCGGTACTTAAGTGATGGCAGGATGCATGTTGAAAAGGCAACTCCTCATGTTCCTGCTTTTCCTCTTTGTGATTTTTTTCGTGCTCAGATTTTAACGACCCGTAATGCTTTTCAAAGAAAGTGAGAAAATCATCGCCGTAATTTTCGGAGTGGTATTCGGCATGTTCCATAAAATGCCCCAATAGTAAAATATCGTTTACGCCAATCCCTGCGCTTTGAAATAAAACGAGGAAAGAAAGCGATATGGCGATTATAGTTTTCACTAGTTCCAAAAATATGAAATCTATTTCAATCGGTTTATGATAGTTGTCAATTTTATATATTAAATAGAACCGACAAGCTTAAAAACCACTATTTTAAAATTCCGAATAAATCCTTAAATTCGCATAAACACCCTACGCTCATGATAGTTCACGATTTCAGCAAACAGAATTCCCTCCTCAATCAATACATCCGCGAGATGCGCGATGTTACCATCCAAAAAGATTACCTGCGTTTTAGAAAAAATGTAGAACGCGTGGGCGAACTGCTGGCTTACGAAATGAGCAAGAGCTTGCCCTACCAAACAACCACCGTAAAAACTCCCCTTGGCTCTAAGGAAGTATCTGTACCAAATGCCGATATAGTGCTCTGTTCCGTATTACGCGCAGGATTGCCATTGCACCAAGGTATTCTCAATGTGTTTGATGGGGTTGAAAATGCTTTTATCTCTGCCTATAGGCATCACCCAAATGGAGCAGACGATTTTGAAGTACAGGTAGAGTATCTCGCCTCCCCGTCTATTGAAGGAAAAACACTAATCCTTGCAGATCCCATGCTGGCAACCGGACGTACGTTTGAAAATGTATTGCGCGCCCTAAAAACGCACGGTATTCCAAAGAAAATTCATTTAATATCCATTATCGGTGCCAAAGCGGGAATCTTTTTGGCCGATACTGTTTTCCCTTCAGATACCGAACTGTGGATTGCAGCGGTGGACAACCAATTAAACGAACGTGGCTATATTGTTCCCGGCCTCGGCGATGCCGGCGATCTTTGCTATGGCCCACGCCTCGATGGGAATAATGATTAGTGATTTTGAAATTAGCTTCAGAACTTTATACACCCTTCGGCGGAAATATACTTACTTACTTTCTTGTGCAGCTTCGTGAGCCTAGCTAAATATAACTAACAACCTATGTTTTCACCATAAAAAACGATGGCTTACAACCCGGGGAAAAACCGTCCCGATTTCCTTTTATATTCCAAATAACCTGGAAATATAGCTGCTAAACGCCTCTCTTCGTATTTGGATTTAAAGTAAAATAAAACTATTAGCAGTAATGTTATCAATAATTTATATCCCGAGTCGGCAATAATGGCAAACCCAAAAAAAGCTATCATAATTCCTGTATATATCGGGTGCCTGATAAATTTATAAACTCCCGTAACTATCAGTTTTGATCCGGGTAGCGGACTCGGAAAAGGCGATAGATGCACATTGAGTTGTAAAACGGCAATTAGCGTAGTTAACGCCCCTAAAATTAGCAGTAGCACCCCAATCCAAAACAACCATTCTGGAAAGTAAATGCGCATTGACCCAACATCAAACACAAATGCCACAAACAAAACAAATTGTAGCAAAACAAATACTATATCTGCAATTGGAATTCTCAAGGATGCATTTTTAAATTATTACCGAATATAACCACTTTTAGGAATTTGTCCCGCTAATACAATCCAGCTTTTGTATTAATTATTCTATTTGTTCTCCCCTTTTTTTAAAATTTATAAATAGTTCATTCCCCGCACGGGGCATAACGGAATTATAAGCTGTTTCCATTATTTGTATCTTGAATCTTTCGGAAAAAAGATTTTTATATTCAGCTTTATTCCCGCCAAACGGAGGCTTGTCATTATTCAAAGGAATATTAAAAAGAAGTCCGACTAATTTCCCTTCCGGCTTTAGAAGCTGATGCATTTTAGTTACGTAATCCTCCCGCAGCACAGGCTGCAAAGCACAAAAGAACGTCTGTTCCAAAATAAGGTCAAAGCTGTCTTCCAAGTCGAAAAAGTCTGCGTGCAATAAATTTTCCTTTGGAAATGATGGTAGCCGTTTGGCCAGATTCCGTAACGGAATAGACGAAATATCTACCACAAAAACATTGGTAAACCCGTTGTTAAAAAGATATTCCGCTTCATACGAATTACCGCCGCCGGGGATCAAAATCTTTAAATTTTTATCTGAAAGTTGGTCGATGTATTCCTTTATGGGTGTGGAAACCTGGCCTATATCCCAGCCTGTTTCGCCACTGAGGTATTTGTGGTTCCAGAAAGCTTCGTAATAATTCATATGCTAATTTTCAAAACGGATACTCCAAATGCCGCGCACTTCATTTTCGCCGTAACCGGTTGCCTTATCCATTGGGTACAACTCCTGTATTTTGGACAAGGTGAGCGTTTCCAGTTCCTTTCCGGGCGTGCCGTGGCATTTTAAGCACACGGAATTGGTAACGATGGGGTAATAAAATTCTGTTTCCCTGCCCATATCCACCACAATCGGGTTTACCTCGTCTCCGGCAGCCACTTGCTTTTTGAAGTTTTCCAGATATTGCAGTTCTGCGGCATTGGCCTTGTTTTGTGGGTTTCTCGGTTTATCGGTAACGCGTTTTATTTGGGCCTTATGGACGGTAGCCATACTGTCCGATATTGGCATAGCCTGAACATTACAAAAGTCCAAAGCGGCAATAACCCCGTTTTTCTGGATCTGGCCCATCAGATTTTTCCCCAATTCGGCCTTCGTGGTCTGTGCCATTTGCATGCCGCGTTCCTTTACGAAAGGTTGAGCATTTGTATTTTGGTTTTTACCCATCCCTTTACCATTTCCCATTCCGCGACCAATTCGGCCCTTCATCTGTGGTCTGTCGCCGTGCATTTGCTTGTAGTGGGCGTCAAACCATTCGGGCTCTTCTATATCGTTATCAAACATATAATCTGCAATTTGTTTGATAGTTTCCTCCGGATAGAATTGATAGGGCATTAAGCCAAATTTCTTGACCGCGCCCGGCATTTTTGATTTTTCTTCGGAAGGATTCTTGGCCCACGCCACCATTGCCTCAATAAATTCTTCCTTTGAAGTTTCCTCAGAAATATAATGCATCTTTACGGCTACCATCGGTGGGGCAATCATTGCATCTTCGGCAGTTTTTGGATTGTGGCAAACGTAGCAATTGTTTTCCATCAGCTTCTTGCCGGGATGTTCTTGAGGGCTTGTAAGTATTAAGTTTTCTGCATTTTCGGCAATCGCCAAATATTCCTTACGAGTATTGGTATTGCAGGAAGTGAATAAACTGATCAAAAATAATGTGACTAAAAGTTTCATATTTTGAGTATAAAGTTGTGGACACTTCAAAAATAAAGGGAAACTTCACGCTTGACAGTAACAAAAGTTACACTTCAACGGTTTAAATATGTCATCTTAAAACTAAAGTGCGATTATTTTAATACTATTTCGGTTAAGCTCGATTTTCCCCATGGATTCCAACTTCTTCAACAAACGCGACACCACCACGCGCGAGGTGTGAAGCTCATACGCAATCTCCTGATGCGTGGAATTGATCAGGGAATCATTGGTTACCTTTTTTTTGTTTTGAAGGTATTTCACCAAGCGCTCGTCCATATTGTAAAATGCAATGCTGTCAATGGTTTCGAGCATTTCGGTAAGGCGGCCGTGGTAACTTTGAAAGACGAAGTTGCGCCAACTTTTATACTTGCCCGTCCACTCCTCCATTTTTTGGATGGGTATCATTATCAACGTGGTGTCGAGCTCTGCGATGGCGCGGATCTCGCTTTTGGTCTGTCCCAAACAGCAGGTTAGGGTCATGGCGCAGGTATCGCCGCGCTCCAAAAAATAGAGAAGCAGTTCATCGCCGTCGTCGTCTTCCCTTAAAATTTTTATGGCCCCCTTGAGGAGCAAGGGCATGGAGCGGACGTAATCGCCAATCTCAATTACCTTTTCGCCTTCCTTTACTTCCTTTAAAACACCTACTTGGCCAATTTCTTCAATTAGGGCGTCCTCAAAAATATGGGAGAAGTTTTCCTTTAAATTATCGAGCATTATCACTTTGTTTGGTTGGTTTTTTTTGACTTACGAAAATACCGATTTTAAAATTAATTTTTCCTGGCTTCCCGCCTTTCCTGTCGCTCCAGTTTTCTGAAATAGCCACGGAAAAGGAAATTGTGCCGCAGCGCCTCCATATTTTCGTTCAATTTCTCTGCAGCTTCCTTTATATCAAGCATCGTGGAATCGATATTCTTGACCAAAACCTCATCCTGCGTGATGTAATTCAAAGCACCTTTTCCCGATTTTATTTCGGAGAGATAGGCATCGAGATTTTGGCTTATTTCATTAATGTCCTCGCTCGATTTTTCAAGATTGCTAAATACGCCCCTTATTTGGTTGGCAGAAACCGTATCGCTCAAAAGCACGCCCGCGGCACTTTCATCATAATTGACTTTTGAAATAAGGGCGTTGATGCGCGAAACCGCCGTGGAAGTACCCGCAGCCGTTTGTTTGAGTTCAATTACCGTCTGCCTTAAATCCTGGGCCAACAAGGTATCGGTTACCAAAGCGCCCAAAGTGCCTTTGCCCTCAAGGATTTTATTGGTAATCTTAAGCAGATCGGCGGTGAGCAAGGCGGCGTTTTCATTGGTCGTGTTCAGGGTGGAGAGCATATCGTCGGCGCCAATCTTGCTGTAAGACTGGATGGTATCGCCGGAAATTACGGGTTTGGCAGTGGCAACTTTCCCCGGAATAATGTTCACGACCATGCTTCCCACCAAGCCATCGGAACCGATGGAAGCAATGGCATCGGTTTTAATGAATCTTGCCGTTTTTTCCTCAATCATCATTTGGATGGTGATGCTTCCCTCCTCGATCATTTCAATCTTGCTTACGGTGCCCACGTTTATACCGGAGTAACGCACGTTGTTGCCTATAATCAAACCATTTACGTTCCCAAAGGTAGCGTAGAGCTCAATGTTTTTGCTGAAAATATGCTGTCGGTTACCGATGGAATAGAGCGCCGCAATAAGAATGGCGGTGCCCACCACTACGAAAAGGCCGACTTTTATTTTTTGGGAAGTTGATTTAGCCATAATTTTTAGTTTTTAAAGAATGCCCGGGTTTGGGGATCGCTGGAATTTGACAGGTCATCATAAGTGCCCTCGGCATAGTTGATTCCATCTACCAGTAATATTATTCTATTCGATATTACCCTTGCGCAATCCACATCGTGCGTGATAATGAGGGAGGAGGTGTTATACTCCTTTTGGATGCTTCGCATAAGCTGGATAATCTCGTTTGCCGTAATAGGGTCCAAGCCCGTTGTGGGCTCATCGTACATTATTATTTTCGGCTTTAAAATTAACGCCCGTGCCAGTGCTACCCTACGTTGCATTCCACCGGAAAGTTCGGAAGGCATCAAATCGATTGTGTGCAGCAGTCCCACGCTTTTTAGCGCATCATGTACGGATTGTTCCGTACTTTTGAAATCCTCAATTTTATCTTTGTGTCTTCGCAATGGAAACTCCAAGTTTTCCCGAACGGTCATAGAATCGTACAAAGCACTGCCCTGGAAGAGGAAACCGATTTGCGTCCGCAGAAAATCCAGTTCCCTTTGGCCCATGGTGATTATGTCGTGACCGTTAATGGTAATGCTTCCGCTATCGGGCTGGATCAAGCCCACAATACACTTGACCATAACCGATTTCCCCGACCCAGATTTGCCCATAATCACCAGATTTTCCCCTTCAAAAAGTTGAAGATTGAAACCTTTGAGCACATGGTTTTCGCCAAAGCTCTTGTGGATATCTTTTAACTCAAGGACTGGGGTTTGGTTTTCTTTTTTCATTTAAACTTCAAAAAATATATCCGAAACAAATACGGCAATAAAATCTATTATAAACAATAACATAGAGGAATAAACCACCGCTGAATTTGAGGCTTCCCCTACCCCCACGGTACCTTTGGAACAATTGTAGCCTTTGTAGGTACCCACCAGGCCGATGGCAAAACCAAAGAATACGGTCTTAACGGTTGCGGGAAGCACATCGCTAAAGCTTAAGGCATCAAAAACCTTATTAAAATAGAGCGTATAGGAAACATCTCCCTTTAAATTCTCGATTATCGCAGATCCGAATAATGCGACGGTATCTCCCGCAATTACGAGCAAGGGCAACATTAAGGTAACCGCCAATATTCTGGTAACCACCAAATATTTGAACGGATTGGTGCCCGAGACCTCCATTGCGTCTATCTGCTCGGTTACACGCATGGAGCCGAGTTCCGCACCAATTCCGGAGCCAATCCTTCCCGCGCAGATCAAGGCGATTATTACCGGGCCGATTTCCCGCACTATGGAAATACTGATCATGGATGGCATCCACGAGGCCGCGCCAAGATCGGTCAAAGTGGGGCGCGATTGAAGCGTAAAGACCAAGCCCAAAATAAAACCCGTCACCATTACCAAAAACAGGGAGCGAATGCCCATATTGTAGCATTGACGTATCAATTCCCTAAATTCAAATGGCGGACTGAACAATTCCCGAAAAAAACGTCCGGCAAATAAGGTCATATCGCCTATTTCAGCGAAAAACGATTTTGTGCGGGTTATAAGGGAGTTTTCTTTTTTCATATACAACAGGGAAAATCAAAGATAATCCTACGAATAGGGAATAACTATGACAAACATCAGCAATAAATTTAATTAACAGATTCAAAATCTTATTCTTAGCAAACAGATACCATCCAAATTTAACTATCAATTTTGAGCTCGATTATGATTTTGGTCAGGGTTTATTTGCTTTAATTTTTACAATTTTGTTATCAAAATTTAGAACAATGACGAATCTTGGTTTAGTCCTTTCCGGTGGCGGAGCAAGGGGCGCCGCGCATATCGGGGTATTAAAGGCATTGGAGGAGCACGGCATTTCACCCACCCACGTTTCGGGCACCAGTGTGGGCGCCATTGTGGGGGCGTTATATTCGGCGGGGGTCCATTGGTCTGAAATATTAAAATTCTTTAAAACCGTTTCAATTTTTACCACCAAAAGATTCGCCTTTAACAAACCGGGGTTTTTGGATACCGAAAAGTTTTATGACGACCTAAAAGTGTTTTTCCCGAGGGATAATTTTGACGCCCTTGAAAAATCGCTCTTTATAACCGCGACCAATGTGATTTCGGGAAATTTAAAGATTTTCAGCAAAGGGCAGCTTATAAAACCGGTTATAGCTTCCGCTTCCTTTCCGGGCGTTTTTACCCCAACCGAGATTAATGGTTCGTACTATATAGATGGGGGAATACTGAATAACTTTCCCGTGGAGCCGCTAAAGCAACACTGTGATACAATTATTGGGGTGTATATCAACTCCCTACAGAAAATCAGCATCAAGGATTTGAACCATTCCTATAATGTTGCCGATAGGGCGCTTAAAATTAGGGCGGTTTCAGATTCTATAAGAAAATTCCCCGAATGCGATTTGGTTATTGCGCCCAAAGATGTGGGAGGCTTTGCCATATTCGGTATGAGCAATACAGATGCTATTTTTGAAATGGGGTATTCTGAAGCGATGGCCGCTTTAAAGGAAAACGAAAACCTATTTAAGAATTGACTACAATTCAATTTCAAGTTGGATTGGGCAGTGATCGGAGCCATAATATTCCGATAATATCGCTACATTTATTATTTTTTCGAGCAAGGGTTCACTTACCAAAAAGTAATCTATGCGCCACCCACTATTGCGCTCCCGAGCCTTAAACCGATAGCTCCAGTAGGTGTAGGCTACGCTATCAGGATGGAAATGCCGATAGGTATCCACAAAACCTGCGTTGAGCAAGTTGTCCATTCCGTCAATTTCAATTTGGGTATAGCCTGCCGTTTTGTTGTAATTGGCCTTGTCATTTTTAAGGTCGATGGGACGGTGGGCAACATTTAAATCGCCGCAAAGAATTACAGGCTTTGATTTTTTCAAGTTAATGAGATAGCTTCGGAAGTCGTCATCCCAAGTCTTTCTATAATCCAGCCTTTCCAGTTGTTGACCGGAATTGGGAACATATACATTGACCAAAAAGAAAGCCTCAAATTCCAAACAGATTACCCGGCCTTCGTTGTCGTGTTCCGCAACGCCCATATCGTACGTAACTGCCAAGGGTTCCTTTTTGCTCAAGACCGCAACGCCCGAATAACCTTTCCGCGCTGCCGAATTGTAATATTGGTGATAGTGGGTAATTTTAGACAAGGCCGTTTTTACCTCGTCATCTTGGGCCTTGGTTTCCTGAAAGCAGATAATATCTGGGTCCATGGTTGAAAAATCGTCAAAGAAATCCTTTTTGGTTATCGCCCTTACGCCGTTGATGTTCCACGAGATTATTTTCATAGCATCTGTTCTTTTTGTAAATATCTGAAAGGTGGAGAGAAATTGCAATTATATACCTGTGAAATATTCGCAATTGCACAACTTAAGCGACACATCTATAAATTACAATAATCACCGCAATACCAAAAATGGTAGTATAAATCAATTTATTGTATTTCGCCAACCAATTGGGAAGGAAAATATCGAAGTTGGCCTTGGAGGAGTCAGAGTACTTTCGGGCAATAACCGTAAGCGGACAAAACATTCTAAAAGCCAGCAAAACCAAGCCTTCCAACAAAACAATGGCTATGCAGATCCAGACCCATTTGTCAATTTTATTGACGATGGCGGCGTATAAAAGATAGAAAATCACCACATTAAAAAACAGCCAAATAACCGTGTGGAGGCTTTTTATAAACAGCAGTTTCTTGTTTTTTGAATAGGCCATTTTCCTAATCTGAAATTTTCAAATTGTACTGAACATCCTGTAAATAAAACTTTCCGTAAACAAAATCGCCTTCGGGAAAGTGCCAAACGGCATCGGCAGCAACGGGCAGTTTATAGCCATTGACCGTACCGTATTCGGTAACGGGGGTTGAAAACGGGACGTTTTGGTTGGAATTCACATCCACCCTGTCTTCCGAAATAAAATTGATCAATCGCCCACTCTCGTCGAATTTCAAAATCGCCGATACTGAAACTTCTCCATTATGGAAAACAGCCTTTACCGAATTATTATCCAAGGTGTGCCAATCGATCCTTTTATCAGTCAAGGCTGCTGGCGTAAAAAGGCACATATCGTTAAAAAAAGTGACGGTCTCGGTCTTGAACATTTCGGGTTCCGCGATATTTACCACAGGAAAAACGGACAGCAGTTTTATGAGCATCGATGCCTTTCCCTCTTTATACCGATGGTAACCCTGGGTGGGCAAGCCTTTGAAATTGGCTTTCATAAAAAACAAGCGCGTGGGATTTTCAAAAAAATTATACTGTTCCGAAGTGAACGCAAACCAATCCTTTCCCTTTTCCCGCATTTCGCCTTTAAAAGTGGCTTTCGCAGTTTTTATTTTAGGTTTACCGATTGCCCCGACGTATTTCAGGTAGTTCTGAACCGGAATAGGAAGTTGGGCAACATCGGCTTCGGAGATTATTTCTTCGGAAATACCAACATTTTTAAAGGACTGGGAAATATCTTTTTTAAATTCCCTTTCAAAATTCCAGCTCGCCATTGCCAATAGGGCTACAATAAGAACGATCAAATTGGCGAAAGTGCCAAATTTGGCGTCCTGCCAATTCACAATAATCAAGACCTGAGATACTACAACCGTTGCTACGGCGATCCAAAACCAAAGATTGTTTTTTAACAGAAATAGAATTCCTATCGTTATAAAAGTCAAAGCGACCGCGAGCCATAAAAGACCTTGCGGTTTTGAGAAATTTTGTGACAATTGTGGAATTTCAGCAAAGCCAAAAGCCTTTAAAAAGCCCATCAAATGAATAAGCCCGTGGAGTAAAAGAAGAATGAAGAATGCGATTTTCATTTTAAAATACTTTTCGTGATTTCAGTCTTAAAAGTCCAAAGCCAAACCAATTCCAAATGAGATATAATTCAGTTTTAATTCAGTTGAAGTATTTTCAATCGTTATATCCCTAGAAAGCGAACGGTAGCGAAGCATGGGGCGCAGCGCGAGGTTGGGAGCAAACTCATAATCTACTCCTGCAGCAATTTGCCAACCAAATCCGTGGCAAGTGTCGGCGGCAAAACTACCGCTGTTATTTTCAATTTCTATATGATTGTAAACCGCTCCAGCCCTTGCCAAGTAAGAAAATGCGGAAGTGCCGATAGGTTTTATGATTTGAAAACCGAATGTGTATCCCATTTCCTTTAAGGTAATATCCTCCAATAAAAAACTATCCTCACCTTTGAACTCGTTTAAGCCCCAACCCGCATAAGCTGCTAAATGGGGCATAATTTTATAGGCTCCCATAAGTTCGAAACCAAAGCCAATTTTAGTGTCGGTATTGCCCACGTCACCAGTGGTAAAATTAAGTCCAGGCCTGAATTCCAACGACCATTTTTCCTGTGCTTCCGCGCCAATTGAAAACAGCAGCATGGTGGCAACAAACAAAAAACTGAACTTTTTCATAATGTTTAGGTTTTCGTGAAACACTCAAATTTACATTGGAACGCAGTTTTTTACTATGACAAAAATCAGTTAATTATTGTTTATCAATAACTTAAATCCAATTAAGAAGAGGAAATAACTGTTTTTGAAATTTGTTTGCGTTTCCACCATTTCACGATTTCAAACCACAACACACTCAACATCCCGATCCCAACACTGATGCCGAGCTGGTTTATATCAAGTCTTTCAAATTGAAAAAACTTAGTGAAGGGCGGTACAAAAAGGAGCAAAAGGGTAATGCCCACGGTAATGCCCACTATGATTGGCACCAAGTTGTTTATATATTTGAAAGTGGTAAAAATGGAGTAGATAAAAGAGCGGTTTACAAAGGTCAACACAATGTTGGCGGTTATGAGCGCGGTATATACCATAGTTCGGGTTATCGCTTCATTTGCGCCATTGCCTACAGCAATTTGATATACCGCAAGCACGCCGGCCGTAATCGCCAATCCTTGGACAATACTGGTAAAAAGCTCGCTCCAATTAAAAAAGGTGCTGGAAAAAGGCCGAGGTTTTTGAAGCATGGAATCCTTTTCCAGCGGTTCGTTTTCATAAACTATCGAGCAGGTGGGGCCCATTATCAATTCCAACAAAATAACGTGTACGGGCGTGAAGATATTGGGATAGACCCAGCCCAAGACCAAAGGGATAAAAACGGTAAGAATGATAGGAATGTGGATGGAAATGATATACTGAATGGCCTTTTTTAGGTTGGAATAGATTTTTCTGCCCATCGCCACGGCCTCCACCATTTTGGAAAGGTCGTCGTCCACAAGGATAAGCGAGGCGGATTGTTTGGCTATTTCGGTGCCTTTCTTCCCCATTGCCACCCCGATATTTGCGGCTTTTAGCGCCGGGCCGTCGTTTACACCATCCCCAGTCATCGCCACTATGTGGCCCTGCGCTTTTAGGGCGTTGATTATTTTAAGTTTCGCTTCGGGAAACATCCGCGCGAAAATATTTTTTTCCGAAGTGATCCTTGCCAGTTCCGAATCGCTCAGATGCACAAGGTCATCACCCGCAATAACCTCCCCACTGCCCCTGAAATTTACCTTTTTGGCAATGGCCGCAGTGGTTTCGGCAATATCGCCAGTGATGATTTTAACCGCAATGCCCGCATTGTAAAAATCTTGGAATACTTTTGAAATGTTTCCCTTGGGCGGATCGTAAAAAGCGACGAGGCCCTTAAATTCAAATTTGAAATGCTGTTGCTTTTTTGGCCAATCGATTCCTTCAAAATTTGAAATACCCACGCCCAAAACCCGATAGCCCTGGGCTGCCAAATCAGTTATGGTCTTTTTTAAAATTTCCTTTTCACTATCACTTAAACCTGAAACTGCCATCAAAGCTTCGGGCGCGCCTTTGGCAGCGATGATTCTGTCGCCCCTGTCATTTTCAAAAATATGGGTCATCATCGGGGGTTTGCCCCCCAAAGGATATTCGTGGACCATTTTGAAATTGGGCCTTTCATCGTTTCCAGAAATTGTTTCATAAAAACGGTGCAGCGATTGCTCCATGGTGTCAAAAGGAATGGGCTCGCTGGCCCACATGGTAGTAATTATGAGTTCCTTTTCACTGGCGGAAAGTACATCTTTTACCGAAGTAATCTTATCGGTTTCCAGCGTGAAAATTTTATCGAGCCGCATTTTGTTCTCCGTAATCGTTCCCGTCTTATCCACACAGATTATCGTGGCACTACCTAGGGATTCCACGGTTTTCATCTGTTTTACGATCACGCCCATATTCATCAGCCGCCACGCGCCAATGGCCATAAAGGTGGTAAAGGCAACCGGGATTTCCTCCGGCAAGATGCTCATGGCAAGGGTAAGTGCCTTTAACAGACTGTCCAAAACGTCTTCGGAATTGTAATAATTGATACCCCAAACCAAGAGAAAAACAACCGCTCCCGCGATTACCATCTTTTTTACGAAATTGTTTATCTGGAGCTCAAGCGTCGATTTTTCGGAAGAAATATCCTCTATGCTCTTCCCTATTTTCCCGACCTTGGTCTGGTTGCCTATTGCGGTTATTTCGGCAATGGCAAGGCCGCCCCCCACTTGGGTTCCCATATAAATCTTATTGTCGGCGGAATTTGCATCTTTTTCAACGGAGAAGGATTCCCCCGTTAAAATGGACTCATTTACCGAAAAGTCATTGGAATGGACGATAATGCCATCAGCCACAATGGTTGAACCTTCCTCGACCATTAAAAAATCGCCCACCACCACGTCTTGGCTCATTATTTCAATGACTTCCCCATTGCGGATTACCTTACAATGCGGTTGGGAGAGTTCCTTTAGTTTTTCGAGGGCGTTATGGGTTTTTGCATCCTGATAAAGTGAAATGGCAGCGACCAAAAGAATGGCGGCGGCGAGGAAAATACCGTCACCAGTATTTCCCGTGAAAAAGTAGAGGGTTGCGGCGACCAGCAATAAAATGACCATCGGCTCTTTTGCCAAGCCCTTTATAGCCTCAAGAAAGTGGTTTTTCTTTTTTGATTCAAGAACATTGCTGCCGAATTTTTTCCGCGAAGCCAAGACCTCGGCGTCGGTTAGACCTTTTATGTTGAAGTTGGTTATGGGCATTTTTGGAACGGGCTTAGTTAATCATTAAAATTATGAATTTCCCACCCGTTCATTTATGATAACTATCATTTAAAAAAAGAAAATTTCCCAAAACGAGGTCTCGACTGCGGCTGCCTGCTCTCCGTAGGAAGGTAGGCTCGACAGGACATAGATATCACTAAAAAAATTTACAAAGGAATATTCCCATGCTTCCTGTTTGGCCGCGGAACGTCCTTAGTTTCCAACATGGCAAAAGCTTTCAGCAATTTTCTGCGGGTTTCGCGGGGCTGGATTACCTCATCGATAAACCCGCGTTGTGCAGCTTTAAAAGGGTTGGCAAATTTTTCGGCATATTCCGCTTCCTTTTCTGAAAGTTTCAATTCGGGATTTGCAGCTTCGGCGATTTCCTTTCTGAAAATAATCTCACTGGCACCCTTTGCGCCCATCACTGCAATTTCGGCGGTTGGCCATGCGTAGTTCATATCGGCGCCAATGTGTTTGCTGTTCATCACGTCGTAAGCACCACCGTAAGCTTTTCTTGTAATTACCGTAACCCGCGGCACGGTGGCTTCGCTTAAAGCATAAAGCAATTTTGCGCCGTTCAGAATAATGCCGTTCCATTCCTGATCGGTGCCCGGAAGAAAACCCGGTACATCCACCAAAACCAACAGTGGAATATTAAAACAATCGCAGAAACGCGTAAAACGAGCTCCTTTTTTTGAACTATCCACATCCAATACTCCCGCCAAACTCATCGGTTGGTTTGCGACGATGCCAATGCTTCTGCCGCCCAATCGCGCAAAACCGACTATAATGTTGTCCGCATAATCCTTATGCACTTCAAAAAACGAATCCGCATCAATTATCCCCTTAATTACGTCGTGCATATCGTAAGGTTTGTTTGCGGAATCCGGGACAATAGTTTCCAATTCATCCCGAAATTCGTCACCAACTTCAAAAGGAAGTTTATCAGTAATGGTTTTGTTGTTCTGTGGAAGGTAGCTGAGCAAGGTTTTAATCTGTTCCAAACACACAATATCGTTTGCCGCGGTAAAATGCGTCACTCCGCTTTTGGTAGCATGGGTTCGTGCCCCGCCCAATTCTTCGGAAGTAACATTTTCATTGGTTACCGTTTTTACAACGTTCGGCCCCGTAACAAACATATAACTGCTGTCCTGCACCATTAAAGTGAAATCGGTCATCGCCGGCGAATACACGGCCCCACCAGCACAGGGTCCCATTATTGCCGAAATCTGCGGCACCACACCCGAAGCTTGTACATTTCTATAAAAAATATCGGCATAGCCGCCCAAAGATCGTACGCCTTCCTGAATGCGAGCCCCACCCGAATCGTTTAAACCAATTACCGGCGCGCCAACGCTTACCGCGTGATCCATAATTTTACAAATCTTCTCGGCATGTGTTTCTGAAAGTGCGCCCCCAAAAACCGTAAAATCCTGTGCAAAAACATACACCAAACGCCCGTTAATGGTGCCGTAACCAGTAACCACCCCATCGCCGTAATACACTTCTTTTTGCATATCAAAGTCGGTGGTTCTGTGGGTTACAAGTATGCCCATCTCTTCAAAAGAGCCTTCGTCTAAAAGATATTCCACGCGCTCGCGAGCGGTGAGTTTTTTCTTTTCGTGTTGTTTTGCAATGCGTTTTTCGCCGCCGCCCATTTTGGCTTCGGAAAGTATTTCTTGCAGTTTTTTATTGTTGTCGGTCATTCTTTTAATATTTTTTCTCTGAGTCCTCTGCCGCTTTGCGGTAAAAAATGCACCGTGGAGGCGCGGAGTGCGCAAAGGATTTATTTTGGCAATCTGAGTTTCTCTGTATCTTTTAAATAGTGTTTTAATGCGAAAAGTGCAGCTACTCTAGCTTCCTCTTCATTGATGGCTTGAAGCTTTTCTTCGGAATAGTATTTCTTTACAAAATTGGTGTCGAAATTTCCGCTTCGGAAAGCCTCGTGCTCAAAAACAAATTTTCCGAAGGGCAGCGTGGTACTAACCCCTTCAACGTTGTAATCTGCAATAGCTTTTAACATAGTTTGCATGGCTTCGTTTCGCGTTTTACCGTAGGTTATAAGTTTTGAGAGCATAGGGTCGTATTGGATGGGTACTTGCATTCCTTCGGTAAACCCATCGTCCACGCGAATATTCTTTCCGCTCGGTGGGCGATACACTTCTAGTTTGCCCACACTTGGCATAAAATTGTTTAACGGGTCTTCGGCATATACCCGCAGCTCAAAAGCGTGGCCGGTGATTTTTAGATCGTCCTGCGAAAAGGCAAGTTTTTCGTTTTTGGCAATCCTTATTTGTTGCTCCACCAAATCGAGTTCCGTAATAAGTTCGGTAACGGGATGCTCTACTTGCAGCCGCGTATTCATTTCGAGGAAATAGAAATTGTGCTGGTCGTCCAAAAGAAACTCTACCGTTCCCGCGCCCACATAATCGCAGGCCTTGGCAACCTTTACCGCTGCCTCGCCCATTTGTTTGCGCAATTCTGGAGTTAACACTGAAGATGGCGCTTCTTCCACCACTTTTTGGTGGCGCCGCTGAATGCTGCACTCGCGCTCAAAAAGATGCACCGTATTCCCAAAATTATCTGCTAAAACCTGAATTTCAATATGGCGGGGCGAAGTGACAAATTTTTCAATAAAAACCGAACCATCGCCAAAGGCATTTTCGGCTTCGCTGATGGCGCGTTTCATTTGGTCTTCAAATTCCTTGGCGTTTTCAACAATACGCATACCTTTTCCTCCACCGCCGGCAGAGGCTTTTATAAGAATTGGAAATCCAATTTCCTTTGCTATTTCCTTCGCTGCAGCAACATCTGTTATGGCTTCATCGGTGCCGGGAACCATTGGTATATTGTATTCCTTTACTGCATCTTTTGCAGCGAGCTTACTGCCCATAACGCGAATGGCGTGCGATTTAGGGCCGATAAAAATCATCCCGCTTTTTTCCACGCTTTCGCCAAATTCGGCATTTTCACTCAAAAACCCGTAACCCGGATGAATGGCATCAACCTTTAATTCCTTGGCAACTTCTATAATTTTATCGCCCAAAAGATACGATTCGTTTGAAGGCGGCGGCCCAATGCAAACGGCTTCGTTGGCAAATTTTACGTGGGGCGCATTTCTATCGGCCTCCGAAAATACAGCCACGGTTTTAATACCCATATTCTGGGCGGTTTTCATTATGCGCAACGCTATTTCGCCACGGTTGGCAATCAATATTTTTTTAATCATTGTTTTCTAATTCAATTAGCAATTTCCCTTTATCTACCGTTTCGCCTTTGGAAATATTTACAGATTTTATAACGCCATCCCGCGGGGCAGTCAGGGTGTTTTCCATTTTCATCGCCTCCAAAACACAGAGGAAATCGCCTTTTTCAACTTTATCGCCTTCAGCGACATTTACCTCCAAAATAATGCCCGGCATAGGCGCGTGTATTTCATCTTCTACCGAAGCATTGCCCAACGAAAGCCCCATTTTAGTAATTAAAGCGTCCAGTTCATTTTCAATTTTAACTTGAAAACGACTGCCGTTTATTGATAAAGTATATGTTTTTTTATGAAAATCTGCCGCGATCATTTCCACCGCAACCGACTTGTTTTTGTAGATAATGTTGGAAATTTTATTGTCCGAAATAACATCCAATGCTTCCAAATCTTTCGAATGCAGCGAAAACTCAAAGTTTTCATTTACAATCGCCTTAAATTTTTCTTTCATAAACAGAAATTTTGATAAAGGTAATATTTGTGGTACGATTATACCAATAGGAAATATTATAAATACGAAAGCTGGCTAAAAAGTAGGCTTTATTACAAACTTGCGCGATACTTTTTAACCAGTTTCAAAATTTAAATTAGTACATAAAACTACTTACTTTTTATTCTTGGAGCTATTCGGTTTAGGCTTTGGTTTAGATTTCGCCCTTTTTTTAGCATTCGCGTTCGATTTAGTATTGGCTGTTTCCTTTGCCTTCATCTTTTTTCGTATTCCGCTCAAGGCCGTTCTCAACTCGTTTATATGCATTTCTAAATCTTTATTCGGTTTAAAACCTTCACCTTTTGTTCCGGTGGCAACGTTTAGGGCATGGGTTAAAAAGCTGAGATGTTCCAGCTCGGTTACTTTTTTGGCATCGCTCCCCGCCTTTCGCCATATTGTATTAAAATTCTGAATAACCTTTGTCCATTTTGGTTCTATTTCCTCATCTTTAATTAAAAAGAGCAAACATAGATCTATGTTTAGGGAAGCTATTAAATCCCAGTAGTCCAAATCGTCGTCATTCGATTTTTCCACTAACTTTTTCTCCAATTCGCTAAGCTGTTCTTTTGCTTCGGAAAAGGTTCTCAATTTGTATTTTTTCTTCGCTACGGTAAACTCCCCACCGTCACTTACAGCTTCATTAAAAACCAATAAACAGGCCAGTTCAATCGCATTGACCAAAGAGTAAATTTTATTCGAATTAAACTTATGGTTATACGCCCTTTCGTAATGTGAATATGCCGCTTTATAGGCACTAACGCGCTTTTTTAAGTCGGGGGCTAACATGGCCAAACGCTTATAGGCGCTACCTAAAAGATTGTGGCGTTCGGCGGTTTCGCCTGCAATTAACAACACGGTAAGGTCGTTAATTACGCCTTCCGTATTCTCGTAAGCCTCCATTATAGCATCTTTGGAAGCATTTTCGTTTTCAAAAATATTGCGGATATACAGTTTAGACCGCGTATTACAGTATTTTTCCATACAAGAAAAAGAGAAATCTGCCTGCTCCATTTTAAGAAGTTCCTCGAAATTTCCAGTGGCTTCCACATACATTGCCAATTCCTGATATATTTTGGCTACTCTTTCAACTATTTGCGGTGTTCGCGTAACGTCCCTATTTACAGCCGTCATTATGGTATTTAGATCGGCTAAATGATTTTTGCCAGCACTCGTTGCCATCTGTAATTGATTGAGCAAATTATCTAAATCTATCTCGGCCTCCTGCGGTACAATATAGCTTGGCGACCACGAACCTTTACTTCCGGATATACCTTTTAATTTAAAAAATGGATCTCCGTAACATTGGTATGCCCCCCAAGTATTGTTGCCCGGATGTTTTTCATAGATGTAATTTCGGGCATTCTTTACGGCATCGCCAAAATTATCGCCGGCAAACATACTGCTGTAAAATGTTTGTGCAAAATCTAATGCGGCTGCATCATTTACCGCCCAACCTGCAGCAATTACAGCCTTTACCCCTATGCTAATAAGTTGCGTACCTATATTGGCCGCCAACTTATACCTGTCTTGATAAAAACGCTCCTCTTCGGCATTGGTATAACCTAAATGGCAACAGTTTACAAAAACCAGCTCGGGTACAACGGGCATTTGCTGGATTTCGAATACAGTTAAAAATATATCCTTTCCTATAACCATCCCTGATTTTTTTGGAGATTTTGGATTAAAAACACCGTGTCCCGCTAAATGTATAATTGTATAATCATTACAGAAAAAATTCTTAACAATACTTTCGGCATTTGTACCGATAAGCTGAGTAGTAGGATACCCTACATTTTCCAAAGTATCCTTTACCACCATTCCCTCTTCTTTTGCCCCGGGCAATTGCGAGATAAACCCGTTTAAAATAGGATCGGCAATTATTAATGCCCCCTTCTCGGCAACGCGTTTAATATTAATCCTGTAATCTTTGGTAGACAGTTGCCGTATCATTCCGGCATTTATGCAAAGTGGCTTGGCATTGGTAGTATTATCTTGAAGCAATTCCCAAGGGTAGGATGCCGTTTCGGTATCGAGTATCCAGGAAATATTGCCTTTTCGTTTAAGCTTTTCTTTTAAATTATTCGGAATCAATAATTCAAAGAGTGTTTTTGCCGTGCAAGGCGACCATTGATTACTGCTGGACACTTCTTGAATAAACAAATCTATTAACGGGGTACTGCTGTAAAGTTCGTTCTCCTCCTCGCGCGAATCGCCCGTAGATGAACCAAAAATCATACTGGCAGGTTCTCCGGTTTGCTCGTTCGCTTTTTTGTGCTTAACGGTAATTCGGTTCCACCAATCTTCTGCCGTATCCAGTGGCGTTCTCTTCTTTATGCCCAATAAATTTTTAATGCGTTTGCTACCGAGTATAATATTATATGTGGTATTTTCTTTATGTGCTATTTTGTTTAGCACATACATACAATTAAGCGCTTTACTCGCATATAGTTCTACTATTTCAATAAATTGAACGGTTCTATAGCCATCATCGCCCAGTAATTTAATCTTTTCATTGGCACGGTTTACCCCGTCTATAATAGCTTTAAGTGACCCTTCAACCGAGAGGCCGCCATAACCTGTAGCAATTATTAAGGACGAAATTCCTATTCCCCTTTTGGGAATTATACTACCACGCAGACTCAATAAATAATTGAGAACACCTTGCTCTATAGATTTTGAAAGTTGAAAGGAAGTAAGCTGGTCTGGCTCTCCAAGCCCCACTATTATTGCGCCTTCAAAATCGCTGTTTTTCGTTTTTCCGAAAATTGCATTGGTGCCAATTTCTCCGGGATAAAGCCCCAATCTGTGTTTGGATGTTAAATTTCCCTGTAAATAATGATCTATAGACCTTTCAGCATAAAGCACACCATCGTTTAAGAAATGGCCGGCAATTACCGGATATGAAGCATAGCGCAAATCGCCATTGCTAACCGTAACGGTAACGGGAATTTGGCTTCCTACAGCTTCCGATTCGTCTGCGAGACCCAAAATGGTTTTTTCCAATCCGGCTTCCGAAAGATCAAAATCTATATCCGGTTCGGCTCTAAATATTTTTTCTTCTCCCCGTAACAAGGGCTTGGTATTCTGTATTAAATTTGTTTGCCCCGTACTCAGTATTTCCTCTATGGCGTTAAACAAATCTGGTTCATTCGCCAATGCCCCGTGGGTTACACGCGAATAATAAACGGCATTTGCCTCGATAAGCTGCTTAGGAATCCCCGATGCCCAGGTTACGCTTTGATCTCCCTCACTGGTAAACAGAAAATACAATTGCTTTTTTGGCGGTATTTTATCTAAATAATACCCACAGGGAGTCATTTTATCCTTTCCAGCAATATATACCATACTCGAATAATCTATGGCATCGCGTTTACTTAAGATGTTATCACGGTATTTTTTGAAATATTCCAAATCCGATTTAAGCGGTAAAGGCCAATTGCTTTTACCGAAATACGTTCGCATATTTTCCCAAGTTTCCATTTTTGCGAAATCGTTTTTGGGGTCGGTAGTTAAGGGTAATAAGGCTAAAATTCCGGGGAATTTCGAAAACATTTTCAGCAACCTCTTTTTTGAATGAAATAAATCTAACTTGCTCAACTTCTTAATAATGGGGTCCTCCCCAAAAATCACCGATGGAATTCTAAACGAACCCCCGAGTGGCGAACCCAGATAAAGCATTCTAAAGCCTTTGGTTGCTTTTAATTCCTGCCAGGTATCGTCGTGATTAATTATAAAGTCGCGTACCAAAACCCCGCCCATAGAATGCCCGATGATTTTAATGGGTTGCCCAATTTTCATCAACCCCTTAATATTTGTATTGAATTCGCTCGCACACTCCGGTAACGGTTTTCTCCAATCAAACGGATACACCACTACATCGTATTTGCCGGATAGCCATTTGTACAACTTGTAATATGAAGTTTTTACAACTGAATCTGCAACAATTTTATTTACATTGGAATATCCAAGGTTTAACAATCCACCGCTGAGAATTCGCCCGTAATGAAGCCAAATTTCCTTATCTTTTTGGGTAAGGTTGGAGCCCATAATACCGGGAAGCATTACTACAATAGGTTTTGTACCCGAAGGGGGCGTTGGCGACGGATATAACTCTCCAGATTCTATTAGCGCTCTATCGCTGCCGGGGATTTGGTTTTGTGGAATACATTTAAAACCGGGTATTAGCTGTCCTTCCGCAGTCTTTAAAACCAAGTTTATCGCTTCGCGGGTTTTCTTGTTTTCAAAATATTTTACGTGGTTTACATCGGCACCTTGATCAAAGAAATACTGAATATTATCTTTCCGTTTGGCTCCCAAATACATAGAATCTGTATTCACTACCAAATCATTTCGTTGCCAGTAAAACAACTTTCCAAGGATTACAAAAAGTCCCTGCCCCGAAAAACTCACCCTCCCATTTCCCGAAATAATTGCTAGTGGTTCCCCGTTAATTGCATTTTCGGGCGAAGGATCGTTTAATATTTTAATAAAAGGCGATTCGGGCCTTTGGGCTTCCAATCCCGGTAGTACGTTTACATCGTCCTTGCTTTCCACGGCGGCAGAGAGCAGTTCTTTTAAAACATCACCAAATGCCCCGCCAACAATGTTTATTAAATTGAAAAAAACATTTAAAATATGGTCCAATCTCTTTGAAGCGAGTTTTGTACCCGCAGCCGGACAGCCAACCCTGATAAACTTGGCGACGGTAATTTTTTTATCCTTAAAAATCCGATTGAGCGCTTCAATATTTTTAATGTCTTCTTCCCTATCATCCTCTTGCTCCAAAAGTGAAATATGGGTATTGTTAAACCCGATAGCAGCGGCATCGTTATTATTGCTGTATTTATTCAAAATATCGCCAACAATTCCACCCCTAGAATGGGTAAGCATATGTACCACCGAATTATCAGGCAGCATTTTGGCTAATTTTACAGCGTTTAATAAAGGGCTCTCAGTTAACGTTCTATGTTGAAATGCCAAAACGTTTTTCCCGTACTGTTCATGCAAGGTGTCCCAAACCGGCGCCCCCTTTAAGTCCTGAAACGCTCCAAAAGTGTCTGAATTTGTTCCGTGAATAAAGAGAAAAAAGGGCCTGTTGGAAGGTTTTCCATCAAAAGTGCCAAATTTAAAATCTCGATTCACCGTAAATAGTGCGGCGCCTGTACTTAAAAATTTGGCAGGAAGAATATCGCTGTTTACTTCATTTTGCAAATGCTTATCTTCCAGTTTTTTCGCGAGCTCCACCACTCCTTTTCCTATGGTTTTTTTCGCAAATACCTTTAACAGCTTTAAAGCAATCTTACCAATAATTCCACGTTCGGTCGCTGGAGTTTCCACCGAATCCGGGAGCACAAAAATTTCGGGTTGGGCATCGCGGCTTCCGGGAGGTTTTAAGGCAGGATCGAGCTCCGGAAAAACTTCGTGCATAGTTGATGCATCGCACATCCAAGACGTGCCATCTGCCAAAACCAATTGCAACAGTTTATCGTTTGCTTCTAAATGTACTTCATGTTGGTTGGAGGCATCCCTATTTGTGGTCTGTAGATTATAAACAATTGCTCCCTCTTCGTCGGTTTCCCTATTGCCGTAAACTACAAGTTTTTTAAGTGGTTCCATAGTATTGCGTATTGGTTTAGTTGTAAATTTTGTAACTGCTTCTTCAATAAAACACTTATTATTTCACCTATATCACTCAAAAACAGATTGATATAGGTATGCAAAATAATTAATACATTAATTGTTTTTGCGTTAAGTTATTGATTGTAAGTGCTTTAAATACTTCAAAAAGCATTGAGTGAGGAGATTAAAAAGTTACGATAATTTTTGAAACCTGAAAATAATTTCTCTATCCAGCTTTAGCAAACAGATAATCCTTCTTTTTGATTTTGAAATAATTACAGCGGACAATTAAATTTTCACTATATTTTCAGTACTCTTTTAAAAAATATCAATTATGAAATTTAATCTTTTGTATATCGCGGTGCTTGCATTTTTAACCTCTTGCGGCCAACCGAAAAAGAAAAACGATGTGGCTTTAATTACTGAACCACAATCGTATAAAATTGAAGAAGTGGTAAAAAACCTCAATAACCCTTGGGGAATGACGTGGTTGCCGGATGGCAGTATGTTAATTACCGAAAAGGACGGAAGGCTAATTCATTTTAAAAACAATTCAAAAACAGAAATAGCTAATGTGCCAGAGGTTTATAATAGCGGACAAGGTGGATTGCTCGATATAGAATTGCATCCAAATTACAGCGAAAATGGTTGGATTTATATTACATACGCCTCAGTGGCAGGACCCGGAAAAGGCGGTCACACAGCTTTAATGCGGTGCAAATTGGAAAATAATTCCCTTGTAAATATTGAAACCCTCTATAAAGCCGAACCCAATACAACGGCGGGGCAACACTTTGGCTCGCGCATTGAGTTTGACAATGATGGTTTTGTCTATTTCTCCATTGGCGAACGCGGGGAACGGGAAGTAAACCCGCAAGACATAACACGCGATGGCGGAAAAATATACAGATTAAATGATGATGGGAGTATTCCAGAGGACAATCCATTTTACAACGAGCCGAATGCAAAAAAAGCAATCTTTACCTACGGAAACCGCAATCCGCAGGGAATGGCAAAACATCCCGAAACTGGCAAAATCTGGATGCACGAACACGGACCAAAAGGCGGCGACGAAATTAATATTGTAAAAAAAGGCGCAAATTACGGCTGGATGGAAGTTACTTACGGCGTTAATTACAGTGGCACTAAAATTACCGACGAAAAAACCAGACCCGGCATTGAACCCCCTATTTATTATTGGGTACCCTCCATTGCTCCCTGCGGAATGGATTTTGTTACAGGCAGTAAATACCCCGCGTGGGAAGGGAAGTTATTAGTAGGCTCCTTAAAATTCGCTTATGTTGAATTACTTACTTTAGACGGCGAAAAAGTAACAAATCGTGAAAAAATCGCACAGGATATCGGACGCGTCAGAAATGTAAAAGTGGGGCCTGATGGATTAATCTATATTGCCGTTGAAGGGCAGGGGATTTTTAGATTGATTCCCGAGTAGTTTTAAACCACGAATTCACGAATTATTTATTAGAATATTCGTGAATTCGCGGCTTATTACATTTTATTTCTTAGCTCCCTTTTTTCTTTTTCTATAAAAGTCAAAAGCAAACCAACCAATTACCGCTATTACAAAATACATTAAATACGAAACTGGTTTCCCACTACCGCCAACGGTGGTAAAAAGCCGCTCCCAACGTACTTTCTTGTTTACGCCATCCCAGCTCATCCATACAAAAACAGGCTTGCCCACCACGTGATTAAACGGTACAAAGCCCCACGTACGGGCATCTTCACTGTTGTTTCGGTTGTCGCCCATCATCCAGTAGTAATTCATTTTAAAAGTGTAATTTGTAAGTGGGTTTCCGTTTAGCAAAACTTGGTTTCCATTTTGCGTAATTTTATTGTTTATTCCCAATTCACTTCCTTCATAAACTTCAATTACCCGTCTGTATAACGGCAGTGTTTCCGGAGTAATGGCCACAGTAGCGCCTTTCTTCGGAATATACAACGGACCAAAAAAGTCGTTGTTCCACGGATAGTTAGGGTTATTTGGGAAAATACCTTGATCCCATTCATCTTTTTCACCGCGGAAACGGGACACATTAACCACATTCGGATTGTTCTTCAACATCTTTAACGATTCATCCGAAATCCCACCAAAGCGGTAGGTATTATTTCCGAAGCCGTACCTATCGGTAATATCGTAACGGTTGTATAACATTTCAGGATTTAGCTGACTGTTCACTTGCACGTCATAACTAAACTGTAGCTTCGCCCTATCTGGCAACTCGTTTTGATTTCCGTTAATAAAAACATAGCCATCACGTACTTCCAAAGAATCGCCGGGAAGCCCTACGCATCGCTTTACGTAATTCGATTTTTTATCAATAGGCTTGTAATAATATTTTCCGTCGCCATACTGCTGAAAGGCATTCACCGTATCTACAGGCCAGTTAAAAACTACAATATCATTCCGCTTTATATCCTGAAACCCGGGCAGCCTAAAATAGGGAATTTGGGGCTCCGATAAATACGATTTTGTATGTATTACAGGAATGGTATCGTGAACCATCGGGAATGCAATTGGCGTCATGGGCGTACGCGCACCGTAATGAAACTTACTTACGAAGAGAAAGTCGCCAACCAACAGTGTTTTCTCCAAGGAAGAGGTAGGAATGGTAAATGGTTGCATTACATAGGTATGCACAATGGTTGCGGCAACTACCGCAAACAAAATAGAACTTACCCACTCTCCGGTTGATGTTCGGGGTTTTAAACTTCTATCGCTGATGTGCGTTACTTTTTGAGTGTAGTTGATGTAGTAGATATACAATCCAAAAGTTACAAGTCCTAAAATAGTATCGGTAGTAGAATTACGGCCAAAACTGCGCAAGGTTTCTACCCAAACCACTGGGAACATTATTAAATTTACAATGGGAACAAAAAGTAAAATTGTCCACCACCACGGACGGTTAATGATTTTCATTAAAACCACAGCATTGTACACGGGTACTCCGGCTTCCCAAGCTTTTCTACCTGCTATTTGGTACAACTTCCACGTTCCAGCAAAATGGATTACCTGAACTATTATAAAAAACACAAACCATTCTGTCCAACTCATTATTTAGTATTTATTCTTTATTATTATTTTTTATTGAAATTCAATTCGGCTTCGATACAAATTTCTGATTTACTTCACAAACAGAAATTTACCCAGCCACATAATTCATCAATCAAAAATCAACAATCGTTAATCCTCAATCAAAAATCATTAATCTCCAATCGTTAATCCCCAATCAACAATCAAAAATCGTTAATCCACAATCGTTATTCTCCAATCAACAATCAAAAATCACCAATCAACAATCGTTAATCCTCAATCGTTAATCCTCAATCCCAAGCACATCCTTCATTGTAAATATTCCCTTTTTGTCCTTTAAAAACTCCGCTGCCAAAATAGCGCCCTTTGCAAATCCGTCGCGACTGTGTGCTACGTGTTCTAACGAAATAGCGTCTATTGTTGAATTGTAACTAACAGTATGCGTACCTTTTACATCTTCTTCCCGCTTGGCGGTTATTTTTAAACTTTTTTCGTCGGAAGAATCTAACTGCCAATCGCGTTTATCGCTGTGTTTTAAAATCCCTTCGGCCATTGTAATTGCCGTGCCACTGGGCGCATCTTTCTTTTCGGTATGATGAATTTCCTCAACCGAAACATCGTATTCCTTCCAAGGGGCCATTAGTTTTGCTGCGTATTCGTTAATACTGAAAAAAAGATTTACCCCAACACTAAAGTTGGACGCCGAAATAAAACTTCCGTTACGACTTTCACATAAGTTTACCATTTCATGATATCTCGCAAGCCATCCCGTAGTGCCAGACACTACCGGTATTCCTGCTTCCAATGCTTTTGAAATATTGCTAACCGCCGCCTCGGGTGCCGAAAATTCAATGGCAACATCGGCTTCCTTAAAATTTCCTTCAGAAGAATCAATCGTACTTTTAAAAACCACCGAATGCCCTTTTTCCAAAGCCAATTTCTCAATGACTTTACCCATTTTACCATAACCGAGAAGTGCTATTTTCATAATTTAAATACTTAATGACGAATAAATTACAGCTTAAAAAATACGTATCACCCGTATTCTCTACTCTTTACTCTATATTCTCTATTCTTTCATCTTTATCCTTTTCTCTCTATCCTTTTTTACTTAAAACGATACGTTAGCGACATTCCATACTGCGGTTTCGCATTAAATTCGTTATAATTAAAGTTGGGACGCAACGAAAGATCCTCACTTACTTCATATTGCTTTAAATGGGCATCAACATTGGCATCAACCACATTTAATAAATAGAATGCAATGGTAACGATTACACTAATGCTTTTGTTTTTTTGCGCAGACTTCTGCGCATTTATGAGCCGATCATTAGATATACCTTGAAACTCATCGTCGGAATAACCGGCCAGTCTGCGTTTATACGCATCTCTAAACCGGTTGTAATCGTCGTCTTGCTGTTTGTAGAAGTAAACTCCCGCCGCCATTCCTGCGTAGATAATAGGAATTTTCCAATATTTCTTGTTGTAGGCCTGTCCCAATCCTGGTACAACGGCAGAATAAAATGCCGCTTTTGCCGGCGCTAAAGGCCTATATTCATCTTTTGCCGAAATAGTATCGTTAACCACGATTGCCTTTGCTTCATTTTTAACCGTCAAAGAATCTGAGGTCTGCGCAAACAGCGAGGTGGCGAAGAATGTAAAGAGAATATATAGAAAGTTATTTTTCACTTTTTATTAGCTTCAAAATACGTTCGAAGTCTTCTTGGCTTTTAAAAGGAACTACTAATTGCCCTTTACCCGACTTAGAAACTTTTATCGCTACCGATGTCTCAAAAAGATCGGTTAGTTCCCTTTTTGCTTTTTTTGCAAATGGAGGCGCGCTCGCTTTCTGCGGTTTTGAATTCTCCTTCGGGTTTTTATAACCGCGTACCAAAGCCTCAGTGTCGCGCACGGATAAATTTTGACTTAAAATCTTTTCATAAATATCTAACTGATCGCTTAAGTCTTCAACGTTTATAAGTGCCCGCCCGTGCCCCATACTTATAAAGCCATCGCGCATTCCGGTTTGGATTATTGGGTCTAGTTTTAGTAAACGTAGGTAGTTGGCAATTGTAGATCGGTTTTTTCCAACGCGATCGCTCAATTCTTCCTGGGTAACACTAATTTCTTCGATTAATCGTTGGTACGAAAGTGCAATTTCAATAGGGTCTAAATCTTGTCTTTGGATGTTTTCAACCAAAGCCATTTCCAAAGATTCTTGATCGTTTGCAATCCGAATATAAGCTGGAATGGTTTCCAGTCCCACCAATTTTGAAGCGCGAAAACGGCGTTCCCCACTTACCAATTGGTATTTGTTAAAATCTAATTTGCGAACTGTAATAGGCTGAATTACGCCGAGTTCTTTTATAGACGAAGCCAATTCGCGAAGCGATTCTTCATTAAAACTGGTTCGTGGCTGAAAGGGGTTTACTTCTATACTGCCCAAATCTAGCTCTACGATACTCCCAACAACTTTGTCGGCGTTTTTATCTGCTACAGATTTTATATCATTAGTCGGGTCTTTCAACAAAGCTGAAAGTCCGCGGCCTAATGCTTGTTTTTTGGTCGCTTTCGCCATTTATTCTATTTCGTTTTTCTTTATTAACTCCTGCGCCAAACTTAAGTAATTGTCGGCTCCTTTACTCGAAGCATCGTAACTAATAATGCTTTCGCCATAACTGGGCGCTTCACTTAAACGCACATTGCGCTGAATGATTGTTTCAAAAACCATTTCGTCAAAGTGCTTTTTTACCTCATCAACAACTTGGTTGGAAAGTCGCAACCGCTGGTCGTACATAGTAAGCAACAACCCTTCAATATCAAGACCTACGTTGTGTATTTTTTGAACACTCTTAATAGTGTTTAAAAGTTTTCCGAGGCCCTCCAAAGCAAAGTACTCGCATTGTATTGGAATAATTACCGAATCTGCTGCGGTTAAGGCATTTAAGGTTAACAATCCCAAAGATGGGGCGCAATCTATTAGTATGTAATCGTAATCTGCTTTTAATGCTTCTACAGCATTTTTTAGCATATATTCCCGATTTTCCACATCTACCAATTCTATTTCAATAGCCACCAAATCTATATGCGACGGAATTAAATCTAAATTGGGTGAATTGGTAGCAACAATAGCTTCTTTTGCCGAAGCACTGTGCTCGAGTAATTGATATGTGCCAATTTCAACCCCCTCTACATCAATACCCAGACCGGAGGTGGCATTGGCTTGCGGATCTGCATCTATAAGTAAAACCTTCCTTTCCAAAACGCCCAATGAGGCCGCTAAATTTACTGAGGTCGTTGTTTTGCCAACACCTCCTTTTTGGTTTGCAATTGCAATTATTTTACCCATTAATTTACTTGCGATTTTAGCAGATAAAAGTACAATTAATTATGTGGATAGAAAATCATTTTTGTTAACATGAAGTGAACACTGCCCTTTCCAGAAAATTTCAAACTTTAAATCTCTAAATTCCAAGTAAATTTCAATATGCTATATCCACAAATTTTGGCGTTCTTTCCAAATTATAAAAATGGTTATTTAATGCTGAAAATGTGAACTGTAAGATAAATTATTTCGATTTCTTTTCACGAATCATCGCCTCCAGCATATCCCACATTTGTTGCGGCACTTCTTCTAAAAGATTCATCTGTCCTGCGCCCTTTAGCCATTCGCCACCGTCTATTACAACCACTTCACCATTTATATATGCTGAAAAATCGGAGACTAAATAAGCCGCAAGATTTGCTAATTCCTGATGTTCGCCTACACGTTTTACAGGCACCTTTTTCGCAGGATTGAACTTTTCTTTTAAATCGCCCGGAAGCAATCGGTCCCAAGCGCCCTTTGTAGGAAATGGCCCCGGTGCAATAGCGTTAAATCGAATGCCGTATTTTGCCCACTCAACTGCCAAAGAACGCGTTAATGCCAAAACACCAGCCTTTGCAGTTGCACTTGGCACCACGTAAGCCGACCCCGTAAAAGCATAGGTAGTAACTATGTTTAAAACCGTTTTATTGGTTTCTTTTTTATCAATCCAATGTTTCCCAAAAGCTAGGGTACAGTTTTTTGTTCCTTTTAAAACAATGTCTATTATAGTATCGAAAGCATTTGCAGAAAGTCTTTCGGTTGGAGAAATAAAATTACCCGCAGCATTGTTTAACAATACGTCCACAGTGCCAAATTCTTCAATTGCGGCTGCTACCATGGCCTCTACTTCGTCATAATTTCGCACATCGCATTGTACCGGCAACACTTTTCCGCCAGTAGCATCTTCGAGTTCCTTTTTTACGGTTTGTAGCTTTTCTAAATTGCGGGAAGTTATAACCACGTTGGCGCCGAGCTCCAAAAAGTAAGTTGTCATTGCTTTTCCTAACCCGCTACCGCCGCCAGTTACCACTATTGTTTTTCCTTTTAGTGCGTCGTCACGCAGCATTTTTGAAGTATAATCCATAAAATATTTTGTTTTACTGTAAAGATAAGCAGTAAAATTATGATTGAAGAATTAGTTATTAATAAATAGCGCTCCTTAAAGATTTAAAGCCAAGTTTTACCGCTAAACTTTCGCTTGTTAATGAAACTACAAAAAACAGTTTTTAAAAGGTTAAAGGGTGTGAAATTGTATTAAGTTCCTTTTAAAGTGACTTATCTTGGAGCTATGGAAAAAATATTAGTAGCAGGTGCAAACGGCACCACAGGAAAAAAGATAATTTCAATTTTACAGCATTCTGATAAATACCAACCAATTGCAATGGTTAGAAAAGAAGAGCAAGTTTCACATTTTAAAAACGAAGGTGTGGAAACAGTTTTGGCAGATCTTGAAAAAGATGTGAGCAATACTACCAAAGGAATTGACCGCGTAATTTTTGCCGCAGGTTCAGGTGGAAAAAAAGTAAAGGAAGTTGATCAGGAAGGCGCCAAAAAATTGATGGATGCCTCTAAAAATGATGGCGTTAAGAAATTTGTAATGCTAAGCTCAATGGGTGCCGATAATCCGGAACAGGCATCTGATTTACAGGAGTATTTAAGAGCAAAACACAATGCCGATGAACATCTAAAACAATCGGGATTGCATTACGCAATTGTGCGTCCGGGTGCGCTTACAAATGATGATGGAAACGGGAAAATTGAAATAGACAATAAACTAAATAAAAGTGGCGAAATACCGCGTCGTGATGTTGCAGAAACCTTGGTAGGCTCGCTAGAAGATTCAGTTGCAAATAATAAAACTTTTGAAATTTTAAAAGGCGAAACGTATATTAAAGCGGCACTCGAAAAGATCTAAAATTTAAACCTTACCATTAAAAAAGCACCTGGTTAGTTCCAAGTGCTTTTTTTGTGAAATGATATTTTAAATTACTCAGATGTCCAAAGCAGTTTTTGGGCAGTACCGTGATCGCCCAATTGATATAAACTAACCGAAGCCGCCTTAAATTCTATAGGTTCAAAAATGTGCGCGGCGAGGCTGTCTAAAAGAGAAACATCTGCAACACCGAGACTTATGTGTGGATCAAAATTTTCATAACTATGTTCTAACACAAATGCCGGTACATACGTTACGGTAGATTTGCTAATTGCACTGCCGTCGGGGTTTTGTACAAAAGAATTTTCAGAGCCGTTAGCGACAATAAATGGCTTTAAAAGTTCGATGGATTTTTTGTGAATTTCCATCAATGCCTTTGAATTTTCCACTCGAATCATCGAAAAACTTTCCTCCTTTTCTTCGTAATAAAACAGACTTTCAGCTTTAAAATTTTCTTCTTTAATAGTTTCAAATAAACCTTCCAAAGCTTTATTCACTTTAGGCAAATCGCTTTCATTTATAAAACATTGCAACAAGGTTATATGCGGCACGTGATTTTCGTCTAGCTTTATGGTTTCGGGATTGTTTTTATAAATTAGTGAATTTAGCTGAAAGGCCTGCGCCTGCATTTCTTCCGAAGGGATTAAAAGCACATCTACTGCAATTATATTTTTCTCTTTTGTAGTGCAAGACAATAGCCCGAAAGCAATTGCTGCGGCGATAAAATATTTCTTCATAAATTATAAATGCTTACTCAACAATCATTTTTATAGTTTGCACAAAAGTACCATTGTCCAATTTCAAAATATAAATTCCTGCGGAAAGATCGTGACTCCAACTCAGCGTACCATTTTTATTCACCCAAGTTCTTTTCATCAATTTTTGACCAGTAACACTATAAACACTGGTAGTTAAGTTGTTTGCTGAAATATTATTCGGAATTAAAATTTGAATGGTATTTTGAACAGGATTCTGTGCAAGTATAAATAAATTGGAAAATTGATTCTCACTAACCGACATTGCGCCATTTCTTATCTCCTCTAAAGCAAATTGGGCACTTGCTGCCGTAACGGTAACGTGGTCTTCATTTTCATCGGGAATATAAAAATTCACAAATGGCGAATCGCTCAAATTAGGTGTGGCAAACCAATCCGGATTGTCTATCGCCAAAGCACTCATGGTAGGAATAAAACTATATAAATCTTGTTGCAGTGCATTAATAAAATCTATTAACACCTGGTTGCCACCACCATCGCCAAGAGCGTCGCTAATACTACCGGTTCCACCCGGAGCACTATCAACGCCAGCACTATTGTTTGGTGATTGTGCCGTGGTTTGAAATGTATTAATTGGAGCACCAAAAAAGTTTACCGTTACATCGGTAACGGTGTTGGTTTGGCCAGCATCGGGTGTAAATTTTAAAGCTACATCTACATCGGTAAATGCATCTATCTGTAAATTGGTATCAACAATAGTTATCCCCGGACTTCCCGTGGTAGTTCCATTGGCGGCACCATTAATCATGGTTACATTGCGTACCGAACTCGGAAAACCAAGAGCATCGAGCTCTGCTTGAAATTCATTTCTAAATCCCGGAGCGCCCAAAGGCAATAATTTTGTTGGGTCTTGCTCATAGGTTGAACCCGCCAAAAGATGACCGAGTAAATGATCGGTGAGCATTTCCTTGGCTGCGGGTGAGTTTAATAGCTGGGCAACAACTTGCTGTGCCGTTGCATCGCCCACCTGTTCTGCAAAATAGTTAATTAAATATTGCAGACTAATAGGAATGTTCGCCCCGCGATGTGGCGAGTCAAATGAAATATAAAGACGGGTTTCAGGGTCTAGACTATTGTTTTCCATATACGAAAGTGCGTAGCGCCCAATAAGCCCTCCCATACTTGGGCCAAGAACAACAAGCTCGTTATTGCCTACTTTGTCGTTATTTAGTTGCTGTATCATGGCCACTAAAACCATAGCATTTCGCTGAATGTAATCGCCGCCACCGTCTATGGTTTTCCCATCAGTGGTATATACCGGTGCATTTAAAATTACAATATCAAAACCCTCATCTCGTAAAATATCTGCCATGTTTTGCCCGCCAAAACTTAAGCTGGCATACAGCCCAGGAATATCTCTTGAGTTTCCGGGATCAAAACCGTCCAGAACAATAATTGGGTGGTCTAAAACACCATCAACATTATCTAAAAATATTTCGTACTCCCCCTGCCCGAAATAGGCTTGAGTTTCTTCATATCCTTGATAAGCTATGTTTGCCGTAATTGTTTCAACCGCTTGGCTTTCGGGAAATATTGCGTTTTCGGGAATGTTCTGAAAGCGTATTTGGGCTAACGAGCTATAGGTGCTAAACAGTAATACAATTATGTAAAGGTTTTTCATAGGTATGGGTTTGTGATTCTGCTCGGTAAGTTAACGAAATTTAAAAAAACGGCTTTTGCTAATTTATTATATTTCAATTTATAATTTTAAAAACCACCGCATTAACTTCAATCTAAAAGGTGTGTGGGGATAATAGCGAATTGACGGATCCAACCACGTAGGTTTATCCATCACGCTTTTGTAATGGGTGAATGCTTTAAACCCGGCCTCGCCGTGATAGTTGCCAATACCGCTGTGGCCCACGCCACCAAAAGGGAGGTTAGAATTTGTTATATGCATCACAGTATCGTTTATTGCCCCGCCCCCAAACGAAATTTCCTTTAAAACTTTTCTTTTAATTGAATCGCGTTTGGTAAATACATAACACGATAGTGGTTTCGGTAAGCTGTTTACAATTGAAATAGCTTCCTCAATGGTGTTATAAGAAATAACTGGAAGAATAGGACCAAATATTTCTTCCTGCATAACAGCATCGTCTAAAGTTACATTCTGCATAACTGTAGGTTGAAAGTAGCGCGTTTCAGAATTTGATTCGCCTCCAAAATATATTTTCTCCGAATCGATTAATTTAGTGAGTCGGTCAAAATTAACGTTGTTTATTATCTGAAGGTAGTTATCGTTTTCAAAAGCAAAATGCTGACTTATAATTTCTTGTTTTGTCTGCTCTAAAAATTTCTTTTCAATACTGTTATGAACCAGGACATAATCTGGCGCAATACAGGTTTGACCGGCATTGAGAAATTTTCCCCAAACCAATCGTTTCACTGAAATTTTAAGATTGCAACTTTCAGTAACGATGGCTGGGCTTTTTCCGCCCAATTCTAAGGTTACTGGGGTTAAATTTTCGGCAGCCGCTTTGTAAACTATTTTGCCCACTTTGGTGCTGCCGGTAAAAAATATCTTGTCAAACTTTTGTTTTAACAATTCTTGGGTCTCTTCTACCCCACCCTCAACCACGGTGAAAAATGCCGGATCAAAATTTTCTTTAACAATTTTAGTCATTGCCGCAGCCGTGTGGGTGGGCAATTCGCTGGGTTTTAACACCACTGTGTTTCCCGCTGCTATTGCGGCTATTACCGGAGCGAAGGAAAGTTGGTAGGGATAATTCCACGCTCCAATTACCAAACACACGCCCAAAGGTTCGGGAACAATATAACTGGAAGCCGGAAAGTTTAAAATGCTCGTAAAAACATGTTTTCTCCGCGCCCACTGAAATAAATTTTTTCTGGCCTCCTTTATATCTTTATAAAGCAGCGAGATTTCTGTAGAATAATTATCGAATTCTGATTTTTTGAAGTCTTTGTAAATTGCATCGTGCAAGAGCGTTTCATTTTCCTGCAAGGCATTTTGAAGCGTCTTTAGTTGCGCTTTTCTAAACCGAATATGTTTTGTGGCATTCGAATTATAGAACTTGCGCTGTTTTTCGACTATTTCTTTCATAAAATCAATTTTCCTTAAAAATACTTTTAAAGAAATTGAATGTTGTTAAAAAAAGAAGAAAATTGTTACTTCTCGCGATTTAGAATCTTGTATTCTTCATAACAGCCACTAATAGCGTCTAGAATTTGCAAATCGTTTGCCGTACGGATAAAATCTTTGGAATAACTGCATTTATTCAATATTTCATCTATATCTACCCGTTCCAATTGCAGTACCGCCATCAAGGTTTCGCGATCAAATTTACTTTGAAGAAGATTTCTAATTTCATCATCCTCTTTCATTTTGCGGAGTTTGCGCATCTGTTTGGGTCGTTTTCCGAAAACATTGTAGAGAAAATCGGCGGGATTAAAAATTGAACTCAGCACTTTGCTCACTGCGCCGGGTTGATTGCTACCGCCTTCATATCCAGTGCTTAGTCCCGAAATTCGGTAGCGGTAATTGTCGTAAATTGGAATTAATTTTGCATCAATCTCTACATAGCCCGTGAGTTGTACGGGTTTTACAACCACTTCTTCCAACGCAATGCCAAGCTCGGTCATTTTCACTTTTATATCGCCAAATTTTAACCAGTCATTGGTAACTCGAACCCGAAGCGACTTAAACCCGAGATACGAAAAATAAAGCGTGTCGTTAACGGCTGCCTTTATTGCAAATTCCCCTTTGTCGTTGGTTGTAGTACCTATTACCTGATTTAGGTTTACAATATTTACATTTTCCAAAATAGCGTCGGTTGCATCGTTCATAACAGTTCCTTTAATTATGTTATTGTCTTGCGCAACCGTGTTTGCTACGATAAACAAAAAGGCTATGAGGATATATTTTTTCATATAAAGTATAATATACGGAAAAATTTCACCGAGATGAAATGTTCCTTTCTTTTTCAATTTTAGCTTTCAATTTTTCTTTAACCCCTCCAAACCATTCATCTTTTAAAATACTTAAAACAATGCTATCGCGTCTGCCGGTTGGGGAGGCACAATTGCTTCTTAAAATTCCCTCTTCAATACAGCCAATGCTTTTCATGGCCGCGATACTCCGGCTGTTTTTGGCATCTGCCCGAAACTCAACGCGATCTAGTTTTAACGATTCAAAAGCAAATTCCAGCATTAACAATTTACACTGTTTGTTGAGTCCGGTTCCCTGAAATTCATTTCCAATCCACGTGTAACCCAATTGCGTAGTATTGTGCGTTTTTTGATAATCGTAAAAACGGGTGCTACCTGCAATTTTTTGGCAGTGTTTGTCGAAAATTAAAAAGGGATATGCAGTTCCCTGCATTCTTCCATTTAGGGCAAAATCTACGTACGTTTGCAAATTCTTTAAACCATTGGCCGGCTGAAGCGAATATTCCCATAGTTCGGGCTCCTTCACAGAAAAGTGTAAAATCCTATCAATATCTTCCCGATGCAACGGACTAAGTTGCACACGGTTATTTTCCAGTATATGTTCCGTTAGAAAATTGAAGGTTTTCATAAGTTTAAAAAAAACGGGCCTCGATATAAAAGGCCCGTAAATATACTTATATAGACTCAAAAGATGAACGAAAGTTTAATCTTTTGCAGAGCGAAAATACTTAATCGCTACAGGGAATTGCTAACCGGTGGTTTTCTCCCTGATTATTAAATCCCAAAACTTGTTTGTTCTTACGACTTTCTTCTGCGTCTTCCGCCAGTTCCCTTTGTATCTGGACGATCGGGGCTTCTACGGCTTTTGCCTTTAAAAGCTGGTTTGTCTCCACGGCCGCCGCTGCGTTTTTTAAACCCGCCGCTTCTATCGCCTCTATTTCCGCGGTCGCTCCCACTGCGGTCGCCTCTTCGCTTTCCACGATCTCTTCCACCTCCGCTGCTTCTTCCGCCGCGACCGGTGTCTTTAGATATTTCAACATTAATTTGTCTGCCGTCTAGCTTAAAGTCCTTAAAAATACCCATCACCATTTCCTGGTGCTTGGTGTCTGTATTAAAGAATGAAAAACTATCCTTTACGTCAACTTTGTAAATATCGTCCTTTCCCAATTGAAGTAAATCGCGAAGGAAATCTTTTAAACTCATCCAATCAAAATCGTCTTTGTTACCAATATTCACGAAGTAGCGCGTACTATCTTTAGCGTCTTCATCCGAAAAATTGCGATCGTTAGAAATGTTTAAATCTTTACTGTTTTTATAGTAATTTAAAAAGCGCGTAAACTCTACGGAAAACACTTTTTGAATAAGTTCTTCCTTTGAAAAGTCTGCCAATACTTCGTTTATATTGGGAAGGTAGGCATTAATTTCGGGATTTATTTTTGTATCCTTAATAGAATTTGCCAAGTGAAACATTTGCACTTCACAAATTTCCATACCCGATGGAATTTCCTTTGCAATAAATTTCTTTTGAATCATCTTTTCAATTGTGTGAATTTTTCGCACTTCACTTTTTGAAACGATAACCATTGAAATACCCGTCTTTCCCGCACGACCGGTACGCCCGCTACGGTGTGTATAAGTTTCTATTTCGTCGGGCAACTGATAATTTATAACGTGGGTAATATCGTCCACATCAATTCCGCGAGCTGCTACATCGGTTGCAACTAGCATTTGTATTTGCCGATTGCGGAAGGATTTCATTACGGTATCGCGCTGACTCTGACTTAAATCTCCGTGGATTGCCGCCGCGTTATACCCATCTTCTATTAATTGTTCTGCAACTTTTTGGGTGTCGCGCTTAGTTCTGCAAAAAATTACCGAAAATATCTCTGGGTTCGCATCTGCCAAACGCTTTAAAGCATTGTAACGGTCGCGAGCGTTTACCAAATAATACTCGTGCGTAACCTGATCCGAACCAACGTTTTTAGTTCCAACCGTGATTTCCACGGGAGTGTGCATAAACTTTTTAGCAATTGTAGAAACCTCTTTCGGCATGGTTGCGCTAAAAAGCCAGGTGCTTTTATCTTTTGGCGAGTGCGAAAGAATTTCGGTTATGTCTTCATAAAAGCCCATATTGAGCATCTCATCGGCCTCATCGAGCACGCAATATTCTATTTTTGAAATGTCAACCAAACCACGGCCAATCATATCTTTCATTCGTCCCGGAGTGGCAACTATAATTTGCGAACCCTTCTTAATTTGACGCGCTTGGTCTGTTATACTGGCACCCCCGTAAATAGCGGTAACGTTAAGGCCCGGCATATATTTGCCGTACGCAACCATTTCATTTGTAATCTGAAGGCAAAGTTCGCGGGTTGGCGAAAGGATTAAACCCTGAGTTGTACGACTGTTTACGTCAATTTTTTGCAACATCGGGAAACCAAATGCTGCGGTTTTTCCCGTTCCTGTCTGCGCTAACGAAACCATGTCGGTTTCGCGATCTAAAAGAATTGGGATTGCTTTTTCTTGTACTTCCGATGGAGTTTCAAAACCCATGTCGGCGATGGCTTTTAGAAGATGCTCTTCCAAGCCGAGTGCTTTAAATGCTGTCATTTTTTTGTAATATATATTTTTATATGTGCTAACGGGAAGCGACTGGACATATAAAAAACGGACAGCTTCACTATAGCACTCCTCACCCTGAGGAATTTTCTTGAAACAAGATGCCACCAAGGGGCCTCGTATTTTTCAAGGGCGCAAAAGTAAGCTAAAGTTTTTATTTGACAGTGATTGTTGGGCTTTTTTTATGAAAAACCAAAAACTACGTCCTATTGGGAAAGATAATCTATTAGTTGGCGCATTGCTTTTCCGCGATGGCCTATTTCACTTTTCTGTTGCAGCGTCATTTCTGCAAAGGTTGTTGTAAAGCCTTTAGGCTGGAAAACCGGGTCGTAGCCAAAACCAGAATTACCGCGGGCTTCTTTGGTTATTTTGCCTTCGCAGATTCCGAGAAACATAATTTCCTCGCGTTCCATATTTAAAGCGATTGCGGTTTTGAATCTTGCCGAGCGATCTTCCTTGCCTTTCAAATTTTTTAAAAGTTTTTCCATGTTCGCTTTTGAATTGTTGGAATCTCCAGCGTACCGCGCACTAAAAACACCGGGCTCGTTATTTATAGATTTTACCTCTAAACCCGTATCGTCCGCAAAGCAGTTAATACCGTATTTATTACGCACATAATTGGCTTTTAAAATCGCGTTACCTTCAATAGTATCTGCGGTTTCTGCAATATCTTCATTGCAGCCAATATCTTTTAAGCTTAATAATTCAATATGTTTCGGCAGCATCGATTTTACCTCGGCAAATTTATTTTTATTGTGGGTTGCGAAGACGAGTTTCATTTTAGACGTGAGCTTTTAGACGTGAGACGTGAGATGAAAATTTTAAATTTTGCATGTTTTATTTTGAATTTTTATTTATTATTTGGTGCTTGTGATTTGGGATTTTCAGAATAGTATCGTTCAATTATTTCTTCTGAAGCTTTAATTGTTTTCTTCATCCACGCCAATTCAATTTCCAGTTTTTCGTCTTCAGAAAGCTTCCAATTTACTGGGCTCTGTTTCAATTTTGAAACCACACTTTGCAAAATAATTGCCGCAGAAACCGAAATATTCAGGCTCTCCGTAAAACCGTACATCGGTATTTTTAAAAAACCATCGGCAGCATCCATCACTGTATCGCTGAGTCCATCGCTTTCCTTTCCAAAGAAAAAAGCGCTCTTTTTGGTAACATCAAATTCGTGAAGCATAGTAGAATTATCGTGCGGCGTGGTAGCAATAATTTGATAGCCCGATTTTTTTAAATTTTCAATACAATCAGTAATTGAATTATACCGATTTAAGCTCACCCATTTTTGGGCGCCCATCGCAATTTCTTTGTCAACTCGCTTTCCCAAACGCTCTTCCACCACGTGCAAATCCTGAATCCCAAATACGTCGCAGGTTCGCATTACGGCACTGGTGTTGTGCAGTTGATAAACATCTTCGGTGGCAACGGTAAAATGGCGGGTGCGCTCCGCTAGTACTTGTTTGAACAGGGCTGTTCTTCGTTCGGTGAGATAGGTTTGTAAATATTGAAATAATTCTAAATCCAAGAAAAAATAGTATTGGTTATTGATTATTCGGTATTTAAAAAATGCTTGTTCGAATAAAATTCAGTTTCGAATTTAATTTTGATTTTGCTAAGATAAAAGTTATTCAATTAATAGTATCTTTTTAAAAATCGCAATTTTTGAATACTTTAGTAACTCAATTATAAAATAATGAAAATTGCAGTATTAACAGGCGCTGGCGTTAGCGCGGAAAGTGGAATAAAAACCTTTAGAGATAGTGACGGACTTTGGGAAGGTCACGACGTAATGGAAGTTGCCTCGCCAGAAGGTTTTCAACGCAATCCTGCCTCAGTGTTAGATTTTTACAATCAACGACGAAGACAGTTATTAACCGTACAACCCAACGCTGCACATCTGGCTTTAGCAACACTGGACCAAACGCACGACGTTACCATTATAACACAAAATGTAGACGATTTGCACGAAAGAGCAGGTAGTAAAAACGTTATTCATCTTCACGGAGAATTGCTAAAAGTGAGAAGTACTTATGACGAAAACCTGGTAATGGACTGGAAAACCGATTTAAATCTGGGCGATCTTTGCAAAAATAAACACCAACTACGTCCACATATTGTTTGGTTTGGCGAAATGGTGCCCATGATTGAAGTTGCTGCTGCCGTGGTGGAAAAGGCAGACGCAATTTTAATTATAGGAACCTCCATGCAGGTATATCCCGCAGCGGGCTTAATGCAATATGCAAAACCCGAAGCGCATATATATTTTGTAGATCCCAACCCATCTATTTCAGAAAATAATAGAATTACCATTTTTCCTGAAAAGGCTTCTACCGGTGTTCCAAAAGTTGTAGAACTTTTAAAATAAAAAGCATGCTTCCCGAAGATTTAAACGAAAAATTAATGGAGGTAGATAGCAGTCTGAACAAAAGGCTCGAGGTTGCCTTTTGGATTACCAAAAAACCCCATTATGTTCGGGAAACCCTACAATATTGTTTTATTGAGGGCAATGAACTTTTAGTGTCATCTGCCTGGGTATTAGAAATTATTTGTCAATACAAACCAAAAAATTTCATTAAATACAAGTACCTGTTTTTTGAAAAATTGCCAACAATCAAAACTGATTCGGCCTTGCGCTCCTGTTCTAAAATTTGTGAAATGACATGCTATTATCATTTTAGGAAAATCTTGGGCTTATTTTATAAAGTTCTAAATTTAGAGGAACGCAAAACAATAACAGAGTGCTGTTTTGATTGGCTTATTACAGACCAAAAAGTAGCGTGCCAAGCACACGCTATGCAGTGTCTTTTTTATTTGGGAGCAGATAAAGATGAAAAGTGGATCTATCCAGAATTAAAACAAATATTACTACAAAACATCCCAAACAAAAGTGCGGGATACCAAGCCAGAGCTCGTAAAATCCTAAAACTACTTAAATAAAATTTACCGAAATAGTTAAAATTAAGTCTATCACTTTTTATAAAATTGAATATTTTTTAGCTTTACAAATCTTTAAAAAATTAATACAATGAAATACAAAGTACTACTAATCCCTTTTTTCACTTTAATGATTGCTGTTTCCTGCAAAGAGCCAAACAATAAACAATCTGAAACCGTTGTTCCAGCAGATACACGTGCTACAATGGAGTACAATGAAAACCGGCTGGACAGCGTTCCAAAACAATCTGAAAGCGCCGAAGATTTTACCTTTAGTGGCGGCGGCGCAGATCCTTCTTGGACGGTTGAGTTTAAAGATGGTCAAATTTATTTCACCGCTCCCGGCGAAACACTCCGTTCTTTTGTAGCGCCAATCCCCCAACCTGAAATTAACGGTAATACCAAAAAATACGTTGCCTCATCGCATCGGGTTCTGATGGAGGTTTTATTAACGGAAGAAGAATGTATAACGCCTACAAACAACAAAAAAAATACGCACAAAGTAAAATTATCAATCAAACCAAAAGCTGCAGACAACTTTAATTATTACTATGGCTGCGGATCTTAACTTTTAATTGTTAATTGAAAGATTCAGTCTGCTAAAAGTTGAATTTTTAATTGAAAGAGGCTGTTTTAAAAAGTTTAATAAACTTCTTAAAACAGCCTCTCACTTTGTAAAGCTACCGAGCTACGCAGTATCGCGCGGCTGATGTTTTTCTTTACGTTCCTTTACTTGATGATTAATATCTTTTCCTTGTGTGGCACTTTTATTTATTGCCTGTTCCTTTTTACTCTGCTTTTCTTTTTCAATGTTTTTTTCGTTGTTTTTCATAGCGTTATTTTTTTATCCGAAGGAAAAGTTGCGCAACACAATATTGAAAATCAAAAGTTTAAAACAGAATTAACATTTATCTATTTACATTTTTTAATAGCCAATCTTCTACTTGTACGTTATCATCTTTTGTGTGCAAAACCGCAATATCGCCGGTTGATTCAAAAATAACGGCTCGTACTTGCGATAATTTTAAAACATTTGCTTCTCGAAGTTTGGCGCGAAGATCAGATTCGGTAACACGGGCTTTCTTTAAATTATCGTGAAATATTTGTTCGCCTTCCATTAAAAGTAACGGCTGATTGTCTATAATTTTTTGCACGGTATTAAAACGTCTGAGCATTGCCATCGTAATTTGAAGAACATACACAGCAGCCAAACCCACAAGGCCTTGCAATAAACTTACCGATTTTGATAAAATGGTAGTTGCTATAACCGAACCAATTGCTACGGTCATAGCGAAATCGAAACTACTCATCTTTGAAAAACTGCGTTTACCAGCCAATCGGGTAAATAGAATTACAGCTACATAAATTCCTATGGTAGTTAATACAATTGCAATTAGGGAGGTGGAAGATGCTTCAAACCATGCTTTCATTTTGGTAGTTTTTAATTAATAATTTCTATCTGTTAAATTTATAATACTCTAAATACGGGTGTGGGGTTCTGTTGATGGCATGTAAAATTGCCTCCATTCCCATAACGCTAAAAGTTATTCCATTTCCGCCAAACCCTAAAATATAATGTTCTCTCTTAATTGGATCGGGATTTCCAAAATAAGGCAGTCCGTCCTTTGTTTCGCCAAAAGTTCCCGCCCACGAATAATCTGCCACAAAAGGTATATCGGGAAAACACTTGGAAAATTTTGCAGTCAATTCTTTTTCCTTTTTGGGAAGCAATGCATCGCGCCGAGCGGCATTTTTAAAATCACTGTCGCCTCCGCCCATTATAATTCTTCCGTCGTCGGTACTTCTAAAATAGAGGTAAGGCGAATCCGTATTCCAATAAATATGTTTTTTAAAAGCGTCGGGTATTTTCTTAAACGATTCGGAAGCGAGGGCAAAAGTACTTTTTAAATCTACTATATTTTCCTTAATTGTTTCAACGCTTTCGTAACCGGTACAATGCACTACATCTTCTACAGTAATAGTAAATCCCGAATCTGTTTTTGCTATTACTTTTTCTTTTTCATGCTTTATACCTTCAATATTGGTTCGGTCGTAGATTTTTACACCATTTTCGGTACAATATTTTAAAATATCATTGGCCAATCTATACACGTCCATTACGGCGCCAGCCTTAGATTCAATGGCGGCATATGCTTTTAAGCCCAATTTTTCCAATGCTTCCTTTGAAAGCCACTTTACGCTAAACCCATGTTCTTTTCGGGCATTAAATTCATCTTTTAAAAAATCTACATCTTTTTTAGACGAGGCAAAATACACGCTGTACTTTTGTTGAAAACCACAATCGCTCTTTACTTCGTTTATAATTTTCTTTATATCGCTGATAGATTTTTCACAATTTTGATAGCTCGATACGGCACAGGTTAGCCCTACTTTTTCAATTAATTTGTGAAGTGGAACATCAATTTCATATTGAAGCATAGAAGTGCTGGCAGCAGTGCTACCGTTGCAGATATCGCGACGATCTACCATTATTATTTTCTTTCCACTTTTTAATAATTGAAAAGCCACCAACGCACCCGTAATACCGGCACCTATTAGTAATACTTCCGAAGAAATTGATTCTTTAAGTGAAGGATAGCTCTGTGGTAATGCATTTTTAATTAGCCAAAAAGGCTCGTTGGAGCGAACGTTCATAGTGTAAACTTTTTCTAAAGTTAGAAAACTTAATTGTTACAAATTCCATTTTAATATTTATTTAATGAATGGGAAGTCTTTTCTTAAAATTTAGTAACAAATACGTTAAACACCTCTAAATTGTGAATTCTATAAGATTTTAATGGGCGTTATAAATCTATTTTTACGATATAAACAAAAAAAGAAAACTATGAAGACTACAAACGAAAAAGCTAAAGAACGCAACCACGACAAACTTGTTGACAACCTACAAGAATTGTTGGAAAAAAATTATGATGCCCAAAAAGGTTTTACAAAAGCCATGGAAGATGCTAAGAGTCCACAGCTTAAAAACTTTTTAAAGCATCAGGCTGCGCAACGCAATCGCTTTGCTACGGAGCTCGATCACGAAATCCGCAGTTTAAATGAAACGCCAAAAGAAAGCGGAAGTTTTACAGGCGATCTGCACAGAACCTGGATAGATATTAAAAGTGCCGTTGCCGGAAATACAGACGAAGCGGTTTTGGAAGAGTGCATTAGAGGCGAAAAAGCCAGCTGGAAAGAGTATGATGAAAAGTTAAAGGAAGAAAATTTCCCGCCAACTATTTCTAGTGTAATCCACAAACAAGCGGCTGAAATTCACGCAACCTTAAACCGAGTAAAAACATTGGAAGATCTAGCCGATGATTAATTTTTAATTGGCATTTCTGAAAAAGAAAAAGAAAAAAAAGCCCTGCGATATAATTCGCAGGGCTTTTAAATTAACTGGAAGATTATAAAAATTATTTTTTTACAAACTTCTTACTAATCACTACGTTATTGCCACGCAGTAGGGTGAGATTATAAACCCCTTCACTTAAATTATTTACATCAATTGTATTGTTGGTGTTTATGTTTCCATTTAAAACTATTCGACCAAGCATGTCGGTAATGGCAACCGAATATTCACTCATATCTATTCCAGATGCATTAATGGTAAGTCTGTCGTTTACCGGATTCGGGTAAATTACAAACTCAGTAGAATCAAATTCAGAAACACTTAGCGGTACAGATGGCAATGCCAGCAATGCCCCACCAGCAGGACTTGCAACATACAATCCAAAAGCAGGACCGTTTGAATTTTGCGCAGGATCTAAAAATCCTGAAGCCAACACAGTTAGTGCAGCTCCGTCTAAGCCTAAGGTTGCTAAAGGCGCTTGATAGCGAGCTACGGTTACGGTACCTGTTTCATCTGTAATATCTAAAACATAATCTGCCGTTGGAAGTTCTAAATAACCTTGATATTCCGTATAAGAAATATTGTCAACCACTGTACCTGCACCAACTCCGGTTTCAACTACATCTACTGTAGGAGCATCGGTTGATCCGTGGTGTACGAGTACATCAACATTTGTTGGGTTGGTAGCCATTTCCCGTGCCATCGGAAAAACCTGTAAACTGAGGGGCGGAGCAGGGTTGTAACCAGACGCACTTACAATTCCGTCTGCTACTACAATATACTTTTCATTTTCAGTAAGGGTAACTGGCACATTTAAAAGTACGTCTCCCACTCCAGTACTGTTCCCCGGAGCTATTCCAATATTAATTTCTACTCCTGCCGGTAAATCTAAAAAAGGTGTAGCTGTTCTAAATGCGAAATCATCTAATGCTAAATCTGTGTTTACGTAAACATCTACTTCTGCTGCAGCTGCATCGGCTGAGTTGTGTATCACTTGTACACGGGCTGTTTGTGCGAATAAATTGCCTGTTAGTAAGGCAATTGAAATAATTAGTAATCCTTTTTTCATCTTATATAACGTTTTTAGTTCGAGGTAAAACTAAAAATAAATTATTTTGTTTAATCTTTTTTAGAAAAAGTTTAACAAAATAATTAATTCAATTGATTTACAGCTGATTACAAACAACTCAAATATTCAATTGTATTAATAATACTAATAGATAAAGCATCGCGCCCGAAACCGAAGCGCATTAAAAAAGCCCTCAATTGATGAGAGCTTGCTTTAAATTGTAAAATATTATTCTAAAAACTATGAAACCGGGATGCCAACATTTTTTATAGCGGCAAAGCCACCGGCTACGTTTACCACGTTGTGAATACCTCTGCCCTTTAAAATTGAAGCAGCAATTACTGATCTATATCCGCCGGCACAATATAAATAACATTTGTTCCCATCGGGAAAAGCGCTTACATATTGGTTTAAAAATCCTAAAGGAGCGTGGGTAGCGCAGGCTATACGACCATTGGCAAATTCGCCATCATTGCGAACGTCAAAAACGGGAATGTTGTTTTCCAGTTTTTCCTTAAAAACATCGGCTTCAACAGATTCTAAAGTATCTATTTCCTTACCGGCGTTTTGCCAAGCTTCTATTCCTCCATTTAAATATCCCAGCGTTCTATCAAAACCAACTCTTGATAATCTGGTTACGGCTTCCTCTTCTCTTCCCGGTGAAACCACCAGCAGTATTTCTTGTTCCACATTGGCGAGTAACGCACCAACCCATGGTGCAAAACCACCATCCAATCCAATAAAAATAGATCGAGGAATATGGCCCTCAATAAAGGCCGACTGATGGCGAACATCTAAAATTACGGCACCCGTTTGGTTCGCTATTTTTTCAAAATCATCTGGGTTTAACGGTGTTGTGCCTTGCGATACCACTTCATTAAAATTAGTATATCCTTCTCGATTCATCTTAACGTTCATCGGAAAATAGAGTGGCGGTGGCGCTAAACCATCGGTAACTTCTTTAATAAACTCGGCACGGGTCATATCTTCACGGAGCGCATAATTCATTTTCTTTTGATTGCCTAAAGTATCAACCGTTTCCTTCATCATATTTTTTCCACAGGCAGAACCGGCACCGTGGGCAGGATATACAATTACATCGTTTGCGAGAGGCATTATTTTATTTCGAAGACTGTCGAAGAGAATGCCTGCGAGATCTTCCTGCGTCATTTCATTGGCCTTTTGCGCCAAATCCGGCCGGCCAACGTCGCCCAAAAACAAGGTGTCGCCACTAAAAATAGCATAATCTTTTCCACTTTCGTCTTTCAGTAAATATGTGGTACTTTCCATAGTATGCCCCGGGGTGTGCAATGCGGTAATGGTTACATTGCCCAACTTAAATACTTCACCATCTTTCGCAATTATGGTTTTAAAAGAAGGGTTCGCAAGTGGTCCGTAAACTATTGCGGCACCCGTTTGTTCAGCCAGTGTAACGTGGCCGCTCACAAAATCTGCATGAAAGTGAGTTTCAAAAATATATTTTATCGTTGCGTTATCGTTTTGGGCGCGTTCCAAATATGGTTTGGTTTCGCGCAACGGGTCAATTATAGCAACTTCACCATTGCTTTCAATATAATAGGCGCCCTGAGAAAGGCATCCTGTATAAATTTGTTCTACCTTCATTATTTTATCTTTTTGGCAAATATACCAATTGTATTTTCCATAATTAAAGCCTTCGTATTCAAAGTATCCATTTTCACAAAAATTTTGCATTTAGACTTCAAACTTATTTTATCTTTACCCGTTAACCATAAAAAATTAATTATGAAAAAATTAATGCTTGTTCTAATAACTGTATTGGTTGCTTCCTGTTCTACGCAGGACAAACAAGAAGGAGTAATTCGCGAATTAGCCAAAAAAGATGCTATTGAAAAACTGCAACTTCCCGAAGGCACAAAATTCAGCGATGAAAATATAGACGTTACCGAAACCGCTGATGGCGAAGGAGCCATTGGTGTAACGTATCTTGTAAAAATAACTGTAAAATCGCAAGATCGCGATGGCAACGAAATTGTTAAAACACACACCTTTAACTATAAAAAAATAGGCGAAGGCGGTCTCTCAGAACAAGATTATGAATTAACCTCTTTTGAATAATCACAGTTAACTTATTTATGAAAATTTTATTTTTAGCAGCAATTTCCTCGTTAATATTTTCGTGCAGTACCGCACAGAAATCCATAAACACCAAAGAAAAAAGCGTTCAATACGCGAACACAATAACCGCACAAAAGCTAAAAGACCTTTTGTACGTGTACGCAAGTGATGAGATGGAAGGTAGAATGACCGGCTCAAAAGGGCAGAAAATGGCTGCAAATTTTATTCGCGATTTTTACAAGGAGAATGGAATAGCCGCTGCTCCAGGAACCGAAGATTATTACCAATACATTCCCGCCAGTTTTTTTGAAGGCCGCAGAGATCCGAAGGAAACTGAAAACGTTGTCGCCTTTATAAAAGGAAGTGAAAAACCTGATGAAATTATCGTTATCTCCGCACATTTAGATCACGTGGGGGTAGACAATAGCGGCAATGTTTTTAACGGAGCCGACGATGACGGCAGTGGCACTGTGGCTATCATGGAGATTGCCCAAGCTTTTAAACAGGCTGTAAAAGACGGATACCCACCAAAACGATCTATTCTTTTTCTACATGTTACAGGTGAGGAAATTGGTCTGTACGGCTCGCGCTATTATACCGAAAATCCATTGTTTCCTTTAGAAAATACCGTGTGCAATCTAAATATTGATATGATAGGAAGGATTGATCCCGATAAAGAGGAAGATCCTAATTATATTTATTTAATAGGAAGCAATAAAATAAGTCAGGAATTACAAGATGTTTCTTCGGAAGTGAATGAAAAATACACTCAATTGGAATTGGATTACAAATACGATGATCCAAATGATCCCAACCGTTTTTATTACCGAAGTGACCATTATAATTTTGCCAAAAATAATGTTCCAATTATCTTCTATTTTAATGGAGTACACGAAGATTATCACAAAATAACCGATACCCCCGATAAAATTGAATACGATTTATTGGAAAAACGCACCAAGCTAATTTTTCATACCGCTTGGGAAATTGCCAATCGCGAAAACAGAATAACTATAGATTAAAGGCAGCGTTTAAAAACAATTCTAAGAAATAATAAAACCTTTTCTAAACGAAAAAATCCTCCCAAAAAAGGGAGGATTTTACTTTCGGGTGGAAGACCGGGTTCGAACCGGCGACCTCCTGAACCACAATCAGGCGCTCTAACCAGCTGAGCTACAACCACCATTTATTGTGCTTTAAAACACAATTTCGCTAAGCGGACGCAAATATAAATCAATTATAACGGTTGCGCAACACTCTTTTTGAAGAAAATTAAATTAAATCGAAAATAGAGCTTACTGCAGGATACCGTTCTGTTGTAAAACCTTCGGCATATTCAGTGCCAATAAGCCTTCCCAAGTCCTGCGCCCGGTACGTAATACTATCTCTAAAATTTGTTGAAGTAATCGGTGTTTCGGGTTCATTGGCTTCTTTTTGGTGAAATTGACTTTTATACGCGAAAACAGTTTCCAATTTTTTATCCAAAAATCCGGTAACATCTACCACAAAATCTGGTTCAATATTTTTCCATTGAATATAATGGTAAACGTATTTTGGACGCCAAGCTTTTTGATGGTTGCTTTCATAAATAGTTTCAATTTTCTGCAATCCGCTTAAAAAACAAGCATCGCTGGCCATTTTGCTGGCTTTTGCATGGTCAGTATGCCTATCGTCTATAGCGTTGCACAGCACCATTTCGGGTTGGTACTTTCTTATTATCTTTATTATTTCCAACTGAGAGGCAGCATTATTCACTAAAAAACCATCCGAAAATTCAAGATTATGACGAAACTTAACACCCAAAATTTTAGCAGCCGCTTCCGCTTCGCTATCTCGAATTTCCGCAGTTCCGCGTGTTCCAAGTTCCCCACGGGTAAGGTCTAAAATTCCTACTGTTTTTCCAGCACTAATCTCTTTTGCCAAAGTAGCCGAACAGCCCAATTCTACATCGTCTGGATGGGCGCCTATGGCCAATATATCAATCTTCATAAAAGTGTTTTTAAATTTTTTCCATTTTTGAAACTTTTTGAAAAGCTTCTTCTAAATCTGCAATTAAATCTTCAACTTCTTCAATTCCCACCGAAAATCGAAGCAAACCGTCTCCTATCCCTTGCTCTTTCCGCGCCTCGGGAGATAACAATCCGTGCGATGTTTTGGCCGGTGAAAGTATGGTCGATTCCACACCTGCCAAACTCATGGACGGCTTAATTAATTTCAAAGCCTTTAAAAATTCATCTACATTCAAGGAATTGTCAATTTCAAACGAAAGCATTCCCGTATAACCCGTCATCTGTTTTTTTGCCAACGCGTTGTCGGGATGATTTTTTAATCCCGGATAATAAACCTTTTCAACCATCGCGTGCTTTTCCAACCATTTTGCCATTTTCTTAGCATTCTTGTTCTGCGCTTTTACCCGAAGCACCATGGTTTTCATACTTCGTTCCAATAACCAAACGGTATAATCGCTTAAACTTCCACCAAGATTTTTGGCAAGATTCCAGATTATTTTAATGTGTTCCTCGCTTGCCGCGACGGCACCTGCACAAATATCGCTATGGCCACCCATATACTTTGTGGCGCTATGAATCATAATATCAATTCCAAAATCGGCCGGGGTTTGGTTTACCGGAGAAGCGAATGTATTGTCAATCATTGTTATAACTCCGTGTTGTTTAGCCAATTTTGAAATTATTTCCAGATCGGTTATTCGCATTAGCGGATTAGAAGGTGTTTCAATAAAGATTACTTTGGTATTTGGCTGAATTTTTTCAGAAAAATCCGTTTCGGAAAATCCTTCGGCGAACGAATATTCAATTCCAAATTTATGAAATTCCTCAACTACAAAATTATACGTTCCACCGTACAAAGTCTGTGGCAGTACCACGTGATCGCCCTTGTGCAAAAATGCGAGCATGGTTGTGCTAACTGCAGCCATACCGCTTCCAAAAATAAGTGCGGCTTCGCATTTTTCAAGCTTGGCGATTTTTTTACATAGCGCCTCTTGATTTGGTGTATTAAAATAACGCGGGTAACGCTTTACTTCTACATCTTCATAAGCATAGCTACTCGACATAAATAATGGCGAAATTGCGCCTTTAAATTGCTTGTCTTCTACTTCGCCTATATGCGTACAGATGGTGTTTATACCAAGATTTTCTGATTTCATTCCGTGATTTATTTTTGAAGGACTAAGGTATAAATTATATTTTAGACAGCTCGGAATTTTAAACCGGAACCATTGTTTTTTTCTATCTTTATACTATGGTTAGAATACTTGTTTTGCTTCTCTTTACATCACTTAGTTTTGTTGCGTATGGCCAGGTTGAAATTCCAGAGGCAGAGCTTTCATTAAAAATGGTAAAAGCACGAAAAATTGGCGTGCTTTCGGTTCAATTTGGAGGTACATATTTTATAAACTCCGGGAAAGACCATAAGAGAGTTCAAGTGCGGCTTAAAGCAAAATCACTAAATGATGGCGAAATAGATTTTGACCCAAATAAACTCTCCCTTGTAAGCGAAGGCTATAAAGCTCGTTTTAGTGTTTCGGAAATATATTTTGCCACTTTTTTTAGATCGAAAGGATTTCAGATGTTAACTACAAATAATACCGAGAAACCCGTTTTCGCAAAGTACGATCCTTCAATAAAAAACACTTTTAAGGATTTTTCCATTGAAGGTTACTTAGACTGCCCATTAGACCTTAATTTTGGAACCAATAAAAAGCCAATCATACACACTATTTATTTCCGTCCGAATACAGTAGATAAAAACGTGCTCGATGTATTTTTTGTAGTTCCGAATGGCCTTACAAATGGAAAGCTGTATTTTGGCGACACACTAATTTCAGAAATAAAAATACGCAAATGAAACTACTACTCACAAACATAAAAGAATTGCTTCAAGTACGCGAAAACTGCCCCGAAAAGGTAAGCGGTTTAGAAATGAAAAATCTCCCGACATTAAAAAACGCTTGGGTTTTCATAAATCACGGCATAATTGAAGATTATGGAACCATGGACGAAATGGGACCACATCAAGGTTTTAAAACTTTAAATTGCAGCGGAAAAACAGTACTTCCGGCCTGGTGCGATAGCCATAGCCATATTGTGTATGCCGGCAATAGAGAACAGGAATTTGTAGATAGAATTAACGGACTAAGCTATCAGGAAATTGCCGAAAATGGCGGGGGTATTGTAAACAGCGCAAAAAAATTGCAAAATACTTCGGAGGAAGAACTCTATCACCAATCGGCAGCACGTTTAGAAGAAGTGATGCGCCTTGGTACGGGAGCCATAGAAATAAAAAGTGGTTACGGATTAACCACGGACGCCGAACTAAAAATGCTCCGCGTTGCAAAAAAGCTTGCCGAAGAATATCCCATTTCAATTAAAACCACATTTTTGGGCGCACACGCTATTCCCACCGAATACAAGGGCAATAAAGACGGATATTTAGATTTACTGTGCGACGAAATGATGCCCAAAGTAGCCGCAGAAAAGTTGGCGGAATACATAGATATATTCTGCGAAGAAGGGTATTTTTCAGTAGCAGATATGGAGCGTATTCTTTCCGAAGGAAAAAAATACAACCTTATCCCCAAAGTACATGTAAATCAGTTTAACAGTATTGGGGGAATTGCTTCAGCAGTAAAATATCAAGCTTTAAGCGTTGACCATTTAGAAGTTATGACCGATGAAGATATTGCTGCGCTCCAAAACTCCAGAACCATGCCGGTGGCACTTCCCTCCTGCTCGTATTTTTTAAGCATCCCATACGCCCCGGGCCGGAAAATGATTGATACGGGATTGCCATTAGCGCTTGCAACCGATTACAATCCGGGTTCCACCCCCAGCGGAAATATGAATTTTGTGGTAGCCACAGCTTGTATAAAAATGCGCTTAACTCCCGAAGAAGCCATAAACGCCGCTACCATCAACGGAGCTTATGCAATGGGCCTGAGCAAAACCCACGGCAGCATTACCAAAGGTAAAAAAGCAAACCTCATCATTACAAAACCAGTACCATCGTACGGATATTTGCCCTACGCATTTGGCAGTAATTTAATTGATTCAGTAATTATAGATGGAAAGGAAGTAAAATGAGTGTTTTAAAAATTTATTCCGAAAAAGATATTTCTTCATTTCTAAGAAAAAGAAAAGGAGAGACAAAGTTTGGCGAAAAAATAAACTTTGTTAAAACGCTCGAAGATTTAAAGAACCATTCCGCAAAATATGTGCTTTTTGGAATTCCAGAAGATATTGGCGTTCGTGCCAATTACGGCATACCGGGAACTTCAAAAGCTTGGGAAGCGGCTTTGGGAAGTCTTTTGAATATTCAACACAACCATTTAACAAATGCTGAAAACGTGATTCTTTTGGGCGAAATTGATTGCGAAACCCAAATGAAACAGGCTGACAACATTTCAAAACAAGAACCCCATGCCGTTGAAAAACTTGGCGAACTCGTTACCCAAATAGACCATAAAGTTTCCGAAGTTGTAAAAAAAGTTATTGCAGCTGGCAAGTTTCCAATCATCATTGGCGGCGGCCATAACAATAGTTTTGGAAATTTAAAAGGCACTTCTGAAGCATTGAAAAAACCAATTAATTGCATCAATTTTGATGCGCATACAGATTTTCGAGCCTTGGAACACAGGCATAGCGGCAATGGGTTTTCGTATGCTTTTGTGGACGGTTTTTTAGAAAAATATTTCATCTTCGGACTTCATGGAAATTATACTTCGGAGGCAGTATTCAATTCAATTGAAAAGAATTCCGAAAGGGTAAAATTCAATCTTTTTGAGGATATTTCAGTAAAACAAAAGCAATCCTTTTCCGAAGCAATGCAAGAAGCCGAAAATTTCTGCTGTAACGAAAACTTTGGTATAGAGCTGGATATGGACGCCATAGAAATGATGGGCAGTAGCGCCATTACGCCCAGCGGATTTACTTTAACGGAAGCTCGAAAATTTATTCACTATTTTTCGAAAAACAAAAACGCACGTTATCTTCATATTTGCGAGGGTTCGCCCACAGCGGCTATTTTTCCGAATCAAGTTGGGAAGGCTATTGGGTATTTGGTGAGCGATATTGTAGCCCATTAAAGTTACATATTAAAAAGAGTTTTTTGAATAGGATAGAATCAAAAAAAATAATTACGATATTTACTATCAACGAATTGTGAATTTCAATCTTTAAAAATCTAAATCTTTGCGATGGGAAACTTTAAAATATCTTTTAGCTACGCTTTATCAACCGTGTTTGTCGCACTTCTCTTTTTTAGTTGTAAAAATACTCCCGAAGAAAAAATAATTACCAAAGAAACCGGAAAGATGGAATATCCCGCTGAGTGGATGTACAACCAGCGCGCCTATCCAAACAACTACATCAACAAAGAGGCATATAATGAAGCCGTGTATCAAACAAAACAAATTCTGGCTAACAGGTCGCCCGAAGCGGCTGGCGAATGGACTTTTGTTGGCCCCCTAAATACCGGTGGGCGCGTAACCGATGTTGCCATTTCGCCAGATAACGACGACCATCTTTACGTGGCAACAGCCACAGGAGGGATTTTTAGAAGTTACGACCGCGGGGTAAACTGGACACCTATTTTTGATGATGAATCCAGACTATCTATAGGCAATATTGCCATTGCTCCTTCAAATGCACAAATTATTTACGCTGGAACTGGTGAAGCAAATGGAAGCGCAACAGATGGTGCCTATTTTGGCGATGGAATCTACCGAAGTAATGACGCTGGTGATACCTGGACAAACGTTGGTCTGCCAGAAAGCAATCATATTGGCCGTCTTGTGGTAGATCCCACAAATCCCGATCGGGTTTTTGCAGCTGCTACAGGCGAATTATACGGCAAAAATGTTGAAAGAGGAATTTATAAAACTACTAACGGCGGAACAAATTGGGAACGCGTGCTATTTGTTACGGATTCCACCGCCGCAATTGATGTAGCCATGAATATGGCAAATACAAATATTATTTATGCCGCAATGTGGGAACGTACCCGCAAACCTTGGGAACGCGATTATGGGGGTGTTACCTCGGCAATCCATCGTTCTATGGATGGTGGCACAACGTGGACTGAACTTGGCGCTACAAACGGACTGCCCGCTCCAAATGCACAAACAGGACGTATTGGTATTGCTGTCTCGGAATCTGATCCTTCAACAGTTTATGCGCGTTTTACCACAAACCAAATAACCAATGTTTTCAATGGCTTGTATAAATCTACCGATAATGGTGAAAACTGGTCGCAAGTAACGCCGCCAAACGCCCTGAGTAATATTGATGCCAATTTTGGTTGGTACTTTGGAAATGTTCGCGTTAACCCAAGTAATTCTTCCGAAGTATATATTATAGGTTTCGATATTGCAAAATCTACTAATAGCGGCGCTTCGTGGCAAATCTTACCGGGCATGCACGTGGACCATCACGCGTTAGATTTTTCTAGAACAAATAGCAATTTTATGCTTTCTGGAAATGATGGTGGAGCCTATATTTCAACAAACGGGGGAAGCAGTTGGACAAAGTTTGTAAACCTTCCAATTACACAATTTTACAATATTGAAGTTGATAAAACACAGCCAGAAAGACTTTACGGCGGTACGCAAGACAACAACACAATTAGAACCATAACCGGCGGCGCAAGCGATTGGAACGCAATTTGGGGCGGCGATGGTTTTCACGTAAATGTAGATCCGGTGGACAATAATTATATTTATGTGGAATCGCAATATGGAAATTTAGGACGCAGTACCAACGGCGGAAACAGTTTTACCAATGCTACTAGCGGCATTAGTTCAGGCGATAGAAATAATTGGAATACCCCCGTAATAATTTCACCCTTTAATCATGAAATTCTTTATTATGGTACCAATAGGCTTTACACTTCGAACAAAGCGGCAAATTGGTCGGTAATTAGTCCAGATTTAACCGATGGACTCCACCCTAGCGGCTCTTTAGCTTTTGGAACACTTACAGCAATCGCTGCATCTTACAATAATCTTGATGTAATTTACACAGGCAGCGATGATGGAAATGTGCATGTAACTTTTGACGGCGGCACAACGTGGACAAACGTTAGCGTTGGTTTGCCCGACCAATACATAACTTCTATCGCGATGGTTCCCGATAACGATTTAACGGCTTATGTAACCGTCTCCGGATTTAAATATTTAGATTATACTCCACGGGTTTTTAAAACTATTGACGGCGGACAAAATTGGACGGATATTTCTTCAAATTTACCTAACATTCCTGTTAATGATATAATTACTTATCCAGCCGAAAACATACTTTTTGTAGCTACCGATTTAAATGTTTGGTACTCGAAAGACGACGGTGGCAATTGGACTATTTTAGGAAACAACCTACCGATGACGGTGGTAATGGATTTAAAATTTCACGAACCAACCAAAACGCTCTTTGCCGGAACTTTCGGAAGAGCAATGCACAGCTATGACGTAAGCGATATTTTAAGTGTTGGTGAAAATGAATTGGCTTCACATTCAATTAAAGTTTATCCAAATCCTGCGAAATCAGAGTTTACAATAACGCATAATCTTTCTTCGGAAGGAAATGTGCAACTTTTTGATATTTCAGGAAAAAAGATAAAGGAATTGTTCCGTGGAAATTTCGGCATAAATAAAAGCATCCCAATAAAAACCGATGGAATTGCAGCGGGAATTTATTTAGTAAAAGTAAATAGTGGGAAGCAATCTGCTACGAAGAAATTGATAATCAATAAATAAAAATGTTATTTATTCAGGCACATTTGAAACTTTAAAATAGGTTTCAACTGTGCCTGATCTATTAATTTATTGCTTCTCACAAACTACGCCCCAAATAGACAGGGCGTTTTTTGAAGTATTTATCTTTACACTTTCTTTGTCAATTACTTTAAAATCTGATGCAGCTGCATATTGTGCATCAAAGATTGCTGCCAGTGAAAATTTCGGGTTTTTAAATTGTAAGGTTTTCCAGCTTCCATCAGAGGTGTAGGTTCCTTTTTCTGAAATTCGTATCGGTTTCTCATCCGTACCCGGTTGTGGAATACTTTTAAAGTTGAACTTGAAAGTGTTATTCTCAAATAGATGAATTGCTATTGAAGCCACTCCATTTCCTAAACTTTTATAGGAAACCGTCTCACTTTTCCCGAGGACGATTTCCTTTGAATCTTCGGAAGTTTTTACTGCAGATTTCTTGCTTCCACAGGAAGAAAAAGTAATTAACAATGTAAGTATGACTAAATATTTCCACATAGCTTAGCGTATTAATTTTTTGTATTTAATTCGTTTCGGCATTAAATCGCCACCAAGACGTTTCTTTTTATTTTCCTCATATTCACTGAAACCACCTTCAAAATAATACACTTGGCTGTTTCCTTCAAAAGAAAGGATGTGTGTACAGATTCTGTCTAAAAACCAACGGTCGTGACTGATAACTACGGCACAACCTGCAAAGTTTTCCAAACCTTCTTCTAAAGCACGGAGGGTGTTTACATCCAAATCATTTGTTGGCTCATCCAATAAAAGCACGTTGCCTTCTTCTTTTAGGGTCATTGCCAAATGCAAACGGTTTCGTTCTCCACCGGAAAGCATAGATACCTTCTTGTTTTGCTCGCTTCCGCTAAAATTAAAACGGCTCAAATAGGCGCGTGAATTAACTTGGCGCCCGCCCATCATAATTAATTCCTGACTATCGCTAAAATTTTCCCAAATGGTCTTATCTGGGTTTATATTTGAATGTGCCTGATCTACATACGCAATCTTTGCAGTCTCACCCACTTCAAAAGTTCCTTTATCGGGGGTTTCCTCACCCATAATCATTTTGAAAATAGTGGTTTTACCGGCGCCATTTGGTCCAATAATGCCCACAATACCCGCCTGTGGCAGTTTGAAATTTAAATCTTCGTAAAGCAATTTATCGCCAAATGCTTTTGAAACCCCTTTGGCTTCAATTACATTGGTTCCCAATCGCGGTCCGTTGGGGATGTATATTTCAAGTTTTTCGTCCAATTGTTTTTGGTCTTGGCTTAAAAGTTTATCGTAATTCTGCAAACGGGCCTTTTGCTTTGTCTGGCGGCCTTTGGCCCCTTGCCTCACCCACTCTAGCTCACGCTCTAAAGTTTTTTGTCGTTTACCAGCTTGCTTTTGTTCCTGCGCCAAACGCTTCGATTTTTGATCTAACCAAGACGAATAATTTCCTTTCCACGGAATACCTTCTCCCCTGTCCAATTCCAAAATCCAGCCTGCAACATTGTCTAGAAAATATCTATCGTGCGTTACTGCAATTACGGTCCCTTTGTATTCCGCAAGGTGATGCTCCAGCCAATGTACGCTTTCGGCATCTAAGTGGTTTGTAGGCTCATCGAGCAACAATACATCGGGCTCTTTTAAAAGCAATCTGCAGAGTGCCACTCTTCTGCGTTCCCCGCCGGAAAGTACACTGATAAGTTTATCAGGCTCTGGCGTACGCAGGGCGTCCATCGCAATTTCTAGTTTAGTGTCCAATTCCCAAGCATTGGTTGCATCAATTTTGTCTTGAAGCTTGGCCTGTTTTTCCATTAACTCATCCATCTTCGCCGGATTTTCATAAACTTCCGGTAGGCCAAACATGTCGTTTATTTTATTGTACTCATCTAATACATCAACCACTTCTTGTACGCCTTCTTTTACTACTTCCAAAACAGTTTTGGACTCGTCCAGTTTAGGTTCTTGTTCCAGATACCCTACGGTATAGCCGGGTGCAAAAACCACATCGCCTTGATAGTTTTTTTCTTCGCCGGCAATGATTCGAAGCAGGGTGGATTTACCGCTTCCGTTTAGACCGAGAATACCAATTTTGGCACCGTAGAAGAAGCTTAAATATATATTTTTAAGTACAGGAGTCTGGGCGCTTTGATAGGTTTTGGTCAACCCAGACATTGAGAAAATTACTTTTTTATCGTCAGCCATATGTGTTTGTTGTTAATTGTTATTTGGTTATTGGTTAATTCGTTACTTCGGGATTGGTTAATTCGAGATTCGATGTTAATGAAGATTCAGCAGCCTTAACAGCACAAGCATCTGCCCTGTATGGTATGCTGTATGTTCAATAACCAGCAGTACTTCGCGCAAAAGGGTTTGTTGGTCCTTACCGTTTTTTACAGGCTGCGTTAATTGGTTTTCTTCACTTAAAAGAAAGTTTTTTAATCGTTCGCGATCTGTTGTGTATTCGGCTTTCAGGGTTTCCCATTGCTCCAAATTTTTACAGGTTTTTTCCTTGGGCCAATAATAGTCCGGCCATTTAGGTTCAGTATAATCAAGGGAGCAAGTAAATTTTACAATATCCTTTTGCGTAAATGTTACATGATAAAATAATTCATAAAATGAATACGGCAAATTAGACGAACGTGTATTAACATCTTCAAAAGAAATTTTCTTTAACATTTCAGTCACGGGCATAAAAGCCTCGCCTCCTTCCAGGTGTTTCGCTAAGCGTTTGCGTATTTGTATTTCTTCTAACACGGTTCTGAAAATTATTGGTTATACAGCTGTTAATGCGGCTTACTGCGGGATTCATATTTGGAAATTACACCCTTCCTTTGAGCGCATTAAAAACCCACGCAATAGCGAAAAAACCAATCCCTACCGCGGCGAAACCCCAACCAGCAACATCATCATAACGAAAGGCTCCAAGTGCAATTAAAACACAACCCATTAAAATCATTATAAATGTGGCCCATGCTAATACAGTATTTTTATTCATTCCCATAGTTTATTTTAGTTTGGTTGATTTTTTTTGTCGCAAATTTACGCGCAAAAACAAATATCGGCAATATATCGTAGAATTTCGTTAACAAAATGTCATAGTTCCGAAAAGATGAAAAAGACCGAAGAAAGACAGATTTTTTTACTTTAGTTTAGGAAGCGGGTTGGTAGCATTTTGTATTTTAGCCCAAACATATTTTTACTATGGATTTAAACTTCAATAAGAACGAAGATCACAATAAACTTCTAGTTTCAGAATTAAAAAACAAACTAGCAAAAGTTAAACTTGGCGGTGGCCAAAAACGTATCGATAAACAGCACGCGCAAGGAAAACTCACTGCTAGAGAACGCATTGCGTATTTGTTGGACGATAAAAAACCAACGGTAGAAATTGGTGCTTTTGCAGGAGAAGGCATGTACGAAGAGCACGGCGGAGCACCCGGCGGCGGCGTAGTTGTAAAAATAGGTTATGTAAAAGGCAAACAGTGCATAGTTGTTGCCAACGACGCCACAGTAAAAGCTGGCGCTTGGTTTCCGATTACTGCCAAAAAGAATCTTCGCGCGCAGGAAATTTCAATTGAAAACCGCCTACCAATTATTTATTTGGTAGATAGCGCAGGGGTATATCTCCCTATGCAGGACGAAATTTTTCCCGATAAGGAACACTTCGGAAGAATTTTTAGAAACAACGCCGTAATGAGCAGTATGGGTATAACCCAAATAGCAGTAGTTATGGGCAGTTGCGTTGCAGGGGGCGCATATCTTCCTATAATGAGTGATGAAGCATTAATTGTAGATAAAACCGGGAGCATTTTTCTTGCCGGAAGTTATTTGGTAAAAGCTGCAATTGGTGAAACTATTGACAACGAAACGCTAGGTGGCGCAACCACCCATTGCGAAGTTAGCGGCGTAACAGATTATAAGGCCAAAGACGATAAAGACGCTCTCGATAAAATAAAAAATATTGTCTCTAAAATTGGCGATTACGATAAAGCCGGCTTTAATCGAGAAAAGGCTGTAAAGCCAAAAGAAAAGCAAGACGAAATATACGGTATACTACCAAAATCGCGCGCAGAACAATACGATATGCGCGAAATAATAAAACGTCTTGTTGACGATAGCGATTTTGAAGAATACAAAGAAGGTTACGGACAAACTATTTTAACCGGTTACGCACGTATAGACGGTTGGGCCGTTGGCATAGTGGCCAACCAACGTACATTGGTAAAAACTACAAAAGCAAAAACAAAGCCCAGCGAAATGCAATTCGGGGGCGTAATTTATAGCGATAGTGCAGACAAAGCCACACGTTTTATTGCAAATTGTAATCAAAAGAAAATTCCATTGGTTTTTTTGCAAGACGTTACCGGTTTTATGGTAGGTAGTAAAAGTGAACACGGCGGAATTATAAAAGATGGTGCCAAAATGGTAAATGCCGTTAGCAATAGTGTGGTGCCAAAATTCACAATTATAATTGGTAATAGTTATGGCGCCGGAAATTATGCTATGTGCGGAAAAGCATACGACCCCAGATTAATCGTGGCCTGGCCCAGTGCAGAACTTGCAGTAATGAGCGGCAATAGTGCTGCAAAAGTGTTGCTTCAGATTGAAACTGCTTCCCTAAAAAAGAAGGGTGAAACAATTACGCCCGAAGTTGAAAAAGAATTATTCGACAAGATTAAGGCGCGATATGATAAACAAATTTCGCCGTATTATGCAGCGTCACGAATTTGGACCGATGCCGTTATTGACCCGTTAGATACCCGAAAATGGATCTCGATGGGAATTGAAGCCGCTAATCATGCACCTATTGAAAAACCCTTTAATTTGGGTGTCATCCAGGTTTAATTATTGTAAACGCTTTTATTCCACGGAAGCCATAGCGCATTAATCGCTTGATTTTCACTACATTTGGTTTTATAATCTTTAATTATAAAATTTCAAAACCAGCTGTTTATGAAAATCCGTTCTACCACGCTCCGCAAATTGGGCTGGAGTTGTTTTGGGCTTATGTGGATTCCTTTTTTTACTATGTTCGCTGGGCTGTATAAACTGCCTAGTGGCTCCTATTATTTTAATGAATTGCCGCAACTTACACAGTACTCTCTAATTGCATTGTCAATTTTATTTATCCTTACATTTGTCTTTTTTATCGGGTCGGTAATAATTTCCAAAATATCCAAAAATAGATTGCTACAATCGGGAAAGGAAGCTCCCGCAATAATAAAACGGGTATATGAAACTGGCACCACCGTGAACAATTCGTATATGGTGGGTTTTGACTTGGAAGTGATGCCCAAAAACGCACCAAAATTTTATACCTCTACAGAGCAACTTATCTCGCGACTACAAATCCATAAATTTGAAGTGGGCACTACCGTATTGGTAGCTTACGATGCCAAAACCCAAGTAGCGACTATCATTGGTGAACTTGAACAGAAATTAAATCCTTAAAAAAACACCAAATCATTCCAATTTGATTATTTTTCCCACTAATTTAAAGTGTAAGAAAATTAACTTGCAAACTATTATATATTGAATAGCCCCCACGATACAGTTATGAAGGTTATGTTTGTTATACCGTGTTATAACGAAGAAAATAGGTTGCAAACCGAAGTTTTTTCGCACTTTGGAAATAATAATCCCCACGTACATTTCTTATTTGTAAACGACGGCAGTAAAGACAATACGGCAAAAGTAATTCAAAAAATATGCGATAGCACGGAGCACGCTACTTCACTAAATCTCCAGCAGAATGTAGGCAAGGCAGAAGCTATTAGAGCTGGTGTACTCGTCACTAAAAACAACTTAGACGATTATGCATTTATTGGTTATTTAGATGCAGATTTGTCTGTACCACTGGAAGAAATACCCGAATTTTTAAATATTCTTCATCAAAACAAAAACATTAAGTTTTTAATGGGAGCTAGACTGGCACGGTTGGGTGCCAATATAAAACGGAAAAAAAGGCGACATTATTTGGGAAGGGTTTTCGCAACTTTTGTAAGTTCATTGCTCAACGAGCCGGTTTACGACACCCAATGCGGGATTAAACTTATTGATAGTTCGGCGGTTTTTAAACTTTTTGAAGCTGAGTTTGTAAGCAAATGGTTATTTGACGTTGAATTGCTATTTAGGTGGAAAGTGTATTTCCCAAATAATATGAATATGATTTACGAACATCCATTGTCTAAATGGACCGATATTCCCGGTTCAAAATTAAAGCTGAAGAATTTTTTATTCGCCCCTTTTGAATTATTCGTTATTTGGAATAAATATCGCAAAGCCTCTAATACTATTCCGTAATTTAAAAAGTAGTAAAAATTATGTCGCACATCACTCCTGCCTTCACTCCGAAATCATTTTTAAAAACAATCTCCATAATTCATTTTGCATTGGTTATGGGAGTATCACTTTTTATAATTGTGATGTATTTACAATCTGAAAACCAAAACTTCTCAATAGATTACATGGAAGACAGTATGATTTTTGTCGTTCCAATAATAGCGGTAGTTTGTATTTTAATAGCAAACTTTTTATACACAAATATGCTAAAGGCCTTGACTAAAAAAGTAACTTTAAAAGAAAAATTAAGTGGTTTCCAAACAGCTTCTTTAGTAAAATATGCTCTTTTGGAAGCTCCAGCATTCTTGGCGATTGTGGCATTTATAAATAAGGGAAACCAGTATTTTTTAATAATTTCTTTAATTTTACTCGGGTGGCTTTTAGTACAAAAACCTTCCCGCGACAGGATTGAAACAGATTTGCAATTGGAAGGCAAATTAAAAAGTGAATTTCAGCAAGAAGAAAAACCATTGCTATAACCGCTTTTTTAAGGCAAGCATATCTAAAACCGCAGTACGTTTTATTTTCTCTGTTTCAGTATAAACAAATTCAGGTGTGGCGTATATTTTTTTGGGTTTTTCATAGGTTGAGAGTTTTCCGAAAGCATCTGAATAATCTTCAAATTGCAACTGCCTTTCGCTTTCAACTACTAAAATAATACGTTCGCCCAAGGCATCATCCTTTTCCGAAGCGATAAAAAACGGTTTGTTTATGTATAGCGAAAGCTTTTCTTCAATCATTTCGGGATAAACTTTTACCCCACCAGTATTTATAACGTTATCAATTCTTCCCAAAAATTTAAACGAAGTTGGGGAAATTAACTCCACCACATCATTTGTAACAACCAATTCCTCAGAAATTTCAGGAGCGTGAATCTGCAAACAACCATTTTCAGTTTGTAAAAAACCCACTTTCGGAAGCGCAGAAAAAACAGCTGATTTCTCCTTTCCATTTATTGGTCGGACGGCAATATGACTAATGGTTTCGGTCATTCCATACGTAGCGAATATACTTGTATTCACATTTTGTAATTGTTGTTCCAATTCCGCAGAAACTGCTCCACCACCAACAATAAGCATCTTTACTTTGCGCAAGTTTTCTAACGAATGAAAAACCTGATAGGGCACCATGGCAGAAAAATCGAAATCACTGTCTTGATATTCCAACGGGTTCTTTCCGGGCGCAGCTGTGTGCAAATCCCAGCCCACAATCATTGCACGTACCAGCATCATTTTGCCAGCAATATATTCTGCCGGCAAACAAAGTAATGCTTTCGTACTTTCTTTTAAATTGAAATAATTTACGGTAGCTTCAGCACTGTTATTTACGTGCTTTTTCTGAATTTTAATTTCTTTTGGAGACCCTGTAGAACCTGAAGTTTTTACCGTTATAAAATTATTTTCATCAAGCCATTCCACGATAAATTTACCGATGGCACTTTCGTTGTCCTTTCCCGTTTCAACTAATTGTTTTGCATATTTCAACAAAACGTCGGAAGAAGCAAAAGCTTGGCCATTTAATCTAAACTTGGAATGTAGCAAGGTTTTCACTATTCAATATAAGTTGAATTCTGGGTATTTTCTTCAGCTAAAGCAATGGGTTCTTCTACTTTTCCAAAGAGCTTTCCGCCCCAATCCTTCCATTTATAACGATACGCCATAATTAACAAGAAAATTGGATACAGTATTAATACAGGCGCAATAACATCAAACCCAGCCGAAGGTTCAGAAACATCTTTTAAAATAGAATTGGATTGAAAAACGGTCCAATCTGCGGTAACCAAAAGTACAGAAATTAAATTATTGCCCGCATGAAAGCCAAGTGCAAGTTCCATACCTTCGTCCATTAGCGTTATTATTCCCAAAAAGAAGCCCGTACCGATGTAATAGATCATTATTATGTTTCCAAGTTTTTCAACTTCCGGATTCGCGAGATGAAGTGCTCCAAAAACTACCGAAGTAATAATCAAAGGCAGCCATCGGTTTTTTGCCAAAACGCCTATTCCCTGCATTAGATAGCCTCTAAAAAGATACTCTTCAAAACTGGTTTGTAGCGGAATCATTACAACGGCAATTGCCACCAAAATAATAAACGGCACCAAATTAAACTGAACCACATAATCTTCGGGATTGCTGTAATAATCTATTCCAGTAGCAATCAAAGTAGTTATGGTAATTACTGCAAAACCAAAGAATACACGTCCCCAATCGGTTTTTTTACGCGAAGTAGTAAGTTGAACGAAGGGTTGGTTGTGTAGGTATTTTACAACCAAATAAACTCCCAACAAACCAATTGCAAAACTCAACAACATTAAAAATAATGTCAGGTTTGAATCCAGAACGGTCATTAATACGTTTTGGTCCTGTATTGAAAAAATAGAGCCGCCTTCCGAAACCGTTTTTAGAATCACCGCAATAATTAGTGGTACGGTTCCTATTTGGCTAGCCACAAAAATAATGATAAAACCTACCAGATAACGCCACCATTCGTGAAGCGATTTAAAAGCTTGTTGTATATACATTTTTTAGATTTGAGATATTAGATGTAAGACATTAAATTAATGTAAAAGGTTTAAACTTGAAAGTTCCAATCAACAGTTGGATTATAGTGTAACGCACCGCTTATAACTTCCAGCGGACTTTCAATATTATTTGTATAAAGGCTACCAGTGCCCAAACCTTGCGGCAATTTACTGTTTTTTGTGAAGGTATATTGCGAAATTGCATTTAAACCTATATTGCTTTCCAAAGCGGAAGTAATCCACCAACCAGCATTGTATTTTTCGGCAAGTTTAATCCAAGTATCGCTTCCGCGGAAACCACCAATTAATGAGGGTTTTAAGATTATAAATTGTGGTTTTACGGTATCCAGTAGATTGTTTTTTTCTTCTTCGGAAAAAATGCCGATTAACTCTTCGTCTAACGCAATTGGTAACGGACTGTCTTCACAAAGGCGTGCCATTTCCTGACATTGGCCCTGTTTTATGGGCTGTTCAATAGAATGTAATTGTAAATCTGAAAGTACTTTCAGTTTTTCCAACGCTTCTTGGGGTGAAAAAGCGCCGTTGGCATCTACGCGTAGTTCAACTTCCTTTGTCGAAAATTCTTTCCGAATGGATTTTAAAAGTTCAATTTCAGTTTTGAAGTCTATAGCGCCAATTTTCATTTTAATACAAGTAAAACCTTCTTTCAATTTTTCTGAAATCTGTTGTTTCATAAACGCTTTATCGCCCATCCAAACCAAACCATTAATTGGGATTGACGCCTCGCCACGCGAAAATTCCGAAGGAAATGTTTCGAAAGGATTTTTTGATCGCAACGATTTAAAAGCGGTTTCAACTCCGAATTGCATGGATGGAAATTCGGTTAACGCCTCTACCAAATTGGTGTTTCCCATTGAAATATTATCACAAACCCACTGAAGTTTTTCTTCGTAATCGGCGCGGTCATCAATACTTAAACCACGAAGCAAACCGCACTCGCCCACCCCAAAAGCATCTTCAGTTTTTAGAATAAGAAAATAGGTTTCCTTGATATTTAAAACTCCCCTCGAAGTGCCGCTGGGCCGTTTAAAGTTTAGGATGTATTTTTGAAATGTTGCTTTTAGCATTGTAAAACTACCCTTTGACTGCGATTAGTACAGGCTTGTCAGGACGACATTTGGTTTATAACTCAATAGACTCTCCTATTTCGAGCAACATCAAATCTTTATCGGCATCGTAAAATTTGCGCTTCGCTTCATCGTGGTCTATTTCAATATAGCCAAAAGTATCGTAATGTACGCCCAGAACCTTATCGCATTGTACAAAATCGCTGGCAATTATTGCATCTTCAATTCCCATAGTAAAATTATCGCCTATGGGGAGAATGGCCAAATCTAATTTTGTGTGCATCGGGATTAATTTCATGTCCATCGTTAAAGCGGTATCGCCGGCAATGTAAATATTTTTGTGTTCGCCTTCAATTACAAATCCGCCAGGCTGGCCGCCGTAGCTACCATCGGGAAAACTACTGGTGTGTAGGGCAATTACGTATTTTACCTTTCCAAATTCAAACTTCCAACTTCCTCCGTGATTCATGGGGTGAACTTCAATGCCTTTGGCCTCGTAATGCGTTGCAATTTCAAAATTACTCACGATTATAGCGCCTGTTCTTCGCGCTATTCGGGCCGCGTCTAAAGTGTGATCTTGGTGGGCGTGCGTAAGTAAAATGTAATCTGCTTTTAAGGAATCCACATCTATTTTATCTTTGGCGAGATCGTTCCCGCTAATAAAAGGATCAACCAAAATATGCTTTCCTTTTATTTCAATGCCTAAGCAGTTTTGTCCGTAGAATGTAATTTTCATTTTAAATTTTTTTTAATATATAAATATACTAAACAAGATTGCAAACAAAAAAGTGCTGAGTGCAACCTTTTTTAATTCGGCATCGAGCAGCATTGGGGTCTTATTTTTAAAAACCGTCTTAATATTTAGTAAAAATGGTATAAACGCTATTAAATACACAAATTGCAGGGGTTCTTTATAATTTATCAGCGTATATAAAATAGCGCAAAACATTCCGACGAGCAACAAAAAGGCGTGATACCGTTTTGATTTTTCGCTGCCCATTTTTACCACCAAAGTATTTTTCCCAACTGCGGCATCGGTGTTAATATCCCGCATATTGTTTAAATTTAGAACGGCTGTACTAAAGCTGCCAATTGCAATGGCCGGCAACAGGAGCTGCCAATTAATAGTATGCGTAAATAGGTAGTAACTTCCCAAAACGCTCAATAAGCCAAAAAACAGAAACACAAAAACATCGCCCAAACCGGAGTAACCATAAGCTTTTTTGCCAACGGTGTATTTTACGGCTGCTATTATGGAAACAATTGTAAGATTGAAGAATACAAATGAAATTATAAAGTTTTTATTTCCGAAGGCCATAAAAATTAATATTGTTGCCAAAAAGAACGTAAGTACACCTGTAATTATCATTCCAATTTTCATTTGTTTTGGCGAAATAATCCCGGATGCCACCATGCGTTTTTCACCGGCTCGCTTTGCATCGGTTCCGCGAATGCCATCGCCGTAATCGTTAGCGAAATTGGACAATACCTGAAAACCAACGGTAACCAAAATAGCAAGCCAAAACATGGGCGATTCCAGAATAGATCTGCCTGCCAAACAAACTAACCCGTTGTAGTCTAGATCCAATTGCGATTGCAAAAGTCTGTTTTTTTCAAAAATCCCAGCACTGGCCCCTACAATAATACCAGATACCGAAAGCGGAAGAGTTCGCAATCGTGCAGCGGCAAACCAAGCTTTAAATTTTTTCATTCACTAATTTTTGGTTGGCAAAAATACATTTTAAAAAAGGGCTGTACCAATTTTTATGAATTCAGGTTACCATTTAATTAAGCTACCGATATTTTATTAAATTAGCTTTTCAGAATATTAAAAACTAAATTATGCAAATTTCAACTAGTTCTAATATCGGATTACTACTGTTACGTATAGGTTTTGGCGGAATGATGCTTACTCATGGCATACCAAAACTATTACAAATGTTTTCGGGCGATTTCGCATTTGGCGACCCCATTGGCATTGGTACTACAGCTACTTTAGTTATAGCGGTAATTTGCGAAGTTTTCTTTCCACTTTTGGTAATAATAGGTTTTAGAGTACGAATAGCCGCGATTCCGATAATTGTTACTATGGCTGTTGCCGCTTTTATTGTACACGCGGCAGATCCGTTGGGAACAAAAGAAATGGCTATACTTTATATGTTTGGCTTTACAGCTATTTCTCTTCTAGGTTCAGGAAAATACGCTGTTGATAAACGATGAGAATACGCTTAAAGTAGAAATATTAAAGGTGTTAGTTGAAAATCTTCACCAATAATTCTTTTAACAAATCGGCTTGCGAAAGGTTGGCAGCACCCACACCTTTACTTTTCATATCTATTTCGCGAATTGCAGCAATTATGGCACTCACTTGTCTCATTGGGTAATTACGCGCCGCGGTTTGGTAATCCTTTACAAAATAGGGATTAACTCCAAGTGCCTTTGCGGCTTCACCTTTATTGGAAAGTGCATGATATTTCAATACTTTTGAAAAGAAACTATACAATAATGCCACAGTCATTGGCATCGGGTTGTTTTTAGGGTTTTGTGAAAAATATTGGATGATTGCAAAAGCTTTTTTAACATCCTTGTTTCCGATGGCATTCTGAAGTTCAAAATTGTTGAAATCTTTACTAATCCCAATATTTTCCTCAATTATTTGTGGCGTAATTTGTTGACCAGGTTTTAAGATAAGTTGAAGTTTTTCGAGCTCGTTGTTTACCTTGCTTAAGTCGTTGCCAAGAAATTCAACTAGCATCTGTGCTCCCTTTGGTGTAATGGTGTACCCTTTCCCTGCCAAAACGCGTTTTATCCAATCCGGCACTTGGTTATCGTACAGTTTTTTACTTTCAAAAAGAACACCTTTCTCTACAATTTTTTTGGCCAAAGATTTTCGTTTATCAATCTTTTTATACTTGTAACAAAGTACTAAGACGGTAGTGGGTTGGGGATTTTCGGCATAACCGGCTAAATTTTCAATTGAACGCGAAAGATCTTGCGCTTCCTTTACAATTACCACTTGCTTTTCGGCCATCATCGGGTAGCGCTTGGCCTGGCTAATAATATCATCTACCGAAACATCGCGGCCATAAAGTACCATTTGGTTAAAACCCCTATCTTCTTCGGACAGCACGTTATTTTCAATGTATTTTGAAATACCATCTATATAATACGGCTCCTCTCCCATTAAAAAATAGATAGGTTTGGTGTTTCCATTTTTAATATCGGTAATAATAGCTTTTACTTTGTCCAGCGGCATTGGTAGTAGTATATCTGTTCGAGTGCAGTGGTATTGTTTTTTAGTCTCCCGACTGCGCTCGGGTGGAATTTCAAATTAAATTATAAAAGGAAATACATTCAGAATTTGTTTCTTTGTTTTATGCAAAAACTCAATTTTCCGCAGTATTCCTTCCGCTTCAAAAGTAGCGAAAATAAAACGTTGGTTTTTGATGAAATTAGAAAAAAATTTGTGATACTCACACCCGAGGAATGGGTTCGGTTGCACGTTGTTCAGTTTCTTTTAAAAGAAAAAAACTATCCCAAAAGCCTTATAAATGTTGAAAAACAACTAAAACTAAACAACACCACCAAACGTTATGACGTGGTTGTTTATAAAAACGATGGCAGTATTTTTTTAATCGTGGAATGCAAAGCACCTTCAATCCAGATTACACAGCTAACCTTCGATCAAATTGCGCGCTATAATCTTGTGTTGGATGCCGAATTTTTAATGGTCTCCAACGGTTTGGAGCATTATTTTTGCCAAATGGATTTGCAGGCGGAGAAGTATGTTTTTTTAAAAGATATTCCCGTTTACAAATGAGTGCGTAAAACCCCTTCAAAAATCTATCTTTGCAACGTGAGTGTAGCCGTAGTAATTCTTAATTGGAACGGAAAAGATTTGTTGGAAAAGTTTCTGCCTTCGGTAGTGAAATTTTCTACCAACGCCACTGTTTATGTCGCCGATAATGCCTCTACCGACGATTCGGTTCTATTTGTTTCAGAAAAATTTCCGAGTGTTAAGATTCTTCAAAACAAGGTAAACGGCGGGTATGCAAAAGGATATAACGACGCTTTAAAACACCTTTCCGAATCCATTTTCGTTTTGTTGAACAGTGATGTGGAAGTAACCAAAAACTGGCTGCAACCCATTATTTCAGAGTTTGAAAAAGATTCCTCTATAGTTGCCGCACAACCCAAAATTCTCGATTACAAAAACAAGGAATACTTTGAATATGCTGGTGCCGCCGGTGGTTTTATAGATAAGTACGGGTATCCGTTCTGTCGCGGACGAATTTTTAATACGTTAGAAAAAGACAGCGGGCAATACAACGATGTATCGCAGATATTTTGGGCCTCCGGAGCTTGTTTATTCGTAAAAGCCGATGCCTTTTGGAAAGCAGGTGCATTAGACGAAGATTATTTTGCACATCAAGAAGAAATTGATCTTTGCTGGCGCTTGCAAGCAAATGGCGGAAAAATACTATATGTGGGAGCTTCGGAAATATTTCACGTTGGGGGCGCAACCTTAGCGGCTTTAAATCCGCGTAAAACCTTTTACAATTTTCGAAATTCACTTTTAAATCTTCTAAAGAACATTGCAGGTATTAACGCATTTGTCGTAATTTTTACGCGAATGATTTTGGATGCATTGGCTGCATTTCAATTTTTGTTTCAAGGTAAACCCAAACACTTTTTTGCGGTGCTAAAAGCACACTTCAGCTTTTATTTATTAGTTCCAAAATTTCTCGGTAAACGTAAAATTCATGCTACTAACATTGCATATTTCACAACCAAATCTATTGTGTTTCAATATTTTATAAAGAATAAGAAGATTTTTAACAAATTATAACCTAAAGTATTGTTAATCGTTATTACACTAAGTGGTAATTTAATAATTTTGGTTCGAAAATGTTGAAACAACAATCTAATTATAACCCTTATTAAACTATGAAGAAACTATTGATTTTAGCCGTATGTTCAAGTCTTGCATTTACTTCTTGTGTATCTAAGAAGAAATACGCTGAGCTTGAAGCGAAACAACAGACTACTCAAGATTTGCTGAACACGGCAACTGTTAAACTTAATGACTGCCTTGCAGAAAGAGCAGCACTAAATGCTAAAGCTTCTCAACTTGAGGCGCGTTTGGCCGACATGAAAAAAACCAATGAGGAGCTTATTCAAAGCTCAAAAGATCTTACTATGTTAACGTCTAAAGGAGCAACCAATCTTGAAAAATCGTTGGAGAGCCTTAAAGAAAAAGATTTAAAGATTACTCGTTTACAGGATGCGCTTAACAAGAAAGATAGCGTTACTTTGGCCCTGGTTACCAGTTTAAAAAGAGAAGTTGGTATAAACGATCCAGATATTGAGATAAACGTTGAAAAAGGTGTGGTTTACATTTCACTGTCAGACAAAGTTTTATTTAAAACCGGTAGCTACCAAATTTCGTCAAGAGCCAACGAAATTTTAGGTAAAGTTGCAAAAGTAATTAACGGCAAGCCTGATTTTGAAGCTATGGTTGAAGGCCACACAGATAATGTGCCTTACGGTAAGCGAGGCGAGTTGTTAGACAACTGGGACTTAAGTGTAAAACGCGCAACTGCAATTGTTAGAGCATTGCAAGACCTTGGTATTGCACCAGAGCGTTTAGTGGCAGCGGGACGTGGCGAATACGATCCGTTAGTACCTAATACAACCGCAGAAAACAGAGCGAAAAACAGACGTACTCGTATCTTGGTTCTTCCAAAAATAGACCAGTTTTACGATATGATTGAAAAAGAAATGAAAAATCTTGAAGCTGGAGGATAATAAATCTGAATGCTTAAAACATCAAAACCCAGCCTTAAAAGGTTGGGTTTTTTGTTTTTATAAAACCCTGAAATATTTGGGTAGCTTTTTGTATCTTGTATAGCGTATATATTAATTAGAAAAGAAAATCGCAATGGACGAATTCACCACCAATTGGACCCACGAAGAGTTAAAGGGCTATATGTTATTATATTGTGCACACGCAGATTTTAATGTTTCAAAAGAAGAAAAGGAATACATTAAATCGAGAATTGGCGACAAAAAATACCACAAGGTTCTAAAGGAATTTGAAAATGATAATGACTACCAGCAAATTCAAAAAATAAATGCTGCCATAGAAAGATTTGAATATTCTAAAGAAGAAATAGACGAAGCATTCCGCAGTATAAAAAAATTATTCCTCGCGGACGGCGAAATGGATATTTTAGAAAAAAACCTCTATCGCGGACTAAAACATTTATTAAAAAAATAAATTCTAACTATTAGCCACACCAAATTAAATATTATTGAAAATTTTTACCAGGCTTTTGCAGATTTAGATGCTGAGCGTATGGTGGCCTTTTATCACAACGAAATAACTTTTGAGGATCCTGCCTTTGGCAAAATTCAAGGCGAAAAGGCCAAAAACATGTGGCGTATGCTCTGTAAATCCCAACAGAACAAAAGGTTTCAAGTTATAGCGACTAACATAGTATGTACTTCAGAATCCGGAAAAGCGCATTGGGAAGCCTTTTATACTTTTAGTAGCACAGGTAGAAAAATACACAATAAAATTGATGCGACCTTTAAATTGAAAGACGGAAAAATTATAAACCATAAGGATAGTTTCAATCTTTACAATTGGTCTAAACAAGCCTTGGGATTTAAAGGATTTTTAATTGGTTGGACGCCATTCTTTAAAAACAAATTACGCAACCAAACACAATCCTTGCTTTTGGAATTTCAAAGAAAACAGAATACCGGTATTTAGAGCTCCAAACTTCCCTTACCCTCTCGTACAACTATTGGCTCAGGCCCCGTTAAATCTACAACCGTTGAAGCAATATTACCGCCATAACCGCCATCTATTACTACGTCTACTAGGTTGTCCCATTTTTCATAAATCAGTTCAGGGTCGGTGGTGTACTCTATTACCTCATCTTCATCTTTAATAGAGGTACTAATTATGGGATTGCCCAATTCGCGAACAATTGCTAAGGTTATTGCATTATTGGGAACGCGAATACCCACTTCCTTCTTCTTTTTAAATACAGTTGGCAAATTATTGTTGCCGGGCAAAATAAATGTGTACGGCCCAGGCAAGTTTCTTTTTAATAATTTAAAGGTCGGCGTATCTATTTGTTTTACATAATCGCTTAAATTACTCAAGTTTTCGCATACAAAGGAAAAGTTTGCCTTCTCTAACTTTACCCCGCGCAGCTGGGCTACTCGCTCCATTGCCCGGTTATTTTTAATATCGCATCCCAAGGCATAAACCGTATCGCTGGGATAAATTATTACGCCCCCCTCACGAAGTGTTTTAACAACGCGTTTTATTTCTTTCGGGTTTGGATTTTCTTCGTAGATTTTTATGAATTCTGCCATTGCAATTAATTTTATTTAAAATTACTCGAAATTTTATAAAAAGAAAATTTCCGGTATCGTTCTTCGCATAAAATATGATTTTTGGCGTTATCGTCAAAGCAAAATCACGCAATGAAAAAATTTTTTATACTACTTCTCTTTTTTGGAATTCAATATAGCTTTATTTCCTGTTCAAAAGACAGTGAAAACAATGAAGCCGAAACTTTAACCGAAACAATTTCCTTAAACGTTTCCTATGGCAATGACCCGCAACAAAAATACGATCTATACTTACCCGCAAACAGATCTGTATCTAAAACTAAAGTAATACTATTAATTCACGGCGGCGGTTGGGTTGAAGGCGATAAAAGCGATATGGATTTATTTATTCCGTATATAAAACTTCGGCATCCAAACCATGCAATAGTTAATATAAACTATGTACTTGCCGATGCAGATACTCCTGCCTTTCCAAATCAATTTTTAGATGTTGATGCGGTTATTAACAAACTAACTTCAGAAAAAGACGAACTGCAGATATTGCCAGAATTTGCGTTAATTGGCGCCAGTGCGGGAGCGCATATCTCGCTGATGTACGATTATGTGTACGATACAGATGATCAAGTTAAAATGGTGGGCGATATTGTTGGCCCTACAGATTTTACCGATCCATTTTACAGCGAAAACCCTAACTTCCCTGTTTTAATGGCTGCTTTGGTGGATGAAAGTGCGTACCCTTCGGGAACAAATTATATGGAAGTTTTAAGTCCAGCTTTACGCGTCTCTGCTGATAGTAGTCCCACCCTACTTTTTTATGGAAGTGAAGATCCTTTGGTGCCACTTACAAATGGCAACACGTTAAACACAGCTTTAATTGCTTTTCAAATAGATCATAATTTTACGGTTTACGAAGGCGGCCATGGCGATTGGGCACCAATGGCTATAGAAAATATGAAGGAGCAAATAAGTACGTATATAGATACGCATTTGGCGGTTGCGCAGTAAATGCAATTAATTATCCAACACTTTTAATTTTGCAAAGCGAAGCAGTAATTTTTTTAAACCGCCGTTTTCAAAATCGATTTCAGCTTTTGTGTCTGCACCTACACCTTCAACTTTTAAGATTTTTCCTTTTCCGAAGCGCACGTGCTCTACCATAGTACCTACCTCTAAATTGGCGTCTTTGGCACTAAAATTTTTATCCGTATCGCTGGCTACAGGTTTTAATCGTCGCAACTTTCGAAGTTGTTCCTCGGTTGGACCGGTAGGAGCCCGTCCTGCAACTGGTTTTTTTAATCTGAGTTTGCTATGATCTACTTCATCAAAAATATCGGCATCTAAAAGAGGTTTATATCTATTTTCGGTAATTGGCGTTAAGTATTCTAAAAAGCTTTCGTCTATTTCCTCAATAAAACGGCTGGGTTCGGCGTCTATTAATTTCCCCCAACGATAGCGCGATTGTGTATAGGTAAGATATGCTTGTTTTTCGGCACGGGTAAGGGCTACATAAAACAAACGTCGCTCCTCTTCCAGCTCGCTTCGCGTATTCATGCTCATTCCGCTTGGGAACAATTCTTCCTCCATCCCGACAATATATACATATGGAAACTCTAAGCCTTTGGCCAAATGCACCGTCATCAAGGCCACGCGATCCGCATCGCCCTTGTCGTTATCCAAATCGGTAGCCAGGGCTACATCTTCCATAAACTCGGCAAGCGATCCTGTAGCATCGGCTATTTCTTTTTGCTCTTCTACAAAATCGCGCATTCCGTTTAGCAATTCCTCTATGTTTTCTATGCGAGCAATACCCTCTGGCGTACCGTCTTTTTTAAGTTCTTGGAGCAAACCGGTTTTTTTCGCCACATGTTCTGTTATGGTGAAAGCGTCGTAATTTTGGTTTAACACCTGAAAACTTTCTATCATCGTTACAAAATCCTGTAACTTAGATTTGGTACCCGAATTTATTTTTAAATCAATTTTCTCAATGTTTTTCATCACCTCAAAAATTGATCGATTGTAATGATTTGATGCCACAATCAATCGCTCCATAGTGGTGCCTCCAATACCGCGAGCCGGATAATTAATAACGCGTTTTAGCGCTTCTTCATCTTTAGGATTTAACAGCAATCGGAGGTATGCCAAAACATCTTTAATCTCTTTCCGTTGGTAAAAACTCAGACCCCCATAAATTCTATACGGAATGTCCTTTTTACGCAGTGCATCCTCAATGGCGCGACTTTGTGCGTTGGTTCGGTACAACACTGCAAAATCGCCATCGTGTAATTGATGGTTCATCTTATTTTCAAAAATGGAACTCGCTACAAACCTTCCTTCGTCACCATCGGTCATGGTACGGTTTACGAGTATTTTATTGCCCTCGTCGTTTGCAGTCCAAACCACTTTGTCGAGTCTGGTTTTATTTTTTTCAATTACGTTGTTTGCCGCGTTTACAATGTTTTTGGTAGAACGATAATTTTGCTCCAAACGGAACACTTTTACTTGGTCGTAATCTTTCTGAAAATTTAAAATGTTGTTGATATTCGCTCCACGAAAAGCATAGATACTTTGCGCATCATCGCCTACCACGCAAATATTTTGAAATTTATCTGATAGTGCCCGTACTATTAAATATTGGCTGTGGTTTGTATCTTGATACTCATCTACCAGAATATAGCGAAAACGGTTTTGATATTTTGCCAAAACCTCGGGAAAACGGGTAAGCAGTTCGTTTGTTTTTAACAATAAATCGTCAAAATCCATGGCACCTGCTTTAAAGCATTTATCTACATAGGCTTGGTAAATATCGCCCAATCGCGGCATTTTGGCCATCGCATCGGCCTCCATCAATTCAGGATTATTAAAGTATGCTTTTACGGTAATCAGGCTGTTTTTATACGAAGAAATACGCGAGTAAACTTGTTTGTATTTATACACGTCTTTATCGAGGTGCATTTCCTTTATTACCGCGCGAATAACGCTTTGTGAATCCTGCGTATCGTAAATGGTGAAATTTGAAGGGTAGCCCAACTTATCTGCTTCAAAACGAAGAATTTTTGCAAAAATACTATGGAATGTACCCATCCAAAGGTTTTTTGCTTCGCTCGCCCCTACAATTTCCGAGATACGCTTTTTCATTTCGCGGGCCGCTTTGTTAGTAAAAGTTAATGCCAAAATATTGAACGGGTCCACACCTTTAGACATTAAATACGCGATACGAAAAGTTAGCACTCGTGTTTTCCCAGATCCGGCGCCTGCAATTACGATCATGGCACCTTCTTTTTGCAGTACTGGCGCAAGTTGAGCTTCGTTAAGTTGTTCTAAATATTTTTCCAAAACTTCATTTTCTTCAAGGTGTGAAAATAGCTATTATGAAACATTCTCGAAAAAGGATTTGGTATTAATTATAAACAAATATTTTGTTGCCAAGCTAATTTTTACTTCCAAACAATTCTCTAGAAACATATATTTTTAAATATCTTTATAAAAAAACTAGCAATGGATTCTATCTTGTCTTTTCTTTCCCAAATTCCTTGGTGGGGTTGGGTTCTACTTTTTTTAGCGATTGTTGTAATTCGCGATATATTTTTTAATAAGCGGCATACTATTAGCCATAACTTTCCGCTAATTGGGCATATTCGGTATTTGCTCGAAAGTATTGGGCCCGAGTTAAGGCAGTATATTGTAGCCAACAACCGCGAGGAACTTCCTTTTAACCGTATTGAACGCGGATGGATTTACGCTTCGGCAAAAAACGAGAACAATTACGAAGGCTTTGGTACCGATCGCGATATTTATGAACCCAACTACATTTTCATAAATAACTCCATGCTTCCATTTAAAGTTGAAAAACATAATCCCAACTATAAAAACCCTTATTTTTTACCCTGTGCTAAAGTTATGGGCGAATTCCATAAACGCCGCAGACCGTATCGTCCAGCATCAATTATTAATGTTTCAGCTATGAGTTTTGGTTCCCTTTCGGCCCGCGCCGTAGAGTCTTTAAACAAAGGTTGCGCCATGGCCTACGCTTACCATAACACAGGTGAGGGCGGACTTTCTCCCTATCATAAAACTGGGGCCGATGTTGTTTTCCATTTTGGAACTGGATACTTTGGTGTACGTGATGAAGATGGAAATTTTTCCATGGAAAAAATAGTAAAACTCGTCAATAGCAATCCACAAGTACGAGCCATTGAAGTAAAACTTTCACAAGGTGCAAAACCTGGTAAAGGAGGCGTTTTACCGGGTTCAAAAATTACACAGGAAATTGCAGATATTAGGCACGTACCCTTGGGCAAAGATGTGCTTTCTCCGCCAAACCATTCGGCCTTTACTGACGTTAAAAGCATGGTTGAGTTTATAGAGAGTATCGCAGAAGCAACGGGCTTGCCGGTTGGTATTAAATCGGCTGTAGGTCGTTTAGGCGAATGGGAACAGTTGGCAAAAATTATGAAAGAAACTGGCAAAGGACCAGATTTTATAACTATTGACGGCGGTGAAGGCGGTACCGGAGCCTCGCCACCAAGTTTTGCAGATCACGTTTCGCTTCCGTGGCTTTTCGGCTTTGCAGAAATTTATAAAATTTTTAAAAAGCACGATATCTGCCAACAAATAGTTTTTATAGGAAGTGGCAAATTAGGCTTTCCCGCAAAAGCTGCCATGGCATTTTCCATGGGGGTAGATTTAATAAATGTAGCCCGCGAAGCAATGATGAGCATTGGCTGTATTCAAGCGCAGCTGTGCCACACCAATAAATGCCCCAGTGGAGTTGCCACGCAAAACAAGTGGCTACAGCGCGGTATAAATATAGAAGACAAATCTGTGCGGGCACATTTCTATTTTAAGAACTTTAGTAAGGAATTGTTAGAAATGACCCACGCCTGCGGCTACGAACATCCCTGCCAATTTACGATGGACGATGTAGATTTGACCGTCGGTGATAAAAACTTAATTAAAACCTTATCGCAATCGTTCATGTATCATAAGTGCGCGGTGCCCTTTGAAAGTATGAAGGCACTTTCTCAATGCGAATTCTTAGGAGGTAATTTCCACGAAAAAGAAGCTAAAAAAGAAGTAAAGGCAATGAAGAAAGAAAACAAAGTTAGGTATTGATATTTTTGTAAACTGTTTTGCCAAAGTGCCGCAAACAACTTAAGTTTGTTGCTAATTTAAAAATAAAATGGAAGAAGCAACCCAAGTTATTAGCTATGTAGTCTACCTTTTACCAGCAATTGTTGTAGGGTTAATCGCCTACTTTTTTTTTAAGGGCCATACGGCCAATGAAGAAGGCCGAAGAAGGTATTTAATTCAGAAAGAAGCCCAAAAGCAAGTATTGCCTCTTAGACTTCAGGCCTACGAGCGCATAACCCTATTTTTAGAACGCATTGACCCTAAAAAGTTGCTAATTCGCGTAAAGCCTTTTTCCGATGCAAAGGACGATTATGAAAGCTTGTTGGTAAAAAATATTGAACAGGAATACGACCATAATTTAACCCAACAAATATATATTACGCCAGAATGTTGGAATTTGATAAATGCTGCTAAAAACGCGACAATTCACATTATCCGTCAGGCTGCGATGAATGAAAAAAACAGCGATGTAGATAAAATGCGCGAATGGTTATTACAGCATTTTATGGAGGAAATTTCGCCCTCGCAAAAAGCCATGGCCTTTGTAAAAAAAGAAGTTAGCGAACTTTTTTAAATAATTTTCCACAAACTAATCGTCGAGAGTACGTATTTCGTTTAACTCATTGTTTTTATGGTCGGCGTATTGGTAGCCCAACTCCCACCATTTGGTCATCATATTCTTGTCGAATATTAACGAATTGGTCGTTAATACCGTTGGGGTATAATAGAGGTTTATTATTACATCTTTGTTAGTAGCCACAAATTTTCCAATTCTAATATTTTGTTTTTCAATACGGTCTGCCATATAATTGTGCATATTAGTGAGGAGCGAAAACACATTTTTAGAAGGCAAGCGATTGTAGTAGGTAATCTCCGTTTCCAAAATAATTACATCTATGGCAGTAGCTCCGCGATTTATGGCTTCTTCAATTGGCACCATACTCCCAAAACCGCCGTCGGCATATTCGCAACCGTCTTTTTTTACAAGACTCATAAAAGGGGTGTAATTTGAAGAAATCCAAATCCAATCTAAAAAATCTGCGTATTCAAAATCGTTAACCGATTTGTATTCTACTTGATTTAGCGATAGGTTCGAAACCGTTACAACTACTTCTTTCTCAGAAGACTTTAAAATATTGAATTCTTCTTCGGTTACTGTTTTTCCTATCAGTTTTCTCAAATTTAAACTTTCACCAAAAGTCTTTTTGCCTTTAATAAAATTTCGAAGTACCGTTAGGTGGTCAATACCAATTTGTTTTCCGCCAAATTTATCTTTCTTTACCACAAATGGGCAACTGCTAAAAATGCTCTTTTGGTTTACCGAAGTATATACGTTTTTTATTTTTTCCACCTTGTCCAGCGCTAAGTGCGATATAAGCAAACTACCCGTAGATGTGCCAACAAAAAGATCGTATTTATAATTTAGTTTTTGAATTAAATACTGCGCCACGCCCCCTGCAAAGGCGCCCTTACTCCCTCCTCCTGATATTACCAACGCTCTCATTCCTTTATCATTGAATTTAAATAATTTGCCGCTTTTTCTGAAACCTGTTTGCCCAAAATTTTAATTTGATTGTGATATTTTTCATTTTGAAGCAGCTCCCCCAACAATTCTTTGGAAGTTTTTGCAAAACGCCAAGTGGGGTGCACAGTTGCTTCAACCAAATTTTTAAGTGTTTCTAAATCCCACAATTGAAGCTCGTTTATATAATTAAATGCTTTTTCACGAATTTCAAAACTATAGGTTGGGGAGGAATATTTTTTTAATTCAATTAAAAACTCTTCCTTTTTTAAAGTTTCATATCCTTCTGTAATCAATGCCAAGGCAAGCCACAACTGCCTAATATTTTTATTTTGAAAACCTTCAACACCTTTTGTTTGGTTAAGATAATCTACTCTTTTATCGGGAAATTGCATCCACAAGTTATATAGTGCCGTTTCATTGGTAACATAAGATTCATCTTTTAACAAACTTTCGTATTCGGTTTGAAGCTCCTTCGGAATGGTTTGGAGCGAAAGTGAAATAGCCTGCCGAACATATAGATTATTGCTGTTAAAAGCAGCTTTATACAACGGAAGCGTTTCAGAAAGCGGTTCGTCCAGCAATTGATACACGGCTTCCTGCCCAATAAAATCATTTGGAAAGGTAAGTGCTGTTTTTAACTGCAATTTCTTAGCTGAAATAGGCATTGCCCGAAGCGCAGAAATTTCAAAATAGTTTTTTATAAAAGGCGATTTCAACAAAGCTTGATAGGCATCTTCACTTTGAAAAGCCGATTGATACAACCAATTTTCTTCCCATTGGGTAATATCAACAAAGGTAGCAGCGCGCACTTCCTCCAAAAAATCTTCGGTGGTAACGTTGGTAAACTGGTATTTTAAAAGATAATTTGCTACAGCTAGTTTAAACGCTTCTTCACCAATCAATTCTTTTAAAATATGGAGTGCCCACGCCCCTTTTTGATAAAAGGTAAGCGAGCTGGCTTTCGGATTTAGTAGCGATTCACCTTTGCCCTCGTCGCTCATTGCCTTTAACTGCTCTGCGGTTTGGTACAATTGCCAGTAATAATAATCATCGCCAAAAACGTCTCTTTCCGCCAGCAGCGCGTAATAGGTTGCAAACCCTTCCTGCAGCCAATGATGCTCGTTTGCCGATGCGGTCACCAAATTCCCAAACCATTGATGCGCCAATTCGTGGGCGTTTACGTTTACGTAATTTCTATCGCTATAACCTGTGGAATCCACCATAAATGCTTCGGAAAAAAAGGTGGCGGTTGTGTTTTCCATTCCTGCATACAGAAAATCGCGTACGGGTACTTGCTTGTAGTTTTGCCACGGATAATGCACGCCGATCTCCGTTTCTAAAAAGTCGAAAATTTGTTTGCTGTAACGATAGGTTGGTTCAACTTTAAGTGAATCTTTCGGATTGAAGTATAATTCAATAGGAATTCCAGAGTTTGAAAGAAGTTCTTTTTTGTTGAAATCGCCAATTGCGAAGGCTACCAAATAACTGGACATTGCGTTTTTCATATTGAAACGCCAAGCATTAATTTCGTGTATTTTTTGTACATCTATTAATTTTCCATTGGCAATTACCACTTTATCACTTGGTGCCAAAAGTTGTAAATCGAACTCAATTTTATCGTTTACATCGTCAATGCTTGGCAACCAATGCGAAGTGTACTTTCCCTGGCCCTGCGTCCAAATCTGGTCTTCAAAAAAATACAGCGTTTGTTTCGGCTTCATTTCGTACCAAAAATCTGCTTTGTATGTTTTATCTACTTTAAAATCACCAATAAACCAAACCTTATTTTCTGTGGAAGTTATACTGAAATCTTTAGAGTTTATATCGTTTAATTGAATTTGTACGGCATCCATAAAAATGGAGTCTGTTTCTTTTAAAACCTTAAAGGTGGCAAGAAATCTTCCTTCAACTTTCTTTTCAGCAGCATCCGTACCGATGGAAGCATCAATCTTTAAAAAATCTACAACCGCTGTTTGTTGCGCTTGCAATCTTGAGTTTGTTGCAGACACAAGAACTAGCAGAAATAGTATTGCCGAAAATCTTCGCTGCAACTTAGTCGCGTTTAATTTCAAAAAATAAAGCATAAAAAAAGGTTATTCTTGATATTCAAAAATAACCTTTTTAAAAGTCTGTGAAATATATTTCTATTCTAATATAATCCTTTTAACGCCGGTACCGTAACTATTTTCAAGATTGATGAAGTAAACACCGCTTGATAAGTTAGAAACATCGAAAGAATAATTGTTTAATTCGGCAACCGAATTAAAGTAATAAGCCTTTACAGATTTGCCATCAACAGTATTAATGGTCAATCGTGAAATGGTTTCAGGATACTTGGTTTTTATGTGAAATATTCCATTTGAAGGATTCGGAAATACAGAAATATCGTAAATCTGGGTATTGTCTATGCTGTTCACACCCAAAATGTTGCCGTAAACCATTGGGTTGTTACTTTGGTTAATTATGTGTGTATCTACATAATAAATTGGGTTATAGCCATCGTTACAATCGGGGCAAGTTTGTCCCGAAACACAATCGGGATTGTTTGGGTGACAAAAATCCTGATACGATGGGTGAAAGCGGTAATCTAAATTAAATGTAGTTCCTGCATACTGTGTAAAATCGTAAATATGTGGTGGCGAAATTGCTCCCGGGCACCATCCCGAACGGTTGTACTGCCACGTTCCCTGCTGGCCCGTACAGTTATCCGGATTGGGATTACAGGAGTTAAAAAGATGCTGCTCAAAGGTTTCAACCCCATCAATATCAAAGTAGTGATATGCATTAAAAAACTCTGCTGCATTTGCAGTATTGTTAGCGCCCCAGCCATGACCCGTGTTAGAAACACGCAAATGCGAAGCTTCAACCTGCGCAGGAATAGCTACACTAAACGTTTCAACAGGTTGCAAGTTTGCAGGATCGCCAAAGGCGTAACCGTCGTCCCAAACCTCTACTACATTGCTGTAAGCGTATTGAGGCGCGCCAGCGGTATATTCTGTGTCTAAGGTAAGCTGCCAGCCACCAGTGCCCCACGTATCAATAAACACGCGTATTTCTACTTCACCTTGCAGCAGAGACGAATAATCAGTAATATTCAATTGGTGATTGCACCCTACTCCAAAAGGTGTGATGTATCTAATAAGCTGAATCCAATTGCCGTCCGGTGCCTTTACATCTATAAAGGCCCAACGATCCCAGTCGTCGCAACCACCTGAAATATTTGGACATTCAACTTCTAAAAAAGCATTTAAATCGTTGTATGCGCCAACAAATTGCGGAAAGGTGTGCATTCCGTAGTACCAACGGTCGTTTTGACCGGTAAATTCAATTACTACATCTTCCAAACTTCGCACTACTTGGGTTGTTGAAGTTTCATTCACGGTAATATTTCGCGTTAGTGTAGCTTCATCGCCGTTAGTAGTTTTCGCGGTAATTACAATTGTATGCGCTCCGTAATTAGCGGGAGTCCATAAATAATAATAAAACCCTGTTTCAGCCACTGCGGGGTAATCTGTGCCATTAATGTTTACAATCACTTCCGAAATGCTATCAGGCAAATCTACCGATGCATTCATATAAATTGGGTACGGTTTTAAAACGGGCATTTCGAGGGGATAATCTTCCGTTAGCCTGGTTGTTAGTTCCGGAGTACTTAGCGCTGCCGCAAATACCGACATTTGGAGCAAAAGCGTTAAAGCAAAAAGAAAGTAGTTTTTTTTCATCTTTAAATAAGGTTTGATTTTTAGGAAGTTGCAAGGTCCAAATAGACTTCCTGAAATAGTTTATGTTTTTACGATGGACTTTGGGTGAATTGGAATGTTTAAATTAGCCAATGTTTTAACAAATATATCTTTTTAAGTACATTAGTTGCAATTAGCGCGATTTTATTTGGAGAAAATTGCAAGCCAAATTTATGAATAATAATTTTTTACAAACCCCAATAGATTATTTAAAAGGCGTAGGACCGAATAGGGCCGATTTGCTAAAAAAAGAATTGGGCATTCATACCTTTCAGGATTTGCTGAATCTTTTTCCGAATAGATATTTGGACCGAACGCAATACTACAAAATTGGTCAATTGCAACAAACCAATGCCGAGGTGCAAATTGTGGGAAAGATTACCCACATAAAAAGTGTGGAACAGAAAAGAGGAAAGCGATTGGTTGCAACTTTTATTGATGAAACAGGCAGCATGGAATTGGTTTGGTTCCGTGGTCAAAAATGGATTCGCGACAATTTAAAGCTCAACGTTCCGTATGTAGTTTTCGGAAAGACCAATTATTTCAACGGTAGTTTTTCCATGCCCCATCCCGAAATGGAATTGCTGGAGGCACATGAAAAAAGCATTCGTTCTGCCATGCAGCCCGTTTATCCTTCAACCGAAAAATTAAGCAATAGTGGGATTACAAATAGAGTGATAAACGGATTGATGCAACAACTGTTTTTAGAGAGCAAAAATGCCTTCGCCGAAACACTTGCAAAAACACTTTTGGAACAGCTAAAATTGGTGTCGAAAAAGGAAGCACTTTTCAATATACATTTTCCAAAAAGTCAGGCGCATTTAGCACGGGCACAATACCGATTAAAGTTTGAAGAATTATTCTATATTCAACTGCAATTAATTCGGAAAAACCTCATCCATAAATCAAAAATCAAGGGCCATACTTTCGATAAAATAGGGCATAATTTTAATACTTTTTACAAAGAACATTTACCCTTTAATTTAACCAATGCGCAGAAGCGAGTTGTTAAAGAAATTCGCAATGATTTGGGTAGCCATGCGCAAATGAATAGACTTTTGCAGGGCGATGTGGGTTCTGGCAAAACAATTGTAGCGCTCATGTCAATGTTAATAGCTATTGACAATGGTTTTCAAGCCTGTTTAATGGCGCCTACTGAAATTTTGTCAGTCCAGCATTATAACGGTTTAATTGATTTATGTAAAAACCTCAATACCAGTATAGAACTTTTAACTGGTTCAACTAAAACTTCAAAGAGAAGAGATATTCATGAAAAATTGGAAAACGGCGAATTAAACATCTTAATTGGCACTCACGCCCTATTGGAAGAAAAGGTGAAATTCAAAAATTTAGGGCTTGCAATTGTGGATGAGCAACACCGTTTTGGAGTTGAACAAAGAAGTAAATTATGGCATAAGGGAGGCCCACCTCAATCCTCCCTGAGGGAGGAAGCAGCTAGGGTGCGTAAAAAGTACATGACAGCTAGGTCATCTACTTATAACTTGCTGAAAGAGCTTCAGCAAAAAAACAAGAAGCAACCAACCCAAGCAGAAGCAATTTTATGGGATTGTTTACGGACCAAAAAACTTGATTATAAATTTAGACGACAACATATTATTGATGAGTTTATTGTCGATTTTGTCTGTCTCGAAAAAAAGCTGATAATTGAAGTAGATGGAGGCTATCACAACCACCCACAACAAAAAGAAGCTGATGAACTAAGAACGCAAATTTTAAAAGAACTGAAGTTTAAAGTACTACGGTTCACAAATGAAGAAATAATAGGCAATATCGATGCCTCGTTAAAAAAAATAGATACTGCTTTGAAAAGCCTCCCCTCCGTGGAGGTTGGAGGGGCTGGGGCTATTCCCCCACACATCCTCGTTATGACCGCTACCCCCATCCCCCGCACCCTCGCCATGAGCGTTTATGGCGACCTGGATATTAGTGTAATTGACGAGCTTCCGCCGGGCAGAAAAGACATTAAAACCGTACACCGTTTTGATGCAAATAGACTAAAGGTTTTTCGCTTTATAAAGGATGAAATTAACAAGGGCCGGCAGGTGTATATTGTGTATCCCTTAATACAGGAAAGCGAAACAATGGATTACAAGGATTTGATGGACGGGTACGAAAGTATTGTGCGCGAATTTCCACAGCCGAAGTATCAAGTATCCATTGTGCATGGACAGATGAAACCTGCCGACAAGGAATACGAAATGAACCGATTTATAAAAGGCGAAACCCATATTATGGTCGCCACCACGGTAATTGAAGTTGGCGTGAATGTACCAAATGCCAGTGTAATGATTATTGAAAGCGCGGAACGTTTCGGGCTTTCGCAATTGCATCAGTTGCGTGGTCGTGTGGGTCGCGGTGCGGAACAGAGCTACTGTATCTTAATGACCAGCCACAAACTTTCGGCAGACGCAAAAACCCGTTTGGCCACCATGGTGCGTACCAGCGACGGATTTGAAATTGCCGAAGTAGATTTAAAACTACGCGGCCCCGGCGATATTATGGGCACCCAGCAAAGCGGCGTATTAAACCTTCGCATTGCAGATATTGTAAAAGATTCAGAGATATTAAAAATAGCCCGAAGCTATGCCGCCCAAATCTTAAAAGCAGACCCCAACCTCACTTCCACGGAAAATATTCCTATAAAGAACACCTATGCACAGCTTGTGAAATATCGGAATATTTGGAATTATATTTCATAAAAGAATAACATAGCGATACTGAATTCTAAAAATAAATCTAAAAAAACAATGTCTTTTGATTACATTTGAAAAAAAGTAAAAACCCATTAAAGCAGTATGGTAATTTCGAAAAAACACGGCATGAAAATTTTTAAATTACTTAACTTAAGTCTTCTTATAATTGTTGCAATTTCCGTAATAGCGTGTAATGACGATCCAAAAGACGAAAAGCAAACCGTAGATTTAATAGGGGAATGGCGTCGTAGCGATTTTAACGATGAATTTGAGTACAAATTAACTTTTCACTCCAACAATAGCGGCATTAGATTTCAGCGCGAAGGAAACAGCACCCAAGGAATTTCCAGCGCAATGACTTTTGAATGGACTATGGATGACAGCACCCTAACCCTAGATTTTAATGGCGACATTAAAACCACGTCTTATGCGGTAAATGAAGAAGGACATCTGCTTTTAAGCGATATAACCGACTTCTATTTTACCAAAATAAAGTAACCGGCACCCAACGCAACCGTGAAATTGCTGCCATCCAGAATTAGCGAACTTAAAAAAAGTTTGCAAACGGCGTATAACTTTATGCATATTTTAAATTATCTTCCAGAAAAACAGACATCCCGGTTCAGTTTTAACTGAAAAAGAAATACTTTCGCAAAAAATAATTTAAAATGAAATTTGCATTCCGCTTAACTTTTTGTCTTCTGGTTTTTTCAATTTCGGTTAGCAAGGCACAGGTTTTTAACTCCTTTTACAACGAAATTGCTGAAAACGTATCAGCCGCCAACTTAAGTAACGACCTTACAACTTTGGTCAATTTTGGCGTTAAAGAGCCCGGAACCAATGCTATTGAAAATGCGAAGGACTGGATAATTAACAGATACCAAACCTTGGGATATACCGACATTGAAACGCAACCCTTTACCGTTTACGGCCAGGTAACATCAAATATAATTGTTACAAAAACAGGGAGCGTTTACCCAAATACCTTTTTAATACTAGACGGCCATTACGACACCCTAAATGGCCCTGGTGCCAATGATAATGGCAGTGGCACGGTACTTTTATTAGAATTGGCAAGACTGCTAAAAAACGTAGATACCGAATACTCCATCAAATTTATTCACTTTAGCGGCGAGGAAGAAGGTTTAATTGGCAGTGAGTACTATGTAAACAACACTGTAATACCAGAAAATCTAGATATAAAATTGGTTTTAAACATAGATGAAGTAGGAGGTGTTGCCGGTATGAACAACAATACAATTGTTTGCGAACGCGACGAAAGTGCGCCTAACTCAAACAATGCTGCATCTGCGCAGGCCACTCAAGAAATGGCTAACTGCTTTGGGCTTTATTCAAGTTTGCAAACTACAATTTCAAACGCATACGGATCAGACTATGTGCCATTTGAAAATAATGGTGAAATAATTACCGGTTTATACGAAGCAAATGAATCGCCTTATCCGCATACTCCAGACGATGTTATTGAAAACATGGATCTCAATTACGTTTTTGAAGTAACCAAAGGAGCTTTGGGATCGGCTCTACATTTTGCGTTGGGACGCGAACCGTTAGGTGTTTTTGAAAATGACTTTACTAAAAATATTGTTATTTTTCCCAATCCTTCCAAGGGCCAATTTACGGTTTCATTTAGCGCACTTCCAGCGGAAAAAATTGAGCTTACCGTATTTGATGTATTGGGAAAGATGGTTTATAACAACCCCTTAAACAATTCAACCAACTACATTAGCATATCTGGTTTAAAAAGAGGAATTTACTTCGGAATATTTCAGTCCGAAAATTATCGGGTAGTTAAAAAAATTGTTTTGGAATAAGCCATTAATTCAACCTCTTATTTTATTTAAAGAATGCTAGTTTTACATTTAATTAGCAATTATAAAAACAACACAACCGTTAGCATATGGAACAATCAGAGTTTTTAGAAAAGAACATTTTTGTAGATTTAGAAAACCTGAACAACGACGATGTGGATGTGCATCGATTTTCTGAAGCCGATTTCAAAATTGTTCTTGAGCGTGTTGCCTACTTCGGAATTGGCGTTTACACTATTGAAACTTGGGAGCAAAATAAAATGCACACAACTGCTGCACATACCGATTTTAAGAAAAAAGCCACCGACCCAAGATGGTATAATAAAGCGTATTTAACTTTTAAAACTTCGCAGGCTGAGCTTACATATTCGGCTACTTATAAAGTTTCGAACAAACTATTAGAGCGGTAAAACAATCCTATAACTCACGATTAAATCATGCGTACCGCTATCATTTCTCTTTTCAGTTGAAGAATTAGCCGTGCTTTTACGAATCTGGGTATTTTAAGGCGTCGCGATAATTTTCTTGCCAATTAAATTAGTTATCAGTACATTTAGGTTTATGACAGAAGCCGCAATAGAAGAAGAGAAAAAGGAGCTCGCAAAGCAATACAAACAGTTGCTGAAAATTAGTTACAGAACCCTCACAAAAGAGGATAAAAAACTGATTCGCAGTGCTTTTGACTTGGCTGTAGATGCCCATAAAGACCAGCGCCGCAAAAGTGGCGAGGCTTATATTTTTCACCCCATTGCGGTCGCTAAAATCGTTGCTTCGGAGATTGGATTAGACGCTACATCTATTGCAGCTGCCCTTTTGCACGATGTGGTGGAGGACACCGATTACAACCTAGACGACATAGAACGAATGTTTGGCGTGGTGGTAGCACGAATTGTAGACGGCCTCACTAAGATTGCACATATAAACATGGCCGAAGATGTTTCTATGCAAGCCGAAAACTTTCGGAAAATGCTTCTTACGTTAAATGAAGACATTCGCGTAATTATCATAAAAATTGCAGATAGGTTGCACAATATGCAAACCATGGAAAGCATGCCGCGGGATAAACAGCAAAAAATAGCTTCGGAAACGCTTTATATTTATGCTCCCCTAGCCCACCGGATAGGGCTTTATAACATAAAATCTGAATTGGAGGATTTAGGCTTAAAGTTTACCGAACCCGAAGTTTATGCAGATATTTTAGGAAGAATAAAGGAAAGCAAAGAAGAACAGGACGCATATATTGAAGCATTTACAAAAGTGATTAAAAACACTTTGGACGCCGAAAATTTAGAATACGAAATTAAAGGTAGGCCAAAGTCTATCTTTTCAATCCGAAGGAAAATGCTGGCTCAAAATGTGAGTTTTGACGAGGTTTACGACAAGTTCGCCGTTCGGATTATTTATAAAAGCGCCCCCGAAAACGAAAAGTTCTTTGCTTGGAAAATATATTCTATCGTTACAGATCATTTTCGCCCCAACCCTATTCGTTTGCGCGATTGGATTTCCTCACCCAAATCTACTGGTTACGAGGCACTGCACATTACCGTTATGGGGCCAAAAGGACGCTGGGTAGAAGTACAGATTCGCAGTGAACGAATGAATGAAATTGCCGAAAAAGGTTTTGCTGCTCACTACAAATACAAAAACAAGGAAAAAGACGACGGAGGTCTTGAAAATTGGTTAAACAAATTACAGGAAACCTTAGAGAATTCAGAAATCAGCGCGGTGGATTTTGTGGAGGAATTTAAACTGAATCTCTATGCAAAGGAAATCTTCGTGTTTTCACCAAAGGGCGATTTGTATTCCCTTCCAAAAGGAGCAACTGGTTTGGATTTCGCATTCCACATTCACACCGAAATAGGAATGCACACCCGTGGCACAAAAGTAAACGGAAAATTAGTGCCGCTAAGCCACGAACTTAAAAGCGGCGATCAAGTAGAAGTTATAACCTCCGAAAGCTCTAAGCCAACGGCCAACTGGCTAAATTATGCCACTACGGGTCGCGCCCGTTCCAAGATTAAATCTTCATTAAAAGACGAAAAGAAACAACTTGCCGAAGAAGGAAAAATAATATTAGCGCGCAAATTAAAATCCTTAAAGATAAATTTAGACGAACACACCTTAAATCAACTAGTTGTTTTCTTTAAGGTAAAAACGAGTTTAGACTTGTACTACCGCGTAGGGGCAGGTATTATTGACAACCCGAAACTGAAGGATTTTGCAGCTTCGCGAAGCAATGCATTTATTAGCTTCTTTAAAAATAGGATACGCAAGCCAGAGAAGCCCGAAGATGTTAATAAGGAGGAAATTACCGAAAAATTTGACCAACTTGTTTTTGGCAAAAACGAAGATAAGCTGGATTATAAAATAGCGAACTGTTGTAACCCAATTCCGGGCGATAATGTTTTCGGCTTTGTAACCGTTAATGAAGGTATTAAAATTCATAAAACCAATTGCCCTAACGCATTGCAATTACAGAGCAATTACAGCTATCGCATTATGCCTGCCAAATGGATTGACAGCACCCAACGCGAATTTAAAGCAGTTTTAACCATAAGCGGTATTGATACCATTGGGTTGGTAAACGAAGTGACAAAAGTAATTTCGAACAACCTGCACATAGATATGAAGAGTGTTCATTTTGACAGTAACGACGGGGTTTTCACAGGTAAAATTGTAGTAGTTGTAAAAAACAAAACCATACTAAACAATCTTGTTGAAAACATTAAAAAAATTAATGGAATTGATAAGGTTACGCGAATTTAATTGTCGGGTGACGGTTGTCGGGTGACGGTTGTCAGTTGTCGGTTGTCGGTTGACGGTTGACGGTTGTGGGTTGTGGGTTGACGGTTATCGGTTGGAGGTTGTGGGTTGTCGGGTGAAGGTTAGGTCCATTTCACGGATGACTTTCATTTTCTATCATTTCGCCAATGCCACATCTAAAATTTGAGTAACTTTGCAAACTTAATTATGAGTTCAAAAACAGACATAACAAATCAGGCCATTGTAAAGAATGTTTTCACCGGTTTTCTCGAAGATAAGGGACACCGAAAAACGCCTGAACGCTACGCTATTCTACAAGAAATTTACGACCACGACGACCATTTCGATATTGAGTCGCTGTACATAAATATGAAGAATAAAAATTACCGCGTTAGCCGTGCCACGCTTTACAATACCATTGAATTACTATTAGAGTGCGGCTTGGTACGCAAGCATCAATTTGGCCAAAACCAAGCTCATTACGAAAAGTCGTATTTTGATCGCAATCACGATCATGTTATCCTTACAGATGGCGAGGTAATTGAGTTTTGCGACCCGCGCATCCACAGCATCAAAAAAACAATTGAAGAGGTTTTTAATATTGAAATAACAAACCATTCACTATATTTCTACGGAACTAAAAAAACGCCCGCCACATCCGATGACGGGAACAATCAATAAAAAATTATGGCAGTAGACTTACTACTTGGACTACAATGGGGCGACGAAGGCAAAGGAAAAATTGTCGATGTTCTAACAAAAAACTACAATATAATTGCACGTTTTCAGGGCGGACCAAATGCTGGGCATACACTGGAATTTGACGGTCATAAACACGTGTTGCACACCATCCCGAGTGGAATTTTTCACGAAGGCACCATCAATTTGGTCGGCAACGGGGTTGTAATTGATCCGGTAATTTTTAAAAGGGAATTAGACAATCTCGCGAAATTTAATCTAGACCTTAAAAAGAGCTTACTTATTTCGCGAAAAGCACATCTTATATTACCCACTCACCGCTTGTTGGATGCGGCTTCCGAAGCTTCAAAAGGAAAGGCAAAAATAGGCTCTACTTTAAAGGGAATTGGCCCTACCTATATGGACAAAACAGGTAGAAACGGAATACGGGTAGGCGATCTGGAATTGGAAAACTGGCAAGAAAAATATAGAGCTTTGGCCGATAAGCACGAAGCGATGATTGGTTTTTACAATGTAGATGTGCAGTACGATTTAGCCGATCTTGAAGCCGAATTCTTTAAGGCTGTTGAAGTCTTAAAAAACCTAACATTTATTGATAGTGAAGAATACCTTCATCAAGCACAAAAGGAAGGTAAAACAATTCTTGCCGAAGGCGCTCAAGGTTCGTTGCTCGATATAGATTTTGGAACCTATCCTTTTGTTACCTCATCCAATACCACAGCTGCCGGAGCCTGTACAGGCTTAGGGGTAGCACCGGGTAAAATAAAGGAAGTTTTTGGAATATTTAAAGCATACACAACCCGCGTGGGTAGTGGCCCCTTCCCTACTGAACTTTTTGATGAAGTTGGCGAATCCATGGGCCGTATCGGGAATGAGTTTGGCGCAACCACAGGGCGTCCGAGACGCTGTGGCTGGTTAGATTTGGTAGCACTACGCTATGCGGTGCAGGTAAATGGAGTAACCCAGTTAATAATGATGAAAGGCGACGTTTTAAGTGGTTTTGAAACCCTAAAAGTATGTACCGCTTATAATTATAATGGTGAAACCATTCATCATTTTCCATATAATATTGAAGCCGAAAATGTTACGCCGGTTTACACCGAAATGAAAGGCTGGCATGCAGATTTAACCCAAATGACTGACGCTTCACAAATGCCACAAGCTTTAAATGATTATATCGATTTCCTGGAAAAAGAACTGGAAGTGCCTATTAAAATAGTTTCCGTTGGGCCAGATAGAAAACAGACTATTCATCGGGATTAAGCTGGAGGTTTTAGGTTGAGATTTAGCCCTTCGACTGCGCTAGGATGAAAATCTTGGGATTTGAAATTTGGGATTTGGGATTTGAAACTTGGGATTTTAAACATAATATTATTTGAGAGTAAATTCGATATATAGTTTTTTTCTTTTTTTTCTTCTTTTCGGATATGGAGCCACCCTTACTGCCCAGGAAAAACAAAAGGTAGATATACAATCCGGTTATCTGGAATTACGACCAGAATTTCCCGACGCGGCTATTTATACCAAAGACGAGACAGGCCAAGTTTATATTGTGCACGAAGGGGTAGAAATGTGGTGCGACCAAGCGTTTGTTTACTTAAAAAGTAATTTTGTAAAAGCTTATGGCGACGTGCGTATAAGTCAAGGCGACACGGTGTCTATGAACAGCAAATACGCCGAATACAACGGAAATACACAGTTTGCATTCGCTACTGGCGATGTAGTTTTAACCGAGCCAAAAACCACATTAAAAACAGATACTCTCTATTTTGACCGAATAAAACAACAGGCTTATTACAGAACCGGCGGCACGGTACAGGATACTGCCAGCGTGTTAACAAGTAGATCGGGTAGGTATTTTGCTGAAAGTAAAAAATATCAATTCCTTCAAAATGTAAAAATTGTTAATCCGAAATATACCGTAAACAGCAATCAATTAGATTTTTATTCGGAGTCTGGAGCTGCGTATCTTTACGGCCCTTCCACAATTGTAAGCGAAACTAGCACTGTTTACTGTGAACGCGGATATTACGACACGCGTGGGGATACGGGTTATTTTGTAAAAAATTCAAAAGTAGATTACGAGAACCGAACCTTGTACGGCGATAGTATTTATTTTGACCGCAATAAAAATTTTGCTTCTGCCACCAATAACATTCGCGTGTTAGACACTATCAACAAAAGTGTAATCCGCGGGCATTACGCAGAAGTTTTCCGCGAAAAGGACTCCGTTTTTATTACCAAACGCGCTGTAGCGATAACGGTACGCGATACAGATTCCATTTATGTACATGCAGATACCTTGCGGGTTACCGGTAAGCCGGACAATAGAATTTTAAGAGGGTTTTATCGCGCTCGTCTTTTTAAACCCGGGAAAGCTGGCGACGACCCAACCAGTGGAAAATGCGATTCTATTTATGTGAATGAAAAACGCGGAATTACCAAACTTTTGCGAAATCCTGTACTTTGGAGCGGCGAAAACCAAATGACTGGCGACACCATTCATTTACTTTCAGATACCATTACCGATAAACTCGATACGCTTAAAGTATTCAACAATGCATTTTTGGTGCAAAAGGACAGTATGGGCTTTAATCAAGTAAAGGGAGAGCGGCTTATTGGGCTATTCACAAATAATGAATTAGATACCGTAAATATCAATAAAAACACACAAGTAATCTATTATTCGCGAAACGACAAAGACGAATTGGTAGGTATAAACAATACAGTTTCCAGTTCCATTCAAATGTATTTGGAAGAGCAGCAAATTACCGGAATTAGGTTTATAAAAAAAGCTGATGGAAAAGTGTATCCGCCCTCCCTGCTACCCGAAAATGCACGATTGCTTCCGGGCTTTCAATGGCGGGGCGATGAACGATTATTTGCTGTAGAAGATTTATTTAAGGGAAAACCTGCACCCGTACTTCCGAAGATAACTGGAATACCGTTACCGAAAGATGAAGGTGAATTTTTTGAGGAGCTGCCAGAAGATGAAATTGAACTTCCCGAGGAATCAAAACTGAGTCCGAAAGATTTGCAAAATAGACCCGACGATCCCAAACCCGAAACTTTGGAAAGCGAAGCGAAACGGGATTCCATCCAAAAGAAGGGGAATGATTCTATACCAAACATTAATTAATAATGTCCGTTCGAGCCCAGTCAAGAATCTCAAAGAAGGCTTCGATTATGCAAAAGCTGACACCCAATTAAATGAAAGACGATTTCTACAAATACCAAGCGCAGACTACACCCCATCCGTTGGCGTTGGAAATTTCGCATGCTGTAGGGAGTTATATTTATGACACTTCCGGTAAAAAGCACTTAGATTTTGTTGCGGGCGTTTCAGCTTGCACATTGGGGCATTGCCATCCGCGAGTTGTTTCGGCAATAAAAGAACAAGCTGAAAAATATTTGCATGTTATGGTTTATGGCGAGTATATTCAGAACCAACCGGTGGCCCTTGCAAAGTTGCTCGCAGATAATCTCCCAAAGAGTTTAGACACTACATACCTTGTAAACAGTGGTACCGAGGCAATTGAGGGCGCTTTAAAGCTCGCGCGCCGTGCCACGGGAAGAACGCAAATTTTGTACGCAAACAACGCATATCACGGCAATACTATGGGCTCGATGAGCGTGATGGGTTTTGAGGAACGCAAAAATGCATTTAAACCATTGGTGCCAGATTGTTTTGCTATAAATTTTAATAGCGAAGCAGCTATCCAAAAGATAACCGAGAAAACGGCAGCCATAATTTTGGAAACCATTCAAGGCGGTGCCGGTTTTATTGAACCCAAGAATGATTTTCTAAAAAAAGTACGGCAGCAATGTGATAAAACCGGCACCCTTTTAATTTTAGATGAAATACAGCCCGGTTTTGGCCGAACCGGAAAGCTATTTGCTTTTCAACATTTTGGCATTACGCCCGACATATTGGTAATGGGAAAAGGAATGGGCGGTGGGCTACCAATTGGTGCATTTACGGCTTCACGAGCGGTAATGGCCTTGCTACAGGACAATCCTAAATTGGGGCATATTACTACTTTTGGCGGAAACCCCGTAATTGCCGCTGCCGCTTTGGCAACACTTCAGGAAATTACCGAAACAGATCTTATTGCGCAAACGCTTCAAAAGGAAAAGCTTTTCAGAAAATTGCTTAAACACCCCATGATAAAAGAAGTGCGTGGAAGAGGTTTAATGCTTGCGGCAATGGTTGAAACTGCAGATATTGCCAGCGAAGTAATCCTCGCCTGCAAAGATCGCGGATTGGTTCTTTTTTGGCTGCTTTTTGAAGGCCGCGCCATCCGTATTACGCCACCGCTCACAATCAGTATTGACGAAATTGAGGAAGGCTGTAAAATACTGACAGAGGTTTTAAACGCGGTAAAACAGCAATAAAAAACACATAAAGCCTTTATATATAAGCTTTTACAAGCTTCGTTTTTGTTGATAAGTACGTTAACAAGAAACACGGCATAACTATTGAACTTATTTATACATTATTATCTTTAAAATAGAAGAAACCCGTTAAAACGTGCGTATGCAATTAAGTTCAAACGAGCATAACAACTTCTCGCTGGAAAGATTTGAATCCATGTTGAAAACCAACAGCGTTCTATTTTTCGACTCAGAGGAATTTGAAGAGATAGTGCACCATTACCTAGAAAACGGCAAAATTGCACTAGCTAAAAAAGCCACCAAATTAGGATTGGAGCAGCATCCATCTTCCACCAATCTGAAACTTTTTAGAATTGAAATGTACATTTTTGAAAACCAATTAGACATCGCAGATGAATTATTGGACGAGCTCCACTTATTAGAGCAGGGCAATGAGGAAATTTACATTCAAAAAGCAAATATCTTTTCGCGCCGCGATAAGCACAAAGAGGCAATCCTTCTTTTGGAACAAGCCTTAGAAATTACAGACGACAAGGCCGATGTTTTGTCCTTATTGGGAATGGAACATCTTTTTCTGGAAGATTACCAAAACGCAAAACAATGTTTTATAAAGTGTTTGGAAATAGACGAAGAAGATTATTCGGCGCTTTACAACGTAATCTATTGTTTTGAATTTCTTGATGAATACGAAGCTGCCATAAATTATTTAAACGATTTCTTAAATAAAAATCCGTATTGCGAAGTTGCTTGGCACCAAGTTGGTAAAATGTATTACGAGCTTAAAGACTATAAAAAAGCGCTTGCCGCCTACGATTTTGCCATTATTAGCGACGACCGTTTTATTGGCGCATATCTAGAAAAGGGCCGCGTACTCGAAAAACTAAAAAGATATACCGAAGCGGTAGATAGTTATAGCATTACTTTGGGCTTAGACGATCCTACCTCCTATGCGCTATTGCGAATGGGGAAATGTTACGAAAAATTGGGCAATACCGAAATGGCGATTCAATTTTACACCAAATGTGTAGCCGAGGATTCGCTCTTAGACAAGGGCTGGATTGCCATAACCGATTTCTATTTAAAAAATAAGCAGTTTCAAAAAGCGTTATATTATATTGAAAAAGCAATAAGCATTGATGGTGAAAACGTTCATTATTGGAAGCGTTATGCTAAAATAAACAACAAGTTAAACCTTTTTGAAGAAGCTGAAGTTGGTTTTAGAAAAGCATTGGAGTTAGGCAATTACGAAATAGAATCGTGGTTAACCCGCGGCGATATATTAATTAACCTCGGCGAATTTGAAGCAGCGGTAAACAATTTTAACCAAGCTTTGGAATTTTACCCCGAGCACGCCGAGATAGAATACCGTCTTTCTGGACTGTACTACACGCTAAGCGAAAGCGACAAGGGCGCATTTCACCTTAAAAATGCCTTGAAATCTGAACCTGAATTTTTAATGATTATCGAAGAGCTGTTCCCGCAGATAATCCAAATGAAATCGGTTGTGGAAATAATTAAACAACACAAAAATCCTTCGATTTAATTTCTGTATTTTTGGGGTTATTTGTAAAGAAAACCTATGCCTCAAAGAAATTTTATTCAGTATTTAACAATAACTGCCAAAGGGCTCGCAATGGGCGCTGCCGATGTTGTTCCAGGTGTCTCCGGCGGTACTATCGCCTTTATTTCCGGAATTTACGAAGAGCTTATTGAAACCATTCATAACATAGATCTTGGCTTTTTCAAAATTTGGAAAAGCGAAAGTTTTATAACAGCATGGAAGCATTACAATCTGGGCTTTTTACTCGCCTTGTTTTCGGGAGTTTTTATAAGTATAATCTCCCTTGCAAAACTTATAACCTATCTATTAGACGTTTACCCGATACTGGTTTGGTCGTTTTTCTTCGGTCTTGTAATCGCCAGTATTGTATATGTGGGCAATCAAATAAGTAATTGGCGGTGGAGTGTAATTGTGGCAATATTACTCGCCTCCGTGGCATCATATTTAATTACCATTGCAGATCCTGTGGGTTCGCCAGATAGTACTTGGTTCCTGTTTTTTGCAGGATTTATTGCAATTATAGCAATGATACTTCCCGGTATATCGGGCGCTTTTATTTTATTGCTATTGGGCGCATACACTACCGTTATTGGTATTGTAACCCAATTTGGGGAAGGCGTTACAACATTAAACAGCTCGCTAATAATGGGGGCGTTGGGGAAACTATTAATCTTTGCCGTGGGTGCAATTTTAGGATTAAAAGTATTTTCTAAAGTCTTAAACTGGATGTTTAAACATCATAAAAATCTAATTTTGGGGGTACTTACCGGTTTTATGATTGGGGCGTTAAACAAAATCTGGCCGTGGAAAGAAGTGCTGCAATACAGAATGAATCACGCTGGGCAGGAAGTTCCATTTATTGAACGGAGTGTGCTACCTCAAAATTTTGATGGCAATCCACAAATTTTATACGCGTTAATTTTCGCAGTAATAGGTTTTCTGACAATCTTTTTACTGGAACGGGTTGCAACGAAAAAAGAAACAATTGGCAATTGAAAATACAATAATTAAGTAGCTATAAACGCTTAACAAGAAACATTCGCATTGTACGAAAATCGCTCCATTTCAGATAAAACTTGGCTAGTCCTAAAAGGGCTCGGGATGGGTGCGGCCAATAAGGTACCTGGAGTTTCGGGCGGAGTAGTGGCATTTGTGGCTGGATTTTACGAGGAATTTATTTATTCACTTCAAAAAATAAACAAGAAAGCTTTTAAGCTCCTGTGGGGAGGCCGTTTTAAAAGTTTTTACCAATATATAAACGGACAGTTTTTGGGGTTGTTGATTTTAGGAATGGTAATTAGCTATTTTAGCGTTTCCAAAATTCTGGATTATCTTATAGTGCATTACGAACTGTACGTTTGGAGTGCCTTCTTCGGAATGATTATCGGCTCCATTTATTTTATTGCGAAGGATTTTGGGGATTGGAATCGAAAGTACGTAGCCTATCTTTTATGCGGGGTAATTGCGGGAGTTGCAATTAGTTTCTTAGAACCAGCCAAAGAAAACAACAATCTCTTTTTTGTGTTTTTCTGCGGAATAATCAGTGTTTCGGGGATGACGCTTCCGGGGCTTTCCGGTTCGTTTATTCTTATGCTTTTGGGGAATTATGTGCTGCTTTTGGTAGATTCCGTAAATGCCCTATTCGATACGTTTATAGATGTATTTCAATTTGATTTTAGCTGGATTTATAACACACAGCGCATTGAATTACTAGAGGTTTTGGCGGTATTTTCGTTGGGTTCGTTGGTAGGTTTAGTTTCGTTATCACACCTTTTGGCCTATGTTTTAAAACGATTTAAAAAAGCCACGTACGCGGTAATTATTGGGTTTATTGCCGGTTCGTTGGGAGTGGTTTGGCCGTGGAAGGAAGAAAAGTACGTTTTTGACAGCTTCGGCAATATAAAAGTGGATGCCAATGGTAGAGATATAATTGTGGGCTACACCCGATATTTTCCTTCGGAATTTAATTCAGAAACCATGTATGCCATTGTTTTTATAATTATAGGAATTTTAATCGTGCTAAGCCTAGATTGGTATGACAATCATAAAAACAGACATCATGGCTAAGTTTGGGTTATTGGGCAGAAATATTGATTATTCATTTTCAAGAACGTATTTTTCCAAAAAATTTGAAAGAGAAGATCTTCCCCACATTTATTTGAATTTCGATATAAAAACAATTGAGCTCTTTCCAAAGGTTTTGCAGAAAAACCAATCATTAAAGGGGTTAAACGTTACTATTCCGTATAAGCAGGCAATACTTCCGTATTTAAACGCTTTACATATTGAAGCAGAAAAAATAGGAGCTGTAAACACTGTTAAAATATCTTCAGACAAACGATTAACGGGTTACAATACCGATTATTTCGGATTTCAAAAGGCACTGGAGTCTTATTTGCCACTTCGGCAAAAAACGGCATTAATTTTAGGAACGGGCGGGGCTTCCAAAGCCGTGGCGTACGCGTTGGAAAAGTTAGGGTTCACGTATAAATTTGTAAGCAGAAAGCAGGGCACAAATAGGTTAACTTATGCTGAAATAGACCGCAGCACAATTGAAAATCACTCCTTAGTTGTTAATTGCACGCCCTTGGGCACTTTTCCGAATGTAAGCGAATGTCCGGCAATTCCCTATCAATTTCTTACGAAAGAGCATTTACTTTTCGATTTAATCTACAACCCCGCCGAGACGGAATTTTTAAAACGCGGAAAACAACACGGGGCTAAATGCAGCAATGGCTTAAAAATGCTAGAGCTACAAGCAGAGAAAGCCTGGGAAATCTGGAATTCATAAAATTCGTATAAAAAATTTCAAAAAACCGCTGTGTGCTTTGCCAATTGCGCAGTTGTTAGTATATTGACCCTCCAAGAAAAAAGAACCTAAACATTGAAAAAAATGTCTGACAAAAACTTGCCACAGGAAGAAAACGAGAAAGAAATTTCAACCAGCAAAACCACTGAGCGAACAAAAGATGAAACTGAAGATACTGCAACTTCAAAAGAAGAAACGGTAGAAGAAGTTACGACTGAAGATACTGCTGTAAAAACGGAAACGGATAAACCTTCTGAGGAAAATTCAGAAAACAGCTTAAAAACTGATGACGCTGCTGATAAAACTACTACGGAAGCGGAAAAATTGGAAAAGGGAACCGTTGTTGAAAATGCTATGGTAGATGAAAAGCAAGCTGTTGCTGAAAAAGATACTTTAGAGCCAACTACCAACGAAAAAATAGAATCTGCAGATAGCGATACTACCGAAACGACCGTTGCGGAAACTGAAGCTTCGGAAGAGGAAGATGAAGAGGAAGTTGCCTCGTCTGAAGATGAAGAAGAAGATGAGCATGCCGAGGAAACTGCTCAAAAAGACTACAGTACCCTTTCGGAAAAAGAATTGGTGGCAGAGTTCGACAAACTTTTAAAGAGCAAGAAAATACAGGAATTAAAGCACGATGTTGAAGAAATCCGTTCTGAATTTAACAGCAAGTTTAATGAAGAATTGGAACGCAAAAAGGAAGAATTTTTAGCAGACGGCGGAAACATTATTGACTTTCATTATACAACGCCTTTAAAAAAGGAATTTAATTCGCTTTATTTCGATTATAAAGAGAAGCGCAACAACCACTATAAAAATCTTAAAAAGGATCTTCAATCTAACCTAGACAAACGCTGGGAATTAATTGAGGAATTAAAAGGGCTTTTAGGCGCTGAGGAAAATATAAATACTACGTATAAGCACTTTAAGGAAATTCAGGAAAAGTGGCACTTGGCCGGCGCTATTCCCAGAGATAAGTACAACACCGTTTGGAATACGTACCATCATCACGTTGAGAATTTTTACGACTTTTTGCATTTAAACCGCGAGTTTCGCGACTTAGATTTTAAACACAATCTCGACGCCAAGTTAAAGCTTATTACCCGTGCCGAAGAACTTACCCAGGAAGCCGATATAAATAAGGCATTCCGCGAATTGCAGATGCTTCACAAAATGTGGAAGGAAGATATTGGTCCCGTTGCTAAGGAATATCGCGACGAAGTTTGGGATAAATTTAGTGAGGCCACAAAGGTAATCCACGATAGACGCCAAGAACAATTGGCAGCCATGGAAAAGGATTTTGAGGAAAACCTCGAAAAGAAAAAAGAACTAATTGAAGCTATAAAGAAGGCTGCGGAAGAAGCAAAACCGAGTCATCAGGGCTGGCAAAATGCCATTAAAAATGTTCAGGAACTTCGGGATACATTTTTTAACACCGGAAGAGTACCACGCGCAAACAACAAGGAAATTTGGAAGGCATTTAAAGATGCCACCGGAAACTTTAATCACTTAAAAAACAGTTTTTATAAAAACCAGAAAAAGGAGCAATACGCTAATCTGGAAAAGAAACGCGAGCTTATAAAAATTGCAGAGGAAAATAAGGACAGCGAAGATTTTGACGCCACCACCCAATTGATGAAGAAAATTCAGAACGATTGGAAAAGCATCGGGCACGTACCGCGTAAGGACAGCGACAAAATTTGGAAGCAGTTTAAAAAAGCCTGCAATCATTATTTTGACAGATTGCACGCCCAGAAAAACGAGGCTAACAAAGAAGAAGTTGCACATTTTGAAACTAAGCAAAAAATGCTTGAAAAACTGAATTCTTTTGAATTGAGTGGCGACCATAAAGTCGATTTAAAATCGATTAAGGAACATATTACCGCTTGGAAAGAAATAGGCCGCGTACCGTATAACAAGCGAAATATTGAGCAGAAATTTAATAAAACATTAGACGGTTTATTCTCTAAGCTAGATTTGGGCAAAAAAGAAACCGAGCTTATTAAATTTGACAATAAACTTAATACGTTAGTAAATCGCGAAGACGAACGAAAACTACAAAACGAGCATTTCTTTATTTCGAAAAAGATTGATGAAACCCGGGATGAAATTAGACAGCTGGAAAACAATTTAGGTTTTTTCCATCATGTAGATGAAAGCAATCCGTTGGTAAAGGAAGTGCATAATAACATTGCACGCCACAAGGAACAATTAGAGGTTTGGAAGGCTAAATTATCGAAAATAAAAGAGGTGCGGGAATAATATATATTTTTGTTGTCCTGTAGAGACGCACCGCACTGCTTCTCTACGCGGGGGACGAGGGGGTATCTGATTTTTTGGCTTCGTTCCAATATATATCCATTTCGGCCAGGGTCATATCTTTTAGAGATTTGTTCATTTCCTTGGCTTTGCCTTCCAAATATTGAAAGCGATTAATAAACTTTTTATTGGTACGTTCCAGCGCGTTTTCAGGATTTACATTCAGAAATCTGGCGTAGTTAATCATAGAGAAGAGTACATCGCCAAATTCGGCTTCTATTTTTTCAGGATTATTATCATTTATCTCGTGTTGTAGCTCCCCGAGTTCTTCCTGTAATTTTTCAAAAACCTGCTGTGGTTCTTCCCAGTCAAATCCTACACCGGCGACCTTTTCTTGAATTCTGCTGGCTTTTACCAAGGCCGGAAGCGATTTGGGAACGCCTTCCAATACGCTTGTTTTTCCTTCTTTTAGCTTTAAGTTTTCCCAATTTCGTTTTACTTCTTCTTCATCTTTCACCTTTACATCGCTATAAATATGTGGGTGGCGCGAAATTAACTTATCGCAAATAGTATTGCATACATCTGCGATATCAAAATGGTTTGTTTCGCTGCCTATTTTTGCATAAAAAACAATATGCAACAGCACATCGCCCAATTCCTTTTTTACTTCCTGCAGATTGTTTTCCAAGATAGCATCGCCCAACTCGTAGGTTTCTTCGATGGTTAGATGGCGCAGGGTTTCCATGGTTTGTTTTTTGTCCCACGGGCATTGCTCGCGCAACTCATCCATAATGGTTAATAATCTATCGAATGCTTTTAGTTGGTCTTTTCGGGAATTCATTTTGCTTCGGGATTGGTTAATTTGGAATTCGTGATTTGTGGGTTACAATGTAAATAATTTGCCACTAAATAACGACTACTTTGTTTGCCCAGTTTTAACGTAACAAAAAATCCCCAAATCCATTTAGGACTTGAGGATTTATACTGTATAACTTAATAGCCTAAAAGTTCAGTAACCAAATTTTAGGTTTTGCGTGAAGCTGCATTTTTAGTAGATCCGCCTTTTTTAGCTGAAGAAGCTTTTGGCGCAGCAGCCTTAGGAGCTGCGGGCTTTGGCGCAGCGGCTTTTTTGGCGGCTGGCTTTTTTGTGTCTTTAGTTTCGTCAGTTTCGGTTTGGTCTTCTTCACTTTCTTCGGCTTCAGAGAAATCTGTTATTCCGTTTTTGATGAGCATATTATACCATTGCACCACTTTTTTAATATCGCTTGCATATACGCGATCTTCGTCATAGTCTGGCATAACCCCGAAGAAGAACTCTTCCAATTCCTCTTTGGAGGCTTTGTGATTTATGGTTTCCTTGCCGTTTTCCTTTTCAGAAATTTTCTTGAAAACTTCGCGAAGCGGCACTTCTTCGGTGAGGGTATAAATAGCAATTTCGGAAAGCAGGCTCACATTGTGGCGACCGCTTACGTTTATTGTTTTACCGTCTAATAGCGATTCGGCCAAAAAGCCCGCTCGGGTTTGTGATTTTAATTTGTAAAGTCCAGGTTTACCTGAAATGGAAAGCACTTTTTCTAAGCTCATAAATTACCTTTAAAATGTTTTAATGGATACAAATATCTTTGGTTTGGTTAATATAAACAAGCGTGTTAACGTTTCTTTTTTGCGTTGGGAAATTTCATCTTATAATCTATGCCCACTTTTCCTTTAGAAATGTTGATCAGCTTGCTTTTAATCAATCTCTTTTTCAAGGGGGAAAGCTTGTCTGTAAAGAGAATTCCCTCAATATGATCGTATTCGTGCTGAATGATACGGGCCACAATACCGCTAAAAGTCTCTTTGTGTTTTTTGAAGTTTTCGTCTTGATATTCCATTACAATATCGGGTTGGCGAAAAACATCTTCGCGCACGTCTGGAATGCTTAAACAGCCTTCGTTAAAAGCCCATTCATCGCCGGATTCTTCAATAATACGCGCATTTATAAAAACCCTTTTAAAGGTAGAAACAAATTTTTGTTCTTCGTCCGAAAGGTCTTCGTCTTCTTCAAACGGGGTGGCATCTACTATAAATAAACGGATTGGCAAATTTACCTGTGGCGCTGCAAGGCCAATGCCGTGAGCCTCGTACATGGTTTCGAACATATTTTCGATTACCTTATCCAGATTGGGATAATCTGGGGTTACTTCTACGGTTTCTTTTCGTAAAACAGGGTCGCCGTAGGCTATTATGGGTAAAATCATTTTTAATGTATATTGATATTGTTATTTGTTTGGCTTCAATGAATTGAAAAATCGTCAATCTATTTGTTATAAAGATATTCTTGCAAAATAATAGTCGCGCTTATTTCGTCTACCAAGGCTTTATTTTGGCGTTGTTTTTTTTTAAGGCCGCTATCAATCATTGTTTGAAAAGCCATTTTACTGGTATAGCGTTCATCAACCCGCTTAACTTGTAGGTCGGGAAAAACATTCGAAAATTTCTTTAAGAACTTTTGAATTTCATCTTCGATGTTGGAAGGAGTGCCATCTTTTTGTTTTGGCTCCCCTACCAGAACTAATTCAACTTTTTCTGAAGTAAAATACTTTTTCAGAAAATCTAATAATTCAGGAGTAGCTACTGTGGTTAAACCAGAAGCAATTAATTGCAACTCGTCTGTAATGGCGATGCCAGTGCGTTTGCTACCGTAATCTAAAGCTAAAATCCGTCCCATACCGACTGCAAAAATAAGGGATTAAGAAATAGTATGCTAAAATTCCATTTTATAATTAAATAACAGAAGCTATATTTGTACTTTTACTTAAATATATACTATGCAGTCCCCAATTTATATACTTCTTAGTTGCCTTATACTCCTTTCCTGTAGCTCTACTGACGACCCAATTACGCAGGAAGAAAACGAAGATCCAATAGCCGAACGGCAGTATCTTACTGCTTTTACTTCGGTGGGTGAAACTACCACGGACACGTTAGTGTATGCCAACAACACCCTTATTCTTAGAAAAGAGTACGTTGGAGATTTTCTAGATTATAATCATCATTTCATTTATAACAATTCAGGTGAGTTAATTAAAATTAGCAAAATACACTCTACTTCTACCTTCCCTTCGAGGGAAACTACCTATACGTATTATTCCGATGGAAACTTAAAGACTCGTCATTTCGTGGGTTATAATTCAGATTACACTCAAACTTTCACTTACCGGAACAACGCGATTTATATAGACGAAGGTACAACTAACGCCATTAGAATGAATTTAAATGCAGCTGGATATATTGTATCTGCAGATAGGTTTTATGACGATGTACAGGATTTTATAAATTTTATAAACTTTGAATATGATGCAAATGGCAATGTAACCGTTGCGTCGCAACGTTTCAGTAGAAACGATCCTTACCGTACATTCAATTATACTTTTGACGATAAATTGAACCCATTATTTGTTTTTGACTACAAACTTCCAAATGGGTTAACAATTAAACAACTTGAAGCTGTAGATTCGCATCCTAATTTTGGGGGTTATTCGCCCGGAGATGACGATAACCTGATTGTCTATTTCAATAAAAACAATATTAGTTCGGTTGAATCAGCAGACGGTATTGGAACGTTTAATTTTGAATACAATATTGAAAACTATCCCACAAAAATAGTTTTACCCCATAGTAACGGAGATGCGTATCTTACGCTTATGTACCAATAATAAAAGCCTTATAACCATGCAAGAATTACAAAAAACCATAGAAAAAGCTTGGGACGATCGTTCCCTTTTGTCTGAAACCGAAACAATTGTAGCCATACGTGAAGTAGTTAATTACTGCGACCAAGGCAAATTGCGCTGCGCCGAGCCTTCGGAAGACGGGTGGCTGGTAAACGAATGGGTTAAAAAGGCAATTGTGCTCTACTTCCCTATTCAAATGATGAAAACAATGGAGGTTGGTATTTTTGAATATCACGATAAAATTCCTTTAAAATCCGGGTACGAGGCGAAAGGAATTCGCGTAGTGCCACATGCGGTTGCACGACACGGGGCCTATATTTCGAGCGGAGTGATTTTAATGCCGAGTTATGTAAATATTGGCGCTTATGTAGATGAAGGCACAATGGTAGATACTTGGGCCACGGTGGGCAGTTGTGCCCAGATTGGTAAAAATGTACACCTCAGCGGTGGTGTGGGCATAGGAGGGGTTTTAGAACCTTTGCAAGCCGCACCAGTTATTATTGAGGATGGTGCATTTATTGGTTCGCGCTGTATTGTGGTGGAAGGCGTTCGCGTTGGAAAGGAAGCTGTGTTAGGCGCCAATGTGGTGCTTACGGCTTCAACAAAAATAATAGACGTTACGGGAGAAACCCCGGTTGAGTTAAAAGGAGCCGTGCCGCCGCGTTCTGTGGTTATTCCAGGCAGCTATACCAAAAAGTTTCCCGCTGGGGAATACCAAGTGCCCTGCGCCTTAATTATCGGGCAGCGAAAGGAAAGCACCAACCTTAAAACCTCGTTAAACGATGCGCTGCGCGAATACAGTGTTGCGGTGTAACATTAGGAATGGCCATATGTTTTATACAGGTGAAAACCGATGTTTTTTATAAAACTATAAAAAGTTCGCTCGTGTGAGTGTCTTGTTGTGCTAATTTGGTGTTTTAAGGCTATCGCAACTACCAGCTGCCGCCACCACCCCCACCAAAGCCACCTCCCGAAGATCCACCACCTCCGGAACTACTGCTGGAAGGCGAGCTTACCATGGTAGATTTTGCGGCTGAAATAGAAGAAGTAAACGAATTAGAGAAATTATTCATAGTAAAAGCACCCGTTGACGAGGTGTACCAACTTGGCGGTTGAACGTTGAGTGCCTCAAACTTCTTTGCCCATTGTTCAAACAAACCAAAGGCAAGAGCGTAGCCCATGGTAGTTTCAAAATAGGAAGGACTATCGTGAAGCAGCATTTTTAGTTTGTTTTCTTCGGCTATTTTTATAAAGTTTCTAAACCCTTTTAATTCGGAGAGTATTTGGTTGCCTTTGGCGTTTTTCTTCACTAAATGTACGCTCATAAACAATAAGAAAACAACAACAGGAATTACTGCCAGAGCTTCAAGGAGGCCCCATGAGAACAGAAATATCATAAATAGCACTACCCCACTTAGTAAGACTCCAATGATGGTTCGTGTTTGAATTTTTTTGGCTTTGGGATCGTAATATTTTTGAGCCTTTTGTTTTAGCATGGTTTTGGCGCTAGCCATTTTAGTGTAAAAAGTATCCTTAAGACTGCTGATTAGTACTTCTTCCTTTCCGTGATTGGAAGCACTTCCAAAAAGGCCACTAAAAATTTTTACTTCATAATCCGGAGCGCCATCGGGTAAGGGTCTAAGTCGGGTAAGTTTGGTATCGTCCTTCGCGAACCAGCCCTTTTTGGGAATCTGCTCCATAGTTATAAGTCCGCGTGAGCCCCAATATGGGATTAATGAAATTAGGTCTTGCGTATCTTCACTATCGTCAATTAAAAATCCGGCCATAGACGGATCAATGCCATTTGGTGGAAAATAACTGGTGGTTGCCACTACCCTATCGTCTTTCCCGTATTTATTCCAAATTGCGTAAAACACTAGCAGTAATACGCCCAAAATGAGGGTCCACCCGTAATGCGTCCAAAAAGGCCACATGGGTTTTATTTCCGTTACCGAATTTAACGGTAGGTTTACCAGAACCGTAACACTCTGACCGCTGTAGGATTTAAACTCTGGAATGCTTTTAGCGGTAAACACGCCATCATTATAGGCTACATTAAAATTTGAACTTTCCACCGTTTCACCTGTAAACCCAGAATATACAAATATATCATCTAACCCTAATTCCACGTTTTGGGGAAGGTGAATGGAGAAGTCTATTTTATCGAAAGCGGCGCTCCAGTCCGAAGCTTTAATGTTCCAATAAAACCGTATATATTCCTTTTCGAAAAGGAAAGCGTTGTAAACCCGGTATTTTATTTCGTAATGTTGCGGTCCGATAACCGTTACATCCTTATCGCCAATTTTTATTTGAAGATTGTCACTAAGCTTTTGTACAAAATCGAAATCGGCTTCAAACTTATGGTTTGGCACCTTTATGTTCCTAATTTTAATACGGCGTTCTTCCTGGGTTCCATTTTCTGTTAGCAGCTCATAATTGGTTTGAATATTTCGGTAAATGCCGTGTTTGTAAACCGAAAAAGTTAAATCGTATTTTTCAACTACATCAAAATAACCTTCTTCGTGAATGTAGATATCTACTTGGCAATGATTTACCGTAAATCCCTGTGCGATGGATTTTAAACAAAGCAGTAGTGCAAAGAGCAACAGCAACAGGGTTTTACGATAATAACAATTATGCTTTTTACTTATAGTCACCTTTTCAGTTATTAAAATAGTGCAATAGTTTCAAGTTTTGTTCACTGGGTTTGCCCCAAAAACTGGTATGAGGTAGATACGGCCTTAGTTAAAACTCACTTTTACGTTTTCACGGGTAGCCTCGTCAACTTCAAAATAATCGAAGTGTTGATAGTTTAGCATACCGGCAAACAGTACTCCGGGGAAACTTTCGCCATAGGTATTGTTTTCGCGAACCGTGCCATTGTAGTATCTGCGGCTGCGTTCAAGGTTTTCCTCTATTTCGTTGAGTTTCTGCTGTAGGTCTATAAACCCTGCATTTGCCTTTAGGTCCGGATATGCTTCGCTTAAAGCAAAAATACTTCGCAAGGTTTGCTGCAATTGGTTTTCGGCTTTTATCTTTGCATTTATTTCATCGGAAGGCACTGCCATTGCTGCATTTCTGGCTTGTATTACGTTTTCTAAAGTTGACTTTTCGTGTGCGGCGTAGCCTTTTACGGTTTCAACAAGGTTTGGAATTAAATCGTATCGACGTTTTAGGGCCACGTCTATATTGCTCCAGGCGTCTTTTACCATATTTTTGTTTTTCACAAAACGGTTGTAAACAATTACGAGCAAAAGGCCCGCAACAACTATTACGCCTATTAAAAGTAGAATGGTACTCATAGTATTTGGTTGTTAGTTTAAAATGAAAAACTAAGATACTATAATTCTTTTAAAATGTGGAAAACATCCATCCAAAAATAGCGGTATAATATATTGTAATTGAATTATTTAAACGAAGGCCATAAATAGTAAGAAATAGTGGAATGCGCTAAACATTGCAATCCATAGCTGGCATATATATTATGGAATTTACCGAATTAGTCGCTATTTTATTTGTCCATCAATAGAAAAATATAATAGTTTTGACAGAAATGGAATTGTTCAATTTTAAAATGGATATCAATCGCAATTTGCTACCCAAGGACGGAACGGTAAATTACTACGGCAGGGTTTTTACTGAAGCAGCGGCAAACCGTTATTTCGACTTATTGTTACACACAATTGTTTGGAAAAATGACGAAGTAATTATTTTCGGAAAAAAGATTATTACCAAACGAAAGGCAGCTTGGTATGGCGAACGCGAATTTGAATACACGTATTCCAAAGTAACCAAGACAGCCCATTTGTGGACTCCTGAATTGCTTCAACTAAAAAAACACATTGAATCCGTTTGCGGTGAAACATTTAACAGTTGTTTACTAAACCTTTACCACACTGGCGAAGAGGGCATGACGTGGCACAGTGATGCTGAAAAGGATCTTAAAAAGAACGGCGCTATTGCCTCAGTAAGTTTTGGGGCGGAGCGGAAATTTGCTTTTAAACACAAAGAGACGAAGGAAACAATTTCAATAAATTTAGAACACGGTAGCCTTTTAATAATGGCTGGCACCACCCAAAAGCACTGGCTACACCGTTTACCGCCAACTAAAAAAGTGGATTTTCCGAGGGTTAATTTGACATTTAGAACGATAGTGGGGTAAAGATTAAATTGTTACTCTTTAGTGATTTTGAATTTGGGGTTTGGGCTAACTTTTTAAGCTTTTGAAGTGCATTTATTGCGCTTTTGCTTGGGGCATTGTTATTTATAATTCACCATAGAATTAAGAAAAAAAAGGGCTATCGGGATTGTACACAACGATTCTTAACTTGCGAAATTTCTGTACAGTTACAACAAAATTGGCTTCCTAATTACTAAACCAATCTCCATTATTCCCCCCTTGCACAATCAAAAAATTCTAAAAAAGTAAACCATCACCTGTACTTATTCTGTAATATGTAAGGATATATCTTTACTTATTTATATTTTTGTAATTATATTAGTTTACATTATAGAAAATTTGCAAACCTAATTCATTACAAATTATGAGAAATAAGAGGAAACTTTTAATTGAACAATTAGACCAAAAACTTCAGCCTTTTCAAAAAACAGAAATGGTTTTGGTTCCTGCTAAAGGATGGATAAATACAATTCGGACTGCCCTTAATATGACTATGGCGCAACTTGGCGCCAAGCTTAAAATTACCAGACAAGGTGTTAGGAATATTGAAGAGAGCGAGGCAAAAGGTTCTATTTCAATTAAGTCATTAAAAGAAGTGGGCGAAGCATTAGATTTAAAATTAGTTTATGGATTTGTCCCTAAAGATGGAACCATTGATAATCTTATTAGTTTAAAAGCTGAGAAACTGGCTGAGAAAATAGTGCTAAGAACCAATCAAAATATGAAATTAGAAAACCAAGGAATAGGAGATAAAAATATTAATGAAACCATTAAAGAACTGGCGAATGAAATAAAACGCGAGATGAAAAAATCATTATGGGATTAGAATTGCAAGACCAGGATAGTCAAACGCCTTTAGATGAAGAAGAAAAGGAAGGCCTTAAGATTAAGTCTATAACCACGCAAAAAGAATTGGATCAATTTGAACAGCTAAACATTGAAAAGGCTGTTGAATGGACTATACACGCCAATTTAAAACCAGAAAAAATACTAACTGAAAAATTTATAAAAGACTTTCATAAAAGAATGTATGGCGATGTTTGGAAATGGGCAGGAGAATTTAGAAAGACCGACAAAAATATTGGAATACATTGGAGTCAAATTGGTGTAGAATTAAAAAAGCTCATTGACGACACCAAATACTGGATAAAAAATAAAACGTATTCGCCAGAAGAAATAGCAATTAGGTTTAAGCATAGAATTGTCTCAATTTATTGCTTTCCAAATGGAAATGGTAGGCACTCAAGAATGATGGCCGATATAATTATTGAATCTATTTTCAAAAAAGATATTTTCAGTTGGCATAATTCAAATATGACAAGTGTAGATGACACGAGAAAAAAATATATTACTGCATTACAAGCGGCAGACGACGGAAACATCAAACCATTAATTAAATTTAGCAAAACCTAAAACCAGCACTGGCTAAAAATAATTGTGAGCACACGCTTGCTTACAAATATCTAAACACCCATCCTTGCCAATTATCCACAAACTCGCAGAAAAGTTTAATTTGTAATTGTTAAGTTAGCTGCACAATAGCTCATCCCTACAAAACAACAATTCGGAGATTTAAAGTTTTAAAAGCATATCTGTTTGCTGAATTTTGAAGCGTTAACCGCAACTAACAAGTAATGAAACAACTCACCAAAATTTAATGAAAACTGCAGAAGTAAATAAGATAGCATTAATTATATTTCATGTAATTGCGCTTATGCTTTTGTTTACTTGGGTTTTTTTGCTTCTTGATAAAACCTTCACTCAAGGCAGTAACGCAAAAATTATAAAAGGCACTTTTGAATTTAAACTATCCATTATAACCATTTTTATTGCCGCTACAAGTTGGTTTATACTTGTAAAAAAATGGATTCAGGAGAGAGGGTTAGCATATTATCTAAAATCAATTCTTTTCACCAAGACAATACTAATTATTGGCTTGATTTTACTTTTGTTGATTTAGATTATATCACTATAATTCTTAAACTCAGGGTAAATTACTTAAACACTTCCCCCATTTTTACTGATACTGGCGTACAGTCTGTATGGTTTTAGCCTTGTGAATTCTTTTGAGCGGAAAGAGACGGGTACTTGAACTTACAATTATTAGAATAAAACACCTTTTAACTATTAAACATAATTAGATTGTTGTAAATAACTAGAATATTTTCTACTTAATAAATACTATAAACATACTATAAAATTACTATAAAAATACTATAAAGTTACTATAAACATACTATAATCTTACTGTATCAATACAATATTTTTACTATAAACTTGACTTTTAGATATTTACGTAGTATATTTACCTTATTTAAACTTTATATTATGGCAAAGCAGGTAGGAATTATTAAGTTAAAAGGAACCATTGGAGATCTTAATTTTTACAAAACCAAAAATGCAGGACCCTTAGCGCGAAAAGCGGGAGGCGGTTTTAGTAAAGATCAGAAGAAGAAGCCGGTGCGAACTATGGAAAACGCTTCGGAATTCGGGAGGTGTAGCAAGACGAAGAAAGCATTTAAAATGGCACTTGCGCCTTTTTTATGCGTGAGAAAAGACGGGGATCTTCACGGCCGGATGGTACAATTGTTTACCAGAATAAAGGATCAAGATAGAATCAACAGCAGAGGAATGAGAGGCGTTGGCCCTGGCGTGGAAACCCCCAGGGGCAGACAATTGTTAAAGGATTTTGAATTTACGCCCTCGTGTAACGTTATGGAGACTTTGGCGGCTTCAGGCAATTTTGACTTTACAACACGTAGCTTGAACATCAGTAATTTTGATATGAGGAATGTACAATTTCCGACAGGCGCCACACATTTGGCGCTTACTTTGGGGCTTTTGCATTTTGATTTTAACAGCCTTGAAAATCAATTAAAGAGCAGTGCGCCGCTGTATTTGGATAAAAGCTACAGTGCCAATTCCATTGAAATGCAAGTTAACTTACCCGATGTGGCCGGTACTGCGATAGCCGTTCTTGGGTTAAAATTTTATCAGGAGGTGCAGGGAACGTATTATTTATTTAGGAGTGCGAACTCGGTAGGGGTTGAGAATTTGGGGGTTGAATATTAGGGAATCGGGATTCGTTAATTGGTTAAATACACAAATTTTATTTTCCTTCGCTACGCTCGAAAAGGATTCACTAATAATTGTTTGGGCTTAAACTTTGTATTTAGTGTGTGCGCTCTATCCACTTGCACTTTGAAAGCATATAGCCTATCTTAGCAATAATGAAAATAAATGTAATCCCTAAACAGCCTCATCCCCTAGTTTCCTATTTTAGGGTTGGGAGGCTTTTGTATGGTGCTCTACTGCTTTTTATATTGGAATCCTGGATATACGGAATACAATTAAGCAAGGCTGTCTCGTCGTTATCGACAATTAAAATAATTTTCTGGGCCAGTTTTTTTCTCTTTTCATTCGTACATATCTATTTGGTAATTATGGACGGATGGTCTCGATACCAAAATTATAAACGTGCGAAGGACCAATTTTTTGAACACGGCTTTCATCCTAAAATCGCAATGTTATATATGGGGTCTAAATGTCAGCGAATGGCCGCTGAAACTGCTGCCGAAGAATTGGGGATCAAGCAGCAGGTGCAAGATTTATACAAAGAATGTGGTGTAAAATGGTTTCATTACATCCCCTATTTTATGATACAAGAGCCATTTTTCCTCTTTAAGAAAAAATTTTGGTCGCGTACATTTTTAGAAAATCACTACAAACCAAAATACAATTACCACCTTCTCGCCGAAACACAGTCTGTATGATTTCAGGACGAAATATATCTAAAAGCTACGGAAAACTGCAAGCGCTCCAAAACGTTAGTATAGCTTGTAATAGCGGAGAGATCTGCGGATTGGTAGGTGCCAATGGGGCGGGAAAATCTACCTTGTTTAAAATTTTATTGGGGTTGGTTTCTGCAGATAGTGGCACAATAACCCTTCAAGGTGAAGGAGCAAAAAAAATAGGCGGTATTATTGAAAAACCCTCTTTATATCCGTATTTAAGCGCGCGCGAAAATTTAAGGGTTTTTGCAAAAATGCAAAATGCTGCGGCAGATAATAAAGCTATTGACGAAGCTTTATTACAAGTGGGTTTATCGCTTGACAGAGAAGACCCAAGCCGAAACTATTCCATGGGAATGAAACAGCGTTTGGGGATTGCTGTTGCCTTGCTCAATAAACCTTCGTGTTTACTATTGGACGAACCTTTTTCGGGTCTCGACCCCGTAGGGATTCAGGCGTTAAAAAAACTGATTGTTAGCTTGGCAAAAGATTACGGAATGGCAATTCTTATTTCCTCGCACATTGTTGAAGTATTAAGTACACTCTGCTCAAAATTATTCGTTATACACAATGGTGAAATATTACAACAGGGCCCAACGCAAGCTATATTGAGCAAATGTGTAAAGAGTTATACACTTTGCGGAAATGACCTTCAAAAAGTTTCATTTTTAAAAAAATATAGTGCGGCTCCCCACGCCAACTGTATCACTATTCCCGCCTCGGCAACTGAAATTTCCGGGATCATTTTCAAATTGTCCGAACAGGGGATTGCAATTACATCCTGTACACCACGGTTAGACGTTGCGCAACTTTTTAAGGCTACAGCTGTATGAGACAATTGGTGTATTTAGAAATTTACAAATTGTGCAAACAAAGTCGCACCTACTACGCAATTTTGGCGCTGCTCTTTATAGAAACGGTGGTGTTGGTAAGCGGTTACTATCAGGGGGCGGAGATTTTAGATATTGTCTTGGCGAATTTAAAAGACACCTTTTATTTTGAAGGAAATTTACTCAACGGCAACTTAATTATTTATTTTATTCTTAACTCCTTTTGGTTTCACGTGCCGCTGTTATGTATGATTATAGTTTCGGGATTATTCACTACCGAATACGAAGATAAAACCCTGCAAACAGTACTTATGCAGCCCGTTGTAAAGTGGAAATACCTGTTGGCAAAATATATAACCGCCATCCTCTTTACAGTAGTTTTAGTGCTTTTTCTTGCGGCTACTTCATTTGTATTTTCGTATGCTATATTCGGCACGGGCGATTTAGTGGTTTATAGCGATGGTCTCACATTTTTTGAACAGGACGAAGCTTTTTTACGGTTGTGTTATGCGTTTTTGATTGGGACGCTATCCTTGGTTTTCTTTTCGGTGGTGAGTTTAACTTTGGCAGTGCTGTTTAAAGAGAGCTTTAAAACCTTGATTGTAGCTGCCTTGTTTTTGATTATTTCTACGCTCTTGCTGAAGATAGACCTGCCAAACGATTTCTTAAACCAAATAGCATATTTTAAACTGAACAATACCTGGCAGAATTTTTTCACGTTTACAATTGACTGGCAAGTAATACTAGTTAATACATCACTGTTGCTGGTATATACTTTAGTTACGGTGGGAATAGGGCTTTTTGTATTTCAAAAAAATGATACCGCATGAAAAAACTATTGGTTATAATAGCAATCACTACAGGTCTAGCAGTTACAGCGCAGACCGCCGAAGAAGATGTTTTAAAGGTAAAGGCCAGACTAGACGGTATTGAAAGTTTTTCGGCAACTATAAAATTGCACGCAGATATATCCTTTATCCAAATGCCCGATAAAGTAGCTGCGGCAATATTTACAAAAGGCAAACCTATTGTTGTTACTTCCGAAGATTTTACACTTATTCCCAAACGCGGTTTAGACCTTTCGTTTCGCGAATTGTTTGAACATCCTTTTATTGTTGTTGATAGAGGTGAAGTTTCTAATAAAACCGATCTACGTGCTGTTTCCATCCTGCCTACTAGCGACAAAGCAGATTTTAGCGTTGCTACCCTGCATTTAGACACGAAAAACACACGAATAGATTGGGCAGAGATCAATACCAAAAAAGACGGTACCTATGCCTTACAACTGGTATATCCCGATAGCAAAGCTATTTTGCCTACCAATCTTACCATTTCCTTTGAAATTGAAAAAATACGCATTCCGCTTAATTTTGCTGGGAAGGACGTAAAAGTAGATCGTAAAAAGATGCGGGAAGAAGACCAAAAGAAGGGACGGATTATTTTGGATTTGGAGTATAGTAGTATAGGGAAAGAATAAGAAATACCCCTGTAAATAAGCGATGGCGCGCTTACTATCTTTATAACCCAAGTGATATATTACATTTTGTAATAAAAACGCTCTAATTTTTACGCAGCGGCTGGTTGAATTGAAAAAAACAGTATTAAAAATGTATCCTTTTTGCCGTTTTTGAGTCTACTATACAAACATTAAAAACCAATATTATGAATACTTGTAAATGTACCAATTGCGATTGCACCAAATGCAATTGCACAGACTGCTCAGCAAATACGTGTCCTTGTGATAGATGCGAATGCAATAAATGCAGTTGTTGTTAAATTCCCAAAGGTTAGTGTAAAAGCTAACCTTTGTTTTTATTTTTGAATATGGAAACAGAAAAAATTTGGCGGGAATTTCACGAGGAACTATATTTTTTTATTTTAAAAAAAGTGAAAAATGAAACCAGCACCAGCGATATTTTTCAGAATACCTTTTTAAAAGTTCACAAAAATCTAAAGCAGATACAGGAGGAGGAAAAAGTAAAAGCGTGGGTGTTCCAAATTGCGCGGAATGAAATTGCAAATTATTTTAAAAATGAATCTAAATACGTAGCGCCCGTTAAAGAAAGGGAAACTATATTTTTGGATAAAAAAGACGATTACTGCTGTTTTGATAGATTTATAAACGATCTGCCCACAATCTACAAAGAGAGCGTTGAATTGGTTTACATTAAAGGAAAAAAGCAGGACGAAGCCGCAAAAATTTTAGCTATCAGCTTGGCAAATTTAAAGGCGCGCATCCGGCGGTCAAAAGACATTTTAAAAGAAAAATTTAGTCAATGCTGTAAATATGAGTTCGATAAGAATGGCGATTTAGTTGGAGAGGCAGATTGTTCTAATTGTAAATAATCTACGCAACAAATAGCAACTTCATTCGTATCTTTGAAATAAAAATCCTGCCATGCGAATCCTTCCAATAATCGGTTTCCTAATAATTTTTGGTTCCTGCAAAGAGGAAACAAAAGAACTCACCGCCCAACAAATAGTTGATAAAACCATTGATAATGCGGGGGGAGATAAATACAAATCTGCAGCAATACAGTTTAGCTTTCGCGATATTAAATACAGCAGTCGTAGAAACAACGGCGATTTTGAGTTTACGCGCACCATCGTAGATTCTTTGGGCGAAACTCGCGATGTGCTCACCAACAATAGTTTTGAGCGGTATGCGAACGGTACCAAGCTCTCCTTGGCAGATTCTACCGTTAATAAATATTCCAATTCGGTTAATTCGGTACATTATTTTGTGCAATTGCCGTATGGTTTAAACGATCCTGCGGTAAACAAAAAATTGGTTGGGGAATCAAAAATTAACGGGAAAGACTACTACGAAATTCAAGTTACGTTTTCAGAAAATGGAGGCGGAACCGATCACGAAGATGTGTATATGTATTGGATTGCCAAAGAAGATTTTACGGTAGATTATTTGGCATATAAATTTTATACGGGCAAAGGTGGCATTCGCTTTAGAAAGGCAGTTAATCCAAGAATAATTAATGGGCTGCGTTTTGTAGATTACGAAAATTACAAGATTGAACCGTGGAAGTCGGTAGAAATGCAAACCCTTGGTGAGCTGTTTGAAGCCAATGAGCTCACCTTTCTTTCAGAAATTAATACTGAAGATATTTCGGTGAAGCCTATAAAGCCAAAGAAGGATTAATAAAAAGTAGCTCGCAAAAGGCTATTGTTGAAGTTTGATAAATAGTGTAAGTATATGGATGGAAAAATAAAAATAGATATCGTTTCAGATGTAGTATGTCCGTGGTGCATTATAGGTTACAAACGCTTGGAGAAGGCTATTTCTGAAATGGGCATTGAAGATTTGGTTGAAATTGAATGGCAACCCTTTGAGCTAAATCCAAACATGCCAGATGAAGGCCAAAATGTACACGAACATATTGCCGAAAAATACGGTTCTAGTTTAGAACAGCAAAAAGAGTCGCAGCAATTTATGGCGAAGGCCGGTGCCGAACTGGGGTTTACCTTTAATTATTATGAGGAAATGCGAATGGGAAACACCTTTGATGCGCACGTTTTATTGGGCTATGCCAAAGATTTTGGCAAGCAAACAGAATTAAATTTACGACTTATAACAGCCTTTTTTAGTGAACAAAAAGACGTGTCTGATAGAGCCATTTTAAAACAAGCATTGCTAGATGTAGGTTTAAATGCCGATGAGGCACTCTCAAAATTAGCTGATGAAAATGCACGGAAAGAGGTAAAAAGCAAGGAGAACTATTGGCGCGATTTAGGCGTAAACTCTGTACCTACTTTCGTTTTTAATAGAACAAGTGCCGTTACAGGAGCGCAAGCCGTAGCTGTATTTAAGCAAGTTTTAACTGAATTGGTTGAGGCTCGAACAATTTAACCACGGAAAATACTAAGGTGGCGCAAAGTACACGAAATTTTCTTTGTGATTTTTATGAAAATCTTTTTGTCCTTTTTTATTTACACGACAACTTTCAGAAATTGTTAGAAATTCCCCGCGTTTACGAAGAAGACAGCATTCGCTAAAAACAACTTTCCATTTTGCCAAAAGGAACGAAAAGAAACATCGTCAACCATATAAATTACACTACCCCTGCCTTTTTTGGCTTCGGCAAAAACAATGGAATTGCTTAATTTATTTTTAGCATTTTCTCCAGAAAAGCCCGACACACTTTCGGGTTCGTTAATATAGCCAACATTATAACCATCGTTTAAAAATTTATAGGAATCGCTGCCAAGCTTCAGCGTATAATAAGTATCTCCGTAGCCAAATGCCAAAGGGTGTGTATTATCCAACCCTATTTTGTAAATACTCCCAGTAATAAAATTTTTTGTGCTTTCCATTTCACGTTGAGCATAAGGAGTCATATTTCCCAAACTATCACTTTCTTTTTTGCTTTCTTCAGTTTCGTTCTTTTTTAGTTCAAAACCATCCTTGTTTTCAAATACTTTTAATGCACTGCCAATAGCCACTACCTTTCCTCCATCGGCAATCCAAGTTTCTATATTCTTAAAAACATCATCGTTTAAAATAGAATTATAATTTCCGTTAGGCAACACCAAAACATCATAATCGCTCCATTGTATTTTACCAATATCGCCAGTGTTTATAGCTGTAATAGGGTATTTTAATTGCGTTTCAAAAAAGTGCCAAAGCGCACCATAACTAAGCGAGGAGGTACCTTCGCCCTGTAAGATTGCAATCTTTTTATTTTTAATTAAATGTACATATTGCGAGCCAAAATCGGTTAATCTATCTGCAAAACTCGTGGGTGAAGCATATAATTGTCGTCCCATTTTGTTGGCAATTTCAGTAATAGTTTTATCAAAATTTGCGTTGTTTTTATTGTCGCTTCGCGTAATAATTAAACTTCCGCGGCCAAAATTATTCCCGCCAAAACTGAGTTCATTTTCTGAAAAACGCACCTTAATATTTTGCTGTAACAATGCGGAAAGAAATTCGGCATCTTGTAAGCTATTCCACTTTGCAATATATCCAGCTGCTGTTGGGGAAGCAACATTTACAGCTGCAATGGCGGGAGCCTCAGTATTTGCTGGAAGTAAGCTAGTTGTGGCAACTGCATCTAACCCATACGCATAAGGCAGACTCCAAGCAGTAATATCGTAAGTGAGGGGAGTTGAAAGGGCCGCATTGGGCTCAAAAAGCACCTGTACCATTTTTCCTTTTGGTTGGTTTGTACTTACTACCAACGCCCCGGCAGCATCTATAGTCCCCTTTTTATTGTCGGTATAATTGAAGCCAGTGACCTTACCGCCCGTGGCGTAACCGTATTTTATTTGGTGGCGATCCAGCATATGCGTCAATGCCTTTAGGTTATCGGGATTGCCTTTAAGCACAAAGCTTTTATATTTTAAATTTTCATTTTTAAAGAATTTTCCAAACTCGGCGTTTAGCGAAGCCGCTTGTTGTGAAGCAACCTCAATGGTAGAAAGTCCTGTAGTGGTGTGGTGTGCCACGCGATCAATGAGGGTGAGTTCAATGGCTTCGTCATTGATAATCCCCAGGCCTGCCATACCGTGGCCCGCTTGTTCGTACGTCATTCCAATGGCACCCATAAAAAGTGGATAGGTATCGCCATAACTTGGGTAAAGCAAATCGAAACTTTCGCGGGTAAAGAACAACCAGCCGTTGTCGTCGAAATATTTAGCGTTGTTTTTTCCTATTTTAGTTTGAAATTCACGTTGGAAAGGTGTAATTATACTGTGATAAGGTTCTGCACCCGGTGCAAAATAGTATGGATTATTAATAAATTGCTCGTGAAAATCTACGTGAATATGCGGCATCCATTGGTTGTAAATTTTTAACCGTTGTTGGGTTTCTACTTGGCTTGCCCACATCCAATCGCGGTTTAAATCGAATAAATAATGATTTGGGCGTCCGCCGGGCCAGGGCTCATTGTGCTCTACGGCGTCGCGCGACGAATTATACGGACTGGCCTTAACTTGGTTGTACCAATTTACATATCTATCGCGACCGTCGGGATTTACGTTGGGATCCATAATAATCACCGTATTTTCTAGCCAAGCTCCGTGTTCGGTAATTAGCTTATAAGCGGTATTCATGGCGGCTTCGCTACTACTGGCTTCGTTGCCGTGTACGTTATAACTAAGCCAAACAATGGCCTTTTCGGGTGTAGCCGAGCCGATTATAATCCCAATTTTCTTTAAATTGTCGGTGCGTATTTGTTCAAGGTTATTTAGGTTTTCTTTTGAAGAAATTACCGCATACGTAAGCCTTCGGCGTTCATTTGTTTTGCCGTAGTCTGAATATTGCACCATTTCACTATTAGCCGCAAGGTGTTCAAAATACGAAACCACGTTTGCGTGGCGAGAAAACTGGGTACCAATTTCATATCCTAAAAATTCGGATGGAGATTTAAGTTGACCAAAAAATACAATGGGAAAAAGGAAAACGAAAATGCTGAAAATACGCGTCATTATAAACAGTTTAAAGAAAGGGTTAAAACTACTAAAGTTTTACCATATTCAGGATTCAGGATTCTGAATTAAAATGTATTTTTGTTTTAATCGTTTTATACTTTCTATGCGAACCCATTCCCTTCCCTATAAAAAAACAGGTTATTTCACAAAATTAATCTGCGATTATCTGGATGAAAACCCAACTATTTCACCTTTTTACAACAGGTTTCCAAAGCTGGAAAACTTTCGAGCCCAATTTGAGGAAAAAAGGAGTCAGTTATCCCTAGACCAGCGACGTGCATTGGCCAAACGCATCATGTTTCAGTACGGCTATAACAATCTTTCACAAAGCACTTTAAGCAATATAGATTTGCTGTACGAACCCGATACATTTACTGTAACCACGGGGCATCAGCTCAATCTATTTACTGGGCCGTTGTATTTTTTGTATAAAATTTTTTCAACAATAAATTTGGCCGAACAGTTAAATAAGGAATATCCAAAGCATTATTTTGTACCTATATATTGGATGGCCACGGAAGATCACGATTTCGACGAGATAAACTATTTTAATCTATTTGGAAGCAAGGTAGAATGGAATCGCGATGCCTCGGGGGCTGTAGGCGAACTTTCAACCGAAGGTTTAAACGAAGTAAAGGCAATTCTCAAAAAGAAATTAGGGCCCGGAAAAAACGCCGAAAAATTGGTCGCATATTTTGCGCAGGCATATAAAGAAAACTCTAATCTTGCCGATGCCACACGCCATCTTGCCAATTTAATGTTTTGGGAATACGGGTTGGTAATAATAGATGGCAACGATCCGGAACTTAAAAAAGAATTTATTCCCTATGCCGAAAAGGAACTAACCGAAAACCTCAGCTTTAAATTAATTTCTGAAACCACTAAAAAATTAACCGCCTTAGGTTTTCCGGAACAGGTACATCCGCGCGAAATAAATTTGTTTTATATAAAAGAAAATCTCCGAGAGCGTATTATAGAAAAAGAGGGACGGTTTTATGTAAATGAAACAGACATCTCCTTTTCCAAAGAAGAAATTTTAACGGAACTCCACGATAATCCAGAGCGCTTTTCACCAAATGCATTGCTGCGCCCTTTATACCAAGAGGTTATTTTGCCAAATCTCTGTTACATTGGCGGCGGGGGCGAGCTGGCGTATTGGTTTCAGTTAAAAGATTATTTTCAGAAAGTGGAAGTTCCTTTCCCTATGCTGTTGCTTCGTAATTCGGCATTGTTAATTCCGAAGCATATTTCTGAAAAATTAAAAAAACTGAATACCGAAATTGAGGAATTATTCCTGAAACAGCACGAGCTCATTACGCGGCACACGCATAAAGTTTCGGCAATAGACCTAGATTTTTCTAAACAAAAAGAATTTTTACAGCAGCAATTTAAAGATTTGTACACCTTGGCCGAAAAGACCGATGTTTCCTTTTTGGGAGCAGTGGGCGCGCAAGAAAAAAAGCAGTTAAACGGGCTAGACAATCTGGAAAAACGTTTGATAAAAGCCCAAAAACGGAAATTCTCTGAAGAATTAGACCGATTAAAAAACCTTCAAAACCAACTTTTTCCGAAGCAGGGGTTACAGGAACGGCACCTTAATTTCTCGGAGTTTTACTTGGAATACGAAGAAGAATTGCTGGCATTATTGAAAGAAAATTTGGATCCGCTGGATTTCAATTTTACGGTTTTGGAACTGTAATAACAACCCAAACAGGGTAATAAGAACTATAGGTCTATTTAGCTCAATAAATTTTATTCCTTAACTTTGAAAAAAGCTCGAACAATGGATATTAAAACTTCAAAAATAGAACTGGTAAAAATGATTCTCAATATTGAGAACGATACATTTATTCAAAGATTAACTGATTTTATAAATAATGAAAAGGCAGATTTCTGGAATGAACTGAATGCAGAGGAACAAGCAGAGATAAAAAGAGGGATTGAGCAGTTAAACCAAGGCAATAGAAAGTCTTATAAAGAAGTTTTAGACAAAATTTCGTGATGGATGTCTACTTTTCTGATATTGCCGAAACTAAATTAGAAGAGCTAACAACTTATTTATTATCGAAATGGAGTTATAAAGTAAAAAAAGATTTTTTATTAAAACTCAATAAAAAGATAGAACAGATTGCATTACAGCCAGAAAGTTGTCCATTTTCAAAAGAATCTGGTGGTGTATATAAGTGTGTTGTTACTAAACAAAATACATTTTATTACCGAATACGCTTTGAATTAAATGAAATTGAAATTATCACTTTCTTCGACACTCGACAGGATCCAAGGAAATTAAGAAAGCAATTGAAGTAAGAACTTTCATCAACTATTTTTTCAATATATTCAATAATGTCCATTTAATGATAGAACAATAATTCTATTTTCCTTCACTTCATACACTATTCTATTTTGCGGCTCGAACAACCAAACCTAACAGGTCTTTAAGACCTGTTAGGTTTAATCGATATTAAATATATTTCTCTAAATCTTCTTGAGCCACGGTTGAATAATTACTTTCTTTATACTGTTTTCGACTCTTTTTAATTTTTTCAACAAAATCAGGGTTGTATGGACTATCTTCGTCTCCAGTTTCAAAAGCAACTTTTAGTTCTTTCAAATATTCTGTAATTTTTTTCATTTTATCGCTTACAGCATGGACGATGATTGTCTTCATAATTACTATTGTTTTATGAATAAATATACAAAATTAAGGCAAAACCAAATAGGTTTTAAACAACCTGTTTGGTTTAATCGGCAGTATTATTTCAAATTTATTCGTGTATTATTGACAGAAAACACCGCTGTTGAAAAGCCATTAAAAAATTCCGCACAACCCATTTACAAACTTATATATTTAAAGTATTTTTGCCTATGCAAAACAACGTCCTCATTTTAGATTTTGGTTCGCAGTACACCCAATTAATCGCAAGACGCGTGCGGGAGCTGAACATTTACTGCGAAATACACCCTTACCATCATATTCCGGAAAGCCTTGACCCTTTTAAGGCGGTAATACTTTCCGGCAGTCCGTTTTCCGTTCGTGCGGAGGATGCACCACACCCCGATCTTTCAAAAATTCGCGGCCACAAGCCTCTTTTGGCAGTTTGTTACGGAGCGCAATATTTGGCTCATTTTAGCGGCGGTAGCGTGGAGCCTTCAAACATTCGCGAATACGGGAGAGCAAAGCTTTCCATGATAAAATCTGGGGAAGCTTTCTTTCAAGGCATTCCAGAAAACACTAATGTGTGGATGAGCCATAGCGATACCATCGCCAAACTTCCCGAAAACGGAGTGCGTTTGGCGAGTACGGTAGATGTGCTAAATGCCGCATATAGAATTGAAGGAGAAGAAACCTATGCCATTCAATTTCATCCAGAGGTTTACCACACTACCCACGGGAAGCACTTGCTTGAAAATTTCTTGGTAAACATTGCCGAAGTACCACAAACTTGGACTCCTGCAGCTTTTGTAGAAACTACGGTTGCCACCTTAAAAGAGCAAATTGGCGATGGCAAAGTAGTACTTGGTTTAAGTGGGGGTGTAGATTCTACGGTAGCAGCGATTCTTTTGAACAAAGCTATCGGCGGAAACTTGTACTGTATTTTTGTAAACAACGGTTTGCTTCGTAAAAATGAATTTGAAAGCGTGCTTCACCAATATAAAGACATGGGGTTAAATGTAAAAGGCGTTGATGCCTCCGAGCGTTTTTTGGAAGCATTGCGAAACGAAAGCGACCCCGAACGAAAGCGAAAAGCCATTGGCAATGCCTTTATTGAAGTCTTTGACGACGAAGCACATCAATTAACGGGAGTAGATTGGCTTGGTCAAGGCACCATCTATCCCGATGTTATTGAAAGTGTTTCGGTAAACGGGCCATCGGTTACAATTAAAAGCCACCACAATGTTGGGGGACTCCCCGATTTTATGAAGTTGAAGGTGGTAGAACCTTTGCGAATGCTTTTTAAAGATGAAGTTCGCCGGGTTGGAAAGGAAATGGGAATTGATGCAGAACTTTTGGGAAGACATCCCTTTCCAGGGCCTGGATTGGCCATTAGAATTTTAGGCGATATTACGGCCGAAAAAGTTCGTATATTACAAGAGGTTGATGCAATTTTTATCAACGGGCTCAAAAAATGGGAACTCTACGACAAGGTATGGCAAGCCGGAGCTATTTTATTACCTATAAATAGTGTAGGTGTTATGGGCGACGAACGTACATATGAAAAAGTAGTGGCGCTGCGTGCCGTGCAATCTACCGATGGCATGACCGCAGACTGGGTAGATTTGCCCTATGAATTTTTGCAGGAAGTGAGCAACCATATAATAAATCGGGTTAAAGGCGTTAATAGAGTAGTCTACGATATTAGCTCCAAACCGCCTGCAACCATTGAGTGGGAATAACTAAAATTAGAGACTATGTTTGGCAAATTTAAAAAATTGATTATCCCTATGTTAAAGTGTTTAATATACGTTTCAGTAACCTTATTATTTATGGTTAGTTGTGGTTCCGCTGCTCAACAACAATACAAAAGTCATGCGGTCCAAAAAGGCGAAACGGTTTATAGCATTGCCAAAGCATATAATATTTCGGAAGAGACCATTTATAATCTCAACCCAGATTCCAGAAGTGAACTCAAGGTAAATAGCGTGTTAATAATTCCGTCGAACAGTGTAATTAGCTCCGGAACAAACAAAAATAATTATCGCGACCACAAGGTAAAAAGAAAAGAAACGCTTTACGGTATTGCACAGATGTACAACGTAAGTGTGGACGATATTAAAAAGCTGAATAAGGAATTGTATTCCCGTGGATTAAAAAAGGGCGAAAGGCTGCTAATTCCGGCGGCGACTAAAACTACAGGAAAAGATACAGACTTAGCACCAGGAACTAAGCATTATACTGTAAAAGCAAAGGAAACCAAGTTTGGCATTGCCAGAAAATTTGGAATTAGCATTGCCGAACTCGAGGATTTAAATCCAGATTTAGGAAAAGGATTAAACGTTGGCGCAACACTTGTTGTACCCGAAAAAATTGTACTTGAAAATGCCGAAATAGACGAAGAAAACTTTCAGTATTACGAAGTAAACCCAAAAGAAGGATTTTATAGACTGAAGGTGAAATTTGGACTTTCGGAGGAAGAAATTATCGCTTCAAACCCATATGCAAAAGATGGATTAAAAGAAGGTATGATCCTAAAACTTCCCAAGGAAAATACAGATATTACCAAAGATGATGTTTCAGAAATAAATCTAGAAAACAGAATCAAGAATAAGAAAATGAAAACGGTTGCCTTAATGTTACCGTTTCGATTAATGGGCAATCCGAGCGATTCCACCAGTAATAATACCGATTTATTAAAAAGAGATCCCACACTTCGCGTAGCCTTAGATTTTTATAGCGGAGCCTTAATGGCAGCTGAATTTGCCAAAGACAACGGCATTTCAGTAACGATGGACGTATATGATACCGAAAAAAGCGAAAGCAAAGTTGCTGCTATTGTTTCCAGCGGTAAATTTAAAAATGCGGATGCGGTAATTGGTCCGCTACTTCAAAAAAATGTAGAACGAGCTTCCGATCTATTAAAAGACGAAAAGATTCCAGTTTTTTCACCTTTAAGCAATCGGGAAATGGCCATGAACGACAATCTTTTCCAGACCCTACCAACAGATGCCATTCTTCAAAAAACGATGATTCGGTATATAAAGCAGCACAGTGCAGGGAAAAATATTATTATAATTTCCGATGCAAAACACGCGCAGCAACGAGATATGATTATAGCGGCCTTACCATCGGCTAAAACCGTAACCCCTCGCGGAGGTGGTTATGTGCAAATGAGCGATATTACTGCTGCCGCTACGGAGGGCAGCGAAAACTGGGTTATTCTCGAATCAAAAAATCCGGTTTTAATTAGTAGTGCGGTAAATGCTGCTGCAGCAATGCCTGCCAACTATAAAACGCGATTGTTTACTTTAGATAAAAACGATGCTTTTGAATGGCACGAGGTATCGAGCAGGCGCTTGGCAAAGCTAAATTTCACATTTCCATCGGTGAATAAGAATATTTCAGAAGTGGATAAAAATCCATTTATGATCAGTTATAAAAACAAGTATGGGGTTTTACCCAATAGGTACGCCATTCGAGGTTTTGATGTAACATACGACGTGTTGCTGCGCTTGGCATCAGATAACAATATTTACGACGCTGTTTATCCTGAAAGCGAAACAACATACATTGAAAACAAGTTTAGATACGAACCTTCGGAAAGTCGTGGCTATCACAATGAAGCTGCCTATATTTTAAAATACAACGACGAACTTAAATTTGACATAGTAGAATGAGCACTTCCAAAGTAACCTATTTGGGCAACCTGCGAACTGAAAACGAACATTTAAAATCGGGCAATAAATTTATTACCGATGCTCCCACCGATAATAATGGCAAGGGAGAAGCATTTTCCCCAACAGACACTGTGGCTACGGGCCTTGCAAATTGTATGATTACGGTTATGGGCATTAAAGCGCGCGATATAAACGTAAATATGGATGGCACCACAGCGATGGTAACAAAAACCATGGCCGCCAATCCGCGCCGTATTTCAAAAGTGGAAGTGATTTTGGATTTTCCCAAGGGAATAGATGAAAAATCGAGAAAAATACTTGAAAACACAGGTAGAACCTGCCCTGTACTCTACAGCCTGCATCCGGATATTGAGAAGGTAATTAAATTTAATTGGTAGGCTTCGTACACTTCTTATTTTGAAGAGGCCAACTAGGTATTGTTTTTGATATATCGTGATTATGAAACTATTTTTGGCTTTTGTATTTTCTATGTTGCTTTTTCCGCAGCACAAGCCCGAAAAAATATTTTGGAGGGAACATCAAAAACTAACTTGGGAAGATTTTCGCGGCAAGCCTATTGCAAGCGCTAGTTTTGTTGCCAGCACCAATACTGGGATAAGTTTTGAATATAGCTATACCATTAAAAACAATGCTGTAAATGTAACCTATACCATAGCTAGTTTTTTTACCCCGGAAAGTTCTTGGTTTATTCCTGAAAAGGTTAACAAGTACATTTTACAACACGAGCAAGCGCATTTTGATATTTCAGAATTGCACGCACGTATGCTTCGAAAAAACTTGGAGGGAAAAAAATTTTCAAAAAAAATTAAGTCAGAAATCGAATCTATTTACAGGCAAGTAGAACAAAAAAGACGCGCCATGCAAACCAAGTTCGATGCTGAGACGGACCATTCCAGAAATGCAGATAAAGAAGCATTTTGGCAAAAGTACATCGCACAACAACTCGCTGCTTATGAATCCTGGAAATAGCCCAGACCCAAACCACTTGGTAGAACTTGCCAATTACAAAATGCCTTTTGGAAAATACGAAGGTTATTACTTGGCGAATATTCCCGAATACTATTTTGTGTGGTTTAAACAGAAAGGCTTTCCCGAAGGCAAGTTGGGACGGATGATGGCTGAAATGTACGAGCTTAAATTAAATGGCTTGGAGGGATTACTTCAAAAGTTAATTAAAAAATGAAGAAGCTATTCAGCTATCTTTGGCCAAGTACGCGTCGTTTTTCTTCAGAAATAAATGGCATTTTGGAGGTTACCTATATTAATGGTAAAAAAGTTTTAGATACAAAAAACGCAAATTACTCGTATGGCTCGCTCCAAAAAATCTTAGAAATAGGCCTGACAAAAGTAGATTTAGATAAGGTTGACAGTTTACTGTTGCTGGGGATGGGTGGCGGTAGTATTATAAAATCGCTGCGCGAAACATTTGACTATAAAAATAATATTGTTGCCGTTGAAATAGACCCACAAATAATACATATAGCCAAGGCGGAATTTGCAGTTTCGGCGTCTGAAAAGCTACAAATTGTGGAGGAAGATGCTTTTCAATTTGTAAAAAACTCTAAGGACCAATTTCAATTAATCATCATCGATTTATTTATTGACACGGAGGTCCCTCCTATTTTTTTCGGAAAGGAATTTTGTATAAATGTATCTAAATTACTGCAAACTGAGGGTTATTTAATATTTAATGCGGGTATCAATCTCGCTAAAACCTCAAAAACAATTGAAACGGTTAGCACTAATTTTGGCAGTGATTTTCAATTTCAGCATTATAAAAAAGTACAAGGAACAAACACCTTATTGGTGGCTCAAAAAGGCAGTTTATAGTAAAAAAAAACTACTTCGAGAAACTGTTAACAATTAACTAGTATCGTTTCCTCCTTTCCACAATAAAAATGTAACTTTGCATCCCGTATAGACATTTCAGCACAGGCACTCATGAATACTACAAAATACATCTTCGTTACGGGCGGGGTTTCATCATCTTTAGGGAAAGGAATTATTGCGGCATCGCTGGCGAAGCTACTTCAGGCCAGAGGATATCGTGTTACCCTGCAAAAATTAGATCCTTATATAAATGTAGATCCAGGGACCTTAAACCCGTATGAACACGGCGAGTGCTATGTAACTGATGACGGAGCCGAAACCGATTTAGATTTAGGGCATTACGAGCGTTTTTTGAATGTAAATACATCGCAAGCCAATAACGTAACTACGGGGCGAATTTACCAGAGCGTAATCCAAAAGGAACGCCGAGGCGAATTTTTAGGAAAGACCGTTCAGGTAATTCCACATATTACAAACGAAATAAAGGAACGCGTACAATTACTAGGAAATACTGGAGAGTACGATATTATTATCACCGAAATTGGCGGTACAGTGGGCGATATTGAGTCGTTGCCCTATATAGAAGCGGTACGCCAAATGAAGTGGGAAATGGGCGATGACAATGCCTTGGTAATTCATTTAACCCTTGTGCCCTATCTTTCTGCTGCTGGCGAGTTAAAAACAAAACCCACACAGCATTCGGTAAAAACCTTGATGGAAAGCGGAATTCGCGCAGATATTTTAGTTTGCCGAACGGAGCACGAACTTTCTTCTGATTTAAGAAGAAAATTGGCGTTATTCTGTAATGTAAAAGAGGAAGCCGTTATACAATCTATAGATGCTTCAACCATTTACGATGTGCCAAATATGATGCTCGATGAAGGGTTGGATACCGTTACACTTCAGAAATTAAATTTAAAGAATTCAAAAAAACCAGATTTAAAGCAGTGGAATAAATTTCTACAGAGACATAAAAATCCAAAGGGGGAAGTACATATTGGGTTAATTGGCAAATATGTAGAATTGCAAGACAGTTATAAATCTATTTTAGAATCGTTTATTCATGCAGGAGCGGAAAACGAAGTAAAGGTAAAGTTAGAATTTATTCATTCGGAACATATAAATGCTAAAACTATCGGGAAAAAACTATCTAAACTCGATGGAATTTTAGTGGCTCCCGGCTTTGGTGAACGAGGAATTGAAGGCAAAGTTGCTGCGGTGCGTTACGCGCGTGAAAACAATTTACCCTTTTTGGGCATTTGTTTGGGAATGCAAATGGCGGTAATTGAGTTTGCACGAAATGTCTTAAAACTTAAAGATGCAAACAGCACCGAAATGGACACACAAACCAAAGATCCTGTAATTAGTATTATGGAGGATCAGAAAAATATAACAGACATGGGAGGCACCATGCGTTTGGGTGCTTGGAAATGCGATCTAAAAAAAGGAAGTATTGCCAGAAACGTTTATAAGGCCAATACCATTGAAGAGCGGCATCGCCACAGATATGAATTTAACGATAAATATCGCGAGCAATTGGAGGCGGCGGGGCTTGTGGCCACGGGAGTAAATCCGGATACCGGTTTGGTTGAAATTATTGAAATACCCAGTCATCCGTGGTTTGTAGGTGTACAATATCACCCAGAATACAAAAGTACGGTTGCCAATCCACATCCACTTTTTGTGGCCTTTGTAAAAGCTGTACACGACCATTCCTTAAAGAAAAAATAAGACAATTTGGCGTAAAGCCAAAATAGGCGGGATTATTGTTTTGCCTTATAAAATTAACGATAATACACTTTTGAAATATTTCAAAAGAAGAAACAAAAGATGGAACAAAAAAAATTCGACTTAAACTCACTCGTAGGCTTTTTATTAATTGGTGGTATCCTAATCTGGATGCTCTATATGAACAAACCCACCGAAGCCGAGCTTCAAGCTGAAAAAGCCAAAACCGAAGCGGCTGCCAAGCAAGAAGCCGAAGCCAAAAAAATAGCCGGGGATGTTACGCTCTCTGAAGCAACCGCCGATACAATGAAATCTGTTAAGCCTGGAGATTCTTTGGCGTACGAGCAGTTAAAAAACAAATTAGGTTCCTTTGCATATTCGGGAACGCTACCTTCTGCTACAGACGATATCACTGTTTTTGAAAACGATGTGTTGTATTTGGAAGTAAGCAATAAAGGCGGGTACATTGCCGAAGCGCTTCTGAAAAATTTTACCAAGTACGATTCTGTTCCCGTTTATTTAATAAAGGATGGCAATGCTTCGTTAAACCTTCAGTTTTCATCGGAAAACAGAACACTAAATACCCAAGATTTATTTTTTGAACCTACCCTGAGCAACAATGGAGAGGACCAAGTGCTCTCAATGAAGCTAAAGACTTCTGAAAACGGATTTATTGAATACCGCTATACACTGCACCCGGGCGAATATATGATGGGTTTTAGCATCAACAGCCAAGGTTTAGACGGGGTTATAAATACTTCGCAACCCATGTATTTAGATTGGAATTTGAAGGGGTATCGCCATGCGAAAAGTATTTCGTACGAAAACCGTTATTCGCGTTTAACGTATGAATACGATGGCGAAAAACATTCAAAACTTTCCCCTACTGGCGAAGATGACGAGTTGGAAAAGGATGTAACGTGGATGAACTTCCGCCAGCATTTCTTCAGTTCTATGTTGCTTACCGATACGCCGTTTAAAGAGGTAAAACTTACTTCGGTAGATTTGGTGAAAGACGAAGAAATAGATACGGTTTTCACCAAACAATACGGGGCAAAAATGCTAATAGAGCCTAAGAATGGTGCTCTGGCCCAGCATATGAATATGTATATTGGACCGTCTGATTATCAGATTTTCAAAAAATACGATCGCAATTTAGACGAGGCTATGCCTTTAGGTTGGGGAATATTTGGAATGATAAACAAATATATAATTATTCCTGTATTTGGCTTTTTAACAGACTTTTTACCTGCGGGAATAGCCATTATTGTTTTAACCATTTTAATAAAACTTTTACTATCACCCGTACAGTACAAACAGTATTTGGCGCAGGCAAAAATGAAGGTTTTAAAGCCTGAAATGGACGAGATAAAAGCAAAGTACAAGGATAACAAACTGAAAATTCAGCAGGAAACCATGAAGCTTCAAAACTCTGCCGGCGCGAGTCCGTTAAAGGGATGTTTACCTGCCTTGCTTCAAATTCCCGTGTTTTATGCGTTGTTTACGTTTTTCCCTTCCGCCTTCGATTTAAGGCAGAAAAGTTTTCTTTGGGCAGACGATCTTTCGAGTTATGACACCATTGCAGAGTTGCCATTTCACATACCATTTTACGGAGACCACGTAAGTTTATTTCCAATTTTGGCCTCCATTGCCATCTTTGTTTATATGATGATGACTATGGGTCAGAATATGCAGCAGCAGCAACAGCCGGGGATGCCAAATATGAAATTCCTAATGTATTTGTCGCCTTTGTTTATGTTGGTATTCTTTAACAACTATGCCAGTGGGCTTTCCTTGTATTACTTCGTTTCAAACTTGATTACCATTGGTATCATGCTTGTGATAAAGAATTTTATTATTGATGAGGATAAAATTCACGCTAAAATTCAAGTGAAAAAAGCCACGCCTAAAAAACAGAATAAATTTCAGCGTAAAATGGCTGAAATGATGGAACAGGCTGAGCAGCAAAAAAGAGGAAAATAAAACCTTTTGGCTGCAGTAGGAATTTTTTAAAATCCCCAACTCTCGCAGCTTTTTCTTAAAATAAAACCAATCTTTCTCTCCTTTTTTTGTAGAGGTAAAGATTGGGATGCCAGAATCTATAATCACGGTGTATTAAAATAGAAGTTGTATTACGGCGTTCTACATTTTAGGGAAATAAAACAAGACAATGAAAAAACTACTTTTTATTCTTTTCTTCGGAATAGCTCTTACCTCCACTGATGGTTTTTCACAAGGTGAAATTAATCAATTAGACGCACAGGGAAAACGTCATGGCGTGTGGAAAAAGAACTATGAAGGCACAAATCAACTTCGGTACGAAGGTACTTTTGAGCATGGAAAAGAAGTAGGAACATTTAAGTTTTATTGCGAAGAATGCAAAGACAAGCCCACGGTAATTAAAAACTTCACCGGGAAAGACAATGTTGCGGAAGTGAAGTATTTTACGATTAAGGGCAAAGTGGTAAGCGAAGGCCAAATGCGGGATAAGGACCGTATTGGCGAATGGGTTTATTATCATGAAAAGTCGAAAAATGTAATGACGCGCGAGCAGTACACAAATGGCAAGTTGGACGGAAAAGTAATTACGTATTATCCCAACGGAAATATTACTGAAGAAACCACATATATTAATGGCATAAAGGAGGGAGCAGACAATTATTATTCCCCCACAGGCGTATTGTTGAAAAAGCTGCAGTACACCAACGGCCAATTACACGGTGCAGCCACTTATTACGACGCTGCGGGTGCTGTACTCATTGAAGGTTTTTACAAAGACGGCAAAAAACACGGACTTTGGAAATATTACAAAAACGGGGAAGTAATTTTGGAAGAAACCTACCCCAAAGACCCTAAAAATTAGCCTGTTCGGTAAGTTTGCACCCTCCCGATCGACAGATATAATCAAAAAGTATTTTTTATCTTTGCACCTCGGTGGGTTTTAGCCAATAAGGCAAACGATTACACATTTAATTGCTATGAAAAAACGAGTAGTTGTAGGACTGAGCGGAGGAGTTGATTCCAGCGTTGCAGCCTATCTTTTAAAGAAACAGGGCTACGATGTTATTGGTCTTTTTATGAAAAATTGGCATGATGACACTGTAACAATTTCTGATGAATGCCCGTGGTTAGAGGACAGTAATGACGCCATGCTCGTAGCCGAAAAATTGGGCATTCCCTTTCAAACTGTAGATTTAAGTGAAGCTTATAAAGAGCGTATTGTAGATTATATGTTTAGAGAGTATAAGATGGGCCGTACGCCAAACCCCGATGTGTTGTGCAATCGTGAAATAAAATTTGACGTTTTTATGAAAATCGCGCTTGGTTTGGGTGCCGATTTTGTAGCTACGGGACATTATTGTCGCAAAGGCACTTCAACTTCGCACAATGACCAATATGGCAAAACGAAAGAAATTTTTCATTTATTGGCCGGTAAAGATCCGAATAAGGATCAATCGTATTTTTTGTGTCAACTTTCGCAGGAGCAACTTGCAAAAACCCTCTTCCCTATTGGCGAATTATTGAAACCCGAAGTTCGAAAAATTGCAGCTGAGCAAGGGTTAATTACCGCCGAAAAGCGCGATTCGCAAGGGTTGTGTTTTATCGGAAAGGTGAGATTGCCTGAATTTCTTCAGCAAAAATTAGCTCCCAAAGACGGTGCTATAGTAGAAGTTCCCGCTAGTTTTTCAGAATATAAAATTGCCGCCCCTACTTTTTCTTCCGAAGAAGAAGAACTGGCATATTTATCTTCAAAACACAAATATTCCATAACCGATGGCAAGCAAGTGGGAGTGCATCATGGAGCGCACTATTTTACAAAAGGGCAACGCAAAGGTTTGGCAGTTGGCGGAACCAAAGAGCCACTATTTGTAATAGAAACAGATGTAGATGAAAATGTAATTTACACGGGGCAAGGCAAATCCCATCCCGGTCTTTACAGACGTGGGCTATTTGTAAAAAAAGAAGAAATTCACTGGGTTCGCGAAGACTTGGAGCTTGTTGAAGACGAAAAAATGGAAGTGGATGCACGCATTCGTTATAGGCAACCTTTAGAAAAAGCCACATTGCACCGCACTGTTTCCGGACTTTATATTATATTTGAAAACCCGCAATCTGCAATAACTGAAGGGCAATTTGTTGCCTGGTATAAAGGTGCCGAGTTATTGGGAAGCGGAGTAATTTCCTAAAAAAAATCTATGATGAAAAAATTATCCCTATTTGTATTTGTATTTGTTACCACCCTCTGTTTTTCACAAGTAGAAGACGCCTTGGTGTTTTTAGAGTCGAAGGATCCAGCAGTAGTTTCTGCGGCCTTGGCAAATCCGCTTAGCATTTTAACACAAGCGGCACTCGATAGAAAATACGCCCAAGGCACTCCAATAGACGACCGCGATGTTCCTTTAAACGAAACTCAAAAAGCCGAAATAAACGCATCTACCGGAATTACTGTTCTCGCTAAATCTAAATGGTTAAATGCGGTTTATGTTCGCGGGACGGAAAACAACATCAACAATCTTTTAAATCTTCCTTTTGTTGAAGATATTGAATTTGCAGATAAAACTTTAAACAGACCCACCAGCGGAAAGCAATTTACAAAGGACAAATTTGAAGTTGAAAACGAATTACAGTCTAGAGTAGTGTATAATTATGGTTCTGCAACAAACCAAACCGAAATGATTGCCGTGGATTATCTTCACGAAAACGATTTTATTGGGCAAGATATACTGGTTGCTTTTATGGATAATGGATATCCTGGTGTATTAACGAATCCGGCATATGCCACTCTGAGAAATGAAGGCAGGCTATTAGGATACTACGATTTTGCTGCACGTGTTGAAAATCCGAATGGCAATGGCAGTCACGGCGCTAGTACTTTTAGCGATGCTGCTGGATTATTAAACGGTCAGTTTGTAGGTACTGCTCCCGGGGCTTCGTACTATTTATACATTACCGAAGACAGCGATGAAACTCCTGCTGAAGAAGCATATTGGGTAGAGGCGTTAGAACGCGCCGATAGTTTGGGAGTGTATGTAACCAATACTTCCCTAGGGTATCAGGATTTTGATAATTCTTCTTACGATCATACCTACCAAGATTTAGACGGACAAACCACAATTGCTGCCAGAGGAGCCAACGCCGCTTATGACAAAGGAATGATAAATGTTACTTCTGCCGGAAACGATGGCAGACCGGGCGATTTTGGATATGTTGCCACTCCAGGAGATGCGCCTGGCAGTTTTACTATTGGTTCTGTAAACAGTTCAGGGAATCCTTCGGGATTTAGTTCATACGGACCAACCGTTGATGGCCGTATTAAACCCGATGTGGTAGCCCAAGGTTCAAGTGCTGCCGTAGTTGATCAATACGGAAATGTTACAACGTCCAGTGGAACTTCTTTTAGTTCACCCATTACGGCAGGAGCAGTAGCTTCGTTATGGAGTGCCGTTCCGCATTTAAAAAATGAAGTTGTTACTCAGGCCATTCGCGAGTCAGCGAGCAGATACACCAACCCTACCGATAAGTTGGGTTATGGTATTCCAAATTTTGGAGAGGCCCTAAACGCCTTACTTTTATTGAGTGTTGAAGAAGAAATGCAGGATACACATTTTGCCTTATACCCTAACCCTGTTAGTACACAAATAAATATATCGTTTCCAAAAAATTCGGATAGTGCAGAATTTGCACTTTTCAATGTGTTAGGTGAAAAAATTCTTATAACAAACATTACCACGGTACAAAACAGTGTTGATGTTTCGGGGCTAGCTTCAGGTATGTATATTGCCTCTATAACTTCAGATAACAAAACAACCAGTTACAAAATTATTAAGAAGTAGTGGAAAACCGAATTACCAAGCTTTTTAATATAGAACACCCTATAATTCAAGCGGGAATGATTTGGAACAGCGGTTGGCGTCTTGCTTCAGCAGCGTCAAATGCTGGTGGCTTAGGACTTTTGGGCGCAGGTTCAATGTATCCAGAAATTCTTCGCGAACATATTGTAAAATGCAAAAAAGCTACAGATAAACCTTTTGGCGTTAACGTGCCAATGCTCTACCCCGATATTGAAAAAATTATTGATATAATTATTGAAGAAGGTGTAAAAATTGTTTTTACTTCCGCAGGAAACCCAAAAACGTTTACTTCAAAATTGAAAGAAAACGGAATTACGGTGGTACACGTGGTAAGCAGTGTAAAATTTGCATTAAAAGCACAGGAAGCTGGTGTAGATGCTATCGTTGCCGAAGGTTTTGAAGCCGGTGGCCACAACGGTCGGGAAGAAACTACAACTTTTACATTAATACCAATGGTGAAGGAGCAATTAAAGGTGCCATTAATTGCCGCAGGGGGAATTGCCACGGGTCGTGGAATGCTCGCCGCAATGGTTTTGGGCGCAGACGGAGTGCAAGTGGGAAGTCGGTTTGTGGCTTCGGAAGAAGCTTCATCGCACCGTGCATTTAAACAAATGGTTGTTGATGCTAAGGAGGGCGACACCCAACTAACATTAAAAGAATTGGCTCCTGTTAGAATGTTGAAGAATAAATTTTTTGAAAGTGTGGTTCAACTATACACTACCAATCCTACCAAAGAAGATCTTATAAAACATTTAGGTCGGGCCCGTGCCAAACGTGGCATGTTCGAAGGCGATTTGGAAGAGGGCGAATTGGAAATAGGGCAAATTGCTGGACTTATTCACGATATAAAACCAGCAGCAGAAATTTTAAAAGATATGGTTTTAGAGTTCGAAATAGCAAAAAAAGAGGTTGCAAATTTTTAAAATTAAAAAAAGCATTAGTTAAAAAAAACCCTTCCATTTAGTAACGGAAGGGTTTTCTTTTCTATATTCACTTTTAAAACTACTCTTTTAAAAGGCGTTTGGTTGTCTGTCCGTATTTACCCTTTATCTTCACATAATAGGAAGCAGCGGCAAGTTGGTCAACGTTTATTGGTTTAACATTGCCCATACCTCGAAGGTCTGCACTTTGTACCAATCTACCTCTTAGATCGTAAATTTCCAGTCGCTCCAATTCCAATAACTTCGGATTGCCGATGTTTAGAATATTCTTGGCCGGTACCGGATACATCGTAATGCTTCCAAGGTCGTAGCTATTATCGCCAACCCCCAGTTCGCTCTCAACGATTAACTCGAAGTCGCAGGTGCTGGTGTTGCCATAGGCATCGGTGGCGGTAAGCGAAATGGTATAAGTGCCGTCCGATAGTGGCGTTCCTGCCGCCGGGCTCTGAGAGGTTAAGGTAATCGGATCTGTACAGTTGTCTATTGCTGTAGCTTCACCCGTTGCAAAGTAATCTGGAAGGATATAGAAAATATTTCCAGGTCCCGGATCAACTGTTTGATCTGCAGGGCAGGTAATAACCGGCGCTAGTAAGTCTACAACCGTAACTTGCGCTGTACAAGTTGCAAGGTTGCCGTTTACATCCATTGTAAATACTTGAACCGTAATTGGCGCTCCTATATCTGCACAGCTAAAGTTTGTAATATCTACCGCCGAGGCAAAGATTCCGCAGGCATCGTCGTTGGAGGCTATCACATCACTTGGGTCAAGAACGGCAGTACCATCGGCACCCAGTTCAAGCGTAAAGTCCTGACACACTAATACCGGGCTGGTATTATCCTCCACAGTTACCGTAGCGGTACAAGTTGACGTGTTTCCGTTTACATCGGTTACAGTTAATGTTACAATGTTGTCACCAACATTTGAACAATCAAAAGTATCTATGTCGAGGTCGTAGCTCGCAATGCCACAGGCATCGGTGCTTCCGCCGTCAACATCTATTCCTGCGATGGTTACAGTTCCGGACGCATCAAGCGCTACCGTGATGTCCTGGCAAACAGCTACTGGCGCCGTAACATCCTCAACGGTTACTATTGCGGTACAGGTTGACGTATTTCCGTGAACATCGGTCACCGTTAGCGTCACGTTGTTGGTACCAACATCGCTACAATCAAACGTACTTGGACTTACTGATGAAGTCGCTATTCCACAGTTATCGGAACTACCTCCATCAACATCTGCCGGGGTAATTGTTGCGTTACCGGCTGCATCAAGTTGAATGGTGATATTCTGGCAGACCATAGTGGGTGGTTCGTTATCTGTCACCGTAATGGTGAAGCTGCAGGTGCTAGTGTTTCCATTTACATCGGTCGCGGTGAATTCAATGGTGTTTACGCCAACCGGGAAACCGCTTCCGCTTGGATCGCCCATAGTTTGGACGACGCTTGCAATGCCGCAATTATCAAATGCTACCGGGGTAACAAAGGTTACCGTTGCAAAACAATCTCCCGCATCTGTGTTGGCGGTAATGTCTGCTGGGCAAATAATTGTTGGTGCAATGCTATCTTCAACTGTTACCACTGTTGTACAAGTAGAAACGTTTCCATTTACATCGGTTACCGTTAAAGTAATCGTGTTTGGACCTACGTCTGCACAGGTGAATGTTGATTTGTCTATTGTAGTTGTTGCGATTCCACAGGCATCGGTGCTTCCAGCGTCAATATCGCCAACGGTAATACTTGCGTTTCCTGTTGCATCCAATTGAATCGTAAACGGTGCGGCACAGTTTGCTACGGGAGCAACATTGTCTTCAACAGTTACCACTGTTGTACAGGTTGACACGTTTCCGTTTACATCGGTTACGGTTAAGGTAATCGTGTTTGGACCTACGTCTGCACAGGTGAATGTTGACTTGTCTATTGTAGTTGTTGCGATACCGCAGGCATCGGTGCTTCCAGCGTCAATATCGCCAACGGTGATGCTGGCGTTTCCGGTTGCATCCAATTGAATCGTAAATGGTGCGGCACAGTTTGCTACTGGTGCAACATTGTCTTCAACGGTTACAACTGTTGTACAGGTTGACACGTTTCCGTTTACATCGGTTACGGTTAAGGTAATCGTGTTCGGACCTACATCTGCACAAGTGAATGTTGACTTGTCTATTGTGGTTGTTGCGATTCCACAGGCATCGGTGCTTCCAGAGTCAATATCACCAACGGTGATGCTGGCGTTTCCGGTTGCATCCAATTGAATCGTAAATGGAGCGGCACAGTTTGCTACTGGAGCAACATTGTCTTCAACGGTTACCACTGTTGTACAGGTTGAAACATTACCGTTTACATCGGTTACCGTTAAGGTAATCGTATTCGGACCTACATCTGCACAGGTGAATGTGGATTTATCAATTGTAGTTGTTGCGATTCCGCAGGCATCAGTGCTTCCAGCGTCAATATCGCCAACGGTGATGCTTGCGTTTCCGGTAGCATCCAATTGAAGGGTGAACGAAGCAGCACAAGTTGCAACCGGCGCAACGTTGTCTTCAACGGTTACCACTGTTGTACAGGTAGAAACGTTTCCGTTTACATCGGTTACGGTTAAGGTAATCGTGTTCGGACCTACATCTGCACAAGTGAATGTTGACTTGTCTATTGTAGTTGTTGCGATACCGCAGGCATCAGTGCTTCCAGCGTCAATATCGCCAACGGTAATACTTGCGTTTCCTGTTGCATCCAATTGAAGGGTGAACGGCGCAGCACAGTTTGCTACGGGAGCAACATTGTCTTCAACGGTTACCACTGTCGTACAGGTTGAAACATTTCCGTTTACATCGGTTACGGTTAAGGTAATCGTGTTCGGACCTACATCTGCACAGGTGAATGTGGATTTATCAATTGTGGTTGTTGCGATACCGCAGGCATCGGTGCTTCCAGCGTCAATATCGCCAACGGTGATGCTTGCGTTTCCGGTTGCATCCAATTGAATCGTAAATGGTGCGGCACAGTTTGCTACGGGAGCAACATTGTCTTCAACTGTTACAACTGTTGTACAAGTAGAAACGTTTCCATTTACATCAGTTACCGTTAAGGTAATCGTGTTTGGACCTACATCTGCACAAGTGAAATTCATTTTATCAATTGTAGTCGTTGCTATGCCACAGGCATCGGTGCTTCCAGCGTCAATATCGCCAACGGTAATGCTTGCGTTTCCGGTTGCATCCAATTGAAGGGTGAACGGCGCAGCACAGTTTGCTACTGGTGCTACGTTGTCTTCTACGGTTACAACTGTTGTACAGGTTGACACGTTTCCGTTTACATCGGTTACGGTTAAGGTAATCGTGTTTGGACCTACGTCTGCACAGGTGAATGTTGACTTGTCTATTGTAGTTGTTGCGATACCGCAGGCATCGGTGCTTCCAGCGTCAATATCGCCAACGGTGATGCTGGCGTTTCCTGTTGCATCCAATTGAAGGGTAAACGGCGCGGCACAGTTTGCTACTGGGGCTACGGTGTCTTCAACGGTTACCACTGTTGTACAGGTTGAAGTATTACCGTTTACATCGGTTACCGTTAAGGTAATCGTGTTCGGACCTACATCTGCACAAGTGAATGTTGACTTGTCTATTGTGGTTGTTGCGATTCCACAGGCATCGGTGCTTCCAGAGTCAATATCACCAACGGTGATGCTGGCGTTTCCGGTTGCATCCAATTGAATCGTAAATGGAGCGGCACAGTTTGCTACTGGAGCAACATTGTCTTCAACGGTTACCACTGTTGTACAGGTTGAAGTATTACCGTTTACATCGGTTACCGTTAAGGTAATCGTATTCGGACCTACATCTGCACAGGTGAATGTGGATTTATCAATTGTAGTTGTTGCGATTCCACAGGCATCGGTACTTCCGGCGTCAATGTCGCCCACGGTGATACTGGCGTTACCCGAAGCATCTAACTGAAGGGTGAACGGTGCGGTACAGGTTGCAACGGGGGCAACATTGTCTTCAACTGTTACAACTGTTGTACAGGTTGAAGTATTTCCGTTTACATCGGTGACGGTTAAGGTAATCGTATTCGGACCTACATCTGCACAGGTGAATGTTGACTTGTCTATTGTAGTTGTTGCGATACCGCAGGCATCAGTGCTTCCAGCGTCAATATCGCCAACGGTAATACTTGCGTTTCCTGTTGCATCCAATTGAAGGGTGAACGGCGCAGCACAGTTTGCTACTGGTGCAACATTGTCTTCAACGGTTACCACTGTTGTACAGGTTAAAGTATTTCCGTTTACATCGGTTACGGTTAAGGTAATCGTGTTTGGACCTACATCAGCACAAGTAAACGTGGATTTATCTATCGTAGTGCTCGCTATGCCACAGGCATCGGTACTTCCGGCGTCAATGTCGCCCACGGTGATACTTGCATTACCCGAAGCATCCAACTGAAGGGTGAACGGTGCAGCACAGTTTGCAACCGGCGCAACATTGTCTTCAACGGTTACAACTGTTGTACAGGTAGAAACATTGCCATTTACATCGGTTACGGTGAGTGTAACAGTGTTCGGCCCAACATCCGCGCAGGTAAACGTGGATTTATCTATCGTAGCGCTCGCTATGCCACAGGCATCGGTACTTCCGGCGTCAATATCACCAACGGTTATGCTTGCGTTTCCTGTCGCATCCAATTGAATCGTAAATGGTGCAGCACAGTTTGCTACGGGAGCAACATTGTCTTCAACTGTTACAACTGTTGTACAGGTTGAAGTATTACCGTTTACATCGGTTACCGTTAAGGTAATCGTATTTGGACCTACATCTGCACAGGTGAATGTTGACTTGTCTATTGTAGTTGTTGCGATACCGCAGGCATCAGTGCTTCCGGCGTCAATATCGCCAACGGTAATACTTGCGTTTCCTGTTGCATCCAATTGAAGGGTGAACGGCGCAGCACAGTTTGCTACGGGAGCAACATTGTCTTCAACGGTAACCGTTGTTGTACAGGTTGAAACATTTCCGTTTACATCGGTTACGGTTAAGGTAATCGTGTTCGGACCTACATCTGCACAGGTAAAAGTGGATTTATCGATTGTTGTAGTTGCTATGCCACAGGCATCGGTGCTTCCGGCGTCAATATCGCCCACGGTGATACTTGCATTACCCGAAGCATCCAACTGAAGGGTGAACGGTGCAGCACAGTTTGCAACCGGCGCAACATTGTCTTCAACTGTTACAACTGTTGTACAGGTAGAAACGTTGCCGTTTACATCGGTTACGGTGAGTGTAACAGTGTTCGAGCCAACATCAGCACAGATAAACGTGGATTTATCTATCGTAGCGCTCGCAATGCCACAGGCATCGGTACTTCCGGCGTCAATGTCGCCCACGGTGATACTGGCGTTACCCGAAGCATCTAACTGAAGGGTGAACGGTGCGGTACAGGTTGCAACGGGGGCAACATTGTCTTCAACAGTAACCGTTGTTGTACAGGTTGAAGTATTTCCGTTTACATCGGTGACGGTTAAGGTAATCGTATTCGGACCTACATCCGCGCAGGTGAAATTCATTTTATCAATTGTAGTTGTTGCGATTCCACAGGCATCGGTGCTTCCAGCGTCAATATCGCCAACGGTAATACTTGCGTTTCCTGTTGCATCCAATTGAAGGGTAAACGGCGCGGCACAGTTTGCTACTGGGGCTACGGTGTCTTCAACGGTTACAACTGTTGTACAGGTTGAAGTATTACCGTTTACATCGGTTACGGTGAGTGTCACCGTATTAGGTCCTATGTTGGCGCAGCTGAACGTTGACTTATCTATGGAAGTAGTCGCAATACCACAATTGTCGGTGCTGCCATTTTCAATATCGGCAACGGTAATTGAGGCGTTTCCACTGGCATCCAGTTGAAGGGTGAACGGTGCGGCGCAGTTTGCTACGGGAGCTTCGGTATCGTTTACTGTTACATCAAAACTACACGTAGATTGAAGTCCGGCTCCATCGGTAACCACAAAAGTGTTGGTGGTCGTGCCAATGGGGAAGGTAGCGCCTGAAGGCAAGCCAGCGGTCTGCGAAGTAGTGGCACCGGTACAATTGTCGGTACCAACGGGAGTGGTATAGATTATTACCGCACCGCAGATTCCTGGGTCGTTACTCTTAATAATATTAGTTGGACATACAATTGCCGGGGGTGTGTTATCCAGTACTTCAATAGTAGTTGTACAGGTTGAGGTATTGGTACCATCACTCACAGATAGGGTAACATTGGTAATCCCCAGTGGATAGGGTCCTGCTGGACTAACCGAAAATGTAAGTGGATCGCCATTGGGGTCGGTGGAACCTCCGTCAAAGTCTGAGGCAACTGCTGTACCCTGGCAACTTGTATCGGCATTTACGGTTACGGGTTGACATACGGCCACAGGAAATTGATTACAGGCAGATAGCGGATCGGTTACCGTAACCGTTGTTGTACAGGTAGAAACATTGCCGTTTACATCGGTTACGGTGAGTGTAACAGTGTTCGAGCCAACATCCGCGCAGGTAAACGTGGATTTATCTATCGTAGCGCTCGCAATGCCACAGGCATCGGTACTTCCGGCGTCAATGTCGCCCACGGTGATACTGGCGTTACCCGAAGCATCCAACTGAAGGGTGAACGGTGCAGCACAGTTTGCAACCGGCGCAACGTTGTCCCCAACGGTTACAACTGTTGTACAGGTTGAAGTATTACCGTTTACATCGGTTACGGTGAGTGTCACCGTATTGGGTCCTATGTTGGCACAGCTGAACGTTGACTTATCTATGGAAGTAGTCGCAATACCACAATTGTCGGTGCTCCCATTTTCAATATCGGCAACGGTAATTGAAGCGTTTCCACTGGCATCCAATTGAAGGGTGAACGGTGCAGCGCAGTTTGCTACGGGGGCTTCGGTATCGTTTACTGTTACATCAAAACTACACGTAGATTGAAGTCCGGCTCCATCGGTAACCACAAAAGTGTTGGTGGTTGTTCCAATGGGGAAGGTAGCGCCTGAAGGCAAGCCAGCGGTCTGCGAAGTAGTGGCACCGGTACAATTGTCGGTACCAACGGGAGTGGTATAGATTATTACCGCACCGCAGATTCCTGGGTCGTTACTCTTAATAATATTAGTTGGACATACAATTGCCGGGGGTGTGTTATCCAGTACTTCAATAGTAGTTGTACAGGTTGAGGTATTGGTACCATCACTCACAGATAGGGTAACATTGGTAATCCCCAGTGGATAGGGTCCTGCTGGACTAACCGAAAATGTAAGTGGATCGCCATTGGGGTCGGTGGAACCTCCGTCAAAGTCTGAGGCAACTGCTGTACCCTGGCAACTTGTATCGGCATTTACGGTTACGGGTTGACATACGGCCACAGGAAATTGATTACAGGCAGATAGCGGATCGGTTACCGTAACGGTTGAAGTACAGGTAGAAACATTGCCGTTTACATCGGTTACGGTGAGTGTAACAATGTTCGAGCCAACATCCGCGCAGGTAAACGTGGATTTATCTATCGTAGCGCTCGCAATGCCACAGGCATCGGTACTTCCGGCGTCAATGTCGCCCACGGTGATACTGGCGTTTCCAGTTGCATCCAATTGAATTGTAAACGGTGCAGCGCAATTTGCTACTGGGGCTACGGTGTCTTCAACGGTTACAACTGTTGTACAGGTTGAAGTATTACCGTTTACATCGGTTACGGTGAGTGTCACCGTATTAGGTCCTATGTTGGCGCAGCTGAATGTTGACTTATCTATGGAAGTAGTCGCAATACCACAATTGTCGGTGCTCCCATTTTCAATATCGGCAACGGTAATTGAAGCGTTTCCACTGGCATCCAATTGAAGGGTGAACGGTGCAGCGCAGTTTGCTACGGGGGCTTCGGTATCGTTTACTGTTACATCAAAACTACACGTAGATTGAAGTCCGGCTCCATCGGTAACCACAAAAGTGTTGGTGGTTGTTCCAATGGGGAAGGTAGCGCCTGAAGGCAAGCCAGCGGTCTGCGAAGTAGTGGCACCGGTACAATTGTCGGTACCAACGGGAGTGGTATAGATTATTACCGCACCGCAGATTCCTGGGTCGTTACTCTTAATAATATTAGTTGGACATACAATTGCCGGGGGTGTATTATCCAGTACTTCAATAGTAGTTGTACAGGTTGAGGTATTGGTGCCATCACTCACAGATAGGGTAACATTGGTAATCCCCAGTGGATAGGGTCCTGCTGGACTAACCGAAAATGTAAGTGGATCGCCATTGGGGTCGGTGGAACCTCCGTCAAAGTCTGAGGCAACTGCTGTACCCTGGCAACTTGTATCGGCATTTACGGTTACGGGTTGACATACGGCCACAGGAAATTGATTACAGGCAGATAGCGGATCGGTTACCGTAACGGTTGAAGTACAGGTAGAAACATTGCCGTTTACATCGGTTACGGTGAGTGTAACAGTGTTCGAGCCAACATCCGCGCAGGTAAACGTGGATTTATCTATCGTAGCGCTCGCAATGCCACAGGCATCGGTACTTCCGGCGTCAACGTCGCCCACGGTTATACTTGCATTACCCGTAGCATCCAATGGAAGGGTGAACGGTGCGGCACAGGTTGCAACCGGCGCAACGTTATCCGCAACGGTAACCGTTGTTGTACAGGTTGAAACGTCGCCATTTACATCGGTTACGGTGAGTGTTACCGTATTGGGTCCTATGTTGGCGCAGGTGAAAGTGCTTGGAGAAACACTCATAGAAGCAATGCCACAGGCATCACTACTACCCCCATCAACATCGGCTGCAGCGATAGTAGCGTTTCCTGTATTGTCTAATTGAACTGTAATGTTCTGGCAGACCGCCGTTGGCGCAATGTTGTCTTCTACAGTAACTACCGCAGTGCATGTATTTGAATTGCCGTTTATATCGGTTACGGTTAATGTAACCGTATTTGGACCTACATCAGCACAGGTAAAAACGCTTGGTGAAACACTCATAGAGGCAATGCCGCAGGCATCACCACTACCACCATCAACATCGGCTGCAGCGATAGTAGCGTTTCCTGTAGCGTCTAACTGAACTGTAATGTTTTGGCAGACCACCGTTGGTGAAACATTGTCTTCAACTGTAACCACTGCAGTACATGTATTTGTATTGCCGTTTACATCGGTTACGGTTAATGTAACCGTATTTGGACCTATATCAGCACAGGTGAAAGTGCTTGGTGAAACACTCATAGAGGCAATGCCACAGGCATCACTACTACCACCATCAACATCCGCTGCAGCGATAGTAGCGTTTCCTGTAGCGTCTAACTGAACTGTAATGTTTTGGCAGACCGCCGTAGGCGCAATGTTGTCTTCTACAGTAACTACCGCAGTGCATGTATTTGAATTGCCGTTAACATCGATTACGGTTAATGTAACCGTATTCGGGCCTATATCTGCACAGGTGAAAGTGCTTGGAGAAACACTCATAGTGGCAATGCCACAGGCATCACTACTACCGCCATCAACATCGGCTGCTGCGATAGTAGCGTTTCCTGTAGCGTCTAACTGAACTGTAATGTTCTGGCAGACCGCCGTTGGCGCAATATTGTCTTCTACAGTTACTGTTACTGAAATTGTAGAAATATTTCCACTTTGATCTTCGGCAGAAAAATTGACCGTATTGGCGCCAATATTTGAGCAATTGAATGTGTCTATATCGATACTTAGGGAAGTAATTGTACAATTATCAGTTGTACCGTTATCAATATCGTTGGCTGTAATTGTGGCATCCCCGTTAGAATCCAGTTGTACGGTAATATTTTGAACTTGCAGAATAGGCTGAAGATTATCTTCTACCGTTACAATTGCAGTCGCAGAAGCAGAATTGCCTGCTTCGTCGGTTACTGTAAGTGTAACTGTATTACTGCCCAAATTGGCACAAGTGAAACTGGTTTGGTCTAAACTAAAAATTAGATTTGCGGGAAGTGTACAATTATCGGTAGATCCATTATCAATTTGCGAAGGCGTTATTGAAACATTTCCTGAAGCATCTAATTGCACGCTAATATCCTGAGTTATAACTACTGGCGGAATAACATCCTTTTTCTCCGAAACTGTAAGCACTACCGCATTATCGCCCGGATAAGTAATATTAAAAGTAAGTTGCTTACAACCAAAGTCGGCATAAATAGGAGATTGCAAATTTTTAGTAGCGATAGTTCCACTCACCGTAGCGATGGTAAACGAATCGCCTACACTGGCATCAAATCCTAAGGAAAGGTTTACACTGCCATTAAAAATTGCATTGGTTCCAACAATTTCCAACAAATCGTATTCTGTTACTTGTGTTAAACCGTTTATTTCAATATCTAAAACTGAAGTTGCATCAGAGATATATGTTCCCACAAAGGTTAATTTCCCGGGAGATGCACCGGGGGCGTAGATACCTTCATTGGTATAATTTGGTGTGTTGGAAATATTTATTGTACCCACCCCTTTGATGACTCCAGCCACTTTATTTGAAAATGGATCGGAATCTGCAAAATCGAAGGTACCAGACTGTACATCAATACTGCCAAAGTTTTTGGTATCGGTATAAATATAAGTAGATCCAGTGCCTCCAGATTTTTTCATCAAGCCGTAATTATTGAGGACTGTTGATCCACCTCCGCTATAGGTGAAATTTCCAGCATCTGCTTGAAAATCTAAAACCCCAGTAGTCTGATTGTTGAAAATACCATCGGAAATATAAAGATCGCCTGAGCTCGTCATATTGAAATTCCCTTCGTTGTTAATCGTTGTAAGTCCAAGAATGGAAGTATTGCTAGTTGTCGATCTAGAGATAACACTTTTGTTTATTAAGGTTCCACCCCCTGTAAGATTTCCTGAGCTCCAATTTACCGCATTAGTTCCCGAAAAATTAAATATTGCAGTAGTTGAAACGGGAATTGTTACCGTATTAATCCAAGAAATATCACCATTTAAGAGACCTGTTAAAGTTCCTGCAATATTAGTATTTGATGCCCATTGCAAGATGCTTCCGGCAGCTACATTATATGTACCATCGGATAAATTATTGTCTAGCGATTCTAAAATTAAATTACCAGTCTCTACGGTTAAGGTGCCGTCATTATTATTTAGAAGAACACCAATTTTTGCATCTCCAGGGGTTGTTGTTCTTTTTATGAGTCCAAAATTATTTAGCACCCGTGACGCGGCTCCAGAATAATAAATATTACCCCCAGCTGTTTGTAAATCTAAAATGCCCGAAGTTTGATTGTTGAAAACCCCATCAGAGATGTATAAATCTCCACTACCCATTATATTGAAAAGTCCCTCATTGTTTAAATTTGTGAGTCCAACAATTTGCTTGTTACTAGTGGTTTGTTGAAAAATAAGACTCTTATTTATTAGGGTGCCACCTCCTGTAAGTATTCCGTTAGACCAATGTACACCACTACTTCCTGTAAAGTTAAAAGTAGCTGAGATGGAAGCAGGCACTGTTACCGAACTTGTCCAAGCTATCTCCCCATTTAAAACCCCTGATAGTGTTCCCGTCAAAATTGTATTAGACGCCCACTGAAAAACACTTCCCGAAGCTACATTATATGTACCATCTGTTAAATTATTATCGAGCGATTCTAAAATTAAGTTTCCAGTTTCCACAGATATGGTTCCGTTATTATTATTTAAAATGGTGCCAATTTTTACGTCTCCCAAGGTTGTTGTTCGTTTAATAAGGCCTGCATTGTTCAACACTCTTGAAGCACCTCCGGAATAGGTAATATTACCAGCAGCTGCTTGCAAATCAATAACACCCGAATTTTGGTTGTTAAAAATACCATCCGAAATATACAAGTCTCCACTGTCTTTAATTTCCAAAACTCCTTCATTATTTAAAATTGTTAGTCCTGTAATTATTCGGTTGTTAGTACTGGTAAGAAAAACAAGGCTTTTGTTTATTAAAGTGCCTCCACCGTTTAAGGTACCTGAATACCAATTTACACCATTGGGTCCAGTAAAATCAAAGGTGGCAGAATTTGGATTGGCAACCAACACATTAGATATCCAGCTAATTTCACCATCCAAATTACCGGTTAGTGTTCCCGTTAAATACGTATTAGACGCCCATTGTAATATAGCTCCATTAAATATATTATAAGTGCCGCTATTGAGGTAATTTTCAAGACCATCGAGTATTAAGTTACCAGTTTCTACACGTATTGTACCCCCGTTATTGTTTAAGATATTATTGATTCGAGCATTACCTGTGGTAGCAGTTCGTTTTATAAGCCCCGAATTGTTTAATATTCTGGAACCCGCACCGGAATAGGTAAAATTTCCGTCGTTTGCCTGCATATCAATAACTCCGGAAATTTGGTTGTTAAAAACCCCATCGGTGATATACAAATCGCCGCTGCCGGTAATATTGAAATCACCTTCATTATTTAGGTTTGTAAGTCCGAAAATAAATTTATTACTCGTGCCGGGTAAGAAAATTATACTTTTATTAATTAAGGTCCCACCTCCAGTTAGATCACCATTAGACCAGCTTACACCACTATTTCCGGTAAAATTAAAAGTTGCTGTTGTAGCAGATGCCACTGTTACGGTATTGATCCAATCAATTTCTCCGTCCAATACTCCCGATAAGGTACCTGCTAAAGTAGCGTTAGAACCCCATTGTAAAACACTTCCGGCATTTACATTATAAGTTCCATCTGTTAAATTTTGGACAAGACTGTTTAAAATAAGGTCACCTATTTCTACGTCTATTACCCCATTGTTATTGTTTAGAACTGTTTGAATATAAACGGTGCCCGTATTGGTTGTTCTTTTTATTCGGCCATAATTGTTTAATGTATGACTGCCTCCTCCTGAATAGGTAATATTTCCATTTGCTTCCTGCAGATCTATTACACCCGAGAGTTGGTTATTGAATATGCCATCTGTAATATACAAATCGCCACTAGTTGTAATATTGAAATTTCCTTCATTATTAATAGTGGTTGAGCCCACTATGCTTTTATTGCTCGTTGTGGTTAAATTGAAGGTTCCATTATTCGTAAAAGTACTTCCCCCCGAAATGCTAGAACTAATCCAGTTCACTACACTGCCCGTATCTGAAGAGGAAGGAGAAGTAAAGGTTAAATTACTGAATAAGTTAACTACCGCTGTACCTTGAATAGTTATAGACTTCACGGAGGCGTCGATATTTACATCTACATTACTAGCTGTAGGTATTATAACATCATTCACGGCCGTTGGCACTTGTGCTGGATTCCAATTATTGACGTTGCTGTAATTTGCATCTATTGCGCCTGTCCAAGTGATGGTTTGGGCTTGTATATTGGTACAAATACTGAAAGAGAATAGAAGAAGAAGGAGTATATTTTTCATAATTGACAGGAATTAATAATTTGGTTATAGTATTACATCGAAAAAAGAGTAAACATGTCATCATATATCCTTAAAAAAAATATTAAAGCAAGTTAAAACTCTTACAAGCACTGTTAAGCGTGGAGAAATAAGCATATTAAAAAACCCTTCCGAATAAATTCGGAAGGGTTTCCCATTAAATTAAAATTAAGCGCTTACTCCTTTATAAGCCTTTTGGTTATTCTGCCGTTTTCACCTTCTATTATTACAATATAGGTTGCCGCAGCTAATTCAGAAATATCAATAGCCTTTTCGGAGCCCATATTCCTTAGGTCTATTGTTTTCACTACTCTTCCTCTAATATCGAATATGTTTAAATTTTCGAGAGAAAGGCTTTGTGGGTTTCCAATCATTACTGTGTTTTTAGCTGGGTTTGGATACATTTGCACGCTTCCAATATTTGCGTTGTTATCGCCTACACCCAATACACTTTCTACGATAAGTTCAAAATCACAAGTTGAAACATTTCCATATGCATCCTCTGCAGTAAATGTAATGGTGTACGTACCATCGGCGAGTGGCGTTCCTGCCGCCGGACTCTGAGAGGTTAACGTAACCGGATCTGTACAGTTGTCTATTGCTGTAGCTTCACCCGTTGCAAAGTAATCTGGAAGGATATAGAAAATGTTGCCAGGTCCCGGATCAACGGTCTGATCTGCAGGGCAGGTAATAACCGGCGCTAATAAATCTACCACTGTAACTTGCGCTGTACAAGTTGCAAGGTTGCCGTTTACATCCATCGTAAATACTTGAACCGTAATTGGCGCTCCTATATCGGCACAGCTAAAGTTTGTAATATCTACTGCCGAGGCAAAGATTCCGCAGGCGTCATCGTTAGAGGCTATCACATCACTTGGGTCAAGAACGGCAGTACCATCGGCACCAAGTTCAAGGGTGAAGTCCTGACACACTAACACCGGGCTGGTATTGTCTTCCACAGTTACCGTAGCGGTACAAGTTGACGTGTTTCCATTGACATCGGTTACTGTTAATGTTACAATATTGTCACCAACATTTGAACAATCAAAAGTATCTATGTCGAGGTCGTAGCTCGCAATGCCACAGGCATCGGTGCTTCCACCGTCAACATCTATTCCTGCGATGGTTACCGTGCCCGACGCATCAAGCGCTACCGTGATGTCCTGGCAAACAGCTACTGGCGCCGTAACATCCTCAACGGTTACTATTGCGGTACAGGTTGACGTATTTCCGTGAACATCGGTCACCGTTAGCGTCACGTTGTTGGTACCAACATCGCTACAATCAAACGTACTTGGACTTACTGATGAAGTCGCTATTCCACAGTTATCGGAACTACCTCCATCAACATCTGCCGGGGTAATTGTTGCGTTACCGGCCGCATCAAGTTGAATGGTGATATTCTGGCAGACCATAGTGGGTGGTTCGTTATCCGTTACGGTAATGGTAAAACTGCAGGTGCTGGTGTTTCCGTTTACATCGGTCGCGATGAATTCAATGGTGTTTACGCCAACCGGGAAACTGCTTCCGCTTGGGTCGCCCATTGTTTGGACGACGCTTGCAATGCCGCAATTATCGAAAGCCACCGGAGTAACAAAGGTTACCGTTGCAGCACAATCTCCCACATCTGTGTTGGCGGTAATGTCTGCTGGGCAAATAATTGTTGGCGCAATGCTATCCTCAACGGTAACCGTTGTTGTACAGGTTGACACGTTTCCGTTTACATCGGTTACGGTAAGTGTTACCGTATTTGGTCCAACATCCGTGCAGGTAAACGTGGATTTGTCTATCGTGGTGCTCGCTATGCCACAGGCATCGGTGCTTCCGGCATCAATGTCGCCAACGGTAATACTTGCATTACCCGAAGCATCCAACTGAAGGGTGAACGGAGCAGCACAGTTTGCAACCGGCGCAACGTTATCTTCAACGGTGACCGTTGTTGTACAGGTTGAAACGTTGCCGTTTACATCGGTTACGGTGAGTGTTACCGTATTTGGTCCAACATCTGCGCAGGTAAATGCGTTCGGGGAAACTGAAAGTGAAGCAATTCCACAGGCATCGGCAGACCCACCGTCAACGTCGGCGCCAGTAATTGTTACATTACCTGTGGCATCTAATTGGGCGGTAAATGGTTGGCATACGGCAGTTGGTGCCACATTATCTTCAACTGTTACAATAGTTGTACAGGTTGAAACATTTCCGCTAGTATCGGTTACGGTGAGTGTTACTGTATTTGGTCCTACATCTGCGCAAGTAAAGTTGCTCGGCGCGATACTTACTGACGCAATGGCGCAGTTATCTGTACTTCCAGCATCAATATCTGCAGCAGTAATACTTGCATCTCCATTAACATCTAATTGTAAAGTAAAGGGTGCAACACAACTAGCAGTTGGCGCTTCGGTATCGTTTACTGTTACATCAAAACTACAAGTTGCTGAATTTCCAGCACCATCGGTAACAACAAATGTATTTGTAGTTGTTCCTACTGGGAAATTGCTTCCGCTAGGTAAACCTGCGGTCTGTACGGGAACAAGTACGCTACTAAAACAAAATACATGGTCGTTAAGCAACGGAGTCCACCCCCGTGATCCGACAATTGTAATAGTTTTAATACCTGGAATAGCAAAAGAAACCGGAACGGGTGTAGCATCCGGAATTGCCACAGGACCTACTACTCCAAGCGAAACACCCCCGGCATCAAAAGCTTCTATCGTGGCAGAGTCGGCAAAGCCGTTAAATGCACTAAGATTAAAATTAACTGAGTATACAGGAGTATCGTATACAAGGTTCATTGTATTGGTAGTATTCCCTACAATATTTTTATTTACCTGTCCAAAATATCCCGCAGCGTTCCATTGAAAATACCCGGATGGAACTTGATATACGCAACCATCTTGAACAAGACCTGGACCCTGCCCATTTGCAACGGTGTTTTCATCTAAAGTTGTAACTCCCGGTAGTACTTCAGAAGTTCCTGTTGGCAATACATAAGTTTCAAAATCTTCGGTTGTGCAAGTATTGGCAACGCCACAATTATCTGTTGCTGTAGGCGCAGTATAATTAACTATAGCGCCACAACTTCCTAGATCGTTATTAACAATCACATTGGCTGGACAAGAAATTACCGGATCCTCTACATCATTTACAGTAATTACTTGAGTACAGGAATAACTAGCGCCTGCTTGATCTATGGCTGTCCAAACCACGTTTGTACTTCCAACTGGATATGTATCACTGGCATCTGCTGTATTGTTATAATCATTAATAGGAACAACACATAAACTTAGGTCGTCTATATAAAACAATGGAGTGGCGGTTGGATTTGGATCAGTTCCAAATTCGTTAGTTCTAGGGAAAAAATTTATAGAACCAATAGTACTTAAACCTCCGATCCCGGTACTAAATGAACTGTAAGGGTGTGTAATAATTGATGTTCCATCAATAAAAAACTCACAGGTATCATTTGTTAAATCGATGTAAAACATAACTTCAAACCAGCCTCCTTGTGGGTAAACAAATGGGTTTAGCGTATTTTCAACTTGATAATTTGCTGTTCCATCAGAGTTAAATTGAATTTGATGTGCCCATTCAGTACCTGAAGTTTCAGATTTTTGAATGTTGGTAAATGCTGAATTGCCTACAGGGATGTACATGGAATATTTTACTTCCCAAACTCCACTGGCTAGATTGCCTAATCTATAGGTTTGATCTACCGGTCCTCCGGCGGGAACTCCAGTAATTTTAACACTTTTTGTTCCGCTTTGGGCTTGGTCTGTTGAAACTTCGGCACTTTCTGATGGTGTACCTGGGGTCCAAGTTTCCCAATTTGCATTTTGACCTAAAATTGGCCCTAGGGTATAACTTTCAATATCATCAACTTGAATGCAACTACCAGACCCGCATCCAGCACCAAATACTGCCATAGGCACCGTGATATTTGCGCCACATGTGCCAGGATCATTGTTTTGGGTAATATCTGCTGGACAGGTTAAAGTGCTCGGAACCGCTACTCCTATTACATTTACAAGTGCGGAACAAGTTGAAGTAGCGCCATTATCATTGGTAACTTCAACAGGGATGGTATTCATACCAATATCTGCGCAAGTAAAACTAACGGTTGCACCCAACGGAGCTCCGGCCAATACTGTATATCCTCCACAATCTACGGTAACACTGTACAGGAAGTCGGCTGCGTTCACCGTTGCATTCCCAGTAGCATCTAATGTAACATCTAAAACTGGGGCTAATTCTTCATAGTCATAATGTATAGCCCAAGAATTTAATGTTCCGGTATCTGCACCTGCGTTGTCTGAAACGGTAACTTCCCAAATACCAGCCGTATTTTCACCATCGAAAATAGACAGTGGATTGTTTGGTATAAAGGACCCATCTATAGTTGGCGTTGCCGTAGCACATTCGGTTTCAACTGGTGTCGCAGCTTCATCGTCTAAAGTAGCATCAATATCATCTCTACTACAACCTGCTCCACTGGTGGTTCTTCCCGGTCTGTCTATAATTGTGGCTGTTGTTCCTGCAGGTGATTTTAATGTAACTATTATATCACCTACCCAAGTGTGGCTTATATTTATATCTACATCTAAATCGGTAATAGTTACATTTTCTGTAACATTCATTGTCGCGGTTACGCCTGTTGGGTTATTATCTGGAATCGGCAAGCCAGGACTATCTGAGCTCGATCCAGTCATTGGAATCGCGCCAGAGCCTCTACATATTATTACAGGTGGATCGTTAGTTACATTTATATCATCGGTAAGTGTTGTTGGATTGCCAGTACAAGGGTCGTTTACGGTATAGGTAACAGTTACCAAGCCTGGACCTCCAAAAGTTGGGTCGAAGGTAAAAGTAGTACCGTTACCATCATCTGTTACACCCGAACCAGTATAATGACCTCCCGTAGGGCTTCCACCGGTTAATCCTGTTTGAATTCCTGCGGACATACATACTTCGTCAATAACATCTAAGTTTGAAAAACCTGGTGGTAAATCGAATGCTTCTGTACCGTCCGTTGTACTGCTAGATGAACCTTGACTCGCACTAAAGCCTAGACCTCTTCTTGCAAAAGCTTCCCAAATAGCGCAGACATGGGCACCGCCATATAAGGCTTGGTCTGCAGCTAAAATAGCATCACGACCATCAACAAACCCAGGACTGCAAGGTTGTAGTTTTAAACCTTCGGTAACAATGGCCAATGCCACATTATTTCCTCCATTACCATAATAAACATCGGGATCAAAAGGAACTGTTGCTATAATGCCCCAAGTCATATCCCAAAGCATCGTTGCCCAAACTTCACCAACACCATGAGGTATTGCCATGGTTTTTATATCATCGTAAGTATGATTGTTAACAGCAAAATCGGTACTATAGCGTTGGGTTCTTACACCCGGTCCAGTTGTTGGTTGACCTAATAAATAGGTTCCTACACCACGGGCATCTGTACCTGTATCGCCAGGTTCAATAGTTAATAACAAGCCGTAAAAGTCGCTCCAACCTTCACCCATTTGCTCTGCGTTATTTAAACAACTAACGTTACCACCACCACCGGTTAGTCTGTTAGAAACACCATGGCCATATTCGTGAGTTACCACGCCTGCATCTAACGAGCCATCGTGGGCTGGAGTTGAATTGCTACATAAAAACATATTCATTGTAGGGTTAGAACCATCTACCGGCGTACCAAAATTAGCGTTACAGTTACCCGGCGCTTGAGCGTTGGCATTTACACTGTCTGATCCTAGCCCTCCGCGTAAGTAGTTGTTTTCCTGAAAGTTTCCACTAGCCTCATCAAACCCATATTGATACAGTACATCGTGCATAATGTTGTTCCAATAAAACAAGTTAGTTATATATGGCGCTGTATTTAAAGCTGGGTTTTGTGTTAAATCTATTGGAAAGTCGAAGTTTAATGCTGCTGTTCCGTCGGGGCGATCTATACCCTTATGAGCATCTACATTATTACCTGTGGTAACTGTAAATTCTGGTCCCGCTACCCCATCTGTATCGTGCCATCCAAAAGGAGAAGCTACCGCGTCATCAGGATCAACTTGCATGGAACGTGCACCGTGATTAGGAGACTCAACAGGCATTGCGTAAACCCGGTATCCGCTCGCGAGTGCTTCGGGTACTTCCGAGATTAGGTTTTTAGGTGTTTCATCGTAAATATAACTGGCCTCAATTTCGGTAATCGGACCAATTAATGTAGTATAATTTACTGCGTTTTCACCGTGATAATGCTCATTATGTTTATCCATAATGTTACAGGAAACGGTCCAATTATTTTTATCTATTATTTTTCCGGTTGAAGCATCTACGCGGAAATTCCACCAATCGGTTGACGTTGTTTCTGCGATAGAAAGTTCCCAAATTAGTTGGGTGCCAGCTCCTTCTCTATAATAGTACATTAATTTTACCGGTATTTCTACCAATGATATTCCAGCTTTATTAAATACGGCGGCTTTATTTTTTCCACCTTTATTTTGCAATTCTTGTAGGTTTGAAATCTTATAACCCATTTGGCCGGCTACAGAAGTAATAGCCTGTCTTGCTGAAATTCCTTGCGAGCTACCTTTAAGTGTAGCCTTTACATCATTTAAAAAGGAATTGTGCTCCATCAGAACTTTTCCGGTTTTATCTAAATGTACACTAGATTCGGTACCGAATACTTCCACACCGTTAATAGCCTGACGTAAATAAACGTGGCGTATACCACTTAAGAGGCTTACGTGTTCTTGCGTAATAACATACGTATTACTTTTTTGTTTAATAAGTTGATTTAGCGAAATGGTTGAAGACTCTGTAGCGTATTGAGCTACTTCCTTTTCTTTTTCGGGATTTTTGTGTTGTGCGCAAAGTTGAATAGGCATCGCGCTTAACACTAATAAGAGAAGTGTTAATTTTTTCATAATTAAGAAATTATTTTGTTAGTTGTATAAATTTATAACAAAATATTAACAATCAATGTGTTATGAGTAATAAATTTTAAAAAAAACATTTCCTTAAAATGAATCCATAAAAAAAGCCTCCCGATTGGGAGGCTTTGACTTAAAAAAATTGTGTGTATTAAAGTACTTTTACGTTAACCGCGTTCAATCCTTTTTTACCTTCTTGAAGATCAAATTCTACTTCGTCACCTTCGCGAACTTCGTCGATTAGGCCTGAAATGTGTACAAAATGTTCTTTGTTGGTTCCTTCTTCAGTGATAAAACCAAAACCTTTGGTGTCGTTGAAGAATTTTACTGTTCCTTTGTTCATTGTATTTAAATAAATAATTAATATAAGCGGCAAAGATAGGGTTTTTATTTACATATAAGCTTTTTTAGAATATTTATTTTTTGATTGAAAATAAATACAAAAATCTCCAAAATTTAACGCTTTCTGTGCCAATTACTCAATTCTTTTTGCTCGAGTGGCTCATAATTCAATTGCAATTTGATTTTTTAAAATATCATCAAAAGTTTCTCTTTTTCGTATCAGGTGTGCTTTTTCATTATACCAAAGTATTTCTGAGGGGCGATATCTAGAATTATAATTGCTGGCCATAGTGAAGCAGTACGCACCGGCGTTATGAAATGAAAGTATATCGCCTTCCTGTATTTCTGGAATACGGCGATTGTTGGCAAAGGTATCGGTTTCGCAAATATAACCTGTTACTGTATAAAAGCGATCTCTACCTTTCGGTCTGGAAATATTTACTATTTCGTGTTGTGAGCCGTATAACATTGGCCGGATTAAATGGTTAAATCCGCTATCAACTTGCGCAAATACGGTAGAAGTAGTTTGTTTTATCACGTTTACTTTCACCAAAAATTGTCCTGCCTCGCTAACTAAAAACTTGCCTGGCTCAAAAGCGAGGGTTAGATTTTTTCCGTATTTTTTACAAAAATCGTTAAATCGTTTGCTCAGCTTTTCACCCAATTCTTCTACATTTGTTTCAATATCGCCTTCTTTATAAGGTACTTTAAAACCACTTCCGAAGTCGATAAATTCTAAATTATCAAAATTTTCGGCCGCATTAAAAAGTATTTCCGAGGCGTAAAGAAAAACATCAATATCTAAAATATCGCTACCGGTGTGCATATGGATTCCGTTGATGTTCATTCCGGTATTTTCAACAATTCTTTTTAAGAGCGGCATCTGATGGATTGAAATTCCAAATTTACTATCAATATGCCCTACCGAAATATTTGCATTTCCACCAGCCATTACGTGAGGGTTTATACGAATACACACAGGTGTTTGCGGGTGGTTGGTTCCAAATTGTTCTAATATGGAAAGATTGTCAATATTAATCTGCACGCCCAGTTGCGCCGCTTTTTCAATTTCTTCGAGCGAAATTCCGTTGGGTGTGTAAATAATGTCCTCAGGTTTTGCACCAGCTTCCAAACCAAGCATCACTTCTTGAATTGAAACAGTATCTAGACCACTCCCCATATTAATGAGCAACTTTAATACTGAAATATTTGAGAGCGCCTTAACGGCATAATTTATCTTTAAACGTTCCACCTTTTCAAAAGCGCTGGTTAAACGTTTATACTGCTTTTCAATTTTTGCGGCGTCATAAACATAAACAGGGCTTCCGAATTCTTGGGCAATTGCCAAAAGGTCTTGATTTTTCATTGTTAAAGAATAAATTTTTAAAAATTAGGGCGTAAAAATAGTGATGAACCCTTTAATATTTAGCGAATACTTCCATAATTTTTCAATTTTAAAAAAGCATTCTGAAGGTTGTGAATTAATGCCTTAAAAAACATTAGCGCAATCCTATCACATTTGTTATTTTTGCATTCCATAAACAAGTACAAAACCGATACTATGAATTTACACGAATATCAGGGAAAAGAAATTTTAAACAGTTTTGGCGTTGAAATACAGCGCGGTATCGTGGCAACAACTCCGAAAGAAGCTGTGGAAGCCGCAAAAAAACTTACAAAAGATACCGGAACGGGCTGGCACGTTATAAAGGCACAAGTTCACGCTGGTGGCCGTGGAAAAGGTGGCGGTGTAAAGCTTGCAAAAAACTTGCAAGAAGTTGAAACTATTGCCGGCGATATAATTGGAATGAACCTTGTAACGCCGCAAACTTCTGCCGAAGGTAAAAAAGTACATCAGGTACTAATTGCCGAAGATGTTTATTATCCCGGCGACAATGAGCCGGAAGAATATTATATGAGCGTTCTTTTAAACCGTTCCACTGGAAGAAACATGATTATGTATTCTACCGAAGGGGGAATGGATATTGAAACAGTTGCCGAAGAAACGCCTCATTTAATTTTTACCGAAGAAATTGATCCAGCCGTAGGCCTTTTAGGTTTTCAAGCCCGAAGAGTAGCTTTTAACCTTGGGTTGAGCGGAAAAGCGTTTAAAGAAATGACAAAATTTGTTAGCGCGCTTTACAAAGCTTATAGCGAGTCTGACTCGTCTTTGTTTGAAATCAATCCAGTTTTAAAAACAAGCGACGATAGAATAATTGCCGTTGATGCGAAGGTGAGTCTAGACGACAATGCGCTTTACCGTCATAAAGATTATATGGCTATGCGCGACATTCGCGAAGAAAATGCTGTAGAGGTTGAGGCTCAAGAAAAAGGCTTAAACTACGTTGACCTTGACGGAAACGTTGGTTGTATGGTAAATGGAGCCGGACTTGCAATGGCCACGATGGACCTTATAAAGCAAGCTGGTGGCGAACCCGCAAACTTCCTTGACGTGGGCGGTACCGCAAATGCCGAACGCGTTGAAGCAGCTTTTAAACTTATTTTAAAAGATCCGAATGTAAAGGCAATTTTAGTAAATATCTTCGGCGGGATTGTTCGTTGCGATCGTGTGGCCCAAGGAATTGTTGATGCCTATAAAAATATGGGAACCATAAACGTACCTATTATTGTGCGCCTGCAAGGCACCAATGCCGATATTGCAAAAGAATTAATAGACAGCAGTGGCTTAGACGTTCAAAGTGCCATTGAATTTCAGGAAGCTGCCGATAAAGTGAAGGCAGTACTTTCTTAAAAAAAAAGAGCAGTATAAAGTAAAAAGCCCTTCGCAACTGCAAGGGCTTTTTTTTGAATTAAAAAATTATGGAGAATAAAGATCGAGCTCTTCTTAGTGATTTAATACAAATGATTAAGGTAGATGGAAAAATTAAAAATTCTGAAATTCAATTTATCCAGAAAATGGCAACGAGAATGAATATTTCGGATAAGGAATTAATCAACCTTATTGAAGATCCAGCGCCATCTCAAGCCGTTTACAGCGAAGTGGAACGTATCACCCATTTTTACAAACTAATTTTGGTGATGAAAATTGATAATGAAACCCATCACACCGAATTGGTAGCCCTAAAGAATTTCGGACTTAAAATGGGCATTCGCCCTGTAGTAGCAGATCAAATATTAAGAAAAATGGAGCAGTCTAAAGAACAAACGCTTCCCGCCGAAGAATTATTAAACATTTTTAAAATTTACTACAACTAGGCTTTGTATATTTTTTCGATTGCCGCCACATCCGTTTCACTTTCCAGGGAATCTTTGGCTTGTTTTAAGAGGGTTTCCATTTCTTCACTAACCTGTGTATGATAATTTACTTCGGCCGCGGGTTGGTTTTGCAAATATTTTAGCATCCACAATAATTTTGAAACCATAATTGGGTCGTGCTTACAATACGTCCGCAGTGATGCCATTACGTTAAAGAGCAATTCTTTAAAAGTTACTACGGCAACCCTTAGGTTTGTTTTCTTGTTGTGTACAATAATTCCGTTGTCTTGTTTTTGCATTCGCAGCGCAAACAAATCTGTTAAATAATCTATGGCGTTAATAGCGGTCCCCGGATCGTTTATTCCCGGAGACATTGCCTTAACCGCTATTTCGGTAATTTGTTTAAAGGCCAAGGTGTAATTGTCTTCAATTAATTCGCCGCGCGCAAAACTAATATTCGACACAAATGCTTTTACAACCTTATCGTCCAAAGGTTTTTCAGATTTTAAGAAAGTAGCGTTTTTTAGTACAAATAATCCTTTGGGAATAGTAATGTATATCTTAGTTTTTTCTTCTTCACAAATTTGCAAGATATTATTTATTGAAAGATTTTGAAAATAGCCACTACTTCCGGCAGGATATGCATGCCATTTTGAAGTATCGGGAAAGGTTTTATTTTGGTCTTCTTCCGATTTAATCAGTTTTTTAAGTCGTATTTCGGCACTTTCAAAAATGGTATCTAGAATATTATTTATCTGTATGCTCTGTGAAATATTATGAATAAAATAAATAAACGCCACCAAACAAATAATGGTCATAACAATACCCAATAGCACTGAAAATCCAGGAAGGGTGTATTTATCTTCACTGGGCTCGATGGAAAATAGCGTAAAAATATTATATAGAATTGTCGCCAAATAAATCCCCAAAATAAACTGATGGCGTTTATCGCTAATTAGCCCCGGAAGCAGGCGTGGTGAGTAATTACTAGACGCCTGGCTCAGCAGTAACATCACCATGGAGAAGCTAAAGACCATTAGCGAAATTAACCCTCCAAGACAGGCACTCAGCACCGACAAGGCCGTATCGCCATCCTCTACCATCAACAAAGGCAACACATCCATTATTTCTTTCGAAATGCCCTGCCCTTCCAAATACATCATTAAGGCGGCAACAAAAAATCCAGTAATTGCCAGCAAGGTTGGATAAAATGCAATTTTACTTTCTACCGTATTAAAAAAGTCGAAAATGCGAACGAAGATCTTTTTCATAAAATGGAACAATTAGTGGTTTAAAAGTACTGAAACCAAGTTCTCTATTTCTTAAAAATGAATTAATGTTGCATTCGCCCTCATTGTTAATGACACATCGTCAGATTTTTTACATATTTACAGTCAGAATGTCGCTTTTAAATATTTGGAATTGTTATTGAAAAAAGAATTAAAAAAATAACAAATTAAAAACAATAATATAACTATGAAAACAGTTAATAAAGATGGCGTTTGGTTGCCCGGAATATTAGATAATTTACTTTTTGACAATAAACTGGATGTTTTTAATAATAATTATGAAACATTTAGCATTCCCGCGGTAAATATCATTGAAAATTTGACGAATTTTGTACTAGAAATTGCTGTTCCAGGTTTTCAAAAAGAAAACTTTACTATTGAGGCTGAGGAAGATACACTAAAAGTTTCTTCAAAGACAATAGAAACAAAGGAAGAGACTGATACCGAAACTCGATATACGAGACGGGAGTTTAATTACAGTAATTTTGAGCGTTCTTTTACGCTTCCAGAAACGATTAAGATAGAAGATATTCAAGCCAAATACGAAAATGGCGTTTTAAAAATTACGCTTCCAAAATTGGAAGAAAAGAAAGCATTTAAGAAAATGGTTGAGATTTCATAATTGAAATTTAATTTGGTTAGTTAGTTGAATTGACCGCGTGCTACTCAATCGGTGCGCGGTTTTTTCATGGGCTTAATTTGGGCCTCGCCTTCTTCTACCGCCCGTACTTCTTTGTTCGCGCTTTAATTTGCGCTCTTCGCGGCGTTTCACTTCCGGTTTTATTGTTTCCGCAGCTTTTTGGCGATCTTCCTTTTTATAAATCTTTGGTTGTCCGTCGCTATCCTTTACGGCCTCCTTTAAAGTTTTTAGTTCCGTTGCCGTAAGATCGCGCCATTGGCCAACGGGTAAATTTCCTAAAACCAAATTCATAATCCTTATTCGCTGTAATGCAACTACCTCGTAACCTAAGTATTCGCACATTCTTCGTATTTGCCTGTTTAGTCCTTGTACCAAAAAAATACGGAACTCGAATCTGCTAATCCTTTCAACTTTACAACGCTTGGTTACGGTGTCTAAAATTGGTATTCCGGCGCCCATTCGTACTATAAATTCATCGGTAACGGGTCTATCTACTTTTACAATATATTCCTTTTCGTGTGCGTTTCCGGCGCGTAGTATTTTGTTTACTATATCGCCATCATTGGTCAATAAAAGCAAACCTTCACTGGGCTTATCTAATCTTCCCACCGGAAAAATGCGTTCGGGATGGTTTACAAAGTCTATTACATTATCGTCAAATCTTGTATCTGTTGTACAGGTTATCCCGACGGGCTTATTCAACATTATAAAAACTTCGGTATCATTTTTAGTAATTAGTTTTCCATCTACGCGTACCTCATCTCCGGGCATTACACGATCGCCAAGTCCAGTTTTTTCGCCATTTATGGTTACTCTACCGTTATCAATTAGGGTATCGGCCTCTCGTCGGGAGCAGTATCCACTATCGCTTATTGCCTTATTTAAACGTACAGAATCTGGGTGGTGCATCACTTCTTTTTTGCAAAGATACCATTATTGAAGCGCATAAGGAAAAGGTTAAATTTGAATTAATTATTTCATCAAATTTTCCAAATTATTGTAGTTTCCACCAAATTTAAAAAATGGCAATACTCGGTTCAATCATCAAAACGGCAATAGACCTTCGCGGGGCAATTATTTCTGAAAAATCTCCTGTGGAATCCCAGCGCGAAGTTTTAAAAAATCTTTTGGAAAAAGCAAAAGACACTGCTTTCGGAAAATATTACGGTTTCGAAAAAATTCTGGAATCCGAAGATTTGCAGGAAGCATTTGCCGGTAACGTGCCTTATTTTGATTATCACCAAATGGAAGGCGCCTGGTGGTGCAAAACCCAGAAAGGACTTAAAGATATTAGCTGGCCGGGAACTCCCAAGTATTTTGCACGAAGCAGCGGCACCACAGGTAAAACTTCAAAAAAAATACCCGTTACAACCGAAATGATTGAAGCAATTCGCACAACGGGTATAAAGCAAGTTGGGGCTTTGACGAATTTTGAAATTCCTTCAGATTTTTTTGAAAAGGAAATAATGATGCTCGGCAGCAGCACAGATTTGGAGGAACAGGATCAATTTTTGGAAGGTGAAATTAGCGGAATAAGCGCTAGCAACATTCCGTTTTGGTTCCGCGGATATTACAAACCGGGCGAGGAAATTGCACAAATGGATGACTGGGACCAAAAGGTTGCAACTATTGCGAAAAACGCTCGCAATTGGGATATTGGTGCGTTAAGCGGTATTCCCTCGTGGATGGAGTTAATGATGAAAGAAGTAATTGATTATCACAATGCAAAGAACATACACGAAATCTGGCCAAACTTGCAGGTTTATACTTCGGGAGGCGTTGCATTTCAGCCGTACGAAAAGAGTTTCAATCAATTATTGGCGCATCCCATTACTGTAATTGATACGTATTTGGCTTCGGAGGGATTTTTAGCATTTCAAAATAGACCTGGAACCACTTCAATGAAATTAGTTACCGACAATGGAATTTACTTTGAATTTGTGCCCTTTAAACCAGAATATATTAATGAAGACGGATCGCTTTGGCAGGATGCTCCCGCTCTTACCCTTTCTGAAGTTGAAACCGGAGTAGATTATGTTTTAATAATTAGTACGGTATCTGGCGCCTGGCGCTATTTAATTGGTGATACTATAGCTTTTACAGATGTTGAAAAAGCCGAAATTAAAATTACCGGACGTACAAAATTCTTTTTAAATGTAGTGGGGTCGCAGCTTTCAGTGAATAAAATGGAGGTAGCCTTACGAGAAATGGAAGAAAAATTTGATATTGAAATCCCAGAATTCACATTAGCCGCCGTAAAAATTAACGATGCATTTTACCACCATTGGTATTTGGGCACGGAAACTAAAATTAGCGCAGAAAAAATAGCCGAAGCTTTGGATAGTGCATTAAAAGAAGCGAATAAAAATTATTCCGTCGCTCGTTCCAAAGCATTAAAGGGCGTTAAGGTTACTACAATAAATCCCGAAATATTTCACGAATGGAATGCCAAGAACAAAAAGAAAGGCGGCCAAGTAAAGATGGAAAAAGTAATGGATGAAGAAAAATTTGCCACTTGGGAAGATTTTGTAAAAACGCAAATTGGGTAAGACCAAGAAAAAACTGCAAATTAACCCATTACGAATTGCCGATTAGTAAATTTGGGTATCCTGAATGGAGTCGCAGCCTTTTGCAATGATTAACTATTATGTATAACTAATCGTCTTTACCAACTATTTCGGGATCGTCCTCAACTTTGTTTTCATTGATGAGCTCCATTACTTCTTCTGGGGAAATATATAATCTTCGAATTCGCTCTTTGTATTTTTCGGATAGATTGGCGTTATCTAATATAAAATTTTTAGTTTTTAAAATATAATCGCCCATACCGTGGGCAATCGCATAGGTATCTGCAGTGCGTTCCACTTCCTTGATATGGGCAGAAGAGAAAAGATATTTTATTCCGAAAATGATCATTCCAAAATTTGTGCGTGCACTGTAATCCATTAAATGTCCGAGTTCGTGACCAAGCCACCCAACTTTAACATCAGATGGAATATCATCCATTGTAAAGATTTCACCTTCTATTTGAATGCTTCGGCTAATTAAAATAATGTACTCTCTGTTTTCCTTACTTTTAAAAAAACTTGTAAACCGAGGCTGCGCCTGCATGGTAGATTTTTTAATGTTTGTTTTATACTTAAATTCAATTGCGGTATCGTAGAGTTCCGGATAAAAGGTTAATGCCTCAATTACTTCGCTTTTAATATCTGCAGGAATAATTTTATTCTCTAAATTAATGCTTTGTGCTGTAGCCATAGAAAGGGAAAAGTACAAAATAGGTTTTATGAAAGACGTTAAGAGCATTGTAAAGTTTGGGTTCTTTAGATATGATTTTAAAGTGTTTCCAATTGTTTTTGATATGTTTTTATTTTATCCCGAAGTTTTGCGGCCATCATAAAATCAAGCTCTTTAGCAGCATTTTCCATCGCTTTGCGGGTATCGCGTATTTTTTTCTCAATCTGTGCTTGCGTAAGGTATTCTACTTCAGATTCTGCAGCTAGCGTTTCGGCAGTTTCAAAGGTGTAGGCAGCTTGTTTGGCTTTTGTCAGGGAGTTTTCAAAAGATTTTTTAATCGCCGTTGGTGTAATTCCGTGTTCTTTATTATAGGCAATCTGTTTTTCTCTTCGGTATTGGGTGCCATCAATTGTAGCCTGCATGCTCGCGGTAATTTTATCGGCGTACATAATTGCTTTTCCGTTTAAATTCCGCGCTGCACGGCCTACTGTTTGGGTTAACGAACGGTTGCTTCTTAAAAATCCTTCTTTATCGGCATCCAGAATTGCAACCAATGAAACCTCGGGTAAATCCAATCCTTCGCGCAATAAATTCACCCCGACCAAAACATCAAATAATCCGAGCCGCAGATCCTGCATAATTTCCACACGTTCTAGCGTATCTACGTCACTGTGAATATAACGCGTTCTAATTTGCACTCTTTCTAAATACTTTGTCAATTCTTCCGCCATTCTCTTGGTTAAGGTAGTAACCAAAATACGTTCGTCTTTTTCAATTCGAAGCTGTATTTCTTCCAATAAATCGTCAATTTGATTTAAACTTGGGCGCACTTCAATCGGAGGATCCAGCAATCCTGTTGGTCTTATTATTTGTTCTACGTACACTCCGCCGCTTTTTTCCAATTCGTAATCTGCGGGGGTTGCACTTACATAGATAACTTGGTTTTGCAAGGCTTCAAATTCTTCAAATTTTAGCGGTCGGTTATCCATTGCTGCGGGCAATCGGAACCCGTAATCTACCAAGTTTTCCTTTCGCGAACGGTCACCGCCGTACATAGCGCTAACCTGTGGAATGGACACGTGGCTTTCATCAACAACCATTAAATAATCGTTCGGAAAATAATCCAATAAGCAAAACGGACGTGTACCCGGCAAGCGTTGATCCAGATAGCGCGAATAGTTTTCAATACCGCTACAGTAGCCTAGTTCACGAATCATTTCGAGATCAAAATTGGTACGTTCTTCAAGACGTTTTGCCTCCAGATGCTTTCCTATTTCTTTAAAATATTCTATCTGTAAAACCAAGTCATCTTGAATATTGCGTATCGCCCCTTGCAGCACATCGGGGGAGGTTACAAACATATTTGCCGGATAAATATTGAGTCGGTCGTATTTAGCCTTTATATTATTATTAAGTGGATCAAACACTTCAATTTCTTCTATTTCATCTCCAAAAAAATGAATTCTGAAAGCGTCGTCTGCATACCCTGGATACACATCTACCGTGTCGCCTTTTATGCGAAAACGACCGTGATTAAACTCTGCTTCTGTCCGTGAATAGAGGCTCTGAACCAACCGATGTAATAATTTGGTTCGCGAAATAGTTTGTCCCTTTTCTAACTTAATTACGTTTTTTTGAAATTCAACAGGGTTTCCGATACCGTATAGGCAGGAAACAGAAGAAACCACAATAACATCCCTCCTACCCGAAAGCAAGGAAGAAGTTGTACTAAGACGCATTTTTTCAATTTCCTCGTTAATTGAAAGATCCTTTTCAATATAAGTACCACTACTCGGAATAAAAGCTTCAGGTTGATAGTAATCGTAATACGACACAAAATACTCCACCGCATTTTCGGGAAATAGATTTTTAAACTCTGTATACAATTGTGCTGCCAGCGTTTTATTGTGAGCTAAAACCAAGGTAGGCTTTTGCACCTCCTGCACCACATTGGCCACAGTAAAAGTTTTTCCAGAGCCGGTAACCCCCAGAAGGGTTTGATATTGTTCGCCTGAAACAAGGCCGTCCACCAAGGATTTTATAGCCGTGGGTTGATCGCCCGTAGGCTTAAATTCTGAGGCAATTTTAAAGTTCATATTTTCTTTTTCAATAGGTTACAAAAGTACGAAAAATAGCGGTGAGCGGTATGCATTATAAACCGTGCTATAAACGTAAACGCAAATCAATGGCTCTTTATCAAAATTGTTGCCAAAGGCATAAACAATTTTACAACGTTTGCTGGCGTAATACCCGATATTTCCAAATTACACATAAGATGACTTAGTTTGCGTTTTCTTTAATTTCTCAAAATATTAACAATTGTATCCATAAATCATAAAATTTTCTTAAGTTTATTTTTTTTTACAATTATCTATTACTAATAATTTACCCCAAACCGTTTATGAAATTTGATGTCTTTCGAATTAGTATATTCCTTTTTTTACTCGTGATTTTTAATGCCTGTAAGGATGATGAAAATTCAGATTACATTCCTTTAAATATTACTGCCAACGCAGATATTGGGGAAGTTTTTCAAAATTCTTCAGTAACGATTGCCATGTTAAACAACGACAGCAATATTCCAAAGGATGGTGAAATTTCACTTACTGCACCTCAAAGTGGACTAGTAATAATCAACAACAATGGCACCCCCGCAACAATTTTGGACGACACCCTGCAATACACCCCCGACGAAACTTTTGAAGGTGAGGTTTCTTTTGAATATACAGTTTGCGATCCTACCGGTCAGAGTTGCGCCACAGCCACAGTTACCATACAGGTTTTGCCGTTTTCGCCAGTAAACTTTGATATTAGTACGGTTCCTTTTGATAAACTTTCTGATTATAATTTTTTTGAAGGAAACTTAGCCGAATTATCTCCTGTTTATGGTGTTTTGCCTTATGAACCAATAAATGCTTTGTTTTCAGATTACGCTCATAAAAAACGTTTTGTTTGGATGCCCTATAATGTACAGGCTACTTATGTTAGCGATGGCGATGTTTTAGATTTTCCAACGGGTAGTGCGTTGATAAAAACCTTCTATTACGAAAATGTTTTACCCGATAATACCACAAAAAATATAGAAACCCGAGTATTAATTAAAAAGGATGACGGTTGGATTTTTGCAAATTATATTTGGGATGAGGCTCAAGAGGAAGCTTTCCTCAACACCACAGGTTATGGTTTTAATGTGCCGGTAGAGTGGGTAGAAAACGGAGAAACCAAGTGGGTTAATTACCGAATACCTTCAGATTTGGAATGTTTTATTTGCCATAAATTCAACGATATAATTTTTCCTATTGGTCCAAAACCCCAAAATTTAAATGCTATTTATGAATATGCAGACGGGATTGAAAATCAACTTGAAAAATGGAAGGAAATAGGATACCTTTCAAATACCAATCTGCCCACTACAATTGAAACCGTACCGAGTTGGAAGGATATCTCCCAAAGTTTGGAAACCCGAGTGCGCTCGTATTTTGATATGAATTGCGCCCACTGCCATATTGTTGGAGGACATTGCGGAGCACGGTCGTTGCGATTGGCGTTTAGAGAAAGTCACGATCACGACAACTTAGGTGTATGTACAGATCCGGATCTTCAAGTTCCGGGATACGACGGTGCAAAACTTATAACCCCGGGCGATGCTAGTAACTCAATATTGTATTTTAGGGTAGCAACTACCTTAGAGGAATATGCCATGCCCATGATTGGGCGTTCGCTGGCGGATGAAGCATTTCTGCCAGTGTTAGAAGAATGGATAAACTCACTCACAGAACCTTGCGACTAACCATTAAATATTATTTTAGATGAAAAAAATTATTATGCTATTATTATTCTTCGCTTTAACCGGAGCCGTAAATGCACAGGTATCATTTACTGCTGTTCCAATTTCAACCACGGGTGCTGAACGAGCCGCCGTTGATATGAATGGCGATTTTCTAGACGATTTGGTTTCGGTGACTGCTACCAATATTCAAATTCACTATCAGCAAACAGACGGTAGTTTTATAGAAACAAATATAGCTACTCCCCCTGTTGCCAACACCCCTTCGTGGAGTCTTGCTGCCGCAGATTTTGACAAGAACGGATTTGCCGATTTACTTTACGGTGGTGCAAATGGCGTTACATTTATGAAGGCTAAGAATAACGGGACCTCCTATGAAGAAATATCGTTTCCGGAATATGTTTTCTCGCAGCGTTCTAATTTTGTTGATATTAATAACGACGGGCATTTAGACGCATTTGTTTGTCACGACGTGGCGCCGAGTGTTTACTATATTAACAACGGTGACGGAACGTTCACCTTTCACCAAGGAGATATTGGTGATTATCCCACGGGAGGAAATTACGGTTCTGTTTGGATAGATTATGACAACGATGGCGATATGGATGTGTTTATTGCAAAATGCAACGTAAATGGAGATGTAAATGAAAGAAGTGAAAATCAAATTTATCAAAACGATGGTGCTGGCAACTTTATTGAAGTGGGTGATGCTACTGGATTAAAAGACGAGATGCAAACTTGGTCTGCTACGTGGGCCGATTTTGACAACGACGGCTTTTTAGATGTTTTCGTAGGAAGTAGCGACAGTAATTTTACCCATAAAATAAATAGAAATAATGGCGACGGTACGTTTACCGATATTTCTGCTACTACAGGAATACACGCTTTAACGATTACAGGAATTGAAAACTGTAGTTACGATTTTAATAACGATGGGTATGTAGATATCGCTTCCAATGGAAATATACTTTTAAACAATGGCGATCTAACCTTTACGTTAGTCCCGTTAGCGCTTCCAAATAACAACGGATCTTTTGGCGATTTAAACAACGACGGCTTTATCGACTCGTTTACGGGTGGCAACGTTTACTACAACAACGCTAACGCAAACCATTGGATAACCATAAACACTATAGGAGTAGAGAGCAATATAAACGGTATTGGCGCCCGTGTAACAATTTCATCGGATATGGGGACGCAAATTCGAGAAGTGCGAAGTGGTGAAGGTTTTAAATATATGAGCACCCTGAATACCCATTTTGGTTTGGGAACAAATACAACCATTAGCAATATAACCATTTCATGGCCATCGGGAATTGTGGATATTCTAGAAGATGTTGCAGTAGATCAGGTGCTTTCTGTGGTGGAAGGATCTACAGTTTTAGGTTTAAACGAAAACTTGGCGAACCCTCTTATTCTATATCCCAATCCAACCCAAGATATTTTAAACCTCGGTGATTTAAACCATTTTACAAATCCAGCATTTACGATTTATGATGTTCAAGGGAAAAAAGTAATGGCTGCCAAAGTAGATTTAAATACTATTGACGTTTCAAATTTGGCAACGGGAAAGTATATTTTAAAAATTTACGACAACAACCATTCAAAATCACAGCGGTTTATTAGAAAGTAAAGGCTAATGAAGTTGTGTATTTTTAGCCGCGTGGCCAAGTAAGCAATTAAAAAAGGGCCTATGCATTTTTACAGCAAAGGCCCTTTTTCTTGAAGGTTAAATATTTTCAACCTTTAAAATTTCCAGTTTTCTTTCTCCATCCTTAAAGGGCCAATTTATTATATCGCCTACCTGCCTCCCAACTGTGGCAACGGCAACATCGCATAAAATAGACGTTTTCCCTTTTTTATTATTTGCTTTATTAGAGGACACAAACATATATTCCTTTTCTTTGTTTACCGTATGATCTTTAATTTTTACACGTCGATTAACTGTAACAATATCATTTGGCAGGTCTCGTCTATAAACCTGTTCGGCGTCTTTTAATTCTAGAACTAAAAGTTCTTCTTCTTGTTTGGTTACTTTATTTCGTCGAACATGATCTTTAATCATGTCGTATATTCCGGTTGTTAAAATTACATTTTTTGACATAGTATATTTTTTTAAATTCTCTTCTCCATACTGCGTAGTTGTGACTCAATCATTCAAAATAGCGCACAATATATTGAGCTGCTTTTTGTAAATGGTACAGTAGTGTTAAGAAGAAAACAGATTAAATTTTAAGAATAATAATGAGTAGCCCTGTTCTGAGTCGAAACAGGGATTAATCAATAAACTCTTTGGAATTTTTTAAAAAAATATCGTCGTGCAGATAAGATAATGACAGCGCTAACCCCGAAGGATTTTTTTTGGTATTTAGAAAGTAAATCGCTGCCATATGCGTTAAAATTAGTTAGTTACAAAGATAATCATTCTAATTAGTCTTTACAATTTTAAAGCTACAAAGCGTATTAAATCTTAGCGATTTATTTGAATTTACAAGTACGCAATATTCAGTTTCTGATAATCGAGGAAACAAAGCGATAGATGCCGAAATGAAATCAAACTATATTTATGGTTTTATACGGCCGCGGGTACTAAAGTTCTTAAAAATGGAAATCAGTTTCACTATAAAAACTCAGTGTTTTAGAAAGAAGTAGGATTTTAAGGGCAATTAAAATTTTTCTGTAAAAAGTAGTTTCGAAAAAATCAGTTTTCAATTTTAAGCAGATATTTATCCAAAAGCCCTACAACATCTGGCATCGAAAATTTTGCTGCTTTTATTCGGTTTTGTTCGGGATCTATGGAATAATTAGTCGCGTTTCGGAAATCTGCCAACTCCAGAATTGTATTTTGAAAAGTTGCATCTTGCAAGTTACAGCCAATGAGTTTCGATTTTTTTAAATCTGCTTCGCTAAAATCTACCCCTTTTAATTGCGAATTTAAGAAGTTGCTTCTGTTCAATTTCACTTTAAAGAAAATTGAATGATCTAATTGGCAGCTCTGAAAAGTTGCGGCGAAACCAAATTGACTGCATGCTTCAAATTGCAAACCGAGCATTTTGCAATTTGCAAACTTTACATCCTGAAAAGAAGCGTTTGCCAAATTAGCATTGCTGAAATTGCACTGAATAAACTCACATTCCGAAAACTTGATTTCGGAGAGCAAACTGTTTGAAAAATTACAATTGTTAAAAGTGCAATATTCATATTCGGCAATTTCCAATCGTTTTTCGGCATAATTAATATGTGCGAACGTCTGTTCGTCTATATACTTAAAGTTCATTTTCAGCTTGCTTTATTTCAAGACTATCTACTTTTAGTATTGTATCTACTTTTTTTACTCTTTTAATTTCAATGGATTCTCCGTAAAATTTAGGTTCAACGTGAAATATTATATCTAAAAAAGCTTTAGTTCGCGCAAAGTATTCGCGCAATTTTACCTTGATGCCATTAGCACCATCAACATCCCGGGCATTAAACCCAATGGCGTTGATTCCTTTTTTTTCGGCAATATAAATAGCTCTTTCATTGTGAAACTGTTGCGAAATAATGGTGATTTCGGTTTGTCCAAAAATTGCATTGGCGCGCACTACAGAGTCTAAAGTTCGGAAACCTGCATAGTCTAAAAAAATTATCTCTTCGGGGATTCCCCGTTTAATTAATTCCTTTTTAAAGGTTATAGGTTCATTATAGTTTAGCGTTCTATTATCGCCACTCACCAAAATAAAATCAATTTTGTTGTTGTTATACAATGCCACAGCGGCATCAATTCTATATTGAAAATATAGGTTTATCCCACCTTCTTTGTAGTATTTGGCTGTACCCAATAATAGCCCAACTCTATTTTTTTGTATAGTTGAAACATTCGAAAATGTTTTGTTTTCGGTTGTTTTCGCAATGGTATAATTTGAAATGAAGATTAACAGCAGCATTCCAAAAACGCCTAAGCCTAATAATTGTAATATTCGTTTTTTGATCATTGTAATGCTATCTCAAAAATCTATTGACGTTGTGGTTAAGCCTTGCTAGAATAGCTATGACTAAAATAATATAAGCCCTCCCCTCTTGCAGTACAAAGCTAAGGAACCCTTACTATCTGAACGTGTATTTTAGACAAAATATTGAAGGTTTTAGTAGGCACGGGAATCCTACGGGGAGGGTTTAATTTTTAGAGACGTATTTACAGATTACACTTTTGGATCTCTTCTAAATACTTCGGCGAGATTAAAAAGCAAAATACAGAAAAACACCCAAATTAACCCTGCAATATATCCACCGGCAACGTCGGAGGGAAAATGGACGCCGAGATAAATTCGGCTAAGGCCTATGCTTAAAATCATGGTTATCAATACGGCGATAATAAGGTATTTAAGCCATCTATTTATTTTAAATCTGGAGAATAAATAAATTAAAAAACCATAAAAGGCCATGGCGCTCATAGCGTGCCCACTGGGGTAGCTCAAGGTTTCTACAACCACCAAATGTTCACCACCTGGGCGTGCTCGATCTACCAAGCGCTTTAACATTACATTAGAGATTGAAGCCAACAGTAAAACAAAAACAGTTTGAAGAATATACTTCCAGTTTTTAAAGTATAAAACGGAGGCTATAATTGCAAGTATAAGCATTATAATATAGCCGTATAAATCACCTATATTCGTTATAAAAACAAAGTACTTAGTTAGTGTATCTGAACGAAATGAAATTACAAATTCTGCAATTTGTTGATCAAAAAGATCTAATTCCTCTTCCTTTAATGTTTCGGTTAATTCAATAAAAATACTCGTTCCAGCAATTACTAAAATTAACGCTGCCAACACTATAAGAATATACGGAAGCTTTGGATTATCTTTCCTAAAGGTGTGTCTTAGGAAAGCTCCCAGTTTCACAATAAATTCAAAAAGGGTTTGCCTCATATTATTTTGAAAAACCCTAAAGATAATGGCATTCTTAATTGTAGCCTTAGTTTTTATGTGAAAAATTATAGAAAATATTGTCTGAAATATATTTCATAAGCCGCAATTGTCCTTTAAACTTCTAAATTACTTATAATTGACAATGTTTAATTTTTGCAGTATAAATAATATAGCATCATAAAATTTTTAGAAATAATAATTTTAGTCATTTAGCTTTAAGCTTTCACACATCGTATTTAATACCGATTACCACGACCAAAGTTTAAGTATATTTATGAATGCACCCAAAAGAAATCAAGAATTTTTAGCTTGTTTTTTTCTTAATGGCAATCTGCTAAGTAAGGCAATTAGCAATACGCTCAATCCAAATAAAGGGAGTATAAGCCCTAAAATTACAATACTTAAGAAAATATATTTCCCAGGGTGGAAATTGGAAGGCACATTAGGAACCTGTAGCTTTCCCTTCGGTTTTCGCAATAGATATGAAATGATAGCCGCAAGACTCATAATAAACAACAGGGAAGCGGTACAAGCAATAAGTAGAAAGTTCCAAGCTCCTAGTTGACCTTGATGGAAGGCCATTAACCACATTCTACCTCGCATTAAAAATCCCACATCCGACCATTTATGGAGGGCTAGCACCCTGCCAGAATACTGATCAAAATGGATAACTTTTTGGGCGTTTAGATTCTTGTAATATGTATTTGAAACACTAAATATTCCATCTTTACCTTTGGGAAAACGCAAACTCACTGTTCCTAGTAGCGGGTATTTTTTTGCAACTAGAATCATTTCATCAAGCGACATTGCATTTTTAGTAGGCCACGATTGCAGTCCTTGTCCGTCCCAAGTAGCAGGATAACCCGTGTTCGTGATTTTTTGGAGCTTTTTAAAATTATTTCCGAAAACTTCCGTCCAAGGTAATCCTCCAGCCAGAATCATTACGAGTAAGATTGAAATCCAAAAACCTGAAATTGCATGAATATCCCTGAAAAACGTACGCCTCCCTCGCTTTATTCTCGGAATAAAAAAACCAAATACACTCCATTTCTTAACTGGCCACCAAATGTAAATTCCCGTTAGCAGCATTACGAATAACCAGCAGCCAACAAGCTCTATAATTCTGCCACCCCAAACACCCAGAAACAACGATCCGTGCATATTACGAACTTCCCCCATTGGGCTTTCATTTTCGATAAATTCACCAGTGATGGCTCCATTATATGGATTAACAAATAGATGAGACACATTTGCGAATTTTCCTGAAATAAATTCAGTTGCTTCATCTGTTTTACCAGAAAGAATTACGGAATGTGGTTTAACACTACTATTTCTTCCGGCAATTTCCCATTGCTCCTGAAAAGTGAGGCGCTCATTTTTTACATCTAAGTTCCGATAATCACTAATCTGTGGGCTTTCATAGGTATTCTTGAAAAGATATATAAATCCGGTAACTGATAGTATCAAGACAAATGGGAGAATAATTACTCCTGAAATAAAATGCCATTTCATCAACCATTGGTGTAATTTAAGGTTCTTTTTCATAAAAAATTTCAAGGTGGTTAAACCTCATTTTTATTAAGCCCAACGTTAAAAATGATATTTAATACCAAAGTGAAAGGCACGCGGACTACCTACTGTAAATGTGTTCTCCTTCCGAAATACATTATAGCTTGAGCGGACTGCATAAAGAGTGTCAAAAACATTTAATAAATGCCCCCATAGCTCAATTTTTTTAGTTCTGAACAAGGCAGTCAAATTAAAAACGTGATGACCGGGATAGGTTGCAGTGGTCGGTAAATTTTGATTTGTAATTGCCTGTCCTTCAAAACTGGTATTGTAGCCACCAACAACTTCGTATTCCAGCCCAATTGAAAATCCTTTAAAGTATGTTGGGGTGTAATTCAGGCGAGATTGACCTAAGATTTTTGGTGCAGCGGCCATGTCAGTGTGCGAATAGTTTACGCCACGATCAAAAAAATCAATGTAGCGATGGGAGGCGAAACTACCATTATGTGCTATAGAAAACTGAGGGAGAAATTGATATTTAAAACCGTATTCAATTCCCATCGATTGGGTTGACCCTATATTAGCGTTAAAAAAATTGTCGCTGTCATCCCGTAAACTAACCAATGTATTCTCACCATTTAAAAGGTATAACGACAAATCAAATTTAAACTTAACGCTTGGTTGATAATATCCTCCAACTTCAAAATTGTGGTATGTACTCGGTTTAAGTTTAAAAACATTACCTCCCGTTTCCACAAAATTATTGCGGTAAAGATCTGATGCTTGGGGTGGTGTAAATCCGTTTGAGTAGCTGGCGTATGTGCCAAAGGCATTAGAGATATTATAGTTTACACCAAATTTCGGGGAAAAATGATTGTATGTTGAATAGGTGTCCTTTGCTCCAGCGCTGCTTTCAATTAGATTGTTGTAATTGTATTCAAACTTATCGTAACGTAAAGCTGTAGTTATTTTTAAAGCGTTTACTGGGGAGATTTCGTATTGCAAATAACCCGCAAAATTGTTAATATCAGCGGTATAATTCAATATAAACTTGTCTGGGTTTAATTGATAATCTAAGTTCTGTCCAGTTTCTGTGTCCACAATTATATCAATTGGGTTAGCAGTGTATTCCTGCGGGGTAAAATCCAAGGACGCTCCGATAATAAGGGTAGATTCTTTAAAATCGAAATCCAATTTATGCTGTATCAAGCCAACTATGCTCCTAAACCGATCTGAGTTTATTTCACCTATTGCTTCACCAGTTAACTGGCCATCATCTTTAAATTGCGTTATCCGATAGAAGGGTATTTGGCCAAGTACATTATTTCTAAATATAAAGTTGAAGTTTGTTTTATTTTTTGAAGACCATGTTTTAGTGAGCGTACTTCTGAAGCGAAAACTTTTAGCTACTCTTTCGGTAAAAGTCTGATCGCTTTCATAGTTTCCATTTTCATAATCTACAGTACTCAAATCGCCATTGGAATCTGAGCGATAATCGATTAAATCAATAACATTGCTCCAAGATGTTGTCTTACTAACGTGATGGACCGTTTTAAAGGTGAGCGCAAATTTTTCATAATCGCTGTGCGCCATTGGTCCGTTTTTTCTTTCTACATAATGTCCCCCAATATAAAACCCAAAGTCTTCAGTGGTGTATTGAGACATTTCGAGCTCGTAACGTTTAAGGCCCATATCATTGATTTCAAAACCTACACTTGAACGGAAATCCTTAGTTGGGGATTTCGTTATAAAATTAAAACTGCCTCCAATGGCATCGCTGCCATATATACTAGATGAAGGTCCTTTTAAAACTTCTATTTTTTGGAAAGATGTTCCGTTCATTTCCAATAATGCATTGTGGTTAAATACTGCCGTTATCCTAATGGGAATACCATCTTCCAAATAAAGAAAAAGCGCCTTGGTAGTAATTGGTGAACGAACGGCCATCATATGTTCTTCATTGCTCGCCACGGTAGATGCAGACATAAAGACCCCGGGCACCTGATTAACAAGCTGCTCCAGCTCTACCGCTTTAGTGTTTTCAATAGTAGTTGGACTTAGCACGCTGATAGCAGCTGGAATATCGCGCCTATTTTGCTGCTCGCGGCTTGCAGAAATAACAACTTCATTCAAAAGTTCGGAATCCAATTCAAGGATAATGGTAGTAAATTTTTTGGAAAGAGTTAAGCGTACAGGTTTATATCCTAAATGCGTTATTTTAACAAGGGTTTCAGATTCTAAATTAATTTTAAAATTCCCGTGGAAATCGCTTATAGTTCCTTTAGAAGAGTGTTTTTCCAACATAATTTCCACTCCTGATAATGGCTGTCCATTTTGATCTAAAACAGTTCCAGTATAAGTCTTCTGACTATAGCTAACAATGTTGACAATAAGGAAACCAAAAATAATAACACGTTTTAATTCATCGGAAAATAAACTCATAGCCTTATATGTTTATTAGGTAACTACTATAATTTTATGATGATTTTATTTCGATTTATGCAATACAGAATCCTCGGACTCCATAATATCTTCTTTCATTAAAAGTATGTAGCTATTAACAATGTCCTTTTAATGTTGCGGATTCAGGTTAAAAATATAGTCCATTACATTGGCAACAATCTTATCGCATTTTGAATTGCCAAAATCAAAAACAGTGGTATGATCTGTAAGCGACAATATTGAATCGCGAAGCATGATACGGGCTCGGTGTAAGCGCACCTTAACGTTGCTGTTGGTAAGATCTAAGCTGCTGGAAATTTCTGAAATACCAATGCCTTCCACTTCTTTTAGCATATACACGATTTTGTATTTTTCGGGCAGCGTATCTATCGCTTTTTCCATAAAATGTGACGATTCTTTATACATAGTTTTGCGTTCAGGATCCATAATTGTGCGATCTTCAATCTGTAGCACTCTGTCTTCTTGCTGTATGGCAATAGTTCTAAGTTTTTGCGCTTTACGCTTTCTTTGCAGTGCTTCGTTTATTCCTATTCGGATGAGCCAAGTTGAAAATTTTGCTTCATTTTTAAACTGATACAGTTTCTGAAATGCCTTGATGTAAGTATCTTGCATAGTGTCTTCCGCATCGCTTTCTGTACTTATATAGCTTCTAATGGTTCTATATAGCAATTCGTTGTAACGTCTCATTAAAATTTCAAAAAGTTCAATTTGTCCGTCGAGAATTTTCTCTATTATCAATGCTTCTGTAGGTTCCTTTTGATCTACGTTTTTAAGTTTCATAAGAGGTTGTTTTAATTTAGATGCTAATAGCCTATTTCGGTTACAGTTTTGTAACCTTTTTCATGGGTTTTCATCTAAAAGTTACCAGCACGGGCTAACTTTTAGAATTCACAAAAACCAATAGAACATTATAGTAAAGACATGAAAATCAACGGAGAAAAAAATATCGAAACAGCATTCTTTCCGAACAATAAAATATGTATTGACGTTCAGGATGACAGCAATAAAGAAAAAATGGAATCCATAAAATACCATTTCGGTAAAATAATGGAGACGTTGGGTTTAGACCTAGCTGACCCAAGCTTGCAAAAAACCCCAGAAAGGGTGGCAAAAATGTATGTGAATGATGTTTTTAAAGGATTGGATAAAAACAATTCTCCAAAGGTTTCTTTTTTTGAGAACACCAGCGATTATAAAGAAATGATCTTGGTAGATCATATCACAATTTACTCTTATTGCGAGCATCATTTTGTACCTTTTTTTGGAAAAGCCGCCGTGGCATATATTCCAAAGGACCGGGTAATAGGATTGTCAAAAATTAATAGGATCGTACAATTTGTTGCCAGTAAACCCCAAATACAAGAGCGACTTACTATGGAAATTGGTGAAAAATTTAAGGAGCTTTTACAAACTGACGATATTGCCATTTATATTGAAGCCAATCACTTATGTGTAGCTTCGCGCGGGGTTAAAGACAACAACAGTATAACCTCAACCACTTTTTTTGGTGGAAAATTTGCGAAGAATAAAATGAAAAATAGGTTTTTGAATTCGATTCAAAAATAGTTTCTACAATTGTTTGTAACGAAAAAAAATGAAGTCCGCATCTATACTGGTTGCATTCGTCTTATCAAGTTTTTACCAAAGGTTGGGGTTTAAGTGCTTAAAATTTTAACTCGCGTTTAAATAGTCCTTTCGCGTATTTACAACCCAACCTCAATCGGAAATAGGTTACACAAATTTTCTTATGTTCATCATATATCCGAAGTGCATCCCTTCGTGATAATTATTGAATTGGTGTGCATCTTCAAATGATGACAAAATAAATCCTTCACCAACCTTTCTTTCATTATAGGTTACAAATTTTCCATTCCGAAAATCAGCTTCTGTTTTTTCTAAAAGAAGCATTAAGAGCCCTTTAAGATCATCAACTTCCTGTTGTGACGTATTTCCCGTGGGTTTTGTTCCTGGCATATATAATTTGAATAATTCTTCCGAAACGTAACCTTCTAAACCCGAACCTTTATAAACTAGCGCTTGTTGTACAACAATTACATGTCCGATATTCCAAATTAAATTATTACTGAACCCCGACGGAATCTTATTTAATTGTTCCAAGGAATAATTGTTGAAGTATGCCAACAATTGCTCTCTATTTTTCTTCCAAATTTTAAATGAAGTGTTCATATTCTATTGTTTTAATTCTTTGATTTATTTACCCTAAGCTTTTCCGTGGTGCTTTACTGATTTTTGTTTTCGTATTTGCTTTATTTCTGAAATAAGCCACTAAAGATAATATGAGCATCCCCGCAGCCGTACTATAAATCCAAGCCGGAATTGGCATGGGGTCGCCAGCAGCATATGAATGTAATCCGGACAGATAGTAATTCACTCCGAAATAAGTAAATATAATAGACCATATAGCCCAAAGGCTCGCAACATTAAAGATGAGTTTTCCCCTAAGTTTTGGAACTAATCGCAAATGGAGAACCACGGCATAAAATATAACCGAAATAAAAGCCCACGTTTCTTTGGGATCCCAGCTCCAATATCGTCCCCAGCTCTCGTTTGCCCACATTCCGCCTAAAAAAGTACCTACAGCGAGGGCAAAAATTCCCACGGTCAAAGCCATTTCATTCACAATAGTTAATTCTTTTATCGCACGTTTAATTTTTTGGGTAGGTTTAGCGCTCAATAGTGTTAAGGCAATGGCGCTTAATACGGCCGAGAGTCCAAAGAAGCCATAACTGGAGGTAATGATACCCACGTGAACCATAAGCCAGTACGATTTTAACACTGGTTCCAGCGGGGTAATTTGAGGATCTAACATAGATCCGCCGTGGGCAAATCCCATCATTATCATGGCTACCAAAGCTCCAGCGGCAGGTATAAAAGCATTTCTATTTCTATAGAGAAGCAAGCCAGAAAGCACTCCAATTGCCGAAATAAATACAATCGCCTCATAACCGTTGCTCCAAGGAGCATGCCCGGAAAGATACCAGCGAATGCTTAAGGCAATCACTTGAATGGTCAAGGCAAAAACCATTATTCCCAGCAGTATTTTGGTTAAGAGGCGAATAAAATTATTATATTTTGTTTCCGAAGAAAATACCTCAGCAAATCCGAGTATAATCATAAATACACCTAAAATGCTGTACCCTATCATCAGCCAAAAAAATATATTTATACGATTGTAAATAATTTCCAAATTAACTTTTGATGGCGACGGTACAATAGCTTTTCCCCAAACTTGCTGAAATTTGCTTATAGTTTCAATACTGTTATTGGCTTTACTCCAATTGCCGGATTTTAAACCTTTTTTTACACCTTCAAAATAGGGGGTTAATAGGCTATAGGCGTTTTCGTCTATGGTAACGGCGTTTTCCTCCGTACTATAAATCCAGCTTCTCCAAGTTTGTCGTGGATCGTTTTTTACAGGAATAATATTGGTGTAATACCCAAATGCGATGTTACTAAAAATATTAAAGCGTTCCGTAACCGCTATCACCGCCTTGTCATATTTAGATTGGTCGGCCTTTCGTTTGCTAAAAGATGCGTTATTTTGTGCGTCTAATTTATAAACCCCTGTACTTGGATTTACGAGATTGGTATATGTGGTATATCCCGCCGCATTGGCTCCGGTTTCTCTTAAGAGCTTTTCTCCTCCTTTTAAACCTACTTTTATAATAGGTTCATTTGCCCAAAATCCCGGATCTATTTGCATAGAAATAAACCATTGTTCAGGAGTTATAGTGATCTTGTGTTTTTTATAAGTGTCCTTTTTGTAGATTTTTCTGAGCAACTCTAACGAATGGGTATTAACAGGCTTAATTCGTCCTTGAAAATCCTGCACTAAAAGACGTCCAAATTTTTCTGCATGTTTTAAATTAATTATTCGATTAGAACCTAATGCTTCACGGGATGCAAATTGAGCATCGGGACCAATTTTTTGTTTCGGCTGCAACGTAGTATCTGCAATTTTCCCTGTGTAATCCTGTGAAAAGCTAGGCGTTGTAGCAAGACCTATTCCGAAGAAGAATAAAAAAAACAGAAGGGAGCTATTTTTTTTATGCATTTTCTTTAGTGTATTATTTAAACTCCAGAAATGAGTGCCTTTCCAAAAAAGTGTAAAAAACATTCCTAAAAATAAAAGGAAATATCCAAAATAGGTTACTCTTGTTCCCCACCAATCGGCGTTTACAGACAGAATTGTGCCGCTTTCATCTGGAAAATAACTCGCTTGAAAAAACCGATATCCACGATAATCCATAACGTTATTCATAAATACATGGTGCTGATTCTCTGATCCCTTATCAATTACCGTTATCTTACTTTCATAAGATGAGGGATTATTTGAACCTGGATAACGCTCTAAAAGAAAGTCGTCGCAACGCAATTCAAATTCCGTTTTAAGTATCTTCGACCCAAATCCTAAAGAAACATCTAGCCCATTAATTTTTAAAGTTTTGTTTAGTTCGGTAACGCCTTTTCCACCTTTTATCAATAGCGTATCAATTTCATTGCCCGATTTTAATTCTACCTGAATAACTTCCAAAAGATTTTTGTCCATCGGATTGTTTTTGTCGCCTTTGTAATAAACTATTTTTCCGTTAAAAGCACTTTCGGGAATAATAAAATTAGTGTTGCTTACCGTGTAAAGTGTTCTGTGATTCAGCGTATCCGTTTTATTCGCTTTAATATTTCCCGATTGTTGCGCCAATAATGTAGCATCAGTTACTACGCCCTTTTGCTGCCCTTCCATAGACATGTATCGCCCATCTGTTGGGAGGGTAAGCATTAAAACGCTATTCTTTTCCATTAGTTGAACCGCATCTTGATCCGGTTTGTTAAAACTGAACATTGTACCATCAATATTTTTGATTTCACCTTCGGGAATATAATTATTCACTCTACCACCTTCCCCTATGGTTACGATGTTGAGCATCTTCTTTCCCGATTCGGTTATTTGAAGCGAGTCTTTGGCTAGTGGAATATAGTTTAGGGTTTTTAAAGAAATAACCTTGTCGTCAAACCGATAATTTTGTTCAAATGTTCTTTTGAATGGCCATTTGGTGTCTTTGGAATTAAAATAAGACATCATATATGAGTTCTTGTCATAAATCCGCATTTTACTTCCATCACTTACATTGAGTTTGAAATAAGTGAGGTCGCTGATAATTTCGTTGGTGGTCTGTCCTTCCTTTATCGGCATTTGCCCTTCAAAACTGACGTAGCGTGTAATTGCGCCACCAATAAACATAAAAATAAACGCCAAGTGAAATACCAGTATTGGCCATTTTTCTCGTCTTGTAAGGTTGTAGGTTTTAATATTTGCAACAAATAAGAGTATCAGCCAAAGCATTAAAATTTCGAACCAAGTTGCATTGTAAACTAGTGTTTTCGCGGTGGGCGTGTCAAAATCATTTTCCACAAAAGTTGCCACAGCCATGGAAATGCCATATAGCAGCAAAAGAACCGTCATGGTACGGGTGGAGAATAGAATTTTTTTTAAACTTGACATTTGTTAATTTGTTTTGTGAGCATCGAATTTATATGTGTCTCGTAATATGTAAAAGAGCAGTTGTTTATCCGTTAAGCGCGATGCGAATTTATTACTTTCGCGATCATCATTTCTCTATTAATACAACCTAAAGGCTATGGCAAACAGGAGGTAATAAAATGGATAGAGTTTTAAGACTGCGAAAGTCAAGTTCCTCATATTTGATGATTTTAGCAGTAAAAGGTTACAAGATTTATTTTGAAGGGTCTATTAAATCTGTAGTTGAAGTAATTGTATGCAGTTTTTATTCCTCCGATTTTTTGAAAATTAGCGATCCACTTACAAGGGAATCATTTTTTATTTCAAAATCTCTTGTTAGCACACCTAAATTACTAAAGTAACTACCTTCTTCTTTTTTATAGATGTTTCCATCCAAAATTCCCCACTTTAAAATGTAATGATTATCTTTTTTGTCAATGGAAATGGCTGGCCAATTTTCTGTATTTTGATAGGTACCCAATATTTTGTCCGCAACCTTACTTTCTGTTAAAAGTTGTGAATCTTTAGGATATGAAATTTCATTCTCCCTTTCAAAACCTTTTTCAAATTTTGGTTTCTCACTCTTGAAAATACTGTCTGCTGATAATCCATTTATTATATTGTAAGCATAATCTGCCATTAGATGAGGCAATAGATATGCTCTGTTATCATTTGAAAATGCAATAATTCCAATTTTTTTATTCGGCATAAATGACATATGAAAACTTATTCCCGCCAAGTTTCCAAAACGTGTTAATATCTTTTCTTTCTGATATTCAGCAATATCCCAACCTAAACTGTAACCAGTGCGATTGTAATTGAAATACTCTTTGTCTTGAGGTGTGGTAGAAGTGTGAAGTTCTGACCAAGAATTTTTATTCAGCAAAATCTTGTCTTCTCTAATATTTACACTTAACCATTTTGAAAGGTCATTTATAGTTGAAATTATACCGCCTGCTGCGTGCATTGTAATGTCTTTTTTATAAAAACCTTTTTCAATAATCCCTCTTTCTTCGGAAATGGTAAGTGATGGACGAATGTTTTTTAAGTTGTAATCACTAACATTCGCACTAGTGTTTTCCATTTTTAATGGTCTAAAAATATAGTCTTTCATTTCTGTTTTCCAGGTTTTTCCTACAACATTTTCTACGACCATAGCTGCGATAATTGGTCCAACATTCGAATATCGAAATTTACCTGATGGGTCATAAAGAAAGTCTGTATTTAAATCGTTGATTAATTCTTCATTTTTACCGCTATAACCCAAAAAAGCTGTTTTCCACGTCATACTTGTGCTAAATGTGCCGTGAGTGTGATTTAAAAGGCTTTTAATTGTGATTTTCTTTGTGTCTATACTGTCACTGTAATCAAGTTGTGGCAGGTAATCATTAAGTGATTTGTTTAAATCGAGTATCTTTTTCTGTTCTAATATTTTGAGTAGCGTTCCTGTAAATGCTTTTGTGCTAGATGCAATATAAATAGGGGAATTATTGTCAAGAGATGATACTTTTCCATTTAGAATATCTCTGTTGAGAGCAAATGAATAAGCCAATCCATTTTCATCAACTACAGCAAAAATAAAATCTCCATACAATTCTTTTTCTTTGTAGATGTCTTTTACTTGGTTTTCAAATTTTGATGAAAAGTTGGGATGTTCTTCTTGGAATTTGCTTGTGTTTTGAAATGTAGAATGTATTCCTGTCTTGCAAGAAAATGCAAAAAGCATAAAAAGTATTAAAAAATGTGGTCTGATACTTCGATTTATTTCTTTCATTATTTTATAGATAAGGCAATAAAAATTTTAAATTGGTTACAGTTTTTGATTTTAAAATTATAGTTATTTGATTTTTTTTTTCATTTCTTCAGTTACTCCTTTTGGGTTAGGATATCCTGTGCTTTCGAGCTTTTTTATGATAGTGTGATAATCAGGTTGGTTTCTGTTTTGGGAAAGTTTATAGGCGGCTTGAATTTCCAATGACTCGTTCTATGCAATATCTAAGTTACATCGAAACGCTTTTCTCTAATTCGTATGCCAAATATGCAATCCATCCAAACATAAATATGGCTGCTATTCTTTGTGTTAACCCCTGATAATCTTGAGGGTCCAAACCAACGATCGTTGACCAGAAATATATGAACATTACAAAGCCAGAAATTATAGATATCTTAAAAAAGGTCTTTCTTACCATTTCATTTTTTAATTCATAACAACTAATAAATGGCAATAACATAAGTGAAAGACCAATTCCATAAAATCCGTGCATTGGACTACCCATAGGGAACAATCCATTAGACATCATGGAAATACTAAATACAATTAATATTACGCTTGAGAGATAGAACCTCTTGTATTTAAGCATAATTCCCAAAGCCAATAAAATACCGGATAAGCCCGACAAAAGCGCCCCGCTTTCTAAAATAAAAATTGCGGTTTTATAGGTTGTCAATGTAATTTCGCTTCCTTGTTGTTTTATCATGCTGTAACCTGGGACTAAAAACCCGGCTATAGTGACTGGAACAAAGAATAATAAAGGAATAAATTTTGCTTGTTTTATTAAATAGTTCATCGCCTTAATTTACAGTTAATTGATTTTTTTTTCATTTCAGTCACAACTTCATCTGAAATAGGGTTTCCATTTTTTTCGAGCTTTTCAATGATAGTGTGATAATCAGTTTGGTTTCTGTTTTGCGAAAGTTTATAGGCGGCTTGAATTTCATTTATTTTTATACTAAACCCAACGATTCCATTTATTTGTTTAAGCGTTTCACTTGACATGTTTTCTACAGAAACTGGATTTTCAGAATTCCTTTCGTGCTTGTTTACTAATTTCCTTAAAGAATCTAATAATTCATCGCCTTCAATAATTCTGATTTCCCCGTAAACGTGTACTGCAATATAATTCCAAGTAGGAACATTTTCTTTTTCGTACCAAGAAGAAGAAACGTAGGCGTGTGGCCCGTTAAAAATTGCTAGTATTTCCTCTTTGTCATTAAAATTTTCCCATTGCGGATTCGCTTTTGAAACATGCCCCACCAGTACATCTTCTCCATATTCATTTTTATCGATTTCCATTGGAATATGGGTTCCGGTCAATCTTTCCTCCGTCCGGTTTATCAAAATCCCAAAACTATTTTGAATCAGGAAGTTTTTAACCTCTTCTAAATTTTCGTTTTTAAAATAATTGGGGATGTGCATTTTGTTTTCGTTTTAGACTGAAATATTTATTTCACTTTCAATTCAAACTTTAATGATCTTCGCATTTTATTAGTGACTACAATAACATAGGTTCCACTTTTTAGAGCGAGATGTCCAAGAGCATTTTTATTTTGAATTTCAATAATATCTGTAGGAACAGCTTTAGTAGTATCCTCATCTTTAAAATAAGCCAAAACCATCACCGGAAATGAAATGTTTACATCCTTTAAATCAATCTTGATTTCTTTATTATCTGAATCAAATAGCCAGTTTGGCCTGTCATTTAAATAGTTCGTAATTGGATGAAAGACTGCTATATCGGTATAACTTTCTTCTTTGGTATATTTTAGTGGTTTGCCGTTTTCGTCGAGTAGTACAGAGGCTTCACTTAAATTCAAAACTTCTAATAATGGATTATTTAATTCTGATTTGCTTCTTTCACTATACTTGGTTTGGTTAATTGTCAGTGGATTTATTCCTGTAAATTCATACAGTCTTCCTGCCATAGCCTTTTCCCAATTTTGAACATCTCCTTCTAATACGTGACCAAAACCACAATGGATAATATATTTCTCATTGGGATTTTTATCAATAATACTTTTTATGTTTTCTGCTTGTTCAATTTCTCTTTCTTTTCCGTTTGACGTAGACGTTCGTTCGTAGGGAAAAACAGTATAGCCATTTTTTAGAGCGGTTCTAACTAAATTTCCAAATTTTGGGTCTTTGGTGTAATAGCCACTTTCTTGAATTGGGTAGCCTCTTTTATTGAGTAGGGAATCTACATTTTCGCCGTTGGTTAAGGCTTCAAGTCCGAGATTTGTGTACCCAATTTCATATAATTTTTGAAGTAGTTTTTCAGTAAAGGCGCGATGAGACGAATTATAATGTGCTTCATTTATTATGACAACTTGGTTTGATTTTGCTCGTTCAACAATATAATTTATTGCTGGTACAATTTTGTATTTGGCAATAATTGAATCGATTTGCTTTTGAGAAAGTGTTTTAGCACTTCCTAGAAATGCGACATCCCATTGTTCTAATGCATTTTTATAATCTCCATTGATTGCATATTCTCCTGCTGAAATTTGATATTTCCAGGCCACGGTATCTTTAACAAGTTCTTCTTGAATTTCAGAATTGAATTTATAATTGTTTTCAAAGTCGATACTTTGATATATCAATTTACTTTTGCAGCTTGTAAATAATATCAAAACCAGAATTATATAAAGAATTCTATTAAGTTTCATATTTGTACTTTTAGATTGATCTTCAATGACGCCTTTCTTTTTGGTCATCGTTTTACATATATTTTGATATAAAGTGATTGCTAATTTTGGATTTTAAAAACACGATAATAAGTTGAACAATCATTAGTTCATTTACTAAAAATGCATCTCTTTAGAGGTCAGTTTAACTGGGGATAGACTCCTCTAAAAGAGATGCATATAAAAAAAGTGGATCTGAAAATTCTAAGTGTGTTTCAACCTTTAGACTATTAATTTCTTATAACGATTTCAAATATTCAGTAAGGTCATCCTTTTCAGAACCGGTTAAGGCGAGATTATTTACTTCATTATATCTAGTAACCACATCACCTAAGGTTGCGGCAGAACCATCGTGAAAATACGGTGGATGTTGCCACAATCCTTTTAACGGGCTAACTCTCCATTTTTTGGTAGCCGATCGTTTAACATAATCTTTATCTACCGCTACCGATGCACTTTGAGGATGAAGTTTTCCACCATCTACAACATCTGTAAATAATGGTCCGTTGTGGCAGCTCGCACACTGCGCTTTTCCAGAAAATAGTTCTTTACCACGTGCAGCGGCAGCAACATCAAACGAACCTGCTGGTGGCGTTGGTGCGGAAATTGAAAACTGATAGGCCTGTAAAGCAGGGAGTTTGTCTGTAACTAAATCATCGCCTTCTCTGTGATCTACTTCTAAGTTAAGACGTGGGTCTGCAAAATACCCATGGCCACGCATTTGCGTTACCGCCACGTATCTATTCCAGTACGCCACTGGTCCTGCTGGTTCGTGTTCAACATCACCATCGCCGGTAAAAATTGCCTTTGGCAAACCATATAAACCATAAGCTGGCGGAATTACAACAGGGTTATTTAACCCATCGTTACTATATCTGGGATCATATATACCCGGACCCCAAGAGGCGTAAACATCTTTTGTTTGTTGATCTAAGGCTGGTGATAATGATATAATGAGCCCGGGATCTAAATCACGATTTGCCCAACCATCTAATCGGCTTCCTATTCCCGGAGCAAAAGAATCATCTACTGTGGAATGGCATAATGCACAGGTTATTCCCATTCTATCTAGCTTTAAAGAGCCATCGGCATTTTCGCTTACTTCACCTTGCACCCCAACCACGGCATTAAGCTGTAAAAGCACGAGCGTAGTTTGTGGATCGTCCAAATCAACTTGTCCATTTTGGATGGCTTCAACAACGGCAGGTGGCAATGCTTCGGCATCTACTTTTAACCCTACTGCCAATGCGGTATTCGGACTTACGGCAGCTTCTACAACTTCATTCATCTGTAACACATCTGTCCAAAACGTTTCATCGCCAAAAGTGTCGTAACGGAATATATCTTGCCCTTCCTGTACCAATTGGGCATCTAAGGGAGGTAGGTTTAAACTGCCTTCTCCAGGTGCCAACCTACCGGTATCGCCATCGTCATCATTGCTACAACTGTATAAGCCCAGCGACGTAAATACGCCGAGCAGCAACATATAAATCATAATTTTTTTTCTCATAATCTTTAGGTTTTATTTGTGAATTAATAATCTCTCCCTATTTCGAAAAATCAATTTCGAGGTTTCGATTCTTTAGTTTTAGATTCATAAAATTGAATCCGGTTACAAAAAAATCCAGATCATTTTTTAGTTATGTTAAATATTGAAAGAGCAATATTGAAGTATTACCACCAAGAAGGTTGAAGTTGTTAAAAAGACAATAATTCTAAATTAAAATAAAACCTATCACACGTATTATAGGTTGTAACCTGTTTGAATATTTCGTTTTTTAACGCCAATGGTAACCAAATGCGTTTTAACTTCCTTTTCAAAACTTCGGGGGCCACAGATATAAAAATATTGTTCTGTACTGCTGATTAATTTTGAAAGATAATCTTCGTCAATTTTCCCAAAAGAAAGATTTCTAGATTTTGCCCTACTTAAAATAACAGACAGTTTATTATTAAAGGTTTTTTTTAATTTATTGTAGTATAAAACATCGCTTTTACTTTTGTCTGCATAGATTAAACTGTGTTCCTGCTTTACATCTATACCTTTGTCTTCAATGGTTTCAAAAATTGGCAAAAAGGCCGTTATTCCCGCGCCTGCCGCTATAAAAGTTCCACTACCCTTGTATGCGTACGAATTCCAAGGGGTAGAAATTTGAACTATTTCATCCGGTTTTAATTTTGAAATCGCTTCGGTAAGTCCCTTTCGCGGATACACTTTAATTATAAAAGCCAAATGATTTTCCGAAGGCGTATTGGCGATTGTAAACGAAGCTACCGAAAGTTCAAATCCGGGTTTAAAAATACTTAAGTCAACTACTTGTCCGAGTTGGAATTCAAATCTAAAAGGCTTTTCAATTTTTAAAAGAATTACGTTGTTATTTATAGTTTCAACGCTTAAAACTTTTACTCTATACGGAAAGATAAAACCCATATCCAATTGTTTTCTGTTCACATTTTGGATGAGTTTTATTAAATTAGGTTACAAAGGAGTAGTTATATTTAATATTTGCTGCGATTATTTGCACAGCGCCTTCCGCGTTATTTCATCAAGTTTTGCTTTGCTTCCTTAAGAAGCTTTAAGAAAAGGTCAATATCTTTTTTATGGGTTCTAAAAGATAAAATTGCAGCGCGCAAAGTGAGTTTATCATCAAGAATTGTGGAAGAAATGAAAATACGTCCGTCTTTTTGAATATAGTCTAAAACCCTTTTATTTTGCGTGTCGTTATCGTATTTCTTTAAAGCCAATCTAAAAGCTACAACGCTTAAATCTGGTTTGCAGACTAATTTATAACCTAGGGCTAACAATTCATCCGACAGGTATGTAGTTAATTGCAATTTTTCGTTTAAATAATCGGTAAAGATCTGCTCTCCGTATAATTTTAATGGCAACCACATACGTAAGCCGCGGTAATGTTTACTCAGTTCTGGCGATAAATTAGATGGAGAGTACTGGTCCTCAATATAGGCATCGCGCATATAATTGGCGGTATAGCTATGAGCGGCCGCGAGATGCTTTTTATTCTTTACCAACACGATTCCCGAACCATAGGGTAGAAACATACCTTTATGCGGATCAAGTATAATGGAATCGGCCATTTCAATACCTTTTAATTTTGCCCTGCCAGAAGCCGTTAGCATAAAAAATGCCCCGTACGCTCCATCAACGTGAAACCAGAGATTGTAGTTTTTTGCAAGTTTCCCCAATGCCTCCAACGGATCTACGGCACCAACATCTGTAGAGCCGGCGTTTGCAATGAGCAAAAAAGGTTTTAGCCCCATTGCACCGTCAGCTTTTAATTGATTTTCGAACGCTTTTACCGAAATTCTAAAATTATCATCCAAAGCAATTTCGCGAACAATACAGTCTTCCAGCCCAATAATTTTTAATGCTTTATAAATACTGTGGTGTGATTGTGCTGTGCAATAAACCACGTTTTTAGCTATGGCAGTACCAATTACTTTTTTGTGGTGTTTGGCAGTATGGAGCGCAATAAGGTTGGCTAGGCTCCCACCAGAAGTCAAATTACCGCCAAAATCTTCCGTAAATCCCATTAATTTGCCAGCCCAATCTATTAGCGCATCTTCCATCCGTACGGCACCGGGCGAGGCATAAAACTCGCCAGCATATCTATTGGTAACGGCGGCCAGATAATCTGCAACGGCGGCACTGTATATTCCTCCTCCGGGAATATAGCCCAAATGCCCCCCGGAAGTGGGGTTTAGTCCAACGTTTAAAACCCGTTCCTCAAAAAAACTTAAGATATTGTCTAAAGAAGTTTTTTCAGAATTTATATTAAAAAATGAATCGGCGTCGGTGGTTTGATGCGTATTATAATGAAAAGCCTTTCGCTCGGGAAGACCTTCTAAAAATGCTTCGGAAAAGTTATTTATTTTATCAAAAAGGGCTTTGCGCTCTACGGCTGTTTCTTCGAGTTTACGATTAGAATTGTCTTTCATATTGAGGGGATAAAAAAGCAAAACTAATTAAAATTTCAGAAAAACTACTGCTTGTAATCTTCGCGCACCTCATCGGAATTGGCAAAACAAACTGGCGACGCATTGTGTGCAATCACGCTTTTAGACTCAATCCACTTGCTCAAATACTTTGTACTTTGTAGCGTATGGTGCTGTAAAATTTGTCCTGTAAAATTATGCTGCCGATGTGCATCGAGCCTAGCCAGAAGCTCATTTATACGCGACATAAATTGTTTGGAAAAAAGATTTTTTCGAAAACGGTTTTTAATTATTCCAAACCCATTTTTCTGGGCTTCCTGCCATGTATTTTCATCAGAATACAAGTGTATAGCTTGCGTGATAAAATTGGTTTGTTCATCAGTAATTGCGCCACCAAAAGGATATTTTCCTCCCATGGCCTCTGCTCCAATTTTTGTGGTTACAGAGGGCAACCCAAAACGCATTGCATCGAGCAATTTGCCTTTAAGGCCGGCGCCAAAACGTAAGGGCGCCAATTGCAAGCGATACATTTGCAGTGTTGTTTCCAAGTTATTAGCCCAGCCTTTGATAATAAAACCTTCTTTTTTATTATTTAATTGAAGAATTTGTTGCGAAGCATATGCCCCATAAATATGCAGCTCTGCCTTTGGAAGTTGCTTTTTAATTTCGGGCCAGATTTGCTTTAACTGCAAAACCGAATCTACATTCGGCGCGTGCAATAAATTGCCAATCGCAATAAAATTTTGGCGTTCTTTAAATGAAGAAGTCTGTATTTCTTCGGAAACCGATTCAATTAAAAAAGGTAAATAGTGAAGTATTTCACCGGAAATTTTAAAGGTATTTTGAAGCAGCTCCATTTCATATTCTGAAATAATTAGCGACAGATCGCAACGTAAAATACTCGCCAATTCCCGCTTGGCCAAATTTGAAAATAAATTTGCATCAGAAACCGAAAGGTTTGCTTTTATTGCTTCTTCCCTCGCCTTCCTTAGAAAATGTAAATCTTCGGTGTCGAGAATTTTAAGGCAATTCGGACAGTTTTCTGAAATGCGCCAACCAAATTGTTCTTCAGAAATATATCGATCAAAAAGTACGATTTCAGGATTTAGGTTTTTTATAAATTCATCAAAAGAAGGATCGTTTAAAAGAATGTTTTTTACCGAAATGTTTCGTAATTCCAGTTTAGCAGTATGTCCCGAAACCGAAGCTGTACTCGCAAAGGTTATCTCATACTGTTCAGCTTCAAATAACTGTAACAACTGCATCATTCGGCTACCTGCAGCTGTTGTGCTGGGCTCCGGAAAAGTGTGACCGATGATGAGCAGTTTTTTCAAAATTGTAGCGTTCAGGTTAACGTATTTAGATTTTTTTAAAATCCATAAAATTCGCACATAATTGTAAGGTTAAAAAAGGCAGTAATGGCTCCAAAAATAATCATTGCACTAACGAACAAAGTGCCCAGAATTACGATTTTATTTTTTGCGTGATAATTTATATAATTAAGCACCACTTGAAAAAGCAAGGCAATGGTTTGCGCAGTCAACATACGCTGTGCACAAATTACGGTGGGTTCTTTATAATACAGAAAATAGGTTGCCAGCATTAACACTACATACAGCGTAGTTATCCCGAAGAGGACCGTTTTCGGAAATGTAAAACGTTGGGAGTTTCTCATAATAGCGAGTTTCTTTCAAAGATAACAATTCAACAGCATATTTGTAAAAAGTTACTTTTTTTGAAATATACTTCCCGAGGCGTGATTTTTCCTTGTAATTAACAGCTACCGGTTGTCTACGTTTAGGACAAGCTGCTCAGGGTTACCAATTAAACAACTTCAGCATAAAGGTCGAAATCTTCCGCGGCGGTAATTTTTACGTTGAAAAATTCGCCTGTTCGCAGATAGTCGTCTTCGGCATTTATTAAAACTTCGTTATCTACGTCGGGGCTATCAAATTCGGTTCTACCTACAAAATAGCCACCTTCTTTACGGTCTATCACTACTTTAAATTCCTTACCAATTTTTTGCTGGTTCAATTCCCAAGAAATTTGTGATTGAATTTCCATAATCTGGTTGGCGCGGTCTATTTTTACTTCTTCCGGCACATCGTCTTCGAGATTGTAGGCGTGTGTATTTTCTTCGTGGCTGTAGGTAAAGCAACCCAAGCGTTCAAAACGCATATCTTTAACCCAGTGTTTTAGGGTTTGAAAATCTTCTTCCGTTTCGCCGGGATACCCAACAATTAGCGTAGTTCTGATTGCCATTTCCGGGACGGCAGCTCTAAAATCTTGTAAGAGTTTAGTGGTTTTTGCTTTTGTAGTTCCACGGCGCATGGATTTCAATATTGAATCTGAAATATGCTGCAGTGGAATATCTATATAATTACACACCTTTGGTTCGTTGCGCATTACCTCCAAAACATCCATCGGAAAGCCCGTTGGGAATGCGTAATGAAGACGTATCCATTTAATACCTTCAACTTTTACCAATTTCTGAAGTAACTCTGCCAGGTTTCGTTTTTTGTATAAATCTAACCCGTAGTATGTTAAATCTTGGGCTATTAAAATCAATTCCTTTACCCCTTTTGCAGTGAGTTTCTCGGCTTCGGTTACCAAATCTTCCATTGGGGTGCTTTTATGCTTTCCGCGCATAATCGGGATTGCACAAAACGAGCACGGCCGGTCGCAGCCTTCGGCTATTTTAAAGTAGGCGTAATTTTTAGGGGTGGTTGTAATTCGCTCGCCAATTAATTCGTGTTTGTAATCTGCGCCCAAAGCTTTTAGTAAACCTGGAAGTTCAGTGGTGCCAAAATACTCATCTACATTGGGGATTTCCTTTTGAAGATCGGGTTTATACCGTTCCGAAAGACAGCCTGTTACAAAAACTTTATCAACCGTTCCTTCTTCCTTTTTTTGAACGTATTCCAGAATGGTGTTTATACTTTCTTCCTTTGCATTGGCAATAAAACCGCAGGTATTAATAACTACAATATTGCCCTCTTCTTCGTGAACCACCTCTTTTTTACTGGCTCGCAATTGGCCCATAAGCACCTCGCTATCATACACATTTTTAGAGCAACCGAGGGTTACAACATTTATCTTATTCTTTTTAAGGGATTTGGTACGCATATAAAATTTTTATTATCGGGGTGCAAAGATACCATTAAAAAACCACCCTATTCACAATTACTAAATCTCATTTACGCTACCAACTATTTTAAGTAACTTTACACTCGTTAAAAATTCAATAATTTTATTCAGATGAAAAAAATAACTTTCCTGCTGGCCTTTCTTTGTGCTGGCTTTTTGTTTGCGCAAAACACAATGACTCCCGAGCTTTTATGGCAGGTGAAAAAAGTAAGTCCGATTGGAATTTCTGAAAACGGCGAAGTGCTTTTTTATAAAGTAACCACGCCAAATATACCGGAAAACAGTTTCGACTCTAAGTATTACGCAATGCGCGTTTCGGGTGGCAATTTTGCCGAAGTTACAAAAGAAGAAGCCAAAGTAGCCGATAAAAACCTTTCGCCCGATGGCAACTTTCTTTTAATAGACAAAGAGGTACACGTAAAAGATGTAATGGCGAAGGATATTTACAGCGACCTTCCCAAAAGCGATGCGTACGTTTATACTTCGTTGGATTATCGCCACTGGGATAAATACAACGACGGTAGTTACAGCCACGTTTTTTACAAAGATGTAAACACAGGTGCCGAAACCGATATTACGCCACAACAACCGTACTACACACCACAAGCACCATTTGGCGGTGATGAGGATTATATCTGGGGGCCAAAAGGCGAAAACATTTATTACGTAAGTAAAAAGTTAGCTGGAACCGACTATGCGGTTAGTACTAATACAGACATTTACAAGTATAACCTTGCTAGTAAACAAACTGAAAATATAACCGAAGAAAACAAAGGATACGATACGCAGCCAGCTTTTTCAGAAAATGGTACTTTGGCGTGGCTTCAAATGAAAACCGATGGTTATGAAGCCGATAAAAACGATATTGTTGTACTGGAAAACGGCGTAAAACAAAACTTAACCGCTCAATGGGATGGCACGGTAAACGGATTTACCTGGGCTAAAAACAACAAGGATATTTATTTTACCGCTCCAGTTGACGGAACCAAACAAATTTTTAAGGTTGATTATCCTGGGAAGACTCGAAAAATGCCGCTTGTTGAACAACTATCAAAGGGGCAGTTTGATGTAACTGGGATTGTTGCAGAAATAGATGGGCAGTTAATTGTTACTCGCACCGATATGAATCACGCAACCGAAATATTCTCTTTCAATTTAAAGAGCAACACCTTTAAGCAACTTACACAAGTAAATACCGAGTTCTACGGAAAGTTAACCTTACCTACGGTTGAGAAGAGAATGGTAACTACAAAAGATGGTAAGCAAATGCTGGTTTGGGTTATTCTTCCGCCAAATTTCGACAAAAATAAAAAGTACCCAACCTTGCTTTACGCACAGGGCGGGCCACAATCGGCGCTGTCGCAGTTTTATTCCACACGTTGGAATTTTCAACTTATGGCATCTCAGGGGTATATTATTGTAGCGCCAAACCGTCGCGGAATGCCAGGTCACGGCGTGGAATGGAATGAAGCAATTAGCGGCGACTGGGGCGGTGGCGCTATGCAGGATTACCTCGATGCGATTGATGATGTTGCTAAAGAACCCTATGTAGATAAAGATCGTTTAGGTGCAATAGGAGCTAGTTTTGGCGGATATTCTGTTTTTTGGCTGGCTGGAAATCACGAAGGTCGTTTTAAAACTTTTATCGCCCACGACGGAGTTTTTGACACGCGCGCCATGTACGGAACAACCGAAGAATTATTTTTTGTAAACTACGATATGGGTGGTGCCTATTGGGAAAAAGACAATGCCATTGCGCAAAAAGCTTTTAATGAATTTAACCCAATAACATATGTTGATAAATGGGACACCCCAATTATGATTATTCAAGGAGGCAAGGATTACCGCGTTCCTATTGAACAAGGTTTAGGGGCTTTTCAGGCTGCACAATTGCAAGGTATAAAAAGTAAGCTCCTCTATCTTCCCGAAGAAAATCACTGGGTGTTGCAACCGCAAAATGCTTTAGTATGGCAACGCGAGTTTTTTAATTGGTTGAAGGAAACTCTTTAAAAAGAAGCTAGAACTTTAGCCTCTAATTTTAGCCACGAATTCACGAATGATACTCAATAAATATTTGTGAATTCGTGGTTTTGTTTTAGTCACCGAGGAAACGTTTTCAAAAAGACGCAAGACTGCTGCGCTGAAAGACGTAGGACTTAAGACTAAAAAAGCCACGTTTTCGTATAAAGAATAAAGTCAAATATCCTGCAAGGTTTCCAAAACCTTGTAGGTTTTTTTTATGTTTCGATTTAAACTATTTTATCCATCGTACGGATTAAGACCGTCAAACAATTCGGGTAAAAAGACTGTAGCGTTTAATTTTAGCCACGAATTCACGAATGATACTTAAAAAATATTTGTGGATTCGTGGTTTTGTTTTAGTCACGGAGGAAACGCTTTCAAAAAGACGTAAGACTGCTGCGCTGAAAGACGTAGGACTAAATAAGCCACGTTTTCGTATAAAGAATAAAGTCAAATAACCTGCAAGGTTTCCAAAACCTTGTAGGTTTTTTTTATGTTTCGATTTAAACTATTTTATCCACCGTACGGATTAAAACCGTCAAACAATTCGAGCAGGCTGGTTTGTGAAAGATGGAAAACAAGAATTAGTATTACGTACAGAATTACGTGTTTTTTTTTGAAATATTTCCTTCTTGCAAAATAGAGACCTAAAATCAGCAATCCCAAAAGAAAAGGAATAAAAGATAAATACGGAAAAGCTATGTATTTATATAAATCTAAAGGCATTAACGGATTTGGCACCGATTTAAAAAAATACTGAATAATTTTGAATGTATGATACCCGGTAAGAATTCCGATATAGCCAACCAAGGCGAGCAAAATATACTGATAAATTTTGCTGGGTTTATTATTTGCCTTTTCTTCCATCTACTTAAAGAATGAATCTACAAATTCAAATTTATTAAAAACCTGCAGATCTTCCATGCCTTCACCTACGCCAATATATTTTACAGGAATTTTAAATTGATCGCTAATTCCTATTACTACACCGCCTTTGGCTGTACCGTCAAGTTTTGTAACGGCAAGGGAAGTTACTTCGGTGGCAGCAGTAAATTGTTTTGCTTGTTCAAACGCGTTTTGACCTGTAGAACCATCCAAGACCAACAACACATCGTGCGGTGCATCCGGAACTACTTTTTGCATTACCCGTTTTACCTTTGTAAGCTCGTTCATTAGATTAACCTTGTTGTGAAGACGTCCGGCAGTATCTATAATCACCACGTCGGCATTTTGGGTTACCGCACTTTGGAGGGTATCAAAAGCTACGCTTGCAGGATCACTGCCCATACTTTGTTTTACAATTTCGACATCGGTTCTATCGGCCCAAATTTGTAATTGGTCAATGGCGGCGGCGCGAAAGGTATCTGCTGCACCCAATACCACTTTCTTTCCAGCTTTTTTAAATTGATATGCCAGTTTGCCAATAGTGGTTGTTTTCCCTACCCCATTTACACCAACTACCATAATAACATATGGTTTTTTATTTGCTGGAATTTCAAAATCTGTAGCGTTTCCGGAATCTATTTCGCTTAGAAGACCTGCAATCTCCTCGCGCAAAATCTTATTGAGCTCATCTGTTCCCAAGTATTTATCTTGGGCTACGCGCGCTTCAATTCTATCAATTATCTTAAGTGTTGTATTTACGCCCACATCACTAGACACAAGAACTTCTTCAAGGTTGTCTAAAACATCGTCATCAACCTTGCTTTTTCCGGCAACTGCTTTGCTCAGTTTATCAAAAAAGGAAGTCTTTGTTTTTTCAAGTCCTTTATCGAGCGTTTCTTTTTTCTCTTTCGAAAATATTTTTTTGAATAGACTCATGGTTCGGTTATCGGTTAACTGTTGTCGGTTCGTCAACTTTGAAAAAAGTTTTAAGCTTTTGACAAAGTTATTTTTTTGAGATGGTAAAAATACGAAAAGCCACCTTCGCAAAAAAGTGGCTTTTCTTCAATATTTTAAACTGGTTACTTTTTGTTCAACCAGTCGTTTACCAATTCTGGAGCCATAATAGCTTCAGTAAATGTATATGCCCCCGATTTTGGCGACTTAACCATTTTAATTGCTTTGGTTAAACGCTTTGATCCTGTTTGTAACGATGCTACTGATTTCTTTGCCATGACTTATATTATTTAATCTCTTTATGAACCGTCATTTTCTTTAAAATAGGGTTGAATTTCTTCAACTCCATTCTGTCCGGTGTATTCTTTTTGTTTTTGGTCGTGATGTAACGAGAAGTTCCTGGTTGTCCAGATTCCTTGTGCTCAGTGCACTCCAAAATTACTTGTACTCTATTTCCTTTTTTAGCCATTGTAACAGACTTTATTGATTATTGCAATTATTTTGTTAAAAAGCCTTTTTCGCGAGCTTCTTTCATAACCGCAGAAATACCTTTTTTATTGATGTCTTTTATAGCAGAAGCCGAAACACGAAGGGTAACCCACTTGTCCTCCTCTGGGATATAAAAGCGCTTTTTTAGCAAGTTTACATCAAACTTACGTTTGGTTTTATTCATTGCGTGCGACACGTTATTTCCAACCATCGCTTTCTTTCCGGTAAGTTCACAAACTCTTGACATTCCTTAACCTTTTTAAGTTATTTTTAAAACAGGGTGCAAATTTAAGTAATTCTTTTGGGATGTACAACAAAAGAAATTTAGTTTTTTAAAATTTCTTTTAGGAGCATCTCCAAAGCTTTATTGGTGGTCTTTTCTATAACGCGAAAACGGTCCTGCCCAAAACTGAATTTTTCTGAGGTAATTCCGCTAGGCGCAGCAATAGCAATACATACCGTGCCTACTTCATCATTACCATCGCCTTTGGTTGGGCCCGCAATTCCTGTAGTTGCAATTGCGTAATCCGATTCAAAAAGCACACAACATCGCTTTGCCATTTCTTCGGCCACTGGGATACTAACCACATTATACGTTTCAATTATGTTTTTCGGAACCCCCAGAATCTTGGTTTTTAAATTAGTATCATAAGGAATTATGCCGCCCATAAATGCATTGGATGCTCCGGCAGACTGAATTATTTCAGAAGCAATTCTACCTCCAGTACAACTTTCGGCAACACTGTAACTCATTCCTTTTTCAGTTAAAATTTTTCCGATTAATTCTACCATGGAAGTTTCATTCTCAAACCCCACGGCAATATCTGAAAGCATTTGGCTTAAAACCTCCATTTGGGAATCTACGGTTTCCTTTAGCGCAACTTCATCGTTTCCTGTAGAAGAAAGTCGCAATCGCACTTTCCCTAAGGAGGGCAGATAGGCGAGCTTAATTGTTTCGGGCAGATTGTTTTCCCACGCGGCGATGCGCTCTGCAATGGCACTTTCGCCCAAACCATAGGTTAAAAGGGTTTTGTGGTAAATATGTGGCCTGTTAAAACGCTTAATAATACGTGGCAAAACCTCTTGCTGCATTAGGTGTTTCATTTCGTAGGGCACTCCGGGCAAGGAAACAAAAACCACATCGTCTTTCTCCATCCACATTCCGGGTGCCGTACCAAACGCATTCATTAAAATGGTAGCTTTAGACGGAACCATTGCTTGTTGAAAATTGGCCGGCAAGGGTTTGTTGAGCTGATATTTCTTGAAAAGTTGTGCCACGTTTTCAATAACGCGTTTATCTTCGACTAAAACATCATTAAAAAAATCGCAGAAAGTTTGTTTGGTAATATCGTCTTTGGTGGGGCCTAAACCGCCCGTAATTATTACGAGATCGGCGTGTTTTTTGGCGTCCTCAAAAGCCTGTAGAATATGGTGACGGTCGTCTTGAACCGAAGTAATTTGATAGACCTTTACCCCTATTTTATTCAGCTCTTTTGAAATATAGGCCGAATTGGTATCAATAATTTGACCGATGAGAATTTCATCGCCTATGGTAATAATTTCTGCAAGCATGTTATAAATCGAAGTCTTTCTTCAACTCCTCAAAAACATTATCTAATGTAGTTAGCACGTTTTCTAAATGCGGAATTACACTGGCTTTATTTTTAGATGTTTTAGACCAAGCTTCAATGCTTGTAATATCCTTAAGCGCATCTATGCCGAACATCTCAATATTCGGCTTCATTTTGTGTGCAAATTGATAGGCTAAATCCCTATTTTCATTTTCGATGGCTTCTTTCATAGAATATAAATCCGGTGGGATTTCATCTAAAAATGTCTGTGCCAATACCTGTAAAAAATCTGGATCGCCATCGGCGATTTCGTTTAGATTCTCTCTTTCATAATATTTTGTCATACTATTTTACTTTTATTGAAAACATTTCTGTTTCACTTATATATCCCGTCAATACATCGTTTGCTTCAACCTTACCTACTCCAGCGGGAGTTCCTGTAAAGATAACGTCTCCAATTTTTAAGGTAAAATATTTCGAAATATATTCGATTAACGCATCAATTTTCCACATCATTAACATAGAATTGCCCTTTTGAACCGTTATTCCGTTGCGTTCCAGGCTAAAATCAATGTTATTCAGGTCGTTAAATTTTTCTTTTTTTATAAAATTTCCAATAACCGCAGCGCCGTCAAATGCTTTGGCTTTTTCCCACGGCAGACCTTTTTCCTTTAATTGAAGCTGTAAGTCTCTGGCTGTAAAATCTATACCCAATCCAATTTCGTCATAGTATTTATGCGCGAATTTTTTATCGATATGTTTTCCAATTTTATTGATTCGCACTAGCAATTCTACTTCGTGCTGCACGTTGTCTGAAAAATCTGGAATAAAGAACGGCTGCTTCTTTAATAATATTGCCGTATCGGGTTTTAAAAAGATAATTGGCTCGGTGGGTTTGGCGTTATCGAGCTCTTTTATATGATCGGCGTAATTGCGACCAATGCAGATTATTTTCATATAGCTGCTAAAATTTTGTATTTAAGGTATTCAATCTAATACGGGTTAAAACCTGTTTTGTGTACAAGGGGAAGTCTGCATTTAACAGCCACCCAAAATATCCGGAATCTTTTTCCAAAACTTCGGTAACCAAGTTTCCCTTGTATTTTCCGAAGGAAAAAACCTCAACGCCATCGTCGTTATAACTAATAAAGCCAGCAAAGTCTGCGTGATTCCGATGCGAACTAAAGTCTGCCAAAAAACCGATATCATTTTTTAGCTCGTCGTATTTTTCCAGTTGTGCCTTTAATACTTCATAGGTTGCGTGGGTATCGGCAGCCGCACTATGGGCATCGGTTAAATCTTTATTGCAGTAGTATTTATAAGCCGCTTCTAACGTGCGTTTCTCCATTTTATGAAAGATGGTCTGCACATCTACAGATAGTGCTTTTTTCATATCAAAATCTATTTCGGAGCGCAGCAGTTCTTCGGCCAACAGTGGGATATCAAAACGATTGGAATTAAACCCGCCCAAATCGCTATCTTTAATCAGGGCATAAACTTTTGGTGCAAGCTCTTTAAATGTGGGTTCATTTGCCACCATTTTATCTGTAATGCCATGTATTGCTGAAGATTCTGCGGGAATTGGCATTTCAGGATTTACGCGCCAGGTGTGGCTTTCCTTATTTCCGTTTGGGTAAATTTTTAAGATGGCTATTTCTACTATTCTATCGGAAGCTACGTTAATTCCCGTAGTTTCAAGATCGAAAAAGCAGATTGGTTTTTTTAAGTTGAGCTCCATTATTGTATTTTAAAAAAAGGTAAATATACCGCTTATTAAACCTTAGAAAAAAGATAAAAACCAAAAAGGGGATTTTGACAACAAAACCCCCTTACACAGTATTTTACAGTATATTAAATTTCTCTATTAAGGTCCCAGTCTTCTAAATAATCGGCTACGCGTTTTACAAATTGTCCGCCTAAAGCACCATTTACAACGCGATGGTCATAACTGTGCGATAGAAACATTTTATATCGAATACCAATAAAATCGCCTTCCGGGGTTTCAATTACCGCCGGCACTTTTCTAATAGTGCCCAGGGCCAAAATACCCACTTGCGGCTGGTTTATAATTGGTGTGCCCATAATGCTACCAAAAGTTCCCACATTTGTAACAGTATAGGTACCTCCTTGAATATCGTCTGGCTTTAATTTATTTTCGCGAGCGCGATTAGCGAGATCGTTTACGGCTTTGCTCATACCGAGTAAATTTAACTGATCTGCATTTTTAATTACAGGTACAATTAAATTTCCGTCAGGAAGCGCTGCCGCCATTCCTAAGTTTATATTTTTTCGCTTTATGATGTTGTTGCCATCTACTGCAATATTCATCATCGGAAAGTCTTTTAGGGCTTTTGCCACTGCTTCCATGAATATAGGTGTAAAAGTTAGGTTTTCACCCTCGCGCTTAGCAAATGCGCCTTTTACTTTATTTCTCCAATTCCAAACATTGGTTACATCGCACTCTACAAAGGATTGTACGTGAGCTGAAGTTTGGGTACTTTCTATCATATGATGGGCTATAAGTTTGCCCATTCTAGTCATTTCAACAACTTCATCGTTACCATTAACAGATACCGGAGTTTTTGGTTTTGCAGGCTCCTGCTTTTGCGTTTCCGTAGTTTTAGACGGTTCTGCCTCTGTTTTTACTGCAGATCTATTTTTTACATATGCTAAAATATCGTCTTTGGTTACCCGTCCGTCTTTTCCGGTACCGGAGATTGCATCAAGTTCATCCTGCGAAATCCCTTCGGCTGATGCAATATTTTTTACCAAAGGAGAATAAAAGCGATCGCCTGTATTTTCAATCGGGGCTTTTACCGTTTCTTTAGCAGTTTCTACTTGTTTTTCAACTTGGTTAACTACTTCTGGAGAAGGCTTGGTTTCTGCAGCAGGCGTATCTGTTTTGGCGCTGCCACCTTCGGTTTCAATTATGGCGATGGTCTGGCCTACCTGTACCACATCATCAACGTTAAAGAGCTTTTCAACTAAAACCCCATCTACCTCACTTGGCACTTCACTATCTACCTTATCGGTTGCAATTTCAAGCACTGCCTCATCTGCCTCTATAGTATCTCCTACTTCCTTTAGCCAGTTGGTTAAGGTTGCTTCTGCAACACTTTCGCCCATTTTGGGCAATTTCAATTCAAATTTTGCCATAATATTTTTTCAATGTTTTATTTTGGACGCACCCGCGTGCCTATTTTAAAAACGTTGCAAAATTAGTTAAAATTTGCTCGATTAAGGTTTCAATTTTCTTAAAAAAGTACTACCCCGCCCTTTTCGTCGCTTTGGTCGCTACCTATTATAAAATTACATCCAGCTGGCCGAATACGAAAAAGGTTGTTCTTTCCTTTTAACTGTTTCATGATTTTGAAAATTTCACGGTATGAAATATAGTCAACATCAAAAACCAACAAGCTGTTTTCGAGCTCAATACGCGGATGCATGTTTTTTGAAACCATCTGAAAAACGGTTACAGTGCTGGCTGAAAGTTTTTCCAATAGCTCGATATTTTCAGTAAAAAAATAATTTCGCTCCAAGGTTGGAAGCGGTTTGGTTTTAGCTACTGGGGAAAACTTTCTGACGGTTTTTGCCAAGGCCACACCTGCTGCTACGGAACCCTCTAACAGAAAATTTTTATTAAAATGCTTCCTGTAAAAAATCTGCATAGCACCATAAAAGCGTTTAAAATACGCATCGTCTATTTTGGTGCTTTCGCCTTTGTAGTGTAAGACGGTGGTGTTTCCGAGATAGTGATTTTTATAACCCGCTTTGGTAATTTTATAAGACAAATCTATGTCTTCACCGTACATAAAATAATCTTCGTCAAAGCCTCCCACCTCATCGTAAATATTCTTTTTAATAAGCATAAAAGCGCCTACCAATACGCCTACTTCGCCCTGTTCAGTTTCGGAAAGCTGTTTGGCGTAATATTTTTGGGGAAAGCCTGTAAGTTTTAAAAGGGAGACTTTTGGGGTGGGCAGATTGCGTTTGCTCTCGGGAAGATAATTTCCCGTGCCATCCATTAAATATACTCCCAAAGCCCCAATATTAGTAATGCTTTCGGCGTATTTTAATGTATTGATAAAAGTATCTTCAGACACTGCAGTATCTGGATTTAAAATACAAATGTATTCGCCTTGTGCTACAGCCACAGCTTGGTTGTTCGCTTTACTAAAACCAACGTTTTCGCTATTTTCAATTAAGATTACCTCTGGAAACAACGTTTTCACCATTTGGCAACTATCATCTTCAGAATCATTGTCTATAACAATAATTTCGGAGTGCAAATTTGCGGTGGCTATTTTAACCGAACGAATGCATTGTTCTAAAAAATAACGAACATTATAATTGAGAATAACAACAGAAAGTTTCAATCTTAGGTGTTTTTTAGTGAGGATTCAAAAGGGATTCTATGCAAGATACTTCTTCCTAAGGTTACTTCATCTGCATATTCAAGTTCATCGCCCACGGCAATTCCGCGTGCAATGGTTGTAGTGGCAATATTATAAGGTTCTATTTGTTTATAAATATAGAAGTTGGTGGTATCGCCTTCCATCGTTGAGCTTAAAGCAAAAATAAGTTCGCGAACTTTTCCTGATTTTACTCTTTCAACTAGCGATGGAATGGTTAAATCGCCCGGGCCCACCCCGTCCATTGGTGAAATTTTGCCACCCAAAACGTGATAATGTCCGCGGTACTGACTGGTGTTTTCAATAGCCATAACATCGCGAATGTCTTCCACCACGCAAACTAATTGTTCATCGCGGCGAGGGTTAGCGCAAATTTCGCACAGTTTTGAGTCGCTAATATTGTGGCAGTTTTTGCAAAAATTAATTTCCTCCCGCATTTTAACCAAACTACTGGCCAATTTTTGCGATTGCTCGTTGGGTTGTTTTAGTAAGTGCAGTACTAAACGCAAGGCGGTCCGTTTACCGATACCGGGAAGTTGAGACATTTCGTTTACTGCATTTTCAAGAAGTTTTGAAGAAAATTCCATAGCCTAATTCCTGCTGCGAAGTTATAAAAAAAATGCTTCGGAAAAAGATGTTTTTCCCGAAGCATTTCTAATATAAAAATGATGTTTATTTTATAAGAAGTTTTTTGGTAACGGTACCCTCTTCACTGTTAATTCGAACAAAATAAGTTCCCGTTGACAGTGCCGAAACATCAACCGAATGTTTTGATGAAATTAACGTTTCAGCTTGATAAATAAGTAGTTTTCCTGAAATATCAAAAACGCGTACTTCAGCATTTAAAGCCTTTGGCAATGCGATGGTAAACTGTGCCGAAGCTGGATTTGGGTACAGGGATACGCTATTTGCAGAAATTCTGTCTTCAACTCCTGCAGTGCCAGCAACCAATGGGGATGCCCATAAGCCTCTTCCGTAAGTTCCTGCGTATATTTTGCCATCTACTTTGTTAATTTCCAGTTCGTTTACGTAAACATTTGGCAATAAATTGCTATAGGGTTGCCAATCTGTAAAGGTGTTATCTATATAATATATTCCGTAATCCATACCCAAGTACAGGCCATCTTCTCCGTTATTATCCCACACCAAGGCAAAAGCACTAAAGTTTGGAAGATTCTTTTTATAGCTTGTCCAAGTATTTCCGCCGTCGTCCGAAACCATAACCTTATTTCCGGAAGCTACTGCTACTGCTACCTTATCTGGATTGGTTGGATGTATAGCAATTGCATTTATTGAACCTCCCGGACTGGTAATCTGCGTCCAATTTGTTGCTCCACCGTCGGTAGTTTTGTATATAAATGCAGCACGAGAAGCATACATTACCTGATTGTTAGATTGTGCAATTTTTAAGTTATTTAAATTAGCGCCGAGGTTTTGGGAAACCGCCGTCCAGCTTGAACCAAAATTGATAGATTTATACACCACATTATAGCCCACATAAATTACATTGTCGTCAATAGGGTCTTGTTCAAAGGGTGTAACCCAGTTTCCAGAACCGCTTCCCGGTTCGTTAAGCCCCGTATATGTATTACCGCCATTACTTGTACGGTACAATTGCCCTCCTTGGGTAGTACCGTAATACAGATTACTATTAGATTTATCTATAAACGATTCCATTCCATCGGCACCCAACCAGTCTTTCCAACCATTTACTGCGGTATATGCCGAAGTACCGTTATCTTGAGAACCTCCGGATACAATTACGTCTGCTGTTTGAGAAACACCTATTTTATAAAATTGACGGATTCCAAGACCTTCGGTTAAATCTTCGTAGTAATTGGCAGTAACCGTTACCGTATTAGCGGCTTTAAAAACGCCACCATCGGTAACTGCGAATAATGCGGTACCATAAAATTGAAGATCATCTACATCGGCGTGGCAATATCCTATATTTTGTGAAGCGGCGTTTCCAGGAATCCAATCTGAAGTACAGGAAAAATTAACGCCTCCATTCATAGATCGCCAAGTAAGAATACCCGCAATATGAACTTCGTTTACATCTGTTGGGTTTACTGCAATAGCCATGTCTCGAGGAGCCTGCCCGCTATTATCATTTCCACTGGTGCTATAACCAAAGAAATTGAGTCCGCCGTGATTAAGTTTCGTAAAATTATCGCCACTATCGCTAGAGGTATAAAATCCTCCAAATTTACCGCCGGCAGCTTCTAAAACATATACCACACTTGGATCTGCATCAGAAACACCAATCATTTTTGCGCCACTAGAGAAACCACTTATAGTTGTAAAAGTAGCCCCACCGTCTGTAGATTTATGAAAACCGCTTCCGGAGGCGTAAACCACCGATAGGTCGCCGGGTTTAAATTCTACATCGTAGCCTCTGTTATCTGTAGCGGGTTTTATCCAAGTAACACCACCATTAACAGAACGATAAATACCTGCATTGTCTGCGGTAGCAAACATTATATCGGAATTTGTAGGATGAATTAATATCTTGTTTACAATACTGTTGCCAATGGTTCCTAAGAGTGTCCATGTGGCCCCGGCATCTGTAGATTTAAAAATATTTCCATTGGTTGATCCAAAGAAATAAGTATTGGAATCTGCAGGGTCTATAGCTACCGAATAGACCGAAAGATTAGAGAAATAATCGCATAGGGGCGTCCATGTTTGGGCGCCATCTGTAGTTTTCCACACCCCGCCGGTATTCGCACCAACTATCATATGGTTTGCATCGGCCAAATCTATTGCGAGCCCAGTAATTCTACCTACGCCCGGATTCCAGCTTGAGGTTGCATTCATATAATCAGGACCTAATTCTTCCCAGTTATCGGTAAGAACACCTCTATTTGCTGAAGTTTCATTTAAATATGCGTTCCATTGCTGTAATTCGTCTAAACGCTCTTGTGTAGTAGGGAGAAATCCATTTTCCTTGACTCTTCGCAAGGCGTTGTATTCCCAGCGCTTAAATTGTTTGTAGCCAGATCCTCTGCCTTTGTCTTTATCGGCGAAGTAGGTTTCGGCACTGTCAATAATATCCTGTACTTTATAGGTACCTGCGTCAATCATGTGAAGGTATTCTTGCGCTTGACTGGTAAAAGAACCAAAAAGCAATACCGTAAGAAGAAGTAATTTAAACCGCATATAATTAATTTTTAAGGTGTTACGAGTAATTTTTTTCAAAGTTTCCAAAAGTATTAAAAATAAAAATGGTGGGGAAATCAAACTTTGTATTTTTACGCCGAAAAGCAAACCTAAAAAATTACAACTAACATTCCATGCAACCGCTACATATTCTGCTCCTTATTCTTGGTTACTTTATAGTTTTAATACTTATTTCCTATTTTACAAATAAGGGTGGCAGCAATGCAGATTTCTTTAAAGCTGGGAAACAATCGCCATGGTATTTGGTAGCTTTTGGTATGATTGGTGCCTCGCTGAGCGGGGTAACATTTATCTCAGTTCCGGGCTGGGTAGAAGCTTCAAAATTTAGTTATTTTCAAGTAGTGTTGGGGTATGTTGTAGGCTATGCAGTTATTGGCACGGTATTACTTCCGCTGTATTATCGTTTAAATCTTACTTCTATTTATACGTATTTAGAAGGACGATTTGGAAATGCTTCGTATAAAACAGGTGCCAGTTTCTTTTTGCTTTCAAGAGTTGTTGGCGCAAGCTTTAGATTATACTTGGTTGCAGTAGTGTTGCAAAGTTTAATATTTGACGATTTAAATATTCCTTTTTGGATAACCGTTACCATTACAATCCTGCTTATTTGGCTATATACCTTTAAGAGCGGGATAAAAACAATTGTTTGGACTGATACGCTGCAAACGCTCTTTATGTTAGTTGCCGTGGGGGTGGCGGTATATTATGTGGCAACCGATTTAGGATTGTCCGGCGGTAATCTTTTTACTTTTATTGCAGATAGCGATATGAGCCAGATTTTCTTTTTTGACGATTGGAAATCGGGCGATCATTTTGTAAAGCAGTTTATAAGCGGTGCATTTATAGCCATTGTAATGACGGGATTAGACCAAGATATGATGCAAAAAAACCTCACCTGCCGCAATTTAAAGGATGCACAAAAAAACATGTTTTGGTTTACGATTGTGCTTACAATCGTAAATTTTGTTTTTTTAACATTGGGATTGCTTCTAACTGTTTACGCACAGCAAAATGGAATAGACGCCCACAAAGACCAGCTTTTTCCGACGCTCGCCGCCCAGGAAACGCGTTTTGGAATTGGCGTGGCCATTTTGTTTCTCTTAGGATTGGTTGCCGCAGCATACAGTAGTGCCGATAGCGCTTTAACTGCTTTAACAACCTCGTTTAGTATTGATATTATGGATATTGAAAAAAAATACGACGAAAGGAAACAGGTTATTATGCGCAAGCGAATTCATATTTTATTTTCGCTTCTTTTAATTTTGGTAATCATTATATTTAAATATGTTATTGCTGATGATTCTGTAATATCCAAGCTATTTGTGTACGCGGGTTATACATACGGTCCGCTACTCGGGCTATATGCCTATGGCCTATTTACAAAGTGGAATGTTAAAGATAAGTTTGTACCACTTATTGCCATTGCAACGCCTTTTATAGGATATGCCATAAGTGCAATGAGCGCAGCATATTTAAATTTTGAATTTGGTTTTTTTATACTTATTCTAAACGGCGCCCTAACCTTTTTCGGCTTAATATTGATCCGTACCCAAAAGAACTAAAGTACAGGCAACTTCATTTTTAATATTATTTTTTTTGAGGACTTCGTAAAATTCCGGATTTTCAGTTCCAGGGTTAAAAATTACGCGTTCGGGCTTTAATGAAATAATATATTCATAATATTCCGCCTGCCGTTTGGGGTTTAAATAGAGTGTAACGGTGTTAATATCCTTAAACGCTACTTTTTCTGTGGCAATGGCAATCCCGGCTACTATACCCTTTTTTAAGCCTATAGCTTCAACAGGATGTCCGTGATTTACCAATCTGTTAATGGCGAGGTTTGAATAACGGCTGGGATTAAGGCTGGCGCCGAGTACTAATGTTTTCTTCATCTTAAATGTTTTTTATGAAAAATACAATTCTTCTTTCCAAGAAGTCATAAAAGTTCGTTAAAATGAAATTGTTTTGAAACAATTTGCCTTTTTCAACGTCTATATAGTAGATTAATTCTTTACTGCGAAATTTTTACGTTGATGGTTAGTGTTAATAATAGCAGTAAAGATTCAAACCCGGGGCGCTCGCTTCGGGTTTGTTTTTTTTAAAATTTCTTCACTTTAAGTGTAACAGAAAAAAAATTAAATCGTCTTGTATATATAAGCGCGGTAACATTTGCAAAGTTAGTATGTTATACAAGATACTATCTAATGGAAAATACTGTCTTATTTTTTAATAAATCAATCAATAACATCAATCAATCACACAAATGAAAAACATTTTAGTATTAATTGCATTCGTCGTATTCGGTGCGGTCCATGCCGTTAACGACCCAACGGAAAAACGCGGCCACATTTATGGCAGTGTAACAGACAAAATTTTAAACCAACCCCTTCCCTACGTTACTGTTGTAGTAAAAAATTTAAAGGGCGAAATAATTACCGGCGCAGTAACCGATGATACCGGTAAATTTGAAATCCACAAAATACCGGAAGGCCAATGCCAAGTAATGATTCAATATATTGGCTATAAAGTTTTTACAACCGAAATTAACATCACGAAAGGAAATGAATCTATTTATCTTGGCAATATATTGCTGGAGGAAGACATTGCTTCGCTGGACGAGGTAAATATCGTGGCCGAAAGATCTACTATTGAACAACGGTTAGACAAAAAAGTAATAAACGTGGGCAAGGATCTTTCAACCGCTGGGCCTACTGCTTCAGATATTATGAATAACCTGCCCACCGTGAGTATTGACCAACAAACAGGCGAACTTTCTATGCGGGGCAACCAAAATGTGCGGGTCATGGTAGATGGCAAACTTTCAAACATTCCAGTAGCGCAATTGCTAAAGCAGATTCCGTCGTCATCCATAAAGCAAATTGAACTTATTACCAATCCTTCGGCAAAATACAATCCTGAGGGCATGAGCGGTCTAATTAATATTATTCTTCATAAAAATGTGAACGTGGGTTTTAACGGGAATGCTTCTGTTGGGCTAACGTATAGGGAAAACGCAAAATTCAATGCGGGTTTGGATATGAATTACAGAAATGGAAAATTTAATTTCTATGCCAACCTTAGTAATAATGTTTCCAAAAACGAGAATGACGGACTCATTACACGTTCCCTGAACAACTCAAAAGAAGTGATACATTTTTTGGACGATAGTAAATCCAACCTTTTTAAAGTGGGAATGGATTATTATTTAAATGACAAAAACACGATATCCTTCTTTACCAATCAAAATTTATACGAAGGAAAAGGCGACGGAAGTTCCACAATTTTTTATTTGGATCAACCATCTCTCAACCAACAACAATTATTCTATTTTGCCAATGAAAATGTATCATCACAATATAATTTCGACTATAAAGTAAATTTTGAAAAAGCGGATCACAGTCTTGAGCTAGAAGCAGATTATAATATATTTTCAAATGAAACCATCGGAAAATATAAATTTCGCGGAGCTTCACCTTTAGAAAATTTTTCGGACAATGATGAAACGGACCGCAATCAACTAACCGTGAATCTTGATTATGTAAATCCAATTTCAGAAAGTATAAAAATTGAAGCAGGGGTCGAGGCACGGCTTTTTGAAACCACCATAGATTATGCCTCCAACGGCAAAAGTTACAATGCCAATGGCGAGTTAACAGATACGCCGTCAACGCGCTTTGAATACCTTCGCGACATCTATTCACTTTATGCCACTTTTGGAAAAACCTATGAAAAATGGTCATACCAGCTAGGTGCACGAGTGGAAAACGTTAGCGTAAAAGCCGATACCAACAAAGTGCGTGCCTTCACTAATGATTATTTTCAGGTGTATCCCAGTGCTTTTGTAACGTATTCTCCCAGCGAAAAAAATCAGTACCAACTTAGTTACAGCCGTAGGGTAGATCGTCCGGGACTTGATCAGGTAAATCCCATTCGTGAGTTTAGTACACCCTTAATTTCTTCTTTCGGAAATATAAACTTGGAGCCTCAGTTTACCAATTCAATAGAGGCCAATTACACCCGTAATTTTGAAATGGGAAGTTTCACTGGCGGATTGTTCTACCGATTGGTGGATAACGAAATAAACCGTGCAATACTCATAGATCGCACAAATTTAGATAGGTCTATTCTTACCTTTCAAAATTTCAGCAGTACCGATTTATACGGAATTGAACTTTCTTCAAACTACAAACCCACAAAATGGTGGAGTTTTAACACCAGTTTTGAGCTATACAAACAAACTCAAAAAGGTATTACCGAAACTTTTGAAAACGCTACGGGAACTCCAACTGTGGACGATATAATAACACAAGTTGTAGAAACAGATAACGTTGCCTGGAATGTTAGAATGTCGAATAATTTTACGGTTACCAAAAACCTTACTTTATCGGGCTTTGGACTTTACCGAGCAAAAAACAAGGGAATTCAGTTTGAATCTGAACCCCTCTATTTTGTGAATTTGGGCGCGCGATATAGTTTATGGGAAGGCCGCGGAACTTTTAGTATAAATTATAATGATGTTTTTAATTCCATGAAGTTTGCTTTTAGTGGAAATACACCCTATCCACAGAGCGGGGAATTTAAAAATGAAAGCAATACCATTTATGTAGGATTGGCCTATAGATTCGGAGGAAGTAATTACCGCGCCAAGGGCAGAAAAAACAGAGACGACAACACCTCGTCTGGAGGCGGAGGAATTTTCTAGTCCGTTATTATTTTGTTAAAAAGCCATTCGGGGTGAAACTATTGGCAATATCATTTCGTCTATTATAATACAATACCTAAAATTTCATTTTATAATTTATTTGAATTAGCCTTTAAAAAATTATACCTATTTTTTGGGTAAAACAAAAGCCTTTCAGTTTTGCTGAAAGGCTTTTTTATTTTTTCTGCCGAAGCAATATTACCATCTAATAATAGCACTTCCCCAAGTAAATCCGCTCCCAAAAGCTGCTAAGACCACCAAATTGCCTTCCTTGATTTTTCCTTGTTCCCAAGCTTCGGTTAAAGCAATAGGAATTGAAGCTGCAGTAGTATTTCCGTATTTCTGGATGTTATTAAAAACTTGTTCGTCATTCAATTTTAATTTGTGTTGAATAAATTGCGAAATACGAAGATTGGCCTGATGCGGTATTAACATATCAATATCTTGTACCGCAAGCTTATTTGCTTCCAAGCCTTCCTGGATTACTTCGGCAAAACGAACAATGGCGTGTTTAAAAACAAACTGGCCATTCATCACTGGGTAATAGGGTATGTTTTCTTGTGGGTTTTCTTCAATAATCTGTGGCACCCAATATTCGGTACTCGGACCCTTTAGTGAAAGTTCGTTTTTATATTGCCCTTCGCTGTGAAGATGGGTAGAAAGAATTCCACCTTTTCCCGTTTCATTTCTTGAAACTACAGCAGCTCCGGCACCGTCGCCAAAAATTACCGAAACGTTGCGGCCACGTGTTGAAAAATCTAAGCCACCACTATGGTTTTCACTTCCAATCACCAAGACATTTTTATACATTCCCGTTTTCACAAATTGATCGGCCACCGACAGGGCATATACAAAACCACTACATTGGTTGCGGACGTCTAAAGCTGGAATGGTGCGCATCCCCATCATTTCCTGTACTTCTACTCCACCGCCCGGAAAATACATATCTGGGCTTAGAGTGGCAAACACAATCATATCTATATCGTTTGGCTGCAGTTGGGCGCGTTCCAAAGCAATAGTAGAAGCTTTTACGGCCATTACCGAAGTAGAATTGCCATCGCCTTTTTTAATATGCCTGCGTTCCTTTATACCCGTGCGTTCTTGAATCCACGCATCATTGGTATCCATTAATTTTGAAAGATCGTCGTTGGTAACCACATTTTCGGGCACGTAAGATCCCAAACCAGTAATTTTTGAAGTGTACATTTATTTCAGTTTAAAATAGTTTGGAAAGATAAACATATACCGCTTTTTAAGGAAACAAATTACAGTTTATATAGTATGCGCGCATAACAAATTATTTCTATTTATTTTGAATATCTTTAGCTCTTAAAAATTTTATCATGAAAAAAACCATTGCGATTATCGTATTCCTTTTTACGTGTGCCAACTTTATAGCACAGGAAAAACTCACCTACCAGAAACCCCCAAAAGAAATTCTTGAACTTGTAGATGCGCCCTTGGCACCTTCGGTTTGGATTGACAGCAATGGTGAAAATGTAGTGCTTTTTTATCGCGATGCCTACAAATCTATTGCCGAACTATCGGAACCAGAATTGCGCCTAGGCGGATTGCGAATAAACCCCAAAACAAATATTGGTAGCCGTACCAGGTTTTACAATAATATAAAAGTAAAAAAAGCTTCGGAAAAAGACGCTCGGAAAGTATCGGGCTTTCCCGAAAACCCTAGACTTTCCAGTTTTACTATTTCACCAGACCAAAAAATGGTCGCATTTTTAAATACAGTAGATGATGGTGTACAACTTTGGTTGGCAGATATTGAAAACGCTACCGCCAAACAGCTTAGTACGTTAAAGATAAATGCAAATATGGGCAACCCTATTAATTGGTTTAAAGATGGCAGTGCGCTACTTGTAAACGTTATCCCCAACGATAGAAAGCAATTAATAAACACCGATGAAGCCGTGCCCGATGGCCCAACCATTACAGTAAGCGATGGCGAAAAGGCGCAAAACAGAACCTATCAGGATTTGCTAAGCAGCCCGAACGACGAATACAACTTTGAGCAATTGGCACGTTCGGAAATAAAGAAGATTTCTACTGCGGGCAAGGTTGAAGATTTTCTTCCGACAGCCATGTACGACGAACTTGATTTTTCGCCCGACGGCAATTATATCATGGTTTCAACAATTAAAAGACCATTTTCCTATATCGTGCCTTATAGCCGTTTTCCTTTTGAAACCAATATTTATAATAACGAAGGCAAACTGATTCAAAAAGTAAACGACGTACCGCTAAACGAAGTAGAACCAAAAGGTTTTATGGCAACCCGAATGGGAAAGCGAAGAATGAATTGGCGCGCAGATAAACCTGCAACCATTTACTGGGCCGAAGCCTTGGATAAAGGTGATCCGGAAGTAAAAGTAGATTTTCGCGATGCCGTATATGAATTGCCAGCTCCCTTTAACGGAAAGGGCAACTTGTTGCTAAAAACAAAAAATCGTTATTCCGGAATTATTTGGGGGAATGATAAGCTCGCCATTGCTTCAGATTATTGGTGGAATGATCGTAATACAAAATCGTATATTTTTAATCCATCAAATGTTTCGGAAACGCCGAAGATTATTTTTGACAGAAATTATCAGGACCGGTACAATGATCCCGGAAATTTTGTAACCACCCGAAACAATTTTGATGAGCGTGTTCTAGAATTGGTTGAAGGCAATGCCTTTCTTATGGGCGATGGTTTTTCGGACGAGGGACAATTTCCTTTTATAGATGAATTCAACTTAAAAACCCAAAAAACCAAACGCATCTACAAATCTGAATACACCGATAAGCTTGAAAATCTAAATGCTGCAATCGATATGAAGAAAGGGAAAATTCTGGTTCGTATAGAATCGCAGAATGAGTATCCTAATTATTACTTCAGAAATATTAAAAAGAAAAATGATTTAACGCCTGTAACTTCATTTGAAAATCCTTTTAAGAGTATTCAAAATGTTCATAAAGAAGTAATTACCTACAAACGAGATGACGGTTTGGAACTTGAGGGAACCTTATACCTACCAATAGGTTATAACGTAGAAAAGAAAGAAAAAATGCCAATGATTCTTTGGGCGTATCCGCGTGAATTTAAAGACAAAGCCAGTGCGTCGCAAAATACCACAAACCCCAATGAATTTATTTATCCGTATTACGGTTCGCCAATTTATTGGGTAACGCAAGGCTATGTGGTTTTAGACGATGCAGCCTTTCCAATTGTGGGCGAAGGCGATGAAGAACCAAACGATACTTTTAGAACCCAATTGGTGGGCAATGCCAAAGCAGCGATTGATGCCGTTGACAAAATGGGTTATATAGACAGAAACCGCGTGGGCGTTGGCGGACATTCCTACGGCGCGTTTATGGTTGCAAATTTATTGAGCCATTCCAATTTGTTTGCAGCGGGAATTGCACGTAGCGGTGCCTATAACCGCACACTCACGCCATTTGGTTTTCAGAGTGAAGAGCGAAGCTATTGGGATTCTCCCGAAACGTATTACATCATGTCGCCATTTATGCATGCCGATAAAATGAAAACGCCATTATTACTAATTCACGGTGAAGCAGATAATAACTCGGGAACCTATCCGCTGCAAAGCGAGCGCTATTTTAATGCGTTAAAAGGCTTGGGAGCAACAGCCAGACTGGTAATGTTGCCAAAAGAAAGTCACGGGTACAGCGCGAAAGAAAGCGTACTACATGTTTTGTGGGAACAGGACCAATGGTTAGACAAATACGTGAAGAACAAAATGGAAAGTTCCGTAAATGTTTCGGAAGAAATAAAGCAATAACTTTTAACATTAAAAAAAGGGCGCAAAAGATGCGCCCTTCTTAAACAACCTAACCAATTAAATAATAGAATATTTTTACTTTTTCATAGCAATTTAATATTCGATTATTCTCTGTAAAGATACCACACTTTGTTTAGTGTAATTGTTAAAGGATTAAACAAAGTTTTGTTAAAGTTTACAGGTAATTTTTATAATTATTTATTGCCACCTTCGCTCCCAAATCGTTTATTAAATTATAAAGTCCGAAAAAAGTTCTATTTATATATAAGAAATGTTTGGAACCACGATTGCCGTTCATCTTTCTAATTTCAGTATCTTTTGAATATCTATTGCTCAACTCGGCAATTTTTCCAAAGAATTCCTCATCGGCAAAGTTGAACGTTTCACTATGGAATGGTTGTGTGAAAAGACTGAGCATTTCGTGAAACAATTCTGAAAAAAATTTGGTTTCCTCAGGCGAGTCTTCCTCCTTTAAAATTTCCAAAGCATACATCTTCTCCAAGAAAATTTCAGGTTTGTTTATATTTTCAGGTTTGGCCAATTCAAAATACGGCAGGTAGAATTCTTCGGGAACGGTTTTAACACAGCCAAAATCTATCGCAATGAGGTTTGCCTCTTCGTCTACTAAAAAATTTCCGGGGTGCGGATCGGCGTGCACGCGCTTTAATTGGTGCATTTGGAACATATAAAAATCCCACAGCGTCTGCCCTACTTTATCTGCCTTTTCTTTATTGGTATTTGTACTAGTAAATTCCGAAAGATGCTGTCCGGTCATCCAGTCCATGGTAATAATACGTTCGCCGGAAAGTTCTTTGTAATAATTGGGAAACTTTAGATTGGGAATGTTTTTACAAGCATTTGTAATTTCCTTGCTCTGTTCTACTTCCAACAGATAATCGGTTTCTTCCAGCAATTTACCCTCCATTTCCTTAAAGTATTTATCACCATCCTTACCTTTTATATTAAACATTTTCATTGCAACTGGCTTTACCATTGCCAAATCGCTACTTATACTTTCGGCAACTCCCGGATACTGGATTTTCACCGCCAAGTTTTTACCATCTTTTGTAGCTTTGTGAACCTGGCCAATACTAGCCGCAGCAACAGATTCTGCATTAAAGGTATCATAGAGACTTTCGGGGGTATCGCCAAAATATTTCTTAAAAGTCTTGCGCACCAAGGGTGCCGAAAGTGGCGGCACCTGAAATTGCGCCAAGGAAAACTTTTCCACATAGGCTTTTGGCATGATGTTTTTTTCCATACTAAGCATTTGCGCTACTTTTAGTGCGCTGCCTTTTAGGTTTTTTAGCCCGTCGTAAATATCTTCGGCATTGCTTTCGTTTAATTCGTCTTTAGTGGTTTCGGAATTAACGAGTTTTTTACCGTAATACTTTAAATAATTACCGCCTACTTTTACGCCGGTAGTCATTAGTTTTGACGCGCGTTGAATTTTATTAGTGGGAATTTTATCTATCGTCTTCATTAGGCCATTTTTTCTTTCCATAAAAACTTTCCAAAATCAAGCACACTTTCCAATGGTTGGGTATCGAAAACATCAAAAATGGCACGTACCGATTTCTCGATTGCGATATCTGTGTTTTCAAAACCTGCGGAATTATCATCCATCCAATATTTCAATAGAAAAAGGGTTTGTATCCAAGCGCCTTCAGAAAATACGGTTACCGATTGTTTTAAAATTTTCAGCTTTTTATCTTCGTTATTTTCGCGAATTAAATGTGAAGCAAAATGCTTTATTTTTTTACGCAATTCTTTCAATTGGCCTAGGTTTTTCATCATATTTTGATGCTCGCGTAAGGTAACGAGTATGTAACTTCTATTAAGGGTGAGAAGTTCAAAAAAGGTGTAGAAAAAGGTGAGCATTTTTTCTTTATTGCTGTACGTTTCGTACCCTTCATCTCTATTAGCTTGACGAATTGTTTCATCATAAAATGAAGTCCATATTTCGGATTGTAGGGCTTCAAAGGAACCGAAGTTTTTATAAAATTCTGCTTCGGTAAAATTATTTTCCTTGCAGAATTTGAAAACGCTGAGGGGTGGCTTTTCCTTCGTTAATACCGCCTGCATATATGCCGTAATAATCTTTTCAGCTCTAGCATTTTTTTTCGAAGTTGTTTTGTCTGTATTTTCAGAATTGTTCGTTGCCGTCATAATATAATTTATTTAAAAGTGTGGAATAGGTCGTTACACAAATACAAAGATAACACTTGTTTAACCTTATTAAGTAAAACTTAAACAGAATGTTGTGTTAAAGTTTGGTAGGAAGTTTTAGTGGGAAGTGACAACGTGGCAGAAATTTCGGCATTGGTATTTTATTTGACTATTAGGTTTTGTTTCACAAATTAATAATAATAAGTAATAAATAATAGAAAAATGAGCAAAGGAACTATTAATGTATCGGTGGACAATATTTTCCCACTGATCAAGAAATTTTTGTACAGCGATCACGAAATATTTCTGCGTGAATTAATTTCGAACGCTACCGACGCAACCCTAAAACTGAAGCATTTGGCCAATATTGGCGAAGCCGAAGGGGTAGAATACGGCAATCCGATGATTGAAGTAAAGTTGGACAAAAAGAAGAAACAGCTTCGCATAATAGATCAGGGAATTGGGATGACCAAGGAAGAAGTTGAAAAATACATCAACGAAATTGCTTTTTCTGGCGCCGAGGAATTCATTGAAAAATACAAAGACAAAAACGGAAAGGACGCCGGGATTATCGGGCATTTTGGACTTGGTTTTTATTCGGCTTTTATGGTAGCCAAAAAAGTAGAAATCATTACAAAGAGTTATAAAGACGAGCCCGCAGTGCATTGGGCGTGCGATGGTTCGCCGGAATTTACTATTGAGAAAGCCGATAAAAAGGAAAGAGGGACCGAGATAATTCTGCATATTGCCGATGATTCTACCGAATTTTTGGAGGAAAACCGCATCAGTGAATTATTGGTGAAGTACAACAAGTTTATGCCTATCCCGATTAAATTCGGAACCAAAACGGAAACCCTTCCAAAACCTGAAGGTGCAAAAGAAGAAGACGAAGCGCCTACTCAGGAAGTTGATAATATTATCAACAATCCTAACCCAGCGTGGACCAAGCAGCCCACTGAATTGGAAGATAAGGATTATAATTCATTTTACAGAGAATTGTATCCCATGCAATTCGAGGAGCCACTATTCCACATTCACCTAAATGTTGATTATCCTTTCAATCTTACGGGAATCCTTTATTTCCCGAAGATGACCAACGATATGAGCATTCAAAAGGATAAAATACAGCTCTACCAAAACCAGGTTTTTGTAACCGATAATGTGGAGGGAATTGTTCCTGAATTTTTAACGATGTTACGCGGAGTAATTGACAGTCCGGATATACCGTTAAACGTTTCGCGAAGTTATTTACAGGCCGATGGGGCGGTAAAAAAGATTTCGAGCTACATTACCCGCAAAGTTGCAGATAAGCTGAAAAGCCTTTTTAACAATGACCGCGAAGGTTTTGAAAAGAAATGGAACGACATAAAAATAGTTATTGAATACGGAATGCTTACCGAAGATAAATTCTTTGATAAAGCGCAGGATTTTGCACTGTACCCAACGGTAAACGATACGTATTTCACTTTTTCAGAATTGAAGGAAAAGATAAAAGATGCGCAGACCGATAAAGATGGTAATCTCGTTATTCTGTATGCTTCAAATAAAGAAGAACAGCACAGCTACATTGAAGCAGCCAAAGAAAAAGGATACGAAGTATTACTTCTGGATTCGCCTATAGTAGCGCACCTACTTCAAAAAGTAGAAAGTAAGGAAGAGAAACTTTCGTTTGTACGCGTAGATAGCGACCACGTTGAAAACCTTATCAAAAAAGACGATGAGCAGATTTCAAAACTATCTGATGAAGAAAAGGAAAGTTTAAAAACATTCCTTGACGGGGTTATTCCGAAGGAAAAGTTCAGCGTACAATTAGAGGCTATGGACAGCAATGCAAATCCGTTTATTATCACCGAGCCAGAATTTATGCGAAGGATGAAGGATATGCAAAAAACCGGTGGTGGCGGTATGTTTGGAATGGGCGGTTTCCCTGAAATGTATAATTTGATTGTAAACACCAATCACGAATTGGTAGGCGAAATCTTAAATACAAAAACTGAAAAGAAAAAAGAGCGCTTGGTGAATCAGGCTCTGGATTTGGCCAGACTGAGTAAAAATTTGTTAAAAGGTGAAGAGCTTACAGCGTTTATTAAACGAAGTTATGAGATGATTAAATAAGAATATTTCAAGATTATTTAAAAAGCCGTTAATGATAATACATTAGCGGCTTTTTTTGTTTCTGTGAATTACTAATAACTCACCCTTTGGATTAAATTTTTTTAATTATGCATAATTATCTGGTTATTATAGTAATAAATTCAATTAATTAACATACTTTTATGTGTCTAACTATAAATAATTATTAATTATGAAGAAAAATTATCTTGTAAGCGCTGCTCTTAGCTTCTTACTACTTATTATGTTTAACACCAGTTCCTTTGCACAAGGTGACTGTAACGATCTGACCAGTCCGATAGAAACTCAAATTGGACTCTCGGCAGAGCCATCTGGTTTTTTTGTACGATCTGGAACTCAATTGGGCAGAATCTTTAGAGATGCTGTAGCCAGTGCCTGTCCATCAAAAGTATATCCCGGCGATTTCAACACGGCAACAACTTTTAATTACACTGCTATTCGTTTTTATAATTCTGATGTGGCTCCTACCTGTATAACCATCAATTTTGACCCAAATAGTGGCGCGAGTCCCTGCCTTACCAATGGTCATGCGCTAGTTTTCCAAGAACCTGGAGGTGGAAGTACAACTCCATACGATCCGGCGAACCAAGGCACGAATTATTTGGGAGATGTGGGTTCTTCAAACACACAACCATTCTCTGTAACAGTAGAACCAGGTTGGTTTGAAGTGGTAATTACCAATACCAGTTCAGCAGCAAATTGTAGTGTGCAGTTTAGCTTTGCGCCCAATGGCGGCGTTATTAAATGCGACATGCCGGCCGGTGGCCCAATTTCAGCTTGCGGAACCGGTAATCCACAACCTATTCCCGTTACTGGTACTGGTGGCTTTCCATGCGTTGGTGGCCCCACAACCTCACCTGCTGCTGTTACGGCAACAGGTAATATAGGTACAGGATCAGGAGATTACACCTTAGACACAGTAGAGATAAATTTAACCCATTCTTGGGACTCTGACTTAGATATTACACTGATTTCTCCTAATGGAACCACTCTGGATCTATCGAGCGATAATGGAGGCAGTGGAGACAATTATACCAATACTGTATTTATGGACGGCGCTCCCAGTATAACTACAGGATCCGCTCCTTTTACAGGTACGTTTCAAGCTGAAGGCGGTACTTTTGCCGCCACATTTGCTGGAGAACCGATAAATGGAAATTGGACGCTTAGTATCTGTGATGATTCTGGCGGCGACTCAGGAAATCTTTTAAGTTACTGTATTAATTTCACAGAAATAACTATGGTAGGCAATCCACCAACCATAGTGTGTCCTGCAAACATTACGGCTAACAATGACCCTGGAACCTGTGGCGCTGTAGTAAACTTTGCGGGTGTTGCATTTGACGATGAAGATGGCAACATCTCTGGCGATATTGTTGCTACACCTGCAAGCGGAAGTGTTTTTCCAGTAGGTGATACTATGGTTACACTTTCGGTTACCGATAGCGATGGCAATACTGAAACGTGCGATTTTATGGTTACTGTACTTGACGATGAAGATCCTGTGGCAGTTTGCCAGGATATTACAATAGACCTTGACCCAACAACCGGTATGGCAACAATCACTCCTGCCGATCTAGATAACGGATCTACCGATAACTGCGCCATAACAGCTATGACATTAGACGTATCTTCGTTTGACTGTTCAATGGTTGGCGCAAATACCGTAACGATGACCGTTACCGATGCAGCTGGCAATACCGCTACATGTACCTCAACCGTTACCGTTCAAGATGTAACTGCACCAGAGGTATTCTGTGTTGGCGGATTTGGAATTTTTTCAGAATCTGAAGACTTTGAAGGCGCTACCATCCCAACAGGATGGACTACCGTAATTGAGTCCGGAGGCCAAGATTGGACATTCGGAAGCGGTGATATGCCAGGAGGGGCAGATTTCCCAACAAACGCCGCTATTTTTGATGACGATGCAGCAGGTAGTGGCCCGGCAAACCTTGCGCGACTTCTTTCTCCCGCATACGATCTTACCGGGGCAAGCAACGTGCAACTATCTTTTGATTATTCATTGCAGGATTTTGCAGGTTCAGGAACATTTGAAGCTGAAGTATGGGATGGAGCTGCTTGGCAACAGATATTATTTGTAGATGTAGATACCGATCCTGTTAACACGGGCGATATAGATGTTTCTGCGTTTGTAAATGCAGCCTTCCAAGTGCGATATACTTATGATGATGAAGACGATTGGGCTTGGGGAGCTGGTGTAGACAACTTCCTATTGACCTATGAAGCTGCCGCTGGCGGTGGATTGGATGTTTTCCTTGATGTAAACGGTGTGGCTTCAATTAGCCCTAACGATCTTGTTACCGGAGTAAACGAAGCTTGTGGATACACAATTACCGCTGGTGGTACCGGCGGTGGAACAGCAGGATCATTGACCTCTCTATTTGCTTCTGGAAATAATGGATCTCCAGGAGGAGCGGTTTATTTTGACATCACTGTTGGAGCAGCCGATTTGGAAGTGAGCGAAATTGATATAAATACAGCCGATCCGGGAGGGTTTACTTTAGATATTTATACGCTTGTGGGCACATATGTAGGTAATGAGTCCAATCCTGGTGCTTGGGGAGCTGTAGCCGCAACCGCAACAGGAACAGGAGCCGGCTTAGATGCACCTTCAAATGCTGTTTTGGCAACTCCTTTGATGTTGAGTGCAAACACTACTTACGGAATGGCTTTAGTTCTCGATGGCGGACATTCACACTATTACACCAATGGTGATGGAAGCAATCAAAATTATTCCAATGCCGATATGTCAATGAGTTTAGGTGCTGCCTCCAACACACCTTTCACAACTCCTATATTTGCACCTCGTGTTTTTAACGGAACCATCCACTATACTACCGGTGCAGGCTCTGGATTAGATTTCACTTGCGCAGATTTGGGCGAGAACATCATTGAAGTAACCGTAACCGATGCCAGTGGAAACGCTTCTACCTGTATGGCGGTAGTAAATGTTATAGATAACATAGCGCCAGTTATTACTTGCGGGGTTGCAAACATTACTTCAGAATTAACAGATTTTGAAGATGCTACCATACCAACGGGTTGGACTACTGTGGTAACCAGCGGTTCTGCAGACTGGGCCTTCGGGTCGGGCGATATGCCAATAGGAGGCGATTTCCCTACAAACGCAGCGATCTTTGATGATGATGCGGCAGGTAGTGGTGAAGTAAACCTCGTAACACTTGTTTCTCCAGTTTATGATATCTCTGCAGCTGTAACGGCATCTATCTCTTTTGATTATGCCTTGCAGGAATTTGCAGGTGATGGTACTTTAACTGTAGAAGTATACGATGGCGCAGCTTGGCAACAAATACTATTTGTAGATGTAGATACCGATCCGACCAATTCAGGAGCCTTAGATATGGCCGCTTATATGAACGCTGACTTCCAAGTTCGTTTTACTTACGACGATGAAGGCGGCTGGGCCTGGGGTGCCGGTGTAGATAACTTCCAAATAGATTACGAAGGTGTTAGCACGGGTAACGTTGTAGAAATTGAACTAGGACCAGATGGTACGACCACTATCGATCCTTATAGTTTGCTTTCTGATATAAACGAAGCTTGTGGCATTGCTACTATTGCAGTAGATGTGCCAACCGTAACTTGCGCAGATATAGGAACCCCAGTTATGGTAACTGTATTTGTAAGCGATACAAGCGGTAACCTTGCCTCTTGTGTGGCCGAAGTTCACGTGGTTGACAAATTGGCTCCGGTGCTTACTTGCCCTGCAGACCAAACAGTAGATCCAGGACCAGGCAACATTTTCTATATTGTACCGGATTACTTTGCAACTGGCGAAGCGATCGCTGACGATAACTGTACTGATCCCGTAACGGATACTACACAAGATCCTGCTCCAGGAACGGCATTGCCAGACGGTGTTTACACTGTTAGCTTTACCGCTACCGATGAGTACGGAAACACCTCCAGCTGTGACTTTGAGCTTACAGTTGAATCTGTTCTTGGTGTAAATCAAAACACTTTAGAAGCTGGCGTGGCATTATATCCAAACCCAGCGAGCCATGTTGTAAACCTTGTAAACAAGACCAACATTTCACTAGAGAAAATGATGATCTACGATGTAAACGGAAAATTAGTAAACCAGATAGACCTTCGCACTATGCAGGGTGAAAAAGCGGTAGATGTTTCATCGCTCGCGGCTGGCGTTTATATGGTACAGATTATTGGTGAAAAAGCAAGCACTGTTAAGCGCTTGATTAAAGACTAATTTTTATCATAAATAAGTAATTAAAAAAGAAAGCCTTTCTAAAAAATAGAAAGGCTTTCACTTTTTAAGAATATCTAGGTTGGTAAAAGTTTCAAAAAGATTACTTTTAAAAATTAAAATTAAGCTATGTTACCTTGGCATCAATATTTACTGGGCGTACTTTTAGTGCTTGCCGGAATGAATCACTTTCGAAAACCTAAACTCTACGAACGCGTCTTGCCACCTTACATTCCTGCACATGGTACAATCGTAGTGCTGAGCGGTATTATTGAAATGATACTCGGATTTATGTTGCTTAATAAAAACACACAAATTGAGGCCGCTTGGGGTATTATTGTAATGCTATTTGCGTTTATTCCCGTGCATATTTATATGCTTCAAAATGAAAAGGCCGCGATAAAACTTCCAAAATGGTTGCTTATTCTTAGATTGCCACTACAACTTGGGCTCATGTACTGGGCGTATTTATATACGTAGTAAAAACAACTTTATAAATTAATTAAAAATTTCGTTTAAAACTGTTGCCAATCGTATCCCGCCTTTCTGAAGCTGAAAACGCAACACATCCATATATTTATACATATAATTGTATCCTAGCTTTTCACCCACTTCGGTGTTTTGATAGATATTTTCGCAAATTTCCCGACTTTCGTACATCCAATCTATAACGGTACCCTTCTTAACGGCTTCTATTTGTTGCTTTGAAAGCACATCTGTATTCTTGGCTAATTCGCTATAAGACATATCGTAAAAATCAATCATTTTTGAATCCCATACCGTATGTAAATTTGTACCATCCTTAAACCAACGAACCTGAAAATCGTTTCCGCCCTTATCTTCGGCCAAACCAATATGCAATGGTTGATGAAGGTCTCCCATAAAATGTACTAACATTTTAAGATAAAAAACCTTGTCTTCTTTAGAGCTGTTTTTATCTTTTAAAACAGTAACACATTTTTTTATGCCTTGAATAATATCGCCTTTTTCACTTTTAGGATAGGTTTCGTATTTTTCACCAAAAGGAAAGCTTACATAGTGCCAAGGACGGTACATATCAAAATTACGGTCGCTTTTTATATCATCGCCATAATTTGCAACAAATGCCAACGAATGGCCATCCAACAATTTTAAAATTTCCTTTTCGGCTTTTCTACTCAAGTAATCATCGGCAATTTCACCCACCGCGCGATGACCTGTTTTCCCCCAATCTTCCGAGGCAAAAAGTCCGTTCGAAAATAATACTACCAACAAAACTAAAACTGTTTTTTTCATATTTAAATGTCGTTATATATTTCAATTTCAATCGCAGCAAAGATAGCATCCATAAATTCAAAAGTGATTCCTGCCGATTAAAAAAAGAAAATAATTTTTATTTGATGCATTTCACTACTTTTAAAAACCTGTAAAATAGCCCCAAATACTATAATTTAATAAAACTGAAAAGCAATATTAAGTGAATTTATTTGTTAAAGAAACGCATGATACCAACGTGTAAAAACACCCATTAAAATGAAACATTGTTTATTTTTTTTCCTTCTTTTTATAGGAATAGTTAATGCCCAAACTAATAAATACCATACCGAAAATCTTAGCATTACACCTCTTATTGATGGAACGTTAATGGTTCCTGAAAATATTGAAGAACCGGTATTAGCTATTATTGTTGGTGATAGCGGTCCCACGGATAGAAACGGAAACCAACAAATGATGGTAAACAATGCTTTAAAATATTTAGCCGAAGGCCTTTACCAAAACCAAATTGCTTCGTTTAGATACGATAAAAGAATTGTAAAACAAATGAAGAGCCGGGCGCTAAACGAAAGAAACATTCAATTTGACGATTTTATTACTGATGCAATTGCCATTCTTGAATATTTCAAAAAAGATCCACGATTTTCAAAAATATATATCATTGGGCACGGTCAAGGGTCGCTCGTAGGAATGATAGCTGCACAAAATGGCGCTGCCGGATTTATTTCTATAGCTGGTGCGGGGCAGGAAATTGATGACGTAATTGTAGCGCAACTAGCGGAGCAAGCACCAGGCTTGGTTGATAATGCCCGTTCTTCATTCGATGATCTTCGGGCCAATGGTGTGGCGTCTAATTACAGTCCTGGATTGGCTTCAATTTTTCGAAAGGAAATTCAGCCTTTTATTTATACTTGGATGCAGTACAATCCCAAAATAGAAATTCAAAAATTGAAGATTCCCGTTTTACTTATTAATGGTGAAAAAGATATTCAGGTTCAACTTTCGGAAGCAGAATTACTAAAGACTGCTAAGCCCGATGCCAAATATGAAATTATTCCCAAGATGAACCATATCTTTAAAGAAATTGAAGGTAACGACCTGGAGAACAGCAAGTCGTATAATATTTATAACCTGCCGGTAATGCCTAAATTAATTAGTATTATTAGCGATTTTATTAAAAAATAATTGAAATTAAAAAATAATTGTATTTTGCAGCAAAACCATCAAAAATGCAAGATACTACTGCCGAAATTTTAAAGGATACCACTCCCCTTTTTACCAATGACACGATAGTTTTTGGAATATTAATGCTAGCCTTGGGCTTTATTTTTTACACGTCTTCGCGCAAAGAAGGATTTTGGAATAAATTCTACGGTATTGTTCCTGCGTTATTTATGGCTTATTTCCTCCCTGCATTATTGACTACTGCGGGCGTTATTTCGCCAGAATGGACCACCGTCGCAGATACTGGCGAAGCTACTACTGGCAGTACAAGTTTATACTATATGTCCAGCCGGTATTTATTACCTGCTGCCTTGGTGTTAATGACTCTAAGCATAGATTTAAAAGGCGTTTTGAATCTGGGTCCGAAGGCTCTTATTATGTTTTTTGCGGGAACCATCGGGATTGTACTTGGCGGGCCTTTGGCTGTATTGATTGTTGGCTCTATACATCCAGAAGCAGTAGGTGGCGAAGGTGCCGACGCTGTTTGGCGCGGACTCTCAACATTAGCAGGTAGTTGGATTGGCGGTGGTGCCAACCAAACTGCAATGCTTGAAATTTACGGCTACAACCAAAAATTATACGGAGGGATGGTATTTGTAGATATTGTAGTGGCAAATATCTGGATGGCAATTATTCTCTTCGGAATTGGAAAATCTGCAAAGATTGATAAATGGCTAAAGGCAGATACTTCTGCAATAGATGGTTTGAAGGATAAAGTTTCAGAATATGCTAAAAAAGTAGATAGAAATCCAACTCTAACGGATTTGATGATATTGGCAGCCATTGCCTTTGGAACGGTGAGTTTTGCACATTTTGGAGCCGATTATTTAAGTGGCTTTTTCACCTCTATTGTAAATCAAATACCTAAAGGAATAACCCGAAATATATTTACTTTTCTCGATTCCAGTTTCTTTTGGATGATAACAATAACTACTATAATTGGGGTTCTACTATCATTTACAAAAGCAAAAGCATATGAAGGTGCTGGCGCCAGCAAATTTGGCAGTGTATTTATTTATATTTTAGTAGCCAGCATTGGAATGAAGATGGATTTAACCCTAATTTTTGAAAATATGTGGTTAATCGTAATTGGTTTGGTATGGATGGCCGTACATGCGGGCTTAATGATTTTAGTTGCAAAAATGATTCGTGCCCCGTATTTCTTTTTGGCGGTGGGGAGCCAAGCAAACGTTGGAGGAGCAGCTTCGGCACCAATTGTTGCTTCTGCTTTTCACCCTTCATTGGCGACGGTTGGAGTACTATTAGCCGTTTTTGGGTACGCTATTGGCACCGTTGCTGCAATTATATGCACTGTGTTAATGCAATTAGCTTCGGGTGCATAAATATTTAAAAAAAAATATCATCTTTGCATTCCGTTTAAAAAAGTTAACATGCGTTACCTATTTACTATTTTAATATTTTTTATAAGCTTTATTAGTTGCTCAACAGATTCTGACAAAATGAATCTGACGGGGACAGTAAAAGGCTTAAAAAAGGGCACGTTGTTGCTTCAAAAATTTGATGACACGCTCTTGGTTACCGTAGATTCGATGATTGTTGATGGGTCTTCAGATTTTGCATTTTCAGAAAAAATTGTAAGTCCAGAAATGTATTATTTATACGTTAGACTAAAAGATGGAACTTTGCGGGATGATCGGATTGCATTTTTTGCAGAAAACCATCCGATGCATATTCAAACTAATTTAAAGAATTTTGGTAGCGCAGCCATAGTAAAAGGTTCGGCCAATGACAGTATTTTTAGAGAGTTTGAAAAATTAAGACAGCGTTATGTAGCGAAGAATCTTGAATATATTTCAGAACGCTTTAAAAAAGGCAACAATAATAATGATTCTCTGGAAATGGATTTAAATAGAAAGCAGCAATCATTAATAAAGAGTAAATATTTTACCACTATAAATTTTGCAATGAATCACAGCGATTATGAGGTTGCGCCCTATTTAATTTTAAGTGAAGCATACAGTTCTAATCTTAAATATTTAGACACTGTATATCAATCGCTTTCACCTAAAATAAAAGACTCCAAATACGGTAAGGAATTGGAGTCTTTTATTGAAATGCGTAAAAAAAGTGATTCTATTTTATAACGCGTTAATTTTGTTTATCATTTCTCTACCACGTGTTTCAAGTTCGGCATTTACCTCCTTGAAATGTTTCTTTTTATTTTCCACATCTTTTTGATTTACCTTAGCAATAAGCTCATCAAAAGTTGTAATTGCTTCATCAATAATTGCTTCAGCTTTTTTATTATCCTTGTCTGCATTGGTTAATTCCCAAATATAAACTGCTTCAATAATATCGCCTAAAACATAATTAATATCTTTTTTTAAATTTCTTACGTTTGCCATTTTCTTCTTTATTATTTGTTGTATCTATTTACTTCAATATTTTTTAAATCGGGCAAAGGTACGAAGATTTACGGAATGTACACCTCCAAAAAGCTAGCTGAATTGGTAATAAATTTTATTTCAGCTATTTGTGCAGGAATAAGTATGGTTTCACCTTTTTTTAATTTTTCCGAATAGCCATCTGTTTCAATTATTGTGCTGCCTTCTAAACACATATAAACCGTAAAGGAGGCAATTGATTTTAGGTCTTTACGATAACTTTTGGACAGCACGAGTTTATTTACAACAAAGAAATCTGTAGTGCCAATATGCACAGGAGTATTTTTCGCTTGTCCGTAAGTCATTCTTGATTTTGGCGGATTAAAATTGATAGCATCCAATGCTAAATCGGTATGTAATTGGCGCATTTGGCCGTTAGTATCTGGTCTATCCCAATCGTAAATTCGGTAGGTAATATCTGATGTTTGTTGAATTTCGGCCAGTAACACCCCTGCACCAATGGCGTGTACCGTACCTGGATTTAAAATAAACGCATCACCTTTTTTAACGGTTTCAGAATTAAGAATTTCCGGAATTTTATTTTCGGAAAGCGATTTTAAATACTTTTGCTTATCCATTTTTTGGTTGAAACCAAGAATAAGTTCACCTCCTTTTTCAACATTCAGAATGTACCACATTTCGGTTTTTCCGAAGGAATTGTGTCGTTGCTTAGCTAATGCATCGTCGGGATGTACTTGCACAGAGAGGTTTTCGGAAGCATCAATAAACTTAAAGAGCAATGGAAATTGATTTTCAAAATCTGAATATACTTTTTCACCAACCAATTTTTCTTTATAGTTTTCTAACAACCAATTTAAAGTTTTGCCTTTAAAGGGTCCGTTTGCAATTTCTGAAATATTATTTTCAACACCAGATATCTCCCAGCTCTCCCCTACATTATCTTTTGAATTTTTATGGAAAAGTTCGTACAATTTCGTACCGCCCCATACTTTTTCCTTCAGTATAGGGTAAAATTTTAAAGGATATAATGTTGAAATTGTAATCATTAATTACCGTTATAAACAACGAAGTTACGTGGAGTTTCGTAAAGTTTTATTGAAATACCGTATTTCGAATCGATTCGAGTTCTAATTTTTTTCCAAATTACAACTGCAATGTTTTCTACAGTGGGATTAAGGTTTTTAAATTCCTGGACTTCAAGATTTAAATTTTTATGATCGAATGGGTCTTCCACTTCTTCCTTTATAATATCCCGCAAGATTTTTAAATCTATTAAAAAGCCGGTTTTAGGATCGATTTCGCCAGAAATGCCCACTTCTAATTCATAATTATGGCCGTGATAATTTGGATTGCTGCATTTTCCAAAAACTTCAAGATTTTTGGCATCATCCCATTCTTCTCTAAAAAGGCGATGCGCCGCATTAAAATGTGCTTTTCTATATACGGTTAGGCTCATACTTTTAAATGTTGGTAAAATTTGTCGAAAATAATTTTAAACCAAGCCGTATATATGTTTGGATTTTGCGCTATATCTGTTTTTACAGCTTCGAGATCCATCCATTTCCAGGCTGCAACTTCTTCAGGATTTATTTCAGGTGTTCCGTTAAAGCTGCCAACTAATATATGATCTAATTCGTGTTCTGTAAGTCCATTATCAAATGGTGCCTTATAAATAAAGGTTGTGGTCTCTTTTAATTCGGTAGTAAAGCCCATTTCTTCAAAAAGGCGCCTTTTCCCTGCTGCCAGCGATGATTCGTTGTGGCGCTGATGACTGCAGCAAGTATTTGTCCACAGTCCTGGCGTATGATATTTATGAAATGCGCGTTGTTGTAATAATAATTCATTTTTATGATTAAAAATAAAAACGGAAAACGCGCGATGAAGAACACCTTTTTCATGTGCCTCTTGTTTGGGCATAAGTCCCAACTGCTCATCTTTTTCATTCACCAGGATAACTTGTTCTTCAATCATATTAAAAATCTTTTGGTTCAAAAATACGAAAAGGGCGGCTGTATTAAAAGCAAAAAGCGCTCAATAGTACGTATTGAACGCTTTTTAGGAATATAACTTGGTTAGCCTAATCCTGTATTATAAACATTGATCTTCTATTTAATTGATGTTCTTCTTCGGTACATTCGGCATCATTTCCGCAGTTGTTTATTAACATAGTTTCTCCATATCCTTTCGCGGTCAAGCGCGACTCATCTATACCTTTTTCTACGATCCAATTTAAAGTAGATTGCGCTCTTCTTTCTGAAAGTTTCATATTGTAACTATCTCTTCCTCTTGAATCGGTATGCGATTCAATATGAATTACGAGTTCAGGATACAGCTCCATAGCATACAGTATTTTGGCCAATTCAATTTCGGCATCTGGGCGTATGTAGTCTTCGTCGTAATCAAAATAAATAGGCTGAAGTTCTAAAATACATCCTAGATCGTTTGGTGGGCACGGATCTTTCAATTTTAATTGAATATTTAAATCTATTACACCCCCCTGGTCCGGTGTTTCGACAACTTCTTCTTTTGGAAAATACAGTTTTTTTGTTGCTCTAATAATATATCTGGTATCGCATTCAGTTGTAAAACTGAAGGCAGCATCTTCACCGACGGTTACTCGTTCAATTTCGATGTTATCGGCATTGAGCAATGACACCTCGGAGCCTGGGAGAAGTTCTTGGGTATCAATATCAGTTACGATTCCATTAATGGTCATTACACATTTTTCGTAGAAATAATAGATATCGTCGTCAATAGCGCCGCGACCACCCGCGGCATTTGATGTATAATAACCACTTCCTTGAGATTCTTTAATTATGAGACCAAAGTCATCCATTTTGGTATTAATAGGCGGTCCAAAATTGGAAACTTGTTTTAAGCTTCCATCTGTATCTAATGTTGCCACATAAATGTCTAGCCCACCTTGACCAAAATGGCCATCACTTGCAAAATACAAAGTGTTGTTTTCACTAATAAACGGAAAGGTTTCTCGAGATCTTGTATTTACTTCCGGGCCGAGGTTTACTGGTACGCCATAGGTAATTGTACTATCCTTTTCCTTCTTTATATCTACCCGATAAAGATCTGAACGTCCGTAGCTACCTGGCATATCTGACGCAAAATAGAGGCGTTTTCCGTCTGGACTCAACGCGGGATGTGCGTTGTTAAAACTATTACTGTTAAATGGTAAATCGGTTATATCGCCCCAGTACTCACTACCGTCTTTACCTACTTTTAGATCGGCTCTTAGTATTTTTAATTTAATAACCCTGCCTTTATCAAATCCCTTTTTACCTTCGAGGTAGTTGTTTCTGGTAAAGTACATTGTTTTACCGTCCTTTGTAAAAACAGGTGTTGATTCGTGAAATTTAGTATTTACGTCTCCATCAAGATGTCTTGAGTTTGAAAGGCCTCCATCGCTATCAATTTCGGCAACATATAAATCTAAAAATGGCATATTGCTCCAATTGTGTTTTTTGAAATCATCTCGATTTCTCGCAGTGGAGGAAAAAACTATTTTATCTTTATAATAGATAGGACTAAAGTCAGATAACTTTGTATTTACGGCAACTTTATTTATTACATATTTAAAAGGATGAACCCCTAAACTCTGCAAATATTCAGGATCGTTATCAAACTTTTTAATATTCTTTTCTTCGCCACCTTTAGTAAAGAAAATATTCATTACAGCTTCAGATTCCTGATATTTTCCTGAACTTTTTAATGTTTGGGCAATTCTGTAGTAATAGTCGGTTTCTATCGCATCAGGAAATTCTTTAAGAAGTTTATAATACCATTTTTCAGCATTTACATAATCACTATTATAATAATAGGTATCGCCTAGTTTCTTATATATTTCTGCCGATGAGTAGCCATTTTCAACAACTCTAAGATAGATTTTTCTTGCGTTGATATAGCCGTATTTATCAAACTGCTCATTTGCTTTTGCTATTTTCACTTCTTGCGAAAGCACAGCATTTGCAAACAACAAAAAACCAATTAACCATATTTGTTTAAGTGAAGTCATTAACTGCAGTTTTTAAAAACGTTTTACATTAAATTCCTTATTACTAGGGAGCAAGCCGCTCTATCTTTTTAGGATAGCGGCATTTATGTAATGGCAACTAACTTATAGCAATAAGTAGCGCTTTTACAAAGGTTTATAGTTGTAAATCGGGGAGATTTAAGGGTACGCCTTAATTATTTACAATACAGACATCAATCTTGTATGATGAACATAGATCTTCTGTTTAATTGGTGTTCTTCGGCCGTACATTTTACGCCATTAGAACATTTATTAATAAGTCGTGATTCACCAAATCCTTTAGCAGTAAGTCTGCTCTTATCAATTCCTTTTTTAACAAGCCACTTAAGTGTGGATTGCGCACGTCTTTCAGAGAGTGCAAGGTTATAATTGTCGTTACCGCGTGAATCTGTATGCGACTCAATATTTATTTTTAGTTGATCATATTGTTTTAAAGCAGCCAGTATTTTAGCCAATTCAATTTCGGCATCCGGTCTGATATTAGATTTGTCAAAATCAAAATAAATTGGCTGTAAATCTAAGATACAATTTAGATCGTTTGGCGGACAGCCAATACGTTTTAGTGGAATTGGCACATCCACAGTACCTGTTATGAAAGGTGTTTTTATAGATGTTTCATAGGGTGTGTAATCTTCCTTGATACCTCTAACAATATATTGTATTCCACATCCGGCAATAAATTTATAACTTCCATCAGTTCCTGAGGTAGTTTGGCTTACCAATTGATTAAAATTATCTAATAAACTAACCTGAGCATCTGCCAATGGTTCATTTGTGTCTACGTCAAACACAATACCTTTTACGGTAATGCTACAACCTTCTTTGAGCAAATAGATATCGTCATCGGCACTACCTCTATTTCCACCTCTATTAGAAGATAAATAGGCAATCCGCTCCTTTTCGTTTATAATAAAACCGAAATCGTCTTTAGCACTATTGGTTGGCGGCCCTAAATGTTGCGCAGTTCCGACTGCTTTTCCTGAGTCATCGAGAGATACTACAAATACGTCATATCCGCCCATTCCCGAACGACCGTCGCTCGCAAAATACAGGTTGTTATTGTCGCTAATGAACGGAAACGAATCTCTCCCTCCGGTATTTATTTCTGGACCCATATTTACTGGGGGGCCATAAGTATCGTTCCCAAGAATATCTACATACCAAATATCAGACATTCCGAGGGTTCCGGGCATATCAGAAGCAAAGTATAATCTTTTTTCATCGGGACTCAGGGTGGGATGTGCTACAGAATAGGACTCACTGTTAAATGGCAATTCTATTATATTTCTCCATGTGTTTTCGCCAGCTCTTGTAGCTTTAAAGATGGTTAGTCGGAGGGTTTTAAACTTATTAGATTTATCGAAGTCTTTTTTTCCTTCTATAATTCTATTTCTTGTAAAAAACATTGTATTTCCATCTTTCGTAAAAAATGGTGTTGATTCGTTATATTCGGAGTTTACATCACCCCCAACACGCACGGAATTCCTCAACTGGCCATCGGAGCCTCTATCTGCAATAAAGAGGTCTAAATATGGTTCTTCGGTCCAGTCGTCAAATTTAGGGATTACATTTTCTCCTGCTGAGGCATATATTATTCTATTATTCATATAGAATGCTGGTCCAAAGTCTGAAGTTGGCGAATTAACCGCAACTTTTTCAATATCTATTTCCTTGGAATCAAAAACTATACTTTTTAAGTATTCCGGATCGTCATTGTATGTTTTTACTATAAAGGTAGTTCCTCCTTTTGCTATATAGTCTTGTAATAATGCATCTGCTTCTTGGTACCTACCCAAACTCTTAAGTGATTGCGCAGCTTTGTAAAAATACTCTGGTTGTGCTTCATCTGGATATTTATTTACGAGTTTAAGATACCACTTTGCTGCGTTGCCGTATTCACTATTAAAATAATAGGTATCTCCTAAATTTTGAAAAATTTGCGCAGATTCGTAGCCATCCTCAACTACTTTTAAGTAGATTTCACGCGCATCTATATACGCATATCTATCAAATTTTTTGTTTGCTTTTTGAATATCCTTTTTTTGAGAAATAGCGCTACCGGAGGTGAGCAAAATTAAAGCGAAAATAAATATGTTGCGTAATAATGTATTCATAGTCTTTATAATTTTAGAAGAATCTTGGAGTTAATACGCGCTCTGGTCTGTTGAATAATTCAAAGCGAAACATAATTTCGTAAGATCCATCGCTATAAGCTTCTATATCGGTTGTTTGGTAATCATATCCAAAACCTATAAATATATTCTCTGTGGCCTGAAAACCAACTAGCCCACTCATTGCTGCGCTCCATCTATAGGCAGCTCCTAAAGTAAGTTTATCGTACAATAAAAAGTTTGCAGATAAATCGGCTTGTAGGGGCGACCCACTAACAAGTTTTACGAGCGCTGCAGGTTTAAACTTTAAGTCGTCGCTAATATCAAATACATAACCTGCAATTAGAAAGTAGTGCATGCGTTCGGCGGCGGTAGTTTCAACTTGGGTATTTTCAATACTGCCGGTGTCAAAATGTTTTGTTGTTAAAAAATTTGGTACTGAAAGTCCAGCATAAAATCTTTCGGTATTATAATATACACCAGCTCCTATTTGGGGTTGTAGTTTATTGTCTATATTATTTTCTTGAAAATAGGGGTCATTGGGGTCGTATATATTCAGTTTTGAAAAATCTACATCCAGAATGTCTAAACCAGCTTTAAGACCGAATGATAATTTGGCATCTGCTGAAGTATTTATACTATATGAATAATCTATGTTAAAATTGGTTTCAATTGCTGGACCTATACGATCGTTCACAACAGATAGACCTAGCCCCATATTATCGGCCACAGGTGAATTTACAGTAAATGTTCCTGTATTTGGTGCTCCATCTCCAAAATTTACCCATTGGGTTCTATAGAGTAAACCAAAACTTAAGACTTCACGATTTCCTGCATATGCAGGGTTTACCACCTGCGTATTGTACATATATTGAGTGTACTGTGGGTCTTGCTGCGCTTTACTTGAAAACGTGCCAAGTAAAATCAAAATTAGTAGTGTTAGATAACTGTGTTTCATAGTTATGTATTTTTAATCCTGGGAGGGAAATTCCTCCCAGGAAAATTTTTGATTTCTCTATCTGTTAATATATAAATATCCATTGTATTTCGCCTGACCAGGATTATCTTCTGGGAAGGTAAGAATATAGAAGTAGGTACCGGTTGGTAATTCCTTGTTTGCTTCTATAGTTACACGTCCTTCAGAAACTCCTTTGAAAACGTTCTCAGAATCTGTAGAACCTCCGTAGCCATCTGTTTCGAATACTAGTACACCCCATCTGTTGAAAATCTTCACATTATTTTTAGGATAATCTTTTATTCCTTGTATTAGGAAGAAATCATTAAATCCGTCTCCATTAGGAGTAATACCGTTAAATATTTCAAAGGTAACTGATTCTACTAAAGGAAGTGTTACAACTGTTGGATCATCTGGTTCACCATCTCCATTGTTATCATTATTAGTTAAATCTGTTGGGTCATCAGAATCATCTTCAACAATATTACCATTTATATCCTCTCCAGTAACGGTAGCTTGGTTTACCACCTCGCCATTTTCTATATCATCTTCAGTAATGTAATAGGTTGCAGTAAATGTAGTACTATCTACTTCACCGGGCAACAATTGGGTTATTGGTCCACCTGTAATTTCAATACCAGGTAATGGATCTGCAATTGTGATATTGTAGATTGTTACCGTTCCTGTATTGGTTACCGTGAATTCGTATGAAATTGATTCACCCACATCTGATGAGCCATTATCGTTTTCATCATTGAATACACCGGTTTTTTCAAGACCAATTGACAAGTTGTTGCACACAACTGTTATTGTTGGATCGTTCTCAAGATAACTGTCATCGTCAGACTGATCAAATACTTGGTCGCCATTTGGTGCAGTTCCTTCTGCAGTAGCTTGGTTTTCAATAGACCCTGTATCTATATCGGTTTGCGTTATAGTATAAACTGCTGTGAAAGTGGTAGTATCCTCTTCTCCAGCGGCTAGAGTAATTGGTCCTCCAACTACAGCTACCATTGGGTCAACTATTAAAACATTTGTCAATACAACGTTTCCAGTATTTTTAACACTGAAGTTATACGAGATTGTTTCTCCAAGGTCTGCACATCCATTACCATTTTCGTCGTTTGGAACCCCAGCTTTAATTAAAGCAATTGAAGGATCCTGACAAAGCACGGTAACAGTTGGATCATCCTCAAACTCACTATCATCATCAGATAGATCGCTTACAGTATTTCCTAACGGATCAGTACCTGTTACGGTAGCTTGATTCTCAACAAATCCGGCATCTATATCAATTTGTGTAATTGTATATGATGCGGTAAAAGTTGTTTCATCTGTAGTATTAGGTGCCATAGTAATTGGCCCTCCTACTACGCTAACTAATTGATCGGTTATTGTAACGTTTGTCAAAGTCACATTTCCAAGGTTGAATACTTTGAAACTATAATCAATAGTTTCATCAACATTTGCACAACCATCACCATTAGTGTCATTAAGTACTCCCGTTTTTATAAGAGCAATTACTGGGTTTTGGCACACTACAGTTACTGTTGGATCGTCTTCAAGTACGCTATCGTCGTCAGAAAGATCGCTTACTACTGTTAAGTCTGGATCGGTTCCTTGTACTGTAGCTTGGTTTATTACTTGTCCTGCATCAATATCTGCTTGTGTAAGTGCATAATCTGCTTCAAATATCCAAGTTTCAGTTTCTTGAAGTATTCCATCACCGTCATCGCCTGAAACTAAAACAATAGGAACAACTGGATTTGGCGCTTCCAATAGCGGATCTGTAATTGCGATCGCACTTAAAGGAACGTTACCTTCATTTGTAACCGTGAATGTATAAGAAATAGTTTCATCAACATTTGCACAACCATCTTGATTTTCGTCGTTAACAACGCCCGTTTTCACTACTGCTATTGCAGGAGCAGGTGTTTTCTGTACAAGTAGATAAACTGTTGCTCTGTCTGTTGCCACTGGACTACCATCGTCGAAAATACCATATACAAATTGATCGGTTCCTATAAAATCTGTTGTTGGCGTATATTGGAAACTACCATCAGCATTAATAACCAACGTACCATTTGATGGTCCGCTAATTGGACTAATTGTAACGTCTACTGTTTGATTATCTCCTTCCGGATCAGTATCATTATCTAGTACATTGCCAGAAATAATTGTGTTTAATTCGCCATTATAGGCATCGTCATTCGCCACCGTGATATTTACATTAGAATCTATAATATAAATGGTAACTATTGCGGTATCACAAAGTGCCGGGGTGCCATTATCGCAAATGGTGTACTCAAAAGTATCAACTCCAATAAAACCAGCATTAGGAGTATAGGTGTAAGTTCCGTCAGGATTCATTACAACCGTACCATTGGTTGGATTGGTATTAGCGGTTACTGATATAGGATCGCCATCTGGATCGAAATCGTTTACAAGAGCATTTCCGCTTACGGGAACATCTACTAAAGTTATATTAGTATCATTATTAGCAACTGGCGGATCATTATCTACTGTTGGTCTAACAACTTCAATTGTAACGATTGCCGTATCACAGGCTATTGGGTTTCCACCATCGCACACTTGATACTCAAAGTTATCTGTTCCAACGAAATTTAGTGCCGGTGAATAAATGTATGTACCATCGGCATTAAATACTACTGTACCACTGGTTGGACCATTAACTAATGAAAACACTTCCGTTCCTGCTGGACCGTCCGGGTTCAGGTCGTTGGTGGATACATCCCCACCTACTGGTAAATTCATTAGAGTGTTGTTAATATCATCGATAGCAAATATCTCATTGGCACCATTATTTGGATCAATGCTGATATACACGGTTGCAATATCCGTAGCAACTGGTGCGCCATCATCAAATATTCCATACACAAACTGATCTGGACCACCGTAATCTGTATTTGGTGAATAGGTAAAGGTACCATCGGCATTGATCGTCAAGACTCCGTTGGTCGGACCGCTTATCGGTGTTATTGCAACATCAACAAATTGGTTGTCCCCTTCTGGGTCTGAATCGTTGTCCAGTACATTGCCCGTAATGTCCGTATTCGGCATACCGAAGTACGCATCGTCATTGGCAACGGTAATATTGCCGGCGTTCGGTATTACCTGGATGGTAACTACCGCTGTATCGCATAAGGGCGGGGTGCCGTTGTCACAAATGGTGTATTCAAAGGTATCCTGGCCTTCAAATCCTGCGTTTGGCGTATAAGTGTAAGTTCCGTCAGGGTTCATTACTACCATACCGTTGGCTGGGTTTGTGTTGCCCGTTACTGTGATCGGATCGCCGTCCGGATCAAAGTCGTTGACAAGTACGTTTCCGCTTACCGGGATATCGACTTCCGTTAAATTGGTATCCGCATTAGCAATCGGTGCATCGTTGCCCGATGTGGTATTCAATACTTCAATGTAAACGAAGGCCGTATCACACGCTATTGGGTTACCGCCATCGCAAACTTGATATTCAAATGTATCGGCACCAACAAAATCTAAAGCTGGTGTGTAGGTATAGGTACCATCGGCATTAAATACTACTGTTCCATTGGTTGGACCATTTACCAACGTGAACACTTCCGTGCCCGCTGGACCGTCCGGGTTCAGGTCGTTTGTGGATACATCGCCTCCTACCGGTAGGTTCATAAAGGTATCGTTGATGTCCTCGATGGCCAGTATTTCGTTACCGCCATTTATACTTGGATCGATGCTGATGTAAACCGTGGCAACATCTGAAGCCACCGGTGCACCATTATCTAGGATTCCGTATACAAACTGGTCCGTTCCGCTATAACCTGTGTTTGGAGTATAGGTAAACGTACCATCGGCATTGATCACTAAGGCACCATTTGATGGTCCGCTAATCGGACTGATGGCATCGACTGTCTGGGCGTCCCCTTCTGGGTCTGAATCGTTGTCCAGTACATTGCCCGTAATCTCTGCATCCAAATACCCGAAGTAAGCATCGTCATTGGCAACGGTAATATTGCCGGCGTTCGGTATTACCTGGATGGTAACTACCGCCGTATCGCATAGTGCCGGGGTGCCGTTGTCACAAATGGTGTATTCAAAGGTATCCTGGCCTTCAAATCCTGCGTTTGGCGTATAGGTGTAAGTTCCGTCAGGGTTCATTACTACCGTACCGTTTGCCGGGTTTGTGTTGCCCGTTACTGTGATCGGATCGCCGTCCGGATCAAAGTCGTTGACAAGTACGTTTCCGCTTACCGGGATATCGGTCTCCGTGGTATTCGTATCGGCATTGGCTATCGGCGCATCGTTAACTGGGCTACCTATTGGGAGCACCTCGATGTAGACGATCGCCGTATCACAGGCCACTGGGTTTCCGCCATCACAAACTTGATATTCAAATGTATCGGCACCAATAAAATCTAAAGCTGGTGTGTAGGTATAGGTACCATCGGCATTAAATACTACTGTTCCATTGGTTGGACCGTTAACCAACGTGAACACTTCCGTGCCCGCTGGACCGTCCGGGTTCTGGTCGTTTGTGGATACATCGCCTCCTACCGGTAGGTTCATAAAGGTATCGTTGATGTCCTCGATGGCCAGTATTTCGTTACCGCCATTTATACTTGGATCGATGCTGATGTAAACCGTGGCAACATCTGAAGCTACCGGTGCACCATTATCTAGGATTCCGTATACAAATTGGTCCGTGCCGCTATAACCTGTGTTTGGAGTATAGGTAAACGTACCATCGGCGTTGATCACCAAGGTACCATTTGATGGTCCGCTAATCGGACTGATGGCATCAACTGTCTGGGCGTCCCCTTCTGGGTCTGAATCGTTGTCCAGTACATTGCCCGCAATAGGAGCGTTCAAATACCCGAAGTAAGCATCGTCATTGGCAACGGTAATATTACCGGCGTTCGGTATTACCTGGATGGTAACTACCGCCGTATCGCATAAGGGCGGGGTGCCGCTATCACAAATTGTATATTCAAAGGTATCCTGGCCTTCAAATCCTGCGTTTGGCGTATAGGTGTAAGTTCCGTCAGGGTTCACTACAACCGTACCGTTTGCCGGGTTTGTATTGCCCGTTACGGTGATCGGATCGCCGTCCGGATCAAAGTCGTTGACAAGTACGTTTCCGCTTACCGGGATATCGGTCTCCGTGGTATTCGTATCGGCATTGGCTATCGGCGCATCGTTAACTGGGCTACCTATTGGGAGCACCTCGATGTAGACCATCGCCGTATCACAGGCCACTGGGTTTCCGCCATCACATATCTGATATTCAAATGTATCGGCTCCAACAAAATCTAAAGCTGGTGTGTAGGTATAGGTACCATCGGCATTAAATACTACTGTACCATTGGTTGGACCGTTAACCAACGTGAACACTTCCGTGCCCGCTGGACCGTCCGGGTTCTGGTCGTTTGTGGATACATCGCCTCCTACCGGTAGGTTCATAAAGGTATCGTTGATGTCCTCGATGGCCAGTATTTCGTTACCGCCATTTATACTTGGATCGATGCTGATGTAAACCGTGGCAACATCTGAAGCCACCGGTGCACCATTATCTAGGATTCCGTATACAAACTGGTCCGTTCCGCTATAACCTGTGTTTGGAGTATAGGTAAACGTACCATCGGCATTGATCACTAAGGCACCATTTGATGGTCCGCTAATCGGACTGATGGCATCGACTGTCTGGGCGTCCCCTTCTGGGTCTGAATCGTTGTCCAGTACATTGCCCGTAATCTCTGCATCCAAATACCCGAAGTAAGCATCGTCATTGGCAACGGTAATATTGCCGGCGTTCGGTATTACCTGGATGGTAACTACCGCCGTATCGCATAGTGCCGGGGTGCCGTTGTCACAAATGGTGTATTCAAAGGTATCCTGGCCTTCAAATCCTGCGTTTGGCGTATAGGTGTAAGTTCCGTCAGGGTTCATTACTACCGTACCGTTTGCCGGGTTTGTGTTGCCCGTTACTGTGATCGGATCGCCGTCCGGATCAAAGTCGTTGACAAGTACGTTTCCGCTTACCGGGATATCGGTCTCCGTGGTATTCGTATCGGCATTGGCTATCGGCGCATCGTTAACTGGGCTACCTATTGGGAGCACCTCGATGTAGACCATCGCCGTATCACAGGCCACTGGGTTTCCGCCATCACAAACTTGATATTCAAATGTATCGGCACCAATAAAATCTAAAGCTGGTGTGTAGGTATAGGTACCATCGGCATTAAATACTACTGTTCCATTGGTTGGACCGTTTACCAACGTGAACACTTCCGTGCCCGCTGGACCGTCCGGGTTCTGGTCGTTTGTGGATACATCGCCTCCTACCGGTAGGTTCATAAAGGTATCGTTGATGTCCTCGATGGCCAGTATTTCGTTACCGCCATTTATACTTGGATCGATGCTGATGTAAACCGTGGCAACATCTGAAGCTACCGGTGCACCATTATCTAGGATTCCGTATACAAATTGGTCCGTGCCGCTATAACCTGTGTTTGGAGTATAGGTAAAGGTTCCATCGGCGTTGATCACCAAGGTACCATTTGATGGTCCGCTAATCGGACTGATGGCATCAACTGTCTGGGCGTCCCCTTCTGGGTCTGAATCGTTGTCCAGTACATTGCCCGCAATAGGAGCGTTCAAATACCCGAAGTAAGCATCGTCATTGGCAACGGTAATATTACCGGCGTTCGGTATTACCTGGATGGTAACTACCGCCGTATCGCATAAGGGCGGGGTGCCGCTATCACAAATTGTATATTCAAAGGTATCCTGGCCTTCAAATCCTGCGTTTGGCGTATAGGTGTAAGTTCCGTCAGGGTTCACTACAACCGTACCGTTTGCCGGGTTTGTATTGCCCGTTACTGTGATCGGATCGCCGTCCGGATCAAAGTCGTTGACAAGTACGTTTCCGCTTACCGGGATATCGGTCTCCGTGGTATTCGTATCGGCATTGGCTATCGGCGCATCGTTAACTGGGCTACCTATTGGGAGCACCTCGATGTAGACGATCGCCGTATCACAGGCCACTGGGTTTCCGCCATCACAAACTTGATATTCAAATGTATCGGCACCAATAAAATCTAAAGCTGGTGTGTAGGTATAGGTACCATCGGCATTAAATACTACTGTTCCATTGGTTGGACCGTTAACCAACGTGAACACTTCCGTGCCCGCTGGACCGTCCGGGTTCTGGTCGTTTGTGGATACATCGCCTCCTACCGGTAGGTTCATAAAGGTATCGTTGATGTCCTCGATGGCCAGTATTTCGTTACCGCCATTTATACTTGGATCGATGCTGATGTAAACCGTGGCAACATCTGAAGCTACCGGTGCACCATTATCTAGGATTCCGTATACAAATTGGTCCGTGCCGCTATAACCTGTGTTTGGAGTATAGGTAAACGTACCATCGGCGTTGATCACCAAGGTACCATTTGATGGTCCGCTAATCGGACTGATGGCATCAACTGTCTGGGCGTCCCCTTCTGGGTCTGAATCGTTGTCCAGTACATTGCCCGCAATAGGAGCGTTCAAATACCCGAAGTAAGCATCGTCATTGGCAACGGTAATATTACCGGCGTTCGGTATTACCTGGATGGTAACTACCGCCGTATCGCATAAGGGCGGGGTGCCGCTATCACAAATTGTATATTCAAAGGTATCCTGGCCTTCAAATCCTGCGTTTGGCGTATAGGTGTAAGTTCCGTCAGGGTTCACTACAACCGTACCGTTTGCCGGGTTTGTATTGCCCGTTACGGTGATCGGATCGCCGTCCGGATCAAAGTCGTTGACAAGTACGTTTCCGCTTACCGGGATATCGGTCTCCGTGGTATTCGTATCGGCATTGGCTATCGGCGCATCGTTAACTGGGCTACCTATTGGGAGCACCTCGATGTAGACCATCGCCGTATCACAGGCCACTGGGTTTCCGCCATCACATATCTGATATTCAAATGTATCGGCTCCAACAAAATCTAAAGCTGGTGTGTAGGTATAGGTACCATCGGCATTAAATACTACTGTACCATTGGTTGGACCGTTAACCAACGTGAACACTTCCGTGCCCGCTGGACCGTCCGGGTTCTGGTCGTTTGTGGATACATCGCCTCCTACCGGTAGGTTCATAAAGGTATCGTTGATGTCCTCGATGGCCAGTATTTCGTTACCGCCATTTATACTTGGATCGATGCTGATGTAAACCGTGGCAACATCTGAAGCCACCGGTGCACCATTATCTAGGATTCCGTATACAAACTGGTCCGTTCCGCTATAACCTGTGTTTGGAGTATAGGTAAACGTACCATCGGCATTGATCACTAAGGCACCATTTGATGGTCCGCTAATCGGACTGATGGCATCGACTGTCTGGGCGTCCCCTTCTGGGTCTGAATCGTTGTCCAGTACATTGCCCGTAATCTCTGCATCCAAATACCCGAAGTAAGCATCGTCATTGGCAACGGTAATATTGCCGGCGTTCGGTATTACCTGGATGGTAACTACCGCCGTATCGCATAGTGCCGGGGTGCCGTTGTCACAAATGGTGTATTCAAAGGTATCCTGGCCTTCAAATCCTGCGTTTGGCGTATAGGTGTAAGTTCCGTCAGGGTTCATTACTACCGTACCGTTTGCCGGGTTTGTGTTGCCCGTTACTGTGATCGGATCGCCGTCCGGATCAAAGTCGTTGACAAGTACGTTTCCGCTTACCGGGATATCGGTCTCCGTGGTATTCGTATCGGCATTGGCTATCGGCGCATCGTTAACTGGGCTACCTATTGGGAGCACCTCGATGTAGACCATCGCCGTATCACAGGCCACTGGGTTTCCGCCATCACAAACTTGATATTCAAATGTATCGGCACCAATAAAATCTAAAGCTGGTGTGTAGGTATAGGTACCATCGGCATTAAATACTACTGTTCCATTGGTTGGACCGTTTACCAACGTGAACACTTCCGTGCCCGCTGGACCGTCCGGGTTCTGGTCGTTTGTGGATACATCGCCTCCTACCGGTAGGTTCATAAAGGTATCGTTGATGTCCTCGATGGCCAGTATTTCGTTACCGCCATTTATACTTGGATCGATGCTGATGTAAACCGTGGCAACATCTGAAGCTACCGGTGCACCATTATCTAGGATTCCGTATACAAATTGGTCCGTGCCGCTATAACCTGTGTTTGGAGTATAGGTAAAGGTTCCATCGGCGTTGATCACCAAGGTACCATTTGATGGTCCGCTAATCGGACTGATGGCATCAACTGTCTGGGCGTCCCCTTCTGGGTCTGAATCGTTGTCCAGTACATTGCCCGCAATAGGAGCGTTCAAATACCCGAAGTAAGCATCGTCATTGGCAACGGTAATATTACCGGCGTTCGGTATTACCTGGATGGTAACTACCGCCGTATCGCATAAGGGCGGGGTGCCGCTATCACAAATTGTATATTCAAAGGTATCCTGGCCTTCAAATCCTGCGTTTGGCGTATAGGTGTAAGTTCCGTCAGGGTTCACTACAACCGTACCGTTTGCCGGGTTTGTATTGCCCGTTACGGTGATCGGATCGCCGTCCGGATCAAAGTCGTTGACAAGTACGTTTCCGCTTACCGGGATATCGGTCTCCGTGGTATTCGTATCGGCATTGGCTATCGGCGCATCGTTAACTGGGCTACCTATTGGGAGCACCTCGATGTAGACCATCGCCGTATCACAGGCCACTGGGTTTCCGCCATCACATATCTGATATTCAAATGTATCGGCTCCAACAAAATCTAAAGCTGGTGTGTAGGTATAGGTACCATCGGCATTAAATACTACTGTACCATTGGTTGGACCGTTTACCAACGTGAACACTTCCGTGCCCGCTGGACCGTCCGGGTTCTGGTCGTTTGTGGATACATCGCCACTTACCGGTAGGTTCATAAAGGTATCGTTGATGTCCTCTATGGCCAGGATGGTATTGGCATTGTTTGGATCGATGCTGATATAAACCGTTGCTACATCTGTAGCCACCGGTGTACCGTCATCCACCTTGCCGTAAACAAACTGGTCTGTACCAGTATAACCTGTATTCGGAGTATATGTAAATGTACCATCTGCGTTGATCGCCAAGATTCCGTTGGTTGGACCGCTAATTGGTGTTATTGCAACATCAACAAATTGGTTGTCCCCTTCTGGATCAGAGTCGTTGTCCAGTACATTGCCTGTAATGTCAACATCTGGCATACCGAAGTATGAATCGTCATTGGCAACGGTTATGTTGCCTGCATCTGGAACTACCTGGATGGTAACCACTGCTGTATCGCATAATTGAGGTGTGCCGTTATCACAAACAGTGTATTCAAAGGTGTCTTGACCTATAAATCCAGGGTTTGGTGTATAGGTATAGCTTCCGTCAGCATTTACTACAACTGTACCGTTGGTTGGATTGGTATTGCCTGTTACGGTGATCGGATCGCCGTCTGGATCAAAATCGTTTACCAATACATTGCCGCTTACCGGGGTATCAACTTCTGTTAAGCCAGTATCAGCATTGGCGATCGGTGCATCGTTGCCCGATGTGGTATTCAATACTTCAATGTAAACAAAGGCTGTATCACAAGCTATTGGATTTCCGCCATCACATATCTGATATTCAAAGATATCCGCTCCTACATAATCAACTGCCGGTGTGTAGGTATAGGTACCATCGGCATTAAATACTACTGTACCATTGGTTGGACCGTTTACCAACGTGAACACTTCCGTGCCCGCTGGACCGTCTGGGTTCTGGTCGTTTGTGGATACATCGCCACTTACCGGTAGGTTCATAAAGGTATCGTTGATATCATCGATGGCCAGGATGGTATTGGCATTGTTTGGATCGATGCTGATATAAACCGTTGCTACATCTGTAGCCACCGGTGTACCGTCATCCACCTTGCCGTAAACAAACTGGTCAGTACCAGTGTAACCTGCGTTCGGAGTATAGATAAATGTACCATCGGCATTGATCGCCAAGACTCCGTTGGCCGGACCGCTTATCGGTGTTATTGCAACATCAACAAATTGGTTATCTCCTTCTGGGTCTGAATCGTTGTCCAGTACATTGCCCGTAATGTCCGTATCCGGCATACCGAAGTACGCATCGTCATTAGCAACGGTAATATTACCGGCGTTCGGTATTACCTGGATGGTAACTACCGCCGTATCGCATAAGGGCGGGGTGCCGCTATCACAAATTGTATATTCAAAGGTATCCTGGCCTTCAAATCCTGCGTTTGGCGTATAGGTGTAAGTTCCGTCAGGGTTCACTACAACCGTACCGTTGGTCGGATTCGTATTGCCCGTTACGGAGATTGGATCGCCATCTGGATCAAAGTCGTTGACAAGTACGTTTCCGCTTACCGGGATATCGGTCTCCGTGGTATTTGTATCGGCATTGGCTATCGGTGCATCGTTACCTGTTGTAGTGTTTAATACTTCAATGTAAACGAAGGCCGTATCACAAGCTATTGGATTCCCGCCATCGCATATTTGATATTCAAAGATATCGGCACCTACAAAATCAAGTGCCGGTGTGTAGGTATAGGTACCATCGGCATTAAATACTACTGTACCATTGGTTGGACCGTTTACCAACGTGAACACTTCCGTGCCCGCTGGACCGTCCGGGTTCTGGTCGTTTGTGGATACATCGCCACTTACCGGTAGGTTCATAAAGGTATCGTTGATGTCCTCTATGGCCAGGATGGTATTGGCATTGTTTGGATCGATGCTGATATAAACCGTTGCTACATCTGTAGCCACCGGTGTACCGTCATCCACCTTGCCGTAAACAAACTGGTCTGTACCAGTATAACCTGTATTCGGAGTATATGTAAATGTACCATCTGCGTTGATCGCCAAGATTCCGTTGGTTGGACCGCTAATTGGTGTTATTGCAACATCAACAAATTGGTTGTCCCCTTCTGGATCAGAGTCGTTGTCCAGTACATTGCCTGTAATGTCAACATCTGGCATACCGAAGTATGAATCGTCATTGGCAACGGTTATGTTGCCTGCATCTGGAACTACCTGGATGGTAACCACTGCTGTATCGCATAATTGAGGTGTGCCGTTATCACAAACAGTGTATTCAAAGGTGTCTTGACCTATAAATCCAGGGTTTGGTGTATAGGTATAGCTTCCGTCAGCATTTACTACAACTGTACCGTTGGTTGGATTGGTATTGCCTGTTACGGTGATCGGATCGCCGTCTGGATCAAAATCGTTTACCAATACATTGCCGCTTACCGGGGTATCAACTTCTGTTAAGCCAGTATCAGCATTGGCGATCGGTGCATCGTTGCCCGATGTGGTATTCAATACTTCAATGTAAACAAAGGCTGTATCACAAGCTATTGGATTTCCGCCATCACATATCTGATATTCAAAGATATCCGCTCCTACATAATCAACTGCCGGTGTGTAGGTATAGGTACCATCGGCATTAAATACTACTGTACCATTGGTTGGACCGTTTACCAACGTGAACACTTCCGTGCCCGCTGGACCGTCTGGGTTCTGGTCGTTTGTGGATACATCGCCACTTACCGGTAGGTTCATAAAGGTATCGTTGATATCATCGATGGCCAGGATGGTATTGGCATTGTTTGGATCGATGCTGATATAAACCGTTGCTACATCTGTAGCCACCGGTGTACCGTCATCCACCTTGCCGTAAACAAACTGGTCAGTACCAGTGTAACCTGCGTTCGGAGTATAGATAAATGTACCATCGGCATTGATCGCCAAGACTCCGTTGGCCGGACCGCTTATCGGTGTTATTGCAACATCAACAAATTGGTTATCTCCTTCTGGGTCTGAATCGTTGTCCAGTACATTGCCCGTAATGTCCGTATCCGGCATACCGAAGTACGCATCGTCATTAGCAACGGTAATATTACCGGCGTTCGGTATTACCTGGATGGTAACTACCGCCGTATCGCATAAGGGCGGGGTGCCGCTATCACAAATTGTATATTCAAAGGTATCCTGGCCTTCAAATCCTGCGTTTGGCGTATAGGTGTAAGTTCCGTCAGGGTTCACTACAACCGTACCGTTGGTCGGATTCGTATTGCCCGTTACGGAGATTGGATCGCCATCTGGATCAAAGTCGTTGACAAGTACGTTTCCGCTTACCGGGATATCGGTCTCCGTGGTATTTGTATCGGCATTGGCTATCGGTGCATCGTTACCTGTTGTAGTGTTTAATACTTCAATGTAAACGAAGGCCGTATCACAAGCTATTGGATTCCCGCCATCGCATATTTGATATTCAAAGATATCGGCACCTACAAAATCAAGTGCCGGTGTGTAGGTATAGGTACCATCGGCATTAAATACTACTGTACCATTGGTTGGACCGTTTACCAACGTGAACACTTCCGTGCCCGCTGGACCGTCCGGGTTCTGGTCGTTTGTGGATACATCGCCACTTACCGGTAGGTTCATAAAGGTATCGTTGATATCCTCGATGGCCAGGATGGTATTGGCATTGTTTGGATCGATGCTGATATAAACCGTTGCTACATCTGTAGCCACCGGTGTACCGTCATCCACCTTGCCGTAAACAAACTGGTCAGTACCAGTGTAACCTGCGTTCGGAGTATAGATAAATGTACCATCGGCATTGATCGCCAAGACTCCGTTGGCCGGACCGCTTATCGGTGTTATTGCAACATCAACAAATTGGTTATCTCCTTCTGGGTCTGAATCGTTGTCCAGTACATTGCCCGTAATGTCCGTATCCGGCATACCGAAGTACGCATCGTCATTGGCAACGGTAATATTACCGGCGTTCGGTATTATCTGGATGATAACTACCGCTGTATCGCATAAGGGCGGGGTGCCGTTGTCACAAATTGTATATTCAAAGGTATCCTGTCCTTCAAATCCTGCGTTTGGCGTATAGGTGTAAGTTCCGTCAGGGTTCATTACTACCGTACCGTTTGCCGGGTTTGTGTTGGCCGTCACGGTGATCGGATCGCCGTCCGGATCAAAGTCGTTGACAAGTACGTTTCCGCTTACCGGGATATCGGTCTCCGTGGTATTTGTATCGGCATTGGCTATCGGTGCATCGTTACCTGTTGTAGTGTTTAATACTTCAATGTAAACGAAGGCCGTATCACACGCTATCGGGTTACCACCGTCACAAATTTGGTATTCAAAGATATCTGCACCTACAAAATCAAGTGCTGGTGTGTATATGTATGTTCCATCGGCATTAAATACCACGGTACCACTTGTTGGACCTGTTACTAATGTGAACACTTCCGTTCCAGCTGGACCGTCTGGGTTCAGGTCGTTTGTAGATACATCGCCTCCTACCGGTAGGTTCATAAAGGTATCGTTGATGTCCTCAATGGCAATAATGCAATTACTCAATATATCAACCACAACTTGGGCTGTACAATTATTAGCGTCAAGCACATCAATAGTATGTGAACCCGCAGTTAAATTATTAAATGTTCCGGAAGATTGATAAGCTCCACCGTCTATTCTATATAAATAAGGAATTGTTCCTCCACTAGCCTGTACTGTAACAGAACCTAGTCCATTACAAACAATATCCGTTTGAGAAGTTATGGCAAGTGTAAGTCCTGAAGCAGGTTCTAATACTGTTGCACTATTGGTTGCCGTGCAACCATTAATATCGGTTATAGTTACTGAATAAGTTCCAGCGGCTAAATTGATAATATCTTCTGTTGTAGCACCATGACTCCATAAAAAAGAATACGGAGCTGTTCCTCCTGAAACAGTTAAATCTACTGAACCTGTATTTTCGCCAAAACACTTCACATGAGTTACGGCCACCCCAGAAGTCAGAACATTAGGCTCATTTACAATAGTTGAAGCAGTTACGGTACATAAAGTAACCGTATCTGTTACAACAACAGAATACGATCCCGCACTTAATCCTGAAATAGATTGCGTTGTTTGTCCTCCTGGAGACCATAAATATGTAAATGATCCGGATCCACCAGTTACAGAAACTGTTGCAGTACCATCGCTATCACCATTACAAGTTACTGAAGTTGAATTGGCAACTGCCGCCAAACCTCTACAAGTACCAGGATTCACGGTAGTTGTGGCCACAGCCGTACATCCATTAGCATCTGTAACAGTTACAGTATAAACGCCAGCACTTAATCCCGTAATAGTTTGCGTAGTTTCTCCGCCTGGGCTCCAGCTATAAGTATATGGTGGAGTTCCGCCAACTGGATTAGCAGTTGCAGTACCATCACCAGTGGCTGGTCCACTTTCATCTGTAGATGTAGCAGACACTGATAGTGCAGACGCAGGTTCGGTTATAGTTATGCTCTGCTGTTCTGGTTGACAAACTGTACCATCAATAGTTACGCTTACAGTATAAATACCAGAACCAAGATTGTTTACAGTACTAGTTGTAACACCAGCATCTACCTGAGGGGGTGTGGTATCCCAAGTAAATGTAAATAATGCTCCAGGGTTTGAAGCGGAAGTAGCACTTACTGAAGCACTACCAGTAGTATCGCCAGTACAAAGCACATTGGTTACCTGATCTATCGCAATAATAGCATCACAAGTGTTATCGCAAATAATTACCACACCTTGATTTAGTTCACATCCATTGGAATCGGTCACAGTGACACTATGTGTGCCAGCGGGCAGGTTAACGGCAGTAGCAGTTGTTTGATTTCCGGCACTTGCGCTCCATAAATATGTATAAGGAGAAACTCCTCCAGACGGACTTGCTGTGGCTTCCCCATCATTACAACCTTGTCCTGTTGTTGCATTTTCTTTGGTAATTATTATACTAATAGGATTTGCTGGTTCGCTAATAGTAATTGAATTTTCTGTAAGTGTACAACCATTGGCATCAGTTACCGTTACGCTATATACTCCAGCCGGAATACCTGATAAGTCTTCAGTCGTAGCTCCATTACTCCAATTGTATTGATATGGTATGGTACCACCAGAAACAGTTATATCTATTGATCCAGTAGAATTACCATAACATAAAACGTCTTGAACCGAGTAAGTTAGTGATAAGGCAGACGCAGGTTCAAGTACGGTTGCACTATTAGATGTTGTACAACCATTAGCATCTGTAATGGTTACCGAATAAGTACCGGCAGTCAAATTAAATAAATCTTCTGTTGTCGCTCCATTATTCCATAGAAATGAGTAAGGTTGGGTTCCTCCAAGGACAGTTAAATCTAACGACCCATTATTACCTCCAAAACACGAAACACTTGTAATAGCTATACCTGAACTTAAAATATTAGGTTGACTAACCGTTGCTGTAGCATCAACTGTACATAAAGTAGTCTGGTCTGTAACCGTAACAGTATAGTTTCCAGCGGAAAGACCGGTGATTGTTTGAGTCGTTTCACCTCCAGGACTCCATAAATAGGTAAATGGTCCTACCCCGTTACTTACTGAAACAGTAGCAGACCCATCACTACTTCCATTACAAGAAACAGGGGTTGAAGAAGGGTTTGCACTTAAATTATGGCAAGATCCAGGATTAACCGTGGTTGTTGCCGTTTCTGTACAACCATTTGCATCTGTAACTGTTACTGTATATATTCCAGCACTCAATCCTGTAATTATTCTAGTAGTCTGACCGCCCGGGCTCCAGCTATAAGTATAAGGTGGTGTACCACCTGAAGCATTTGCCGTAGCAGTTCCATCGCCAGTACTAGGACCACTTTCATCGGTAGAAGTAGCAGTAACATTTAATGCATTTGAAGGCTCATTTATTGTTACGCTCTGTTCTACAGGGAGACAAACGGTTCCATCAATCGTTACACTCACCGTGTAAACGCCACTTGGCTGATTGGTAATTGTACTGGAGGTTACACCACTATCTATCTGTGGAGGCACGGTATTCCAAGTAAAGGTAAATACTGCCGTAGGATTTGCCTGCGAACTGGCCGAAACTTTCGCCATACCAGTGGCATCTCCCTTACATAATACATGAGTAACATTATCTATATCAATTACTGCATCACAATCATTTATACAATCTATAACAACACTTTGAACAACGGTACAACCGTTTGCATCTGTAACCTCAATCTGGTGCGTTCCTTCAGGTAAATTGACTGCCGTGGCAGTAGTTTGGGAACCTGCACTCACACTCCATTGATATGAAAATGGAGGAACTCCTCCACTAGGACTGGCAGTAGCTTCCCCATTGTTACAAGCACCAGATGTAGAGGCGTTTTGTTTGGTGATTTGAATCACTATATCATCAGGTTGTGTAAGAGTTACTGAAATAGACTCAGTATTTCCTATAGCATCCTCTACCTCAACTACATATATTCCAGCGGTTAGGTTATTAAATGTTGCACTCGACTGTTGTGTGCCTCCATTTATTGAATATAAATAAGGTTGCACCCCTCCAGTAGCCTCAACGGTTATGGAACCAGTGTTATCGCCATAGCATAATATATCAGTTTTCGACTGTAGCGTAAGCTCTAAATCTGAGTAACAATTAGCTTCTACATTTACTCCTCCTGCAATTACCCATGATTGTCCGTTAACGCTTTGTCCGTTTTGATTATTTCTTGTATCAACCGTAATTGTAACCTGTGTGATATTACCAGGAACATCTTCTAAAGTTATAGAAGGAATAGAAAGGCAACAAGTTCCTCCAGGCAAGTTTGAGTCTGGCCCGTATATAATTGTCTGATTTGAAACTGAACCTGCAGTAGCTCTAACAAGAAGGTATCTTCCATCATCTGTTACTTCTGATATTGGCGTTTCTACCAATAAATCTCGTGGACCCGAAAATGTAGGTATATCTATAGTAAAGTTAACTATATTATTATAACCACTTAAACTTGTAAATTTCCCTGAATTTGAAGTAGCGTTAGGAACATTTCGGAAAGCATACACCACCACAGATTGAAGTTTACATCTATTGGCATTATCAGTATATGTTATACTACTTGTACTTCCTACTATAAGACCTCGATACACCCATACACTAGAACTAGAGCCAACAGGCACTGACCTTTCAAGGGTATGTGGATTTCCTAATGCATCCGTAAACTGTAGCGTTGCTCCAGGGTTGTTATCTTTGTAAACTATTTCAACTGCATATTGGTATACATTTGATGGATTAGGAATATTGGCAACAGTTGTAGCGTTACAATTTGCATTATAGCCATACTCATCTACAATTTTGTCATCGCCGCATTCAAAATTCCAATCCTCTATGTCGCAGTAAACCGAAATAGTTTTTTCAACAGTACAACCATTAACATCTGTAACCACAACACTGTAAGTTCCTGCAGCTAATCCAGTAGCAGTTTGGGTGGTTTGACTTCCTGCATTTGCACTCCAAAGATACGTGTAAGGTCCTGTTCCATTTGTGGGAGTTACAGTTGCTTCACCATTATTACAATTGCCTGAAGAATTGGCATTTACTTTTTCTATTGTAGCCGCCACCTTATCATGTAGCGTTATGGTTTTTTCATCTGTTACTGAAGGCAAGGTACAACCGGAAGCATATGTACTCGTATAAGTTGCTTTGGCTCTAAAATTACCTTCAAACGCACCACCCCCAGTATATACATAGGTGCCGGTTGCTTGATTGGAAACTCCTACTGAAACATTATTTAAGAAAAACTCCCACTGCACATTACCTAATGGCGGGCTGCAATCACCCGAAGAGAAATTGGCGCTGTAATTAACAGAGTTATCACAACTTACCTGATCAATAGAAGCTGTTACTGATGGACATGGAACACAGACATCTGGGTTTGTTAAATTCAAAGTAACAGGATCACAGTCGCTGTCCTCATACTTTACTACCGTACTATCAGGATTTTGAGTGCCACAAACACTTGAGTTTGTAGCAACAAGAGAATATTTTAAAAATAATGACTCTGTAGCGATTTTTGGAACATCCCAAAAGATTTTATCCTCAGGCCCACTAAGGGTTACGGTACCTTTATTTGTAGAAATAGAACCGGGAACAATAGTAAATCCAGGTGTAATAGTAGTAGTTAAAAATTTCTGTCCGGGAAGCTGGATAGCAGCATAGTTTAAATTACCAAAAATATCCATATAAATATCAGATAAATCGGCATTTACTTCTGTATGATATGCACCCGCATTTTGTATTTGATCTAAGGTATTTAATGCTATTGTTTGTTCATTACAGCAAATTGCTCCTGTTAAACCAATAGTAAATACATTTTGCGGATACGGAACGCCACTTTTGGTTATAGACCAAGCAGCTTGACCAGCAGCGATAGCTCTTTGTTGGCAAATTGTATTAGGCGAAGTAGTACTACAACTATTACCGTTATTGTCGCGGTTCGCTACTCCATCGGTAAGCAAGATTATACTTCTTGAGGTTTCACAATTAAATGTACCTCTAGAATTAAGTTCGGCTCTGGCTTTTACAAGCGCATCCTCAATATTAGTTGTACCTCCAGTTACCAAAGCGTTAATTTTGGCGATGGCTAATGTTTTATTAGTGGTAAGTTGCTGGTCAACTGTCGCAGAACTTGAATACGAAACTAAGGAAACTTTATTTAGACCAGTAGGGTTATTCTCTGGCTTAAACAATTCATTCACAAAATCAATAGCTGCATCTTTGGCATATGCTATTGGCTTTGGGTTATTACCGTAGGACATACTACCCGAACGGTCTATTATCAATACAACTTCTTGCGGTTTTTTTGATGCAACACCGTCTACATCTATATTAATATCAAAAACGTTACATGTCGTGGTATTTGCAACCCTAGTTTTAACAACATCAAGTGATGGTTGCTGTCCAAAAAAGGTGAATGACGAAAGAATTACTAATAAGAAAGTAATTTTCGATAATTTTTCAACCAATATGTCTCTAAAGTGTAGTTGTTTTTTCATAAAAAATAATTTTGGCATTAACCCATACTATTTATAGTATTCCTTTTCAATATTTTTTTGTCCTATCCTTCCGAAGGCTCTGGAACATAAACTCGCAATGTAGTACTCGATGACGGCTCGGCACATTCGCTTCCCTTTGCAGAAATTTTTATACAACTCCAAACATTACTCGGGGTGCGTGCCGGTACCGATACGTATATTTTAAATTTACGAGTTTCCCCGGCAGCCAGTGTAAGTGCGTTATTAGCAACACTTGCATTCGCACTGCTCTTTACAGCAACATTTAATGCAACATTGGGAGCCGAAGTTTTATAAGCATCATTAGCACAAGACTCTTCTAAATTTGTTGATGAAATAATATATGTTACCTTTTTGGATGAAGTATTTGTTAGTACCATATTAAAGGTAGCACCATCCTCTGTATATGCAGATTGCGCATTTCTATCCTTTTCTACTGATAAAGTTGCATTACAATTTTGTGCCGAAACAAAATTTATGTTTAATACAGCAACAAAAATTACCAGCATTAATCCCTTAATTATTGTTGATAGTTGATACATATATTCAGTTTTAAATTAATTGTTATTTAGTTTTTGATACATATTATTTAAACAGTTCTCGCCCTGTTAACAATCAAATATACAGTGGAAAAATCGTAAGGAATGCTTTACAAACAACTATTAGTTAAAATGTTCCAAATAGTCGGCAAACTGCATATTCCACGCTAAATCTCAGTAATTTAACCCCGTAAAAACATACGTAGTAACACGTACACTCCCTAAGAATAGACCGTTTCGGCGCATGCGATTTTTACGAGCACTCCCTTTTACGTTTCCTGATTACCCAATTTTTAAACTTGCAAAAAACAACTTTTGAAGTTGCTATTAATTCAACTTAAATTAAATCTTTTGTGCAGAAAATTTATTTGATACTTCTAAAGTTTCTAACTCGAATTACAAACTTTATCTTTGCAACTTATTGAGAAAAATATATGACTGTTAAAAGCGAAATAAAACGCAGAAGAACTTTTGGGATCATTGCCCACCCAGATGCAGGAAAAACAACACTAACTGAAAAACTTCTTTTATTTGGAGGAGCCATTCAAGAAGCCGGCGCCGTAAAGAACAATAAAGTAAAAAAAGGCGCTACCAGCGACTTTATGGAAATTGAGCGCCAACGTGGAATTTCGGTGGCAACTTCGGTTTTAGCTTTTGAATACGAAGGCTTTAAAATAAATATATTAGACACTCCCGGCCACAAGGATTTTGCTGAAGATACTTTTAGAACCTTAACTGCCGTAGATAGTGTAATTGTTGTGGTTGATGTGGCTAAGGGCGTGGAGGAGCAAACTGAAAAGCTTGTTGAAGTTTGTAGAATGCGCAATATTCCCATGATCATTTTTATCAATAAATTAGATCGTGAAGGTCGCGATGCATTCGACCTACTTGATGAAATTGAACAAAAGTTACAGCTCCGCGTTACCCCATTGAGTTTTCCTATTGGAATGGGCTACGATTTTAAAGGTATATATAATGTATGGGAAAAAAACATAAACCTCTTTAGTGGTGATAGCCGTAAAAACATTGAAGAAACCATTGAAATTGAAGACCTAAGCAGTGCCGAACTCGATGAGTTAGTTGGTGAAAAAGCAGCCAATACATTACGAGAAGAGTTAGAGCTCGTTCATGAGGTTTACCCAGATTTTAATCAGGAAGAATACCTGAATGGCGAACTTCAACCGGTATTTTTTGGATCGGCGCTTAATAACTTTGGCGTTCGCGAATTGTTAGATTGTTTTGTTGAAATAGCTCCTACGCCACGCCCCAAAGAAAGCAGTACGCGTGTAGTTTATCCGGACGAAAAAGACTTTTCGGGTTTCGTTTTTAAAATACACGCCAACATGGATCCCAAACATCGCGACCGTCTGGCATTTATTAAAATTGTTTCTGGTGTCTTTGAAAGAAATTCGCCTTATCTACACGTTCGCAATGGTAAAAAAATGAAATTTAGCAGCCCCAATGCCTTTTTTGCCGAAAAAAAACAAATTGTAGATGTTTCCTACCCTGGCGATATCGTTGGACTTCACGATACAGGCAACTTTAAAATAGGCGACACACTTACTGAAGGAGAAGAAATGCATTATAAAGGTATTCCTAGCTTTTCACCCGAACACTTTAAATATATTAATAATGCTGACCCGATGAAAAGCAAGCAGCTCGAAAAAGGGATAGACCAATTAATGGATGAAGGTGTGGCGCAACTCTTCACTCTAGAGTTAAACGGTAGAAAAGTAATTGGTACCGTGGGCGCGTTACAGTTTGAAGTAATTCAATACAGATTAGAGCACGAATACGGCGCAAAATGCAGCTACGAAAACTTAAATGTACATAAAGCCTGCTGGGTTGAAGCAAAAGACCCCAAAAGTGCAGAGTTTGCGGATTTTAAAAGAGTAAAGGCAAAATTTTTGGCCAAAGACAAACGCAGCCAATTGGTTTTCTTTGCAGATTCATCGTTTACATTACAAATGACACAGTCTAAATACCCGAATGTAAAACTGCATTTTGTGAGTGAGTTTGAGAAAAGCACTAAATTAATAGGATAACTAGTAATAATTTTTTAAAAGATCTACTTTAAAACTATTGTTCCTTTATATCTGTCAATCTAACTTTTACTCAACAAGGTAATATTCAAGGATGCATCAGACAGTCTTGCTTGCTGTCCATCAGAATATATATACAATCTTAGCACATCATTCTGATTAAAATAGGCGATTCTTGTGTACAACATGGTCCATCTATTCCCAGAATTGGTCTGCCAAATTCCATCAGGGATATCTGCATTTGAAGTGTGAACAGCTTGGAAAACATTCCGAGAAACACTACCATCAGTTAGTCTTATACTAGATTTAATTAAATACGTGCCACTTACAGGTATTGTATATGTATTGTTAGTCCCGTTCCAAATACCACCACCAATATTAGTAGAAGTATTGGGCAATGGCACTGTATTAAAGCCACTTGCCGTAATTGTAGCATTTACGGATCCACCACTCCCATTACCTAATGATCCCGTATAAATAACCACAGGAGCGGCTCCGGGAACTGTAACCACATTACCCGTAGCATCAACCCCTATCGTTGCTCCTGTAGCTACAGGGGAAGCAGAAGTAAGTCGTGTTAACTTCAGACCAGATGTATTCGCAATTGTACTATAAACTTCGAGTTTTGCGGAAGGATTAGTAACTCCAATACCTACATTAACTGGTGGACTTACTGAACCTAAAACTAAACTATTATTCGTACTAACAATAGCGTTGTAACCTATAGCAGTTGCATTGGTCAAGTTTTCTGAAGCAACATTAGATAAATAACCAATACCTGTATTATTGTTTCCACTTATATTATCATCAAGCGCAGAACCACCAATGGCAACATTTCCCGATCCTGTAGTGTTAAGACGCATAGCATAATTACCCGTTGCATTATTATTAGAACCAGTAGTATTTTTATTTAATGCACGAGTACCATTTGCTGTATTCTGAAAGCCCGTTGTATTATCCAATAAAGACTCCATACCACTGGATGTATTACGATAACCGGTTGTATTCGAGAGAAGTGCTTTTGATCCCATTGCAGTATTTTCATTCCCCGTAGTATTTCTAAGTAGAGCCGCTCTTCCATTGGCGGTATTTTCTCTTCCAGAAGTTTTAGCTTGTAGTGCTATAGCACCGGTAGCCGTATTGTTATATGAATTATTATTTTCGAGAGCTCCATAACCTACGGCCGTGTTTTCTTGATTATTAATATTGTTTTTTAAAGCTTTAAACCCCACTGCCGTATTATAACCTCCAGAAGTATTGCTCCGAAGGGCCGTGTATCCAATCGCTGTATTATGCGTACCATTTATATTATTTTCGAGAGCATAGGCTCCAGCACTTGTATTAGCAAATCCGCCAAGGTTATAATGCATAGCATATCTACCAATAGCTGTATTATTATCTCCATTGCTATTTGTTAATACGCCAAAACCAACCCCAGTGCTACCATAAGCACTAGTATTGCTTTGTAATACGTTTATCCCAATAGCTGTATTATCAATTGCATTACTAGTAAGTGTTGCTGAAAGTGCTCCTAGACCAAAAGCAGTGCTTTTCAAAGCCAATCTTCCAGCCAAGGCGTTATTTCTTTTAAAAACTAAATCCTGATTATCCGTGGTACCAAGAAAATTTGTAGTCTGATCTGTTCCAGCGTTACCTGATGTATCCCACTTATTTTCAATCATATTAGTAGTGGCCACAAGCATCCATTTAGCACCACTCCAATAGTAGTAGCCAGGCACTACATCGGCTGCAGTATTTGTGTTATATAGCATTAAACTTGTTGCAGGTGAGGCAATGGTAGTTACATCAGTAGTGGAAAGCAATGCTACTCTCGGAATTAAAATACCTTCGTTGTCCGAAGTAATATCTAATACTGAAGAGGGATTAGGACTAACAGTGCCAATACCAACTTGAGCATAATTTGAGAATGACAAAATTAAAAAGAACAAGAAAAAAGTAATGTTTCTCATGGAAGTAGGTTTTATTGAAATAGAGTGTAAATATAGACAAACTTTCGTATTGAATTAGATGAATAATTACTTTACTCTTCTCCAAAAAATAAAGACATTACCTGCCAAAATAAATAACCCCTTTAGCATAGAAAATGCTAAAGGGGTTATTGAAAAATTTATTTAGATACCTTATTACGCTTCCCCCGTAGGGCCAAAGTTTAAAGGAATGGGCGGTTGCTCATAATCCTTTATTTCGCCATGGGCGTTTTCAAAGCGTTTAACGTTGTCATTCAATGCTTTTAAAAATCGTTTAGCATGTTGAGGGGTTAAAATAATTCTAGACTTCACCTTGCTTTTAGGTATTCCGGGCATAATGGTAACAAAATCTACCACAAACTCAGAAACTGAATGATTTATTATAGCCAAGTTACTGTAAATACCTTGTGCCACATCGGCGTCCAGCTCAATGTTTATCTGATTTTGCTTTGGTTTTTCTTTTTTTTGATCAGCCATTTTTTTTATGTTACTCCCGATAGAATCGAGATTAGACGTTAAATCGTTTTAAAATATAATTGTAGGCGGCGGTAGAGACGCAATGCCTTGCGTCTCTACCGCACCAGATCTACATATTAATTATAATTTACTTCTTGCTTTGCTTGATTCATTTCTTCCAGCTCTTGTTTAGAACCCACGATTATAGTATCATACTTACGCATACCGGTACCGGCTGGTATTTTATGACCTACAATAACGTTTTCCTTTAAGCCTTCCAACGTATCTACTTTACCAGCTACTGCGGCTTCGTTTAATACCTTGGTGGTTTCCTGGAAGGAAGCTGCAGAGATAAACGATTTGGTCTGTAAGGACGCTCTCGTAATACCCTGAAGTACTGGAGTTGCCGTTGCGGTAATCACATCGCGAGCTTCAACAAGTTCTTTGTCGTTTCTTCTCAACAACGAGTTTTCATCACGAAGCATTCGTGGCGATAAAATCTGTCCTTCCTTTAGGTTTTCAGATTCTCCTGCATTGGTAACTACTTTCATTCCGTAGATTTTATCGTTCTCTTCAATAAAATCGTCTTTATGCGCCAATTGATCCTCCAAAAAGGTTGTATCTCCCGGATCTTCAATTTTCACTTTTCGCATCATTTGACGAACAACAACCTCAAAGTGTTTGTCGTTAATCTTTACCCCTTGCAGACGGTAAACCTCTTGAACTTCGTTCACAAGATATTGCTGTACTGCAGATGGGCCTTTAATGCGAAGAATGTCTTCTGGTGTAATAGATCCGTCTGATAATGGCATTCCTGCACGAACATAATCGTTTTCTTGAACGAGAATTTGGTTTGAAAGTTTAACCAAGTACTTTTTCAATTCGCCTAATTTAGACTCAACGATAATCTCGCGGTTACCACGTTTTATTTTTCCGAAAGAAACCACACCATCAATCTCGCTAACTACTGCTGGATTTGACGGGTTACGCGCTTCAAAAAGTTCGGTAACTCGCGGAAGACCACCCGTAATATCACCTGCTTTTGCAGACTTACGAGGAATTTTCACCAGTACTTTACCAATCTTAATCTTGTCGCCGTCATCCACCATAATGTGGGCGCCAACAGGCAAGTTATAGCTACGGATTACTTCGTCTTTCTTCCCTAAAATTTGCAGGGTTGGAATACGTTTTTTATCTCTGGATTCTGAAATTACCTTTTCTTGGAAACCAGTTTGCTCATCAATTTCAACTTGATAGGTTACCCCTTGAACAATGTTTTCGTATTTAATTTTTCCAGCAAATTCCGAAATAATTACCCCGTTATAAGGATCCCAAGTACATACTACATCGCCCGCTTTTAGCGTATCGCCATCCTTCACATTAAGTGTAGAACCGTATGGAATGTTATTGGTACTTAGTGTAATTCCTGTTTTCTTATCAACAAGTTTTATTTCAGAAGTACGAGAAATAACAATATCTACTGTATTGCCTTGATTATCTTCGCCTTTAACGGTTTTAAGATCTTCAATTTCGGCTTTTCCGTCAAATCTTACAATTAATTTGTTTTCTTCGGAAATGTTACCTGCAATACCCCCAACGTGGAAGGTACGTAGTGTAAGCTGTGTTCCTGGCTCACCAATAGATTGTGCCGCCACAACACCTACAGCTTCGCCACTTTGTACCATTTTATTGGTAGCAAGGTTACGACCGTAGCACTGCGAACAAATACCTTTTTTAGCTTCACAAGTAAGCGCAGAACGCACTTCAACACTGTCTAAAGGAGACGCTTCAATTGCATCGGCAATTTCTTCTGTAATATGGTCGCCAGAAGCCACCAATAATTCCTTGGTAAGTGGGTTTACAACATCGTTAAGAGCTGTACGCCCTACGATTCTGGCTCCAAGAGTTTCAACTACTTCTTCGTTTTTCTTTAAGGCCGAAACCTCAATGCCACGAAGCGTATAGCAGTCTTCAATATTAATGATAACATCTTGCGAAACATCTACTAATCTACGTGTTAAGTACCCTGCATCTGCCGTTTTAAGAGCGGTATCTGCAAGACCTTTACGCGCCCCGTGGGTAGAGATAAAGTATTCAAGAATTGAAAGACCTTCTTTAAAGTTGGAAAGAATTGGGTTTTCAATAATTTCACCACCTCCGGAGTTAGATTTTTTAGGCTTAGCCATCAAACCACGCATACCTGTTAACTGGCGAATTTGCTCCTTAGAACCCCTCGCACCAGAATCAAGCATCATATACACAGAGTTGAAACCTTGCTGATCTTCGCGAATTCGTTTCATAGAAAGTTCGGTAAGTTCGGCGTTGGTTGCTGTCCAAATATCAATTACCTGGTTATAACGTTCGTTATTGGTAATAAGCCCCATGTTATAGCTATTGATAATGCCATCTACTTGCGAATTGGCATTGTCTATCATAGTTTGCTTTTCGGCTGGGATAATAATATCGCCCAAGCTAAAGGACAAGCCACCTTCAAAAGAGTACTTATACCCCAAGGTTTTAATTTCATCAAGGAAATTAGCCGTAGCAGGTACCGATGTTACTTTCAATATTTTACCAATAATATCACGAAGTGATTTTTTGGTCAATACTTCATTTATAAAACCAGCCTCAACAGGCACTTTTTCGTTAAAGATTACTCTTCCTAAAGTAGTAGTAATAATTTGTTTAGCTAATACGCCTTCTTCGTTGAAGTCTTCGGTACGAATTTTAATCTCGGCATTAAGATCTACTCTGCCTTCGTTATAAGCAATTATTGCTTCCTCGGCTGAATAGAAGGTAAGCCCTTCGCCTTTTACAACCACATCGCCCATGGTTTTTTTCAATTTGGTCATATAATACAGACCCAAAACCATATCCTGTGAAGGAACCGCAACTGGCGAACCATTTGCTGGGTTTAAAATGTTGTGAGAAGCCAACATTAAAAGTTGACATTCCAAAATTGCCTCTGGCCCAAGTGGAAGGTGAACCGCCATTTGGTCACCATCAAAATCTGCGTTAAACGCGGTACATACCAATGGGTGCAACTGGATTGCCTTTCCTTCAATTAATTTAGGCTGGAAAGCTTGAATACCCAATCTGTGCAATGTAGGGGCCCGGTTAAGCATAACAGGGTGGCCTTTTAACACATTTTCAAGAATATCCCAAACTACAGGCTCTTTTTTGTCTATAATTTTCTTTGCAGATTTTACGGTTTTTACAATTCCTCTTTCAATCAATTTACGGATTACAAAAGGTTTGTAAAGCTCGGCCGCCATATCTTTTGGAAGACCACATTCAAATAATTTTAATTCTGGGCCTACAACAATTACCGAACGTGCTGAATAATCTACACGCTTACCAAGCAAGTTTTGACGGAAACGACCCTGTTTTCCTTTTAATGAATCTGAAAGAGATTTCAGGGGTCTGTTACTATCTGTTTTTACTGCGGAAGATTTACGTGTGTTATCAAACAATGAATCTACCGATTCCTGAAGCATACGTTTCTCGTTTCGGAGAATTACTTCGGGAGCTTTTATCTCCATCAATCGTTTTAAACGGTTGTTTCGGATAATTACTCTTCGGTAAAGATCATTTAAATCTGAGGTTGCGAAACGACCGCCATCAAGTGGCACCAACGGACGTAATTCTGGTGGAATAACCGGAACTACTTTCATAATCATCCATTCGGCTTTATTTTCGCGGTTTTTATTTGCATCGCGAAGTGCTTCTACAACTTGAAGACGTTTTAACGCTTCGGTTTTACGTTGTTTAGAAGTTTCGTTATTTGCTTTATGACGAAGGTTGTATGACAGTGTATCTAAATCAATTCTCTGTAAAAGATCGATCAAGCACTCTGCTCCCATTTTCGCAATAAATTTATTTGGATCGGTTTCTTCCAAATATTGGTTTTCTGCCGGAATTGAATCTAGAATTGCTAGATATTCTTCTTCGGTAAGGAAATCCATTTTTTTAACGTCTTCTCCTCCTTCATATTTAGCAATACCTGGCTGAATTACTACATAGCGTTCGTAGTAAATAATCATATCCAGTTTCTTAGACGGCAATCCAAGAAGGTAGCCAATTTTGTTTGGAAGGCTACGGAAGTACCAAATGTGTGCTACGGGAACAACTAAATTAATATGCCCCACACGGTCACGACGTACTTTCTTTTCCGTTACTTCAACACCACATCGGTCGCAAACAATACCTTTGTAGCGGATTCTTTTATATTTACCACAGGCACATTCGTAGTCCTTTACAGGGCCAAAAATACGCTCACAGAAAAGACCGTCGCGCTCTGGTTTGTGCGTACGGTAGTTTATTGTTTCGGGCTTTAATACTTCGCCACGTGATTCTGCCAAAATAGATTCAGGAGAAGCCAAACCAATAGAAATCTTATCGAATTTCTGTACTGTGTTTTCTTTATTTCTGTTCATCATGTTGAAAAAATGATTATTTGTTTTATTGTGGTCGAGGCGCAATGCATTGCGCCTCGACCGAAATAACCCTTCGGGTTATTCTTCTAATCTAATGTCAAGACCCAAGCCTTTCAATTCGTGCATAAGTACGTTGAAAGATTCTGGTAATCCTGGTTCTGGCATGGTTTCGCCTTTTACGATTGCCTCGTAGGTTTTTGCCCTTCCAATAACATCATCAGATTTAACAGTCAATATTTCTCTAAGCGTGCTGGATGCACCGTATGCTTCAAGCGCCCAAACTTCCATCTCTCCAAAACGCTGACCACCAAATTGTGCTTTACCACCAAGCGGCTGTTGCGTAATAAGTGAGTACGGCCCTATAGAACGTGCGTGCATTTTATCGTCAACCATATGGCCTAGTTTTAGCATATAGATTACCCCTACGGTTGCAGGTTGATCAAAACGCTTACCAGTTCCACCGTCGAATAGATGGGTATGCCCGTATCTCGGAATTCCAGCTTCATCTGTTAATTCATTAATCTGGTCTATTGTTGCTCCGTCGAAAATTGGAGTCGCATACTTGCGTCCTAATTTTTGACCAGCCCATCCAAGTACCGTTTCATAAATTTGCCCAATATTCATACGCGATGGTACCCCAAGAGGGTTTAACACGATATCTACCGGGGTTCCGTCTTCGAGGAAAGGCATATCTTCTTCACGTACAATACGTGCAACAATACCTTTGTTACCGTGACGTCCCGCCATCTTGTCTCCTACTTTTAGTTTACGTTTTTTAGCAACGTAAACTTTGGCAAGTTTCAAAATTCCTGAAGGAAGCTCATCACCTACAGAGATGGTAAACTTCTCTCTACGCAAGTTACCTTGAAGATCGTTTTCCTTAATTTTATAGTTGTGCATTAAATCTGCCACCAATTCGTTGGTTTCATCATCGGTTGTCCAAGTACCTCCAATTAAGTGAGTGTAATCGTCAACTGCGTGAAGCATTTTTAATGTAAATTTCTTTCCTTTAGGGAAAACTATTTCACCAAGATCATTGCTGATACCTTGTGCTGTTTTTCCACCTACGATAGCGAAAAGCTTTTCAACTAAAACATCTTGAAGTGCAACAAATTTTGCTTCGTATTTTGCTTCAAGTTCTGCGATGTCTTCTTTGTCTTTTGCGCGCTTGCGTTTGTCTTTAACGGCACGGGCAAAAAGCTTTTTCTCTATGACTACACCGTGCAATGAAGGTGAAGCTTTAAGTGAAGCATCTTTTACATCGCCTGCTTTGTCACCAAATATGGCGCGAAGCAATTTTTCTTCTGGCGTAGGATCACTTTCACCTTTTGGCGTAATTTTTCCGATTAGGATGTCACCGGGCTTTACCTCGGCTCCAATACGGATCATTCCATACTCATCCAAATCTTTAGTAGCCTCTTCCGATACGTTTGGAATATCGTTCGTTAATTCTTCGTTACCTAGTTTGGTATCGCGAACTTCCAGCGAATATTCGTCTATATGAATAGAAGTAAAAATATCTTCGCGAACTACTTTTTCAGAAATAACAATTGCATCCTCAAAGTTGTACCCTTTCCAAGGCATAAAGGCAACCTTCATATTTCGTCCGAGTGCCAATTCACCTTTTTCGGTAGCGTATCCTTGGCAAAGTACCTGACCTTTTTTCACTCTATCGCCTTTACTTACAATAGGCTTTAGGTTAATGGAAGTACTTTGGTTTGTTTTTCTGAATTTTACTAGTTGATACGTTTTTTCATCCGCATCAAAACTAACCATACGTTGGTTTTCGGTACGGTCGTATTTTATAGTAATTTCATTAGCATCAACATATTCAACTACACCATCACCTTCGGCATTTATTAGCACACGACTATCTGAAGCAACTTGTCTTTCAAGACCTGTTCCTACGATTGGCGAATCTGCAATTAATAATGGTACCGCCTGGCGCATCATGTTTGAGCCCATCAAAGCACGGTTAGCATCATCGTGCTCAAGGAACGGAATTAACGAGGCCGAAATAGAAGCAATCTGGTTTGGTGCAACGTCTGCATAATTTAATACAGTTGGATCTACCAATGGGAAATCGCCTTCCATACGCGCAATAACCTTTTCAGCTTCAATTACTCCATTGTCTGACAATGGAATGTTAGCTTGGGCAATGTGCATATCTTCCTCTTCTTCAGCAGAAAGGTAGATCGATTCATTTTTAAAATCAATTTTCCCATCATTCACTTTTCGATATGGCGTTTCAATAAAGCCTAGGTTGTTTACTTTGGCAAACACAGAAAGTGAAGATATTAAACCAATGTTTGGTCCTTCTGGAGTTTCAATTGGGCAAAGTCGGCCATAATGTGTATAATGTACATCTCGAACCTCAAAACCTGCTCTTTCACGTGATAAACCTCCAGGCCCAAGTGCCGAAAGACGACGCTTATGCGTAATCTCTGCAAGTGGGTTGGTTTGGTCCATAAACTGCGAAAGCTGGTTGGTACCAAAGAAAGAGTTGATTACTGACGAAAGTGTTTTCGCATTAATCAAATCTATAGGTGTAAACACCTCGTTGTCACGCACGTTCATACGTTCGCGGATGGTACGTGCCATACGTGCCAGACCTACTCCAAACTGCTGGGAAAGTTGTTCGCCTACAGTACGTACACGACGGTTACTAAGGTGATCAATATCATCAATCTCAGCTTTGGAATTAATAAGCTCGATTAAGTATTTTACAATGGTAATAATATCTTCCTTGGTAAGCACTTGCTTGTCCATAGGGATATCAAGACCCAGTTTTTTATTCATTCTGTAACGGCCTACTTCCCCAAGGTTATATCTCTGGTCGCTAAAGAAAAGTTTGTGTATAATGCCACGCGCAGTTTCTTCATCCGGTGGTTCAGCGTTACGAAGTTGTCTATAAATATGTTCTACCGCTTCTTTTTCGGAGTTGGTAGGATCTTTTTGCAGTGTATTGTGAATAATGGCGTAATCTGCCAATAGGTTATCCTCTTTGTGCAACAAGATTGTTTTTGAGCCAGATTCAATGATTTCATCAATGTGCTCTTTTTCAAGAACGGTATCACGGTCTAAAACAATTTCGTTACGTTCAATAGATACAACCTCGCCGGTATCTTCATCTACGAAATCTTCATGCCACGTTTTAAGTACACGGGCGGCAAGTTTACGGCCAATATATTTTTTAAGTCCAGTTTTTGAAGCTTTTACTTCTTCTGCCAGGTCAAATATTTCAAGAATATCTTTATCCCTTTCAAAGCCAATAGCACGGAATAGTGTTGTTACAGGTAATTTTTTCTTACGATCTATATAGGCGTACATTACGCTGTTGATGTCTGTGGCAAACTCAATCCAAGATCCTTTAAAAGGAATAACACGGGCAGAGTAAAGCTTCGTTCCATTTGCGTGGAAAGATTGGCCAAAGAACACACCAGGTGAACGGTGAAGTTGTGAAACCACAACACGTTCGGCCCCATTAATGCAGAAAGTTCCGCTAGGGGTCATGTAAGGAATAGTACCGAGGTAAACGTCCTGCACGATAGTTTCAAAATCTTCGTGTTCGGCATCTGTACAGTACAGTTTTAAACGCGCTTTAAGAGGGACGCTATAGGTAAGGCCACGTTCTATACATTCCTGAATGGAATATCTTGGTGGATCTACGAAATAGTCTAAAAACTCTAAAACGAATTGATTACGGGTATCGGTAATCGGGAAATTTTCCAAAAAGGTTTTATACAATCCTTCTTGGCCTCTTTCTTCTGATTTGGTTTCCAACTGGAAAAAATCCTGAAAGGATTTAATCTGAATGTCCAAAAAGTCGGGGTAATCCGGCTTATTTTTTACAGAGGAAAAATTCAATCTTTCAGTTTGCGTTGCTGACATCTATGGACGGAATTTTAATTAAAATGAAATTGAAAAAACGTATAAAAAAGGGGTTAACCATTATATACGCAAAATGGTTTAGGCCTTTCCCGAACTATCGGGAAGACCTAAACCTTAAGGTTTGGAACGTTGTAAGCTTACTTAAGCTCAACCTCAGCTCCAGCTTCTTCTAGTTGTGCTTTTAAAGCTTCTGCTTCATCTTTAGATACACCTTCTTTTATTGGAGAAGGAGCACTATCAACTAATTCTTTTGCTTCTTTAAGACCAGCACCAGTTAATTCTTTAACTAGTTTTACAACTGCAAGTTTAGAACCACCAGCAGCCTTCAACATTACTGTGAATTCTGATTGCTCTTCAGCGGCTTCTCCACCACCAGCAGCAGGTCCGGCCATAGCTACTGCAGCAGCTGCAGGCTCTATACCGTACTCGTCTTTTAATATTGTAGCTAACTCATTAACTTCTTTTACTGTTAAGTTAACTAATTGTTCTGCGAAATCTTTCAAATCTGCCATTTCTATCGTTTTTAAAAATAATTGTGTTTATATAAATTAAATTAGTGCAATACCATTTCTTTAAATCTCCATTTAAAAAAGGAGTTTTAAAGGTTTTATCCTTCTTTTTCGGATAAGGTTTTAACAATTCCCGCGATTGTACTACCACCACTCTTAAGAGCCGAGATAACATTTTTAGCAGGCGATTGTAACAACCCGATAATTTCTCCAACAAGTTCGTCTTTAGATTTAAGTTCAACCAGACTATCCAATTGGTTGTCGCCAACGTAAATTGATTCTTGGATATAGGCTCCTTTTAAAAGCGGCTTATCAGATTTTTTTCTAAATTCTTTAATTACCTTGGCAGGTGCGTTACCTGTTTCAGAAAACATTAAAGACGTGTTGCCTTTTAGTATTTCTGTTAATTCGCCAAAGTCTTTATCAGAACTCTCCATTGCTTTTTTAAGCAACGTGTTCTTAACCACTGCCAACTGCACACCTGCTTTAAAACAAGCACGACGAAGGTTGGTAGTGTTCCCTGCATTAAGGCCTGAAATATCTGCTAAATAAATATTAGCACTATCAGACAACTGTGCAGTCAACGTTTCAATTACTTGTGATTTTTCTTCTCTTGTCATAATTTCCAGTTTTTACTGCTCAGTAAACCTTTTTGTGTCAACTTCAACTCCTGGGCTCATAGTACTAGACATATAAATACTTTTAATGTATATACCTTTTGCCGCTTGTGGTTTAAGTTTAACGAGGGTTGTTAATAATTCTCTTGCGTTTCCGGCAATTTTTTCGGCATCAAAAGATGCTTTTCCAATTGCTGCGTGTACGATACCGGTTTTATCTACTTTAAAGTCGATTTTACCAGCTTTTACATCTGAAACGGCTTTAGCAACGTCCATTGTTACTGTACCTGTTTTAGGGTTTGGCATAAGGCCACGAGGCCCTAATATACGTCCTAAAGGACCCAATTTACCCATAACGCTTGGCATAGTTACAATTACGTCAACATCTGTCCATCCTCCTTTAATTTTGTCGAGGTACTCATCAAGACCTACGTAATCTGCTCCTGCTTCTTTGGCTTCGGCTTCCTTATCTGGAGTTACCAATGCCAAAACTTTTACGTCTTTACCGGTTCCGTGCGGAAGGGTAACAACGCCTCTAACCATTTGGTTCGCTTTACGTGGATCTACGTTAAGGCGCACTGCAAGGTCAACGGAAGCATCAAAGTTTACGCTGGTGATATCTTTTATTAAAGCAGAAGCTTCGGCCACGGTATAGGTTCTATCCTCTACCTTTAGTTTAGCTTCCTTTTGCTTTTTAGTTAATCGTGCCATTTTATAGTTTCTTTTTTCAAATTAAAAAGGTGCATCACCTTTTACTTTAACTCCCATAGAACGTGCAGTACCAGCTACCATTTTCATAGCAGACTCGATGGTAAATGCATTAAGATCGGGCATTTTATCTTCCGCGATCGTTTTAATTTGGTCCCAAGAGATTGTGGCTATTTTTTTTGCGTGTGGTTCACCGGAGCCTTTTTTTGCTTTAGCAGCTTCTAGTATTTGAACGGCAGCGGGTGGAGTTTTAATGATAAAATCGAAAGATTTATCTTTAAAAACCGTGATCGCTACTGGCAATACCTTTCCTTGCTTATCCTGGGTTCTGGCATTAAACTGCTTACAGAACTCCATGATGTTAACACCGGCAGCACCAAGAGCAGGTCCTACTGGTGGTGATGGGTTAGCAGCACCTCCACGAACTTGCAACTTAACTACTTTACTGATTTCTTTTGCCATTTCTAATTTTTGATGTGGTTATTCAAAAGTGGAAGCCTTCGAAAAAACCTATTAAGCGTAACAATTAAACTTTTTCTACTTGCATATAACTCAATTCCAGTGGTGTTTTTCTTCCGAAAATCTTCACCATTACTTCGAGTTTGCGTTTTTCTTCATTAATTTTTTCTACCGTTCCGTTAAATCCGTTAAATGGACCATCTATAACTTTTACGGTTTCGCCAATGGTAAAAGGTATATTTACACTATCGTCTTTTACAGATAGCTCATCTACTTTACCTAACATTCTGTTTACTTCAGATTGTCTGAGCGGCACAGGGTCTCCACCTTTGGTTTCACCCAAAAAGCCAATTACCCCATTTATAGATTTTATAATATGTGGAATTTCACCCCCTAAGTTAGCTTGGATCATTATATAGCCCGGAAAGTAAACACGTTCTTTGTTTACCTTTTTTCCGTTGCGAATTTGAATTACCTTTTCAGTAGGTACCAGCACCTGATCAACATAATCTTCAAGGCCCAATCGTTTAATATCGCTTTCGATATACGATTTAATCTTGTTTTCCTGCCCACTAACTGAACGGACTACGTACCACTTTTTTGTATTTGTTGTTTCGGTCATTTTTTTACGACTTGATCCAATCAAAATATATTCCGACCACTTTGCTGAAAACGGTATCTACACCCCATACAGCCAAAGCCAAGAGAACAGAAAAAACCGCTACAATAACAGTTAACTTCTGCGCTTCTGCCCACGTAGGCCAGGTAACGTGATTTTTAAGTTCTTTATACGATTCTGTAATATAGTTTACCATGACGTCGCTATTAAAATTTCTTGTTCCCAAATTTTGGGCTACCTGTTTTAGCAGATATTTAGCACGGGTTGCGAGACTCGAACTCACGACACCTGGTTTTGGAGACCAGTGCTCTACCAACTGAGCTAAACCCGTAGATAAATATTTCTATTTTATCTTTCTTTTAGTTTTACTCCCGATTAGTATGCGAGCGTTAAACTATTTTTAATTCAGCAATCTGAATTACAACACAGGTTTACAGACCAACAGATTGGTTAAACCCACTTTAAAAGCCAAGGTATCTCGAAGTAAATTCGAGACACCCAGAACTTTTAATGATATAATAATTATTCTAAAATTTCAGTTACCTGACCTGCACCTACAGTACGTCCACCTTCACGGATAGCGAAACGAAGACCTACATTCATTGCGATTGGTTGAAGCAACTCAACAGTAATAGTTAAGTTATCACCAGGCATAACCATTTCAACACCATCAGGAAGCATAATTGTTCCAGTTACGTCAGTTGTACGAACGTAGAACTGTGGACGGTAGTTGTTGTGGAATGGAGTGTGACGCCCACCTTCTTCTTTCTTAAGGATATAAACCTCAGCTTTGAATTTAGCGTGTGGAGTTACAGAACCTGGCTTAGTAATAACCATACCTCTAGATATCTGTGTTTTTTCAATACCTCTAAGTAGGATACCAGCGTTATCACCAGCTTCACCTCTATCAAGGATTTGACGGAACATTTCAATACCAGTAATTGTAGAAGTTAATTTTTCAGCTCCCATACCGATGATTTCAACTGGATCTCCAGTTTTAGCAATACCAGTTTCGATACGACCTGTAGCAACAGTTCCACGACCAGTAATTGAGAAAACGTCTTCGATAGGCATCAAGAAAGGCTTCTCGATATCACGAACTGGCTCTTCAATCCATTGATCAACTTCTTCCATTAATTTAAGAAGCGCATCTACCCATTTTTGCTCACCGTTAAGTGCACCAAGAGCAGAACCTTGAACTACGGGTCCGTTATCACCATCGTACTCGTAAAAGTTAAGAAGGTCACGGATTTCCATTTCAACTAATTCTAACAACTCTTCGTCATCAACTAAGTCTACTTTATTCATAAACACAACAATTCTAGGAATACCTACTTGGCGACCTAAAAGGATGTGCTCGCGTGTTTGTGGCATTGGACCATCTGTAGCAGCAACTACAAGAATAGCACCGTCCATTTGGGCAGCACCAGTAACCATGTTTTTTACGTAATCCGCGTGACCAGGACAGTCAACGTGTGCGTAGTGACGGTTAGCTGTTTGATACTCTACGTGAGAAGAGTTAATTGTAATACCTCTTTCTTTTTCTTCTGGCGCATTATCAATTTGATCAAATGATGTCGCTGCTGAATATCCTGCATCCGCCAAAACTTTAGTAATAGCTGCAGTAGTGGTTGTTTTTCCGTGATCTACGTGTCCAATTGTACCAATATTTAAGTGTGGTTTTGACCGATCGAATTTTTCTTTTGCCATTTTGTATTAGTTTTAATCTTAGTTATATATTAGTGTTCTATTGTATTTACAACTTGAGCCAATGATGGGAATTGAACCCATGACCTCTTCCTTACCAAGGAAACGCTCTACCCCTGAGCTACACCGGCGTTTTTGGTTTCTGCCCTTCGACTGCGCTCAGGGTGACAGTTTAAAGCCTATAAGTCAAGATTATTATAAAAAAAACTTAACCTATAACTTTTTAGAGCGGGAGACCGGGATTACCTAGACTGCACTCGGCATAAACCTAGTACCCTGCTCTCTAAATTTTTATGGAAATATTGTAAAAAACAATATCTACACATTTTAAAGAACTTTCTTGAGCGGGAGACCGGGTTCGAACCGGCGACATTCAGCTTGGAAGGCTGACGCTCTACCAACTGAGCTACTCCCGCAATTTTTTGAATAAATTCCAAATAACAAATCCCAAATTCCAACGGAAATTGAAATTGATTAAGAATTTAACCAAAAAAGATATTTTCCAATCTATTAAAGAACTATTTTCAAACATCAAGCAAACCCATTTGGAATTTGTTTATTGAAATTTGATTTTTTCAATTTCTGCCTAAGCAAAAATTGTTTGTGGGGAGAGCAGTCCCGAAGCTTCGGGAGAACCTGCGAAGATCCTCTTTCAGCTATACACTCATTTGTGGGGAGAGCAGTCCCGAAGCTTCGGGAGAACCTGCGAAGATCCTCTTTCAGCTATACACTCATTTGTGGGGAGAGCAGTCCCGAAGCTTCGGGAGAACCTGCGAAGATCCTCTTTCAGCTATACACTCATTTGTGGGGAGAGCAGGATTCGAACCTGCGAAGACGTAGTCAGCAGATTTACAGTCTGCCCTCGTTGGCCGCTTGAGTATCTCCCCAATTTTTCAATTATGAATTAAGAATGCAGAATTCACAACTAAAACTTTCAATAATCCTAATGAACTTGCAGATTTAAAAATCTACTTTTTACTTTTCATAATTCCGAATTCATAATTCTGAATTATTGAGCCGATAGAGGGACTCGAACCCACGACCTGCTGATTACAAATCAGCTGCTCTAGCCAGCTGAGCTACATCGGCTTTTTGACCTCTTTTTAAGACTGTTTTTCAGCCATAAAAAAGTCCGCTATTTCTAACGGACTGCAAATGTAGAGAAATTATTTTTTCTACAAAACTTTTTCTAAAAAATAATACTATAAATATGCTTTTTGTTTTTGCTTTCTTTTTTTTAGCTGTCGCTCCATCGCCTTAACAACTTCATCTGTAGCCTCTTCAAAGGTTTTTGCTTCTTTTTTCACCATAACCTCATCGCCAGGCAAACTTAGCAATACTTCTACGATTTTATTTTCCTTCTCACTTGTTTTCTGAACTTTTAAAAATACATCTGCAAATACTATTTTATCGTAATACTGCTCTAGCTTAGACAACTTTTTTTCTACAAATACTAAAAGTTCCTCTTTCGCTGCAAAATTGGGAGTTTGTACGTTTACTTTCATATTATATAATTTTTTAAGTTTATACGTTACGTATTTTTATGCCATAAGTCTGTCTCAATTTTTTAGTTTCGTGGATGGGAGCTTTTATAAACTTCTTTCAATTTTGCTATACTGTTTTGTGTGTAAACCTGGGTAGAAGCTAAACTGGAATGACCCAACAACTCCTTTACCGCATTTATATCTGCTCCTTCATTTAAAAGATGGGTAGCAAAAGAATGCCGCAAAATATGCGGACTCTTCTTTACCTTTTCTGAAGTTTTACTAAAGTATGAATTTATAATACGATAAACAAGATTTTCGTAGATTTTAACCCCTTTTTGGGTAAGAAATAGGTATTCCGAATCGTTGCTGTTTTCCAGTTGGTTTCGATGGGGCACATACGCCTCTATGGTTTGTATTACTATGGGCAAAAGTGGCATAATGCGCTCTTTGTTCCGTTTGCCCAATACTTTTACTGTTTTTTGTGAAAGTGATACGTCGCTTAACTTTATATTAATTAATTCTGCCCTTCGAATTCCTGTAGAATAAAAAAGCTCTACAATTAACCGGTCGCGCAATCCTATAAAATCACTTTGCAATGCTAGGAATTCCAGCACGCTACTAATTTCGGTTTCTGAAAATGGCACTTGAATTTTTTTTGAAATTTTAAGCGATTTGTGCTTTGCCAACGGATTAACCTCTATCTGCCCTATTTTCAACAGAAACTTATAATAGGTATTAAGCGAGGATATTTTTCGGTTTACCGTACGATTTGAAATACCCGAATCTACAAGCATTACAATCCAACTACGTACAATTGCATAATTTACCGTATCAATATTGGCATACTGATATTCGTCCGAAGCAAATTTCCCAAAATCGCGCAAATCTTTTAAATAAGCAGTTATGGTGTTTGGCGAATACTTTTTTTCGAGTTGGAGATAATCTGTAAAAGCTTGAAAAGACATTTTGCTAGTTTCGTTAACAATTCCATTTTAGTTACGAGATCCTAAAAATAACGCAATAACTTAACAACCCAATGGCTTTCACCCATAAAAAAAATCCGATGGAAATTAGTTCCAACGGATTTTTAGATTCTCTCTTCAAAAAAGAAATACTAGATTTCTTCCTGATCTCTTAAGTTCTGAATATATTGTGCTTTCTGCATTTGCGCTCTCTTCTTAACTGAAGGCTTTGTGAAAGCTTGTCGCGCACGCAATTGGCGCATTGTTCCTGTACGATCAAATTTACGCTTAAAACGCTTTAGCGCTCTGTCGATATTTTCTCCGTCTTTAACTGGTATAATTAACATAGTGTCATCACCTCCTCTCTTTAGGTCGGCAAAAGTAATATTTAATATTGAATTACAAACACAGAATTTAAAAAAAATCACTCTTTATACAATGAAGCACGTTTGCTCAAATCCTGAATAAGCTTCTGCTCTTCTTTACTCTCCAACAATACGTTGTAATTTTCCCAGAAAAGAGCATTGTAGGGTTTGCTGGAAAAAACATCTGCATCCCAGTTGTTTTGAAGCAATTCTTGGCTTACCAATTCTGGGTCACGGATTATATCGGTAAATAAAATTTCTTGAACAGTATAGTAGTATTGCTCGCCCTTATCAAAGCCTGGTTCGGCTTCAGTTTTTATTCTATCGGAAGATCGGTCGCCCGTATTTACAAGTTTTGGCGTTTCGTAATACACATAATTGGGGTACATTTTTCCGTTATAGTCCTTATACGTTATAACAAGTTTATGGATTGTTTGCGTATCAAAAAGACTTTTGCTCCTTCTTTTTTGAACATCGGATGCAGCAATTAGTTCGTATTCCACTTTTTTAATGGCGTAATTGTCGTAATAAATATAAATCCACCCTTTGGGTTCAAAACCTTCATTATAAATATTAGGCGTGCTTAAGCCTACAAAATCTGCACCTTTTTCAATTTTAATTTTATAGAGTTTTCTACCGTTATCTACTAAAATTGTATCTAATTTAAACTGGTGCATTTCCAAAGTATTTGTACCGAACAAAGCCCCCGAAACATCCGAATTTCTAACTATATTAAGCCTCCCTTTAAATAGATTGCCCAAACCATTTACTCGGCTGTCGTTCCATTTTATGGCTTCAATTAAAGCTGAAGTTTTTACGGTATTTTTATTAATATTTCCGGCCTTAGACCCGATGCTCTTTAAATAGGCCGAATACGTAAACAGACTGTCTATATCTCGTAGATCGTAGCTTTTGCGGGTTTCGTCTACATTTATTTTTAAATAATTTTTTGCCCCGGCTGCATAGCTGGAATCGTATAAAGTTATAGCGCTTTCAATAAGCCATTTGTATTCCTTTTTATTGCGTTCTTTATGACGAAGAAATCCTTTTTGCAGATACGCAACTTCAGGCAAATTGCCCGGAAGTTTTTCAATGGCTTTTTGCACAATACCATTGCCGGTAGTAGGGCGCGGATCTGCAACTATTACAACTTCATCTAAGGAAGCAACATCTTCTTCCAAATAAATATCGGAGCCGTTTTCAAATTCAGTGATTACTACATTAAAACTTTTGTACCCGATGGACGAAATAACCAAGGTATCCTGCAAGTTTTGTTGTGGCACTTTTAAAACGAAATTTCCATCGGCATTAGTTATGGAACCTACGGTGGTATTTTTAATGTACACACTGGCGCTTTCAATGGGTTGAAAGGTTAAAAAATCGGCTACTTTTCCTTTTAGCTCACTTTGAGCAAAAGTTGCTGCGGTAATTAAAAAAAATAGTAGTGTGAGAAAATGACTTTTCCTGATATTCTTCATTCTTAAAGTTTAGGTTATAATTTTAAGTTGCAGGCTTATACTCTTTCCCTTCAATAACCATTTTTGAAATAATTTCCTTAAGTATTTCAGAAGTTCCGCCACCTATTGGCCCTAGCCTACTGTCGCGCAGTAAACGCGCCAACGGATATTCTTCCATATATCCATAACCGCCTAAAAACTGCAGACATTCGGTCATTACCTCATCGGCAACTTTAGTAGAAATTAGCTTGCTCATTGTAGCTTCCTTTACTACATATTCGCCATCGTTTAAACGTTTAGCCGTAACATAATTAAAGGTTTTGCTCACTTCAATTTCACTGGCAAGTTGTGCCACTCTATGACGCAAGGCCTGAAATTTAGAAATGCTTTTTCCAAACGCAGTTCGCTCTTTCATATATTGAATGGTGTACTCCAATGCAAACTCACTACGAGCGTGGGCGTTTATACCCATAATCAACCTTTCTAAAGCAAAATGCTGCATAATGTAAGGAAAGCCAGCGTTCTCCTCACCCATTAAATTTGTAAGCGGTATTGTAACATTATCAAAGGCTATTTCGGCAGTATCGCTGGCTCTCCATCCTAGCTTGTCCAGTTTAGTTGCCGAAACCCCTTTAGTGTCTCTATCTACCACAAAAATACTAATGCCTTTATTGCCCAATTCGGGTGCGGTTTTTGCCGCCACAATTAAATAATCGCTGTAAACGCCATTGGTAATAAAGGTTTTTGAACCATTTAAAATATAGCTATCGCCTTGTTTTACGGCGGTGGTTCGCATACCCGAAACATCACTTCCACCAAAGGGTTCGGTAATGCAAAGGCATCCTATTTTTTCACCTGTAATACTGGGGGCTAAATATTTTTCCTTTTGTTCGTGGTTCGCTTCTTTTTTAAGGTGCGTCATCGCTAAATATGCGTGCGCCCACATTGCAGCTGCAAATCCGCCACTATTTATTTTTTGAAGTTCTTCCAGAAATATTACAGTGTAAAAAAGATCGAGATCCATGCCACCGTAGGCTTCGGGCTGATAGATTCCGAAGTAGCCCATTTCACCAAATTTCTCCCAAATAAAGCGCTCAATATGTCCGGTTTTTTCCCACTTTTCAATGTGCGGCACAACTTCCTTTTGAAGAAAATCTTGAAAACTCTTTCTGAAAAATTCGTGCTCCTCTGTAAAATACATGTTATTCATACTGGTCTAAATCTATTATTTATAAGCCTTTCGGCGAATTAGAAAATTTACTCAACGGACAAATATAACTGAATTAGGCGTAACTTTCTTTCAGTCATTCCTTCAATTTTATCCAGTTCTTGAATACTGTTTATTTTTTCGCGAAGACGTCGGTATTCCCAGATATTTTTAGCCATTTTAAACGATACTCCGGGTATAGTTGAAATGTCTGAGGCAGAGGCCGTATTTATATTTATTTTTGAAATCTTTTTAGGCGTTTTTACCGTGAATAGATTAAGCGTTCGTCGTACTACAGTAGGTTCTAAACCATAAACGCTGTTTAATTGGATATCGCTTGAAAATCCGCCAATCTTTTCGCGATACGAAATAATTCGCCTGCTCAATGCTTCCCCAATGCCACTTACTTGCTGTAATTGTTCTTCGGTAGCTTTGTTGAGATCAATTTTTTGGGCGAAAGGTTTTTCAGAAAAGCCCTTTTCCGAATTATAATCTTTAAAATCTGCTTTTGGTTTCGGATTGGTAACCCATTCGGGGAATTTGAAGAACGGACTCAATTCGTCCAACAAAGAATCTGAAACGCCGGTTACTTTTTTAAAATCTGCCGTAGAATTAATCCAATTTCCAGCATTTCGATATTGCAGCAATTTATCAATTTCCTGGTTAGACATTCCTAAGGCATAGCCTTTATAATCGGTTATAAAGTTTGGATTAAAAGGATATATCTTAGGTTTTCTATTTTCTATTGCAACCAATCTAAGCGAATCCAATTCGTTTTGTAGCAAAATGATTTCAGTTGAAGTTGTATCCAGAACGTCTTCTTCCGAAAAATCTACAAACCAAAATACACATAGCAAGGCAACGATAAATAGCAACAAAAGCAAAATCCCACTTCGTTGCTGTTTGCTAAACGTGAAGTGGGATTTTAATTCCATATATTTTACAATTTACATATGCTTCTGCAAATCTTCTAAACCGTCGTCAAGGGCATCGTGTTTAATTTTTATTGCTTTCATATAGCGGTTTAGTTCCTTTCTAACTACTGGCGTTAATAGTACCACTCCAATAATGTTTGGCACCACCATTGCAAATATCATGGCGTCAGAGAAATTAATTACGGAGCCAAGACTAATTACCGACCCAACCCAGATAAAGATACAAAATAACAATTTATACACAAGTTCGGTAACCTTACCTCTTCCAAAGAGATACACCCAACCTTGCATACCGTAATACGACCACGAAATCATGGTTGAAAAAGCAAACAAAATAACCGCTACGGTAAGTACTACCGAAAAGTGCGGAATAACGCTATCAAAAGCAGTTGCTGTTAATTCTACCCCTTCTTTTACCTCAACGCCATATTGAAGAATATTATTATCAAAATTGGTTATTACAATTACCAAGGCAGTCATTGTACATATTACCACCGTATCTATAAAAGGTTCTAATAGAGCCACAATTCCTTCGGAAGCTGGATACTTAGTACGCACCGCCGAGTGGGCGATTGCAGCCGACCCTACTCCGGCTTCATTGGAAAATGCGCCACGGCGTATTCCCTGAATCATAACACCAACCAAACCTCCAGCAATACCCAAACCAGAAAATGCACCTTCAAAAATCAAGGCGAAGGCGTCGCCAATGTGGTGGTAATTTGCCACCAAAATTACCAAAGCTCCCAACACATATATTCCAGCCATAAACGGCACTATTTTTTCGGTTACTTTGGCAATACGCTTTATACCTCCAATAATAACTACGGCAACTATAATTGCCATTACAATACCAAACCATATTGCTGCACTGGTGTCCTGCAGATCAAAAAGTTGCACGAATTGTGCTGCGGCTTGGTTTGCCTGAAACATATTTCCGCCACCAAAAGAACCACCAATAACAAATATGGCAAAAAGAACAGCCAATACTTTACCTAGACCGCCCATTCCTTTTTGCGATAAACCTTTTTTAAGGTAGTACATCGGGCCTCCGTATACCGTGCCATCTGGTCCTACGTCGCGAAATTTTACCCCAAGGGTACATTCGGCAAACTTAGAAGCCATCCCTAATAAACCTGCCAAGACCATCCAAAAAGTAGCTCCGGGGCCACCAATAGATAATGCCACGGCAACTCCTGCAATATTTCCTAAGCCAACGGTAGCCGAGAGGGCTGCGGTTAAAGCCTGAAAGTGACTAACTTCACCATCGGCACTGTCGTCGCGAATAGTTTCAATAAGGTTTTCCTGTTCGTTCGGGGTAACGTCTCCATAGAGCGTGTCGGCCCCGTGTTTTTCAATGTCTTCGTATTTTCCACGCACTACCCTAACAGCCGTAGCAAAACCAGTGAAGTTTATAAGTTTAAAATAAATGGTGAAATATGTAGCTCCACCAACAAGTACTATTAAAACCCAGGGAATCTGAAAAGTATCAGAGAATGGAATTTCGTAAAAAATAAGATCTACAAACCATCCCGTATAATCTTTAAAGATTTCATCAACCTTTTGGGAAGTGGTTGTTTGCTGTGCGAATGTGAGTAATGGAATTAAAAAAACAATTAGCGAAAGAAGAAGTTTCCTCATAGTATATTTTTAGGATGAAACGCTTTTGTAGTAAAGCGAAGCAAGATGATTAAAAAATATTACAATTTCAAAAAAATACACATAAATTTGTTAACGTATTATTAATATTTATATAATTATTAACTCTCCAATCAGTTTAAAACTCTATTTCCAAGGATTTAATGATAAATATACTTTCTTTAAATCACACATTAAAAATCATTGTTGTCCGATAAAAGTAATGACTAACTCTGGAAAACCCCATATTATATGTAGTCCCTACGGGACTAGGAATTGACGGGGCTCTATTTTTTTACCCATATTTAATGCCTAACGGCATACTGCTCCAGCTGGGCAAAATATTGGTAATCAAGAGATCGCACCTAAACAAATGTCCCGTAGGGGAAAAACATGATTTTTAATCGGACAATACTGATTAAAAATCTATATTTTCTATCACGATGATTTCAGAAATATTATGCAGTCGGGAGATTATTTTCATGTGTAATTTTTAAAGGTCACACCAAAAAATTAACTCCATGAAATGGTTAAACACCGTATTCCCTTTTAAGACTTTCTATCTGATCGGGGCGCCCAATCAATATTAATTTGGAACTTTTCTTCAAGATTAACGAAGGTTCAGGATTAACTATGTATTCGCCCGTTGGAGAGCGATACCCAATAATGGAACAGCCCGTTTTTTTTCGCACATCCAAATCACGAATAGCCTGCTCTTTGCCGTGAGGGCACATTTTCTCAAAAGGAATCTGCTCTACATTAATACTATCCTGTTCACCGGCCACCGTTAAATTATCTAAAAACTCAACCAAATCTGGCACTACAACTAAAGAAGCCATATGGTCGCCACCTATCTTATCGGGCATAATTACATTATCTGCGCCCCCTAGTTTTAGTTTTTTATAACTTGTTTCTTCGCTAGCCCTACTAATTATTTGCAATTTCTTATTCATCTGCCGTGCAGAGAGCACAATAAACAAATTATCTGCATCGTTAGGTGTGGCACAAATTAAGGTAGAAGCCCTTTCTATTCCGGCCTTTAACAAGGTTTCATCTTCTATTGCATTTCCCAACACAAATAGCAAACCGTCTTCAGAAAATCGCGAAATAACCTCTTCGTCTTTTTCAATTATAACAAAAGGGCGATTGTAGGCCGATAGCTTTTGGGCTGCTTGCTTTCCGTTTCGGCCATAGCCGCAAACAATTATATGATTATGCATTGACTTCAATTTTTTCTGCACTTTTTTCTGTCTTAAAATTCCTATGTTCTTGCTTAAAATATATTCCGTTATTACTGAAATGGCATAACCAACTATAAAGATACTGGAAATGATAAGAAGCGAAACAAAAACTTTTTCACTCGGGCTCAGCGGCATTACTTCGCCATAACCTACCGTAGTTACCGTAATTACGGTCATGTAAAAAGCATCTATCCAACTGTAATCCGAAAAAAAGTGAAAGCCTACAACCCCCGTCATAAACACCACTATTAAAAGTAATATTGCAACGGTAATTTTAGAGCTGAAAAATTGTTTCATAAATCAAAAACAGAGGTTCGTTTGGTGTTTACCAAATCCTTTAACCTTAAAATAAAGGCTAGAGTAAGATAGATTGCAAAGCCGGCACCTAAGGTGGCAAAAGAAACATAAATAAAAAATAACCGAACGCTTTTAGCGCGCATTCCCAACCTTTCGGCTAAACGCGACGATACGTAAAAACCTCGTTTCTCGAAGAAATATCGAATGGAATAAATAGCCTGCAACATACTCGCAAAATACATCTTTTAACGAAATATGTAAAATCTTCACATAGAAAAAATTATGGGCCAAATTAGTTCTACGTTTTCAAATTGAGGCTCGAATTTAGAATAACATTCCCAACCGCACATTGCAAACAGTTATTTTTATCGCAATATTCATTTTTTAGTTGAAGCAACGCCTGGCTATGCCAAGCCTTTTTTGAAATGGTATTGATTGAATTGAATTTCTTTACAATTGAATTTTCTTCGGAAGGAATTTCGGAAGCCAACTGCAATATCTCTTCTGTAGCATCCTTGCCATTTTGTATGGCATAGCAAAATTTTAATGGAAGGACGGTATTTATAAGAAGAAGATCAATAAATTTCTTGGTAATTCGTTTTTTACGCCCCAACGAACCAATTCCAAAATTATAATGCGAATCCCAATATTCGCCACATGAAACATCAAATAGTTTATAAAATCCGTTTAAATCGTGTGTTTCCATCACGTGCGAAAATAAGTTTTGACGCTCGGAATATAGCATCGCCAATTGCGCTAACCGCACCGTCGGAAAATTTGGCGGCCGCAACCTAAAAAACTTGGGCGCTATTACATTCTCATTGTTCAGTTTAAATTTGCGTGCCAAATAAGTATAGCGTGATTTTAAAGTTTTATAATACCAATCTTCCGTCTCTCCTTCCAATAAACCCGCCTGCCCAATTAACAGTGCTTCCAAATCCTGCCGCTCTTGGCTGCATTTTTTTACTACGGAAAAATCAATTGATTTTGCAATACTGAAAAAGGAATCGCCGTTCACCTTCAATCCAAAATTTTTGCAGAGCATTCTGAAAAGCAGACTTTCCCAGTGGTTTTGAGTAGCTTTCAGTTCTTTGAGAAGTATTTTTTCTTTCTTCTGAAGCCTTTCAAAATAAAGGCGTTCCAGCCAATTTTGAAAAGTGAAAGTATCTACGGCGGCTAATTCATTTTCACAATTAATCCACTTTTTTCCTTTCGAAAATAATTTTTGATATTGCTCCACAGTAGATTTGGGAATATGGTTTTTTACAGGAAATGTGGGAATTATAGAGCCGTCTTTTCTATAAATTTCAGCGTCGTGCTCCCACACTACGTGAAGGATTACATTGTCATAAGCTGCATCGGTTTCGTGGCCATGTGCGTACCAATCTGAAGATTTTAAATGTATTTCTACATTGCCTGCCCAGAGCTGCCCGTTTAATTCAATTTGGGCATTAAAAAAATCAGGCCCCGAATTTAAATTGTGGCTCCCTGGATTTTTTATGTGGAGACTTTCATTATCAGAAGTGTAAAAACTACCCACTTCAAACTTCTGAAATTTCCACACGTAGTGCAGAAAATCTTCTTTCATCTGAAATATAAATTAACGGGGAGTTTTAAACTGAGCTATAAAGATAAGAAAAATTGATTGCCCTAAACTGCTACTTTTTATGAATTTTTTTCAGAATCAGCCTGTTTTTCAACCTTTTCCGAAATAGTATCTACAAAAAGAATACGGTTCCATTTGTAAAGTCTTCGGGATAGCAATACGTACCTAAAAATACCAATCGCCAGAAAAATTACACAAACTGCCAGAGCCACATACCCGATCCATTGTATGCTTTCAAAGTCTTTTAATTGTAAAATACCTATTCCGCCCAAAAGAAGATATAAGGAAGAGCGAATGTAGGAAAGCAAGGTACGCTCATTGGCAAGCTTTGTACGTTCCAGTGCCAATATTTCATTGGTATTTGCAGGCACCGGTTTGGTGCGCAAAAAGCGAAATAATTTTTTGGCTTCGTTTTTCATTACAATATAAAAATACTTCGAAATTCCATATTTACCAGCACATTTGAACATTTTCTCGCAAAGGCGGTACGATTTCCTCGCAAAGTCGCGAAGACGCAAAGAGAAAAACATTCAATAAGTAATATGAACTATGCGCACCATTTATCTAGTTAAAGTTGCAAAGGTTTACAAGTTGTTTACTATTCTTATTATTCCAGATTTAATCAACGGGCTGTTAAAATTAATAAGCAATCCTAATTTCAATCCCGTCAATTTCAAATAAGTCAATAATTGTTTCGGATGAACGGGATGTATCTCTTCTACGGATTTTATTTCAATAATCACTTTATTTTCTATTATCAAATCCGTCCGAAATCCAAGATTCAATTTCAAGTCTTTCCAAACCACTGGCAAAGGTTTTTGCTTTTCAATATTCAGCCCTTTAGACTTTAACTCATGAAACAAAACTTCTTCATAAACAGATTCCAATAACCCAGGTCCTAAATCAATATGAATATGATAACAACAATCAACCACTATAGCGGCTATTTGGTTTTCAGATAAATTCATATATTTTTTTTGCTTTGCGACTTGGCGGCTTTGCGTGCCATATTTCTCGCAAAATCACTATGTCGCAAAAGGTTTAGCAATCTATCAAAGCGCACTAATTATATCGTGCTTTGTAATTATGTTATAATTTCCATCTCCCATATCTACCAAAACCGCATTGTTTTCTTTGTGAATTAACTTCGAAATTTCTTCAACAGTTGTGCTTTTCTTTACAATTGGGAAAGGTTTGTGCATTACATCTTTTATAAACAGGTCGGCTACGTTTTTGTTTTCAAGATATTTCCGAAGCAAATCGGTTTCATCCAAAGCGCCTACAAACCCAGTGCTATCTTCCACAGGGATTTGACTGATTTTGAATTTCTTCATACGTTCAATAGCGTGACTAACAAGCTCTTCGGTTTTTACGGTAATTAAAGGTTTATCTGCGTGCCCTTGAATTAAATCGGAAGCATTTTTCACCTCATCTTCCACAAAACCGCGCTCGCGCATCCACTCGTCATTGTACATTTTGCCCACATAACGGCTGCCGTGATCGTGGAAAAGCACAACGACAACATCATCTTTTTTGAATTTGTCTTTTAGTTGAAGTAAACCTTTAATAGCCGCTCCGGCAGAATTCCCCAAAAAGAAACCTTCCATTTTAGCAAGCTTTTGTGTATAGATTGCTGCATCTTTATCGGTTACTTTTACAAAACCATCGATAACACTGAAATCAACATTCTTTGGAAGGATATCCTCGCCAATCCCTTCGGTGATGTAGGGATAGATTTCGTTTTCGTCAAAAATTCCCGTTTCGTGGTATTTCTTGAAAACACTTCCGTAGGTATCGATTCCCCAGATTTTTACATTTGGATTTTTCTCTTTTAAATATTTCCCTACACCGCTAATTGTTCCCCCAGTACCAACACCTACCACAAAATGAGTTACCTTTCCATCGGTCTGCTTCCAGATTTCTGGGCCGGTGCTTTCGTAGTGTGCCTTTGTGTTGCTAAGATTGTCGTATTGGTTTACATACCAACTATTGGGCGTTTCCTCCGCCAAGCGTTTGGAAGTAGAATAATAACTGCGCGGATCTTCGGGGGCAACGTTTGTGGGGCAAACAATGACCTTACTTCCCACGGCTTTTAGAATATCAATCTTTTCCTTGCTCTGTTTGTCACTGATTACACAGACCATTTTATAGCCTTTTACGATTGCGGCCAGTGCGAGGCCCATTCCCGTGTTGCCGGAAGTTCCTTCAATGATTGTGCCGCCGGGTTTTAATCTTCCGTCTGCTTCGGCGTCTTCAATCATCTTTACCGCCATTCGATCCTTTACCGAGTTGCCGGGATTAAAAGTTTCGTATTTGGCGAGCACCAAAGCGGGAATGTCCCCAATTATTTTGTTGATTTTTACCATGGGCGTGTTACCGATGGTTCCCAATATATTTTCTGCGTATTCCATAGTCTATTTTGAAGCGGCAAAGGTACAATTAATAGATGAAAACAAAATGCATTGCTTAACTAAGACCTAATAATATAGAAACGTTTAAATGATTTAATTCAAATATTAAATAAGTAGAAGATGCAAAGAAGTATAATAATAGCTTTAGAATATATGTAAATTAATTACTACTAAAAACACGCTATATATATACTATAAATACGCTATAAACATACTATAAATTTACTATATATATATTATATATAACTGATAAGAAATTTTGAATGATTGAGTGCCATTCATTTATATCACTCAAACCGAATTGCCTTTACCAGAGAAATTTTCGAAATAATAAATAAAAGGAATCAAAAGCATTAATAAGCCTCCCCTAACCCCTCCAAAGGTGGGGGATTAAAACCGGAATATATTTTGAAAATGGCTTTACTCAAACCGAATGGCCTTTACCGGAGAAATTTTCGAAATAATAAAGGAAGGTATCAAAAGCATCAAAAGACAAAGTAAAAACGTACCTGCGTTTAATAGTAGAATATAATCCCAGTTTAAATAAACTGGCGCTTCGTTTACGTAATACGTATCTGGGTTTAGTTTAAAAATCTTACCGTATTTCTGGATTAAAAGCAGCCCAATCCCTATAACATTTCCCCAAAAAAGACCGACGCCAATTAGGTACATTGCGTTGTAAAGAAATACTTTCCGCACGCTCCAATCGCTGCTTCCCAGCGCTTTCAGAATTCCTATCATTTGGGTTCGCTCCAAAATTAAAACCAGTAAAGCCGTAATCATATTGATACCCGCCACCAAAATCATAATGCCGATTATCATAATTATATTGAAGTCGAAAAGATCGAGCCATTCAAAGATGGAGGCGTATTTTTGGCGAATGGTTTGGGTATCGAGCGTACTTTCTGTTTCACTATAAACCTGATTCCCAATGGGAATTATTTCATCAAAATCGTTTACAAATACTTCAAAAGCGCCAATCTGGTCTTCCTCCCATTTGTTCAGCCGTTGAATGTGACGAATATCCGTAATTATAAACTGTTCATCAAACTGCTGAAAACCGCTGTTGTAAATACCGACAATATCGAAACCGCGGCTTCGCGGAGTTTTGGAAACTTCATCGTTCAGAAAAAAAGTGGTCACTTTATCGCCTAATTTCAATTGGAGTCGGTTCGCCAAATATTCGGAAATGAGAATATCTTCATTTAAATCGCCTTTAAAATCGGGCAGGTTTCCTTCAATTAAATAATCTTTAAAATATTCCCAATCGTAATCGCCGCCAACGCCTTTTACCACTACGCCCTCAAAGTCGGTTTCGGTTCGGATCACGCCACCTTTGGAAGCAGTTATTTGCACATGCTTAATGCCTTCAATATTTTTAAAAGTTGGATAAAAGTCCTGATTTTTTGAAATTGGATTTTGGGAATCGTTGGAAAAGTTGGTGTCGAAATTTGTGATTACAATATCGCCATTAAAAGCAGAAACCTTTTCGCGAATCTTTTTTTGAAGTCCCACGCCCGTAGCAATCGAGACGAGCATCATAATTATGCCCAATGCAATTGCCGTAATTGCAATTTTTATTATCGGTGCCGAAATACTACTTTTATAGTCCTTGGAAGCAATGATGCGCCGAGCGATGAAAAATTCGAAATTCACTATGATTTTATGGGCTTAACTTTTTTCAAAAATACAGTTTTATTGGTTGTTTTAACGGTTTTGTCTTGTGGAAATTCTCTTCAGAATAAAGAAGAAAGAAAAAAGAACAGAGAACAAAGAGAAAAGATAACCGTCAAAACTATCCTTGATTCTCTTAGCGAACCACAGATTATTGTAGGGGCAGAACAATATCACCTTTATGCCGATCTTTTGAAAGGTAAAAATGTGGGTGTAGTTGCAAACCAAACTTCTGAAGTAACAATTAAAAAGGCTAATGATCCTGCAATTGAAGAAGTAAAAAAATTCAAAATGCAGATGCATTTAGTTGATTATCTTATTCTAAATAAAATTTCAGTTAAAAAAGTTTTTGCACCCGAACACGGTTTCCGTGGTACGGCCGATGCCGGAGAACACGTGAAAGATGGTATTGATAAAGAAACCGGTGTACCGCTAATTTCACTTTACGGTAGCAACAAAAAGCCCTCCCCAGAACAGTTAAAGGGAATTGATGTAATGGTGTTCGATATTCAAGATGTGGGGGCACGGTTTTACACGTACATTTCTACGTTGCATTACGTAATGGAAGCCTGCGCAGAGCTAGGAATTCCAGTAATTGTCCTGGACCGTCCCAATCCCAACGGGCATTATATTGATGGACCTATTTTAGAAAAAGAGCATCAAAGCTTTGTTGGAATGCATCCTGTTCCTATTGTGCACGGGATGACCATTGGAGAATATGCGGCAATGATTAACGGCGAAGGATGGATAGATAATTTAGGCAGCGATTGGTCTAAAAAAAGAACCTATTGCGATCTTACCATTATAAAGATGAAAAACTACACCCACCAAACTCCGTACGCACTACCCATAAAACCATCGCCTAATTTACCAAATGCGCAATCCATAAATTTATATCCAAGTCTGTGTTTTTTTGAAGGAACATTTATTAACGCTGGCCGCGGTACCGATATGCAATTTCAGGTTTTTGGGGCGCCGAGCTTGCCTGCTTCAAATTATACTTTTTCATATACGCCACAGTCCAATGAAGGTGCAAAAAACCCTAAGTTCAAAGGGCAACTTTGCCACGGAAAAGATCTAAGAAACGAACCGCGTTTAAGTAAAATAAAGCTGGAATGGTTGATTGATGCTTACAACGCCAATGGAAAAAAGAAGGATTTCTTTAATTCGTTTTTTGTGAAACTTGCAGGAACCGATAAATTACAAAAGCAGATTGAACAAGGATTATCTGCGGAAGAAATCCGGGATTCGTGGAAAGAAGGGCTTTCTGATTTTCAGAAAATTCGAGCGAAGTATTTGCTTTATCCATAAAATTGACAAATTCCAAAACATCCACCTAACCCCATTCAAAAGGAGGAATCTTTCCCTCCCTCTGGGAGGGCTAGGGGTGGGACTTTATTGTTTAGAATTTATTTTTTTGAGATTTTTTATTTGGAATTTATCCTTCGTTTCATCTCTTCCACTATATTAAAAGCAGCGGGACAAATAGTTACATTCTTTAGTGTTAAGTTTGAAATCTGTTGGAATTTCTTTCGGTCCGTATGCGGAAATTCGCGGCAGGCTTTTGGGCGCACATCGTAAATACCGCAATAATTATCCGCACCCAAAAAACTGCAGGGCACGCTTTGCAAAACGTAATCTTTGTCTTCGTCTATCTGCAAATAGGTTTCAATAAATTGTTGCGGTTTCATCCGGAAATGTTTTGAAATCCGCCCAATGTCTTTATCGGTAAAAAGTGGCCCGGTAGTCTTACAGCAATTGGCACACGTTAAACAATCTGTTCTTTGGAATTCTTCCTCGTGCAATTCCTGCATCAAACTATCAAGATGCTTAGGCGGCTTTTTCTTCAGCTTTGCGAAAAACTTTTTGTTTTCGGCTTCGGCTTCTTTTGCTTTTTGAGGAAGTTGTTTTATGATGTTTTCCATTATAACTATTCTTTGCGTCTTTGCGGCTTTGCGTGCAAAAATTTCTCGCAAAGTCGCAAAGACGGAAAGTTTTTATTCGGCTTCGTAAACTAATTCACCATTTATAAATGTTGCAACAACCTTCGTATTTGGAATTTCACTTTCCTCAATCTTCATAATATCTTTATCGAGAATGGTGAAATCGGCAAATTTTCCCACCTCAATACTTCCTTTTTCATCTTCCTCAAAATTTGCAAAAGCAGCCCAAATAGTCATTCCGCGTAAAGCTTCTTCACGCGTTAAGGCATCCTTCATCTGAAAACCTTCTGCAGGGTAATTTTCTAAATCCTTTCTTGCAACGGCGGCGTAAAAAGTGTACATCGGGTTTACTTGTTCTACGGGAAAATCGGTGCCCAAAGCGATGCTTCCGGCTTTGTTCAGTAATTCTTTATAGGCATAGGCGCCTTTTATGCGCTCCGCTCCCACTCTATCCTCGGCCCAATACATATCGCTGGTGGCGTGCGTAGGCTGCACCGACGGAAGAATATTATTATTGTCATTGAAATAATCAAAATCTGCTGCCGAAATTATCTGTGCATGTTCCACACGCCAACGTCTATCGGTCTGTCCTTCCAACGCCTTTTTATACGCCCGGAGCACCGCAATGTTTGCCGAATCGCCAATGGCGTGGGTGTTCATCTGAAATTCTGAAGCAGCAAGTTTTTCGGCTAAATACTTCAAGCTATCGGCAGTGGCAATCATCGCTCCAAAATGGTGCGGCATATCGCTGTACGGTTTGCGCATTGCGGCACCGCGGGAACCCAGCGCGCCATCTGCATACACTTTAAAGGAACGCACATTCAATCTGTCGGTTTTATAAATGCCTTTGTTTAAATAATAGTCGCGATTTTTGGGAGTGTTGCTAACCATAGCATACATTCTGAGCTTAAATTTTCCCTCTTTTTGAAGGGTGTCGATCAACTCGATAATATTTCTTCCCAAGCCCGCATCATCAACCGTGGTCAAGCCATATTGCAGGCAGATTTTTTCGGCTTCCAACAGGGCTTCGGTTGAAACTTCAGAAGTAATTGGAGGGAAGGTTTTTCGTATTAAACGCATTGGCGCGTCTATGATTATTCCGGTAGGTTCGCCGTTTTCCAAAACCACTTCGCCACCGGCCACCTTTGTTTTGGAATTAATTCCCGCAAGTTCCAACGCCTTTGAATTCACCAAATACGCATGGCCATCTACCCTTTGCAAGGCAACGGGCGTTTCGGGAAATAATGAGTCCAGTTCCTTTTTTGTGGGGAAATTTTTATCGTCCCAATCGTTTTGGTCCCAACCGCGTCCGATAACGTAGGGCACATTTCTAGTTTCCTGAAAAGCGACCACCCGACCCAGAATTTCTTCAAAACTCTTGGTTCCGATTAAGTTTACATTTTGCAACCCAAGGCCAAGGCCGTATAAGTGCGCGTGTGCATCAATAAGTCCGGGAACTACCGTATTGCCTTTGGCGTCGTACGTTTCCTTAATTTTATATTTTAATTCAAGTTCAGGTTTTAGGCCTATTTCAATAATTTTACCGTCTTTTACCACCAAAGCACTCGCGGTGCTAAAGTTATTATCGACCGTATAAATTGTTGCGTTTTTAATCAATAAGTCTGCGGGAAGTTTATCGGGGGCGCAGGATAAAAGGGTAACTGCGAATAAAATGGAGAATAGTTTTTTCATAATAGAAATAATTAGTCTGTAAAAATAAAAAAACATCCGCCAAAGACGGATGTTTTACTAATTTATAATTTTTGGAATTTACCAATCAAATTTATAGGTAACACCCGCCAAACCTTGTATTCCCTGCACCGGATAGTTCATCCACTTTTCGTAATTCTCGCCAAACAAATTGCTTCCCTTTACAAAAACGGAAAGTCTATCGGTAAATCTGTACCCGAAATTCACATTAGCATCCACATATCCATCCAACGAAACTTTCTGCGCAAAGAAAGTGCCTGGAGGGTTATAATTATACGCCAAATCCTTCCGTTCACCCACGAAAAACAGCGATGCACCACCGTATAATTTTTCGGTAATGTTGAAATTTGAAAACACCGAGGCTTTTAAATCAGGCAAGTTCCAAGCTTCATTTTGCAAATCTGTGCTGTAATTATTGTACGTTCCGTTAATTCCCAAGGAGAATGTATTGGAAACTTCCACTTTTAACTCTGCGAAAAAAGCAAGTGTATTTATATCGTCATAAACCACATTAAAGGTATTTCCGTATTCATACCCTTCAAAATTTGCGTTGTAAATCTTAAAAGGATTCATTTGAAAAAGTGCGCGGTTTTCATCCTTTCCATAGGAAGCCCGAACATTGTAAGCAACGGAATTTGAAATTTTCCCCTTAACTCCTCCAAAACCTTCGTATAACTTTTTTGTTGGTACAATGTTTAAGGTTGGAGAAACAAATGGATTTTCTTCCTTAAAACCATAATATGTATTTTGCTGAAGTCCACCTTCTGCCCCACCGTAAACAATTACGGTCTCGTCCAACAATCGGTACGAGGCATTTAATCTTGGGTAGAGTGAAAAATCTGTGTTGCTGTTTTCAGCATCCAAACTCACATACCCCGCAACGCCCAACGAAACGCTTAGCTCGTTATTTATATAGGTGATTGACGGTGCCAAACCTACTTGTAAATTACTGTATTTTATATCGGAAGTATTTAGGTAGTTTCTATCAAAACTTCCGCTTAAATAATCAATATCGCCATCTACTTTTAGCAATATATCTTCCAACGGAAATGAAAACTCAGGTTTTACCGTAGCATTAAATTCCGAAGAGGAAAACGCGTCGCCCAAATACCGAATATTTAATGCCGCTTTTTCAAAAAACGAATCGTCCAGCGCAATACTTCCTCCTACATAACCACTGAAATACGTTTGCAGCGGATCAATATTCGCAATCACGTTGTCGGGATATGTTACGTAATTTTCGGGCAAACCATACCAGTTATAAATTTGATGTTCCACGCCCGCATCGAGCCTATAGGTTGCGTCTCGTTGGCGACTCGTATAATTTGCATCCAGGCTGGTGTCGTAATATTTATTGTCCAATTTTACATCTTTAATATCGCCCTGTGATGAATTATGCCGAAAGAAAAACCCAGCGTTATCGGTACGGCTTATTTCAAAATTGCTGTAGAGTTCGCCCAAAATAGAGGTGTAATTTCCGAAGCCAAGCGTGGCGTAATTATCGTATAACTTTATAGGTTTCGCCTTTTCAACATTGGTGGCCTTTCCTTTTGCAGGCGTAAAAGTTGAAGCTACCGGAACCGAGAAAATACTGTATTTCACTTCTTTTTTGGAAGTTGAAATGGAGTCGTTCAAGGATGGTGTTTCCTTCACTTTAAAGGCATCCGAAATTGTGGGCGTATAGGGTTTTACAATATTTACCACTTCGGGATCCAGTTCTTTTTCCTGTGAAAACATAGAAAAGTTGAACAATACAATTGTTGCGAATGAAAATAATACGATGCGTTTCTTTAACATATTATCAATTAATTTTTTTCTTCTTTAATTAGTTTTTAAGCCTACAAAGTTTTGAAAACCTTGCAGGAAGAATTGGTCCAAATGCTTAATTTCCGCCAGTTTCTACCGAAGAATTGGTTTTGGCTTCGGCGTTTTTGATTACGACAAGTTCGGCTTTTGCTTCATCAACCACTTCCGGAAAATCGGTGAAGTTTTTTGTCACACTTTCCAAAATATAGGTGGCTTGATAGGCATCCTTTAGCGCGTAAAAATTCTTCGCCATCAGCACCAAACCTTTGGCACCGTATAATTTATATCCGGAATAGTCCTTCGCTAATTTCTGGATTGATGCGTTTGAACCTTCAAAATTTCCTTCTTTATTTTTGAAATATGCATCGTAATAAAGCGCTTCGGCGGCGAGGGCGCCGGTTGCTATTTTTTGTACTTCGGCATAGGCGGTTTTGGCTTTTGACTCATTATTCGTTTTTATCGCCGAACGGGCAATAATTATCTGCGCATCGCTTTTAATTGAATTGTCAATCTTTGAATTCTGAAGCACTTTTTCGGCATAACTTACCGCTTCGGCATATTGTTTTAATTCATATGCAGCTTTCATACTATTGGTCTGTGCAAAAATTATGTTCTGCGGAAAATCTGCTTCGGCTTCCAGACGCGTTAAATATTTTGAAGCGTTTTTGTAATCCTTTTTACCCAAATACAATTCGGAAATCCGGGCAAGGGCCTGTTCGGTAAATTCGCTTCGTTCACGGTTTACAACGTATTCAAAATGCGGAATGGCCGCTTCATTCTTTCCATCGGCAAAATAAATTTGGCCCACGTAAAAATGTGCGTTCAACACGTGCTGCCCATTTGGAAATTGCTTTAAATAATCCTCAAAACGGGTTTTGGCCTGGTTTTGATTGTTTTCCAAATAAGGCTGCTCTGCCGCTTGATAGGCTGCATCATCGAGCTCTGTGTCGCCCACCTGCACGTAATCCAAAGTTTTTACCCAGCGAGCATATTCGTCAACATTGCCTTGTTCTATATAAATAAGTTTTGCGGACGAAACGGCTTGTAAAGCTTCGGGTGTGGAAGGGAAATTTTTTGTTACACTTTTAAAAATTGCCAGTGCTTCGTTACTTTTTCCAGAGTTTTCAAAAATGAGTGCTTTTTTTAGCAAAGCTTTTGAAACAAAACTACTATTGGGAATTTCGCGGACCAATTGGTCGTAAGCCGAAATAGCTTCCTCGTTTCTATTTTGAGCCACGTACGTATTGCCCAATTCGTATAGCGCATCATCGCGGTAAACCGATTTTGGGTATTTTTTGATAAAAGTGATAAGTTCCTCAATTTTCTTTTCGCTACGGTCTACAAAACCGTAGCTAACGGCCTTTTGAAATTGTGCATAATCGTTTTCTCCACCCAATTCAATTGCGGCATTGTAATTTTCCATCGCCGGCCAATATTGGCTAGTAACAAAATAGCTATCGCCCAAACGCAAGAACGCATCCTTTTTCCGAACGCTTTCTGCCGAAGATGAACCCACATAAGTTTTAAAATTTGAAATAGCTTCAGGATAATTTTTTAATTTGAAATGGTTGTACGCCAGATTGTATTTCAAGTTTTTAAATTCTCCCGTTTGCCGGGATCCGGTCATTTGTTGAAATTTATTATAACCCGCCAGCGACTTTTCAAAATTTGAAAGTTGATATTCGCTTTCGGCTTTCCAATAGGTTGCGCGGGCGGCAAAATTAGCATCTTCGGGATATTTTAGGCTTTTATCGAAAAATGAAATGGCTTCGTTGTAATCTGCTTCGTTGTACAATTCAATACCTCTGTAAAAAGCTACTTTTTGATACGCGGCTTTATCTGCGAAATTTTTGTTGTTTTCCAATAAATCTAACGCTTCCTTATAATTTTTTGAAGTTATGTAACTGTCTATAAGTAATGTTTTCAGCTCTTCATTGTTTTCATTGTCGGGATATTTTTCAATAAACGAAAGCAAAACTTGCGGTGTGCTTTTATAGCTATTCCCTATTTCATAGCTCAACTTTGCATAATTTAAATACGCATCTTCTTGAATTTTTTCACTGAAATCCATTTCCGAAGCATTTTTAAAAGCGTTCAACGCTTCCTGTTTTTTATCGAGCTTTAGATAACTTTCCGCCAAATGGTAATAGGCATTTTGTGCAACGGCGTTTTTTCCATCCACAATTTTGTTGAATTCGCCAATAGCATTTTCGTACTCGCCCTGTTTGTAATAAGCGTAACCCAATTGGTAGTAATCTGTATTGTTCCATTTACCGCGCATTCCTTTGTATTCCTTTAAATACGGAATCGCTTCGGCATACTGGCCAAGATTGAAATAGCTCTCGCCGATAATTTTTGAAAGCTGACTTTTTTCCTGCGGGTTGGATTTATCAAACTGCTCCTTCCCCATCGCGATGGCCTTTTCAAAATTGCCGAGTTTAAAATTCATATCGGCTTGGTAATAACTGAGATCTTCAGAATAGCGTTCCTCGCCTTTTACCTCTTCAAACATTTCATTTGCTTCCTCATAATCATCGCCTTCGTAGGCAATAAAACCCAAGTAATACTTAGCCTGCGAACCGTATTTTTGCGAAGTAGAAACTCTGTTAAAATAGTTTTTGGCATCGTCGTACCGCTTCGCCTTAAAATAAACGTAACCATTGTTGAAATTGAATTGCTCCTTTTCGCTTCGGCTTAAACTTGAAGCATCAACCTTATCGTACCATTTTTGGGCGTGCGAATATTTTCCGTTTTCAAAGTAAAAATTCGCCACGTCTATATATGCAGAATTGCGCTTTAAACTCGTAGGATATTTCTTCACAAATTCCTCCATTAATTGATCGGCGTTCTGTTGGTTTAAACGCACGGCAGCATTTGCAATATAGTACGCGCAATCGCTTTGCACGGTTTCGTCATTGCTATTGGATTTTATTTTGTCGAAAAGGCTTTGGGCTGCTAGATATTGTTCGTTTTTGTATAATTCCAAGGCTTTATTGAACTCAGCAAAATCGTTTGTAAAAACAGCCGATTGTTGTGATTGCGATGAAAACGAAAGGAATAGAAAAAGCGAAAAGACAAGAAAATTCTTAACCATTTGTTACAGTTTTTTGTGGCGTAAAGATATTTAACTTTAAATGTAGCTTTCGGCGATACTGTAATTTTTAAGGTTTTATTAACGATTGGTTTTTTGATGAATTTACCCCTATTATAACGCCACATATTGCAATAAATTACATTTCAAATTTTTACGGGAATATTCTTTATTTTTAAGAATTAAAATTTCATTATAAAGGTTTGAATGTCAATTTAAGGTGGCAAAATTTAAAGGAAAATATAGAATTGAATCTATTCGAGCGCAATGGTGGGATTACGGCTGGAATGGGGCCTATTTTATTACAATTTGCACCAAAAATAGAAAACATTTTTTTGGAGAAATACAGAATGGGAAAATGGTGTTTTCATCGTTAGGCATTATCGTGAATATTTTATGGCACGAAATTCCAAATCATTCAAAACACGTTTCGTTGGGTGCATTTGTGGTTATGCCTAACCATATTCACGGAATATTATTGATTGACAAACCGGGCGGCGATGGTGATGGTGGTGGCGATGGTGGTGGTGATGGTGGCGATGGTGGCGGCAATGGTGGCAATGGTGGCGGCAATGGTGACGGCAATGGTGGCGTGGTAGTAGAGACAAGGCATGCCTTGTCTCTACGGGGGGAAACAGGGGAAACGGGGGAAACGACCGCAAAATCGATAGGAAAAATCCGATTTCAAAATCAGGGGAAAAATACCATATCGTCCATCGTGGGTTCCTATAAATCGGCGATCACACGACATGCAAATCGTTTGCAAATACAAAATGGTTGGCAGGCAGGATTTCACGACCACATTATTAGGAACCACGCGGAATATAACCGTATTGAAAATTATATTATTAAAAATCCACAAAATTGGAAAGAGGATAAATTCCATAATTAATGTCCATCTAAAAAATAACAATGTTTGATTCCAGAAATAACCCCTATTTTTATAAAAATTATTTGTTATGAAAATATTGTTTCCTAAAATCGTAATTGTTATTGTTCTGCTGTTTTGTTTTTCTGCAACAGCCCAACGCAATCCTTTTAAAAATCTTGTTGAAAAAAATGGTAAAATTGGCATTGGCACCACAACGCCCGATGAACTGTTAACTGTAAAAGGAAAAATTCACACACAGGAAGTAATGGTAGATTTATACGGTGCCGTAGCGCCCGATTATGTATTTGAAAGCTATTACACCGGTTTTTCTGAAATAATGCCAGAATACAATTTAATTTCCCTGGAAGATCTTGAAGTCTTTTTAAAAGAAAATCACCATTTGCCCAATATACCTTCCGCCGAAAAGATGGAAATGGAAGGAATTTCACTAAAGGAAATGAACCTGCTTTTACTTCAAAAAATTGAGGAATTAACCCTTTATACGCTGCAGCAACAAAAAGAAATTGATGCCTTAAAGAAAATCGTTCAAACTCTTAATAAATGATTCTTAAAAAAATCTGGCAATTAGCTAAAAGGCATCCTTATTTTTTCCTTTTTGCTTTTGGTGTAGTGGTGCGAGTTTTAGTCTATATTCTCTACAATGGCCATGTGAGTATGTTTAATGATTCCGGCGGGTATTTTACCATTGCCGAAATGATTAAAAGCTGGAATTTTAATGGTTATAATGGTACGCGAACTCCGGGCTATCCATTTTTAATTTATTTAGCAGATCTTTCCGGCCCCCTGACCACAATTTATCAAAGCATTCTCGGCATACTCACATCATTTATGCTTTTTTATATCTTTTTTAAACAAAGCAAAAATTTAAATTATGCACTTGTGGTGGGGTTAATTCCTTCCATTTTTATGCACCTCTTATTTTACGAGCGTGCAATTCTTACAGAGAGCCTTACGCTAAGTTGTTTAGTGTTTTGCGTATGGGTTTTGTTTAAAACCGGTTTTTTTACACAGCGTCTCAGTTTTTTTACTGTGTTTTTAATTGGAATAGCCGCAACCATGGTTCTCGTTGTGCGACCAATGTTTATAATTCTCCCCCCGTTTATTGCTTTTTATTATGTAGTCTTAAATTTTAAAAACGGTATATTTCACAATATAATTAGTGTTTTACTTATTTGTTTTCCTGCGTTTACCTTTTATTCGTTGTGGAGTTCGTTTAACGAAACACATACGGGCTATAAGGCCATTACTAGCTATTCCGGCATAAATACTGCCCAAACAACGGTTTTCTTTGTTCAAAATGCAGATAACAAATACGCCAAGATTCGCGATTTGCATATTCGGAAACGAGATTCAGTAATTGCGAATGGCTCAGATCCCGCCATGGCCATTTGGCATGTTTTTGCAGATTTGGAGAGAAAAGACTCAATTACAGTCGCCGAATTTTCGCAGTTGCTAATACCCATGAATATCGATTTGATAAAAAACAACAAACTCGCTTATTTAAAAAGAGTTACATTATCGTGGATAGATTTTTGGGGCACAGGTGTAATGTGGAATTACGAATCGTTTCCGATCAAAGAAATTAAGTGGGTGTTAGCTGGATTTTGGCTGTTTATTATGACCCCTATCGTGCTATTTCTAAAAATACTTTTTTTAATAATTTGTGCGTTTCATTTTTATAAAAGAATTCGAAATAGAAAATTGTTATTTACTTTTGAATTCTTCTGTGTTTTACTAATTTTGGGCGCATCTGTTGGACAAGCAATAGTAACCTTTGGTTCCAACGCGCGCTTTTCAATGCCTTTTTTTCCATTGATTCTTATTGTTGTCATTCAATTTTATCTAAATAATAAAAAATATGTCCCAGCCAGTTTTAGAATTAAAAAACGCCGCTATATATCAAACCGATAATTTGGTGCTTTCCGATGTAAGTGTAAGAGTTGATAAAGGCGAATTTGTTTACCTTATCGGAAAAACTGGGACCGGGAAAAGTAGCTTTATGAAAACCCTCTACGGCGATCTTCCGCTAAAAGAAGGTGAAGGCAATATTGTGGGGTACGATCTTGCCACTTTAAAAGAAAAAGATATTCCTTTTTTACGTCGAAAATTAGGTGTAGTTTTTCAAGATTTTAAATTACTGAACGATCGTACGGTTCAGAACAACTTACTTTTTGTACTAACGGCAACTGGATGGAAAGACAAAGCTGCCATGGAAAGCAAAATTAACGATGTGCTGGCCAAAGTAGATATGAAAACCAAGGCTTTTAAATACCCGTACCAACTTTCGGGGGGCGAACAGCAACGTGTGGCAATTGCCCGTGCACTTTTAAACGACCCCGAACTTATTTTAGCAGATGAGCCAACCGGAAATCTCGATCCGCAAACGAGTGTAGAAGTAATGGAGGTTTTACGCGAAATAAATAAAAACGGAAATACTATTTTAATGGCAACCCACGACTATGCCTTACTGTTGAAATATCCTTCCAAAACACTAAAGTGCGACGAAAACCAAATTTTTGAAGTTGTGCAGAAGACGGTGTAAACCGTTATCGGTTGTCAGTTTTCGGTTAAAGATTAATCATCCAATATACTCGGATCGCGAAGTTGCAACTCACACTCTTTCTCGAGTGATGGATCAATTTTGAGATGAATTTTTCCGAGTGCACCCGGCTTTAAAACTGTATTTTCTGAAATAACAATACCTCTTTTTGAAGTTAAATCTAAACGAGCATCTTCAGTAAATTCCTGATTTTTAATTACCACTTCGGCAAGGGCGGTAAGTTTAAAATTCCAACGGCTAAAACGCTGATTTTCCATTGTTACAGCACCTTTTCCAGCAAACATATCAAAAACCATCTTTACGGCGCGACCGGTGTTTAGCATTCCGGCGCCATACATTCCTGCATACGGTTTATTGGGTTCTACATCGTCAATATTGGATGATGTAAGTTTAATAATGCTCTCCACTTGGTCAGCTGGCAAGCAAGGATAGAGCGAAAACATAAGTCCGACAGTACCCGTAACTAAAGGAGCAACCCCCGAAGTTTGATTAAATTCACTCACGTCTATTTTATCTCTCAGTGCCAGTTCGCTGTACCTAAACAAACCACTTGAAGGCGCCACAATATCAATTGCACTGTTCAGGTTTCTAATACTAATTGGGTACAAATGTGGAACTTGAGTAGTATCATTGTTTTTAAAACCACCTGTGAGCCCTACATAATTGCGAATGTTTTTTACATAATACAAACCTTTGTCTTCTTCCACACGAATATTTTCCCAATAATGCTCGTAACGATGCGACGCCGACGAAACCGAAATTACACCATCATATGAAGCCGGATAATAATACTTTTGTCCTTTGGTGTGATAATAAGATTGATTGTGGCCAATGGCTACTACCACCGTGCCATTGTTTAACATTTCGTATATAGCTTGTTGTGCAGTTTCGTAATAATGGGTAAGCCCCCAACTGCAGTTAATTACTTTTACACCTAATTTAGAAAGTTCAACAAGTTGTTCCAACGTATCAAAATGACGATAATTTGTAGCGTAAATACTGCAATCATAACACACGCCAGCAATACCATAACCATTATCACCTTGACCTGCAGCCGTTTCGGCTACTGAAATACCGTGGCCTTTTGCCAAAAAGGATTCTCGAATCACCTTACTCTTTCCAGCAAATTCAATATCGTCTGTCGGAACGGAACCGTCAGAGATTCCAACAATAACATCGCGCGATCCTGTGGTGTAATACCACGCCTTGGGCACTTCCATTACATCTAAATAATCTAGATTTACCTGTGCGCCAAGATTTTCGCCAATAGTACTGGTTAACCCGTAATCGTTGGGTTCAAAAATTTTTTTATCTTCTTGTGCTATTTGTTCTCCAAATTCAAAAAGATGCGATGCATTCTGCAGCAAATCTGTCATGAGGGCTTGCTTATCTGCAATTACGAAGAATGTTTTCTGCAGGTTTTCCTTTCGGGCGTGTTTCCACGTTTTTTTGAAGGTTTTAATTTTATAATTCCGCAATGCAGCTTTCAATCGGGCATCGTTTCCTGTGTAAATTAAATAAGCATCTTTTTTTTCAAATGAAGGTACGAATGAAGTGTCGCGAGCACGAAGAAAAAACCAAGCTTCTTCCTGCCCAAAGGCCGAAAACATGAAGAAAAAACTCAATAAAAATAAAAATAGAATTCGCACGTATCAATCTTTTTACACAAGGTACTTCTTTTTTCAAAATTGAAGAAATAAGGAAATAATTTAAAGCATTTTCTAATTAAAAATATACGCCTTCCAAAAAAGATTGCTGTATTTTAGCGGCATGTACCAATTACTTAAAAAGGCAGCATATACCCTCGTGCCAAAAAAATTACTTTTTGAACACGAAGTTTTTTTTCGATCTATTTTTGCATTTCACTTACGAGGAAAAAATCACGAGTGTACTGTATGTGGGAAAGGTATTAAACGTTTTATAAAAATACCGGCAGATCTGCTCTGTCCATTTTGTGGAAGCCGTTCGCGAACTCGAAGATTATATTCGCTATTACATTCAAACAATTTGCTCCAGGGGAAAGTGCTTCATTTTTCCCCATCGCGAAGCGTTTATAGATTGCTAAAGAAAAACCCATCCATTACTTACTTTAGCACAGATTACGAGGCCGAATTTATTGCCGAATACAAGTACGATATTACCCAAATTCCGTTGGACGCAAATATTTTCGATCTAATAATTTGCTATCATATTTTAGAACATATTGAAGACGATAGAAAAGCCATGACCGAATTACATCGCGTTCTAAAAAGCAATGGAACCTGCATTATCCAAACTCCTTTTAAGACGGGAAAAACATTCGAAGATGCTTCAATAAAAACCCCAAAAGCCCGCTTAAAAGCTTTTGGACAAGAGGATCATGTGCGCGTTTATTCGGTAGCTGGATTGCAAGAAAGATTAAAAGAAAGCGGCTTTAAAAATGTAGAAATAAACACATTTCCGGAAAACGAGCGTTATGGGTTTGTGGAAGAAACCATATTAATATCGAAAAAATGATTTCAATCTTAATTCCCACATATAATTACAATGTATTTAAGTTGGTAGCATCGCTGCATGTACAGGCTAAAAAATTGGCTATTATATTTGAAATAAACGTTTACGATGATTGTTCGCCAAACCCCGTTGCTGAAAACGAAGCCATAAACAGTTTGGAAAATGCAACATACCATAAATTGAAAAAAAATATTGGCAGGAGTGCTATTCGCAACCTTTTGGCTAATAATGCCAAATACGAAAACCTGCTTTTTTTAGATGCCGATACCCAAATAATTAGAGCCGATTTTCTAAAAAAATACTTAGCCGCAATAAATAAACACACTGAAATTATTTACGGCGGCATCCTCTATCAATCCGATCCACCCCCAAAATCGGAAATCTTGCGCTGGCAGTACGGGAAAGAAAGAGAGGCCCTCCCAGTTCCAGAAAGGGAAAAACAACCGCATCTACGTTTTTTAACACTTAACTTTCTGATAAAAAAATCGGTTTTTTCCAAATTAGCTTTTAATGAGGAAATTCCAAATTTAAGGCACGAAGACACGCTTTTTGCTTTAGATGCCAAGGCAAAAAACATACACGTGGCACATATAGATAATCCTGTAATTCATCTTGGTTTGGAGAGTAGCGAAATATTTCTTCGCAAATCAAGAGAATCTGTAGAAAGTCTGCATAGTTTTGTGGCGCAAGGCTTAATAAAACACAACGAAACCGCGCTTTCTAAAAAAGCAGAAGTACTAAAAAAGTACAAATTGAGGGAGGTGGCTTCTGTATTTTATAAAACTTTTAAAGCCGCTATGGAAAAAAACCTCTTGTCGTCTAGACCTTCGTTGGTTATCTTCGATGTATATAGATTGGGGTATTACCTCAGTTTATAAAAAATATGACACGATGAAATTTTCAGTAGTAATAGCAGTTTATAACAAAGAAAAGTACATTGGCGACACCCTGAAAAGTGTTTTGGCGCAAACATTTTCCGATTTTGAAATTATTATTGTAAACGATGGTAGTACCGATACTAGTGAAGCCGAAATTTTAAAGTTCAACGATTCGCGTATTCGTTATTTTTTGCAACAAAATAAAGGTGCCGCAGCAGCTCGAAATGCAGCGATAGCAAAAGCACAAAGCGAAAATATTGCACTTTTAGATGCAGACGATTATTGGTATCCATTTTATTTGGAAGAACAAAATAGACTGCTGAAAAAATTTTCAAACCAATATGTATTTGCCACGGCAGCCGAGATTATTCGCAACGGAAAAAAATTTCAAAATAGTTATTCCATAAAGAGAATTGATAATGATGCGGTACTGGTAGATTATTTTGAGGCGAGCCAATTAGACTCGGTTTTGCACAGTTCGTCTTTTGTAGTAAAAAAAAGTGTTTTTGATGAAGTAGGAAATTATAATCCTGAAATAAAGAGTGGAGAAGACACAGATTTATACGTTCGCATTGGCCTGAAATACAAAGTAGTTTTCAGTCCAAAAGTTTGCGCAACGTATGTAGTACGCACAAGTGGCTTGTTTAACAGTGTAAAAAACGTTGCTGAAAAAGCCAATTTTGAAGCCTACGAACCTTTTGAAGAAAATAATCCTGCGTTAAAAAAATTTTTAGATTTAAACAGATATTCGCTTTGTATTTTGGCAAAAATGGAAGGTGATAAACCGGCTTTTAAAAAAAACTTAGGTAAAATAAATCAGACCAATCTCAGTAAAAAACAACGCTTTCTGCTGCGTCAAAACAAAACAATTCTTAAATATCTTTCAAAAACGAAAAATAATCTAGAAAAATTAGGCTTGCGTTTAGGCACCTTTAAATAATTTAAATTCATCGTAATCGCGAATGTAGTCTGCTTCGTTATACACTTCGCTCACTAAAGATAAACAAACAGCTCCCGATGAAAATGTTTCTAGTTCGCGCCAAACACCATTTGGAATTAACAACCCCCTATCTGGTCTGTTTAAAGTAATTGTGCGCCGTGTTTTGCCATTGTCTAAAACCACGTCAAAACTACCGCTTAGAGCAATTAAAAACTGCTGTAATTGTTTATGCGCATGGCCGCCGCGAGTTGAAGAACTTGGCACATCGTACAAATAATACACCCGTTTTATTGTAAATGGCAAAAAGTCTTTTTCTACTACAGAAAGATTACCGCGACCGTCGGGGTCGCTAATTTTAGGAATTTCCTTTAGGGCTATTTTATCCAAATCAACGTAGTGCATGAAGTAAAGTTTGGTTCCATTTTTCAGAAATATTTTGCATTGAAAATTTTTCGACGGAAGATTTTGTATTCTTCTTTAAATTTTGAAAAAGCGTCTCATCAAAACATACGCTTTGCAGCGCTTCAGCGAATAAAGGTAAACTTCTTTCGGGAATCAACAAACCGTTTTTATGGTGTTGTATAATTTCGGAAGGACCCGAAACAATATCCAGCGAAACCACCGGTGTTCCCAACGAAAGGGACTCTACAAGCACCATCGGGAAACCTTCGTATTTGCTGGTAAGGCTAACACAGCGGGCATTTTTGATAATGGCAAATGGACTATTTGTGAAAGGCAAAAAGATTATTTTATCAAAACACGCTTTTGAGTTTGCAAATTTCTGAAGCATTTCCCTATCCTTTCCATCGCCCAAAATAACGAGATGAACATCTTTTTCCCAAACGCTGGATTGCATAAAAGCTTCAATTAAAAATAAAAAATCTTTAACCGAATCGTCCAATCTACCGTAGGAGAGAATGTATTTTTTATTTTGAAGTATTTCGGGCAATTTGCTACTCATACTCTCCCAATTTGGATCAAACCCGTTGTGGATCGTTACCGAATTATGTATGCCCTCCTTTTTTAAAACTTCGGTTTCAATGTATTTTGATACAGCTATATTTATACTGTTTTTTCTATAAATTTTTGAAAATGCACTCGGGTTTTCAGTTAAATATTCTGTCTTTTTTGAACTGTGCACCACGTAAATTTTATTTATTTCGCGGTAGATAAAGTTAGCGTAAAACAATTCGCGATTAAAGTTATTTTTAGGGCGATGGTCTATTACTACATCAAATTTTTCTGTTTTTAAATAATTTCGAAATTTTCGAAATCGAAGAAATCGTTTTACTAAGGCGTCATTTTCGGTTTTTATTTTTCCTAAATTCAGCATTTTACCGCTAAAAGGATAGTCTATTTCATCGTTCAAAATTACCAAATGCACCTCGTGGCCCCGAGCCTCCAACATTTGTGAAAGCATGGCGCAAGACCGCTCCAACCCACCTCTGGCGAGCGAAATGGATACAAGGCATACTTTAAATTTCTTTTCAGCGGGCATCGCTAATTATTGTGTATTTTTGGTTGTACAGCGCAAATATAAGTTTTATGAAGCATCCAAAGCTATCTTTCTGCAAGGCATAAAGTATAAATTGAAATGTATATTTAACCGATAAAAATAATACAATCTGCACATGAAAATACTTTTGGTGGGCGAATACAGCCGATTGCACAATTCCTTAAAAGAAGGATTATTGGCGCTAAGCCACGAAGTAACGCTAGTTTCAACTGGCGATGCTTTTAAAAATTATCCGTCGGACATTCTGTTAAAGCGCAAATTCGATTCTGGTATTTTAAAAAAAATAAAGGTTGGATTGTACAGACTTTTTGGCTTGGACATTACTTCTCTTTCATTAAAAAATCAATTTTTTCAGCAGAAAGAACAATTTAAAGGTTTTGATGCGGTGCAGTTTATAAATGAAAGTTCGTTTGGGATTTTACCAAAATATGAAAAGGAAATCATTTCATTTTTAAAAAACAACAACAAAAAACTCTTTCTTCTTTCCTGCGGCACCGATTATACCAGTGTGAAATACGCCTTCGAAAAAAAGTTTCGATATTCTATTTTAGATCCACTTTTTGAAGGGAAAGTTTCAGAAAAAGATTTTTATCCCGCATTAAAATATTTAAACCCCGAATTTGAAGATTTGCACAAATTCACTCTTCAAAATGTAAAAGGCGTAGCAGCTTCAGATTTTGATTACGCAATTCCGCTACAGGGAACCGAAAAGTATTACGGGCTAATTCCGAATCCTATAAATACGAAGAAATTACAGTTTCAGCCTATTTCTTCCAAAGGCAAAATCATTATTTTTCACGGCATAAATCGGGAAAATTATTATAAAAAAGGAAATGATTATTTTGAAGCGGCACTTAAAAAAATACTGCAAAAACACCCTTCAAAAGTTGAAGTAATTACAGTTGAAAACGTGCCGTATTTGGAGTATATTGAAAAATATAATTCGGCACATATTCTCTTAGACCAAGTGTTTGCGTACGACCAAGGTTATAATGCGTTGGAAGCAATGGCAAAAGGAAAAGTGGTTTTTACCGGTGCCGAAACCGAGTTTTTGGAATGGTTTAATTTAAAGGAAGACGAAGTGTGTATAAATACGCTTCCGGACGTAGATTATTTGGTTAAAAAGCTTGAAAACTTAATTTTAAATCCAGAAAAACTAACGCGTATCTCAGAAAATGCCCGGCAGTTTATTGAGCGCGAACACGACTATATTTCCATCGCCAAAAAATATTTAGAATTTTGGAAAGAAGCTTAAATTTTAAAAAGGCAGATCGATAGTCTCCGGAACAATAAATTCTTTAGAATACGGGTTTTCGAGAAAGCTAAGCGGCGGTTTTTGAAATTTTAAAATATCTTCTCGTTCAATACCGTACACTTGCCAGTAGTTAGCGAGTAATTGGGCAAACATATCGTCGTTCCAAATTCCAAAAACAGGTTTACTACCTACTTTTTTTATGGGCAGGGCTTCAATACTTATATCAGTATCGGTCGCGTTAATTATATATTCGGGCTTGTACTGAAATATATAATCTGAATAGTGAAAACGCGCGTATAATTCTTCAAATTGAATAGGGTGCAACACGTGGCCTTTCATTTTTTCAACAATATCGTTTTGTCGCTCCCCTATGGCACCATTGTCCTGCAAACACGCAATTATACCAAAACCATTTACGCCCATGGAAAACAATAAATTTACGGTGTCATCGCGATAGCTAAATATATCTGCCGAATATTTCAGCGGAAATACAATGATGCTCCAAGGTTTTTGACCTACAAATGAAATTGGTTCAACCAAAGATTGAAGCATTAAATGAAAATGCCCAAAACGTTCGCGAAGCATTGGAGAAAGGTTAAAATCTTCCCCTAATTTTTGAAGTCTATTTCGTTCGTAAACCATTTCGTAATACAGTAAACCGTACACTATTCTACCGGTCCACTGAAAAAGTAATTTTTCTTCGAGTGCCGCCATTCCTTCAAAACCTTTTTTATAGGCAGCTTGAATTTTTAGATCTAATTGGGCAAAAGCTTCTTTTACTTCGGGAGCGCAGGGCAATTCAAGATCGGAGTATTTATAAGCCTTGGTTTTATCCATCATCTCAATGCGTTCATCACCAAACTTAAAATGATCCATAAGCCATTCTGGAAAAACAGAAATCCGTTCGGTGGTCAATGCGCCGGAGAGAAAGCAAAAATGAGGGTCGAAAACTAAATCTTCAAAGGGATTGTAAAGCGGAGCGGACATAAAAAATACTACTTAAAAAATTTCTGCAAAGGTACGTATTATCTGTTGTTTGGGTTGTTGATTTATTAAAGAGATTAATATCCAAAAAAGGTAATTAACTTTCCTTCTTTCGCTGCTTTTTAAAGTATCGGAAAACCAAATACAGTACGACAAAAAAGTATATAAAATATCGTAAAAAGTGTGCAATCACCACACCTTCAACACCATAAATATCAACAAAATAATAGGCAAAGCCATAGAAAAGAGCCAACGATAACACTTCGGAAAAAATAAAGTTACGCACCATTTTTTTAGCCAGAAATTGATATCCTAAAACCAATGCGGCCAAACGTATAAAATCGCCCAAAAGTTGCCATTTAAACAGCGATTCCATACCGTGAAAATCTGGGTAGATTATCATAATTACGTAATCGCGAAGGAAATAAATAAGCAACATTCCTACTCCAAAAAGCGGCAATAATGTTTTGTAAATATTGAAGAGCTCTGCCTTAAAATCATTTTTATTGTGAATGCTTGCAAACTTTGGAAGCACATAAAGCGTAAAAATTGCACTTGAAAAAACCATGTAGTTTTTAGAAATATTGGTCATTGCAGTCCAAATACCTGCATCGTTAATATTAATGCGGTTTTGGATCATTACACGAATATCTATTTCAACGTAATTTAACAATACCGTTGAAAAAAACGACATTAGCGAAAAAGCCAATAATCCTTTGGCCATAGGCATTTTAAAGGTGAGTTGTGAAAACTGCACATATTCTCGAAGAACTTTTATAAAAATAAAAAGCAAGACAAAAAATTGTAGCGCGGGGGTAATTGCAATTGCAATAAGGGCGCCGTCTATATTGTTTGTAAGTAATAAAACAACAGTAAGAATTGCACTTATTATATAACTAAAAAGGTCTATTCCGGCTAATTTTTTATAGCGTGAAAGCCCATTGACAATACCGTTAAAAATGCGATACATACTTATAAAAGGCACCATTACGGCCAACAACTTTATAAGATAAATGTAATCTGACGACTCAAAAATAGTTGTACTTAAATAATCCGAACCTATAAAAAGAACGGCAGAAACTACAATAGTTCCAAGAACGGTAAATACAAATGTTGTAGAAAAAAGCTTCTGAAGTTGTTCTTTATTATTTTGATATTCCGCAACGTATTTTACAACCCCACTAAATATTCCTACAGATGCAAACGAACTGAGCATCTCTAATAGATTGCGCAACGAGCCTATTTTTGCAATCCCTGCCTCTCCAACAATTTCAGCCAATAATCGCTGAATAAAAAGAGAAATAACCAATCGTACACCAATAACTCCTGCGTTTAAAGAAGTCATCTTTAAAAGTATATTTCCCTTTATGGATTCTGGAATTTTCAATTAATAGCGATTTAAGACAGAATTAACTCTTTCTACTTCTTCATTAGTCATAATCGGACTCATAGGAATACTGATTACCTTTTCGTGAATTTTTTCAGTATTTAAAAAACTTAAATGCGCAAACTCTGTAAGCGCCTTTTGTTTATGCGGCGCGATTGGATAATGAATTAAATAACCAATGCCATTTCGATCTAAATAATCTATAAAAACATTTCTGTTTTCCACTCGAATTACAAAAAGATGGAATACATGATTTTCACTACCATCGTATTTTGGAAGTGTTATTTTCTTGTTTTTTATTTCGGAAATATATCGTTTCGCAATTGCTCGTCTCCGTTCATTATCGGCATCGAGCGTTGGTAATTTCACATTTAAAAATGCAGCTTGCAACTCGTCGAGCCTAGAATTAAATCCCATTAATTCGTTTACATATTTGGTGGAAGTACCGTAATTTCTAAGCTTTTGAACTATTTCTGCCAAGGCATCATCATTTGTGGTTACGGCGCCACCATCGCCTAATGCCCCTAGATTTTTTGACGGATAAAAACTAAATCCTGCGGCATTGCCAATATTTCCTGCACGTTTGCCACTTGCATTTTTTGCGCCGTGTGCCTGTGCCGCATCTTCAATTACAAGTAAATTATGTTCTTCAGAAATTTTTAAAAGTTCCTCCATCAACGAAATTTGTCCGTAAAGATGAACGGGCATTATCGCCTTGGTTTTTTCTGAAATTGAATTTTTAAGTGAAGTTAAATCAAAATTATACGTATCTAAATCGGCTTCCACCAAAACCGGTTTTAAGCCGGCTTGCTTTATCGCCAATATAGTGGCGATATATGTATTTGAAGCAACCAAAACCTCATCGTTCTCATTTAATTTCCCGAGAATTTTATACCCTTCCAAAATCAATCGTAATGCATCTAAGCCATTGCCAACGCCAATGCAGTGTTTTGCGCCGCAAAATCTGGCAAAATTGGCTTCGAAAATCTTCACTTGGTTTCCCAAAATATAATAACCCGAATCTATAAATTGCTGAAAACCGCCTTGAAATTCCGCTTCAAAACGTTGGTTAATTGCTTTTAAATCCAAAAAAGGAATCATATAAAAATATCGTTTAAAAGTTTATGGTTTTCGGTTTTTACCTCGTAAAAATCGTGGGTAATACTTCGACCGCCAAAGGTTTCTTTCCAGTGCAAAAGCCCTTTGTTTACCTTCAGTCCCTGCGCTTCATTTACAATTCCAAAATCGAAATATTTTTTATGCGAAAAATGCTCCAACAGATGGTTGAAAAGAAAATCCAAACCACCCGTTTGCCGCCCCATTTCATTTGCCGAAATATATTGCGCATGCGCAACGTTTGATGTTTCAAAAATAGTTGCCCCAGCGACGATTTCGTCATCTTTATAAACGTTGAATTGTTTTATGTTTTCAGGAAATCGGGATTGAAGCAGTTCAATTTCCGCAGAAGAATGAACGGGTTTTTGGTTGTGCACTTGCATTAAATTTGGTTCCAAGACCTCGTTCCAATACGCTTTAAATTTTGCTTCTTCTTTAACTTCTAACTCGTTTTTAACTCCTTTTTTTATTCCGCGTAAGCGATTTGAAGATTTAATTTTTAAACTATTTTCATTGTTAACACAACTTGTAATATCTCTACGAGTTAGCGATGCTTGGGTTAAAAACAATAAATAATCAATTTCGTCACTCGGCAATTGATGGTATATTTTGGGAATCAATTTCAGTTTTAAAACAGCTACTCCTTCCCTATTTAAAAAAGCGAGTACATTTTTAAATATTGCTAAAGTTTCAGGAAAAGTACATTTCTTACTTAAAACTAAGCCACCGTACGATAACCCTTGATGCGAATGTAACTCGGAACCGGAAATATTTGCAGGGAGCACAGCAACTAACTTTTCACCTTTAAAAACCAGTAATGAATGGTCTGTAAAACGATCGGAATGATAATCCATAAAATCGCGCTGAAACAAAAACGTAGCGTTCTTTGCTTCTTTTACAAAGCTATCCCACAGTTTTTTGTGCGACGGATTGTATTTTTTTATGTTGAAATTTTCCAAATTGTCCGGTTTTAATTTTTAGTTTGAAAAAACGTTCCCGTTGTCGTCAATTACAGCGCGTACAGATTTCCAGAATGTGCCTTGCTGTAAGTTATAACTTGAATCGTCTTCCAAATATTTCAAATATTCAGGATTTTCACTTAATACAGCAAATAAAACACGGAATAGATTTACATTACTTTGCAGTTCTGCGTCCATTCCCTCCACTAAATGTCCGTTCCATTTTATAGCTGCCAAGGTAGCATAAATAGAGTGTATTTGGCTAGCATTTTCAGTAGAAAACATTTCGGGGTAACTTCCCAAACCCACCCACCCACCGTGGTCTGCTAAGATAATGACAATAGCATTTGGATCGTTTTCAGAAATATAATTTACGGTAGTTTTTAACCAGCCATTTACTTCCTGTATTTTTTCAATATACATATCGCGCTCCTCCTCTTTTGATGCAGCAAAATGTATGTGATGTGGCAATAATTTTTCCACAAAATAAAAGCGCGGACCTTCTATATTTGAAGTATCCATCGCAGCTTTTAAATCGTTGAAAACTACTTTTTTTACATTGTTATCGTTACTGAAATAAGGTATCTCATCAGGATTTAAATTGTAGTAATCATACGCTTGAATTGGTCGGTTTTGCTGAAAATATTCATCTTGAACAATAAAGAAATTTTTATACCCATTATTCCTTAAAATTGAAATTGCCGCGTTATCTCCCGCAATAATATCTCGTGAATTTGGCATATCTATCGATGGAAAAAGCACTTTCCCAAAACGGTGCTGCTTCATAGCAAACATAGAAGAGTTTGATGTTAAACTCGCCGGGTAATTGCTTCGGAAATTGTTGTAAATTTTAAACCCATTATTTTCCAACCAACCGTAAAACGGGTTATTGAAATTATACAGACTGCTTTCCATAATCTGGCGTGAAACATAGCCGTCTGGCTGAATTAGGTATATGTTTGGAGTAGATTTAAAGGTTGCGTTTTCAATGGAATCTGGCAGTTGCGTCCACGCCATTTTTTGCTCGTGTTCAACAATTTTTATAATAACATTGATTGTAGGCAGAATACTCATTAATAAAATTATTACGAGCAATTTTTTAAAATGTGCGTAAAATTTATAAGCAGCCAATGCCGAAACAATCAGCAACCCAAGCAGCATTTTCTTCTTTAACGTAAGATACATTGCTTGCGACATTAGTGTTGCCACGGTCATAATTATTAATACAAAAAGAATCTGTGCTTTGTATTTTGAAAAGGTTTCGGAATATTTAAATACCAAAAAAGCAATGGAAAAAATAACAATAGGAATCCCTATAAAAAACAAGACGAAAAATCCGAAATGCTCCCAAGAATTGATTGCAGAATAATTATTTGAAAAATAGAAAACAATTGGGTAGAATCCGCAAATTAATCCTGTGAGTAAAGGATTGAAATCTCCCTTAACGTGTTTTGCTAAAAAATCACCCATTTACTATACTTTTTTAAACACAATATTTCCGTTGCTATCTATGTATTTATACACGCCACTTTGGGCTCCTTCTTTTAGAATAAGATAGCTCGCGTCTTCTTGCAAATGATATAAATATTTTTCTTCTTCGCCCAAATACGCGAATAAAACTCTAAATGAATTCACACAGCTTTTAAGAAATGAATCACTATCAGGAGCTTCGCCATTTGGCCATTTTATAGCCAACATAGCTCCAAAAGTAGTATAAATAATCTCGGGATTTGAGGTTTTTGTGTAAACTTGCCGTGTATAATCCAAGCCCACAAAACCACCGTGATCTGCCATAATCATTATTAGGGCTTCGGGATCCTTTTCGGTAATTAGATTAACCATTTTTTCAATCTTCGCATTTGCAATTCGCAACCTTTTAATCCATTCATCGCGCTCAACTTCCTTTCCTTTTGAAGCATCTTTGGTGGTGGAAACATGGCTGGGTTCAAAAATTTCGATAAAAAAGAAATTGCCACCATCATTTTTAGAGTCGATAGCTTTTTTTAAATCGGGAAGCACTTCTTTTTTCACGTTGAAACCTGTTGAAATATAAGGTATTTCACTATAATCAAAATTGGTAAAATCAAATCCTACTTTTGGGCGATTAACCAATAAATACGGGTGTTCGGAAATAAAATGTGTTTTATAGCCATTGTTTTTGAAAATAGAAAGTACAGGGTTTTCGGTAATAATGTTTTTTCGTGCGTGGAGCATTTCGGAGTAATCCTTACCATGATTGTAATAATGGTGTTTCATCATAAAGGTGGCGCTGTTTGATGAAATTGTGGTGATATAATTACTTCGGAAATCTGGGTAATTTTTAAAGTTGTTTTCAGCTAAAAAAGTATTGAAATCCGTGTTATCTACTTTATAGAAATCGCTTTCCATTTCAGAAAAACTCGCGTAACCATCTGGCTGTATATAATATATGTTAGGTTTTTTTTTGAAGATTACTTCCTCAATATTATCGGGTTGCTGCGTCCATTCTGAATCGTAATTTACATATTTCATCAGCGTAGGCACTAAACCAATAAAGCCAATTACAGCCAAAATAAGCTGCAGCAATATCCACTTTTTAAAATGCCTGTGTAAAAAATAGGCTAATAGGGCAGCTATAATAAAAATCCCTAAAATAATTTTACGCTGAATATCTGCGTACAAAATGATTTTAATGTAGAATAGAAATAGAAAAACACTAAAAAACGGCAAGAGATACTTTCTCCATTTTGAAGCAAAAGAAGAATTTGAAATCCATTTTAAAAATGAAAAGAAAACAATTGGCAGCGCAATAAAAAGCAATAGAAAATACCCAAACTGCTCCCATGAATTGATCATTCCAAAGTTGCGAGAATAGTAAAAAACCAAGGGATAAAGACCAACCCCAAGTGCAATTAAAACAGGGTTTTGCGAAATATTTTGAAAATGTTTTCCTGGAAAACTATTTTTAGGCTTCAAGATTCTTGTTTTTCAACAAATATAGCAAACGTTTTGTGCCTTTTACCGTTTCCTTTTTTTCAATTGTGAAGTATTGCAAATAGCCTTTTTCAAACTCAGTTTCGTTATAAAAATCGAAATGGTTTATAAACTCGCGTTTACGTACCAAAAGCGATTGCGCCCAAGAGTCTTCGCGTGTTGGAAATTCAATGATTAAATGTTTTGAGAAAAACGCAAAAAATTCGGCCGATTTTTCAAAAGGCACATTTCCGGAAAGCGTAATATGATGTATTAAAGCCAACGCCATTGTAACATCTGGCGCGTATTCTGCCAAGCGTTCTATTAACGAATTGCGTTCTGTATTATTAAAACCAATGCCAGGTGCGGGTTGTAATACATCGCACACAAAAGGCAGCATATTAGATTCCTTATTTTGATGCACCTGTTTGTAATTATAATCTACAGCATTGCTATCAATATCGGTAACTATTATATGCGGTACACTGTCAATAACAGTGCGTGCAAAAGTACCGTCATTGCCGCCTACATCAATTAATTTTTGTGGTGCCATTGGCTTTATCCACTCTTTTATGAGTGTTTTTTTGGCTTCAAAAGCGGTTTCGTCGTAATTGGTTTTGTTGTAATAATCGCCCCATTCGCTAGCTTCTTTTAATGACAAACCTTTTATATAATCGTAAAGGCTTTCAATAATATTTTCTTGCGATTTTTTTGAAAGCGCTGCTATTTTTGTTTCGGCTTTATAATCTTCGCTGTGTTTGCTTTCCATTTTTGCAAGCAGATGAACGTTGGGATAAAGCACCGAACTTATTTTGGTTCTTGTAGGAAGTAAGGAAGAAATCAATTTTACCGGAATACCATCAATGTGCGTTTGCATCATTTTAAAGACTTCGGTGCCGTGGTACTTTGCCAATGCCAACGGTCCCAAGAAATGCATAATAAATTGTTTGTACGCGCGCCACGGCGTACCTTCTTCGTAAAAATCAAACGAAAGCGTATCTATAAAAATTGGTTTTCCTTTGTGAAAAGTAATATTATACGCAGAAGCATCCTTTAAAATAAACCCTTTTGAAAGAGCATATTTTTGAATTTTTAAGGTGTGAAGTGCCGCGTGTTTGTACTGCTCAAAACTCCATTCGTACGGGTTTGTAATAAATGGAATGTTTTCCGGTGTAATAATTATTTCGTCGGAAGAAGCGGCCGTTTCTGTATGTGGAATTAGTAGTTCATTCGCAATAAGGCTTTTGAAAAACCCACTGTCTTTCAACGAATTGTATTGCGGAAAATAGATGGGTTTTATAGCTCTGCGAAGGGTGTTTCCATCGTGAAAGATATACCCCGAAGGATCTCGAAAAGAAGCTTGGTGTGCGTTAGTTTTCTCTGTCATATTTATCGGTGTCTTGCTCTTCAACGTCAATTGAATCGTAAGTATCTTCCTCTTCTTTTACCAATCCGAAAAAAGATTTCACCTTGTACATAACACTTTTTGAGAAAAGCAAAATACCAGCTGCTGCAGCTACAACTGCCTGTACTATCATTGCTCCCAGCCCTGGATCGAAATAAAGAAAATTCATACCTAAAATTTTATACTAATTGCCTTAATGTTCTATAACTTCGCTTGAGCTCAGTCTAATTTTTTCGGCTACCGCAAATAAACTAAAAATCGTTGAATTTAAAGAAGGTAAGCCTGATTATTTTACAAGTAGCTTAGAGCCTGATAACATAAGACGAAGACTTCGAATTAGTAAAAACAGTTTTGTTAATAATGTTTTCGTCCTTCGTCTTATATCAGCAATGCAACTATTTTTGCTACAGTTTGTTTCGTTTGCGATCTACTTCCTTCAAATGTATTTTTCGAAGTCTTAAATGGTTTGGCGTAACCTCAACGTATTCGTCTTTTTGAATGTATTCTAGCGCTTCTTCCAAAGAAAATTTAATAGCTGGAATAATACGGGCCTTATCGTCGGCTCCAGAAGAACGTACGTTTGAAAGTTTTTTGGTTTTGGTAATATTTACCGTCATATCGTCTTGACGCGAGTTTTCGCCAATAACCTGGCCTTCATAAATATCTTCATTCGGATTTACGAAGAAACGACCTCTATCCTGTAATTTATCGATAGAATACGGAATAGCTTGGCCAGTTTCCATAGAAACCAAACTTCCGTTTTGTCTTTCGGGAATACCACCTTTTAGGGGTTGGTATTCAAGAAAACGGTGCGTCATAATTGCTTCCCCAGCGGTTGCGGTAAGCAATTGGTTTCTAAGACCAATGATGCCGCGTGATGGAATGATAAATTTACAAACCATTCTGTCTCCTTTTCCTTCCATGCTCAGCATTTCGCCTTTACGGATGGTCACCATATTAATGGCGGTGCCACTCACGGTTTCGGGCAAATCGATTGTCATTTCTTCAACTGGCTCGCATTTTACACCATCAATTTCTTTGATGATAACCTGCGGTTGTCCAATTTGAAGTTCGTATCCTTCGCGACGCATGGTTTCAATTAAAACAGAAAGGTGCAAAACGCCACGACCAAAAACCATAAATTTATCGGCACTATCTGTAGGCTGCATGCGCAACGCCAAGTTTTTTTCCAATTCCTTTTCAAGGCGCTCCCTGATATGGCGAGAGGTAACAAACTTTCCGTCTTTACCAAAAAACGGCGAATCGTTAATGGTAAAAAGCATACTCATTGTAGGCTCGTCTATAGAAATTGTTTTTAGCGCTTCGGGGTTTTCTACATCGGCAACGGTATCGCCAATCTCAAAACCTTCTAAACCTACTAAGGCACATATATCGCCTGGTTGCACTTCGGTTACTTTTTTACGGCCCATACCTTCGAAAGTATGAAGTTCTTTAATTTTTGATTTTACTATTGTGCCATCACGCTTAACCAACGCAATTTGCATTCCTTCTTTTAAAACGCCTCTCTGTAAACGACCAATTGCGATACGTCCTGTAAAAGAAGAAAAGTCTAATGAGGTAATTAACATTTGCAGAGAACCGTCTTCAATTTTTGGAGAAGGCACGTGTTCTAAAACCATATCTAACAAAGGTTCAAGCGTGTCGGTTGGTTTTTTCCAATCGTCGCTCATCCAGTTTTGTTTTGCCGAACCGTAAACGGTTGGAAAATCAAGTTGCCATTCTTCGGCGCCCAATTCAAACATTAAATCAAAAACGGCTTCGTGTACTTCTTCCGGAGTACAGTTTTCCTTATCTACCTTATTTACAACCACACATGGTTTTAAACCAAGATCTATTGCCTTTTGCAACACAAAACGGGTTTGTGGCATAGGGCCTTCAAAAGCATCTACCAAAAGTAACACTCCATCGGCCATATTTAGTACACGTTCAACCTCACCACCAAAATCGGCGTGACCAGGGGTATCAATAATATTAATTTTTGTGTCTTTATATATTACTGAAACGTTTTTTGAGGTAATGGTAATTCCGCGTTCGCGCTCTAAATCGTTGTTATCCAGAATAAGTTCACCCGTATTTTCGTTTTCACGAAAAATACTACAGTAGTGCATAATTTTATCTACCAAGGTTGTTTTACCGTGGTCAACGTGGGCAATAATGGCAATGTTTTTGACTTTCATATAGTTACTCCTTTTTTTAAGAGGGTGCAAAAGTAGTGTTTCTAAGTGGATTAGAAGTGAAAAGTTGCTGTTTTATTTTTCAGAATAATTTCTTGAAATGATTGTAATAAATACATTGAAACCAATCTTCGGCGCATCAGAATACTAAAATACGTATCTTTACAGTGCTAAAAACATTGTATGAAACTTGAATTAATCCCAAAAATAAAGCACACAAACGCTAACAATTTTTTCCTTCTCGCTGGCCCCTGCGCTATAGAAAGTGAAGAAATGGCAGTGCAAATTGCCGAAAAGATTGTACGAATTACCGACAAACTGGAAATCCCATTCATCTTTAAAGGAAGTTTCAAAAAAGCCAACCGAAGTCGGATTGATAGTTTTACCGGAATTGGCGATGAAAAAGCCTTAAAAATATTACGAAAGGTTTCCGAAACTTTTGATGTTCCTACCGTAACAGACATTCACGAAGTAAGCGATGCCGCAATGGCAGCAGAGTATGTAGATGTTTTGCAAATACCAGCTTTCCTGGTACGGCAAACCGATTTGGTTGTGGCCGCAGCTAAAACCGGAAAAGTAGTAAACTTGAAGAAAGGGCAATTTATGAGTCCCGAAAGCATGAAACACGCCGTTACAAAAGTAACCGATTGCAATAATGAGCAAGTGTTAATTACAGACCGCGGAACGATGTTTGGCTATCAAGATATGATTGTAGATTTTCGGGGAATTCCAACGATGAAACAATACGCACCCGTAGTTTTGGATGTAACCCACAGCCTACAACAGCCCAATCAGAGTGCTGGCGTTACTGGCGGCAGACCCGAAATGATTTCCACCATTGCCCGCGCTGGTATTGCAACCGGTGCCGATGGTATTTTTATTGAAACCCACTTTGACCCCGCAAATGCAAAAAGCGATGGCGCCAATATGCTCAATTTAAATTTACTGGAAAAACTATTGACAGATCTTGTAGCTATCCGAAAGACTATTAATCATTTGTAATATTTTTTATCGCGCAAAGCGTATGCTTCCAAAAGAACATCGTTTAATACCTGTTGATCAATTTCTTCAAGTGATTTAAACCGAAGGGATTTCATATGTTTTCGGCCATCAGAAATTAATATTTCTTTATGCTTGGTTAAATGTGTGCCATGCCAAAAAACCAAATCGACATATTTTTTTGAAAAATTCAGATAGCAAAATGGCTTGTTTTCAATATAGAAGAAAGGCATTTTCCATTTATACAATAGTTTAGTTTCAGGCAGTAATGTTTCTATTGTAGCTTGTAAATGCAACAAGATAGCGCGGAAGGGCTCCGGTTTATTTAAAATATAGTCATCGGCTGGTTTCATAAAGTGAAGTTACTAATAAATAGAATGCGCTTCCATTAAAATTGCTGCGCGCTAAGCCAGATAATACTTTCAAAAAGTATTTTAGCTAGCTAAATCTGGTTTAACTGAAACTTTAAAGATTGTGAAATGTGAAAAGATTGGGCTCGATGGGTTAAAAACCGTCATTAATTTTAAGTGGAGATATCCGCCAAATAGAGAAAGCCGTTTCTTTTAAAGAAACAGCTTTATCCTATTTGGCTAAGCTAACTCCCCAATTAACCTAGAGTATAAAGATGCGAAGAAGTTCGGCATCTGTCAAGAGGAAAATACCTGAAATTACTCAGGGTTTTCCCTGTTTTTTTTGTAAGAAATTACTTGCATTTTAAAGATGCTGAAAATATTAACCACATTTTTTTAAAATAAATTTGGTGATAAAACATATTTGCATTTACTTTGTTTTTCAAAGTACTTTATTATGGCTGAGCAAGATTATTTAAAAGATATTAGTGAAATCAAAAATTTAATGAACCGCTCCACACGGTTTATTTCACTTAGTGGACTCTCCGGGATTTTTGCCGGTCTATATGCCATTATTGGTGCAGCCATTGCATATTTTTATCTCTTTCCTGCTGCTGGCGAATATATGGCAATTAATAGTTATAATTTCCTACTTCTTGTGTCGCTACTAGCGGTTGTAGCGTTATTAAGTGTAATAACAGCAGTTTTATTAACTACGCGACAAGCAAAAAAAAATAACGAAAAAATTTGGGACACAACCACTCGCCGCCTCTTACTAAATTTTCTAATACCAATGGTCACTGGCGGAATTTATATAATTATAAATATCAACAATCAACATTATGGACTAACTGCTTCATTAATGTTAATTTTTTACGGACTCGCATTAGTAAATGCTTCCAAATACACCATCGGAAATGTAAAATATCTAGGCTATGCACAAATAATTATTGGGCTAATCTGCGCAGCACTTCCAGGCTACGGCCTTTGGTTTTGGATATTGGGCTTTGGCATTTTTCACATTATCTACGGAAGTATTATGTATCTAAACGAAAGAAAAAGCTAGGGTGGGCATTATAGACAACATAAATAAGCTTTTTGATCATCGAATCCGTTTGGGGATAATGAGCATTCTTGTGGTGAATGAAAGTGCCGATTTCAATCGATTAAAGGAACTGCTCAATGTTACAGACGGCAATCTTGCCAGCCACATAAAAGCATTAGAGCAAGCCGAATATATTTTAGTTGAAAAAAGTTTTGTGGGAAGAAAACCAAATACGAGCTACAGCACCACCACGCTTGGGAAGGCCGCATTTAAAAAACATATTGAAGCTTTAGAAAAACTGATAGGAAAAAAGGAATAGAACCAATTGTAATTATAAAATAATTGCGCAAGAAAACAATGAACACTTTCTACTTTATAAACTTTTAAAACACAGAATATGAACTCCAAAACTAAGAAATTTTTCAGAAGAAAAAACAGACAAATTTTTGTAATAATTGTAGCAATACTATTGCTTATTCCACTATTGGCAATGCAATTTACAGATCAGGTTAACTGGAGCTCTTTAGATTTTGTAGTCATGGCAATGCTGCTTTTTGGTATTGGGTTTACTTGCGAACAGGTTTTTTGGAAGGTTAAGAAAAATACACACCGACTTTTTATTTTAGTACCATTGCTCATTGTATTTTTTCTGATTTGGGCAGAACTTGCAGTTGGTATCTTTGGCTCCCCATTTGCGGGAAGTTAAATAACAGCATCTATTTTTTTATTCATTTACTTTGTATTTCAAAGTACTTTAAAATTAATTATTTACATTTAAAACTAAACATATGAAACAGAAAAACGGAAAATTCGGCAGTTGGATGCGAAACTCCATCACTGCACGGATGTTAGTGGTTGGCTTTTTATTACTGGTATTGCTAATACCTTTACAATTCGTCAAATCACTCATTATTGAGAGAGCCAGCAGGCAGGAAGCGGTGATTAGGGAAATAAATGAAAAATGGGGGAACGAAGTGCTGCTCTCCGGTCCCATCGTAAAAATTCCCTACAAAGTAGTTTCCGAAGAAAAAATTTATAACCAAAAAAACAATTCCTATTTCACAAAAAGGAAAGAACTTGTAAAATATGCCTATTTTTTACCAGACAAATTAACCATTTCTGCGCAGGTTGATACAAAGCCGCTAAACAGAAGTATTTACGAATCTGTGGTATATTCTGCAGCCATTGACGTGACAGGAAACTTTCCTAAAATCGATTTTTCGGTCGGTGATATTCTCGACGAAAATATACTCTGGGAGAAAGCTACTGTGCTTTTAAACACTTCAAATTTAAAGGGAATAAAAACGACTCCTATTGTTAATCTGGCTTCGGAAACATTAACGATGACACCACAGTATTCCAACGAAAATCTAAATACAATTCAGAGCAATTACATTCCAAATGCAAAAGAATTATTGGCTACATCGCATCCTTTTTCCTTCAATTTAAAAATTAACGGCAGCGAAAGCCTGAATTTTTTGCCCATCGGAAAAGAGACAGACGTCACAATGAAATCTAACTGGCACTCCCCTAGTTTTGACGGTAACTTTTTGCCCGAAGACACCGATAAAGAAATAAGTAAAGACGGCTTTTCGGCCTCGTGGCGAATCTTGCAAATTAATCGACAATTTGAGCAATCATTTTTTGGACAACTTCCAAATCTTACTACTTCGGCATTTGGCACAAAACTCATAATTCCCGTGGACGAATACCAAAAAAGTGAACGAACCGCAAAATATGGTTTTATGGTTATTGGCTTAACATTACTGGTGTTTTTGTTAATTCAATTGGTTAGCAAAATTTACATACATCCTTTTCAATATGTAATGATAGGTTTGGCTTTGGTGATGTTTTATACATTACTTATTTCAATTTCGGAACACAGCACTTTTTTTAAGGCATATTCCATTGCGGCCGTTTCCGTACTCGGCTTAGTTACGGTTTACTCCCGTGCCATAATAAAAGGTTTTAAATTTCCGATGCTTATCTGCGCATCTTTGGCTTCGTTGTACGGCTTTATTTATGTAATTATACAATTGGAAAATTATGCGCTTTTGGTAGGCAGCATCGGCCTTTTCTTAATCTTGTCAACAATTATGTTCGCCTCTCGAAATATTGATTGGAACAATGCAAGTTAATATTGTAAACACATAATAACAATCAAACCTCACGGGATTTTAATCTGTGAGGTTTTAATCAATACTTATATTATGCATATTTTCAGAAGCAAGTATTTTTATAGCACACTACTCTTACTAACTGTAGAAATCGGCATTGCCAAGTTTCACTTTAATCCGTTTGTACGTGGATTTTTAGGCGATGTTTTAGTGATCTTACTACTGTATTCGTTTCTGAAAATTTTCATCAAAAACAATGTTTTTAAAATTGCGATGTCCGTTATGGTATTCGCCTATTTTGTAGAATTTCTTCAGCTATTCAAGCTTGCAGAAAAACTTCAAATCCATTCAGAAATATTATTGACAATCTTGGGTTCAGTGTTTGACACTTATGATCTCGTGGCCTATTTTCTTGGCTTTCTACTTATTCTTTTAATTGAAAAAACTATTTTAAAAAATGAAGACAATAAAAACATTTCTCTTTAATCGTTTCAATATACTGTTTCCGCTTTTGTCGCTAACAGCTTTGTGTATTATTCTGCTTGCCATTCGCTCAAAAAGCACACATTCTTTCTTTTATCTTTTCTTAGCATGGAATTTATTTCTCGCCATGGTGCCGTTTTTTATTTCTATGTACGCAAAAACCCGCGAAGGCTTAAAAAAATACAAGCTCTATTCGCTGCTTCTGCTCTGGTTACTTTTTCTTCCAAATGCACCATATATAATAACAGATTTTATTCATTTGCGTTTAAGCCCTATTAAATGGCTTGGTTTCGATGCTTTAATGATTGCGATTTTTGCAGTTACGGGCATTGCGTTTTACTTGTTCTCGGTAAAGGATATTGAAGAAATTCTTTTTAAAAATTTCAACAGGAAAATGACTTCCGGGTTTTTGGTCGTGCTTCCTTTTTTAGTGGGTTTTGGAATTTATTTAGGGCGTGTTCTTCGATGGAATTCGTGGGATATTCTTCATAAGCCGAGCCATCTTTTTACAGATATTTTTGAAATATTCACCAATCCGCTTCTACATTTTAAAGCGTGGTTGTTTACCTTTTTAATTGGATTTTTATTAAAACTTTGTCGTTGGACTTCCGATAAATTTCTTTTCAATACTATTGGTTTTTAAAGGTTTTATATTTAGAATAAAAATTATAATTTGCGAAATAAATTATAGCCCTTCTTTATGCCTTTGCGAATTAAATTACTTTTTGTTCTTCTTTCTTTATTTAGTAGCGCAAACTCTCAGGAACGTCAAAAAGCGGTATTCGGAAAGCCAACCGAAAGTGAACTGGCAATGAAGTTTTATGAAAAAGACACCACGGCCAATGCGGTTGTTTTGTATGAGCAGGGATATTATTACTATGCGGCAGTTGGCGATTATATTAAATTAATTAAGGAGGTTCATCGGAAAATAAAAATTTTCGATTCCCAAACTAGAGATTATGGTACTGTAGAGATACCATTATTTAGCTCCGATGGTACCAGAGAAAAGGTAAAAGGCTTTAGTGCTTGGACCTATAATGGAAATACCAAAAGAAAAGTATCTTCCGATGCTATATTTATTACGTCGGAACCAGAAATTGGATCGGTTTGCAAAATAGTTTTTCCAAACGTAACCGATGGAAGTGTAATTGAATACGTATATAAATTAGAATCTCCTTTTCTTTTTAATTTTTACGGATGGCATTTTCAAGACGAATTACCTAAAATTTACAGTGAATTTCTATTTAAAATACCATTAGAATATCAGTTTGAAAATATTCTTTATGGCAATCAGTCTTTATATTTAAACAAATCTGAGGTTACGGATGATTGTTTGCAAACAAAAGTAAATACAATGATTGTTGGATGTCCGATCACGCTATATGCTATGAAAGATATACCGGCATTTCAGCAAGAGGATTATATGCTATCTTCTAAAAATTATATTTCGCGGGTAGAATTCGAGCCCAGAGAACTTTTTACTTCTACGGGATGGAGGAGATCCAGAAAATTTACAAAAGAGTGGAAGGATGTTGACAAATTTATTAAGAAAGGTGAAATGGGGAGTCAACTTAAAAACTCCAAATATTTCAAGGAAAACCTAGCAGATTCAATCCTAGCAATAGCCGATGATCTACAAAGAGCCAAGGCAATTTATACTTACATCCAGAATCACTACACCTGGGACGGTACATTTTACAGCTCAGAAACAGAGGTAAAAGATGCTTTTGACGATAAAAAAGGCAGCGTTCCTGAAATTAATCTTTCCTTAATTAATGCGTTAGAGGCAGCTGGATTAGATGCAAAACTAATGTTGCTATCTACTAGACAAAATGGTCTGCCTACCACACTTTATCCAGTAATGACAAAATTTAATTATACGGTAGCGGCATTGAAAATTGCAGACCAAACTTATTTATTGGACGCAACAGATAAACAAGCGCCTTTTGGTTTAATTCCGTTTCGCACGTTAAATGTGCAAGGTCGCGTTATGGATTTCAAAAAAGGAAGCTATTGGATGCCTATTGAACCTTTTAAACAAAATATCCATTACGTAAATGCACAGATTATTGCTACCGACGACGGTAATTTTAAAGGCAAAGTTTCTCAAGCGAATTATGGTTATATAGGTTTAAAAAAAAGAAGCACTATTGAAGAAAAAACTTTGGAAGCTTATATTAAAACTGAAGGAAATGATAAGGCAGGCGTAGAAATTCAGGAGTACCAAGTAGAAGATTTAAATAGTATTGAAAAACCGCTCAAAGAAAACTACAACGTTACCATAGAGCCAGAAATGGTGGGTGATAAAGTATTTCTATACCCATTTTTCAACAAAACCTATATTTCTGAAAATCCCTTTAAATTAAATGAACGAAATTACCCGATAGATTTTGGTTTTCCATTTACAAACACCTATTTACTTTCCATAGATTTGGGCAACGTTTACGAAACTATCCAATTACCAGAAAGTAGAACTATAAAATTACCTGGTGATGACGGTGAGTGTTCGGTAACCTACATTTCTGAAGGAAATAAAATAAACATCCGCTTTAATATGAAGTTAAACGAATACCGCTTTCCACCTGCCGCATATCAATCTTTAAAAGAATATTTCGGCACTATGATTACCATCTTAAAAGAAGAATCCATCGTTTTAAAAAAGATATAAAATGAATTTAAAATCATTCCTCATTATTTGTTTCACCCTACATTTTACAATTGGAAACGCACAAATTACCCAATCGCCACATATTTTTGGCGAACCCATGGCTTCCGAATACGCAATGACGAGCTATCCTTTAGATCCTGAAGCAAACGGAGTGGTACTCTATGAAAGAGGAAATTACACCGTTGATGCCGCCGATGGTTATATTCGACTTTTTAAAGAAGTACACCGAAAGATTAAGGTTTTTAATGCAAAAAATTTTGAGCACAGCACGATTGAAATTCCATATTATCGCGAAAACAATGTTCGCGAAAATGTGAAAGATATAAAAGCCATTACCCATAACGGTAAGGCTAAAGTTTATGTGAGCGAGAACGCCATTTTTAACACAGATGAAACCGATCATTGGTCGCTTAAAAAATTTACCTTTCCAAATGTTCAGGATGGTAGTATTCTGGAATATTCCTATAGAATTGAAACCCCTTATTTTCACAATTTGGGAGGTTGGTCTTTTATGAATGAACTACCAACGGTTTATTCTGAATTTCACACCGAAATACCCGGAAATTACACTTATAACCGCACCATGTACGGCAATAGAAAACTCGATGTAAACCACGCCGAAATAAAAAAGAATTGTTTTTTATTGCAGGGTTTTAAAGTGCCTGGCGACTGCGAATCTGCTACCTATGTAATGAAAGCAGTACCAGCTTTTAAAGAAGAAAAGTACATGCTTTCGGGCGATAATTATAGAGCCTCTATAAAATTTGAACTGCGCAACGCTGTTCATGTTGACGAAAGCAAAGCCAATTATTCAAAAACCTGGGACGATGTAGATCGCACTTTTAAATACGATAAAAATTTAGGGCGCCAGTTAAAATACGCCAGTTATTTTGAAGAACAACTGCCCGCAGCCATTAAGAATATGCAAGACGATCTGGAGCGTGCAAAAGCAGTGTATTATTTTATTCAAAAAAGCATGGCTTGGAATAACGAAAGACGAATTTTAAGCGATATTCGTGTAAAGGATGCTTTCGAAAAAAAATCTGGAAATAGTTCCGAAATAAATCTAAGCTTAGTAAATGCGCTGGATGCAGTAGGGCTCAAACCAAAAATCATGTTGCTGGCCACTCGAGATAAAGCACAACCTACCAAACAATACCCAGTGTTAACAGACTTTAATTATGCGGTAGTTTATTTAACTATTAATAAAGAAAAGTATTTATTGGACGCCACAGACAAACACGCCCCATTTGGAGTGCTGCCCCTTCGTTTATTAAATATTGAAGGACGCGTATTCGATTTTAAAAATGATAGTTTTTGGGAACCTATTGCACCTTTTGAAAAAAACATGCATTACGTTAATATGCAATTAACTGCCAATGATAATGGTGAATTTTCAGGGAAGGCAACCGAAGTTTCTACCGGCTATATTGCTCTTTCCAAAAGAAGCGATAACAATAACTGGGCAAAGGATGAAGTAATTAAAAGAAAACAGAGCAAAAATGAGGCTTTAGATATTACAAATCTAAAAAATGAAAACGAAACAGATTTAGACCAACCTTATAAGGAAAGTTACGATCTTAGTATCTACGAGCAACCTGTGGGCGATAAATTATTTGTGTACCCATTTTTATTTCAAACGTATTTTACCGAAAATCCGTTTACTAAAGAAACCCGTGCATACCCGATAGATTTTGGTTTTCCTGTGATTAATAATTACTTAATTTCTATAGATGTTGCAGACCAATACAAAATAACCAAAACCCCCGAAAACAAAATTTTAAAGCTTCCCAATAACGATGGTGAATTTTCGGTGGTGTACGATGTATCTGGCAATAAAGTGAATATTAGGTTAAGCGTAAAACTAAATACAACCGCCTATTCTACGGAAGCATACCCTGCATTGCGCCAGTTTTTTGACAATTTGGTAAAAATTCAAAATGAAGAGCCCATTGAACTTCAGAAGCTATAAATAGCTAAACTGTTTAGGTATTTTGATTTTAGTGTTCGTAGAAAATTTAAGAAGCTGCTTCGTCAACATACTCTTGCAAATAGGCAAATCTTGGCGTTAGCTTTCCATCTGCTGTCGTTAATTTGGCACGCTCTAAAATTCCATTTTTATCGTTATTAAAAAAAGCAGGAATTACGTGGTCCAAGAACATTTCACCAAATCCTTCGCTTGCGTCTTTTGGCAATTCGCATGGCAGGTTATCTACGGCCATCACCAGTATAGCCTCCGGATCATTAAAATCTGTTTCGCTTTCGGTATTTGGATTGTACCCATAAAAAGGATCTGCTATAGTTGATGCGCGCAGTGTACAGGCTATTGGACCATCTACATCGCATGAAACATCGGCCACCAAGTTTATTTTAAAATCCGGATGTTTTGCGTCTTCCCGAGTAAATAAATACGGCGCCCCATTACCAAAAAAGTGGCCCGTTATAAACATATCGCTCACTTTGGCATATTTCATAAAATCGCTTTCGTAGTTGGTAGGGTCTTTATAAAATTCCTTTTTGCTAAAAGTGCCTCCATCTTTACGTTTGTTGTATTCTGAAACATCTATCAGGCAGTAAACTGGTTCGTCAAAATTTTTATTGAGATATTTGGCATCGGTTACTTCGCGTATTTTTAAATGATCTAATATTTCCTTTGCACCGCGCGTAACCTTTCCAGTTCCTGATAGTATTATTTTTATGTTGGGAATGGTAATCTTATCAAGTTCGGTTTTAACAGCTTCTAAATCGCGAAGATTTTCAACTTTAGGCAGCTCAAAAAGCTTGTCGCGTAAACCCAAACCTCTAAAACCATTATATGCGCCCACCAGGCCGGCGTAATAACCAAACCCGATTAAACGTCTGTTCCCCTTGTTTACAATGGTTTCGTGATCGAACATTTCAATATTTTTATCGAGCATTGCCTTCAACAATTTTCGGTTGTAGGGCTGTTTTTTAATGGTATGGCTAAAGTAAAAATATTTTTTATTCGGAATTAAAGCAGCTACGGGAACTTCTTTTACGCCCAGCATTACATCGGCTTCCGAAACATCATCCATTACTTCAAAACCAGCATCGCGATAGGCTTCATCAGAAAAAATACGTATATCGGAACTTTCAACGATTATTTTGGCACGGGGAAATTTCCGTATGACTTCTTGGCACTTTTCGGGTGAAAAAACAACCCGACGATCTGGCGGATTTTTGCGTTCTTTGATGATAGCAAAGGTTATTGACATATGGTATGTTTTTTGTATAAATTAAGGCGGTGTCAAAGATAGGGTTTTTCATGTATCTTTGCACTTCTTTAGACGTGAGACGTGAGACGTGAGACGTGAGACGTGAGACGTGAGACGTGAGACGTGAGACGTGAGACGTGAGACTGAACACTAACACTGATTATTAAAAAAGGGGCCGACTGGTTTTGACAGCGGGTCTAATTGTATTGTAAGCATGCCGAGCGCTGGGATACAGCTCGTAAATATCATATTTCACACTTTTTAAACGGCGAGAATAACTACGCCCTAGCTGCATAATCCGAATTATAGTAGGATGTGCCTCGGCCCACAAGGTGGGCAAGCAGGAAGTCACTCAACGGCCTTGGTTTACGGCGGTTGATTTAGTGGCTTCGTAAAAGTAAACCTAGCGATGCTAGTGCTTTGATGGCATCGTGAAGCTCAAGTAAAGATAAGGAGTGCGTTGGTAGTTTTCGACCGGCAATCTCTCGAAAACCGAAATGAAAACTAAGCATGTAGAAAGCAGTATAATTGCTTGTTTGGACGGGAGTTCGAATCTCCCCGGCTCCACTTTTGCTCGCCATAACGCTGTGATTTATGCAGCTATGGCGAGCTTTTCATTTTATTGTATCTCCAGTAATTTGTAATTCCCTTTTGTTAAACCCCAATCAATGCATTTTATCTGAATTTAAGGTTAAATGAAACTTCATTTTTTGAAGTTTAAAAAGATTGGGTTACCTTAGAAGAGCATAAGCAAATACATATGTACTGTACCGAAAATTATAGTTACTATTTGTATTTATTCACTTTAAAATAGGTAAATTATGAATATTCTTTATTTGCACGGTTTAGATGGAGATCTAGCTCCTGAGAAAAGAAATATTTTAGAAGAATACGGCAAGGTCTTTTCTCCCGCAATTGATTATAGAACTGAATATAATAGTATTGAACTTTTGGTAGAACAGTACCGCGGTGAAAATATACAGGTGGTTATTGGCAGTAGCATGGGTGGGTTTGTAGGGTATTATATTGCAGATGCGTACAACCTTCCCTCCTTACTTTTTAATCCTGCGCTACATACGCGCTCGGTACATCAAAAAATACCAACATATAAAAATCCGTACCTAAGCTTTAAACAAATTGTACTTGGCAGTCACGACGATGTAATTAATCCCAAAAGTACCTTTGCTTTTCTTTCCAAAAATTTACAGGAACATACCAATTATCACATTTATGTAAGACAAGAACTCGGCCATCGTATTCCCGTAAATGTATTTAAAGAAGAAGTAGCCTCGTTTTTTGGAAAGCTTTAATTTAGCGCAATGTTTCGTTTTAAGACCACCTAGCCTTTTCAATATCTTTTCTAGTATTGCCAGTGGATTTTTTAGTGAATTATTTCCTGAATCCCAACAACTAATTTCGCTCTAATTTAGCGTAGTTTGTAATACTTCAACTGGTTTAGTTATTCAAAATTTACATTCCACTTCTTATTGAAGAAAAAGCATTTTTATGCAGTATTTAAAAATTTACTGTGTAAACCTGTAAAAAATACTACGCACGGCCCGTTTCATCCTTCGCTGTTGTAAAGTTTTCTATTTTAATATTTATTACTTTTAGAATTCTCATTGTTGTATTTCAGGTATAGCCAATACAAAATTCTGACTACTAACATTATACGTAGTGCCACTTATTTTTTACTATGTATACAGTTCGTAACTTGAAATGGATTTCTCCCTACACCTATCATTATATTAACGAGCAATCTTCAGTTGCAAGTTTATATTGAATCTTTTTATTCACCAACATAACCATATTATGAAAAAAATTACGCAATTTGCAATGGTCATTGCAGTAATATGCTGCACATGGCAAGGTAGTGCGCAGGGAGCTGAAAATAGTGCATACTATCCCGCTTCTTCGAATCTACAAAGAGCTTTGCCCACCAATCCAACAGCTGGACCAATGGGCATTATTCCTATATCTCCAACGGAAGGAAATGAATTTTGCGCCGTTACCCACTTTCCGTATATCACGGAAATTGAGCAGCCCAACGGCCAAATTTTTCGCGGAAGAATTTTAACCGACGATAAAATTACATATTTAGAAACCATTGATGGTTATACGGTAATGCAAGATCCCGCGGATAAGTATTTTAAATATGCCGCTCAAGGGGTTGATGGAGAATTATATCTTTCTAATGTAATTGTTTCTGCTACCAATAGAAGAACCGCACAGGAAATACGAACTTTAAATTCTTTAAATACCCATGCGCGTTATGCAGGGGAACCTTTAAGAGAACGCATAATAAGTGCTAGCGAATCGCGAATTCCATCTGGGGTATCGGTTCAAAGTGTATTTCCTTCCTCAGGGATTAGAAAGTCACTTCTGCTATTAATTGATTACCCAGACCAACTCGCAACCTATACAAATGCAGAGTTTAACAATCTAAGCAATCAAGTTGGTTATAGCGTAAATGGCCAAACAGGAAGTTTTCGCGACTTTTATTTAGCTGCTTCCTATGGAAATCTTACCATTAATACTGATGTTTCAGGATGGTACACTGCCGCAAATAATCGCGCAACCTACGGTGTTGGTAGTTTAGTTGCAAGAAATTTTTTAAATGCGGTACCTCTTATTCGTGAAGCCGTAGATGCCGCTGAAGCTGCCGGCGTTAATTTCGCAGATTATGACGGAGATAATGATAATAATGTTGATGTAGTAATGGTAATTCATTCGGGTCGTGGAGCCGAAGAATCTGCCAATGCGGACGATATTTGGTCGCATAGATGGGTATTAGCTGCTGCCGGTTTACAGGTTACTTACGATGGTAAACAAATTAATGATTATATAATCCAAGCAGAAAAATACGGCCCTGCCAGTATTACAAATATTGGTGTAATGTGCCATGAATTTGGGCACGCATTAGGTCTTCCCGATTTATACGATGCCGACGGAGGTTCAGAAGGATTGGGTAATTGGTGTTTAATGGCTGGTGGAACCTGGAACAATAATGGCAGAACGCCAGCACATCCATCTGTATATTGTAAGGACGAAATGGGCTGGATGACCCCAACCCTACTCACCGGATCCGGAACTATTAACAATATGGATTATTCGCAAAGTTCGGCAGAAGCCTATCGGTTAAATACTGCGGTTGGAACTGAATATTTTTTAATTGAAAACAGACAAAAATTTATTTGGGATGCATTTTTACCTGGGTCAGGAATATGTATTTACCATATAGATAGAGCTACAGGCGATAACACCAACCCAGCTAGATATCGCGTTAATCTTGAACAAGCCGATGGATTGAACAATCTAAATAATAATGTTAATCGAGGCGATACTGGCGACCCATATCCTGGAAGTTCAAACAACACTATATTTAATTGCGTTTCTAATCCAAATTCCAAAACGTACAACGGTAATGAATCTTCTGCAAATGTTTATGGTATTGTTGCACAAGCTGCAAATAAAATGGGGTTTAACTATTTTACGGCTGCCGATTTTACAGCCTTACCAGATATTAGTGTTAATGCTGGTGTACAAACGGGTCTTGGCGGAGGAACACCAGTAGGTGGTGCGTATAGCGGGCCGGGTGTTACCGATGACGGAAATGGTTCAACGTACAGCTTTGATCCTGCCGCTGCCGGGGTTGGAGTTCACACCCTTACTTATACTTTTTCCTTTGCTGGTTCGTGCGCCGATAGTGCTTCCGATACGGTTGAAGTATTACCCGCGGGAGTAACTTTTACGGCACTCGCAGATCTTTGCATAAATGCAGGCGTTCAAACCGGTCTCGGTGGCGGTGCTCCTGCCGGGGGTACTTATAGCGGCCCAGGTGTTTCCGATGACGGAAATGGCTCTACATACAGTTTTAATCCCACCACTGCAGGCGTAGGAACCCATACTTTAACTTATACCCAAGGTGCTTCTTCGGCAACAGACAATGTAGAGGTATTTGCTTTGGATGATGCTTCGTTTAACTATGGTGCTGGCTCGTATTGCGTAAATGCTGCAGATCCCACCCCAACAATTACGGGTTTAGCCGGAGGAACATTCACTAGTACTGCCGGTTTATCGATTAATGCAGCAACAGGAACGATTGATGTTTCTACATCAACACCTGGGGCTTATAATGTTACCTATACAACGGCTGGAACTTGCCCAAATAGTTCTAGTGTGGGGGTTACCATAAATGCGTTGGACGATGCTTCGTTTAACTATAGTGCAGGGTCGTATTGTATAAGTGAACCTGATCCTACACCTACAATTACGGGACTTGGTGGTGGAACTTTCTCGGCTGGAGCCGGATTGTCTCTTAATGCCGCTACAGGTACTATTGATGTTTCTACATCAACCCCTGGGGCATACACAGTTACCTATACAACGGTTGGACCTTGTCCCAATAGCTCTAACGTGGGAGTTACCATAAATACCTTGGATGATGCTTCGTTTAATTATAGTGCTGGCTCATATTGCATAAACGGTGCAGACCCCACTCCCACAATTACAGGTGTAGCCGGAGGAGCATTTTCCAGTACTGCGGGATTATCGATTAATGCAGCAACCGGAACAATAGATGTTTCTGCGTCAACGCCTGGAACATATACAGTAACCTACACAACAACTGGAGCCTGCGCAAATAGTTCAACTCAAAACGTTACCATAAATACGTTGGATGATGCGTCGTTTAACTATAGTGCCGGATCGTATTGCGTAAGTGGTGCAGATCCCACTCCCACAATTACGGGTGTCGCTGGAGGAACTTTTACTAGTACTGCTGGATTATCAATTAATGCAGCAACAGGAACGATTGACGTTTCTGCGTCAACTCTTGGGACATATACAGTAACCTACACAACAACTGGAGCCTGCGCAAATAGTTCAACACAGAACGTTACAATATATGCCTCCCCTATTGTTACCTTTACAGCACCCTCCAGTCCAGTTTGTCCGAATGCAATCTTAACTGGTCAAGGCGGCGGAACTCCAGTTGGCGGTGTATATAGCGGCCCCGGAGTTACAGACGATGGAAATGGAACAACCTATACATTTGATGCTGCGGCTGCAGGAAATGGAATCCACACGCTCACCTATAATTATACGGATGCAGGTGGATGCTCGGGCAGTGCTACAGATACAGTAACAGTTGATGACACCACGCCTCCAACCATTACATGTCCTGGAAATATTAGTGTGAATAATGATCCTGGTGTTTGCGGTGCTTCCGTAACGTGGATTGCTCCAGTAGGCGTAGATAATTGCTCTGGTAGCATAACAACATCCTCGCATAATCCAGGAGATTTTTTCCCAACAGGAACAACCACGGTAACTTATATGGTTACAGATACAAATGGAAACACAGCTAACTGTAGCTTTACTGTAAGCGTAATCGATACAGAAGGACCGGTTTTAACCTGCCCCATAAACTTTACAGTAAGTAATGATCCGGGTCTTTGTAGTTCGGTTGTTACTTATGTTATGCCAACAGCTACAGATAACTGTGCATTAAATGATATACTTGTAAATGGCAGTTTTGAAACAGGCAATTTTACAGGCTGGAATGTAATTGATTTTACAAATCCCTTTATTCCTTATTTTGTTGGTGCATCGAATAATGGAGGAGGCTTCTTCCCACCAGCGTCTCCAACCGATGGAGGACTGCTCGCCGGAAATGGATTCGATTCAGCAGGACCAGATACATCATTGCTATACCAAGAGATCTCTATCCCGGCTGGAGCAACTACTGCCGATTTAAGATGGGATGAAAATATAGATTATGACTTATTAAATTTCTGTGGTGGTTGTTCAGATAGAACTTATCAAGTTCAAATACTAGATGCAACAAACACAGTACTACAAGTACTTAAAACCAGAGTTTTACCCGCTGGAACGATAGATTCTGATAATATTTGGGTAAGTGAATTTGCAGACCTTTCTGCCTATGCCGGTCAAACAATTCGTATTGGCTTTTGGCAAAATACTCCCGACACCTTTACAGGACCTGCTAAGTTTGCTTTAGACAATGTAACCTTATATACAAATTCTTCTATTGCAGTTACTCAAACAGCAGGATTACCTAGCGGTAGCACTTTTCCGGTAGGAACAACAACAAACACTTTTGAGGCAACGGATGCAGCTGGTAATACCTCAAGCTGTAGTTTTACTATTACAGTTGAAGACAACGAATTACCTGTAGCAAACTGTGCAGCGCCATTTACTATACAATTAGATGCAGCCGGAAACGCAACTATCGTTGTAGGTGATATTGAAAATGGAAGCACCGATAACTGCGGTATTGCCACAACTACTATAGATAAATCTAATTTTAGTTGTGCAGACGTGGGAGTCAATACAGTAACACTCACTGTAACCGATACTAGCGGAAATATTTCAACCTGTACAACAGTTGTAACTGTTGAAGATAATGTGGCACCAACTGCCGTATGCCAACCATTTACCGCCCAATTGGATGCCACAGGTAATGTAACAATTACTGGCGCCGACGTTGACGGTGGGTCTGCCGATGCCTGTGGAATTGCTTCACTGTCAGTTTCCCCGAACGCATTTACCTGCGCAGATGTTGGACCAAATACGGTAACACTCACCGTAACCGATGTAAACGGCAACGTTTCAACCTGTACAACAACGGTCACCGTTGAAGATAACGTTGCGCCGGTTGCAAACTGTGCTGCTCCGTTCACCCTTCAGTTGGATGCTTCGGGTAATGCAAGTATTACCGTTGGCGACATTGATGCCGGAAGCACCGATGCCTGTGGCATAGCGAGCACCACGATAGACAAATCCACGTTTACCTGCACGGATGTTGGTCCGAATACGGTAACACTTACCGTAACCGATGTAAACGGCAATATATCAACGTGTACAACAACGGTTACCGTTGAGGATAGCATTGCACCAACAATTATCTGCCCGGCAGACATTACCGCCAACACAGATGCGGGAGATTGTGCTGCAACGGTAACCTTTGTTACTCCGGTGGCTTTCGATAATTGCGGCATTGCAAGCGTCGTCCAAACAATGGGCGATCCAAGCGGAAGCAGTTTCCCGGTTGGCGTAAACACCATTGAATTCACCGCGACCGATGTAAATGGAAACACCAGCACCTGCAGTTTTACTATTACCGTAACGGATAATGAAGCTCCGGTAGCAGTATGTCAGAATATCACTATCCAACTTGATGCAGCTGGTAATGCAACTATTACTGCAGCCGATGTTGATGGAGGAAGTACAGACCAGTGTGGTATTGGTAGCCTATCGATAGATGTTGATACTTTTGACTGTTCTGATGTTGGCGACAACAACGTTATTTTAACAGTAACTGATGTAAACGGAAATACTTCAACTTGTACTGCCATTGTAACTGTTGAAGATGTAACTGCACCAATGGTAGTATGTCAAGATATTACAGTTGTACTCGATGCAACAGGAACTGTAACCATTGCAGGAATAGATGTTGACGGCGGAAGCACCGATGCCTGTGGCATTGCGAGCTACGACCTCGACATAGATACTTTTGATTGTTCAAATGTTGGTGACAATATTGTAACATTAACGGTAACCGATGTAAACGGAAACACGTCAACTTGTACCGCTACGGTAACTGTGGAAGACAATACAAGCCCGGTATTAGTGTGTCAGGACTTTACCCTAGAACTGGGCGCGGATGGTACTGCCGTTCTTGACCCAAGTGATGTGATAGCTTCTAATGACGATGCTTGTGGTATCTTTACTTCAGCTGTAGATATTACCGATTTTGATTGTTCAGATATTGGTGCGCCAGTAACGGTTCAGGTGTTTACAATTGACGTAAATGGCAACCTTGCATCTTGTACAGCAGAGGTTACTGTGGTAGACAACCTTGCACCGGTAATTACGTGTCCTGCAGACCAAACAGTAGATCCAGGACCAGGAAATATATTCTATATCCTTCCAGATTATTTTGCAACGGGTGAAGCTACAGCAATTGACAACTGTACAGATCCAGTTACAATTACAACACAATCTCCTGCAGCAGGAACGCCGCTTTCTGATGGTACGTACACCATTACATTTACCGCAGAGGATGCATATGGAAATGTTTCAACTTGTGATTTTGAACTTATCGTAGAAAGTGTCTTAGGGGTTGGCGATAATAGCTACGACCTTGGAAGCATTACGATGTATCCGGTACCGGCCAAGAATATTCTGAACATCGGCAATCCGAAGTTATTGGAATTGGAGAAACTGGAAATTTACGATCTAAGAGGTAGATTGGTACAAAGTGCAGACCTTCGTGCAATGGGCAATGTAAAAACAATAAACGTTGACCAGCTTGCCGCTGCTTCCTACTATGTAAAAATAAGAGGTACAGAGGGCGAGATAACCAAACGCCTTTTAAAAGAGTAGTTTTATAATTGAATATTGAAATGGAAATCGCCCGAGAAAATTCTCGGGCGATTTTTTTATTTGTAAAAATAAGTAATGCAGCAATCCAAATTATATCTAGTCAGATTTTTAATTCTTCAATAAAAATTAAATAGTTATTAATATTTAAATTCAATTAAACAACATCTAGGAAATTTGTAAGTATTTATTTACAGCGATCGCATTTATCGTATTTACACATTTTATATATTTGTTAGATTGGAAATTAAATTATTCATTTTATAATACATTCAAAATTTTCCAAAACCCTGCAGTATTTCTCCCCAACTGCAGACGCTTTCAATTAATAAGTAAATAGTAAAGTTTTTAAAAAAAGCAAAAACTTATTGCAAGAAAAGCAAAAAACTTAAAATACATTTTAACTGTACGTTTTCAACAATACAACATTGTTGCTCGCGCACATACCGAATTAAATACGCCAGAAGCCTATTCTATTCCTATAAAATACAAAGCAAAAATCTAAATTATGAAACGCTTTAAAATAATAAAACTCGCACTTATTCTGAGTATAGTTTTCATTACAAATCCAGTTAAAGGAACTTCGCTTATTTACCAGCCACAGAAAAACCAAATATCTTCTACCTTATTTGAGGCAAGCGATACTTTAGCAATAAACCATAAAATTACTGGAATTGAGCACCATAACCCTTCTAACCTTCAAAACACAGGCAAGGTTACTTTAGGAGGCTTTGTGTATAATTATAACGAAAAAACCCAATCTGGCTGTTTATTTATAGATTTAGAAATGGTTGATGCAGGAATTGTTCACAACATAAACGACGGACTTACCAATGGTTGTTTTTCAGAAAAATATGGTTATGGCGCCTATATCTATTTTGGCGATATTTCTCCAGAAAATTATTATAAAAAACCCATCGAAGGCTTATTGATGAATTACTACGGAACATGGGCTCTTGAAGACGATAAATACGTTTTTCACGTACAGGAGATTCAACCTTTTTTTTAGTTTTAAACACCAAAACAAAATGAAGGAATAGTAAGCTATAGCAGTTAAAAATTCGCTTTTAAATTTCAGGGTAAATTTCTTCAACATTTACCGTACAATTAAAACTTGATTGTAAAGCCGTGCCAGAATTTATATCTTACCTCAAAAATTAGTTAACTATGAGCAGAGGTTTTGTAAAAGAGGGCGATCAGGAAGAGACCCCTATTATTCCACCACGCGCGGCCTTACCTACAAGCGCTACCAATTATGTTACACCTACCGGAATGGAATTGCTACAGCGCGAACGAAAAAACTTAGAGGACGAACGCGCCACACTTACAACTGTAAACGAGCAACAGCGCCGAATTGAATTAGCTGTAATAAACGGAAAATTAGATTTACTGAACGAACGGATTGCGTCTGCCCGCATTCTAGACCCTGCGAGCCAACCAAAAGACGAAGTCCGATTTGGCGCCACGGTAACGTATAAAATATCTACATCTCCCTCGCCGCAAACTTTTCAAATTGTTGGCGTAGACGAAGCCAATATTGCAAATAGAAAAATTGCATTTGTAGCACCTATTGCGGTGGCTTTAACGGGTCATAAAATTGGCGAAATTGTGCCTTTTAAATTAGGTACCGAGTCTAGAGCCCTCGAAATTTTAGCTATTTCATATACATAAATTTACGTTCTATTCGCATTATAAAAACGATTATAACTATTCTGAAACAGTATTGTCCGATTAAAAATCATGTTTTTCCCCTACGGGACATTTGTTTAGGTGCGATCTCTTGATTACCAATATTTTGCCCAGCTGGAGCAGTATGCCGTTAGGCATTAAATATGGGTAAAAAAATAGAGCCCCGTCAATTCCTAGTCCCATAGGGACTACATATAATATGGGGTTTTCCAGAGTTAGTCATTACTTTTATCGGACAACAATGATTCTGAAGCTGAATTTTAAAAGTGAAGTTTTCTATTTTAAATAAATTTTCAAATTTTTGAAGTCTTTACATAGCTTAATTACCAGAATTGATAGGGTATTGTTATCTTGCACGCTATTATTTTAAAAAGCAATTATTATGAAATTATTTCGTCTACTATTTATCTTTTTATCGGTTCCACTTTTCGCACAACAAGGTGGCATGTGGATTCCTTCACTTTTGGAAGGAATGAATGAAACTGAAATGACCAACCTCGGCATGAAAATGACTGCAGCCGATATTTACGATGTAAATAATGCCAGTTTAAAAGACGCCGTACCTCATTTTAATGGAGGCTGTACTTCCGAAGTTATTAGCAACAAAGGGCTTTTACTTACCAATCACCATTGTGGATATTCGCAAATTCAAAGTCACTCATCGTTAGAAAATGATTATTTAGAAGATGGGTTTTGGGCAATGAGTTTGAAGGATGAATTACCCAATCCGGGCGTTACGGCTACATTCATTGTAAAAATTGAAGATGTTACTCCTCAAATAATGACGGGCGTTTTAGACGCAATGAGCGAAGGTGACAAACAGAAAAAAATTGAAGAAAATATTGCGGCAACTGTACAAAATTATCCAAAAGAAGCTTGGCAAGAAAATCGGGTACGCACCTTTTACGAAGGCAACCAATACATGCTTTTTGTAGTTGAAACTTTTAAGGATATTCGTTTGGTGGGGGCTCCACCTTCTTCTATCGGAAAATTCGGGAGCGATACCGATAACTGGATCTGGCCTCGGCACACTGGCGATTTTTCACTTTTTAGAATTTATGCCGACCAAAACAACCGTCCCGCAGAATATTCAGAAAACAACGTGCCTTACACTCCAAAACACTTTCTTCCTATTTCGTTAGATGGGGTGGCGGAAAACGATTTTACTTTGGTCTTTGGCTATCCAGGAACTACCGATGAGTATTTACCCTCAATCGCTATAGAACAAGTTATAAATACTGTAAACCCAGCTCGAATTGCCATTCGCGATGCGGCTTTAGCCATTCAGGATAAATACATGCGCGCCGATCCGCAGATAAAAATTCAATATGCTTCTAAATTCGCCCGAATTGCCAATTACTGGAAAAAGTGGAAAGGCGAAACATTAGGACTTAAAAAATCTGATGCAGTTGGCATTAAAAAACAACAGGAAAGGGAACTGAAAGAACAGATTAACAAAAAAGGGAAACAACAGGAATACGGTCAACTTTTACCAAAATTTGAGGCCTACTACACCGAAATTGAACCATATACGTTAGCACGTGAATATTTTCTTGAAACTGTATTACGAAATGTAGAATTACTGCGTACGGCCTATCAAGCCTATCAGCTAAAACAAGTTTTTGAAAACCGAGGCGAACAGTCCTTTATAGATAGAAGAAACAATATGGTTGAAAGACTTGAAAGTCATTACAAAGATTACAACCAGCAAGTAGACAAAGAAGTGTTTGAAGCATTAATTGCGCTCTACGCTGAAGGGGTTGCAGATCACTTTTTACCAGCTTCATTTAAAAATTTAAACGCACAACAACTAACAAATAACGTTTATACCAACTCTGCTTTGGTAGATTACACCTCGGTTAAAGAGCTGTTAGCAGGCGATGCTGAAACAGTTTTAGCAAAGTTGAATAATGACCCAGGTTTTAAAATAGTAGCAGAAATGGCAGATGCTTATTTTGAAAAAGTTGCCCCGAAATACGAAGAATTAGATTTAAAAATTTCAGGGTTGCAGCGTGATTATATGAAAGCCTTGCTTGAACTAAGTCCAAAGGACGCACGCATCTTTCCCAATGCCAACAGTACCTTGCGAGTAACCTATGGAAAAGTGGCGGGTTACTCTCCCGCAGATGCCGTGTATTACGAGCCTGTAACGCATTTGGAAGGAGTAATTCAAAAATACGTACCTGGCGATTATGAATTTGATGTGCCGCAAAAGCTTATCGATCTTTTTGAAGCGAAAGACTACGGCCAGTATGGCGAAAACGGCAAGATGGCCGTTAACTTTATTGGAACCAATCATACAACGGGTGGCAATAGCGGTAGCCCAGCTATTGATGCACACGGAAATTTAATAGGTCTAAATTTTGACCGCGTTTGGGAAGGTACAATGAGCGATTTTTATTATGACCCTGCCCTATCGCGCAACATTATGGTAGATATTCGATACGTACTTTTTATAGTAGATAAATACGCAGGCGCCACCAATTTAATTGAAGAGATGAAATTGGTACACCCAAAGAAGGATAAGAAAAATTCTAAAAAGAAGAAGTAACAGTATTAACCACTAATCCACGAATAATTGTAAAGACTATTCGTGGATTAGTGGTTTTCTTTTTTTGTTATTTCAACCCGCGAGCCTGTAACATAGGCTCAATTTTTGGGTCACTACCACGCCAATCTTTATACATTTTTTCAAGATTTAATGTATTTCCTCTAGAAAGAACCATGTCTCTAAAACGCTGGCCATTTTCGCGTGTTAAACCTCCGTGGGTTGTAAACCAGTTATAGGCATCGTGATGCAACATTTCTGTCCACGAATACGAATAATAGCCTGCGGCATAACCACCCGCAAAAATATGTGAGAAATAAGTTGAGCGGTATCTTGGCGGTACGGCATGAACAACATCAAGTTTAGTTTTATTTAAAGCAGCATCTTCAAAAGCATTTACATCATCAATTTGCTTATCAGCAGAAATGGTGTGCCATTGCATATCCAGGTTAGATGCCGCCAGGTTTTCGGTTAGACTATACCCTTGATTAAATGTGCCCGCATCTTTTATTTTGTCAATCAATTGTTCCGGAATTTCTTCGCCTGTTTTATAGTGAAGGGCGTAGTTTTTTAGAATTTCCGGATACAGGGCCCAGTTTTCATTAAACTGCGAAGGAAATTCTACAAAATCGCGCGCTACGGCCGTTCCAGATAATGATGGGTATTGCTGCGCTGCAAAAAACCCGTGAAGGGCGTGCCCAAACTCGTGAAACATGGTTTCAACTTCATCATAAGTAAGTAACGCAGGTTCGCCATCAGCTGGTTTTGGATAGTTACAAACATTATAAATTACCGGTTTTTTATTGTACAATTTTGATTGTGTAACAAAATTACTCATCCAAGCGCCGCCACGTTTGCTCGGTCTAGCAAAGTAATCGGCATAAAAAAGTCCCAGTGGTTCGCCATTTTCTTCAAACAACTCATAAACCCGTACATCTTCGTGATAGGTAGGAATATCGGTTCTGGACTTATAGGTTATTCCATACAGTTTTTCCGCAGCATAGAACACCCCTTTTTCTAGTACATTTTGTAATTCAAAATAAGGCTTTATTTGGTTTTCATCTAAGTCGTATTTTTCTTTTCGCACCATTTCGGCATAATAGTTCCAATCCCACGGTTCTAATGTAAAATCCTTTCCATCAGAATTTATCATTTTCTGAATTTCATCAGATTCAGTTTGTGCTTTTGCCGTTGCAGCAGGAATAAGCCCGCTAAAAAATTTATTTACATTTTCGGGTGTTTTTGCCATTGTTTTTTGAAGGCTCCATTCGGCATAATTATTAAAGCCTAAAAGTTTTGCTTTTTGGGCACGCACTTTTACTAATTCCTTAATTATTTCTCTAGTATCGTTCTCACCTTGGTCTGCTCTGTGCCACGCTGCTTTAAACAGTTTTTCTCTACTTGCTCTATTGTTCATAGATTGCAACAATGGTTGTTGTGTAGTATTTTGCAACGGAATAGACCAACCTTTGCCTCCTTCAATTTCTTTAGATTTTAAGAAATCTGGAGCTACGCCCGAAAGGTCTTCTTTGTTGGTAAACGTTACTGCGCCCGCATTGTTTGCGTCTAAAAGTGTTTTACTAAATTTGGTGGTTAGGGTTGCAATTTTTTCATTATAAACCTTTAATTTTTCCTTATCTTCTACAGAAAGATTTGCCCCCGCAATTTCAAAATCTTCGTAATAATTTTCAAGTAATTTTAAAGATTCGGCATCTAGGTTTAAGCTTTCCTTTTTATCATAGAGGGTTTTAAACCTGTTGAACAATTTTTCGTTCAAATATATCATGTCCTTTTGAGCGGCAAATTTCGGCGCCATTTCCGATTCCACTGCTTGAAGTGTTTCGTTTGTATTGGCGCCAGCAAGCGCATAGAAAATTTGGGAAGAACGGTCTAAAAGTTCGCTGCTTTTTTCCAGGGCCACCACGGTGTTTTCAAAAGTGGGTTCTTCTTCGTTATTTGCTATTTCTAGTACAATTTGTTTTTGTTGTTCTATGCCTTCAAGCATCGCAGGTTTAAAGTGTTCGTCTTTAATTTTCGTAAAATCGGGAGCTTCATAGGGCAAGGTGCTTTCAGTAAGTAGCGGATTTTCGGTATTGTTCATTTCGTCATTACTTTCAGTTGATTTTTTTTTTGAATCATTGCAAGCTGCAATTAATAGGACGATTGCCAAAAAGGGAATTGCTTTTTTCATTTGTTGATTATTTTTTTAGAAACGTAAAGATACATAATTAGTACACTTTCTATTTTGAATGTTACATAATGAAAAACCCCTCCAGCATATGCTGAAGGGGTCTTTCTTGTTTTGGTTGGTTATTTGGCGATTATTCTTTAATCAAGCGCTTAACAGTGCTTGCTTTTTCACCAATAATCTGTACCATATAAACGCCAGCCGCGAGCGATGAAACATCTACCGCTTTTTCACCCTGCATAGTGCGAAGGTCTATCTGGTTTACTAATTTTCCGTTTACATCGTAGATCATCATTTTCTCTAGTGAAATGTTGGTCTTGTTTACAAGGTTTACAACATGGCTCGCTGGGTTTGGATATAATGCCACGCCAGCTTCTAAAGTGTTTTGATTTACACCAAGAACAGATTCAACTGTAAGCTCAAAGTCACAGCTGGAGGTGTTTCCGTACTCATCGGTAGCGGTAAAGCTAACAGTGTAAACACCGTCTGGCAATGCCGTTCCTGGAGCAGGATCTTGTGTAGTATCCGTTACGGGATCAGTACAGTTATCGTCAGCGATCGCTTCGCCAGTTGCAAAGTAATCCGGTACAATATAGAAAATGTTGCCTGGTCCTGGATCTACTGTTTGGTCTGCAGGGCAAGTAAGCACCGGAGCCAATTTGTCAACCACGTGAACTTCGGCCACACAAGAGGCAAGGTTACCGCTTGTATCGCTTACAAATACAGTTACCATAACTGGGGTTCCTATATCTGCGCAAGTTACGGTTGGCACATCTACTGCAATAGTAGCAATGCCACAAGCTTCGTTTATGTCAGAAAGCAAACTATAAGGATCGATAGTGGTCGTACCATCTGGTCCTAGTTCAATTTCTACAACGTTACCCGTGCTAACACCTTCGTAATCTATTTGGAAGTTATCTACACCGGCACCCCAGGCCCAGCCGCCTTCATCGTCGTAAGTAAAACGAACTTGGAAGTCAGCGTTCATATAAGCGGCCATATCTAAGGCTCCTGAATTGGTCGGATCGGTATCTACATCTACAAATAGTATTTGTTGCCAAGCTGCGCCATCGTATACTTCTACAGTTAAAGTACCATCACCTGCAAATTCCTGCAAGGCATAATCAAAAGAGATAGATGCCGTTACAGCTGCAGAGATATCATAAACTGGAGAAACAAGTGTTACGAGGTTTACTTCACCACTACCTGCCGCATCATCATCAAAGATCGCTGCGTTTGTAGGGAAATCGCCTCCTATTGGCATATCGCCCGACCCGAAGGCCCAGTCTGCAGAACCGCTGGTTACCACAGTAGTCCAACCCGTTGGTATGGTAGCATCTTCAAAATCTGTTAATTCTGAAGTAATGTTTGCAACCCCGCAAGTAATAACTGGCGCTATGTTATCTATAACATTTACTACCGCCATACAGGTAGAAGCGTTTCCACTGGCATCGGTTACGGTTACTTCAATGATGTTCTCACCAAGATCTGCGCACGTAAAGTCTAGGCCAGAGCCTCCGCCGGTAGTATAAAGTATATTTCCGTTGAATACTCTTGGTTCAAAACCTCCGGTAAATGGATAGCCCATTCCGCGACCTTCGTAAAACTCAAGGTTGGCGTCAGAAGCAAACAGGTTTCCTGTTGTTGTACCATTGGTGTAGTTCATACCACCATTTAATGTGGTTACGTAGAAAGCTACTCGTTCACCAGCAGCTACTGTAACCCCTAAATCAAGGTTTAACGGGGTTGGTAAACCATCACCTGCAGAAGTAATACCTGCGGCTGTGTCTAACAATGTCCAATCGCCAGGATTGGTATGCGAACCTACCCAAGTACCTGTTTTGAAATATACTTCAATATCATCGGTTATTCCGGTATCAAGGTTTACATCAAAAGAGTCGATGGTAAGGTCGTTTATAGCCATAACATCAAACATAGCACCGTCAAGTCCGTTACCACCTGCAAAGGTTGTAGTAAGGCTTTCGCTGCTTCCACCGCCGGTACCACCAGCGGTAATTGTGTATCCACAAGCTTCGTTTACTCCGGTAACAAGATCGTTAGGGCTAATTGAAGCCACACCGTTTACATCAAGGAAAACATCCAATCCACCGCCAGCGGCAGCTTCATAGGTCAATAGGAAGTTGTCTACACCAGCTCCCCAAGCCCAATCGTCTTCATCATCATAAGTATATCGCACTTGGAAGGCTGCATTTACAAACGCAGAAACATCTATATCGCCCGTGTTAACAGGATCGGTATCTACATCTACAAATAATATCTGTTGCCAAGCAGCTCCATCCCATACTTCAGCTTCAAATGTTCCTGAACCTGCAAAATCCTGTAATGAATAATCAAAAGATAGTTGCACGTTGCTTGCCCCGGTAAGATCGTATGCGGGAGAAAGAAGTCGCGCAAGGTTTGCCGGGCCACTACCTGCTGCATCGTCATCAAAAATAGCGGCGTTTGTTGGGAAATCTGCCCCTCCTGGCATAGCACCGCTTCCGAATGTCCAATCTTGGCCTCCGGACTCAATTACGGTAGTCCATCCTGTTGGGATGGTAGCGCCTTCAAAGTCTTCAGATTCTGAAAAAATTCCAAATCCGCCAACACAGAATACCTCTGGTGCAGTTACATCTTGAACGGTAACGGTTGAGGTACATGTAGCGGTATTGCCAGCTGCATCGGTAACGGTCATCGTTACGGTATTTGCGCCAACCATTGAACAGTCAAACGAAGATACGTCTAATGTCATAGCTGTTATGGCGCAGTTATCGGTAGATCCGTTATCTAGATCGGCAGGAGTGATTGTTGCCATACCGGTTGTTGGGTCAAGGTCTATTGTAATATCCTGGCAAACTGCCACAGGATCTTCATCGTCAACTACAGTAACCATAAAATCGCACGTTTCAGTATTGCCATCGCTATCGGTAACCGAAAGTGTAACCATAGTATCACCTACTGGAAAAACACTTCCGCTTGCAGGTGTAGCAACAATATCGCCAGAGATGTTGCCATCTTCATCGTCAAATGCAACACCCGCAAAGTTTACTACAGCGCCACAGGTTCCAGGGTCATTGTTAGCCGTAATGTTTGCAGGACACACTATGGTTGGTGGATTGCCTGTAGATAATACTGGAAAACCAGAGATATTTAATTCAAAATCACCTGCATTAGAACTAAAACCGTGCACCAATACATAATACCTAGATGAACCATCGGTATTAAATGTTACTTCACTACGGAAAGAACCACTTGGGCAAGCTGGAGTCATATCGTCATTAGCAGTTTCACAAATTAAAGTGCCACAAGTGCCAGAATATACAGAAAGTCTGGTATCATAACCTACAGCAGAACACGTGTTAATGGTAACAGCTGAACCAGAACCACTAACATCGTCAAAGTAATACCATACGCCAGGAGCTGTAACAGATACACTATTACAAGTTCCAGGAGAATCTACAGTAGCAAGAAGCGTTGTTCCCGCCACAGTTCCATCGCCCGTTATTTCGAATGCACCTGAGCAAAGATCATTTGCCGGTGGCGGTGGAGGTGTTAGGTTTTGTAAAGTAGCGTTGAGGCAGGTTGAAGCCGTACCACAACTTGGTGCCGGGCTAGAATGCAAGTGGATTCTAATAGAGGTAACCGACATTGCATTAACCACTACAGGAGATACTCCGAAACCAAGTACATTGTTGGTTAAATCGGTAATGGTTAAATACCCGTTAGTGGAAGTAAATTCATAATTACTACCAATAATAAGTCCGTTTACTCGAGTGTATTCCCCCCCGAAATTACAGGTGGTAATACTCTGGACGCTTCCATCGTTATTGGCCGTTTTAGTAAGATACTGCGAAGTACCAATACATTGACTAAATACACTCCCAACCGTAAAAAATAACAGTAAGAGCGTGAGGGTAATTTTCTTCATAAATTGATTGTTTTAAATTAATAAATATTCATACTATTTAGTTAATAAGTCGTTAAAAATAGCATTATTTATGATAGAAGACAAATTATTCCCAAAACTAAAATTCACTATATTTAAAGATTCATTTTACAAACCAAGAAACAATTTTTTTATGCACTCCTTAAGCAATTGTCTATAAGCGAGTTAATTTATTTTATTATGAAAACACTTTTTGCTATTCTTTTTTTAGCTACTGTTTTATTTTCCTGTTCCCAACATCAAAAAAAGACAGAAAACGCAAAATATACCGACAATGCTAGTACTCTATACTCAAAAGTTTCTTCTAAAAGTTCCCAATTAAAATTTAAAAATGTAATAAAGCAAGATTTAGATTTTAACTTTTTAAATTACCCTTATATATATGCTGGAGCTGGAGTTGCCGTTGGCGATATTGATAATGATGGACTTCAAGACATCTATCTGGTTTCTAATTTTGGCCCCAATAAACTCTATAAGAATAAGGGCAGCCTTAATTTTGAAGATATAACAACTTCTTCAAAAACCGAAGATTACAAAGGGTTTTCAACGGGCGTTACCATGTTAGATATAAATAATGATGGATGGCTGGATATATACGTTTCAAAAGCTGGTTCATTAAAAGACGACGCCGCCAGACGAAACCTTTTATTCGTAAACCTACAAAACGGCACTTTCAAGGAAGAAGCAAAAAAATGGGGCTTAGACGACCCCGGCTATACAACTCAAATTTACCAGTTAGACTATGACAAAGATGGAGACCTAGATATATACGTTGTAAACTATCGATACGACTTTAAAAACAACATCAAAATAAGTGGCGAAATTCAACGAAATATCGAAGAAATTACCAGCGATCAACTCTATCGAAATGACGGCACAATTTTTACCAAAGTAACTGGAGAAGCAGGATTATACAACAAAACCTGGGGGCTTGCTAGCGCTATTGGAGATTTTAATAATGATGGGTGGGACGATATTTATGTTTCAAATGATTTTCTTGAACCAGATGCTATGTACATCAATCAAAAAGATGGCACCTTTAAAAACGAAATTAATAGTCGCATTAACCACATATCTTTTAATAGTATGGGCTCTGATTATGCCGACCTCAATAATGACCTCTACCCAGATTTAATAACCTTAGATATGTTGGCAGAAAATTATGCCAGAGGCAAACAAAACATGGCTTCTATGAGCACTTCCAATTTTTTAAAAATGGTAGAAGTGGGGTATCACCATGCCTATATGGCAAACCTATTGCATTACAATAACGGCAATGGTAAGTTTCAAGAAACTGCACAGTTTAGCGGCATTGTAAAAACAGATTGGAGCTGGGCTCCACTTATTGCAGATTTTGATAACGATGGGCTGAAAGATATTTTTGTCTCCAATGGAGTTTATAAAGATTACGCCAACCAAGATTTCAGGAGTGCTTTAAAAGAAAAAAATGCCAATGGAGAGGCCATGACTATCGAAGCCGTTACGAATATGTTGCCCTACCAAAAGCTAGACAATTATATTTTTAAAAATAATGGCGACCTCACTTTTACTAAAACAATTAAAGAATGGGGGCTGGAAGACCCAACTTTCTCCAACGGTGCCGTTTATGCCGACCTTGACAACGATGGCGATTTAGACCTTATTGTAAACAACATAGATGACGAAGTGGGCATATACCGAAACAATGCCAACACTAATTACTTACAAGTAAAACTCAAAGGCCCAAGCAAGAATTCATTAGGAATTGGAACAAAAGTTTATGTAAAAAAAGGCGACACCATTCAATTACAGCAATTATATCTTACCCGTGGGTATCAATCGTCAGTTTCGGATGTGCTACATTTTGGGCTCGGAAAAAACGAACAAATTGATGAAGTGATAGTACAATGGCCCGATGGAAAAATATCAAAACTGAACAATATATCCAGCAACCAAATGCTCAATATAGATTATAACACGGCAATTGTAGGCACGGTGACGTATAAAAGTCCGGTGTCAAAAAAAATTAGCTTAGACCCTACAAGTATCGGGATTAATTACGAGCAGAAAGAGAATGATTTTGACGATTTTTCGCTTCAACTCCTCATCCCGCAAAAGCAATCAACCAAAGGTAGTGGCCTTGCCGTGGCCGACGTTAATAATGATGGTTTAGACGATTTCTTTGTAGGAAATGCCGCGGGAGCCGAAGCCGCCATGTACATTCAAAAACCCGACGGCAGCTTCACAAAAACGAACGAAGCGCTATGGAAAAACAACGCAAAATTTGAAGATGCAAACGCCCTCTTTTTTGATGCCGATGCCGATGGCGACTTAGACCTCTACCTTGCAAGCGCTGGCTACGAGCTCGATGAAAACAGTCCGCTTTTACAGGACAGACTTTTTATAAATGACGGCAACGGAAATTTCACTTATAAAAAAGAAGCTTTGCCCGCAATGTTAGTGTCCAGCAAAAGTGTTGTTGCTGCAGATTACGATGGCGATGGCGACCTGGATTTGTTTGTTGGTGGAAATGTTGTTCCCAGAAAATATCCGCTTTCCCCACGCTCCTATCTTCTTAAAAACGAAAATGGAAGTTTTAAAGATGCCACCGAAGAAAACCCTTCACTTAAAGAAATAGGGATGATTTCTGAAGCAATTTTTACCGATTATGACAACGATAATGACTTAGACTTGTTGATCACTGGCGAGTGGATGGCGCCAACCATTTTCACTAACAATAATGGAAATTTCACCAAAAATGAAAACATTGCAGGCTTTGAAAATACCGAAGGATGGTGGTTTACCGTAACTGCCGCAGATTTTGACGGCGACGGCGATGAAGATTATGTTTTTGGCAATATTGGCGGTAATAATAAATTTCACCCTTCCGCAGAAAAACCCCTGTTTATTTACGCAAAAGACTTTGATAACAACGGTAGTTTTGACGTCGCTATGAGTAAAATTAACGACGGAAGAATAGTACCTGTTCGCGGAAAAGAATGCAGCAGCCAGCAAAATCCATTTCTGCTCGATAAAATAAAAAGCTTCAAGGAATTTTCTACGCTAGATATGGAAGGTATTTACGGCAAAGAACAGCTTAAAGAAGCTTTTAAATTAACCAGCCACAATTTTGAAAGCATGTACGCAGAAAATCTTGGCGGCGGAAAATTTCAAGTAAAAAAACTGCCAAACGAAGCCCAGCTAGGCCCAACGCTTTCCTTTATTTCGCGCGATTTTAATAACGATGGCAACCTAGATATAATGGGCGTTGGCGCTATTTATGACGCCGAAGTGGAAACCATCCGTTACGACAGCAATTACGGCTATGTTTTATTGGGCGATGGAAAAGGCGGTTTTACCTATTCAAAAGAATACGCGCCTTTTATAGACAGCGATTCAAAAAATATGAAAGCCATAAACATCAACGGAAACGAAATGTATGTAGTGGTCAGCAATAACGCACCCCTGCAAATTTTTAATTTCACAGCTCCGTAAATCGTTTTAAAAAAAAGGCCGATACTGCTCTACCCGAAAATCAATTGTTGTTTTCTCAGGAAATTCAGCCTTCATTTTTTTATACGAATCCAAACTACCCACCGCCCTATTTGCAGCGCCCGAAGGCGCAATTAACGAAACGGTTTTTATAATTCTACCGTCTTTAGGAAGTTGAAATTGGTGAATTCTCGGTACTTTGTTTGAAACCACTTTTAAAGAAATATTATACGCCTTCAAACTTCTTCGGAAGAAATATTCCGGACCATTTTTACTGTTGCCTCCTGTAAAAAGAAGCGTATCAATTTTAGGGTTTTGCTGAAGAACGGCAACCAAATCACGTAGCTCTACATCCAACATTCCTATGTCTGAAGCATCTACTTTTTCACGTTTTGCCGAAGCTACCATATCGCAAATGCCTATGCCTCTTTTAATAAGAAAATGCTCCCGTTGCGCAATGGCTTCGGCAGTAGTTTCAAATTTCAGATTTAAATTGAAAATTTTATCGAGAATTGTCCATAATTGTCCGTCTCTACTTCCGTAGCAAAAATCTACATCGCCTTCTTTTAAATTACCTGTGGTAAAACGAGGGGGCGGCAAGGTACCCACAATTAATTTGGTGGCTGTCTTTGGAATATACGGCGGGTATGGATGAATGTGATGAAACAAGCGGATCTCTTTTTATATTTATCGCTTTCAGAATTAAATCTACGAAGGTAAACCCTATTACTGGAAAGTACAATTTTGGTATAATAGGCGTGAAAATACAGAAATTCATTAAATTGAAGTGGTTTTGCACACCACATAGTTGTTTGGCACTCTTCCGAGGTTTCTAAATGTACAAATGCTCTAACATATTCACTACATTTGCGGAAAATACAAATTGTGAATTACCTTTCAGTAGAAAACATATCTAAATCCTTCGGGATGAAACCTTTGTTTCAAAATATTTCCTTCGGAATAAATGAAGGACAAAAAATAGGTTTTGTAGCCAAAAACGGTACGGGAAAAACATCCTTACTCAATATAATTGCGGGAAACGACACCGCCGACTCCGGCAATGTTGTGAGCCGAAAAGGCTTAAAAATTGCTTATTTACCGCAGGAACCCGATTTAGACCCCGCACAAACGGTAGAACAAACTATCTTTTCTTCAGACAACCCCATTCTTAAAATTATTGAGAATTACGAGCGGGCCATTGAAAATCCGGAGGATTCCGAAGCATACCAAAAAGCCTTTGACGCCATGGAAGCGCATCACGCTTGGGATTTTGAAACGCGGTACAAACAGATTCTTTTCAAACTTAAAATGGAAGACTTGCACGCGAAAGTTTCAACACTTAGCGGCGGACAAAAAAAACGGTTGGCTTTGGCAAATGCCCTATTAACTACGCCAGATTTGTTAATAATGGATGAGCCTACCAACCATTTAGATTTAGAAATGATTGAATGGCTGGAAAATCTTTTTGCGAAAGAAAATTTCACCTTGTTTATGGTTACACACGACCGTTACTTTTTGGAACGCGTCTGCAACGAAATTGTAGAATTAGACGAGGGAACGCTTTACAGTTACAAGGGAAATTACAGTTACTACCTGGAAAAGCGTGAGGCCCGCATTGAAAACGAAGCGACCGAAACCGGCAAGGCAAAGCAACTTTTTAAAAAAGAATTGGACTGGATGCGCCGCCAACCCAAAGCTAGAACCACAAAAAGCAAAAGCCGAATAGACGATTTTCACGAAATAAAAGAACGCGCCAACAAACGCCGAAACGACCACCAAGTACAATTGGAACTAAATATGGAGCGAATGGGCACCAAAGTGGTGGAGTTGCATAAAATTTCGAAATCATTTGGCGACAAACAGATGCTCGATAAGTTTGAATATAATTTTAACCGTGGCGAACGCGTAGGAATTATCGGGAAAAACGGAACAGGAAAATCTACATTTTTAAATATTTTAACTGGTGCTTTAAAACCAGATTCTGGGAAAGTAATTATTGGCGAAACCGTAAAATTTGGTTACTACACCCAAGCAGGACTAAATATTAAGGATGGCCAAAAAGTTATAGATGTTATAAAGGAATACGGCGAATATATTCCGCTAAAAAAAGGAAGGATAATATCGGCATCGCAACTGTTGGAACGTTTTCTTTTCGACCCCAAAAAGCAATACGACTTTGTAGAAAAGCTTAGCGGCGGAGAACGAAAACGACTTTATTTATGTACGGTTTTAATTAAAAACCCTAACTTTTTAATTCTCGATGAGCCCACAAACGATTTAGATATTGTAACGTTAAATGTGTTGGAAAGTTTCCTGTTAGACTTTCCCGGCTGTCTATTAGTAGTGAGCCACGACCGCTATTTTATGGATAAAATTGTAGATCATTTGTTTGTATTTAGAGGCAATGCAGAAATAGAAGATTTTCCCGGAAACTATTCAGATTTTAGGGCGTATGAAGACAGTAATATTCAAGAAAAACGCGAGGCGAGCGAAAGTGCACCTAAAGTTAAAAAAGATTGGAAACAAGACGCCAGTCCGGTAAAGCTAACCTATAACGAACAAAAGGAATACAATAAACTGGAAAAGGAAATAGCAAATCTTGAAAAAAATCGCGAAGAACTGCAAAACAAGTTCGCAACCGAAAACTGGGACGGCCCCGAAATTGACAAGCAATCTATAAAACTTCAGGAAATTATAGATACCATTGAAGCAAAGGAAGAGCGTTGGTTTGAGCTTTCGGCAAAGATGGAATAATTCTGAATTAAAAAAATTCAAAATTATGATACATCAATCAAAAAGTTATATAAAATTTATTCGGCTCTCCAAGAATAAGCATGGCGTACATTCGCCGTTTGTATTCGATTTGGTGACGCAGTGTTTTAACGATAAAGCGAAATACCCTGAATACGAAATTTTAAAAAAACACCGCCAAGCCCTCAGGCAAGATACCACGAAGGTAGAAATGAAGGATTTTGGCCAAGGTTCGCGCGTGTTTAAAGGCAATGCCCGAAAGGTTTCGGCAGTAGTTAAAAATGCTGGTATGAAAAAAAAGCGGCAAAAATTACTTTTCCGCTTGGCGAAATATCTTAAAAGTGAAAATATTTTAGAACTTGGAACCTCCTTGGGCCTTGGTACGGTTGCGCTTTCGCTCGCCAATGAATTTGCCGCAATTAATACGGTGGACGGTTGCCCAAATACCCTTGGGAAAGCGCAGCAATATTTTGAAAAATTTAATCTGCACAATATTCAGATTAACGAGATGTTGTTTAAAGATTTTCTTTTTGAAAATAAAATGGTTAAATACGATTTAGTATTTATTGACGGCGACCATAACGGAGAGCGTACTTTGCAGTATTTCAATTCGCTTTTAAACAATGTTCACAACGACTCTCTTATAATTTTTGACGATATTTATTGGAGCAAAGAGATGACGGCTGCATGGCAACAAATTATTGCAAATACAAAAGTTACAGTAAGTATCGATACCTTTCAATGGGGTTTGGTATTTTTTAGGAAGGAACAGCCTAAACAACATTTTATAATTCGCATTAAGTAGTATTTATAGGCAAAACAATTCTTTCACTTTAAAACAAAGGCTTTAAATTTAATTTGTAACAACCCATGTATCTTTGCGTCTTACAAGCACTATTAATTTAAAAAATTTCTTTTTTGGAAATTTAGAGGACTATGAGTTTATTGATTAAAATTAGAAAAATAACCCGTGATTTTCCACTAGGAAATGAAGTGGTAAAAGTTTTAAAAGGGATAGACCTCGATATTAATCGCGGCGAATACGTAGCATTAATGGGGCCATCTGGCTCGGGAAAATCTACATTAATGAATCTTTTGGGTTGTTTAGACACGCCTACTTCTGGCAGCTACGAGCTAAATGGCAAGGATGTGAGCAATATGACCGATGACGAATTGGCTGAAATAAGAAATAAGGAAATAGGCTTCGTTTTTCAAACGTTTAATTTACTGCCCCGAACCACAGCGCTCGAAAATGTGGCTTTGCCAATGATCTATGCAGGCGCCTCAAAAAGCGAACGCACCGCACGTGCCAAACAAGTATTAACAGATGTGGGACTGGCAGATAGGATGGACCACAAGCCAAACCAACTTTCCGGCGGACAACGGCAACGTGTGGCTGTTGGCAGAGCCTTAGTAAATAAACCATCTATTATTTTGGCCGATGAGCCAACAGGCAATTTAGATTCAAAAACTTCGGATGAAATAATGAATCTATTTAATGAAATTCACCAAGCGGGCAATACGGTAATTCTTGTAACCCACGAAGAAGAAATTGCCGAGAATGCCCACAGAATAATTAGGCTTCGCGACGGAATGGTAGAGAGCGACACGAAAAAGGAAGTATTAATTGGTAAGTCCTGAGTTGAAAAATATTCTTTTAATTTCGTCCTTCCCATTTCAAACTTTATCTTTGAAGTATGAATTTTGATCTTTCAAACCCCATCGTTTTAATCATTGGCGGAATCCTGCTACTTGCCATTCTCTATTTTTGGAACAAACGCAACGCTTCAAACCAAAAGGCGCGTCGCAACAGAAATTTCAAAAGCAGTTACTACGAGCGGAAAAAGGAACGGGAAAAAGAAAGTGGGCGGTAGGCAATTGCACTACACAGGCGTATTGATACTCGTTGTTCCTATTGGCATAATTGTAAAAGTCCTACACCTTAGCCTATCCGAAGTACTTGAAAATATGTAACAATTTAAGAAATAATTTTCTTCACTTTAACCCGATTAATAAATAATTTTTTAGTCCATCCATTAATTGTGTTATTTGTAAATTTGTCTAAAACCTCATACCTAAAATGAAAATATACACCAAAACCGGCGATGCAGGCACTACTGCCCTTTTCGGCGGCACACGGGTTCCTAAGCACAACATCCGTATTGAAAGTTACGGCACTGTTGACGAACTTAATGCCAACCTCGGGATGATACGCAGCCACGCCATAGACGATCATAGTAAAAAAATAGTAATACAAATTCAGAATATACTTTTTACCATAGGTTCTACCTTGGCAACAGACCCCAACAAGGCCATTCTAAAAAGTGGAAAGGAACGCCTCAATATTCCAAAAGTTGAGGAGGAAGATATTTTACTTCTGGAAACAGAAATGGATGCTATGAACGAGGCCTTGCCAGAGATAACCCATTTTGTGCTTCCCGGAGGAAATCCGGTCGTGTCATCTTGTCACATTGCCCGTACCGTATGTCGTCGTGCCGAACGCCGGATTACCCTTTTAAATGAAAAGGAACCAGTAAACGAACTAGTTATAAAATATTTAAACAGACTATCTGACTACCTATTTGTGCTGGCACGAAAGTTGTCTAAAGACACAAACGCAGAAGAAACGCAATGGATTCCAAAGAAATTGTAAGTTATTAATTATCTGTTACTAATATTAGTTAGATTTAAGTAAAACACGAGTTTTTAAAAAATAACTTATAAACAAGCTGTTTTGCAACTAACTGACTATCAGCTAACAAAAAACGTTCTTTAAAATATAGCAGAAATAATTGAGATTTTACTTGACTTTTTGATCTAAAAAATTACTTTTGCAGAAAATTAAAACCTAAAGTGCTATGTACTGGACATTAGAATTAGCATCCTATTTAAGCGATGCACCCTGGCCCGCAACCAAAGACGAATTGATTGATTACGCGATCAGGACCGGTGCTCCACTAGAAGTAGTGGAAAACCTTCAGGCAATTGAAGACGAGGGCGACTCTTATGACTCTATTGAAGAGATCTGGGCAGACTACCCCACAGACGACGATTATCTTTGGAACGAGGATGAATATTAATCCCAAGGTTTTGGGAAACATTTAAAAATAATACAAAAAGTCTCTTTTATGAGGCTTTTTTTTATTTAAAATGTATTGAAAAATTAAACGGCGAATACACCAATTAAACGGTTAATCACAAATGTATTCACGGAAATAAATTATAAAGTGAGTTTTTCAAAAAAATTGAAAAATTCAAAAAAAACCAAGAATTTACGAAAAATTGGCTATTAACATTCGTGTATTCGTGGTAAAAATAAATAGAATTGACAAATTGGTGCTGCGCTGCAACACATCAAAATAAAACACATCATGGGAATATTAGATAATGTATTAAAAGTTTTTGTTGGCGATAAATCAAAAAAAGATATTGGCCAAATACAGCCGCTGGTGAACGAAGTAAAAAAGTTTGAATCTACAATTGAAAAACTTTCCCACGATGAACTGCGAGCCAAATCAGATTACTTCAGAAAAGAAATAAAAGACGCTCAAAAAGAAATTCAAGACCAAATTGATACCCTGGAAAAACAATCTGAAACCGAGCAGGATATCAATAAAAAAGAAGAATTCTACAATCAAATAGACAAACTTAAGGACGATCGCTACGAAATTGAAAAAGTAACCCTTAACAAAATACTTCCCGAAGCTTTTGCAGTAATGAAAGAAACTGCCAAACGCTTTAAAAACAACGAAACAATTACAGTAACGGCCAGCCCATTTGACCGTGAAATTTCTGCAGATAAAGACTATGTAACCCTAGAAGACGATAAAGCCATTTGGAAAAACTCTTGGGATGCCGCAGGAAAGCCCATTACCTGGGATATGGTACATTACGACGTTCAGCTAATTGGAGGGGTTGCTCTTCACGAAGGAAAAGTAGCCGAGATGCAAACGGGTGAAGGTAAAACCTTGGTAGCTACCCTGCCAATGTACCTAAATGCCCTTGCCGGAAACGGGGTACACCTGGTAACGGTAAACGATTATCTTGCAAAACGTGATAGTGCTTGGATGGCACCTTTATTTGAGTTTCACGGAATGACAGTAGATTGTATAGACAATCACCGCCCCAATTCGGCAGCGCGAAGAAAAGCATACCTTTCCGACATTACTTATGGAACCAATAACGAATTTGGTTTTGATTATCTGCGCGATAATATGGCCCATTCGCCAGACGATCTTGTTCAGCGACCACACCACTACGCTATTGTAGATGAGGTAGATTCGGTTTTAATTGATGACGCACGTACACCGTTAATTATTTCGGGCCCCGTGCCTGAAGGCGATCGCCACGAGTTTAACGAATTGAAGCCTAAAATAAACGCTATTGTTGAGGTTCAAAAAAAATATCTAACCGGCGTTTTAGCCGAAGCCAAAAAACTAATTAAAGAAGGCGATCATAAAGAAGGTGGTTTTCAATTGCTTCGTGTTTTCCGCGGTTTGCCGAAAAATAAGGCTCTTATAAAATACCTTTCGGAAGAAGGTGTAAAGCAAATTCTTCAAAAAACCGAAAATCATTACATGAGCGACAACAACCGCGAAATGCCAAAAGTTGACGCCGAACTTTATTTTGTAATAGACGAAAAAAACAACCAAATAGATCTTACCGATAAAGGAATTGACTATCTCTCAGGCGAAGGCGATCCAGATTTCTTTATTATGCCAGAAATTGGAAGTGAAATTGCAAAAATTGAAAGCAAGGAACTTTCAACAGAAGAGGAAGTTGCAGAAAAAGAAGAACTTTTTCGCGATTTTTCTGTGAAAAGTGAGCGTATCCACACAATGAACCAACTTTTAAAAGCCTATACGCTTTTTGAAAAAGACGATCAATATGTGGTGATGGAGAACAAGGTAATGATCGTGGATGAGCAAACGGGTCGTATTATGGATGGCCGCCGCTACAGTGACGGTCTTCATCAAGCAATTGAAGCAAAAGAGGATGTGAAAATTGAAGCCATGACACAGACCTTCGCTACAATTACACTTCAAAATTACTTTAGAATGTACCGCAAACTCTCAGGAATGACGGGTACTGCAGTAACAGAGGCTGGCGAGCTTTGGGAAATCTACAAACTAGATGTAGTTGAAATTCCTACTAACCGCCCCATTGCGCGATTTGACCGAGAAGATAAAATCTACAAAACAAAAAGAGAAAAATATAACGCCGTTGGCGAAGAGGTGGTAGCACTTTCAAAAGCGGGAAGACCTGTTTTAATTGGTACCACTTCCGTAGAAATTTCAGAATTACTCAGCAGAATGTTGAGTTTGCGAAATATTCCGCACAATGTTTTGAACGCAAAACTCCACAAACGCGAGGCAGATATTGTAGCCGAAGCAGGAAAAAGTGGAATCGTAACCATAGCCACAAACATGGCGGGTCGTGGTACGGATATTAAACTGAGCAAAGAAGTTAAAGATGCAGGCGGACTTGCCATTGTGGGTACCGAGCGCCACGATAGCCGCCGTGTAGACAGGCAGTTGCGCGGTCGTAGTGGTCGTCAGGGCGATCCGGGAAGTTCACAATTTTACGTTTCATTGGAAGACAACTTGATGCGTCTTTTCGGAAGTGAGCGAATTGCCAAAATGATGGACCGTATGGGTCTTAAGGAAGGCGAAGTTATCCAGCACAGCATGATTTCAAAATCTATTGAACGTGCGCAGAAAAAGGTAGAGGAAAATAACTTTGGGATCCGTAAGCGATTATTGGAATATGATGATGTAATGAATGCGCAGCGCGAGGTGGTTTACAAACGCCGTTTCCACGCCCTATTTGGAGACCGTCTTCGTGTAGATATCGCGAATATGATTTTTGATACTGCCGAAGTTGTTGCCGAGAGCAATAAAATGGCGCAGGATTATAAAAACTTTGAATTTGAGTTGATTAGGTTCTTCTCCATGAGCTCCCCTATTTCCGAAAAAGAATTTGAAAAAATGGATGCCCGTGAAATAGCCGGAAAGGTTTATAAAGCCGCTTATGTTCACTATCAGAACAAGATGGCGCGCAATGCTGAAATGGCTTATCCGGTAATTAAGAATGTTTATGAAACCCAAAAAGATAAATACAAAAGAATCCTAGTTCCGTTTACAGATGGTGTAAAAACGTTAAATGTTGCCACCGACCTGGAAAAAGCGTACGAAACCGAAGGAAAACAACTGGTAAATGATTTTGAAAAAAATATCACTTTAGCCATTATTGACGATGCTTGGAAAACCCACCTTCGCAAGATGGACGAGTTAAAACAATCCGTTCAACTTGCGGTTCACGAGCAGAAAGACCCCTTGCTTATTTATAAATTTGAAGCTTTTGAGCTTTTTAAGGCGATGATTGAAAAGGTAAATAAAGACGTTATTTCTTTCCTTTTCAAAGGTGAGCTTCCACAGGAAAACCAGCAGCAAATACAGGAAGCAAGAGAGGTAAAACGAAAAGAAAACTTAAGCGAGCAAAAGGACGAAATACCAAACATGGATGAGCGTGCAGCCCAATCTCGTGCCGCTGGCAATACACAATCACAACACCAACAGGTAACGGAAACCATTGTACGCGAACGTCCAAAAATTAATCGTAATGATAAGGTTACCATTAAGCACGTTATGAGCGGCGAAAACAAAACGATGAAATTTAAACAAGCAATTCCGCTATTAGACAAAGGAGATTGGGTTTTGGTTGATGAATAACCTTAGGACCTAAGATTTTTTAGTTAACACAGTTTTGTAGTTTTAACAAAATTTATAAATCCCGAAGCAAATGCTTCGGGATTTTTTAGATTTAAAAAGGTATCTTTAATGGGTATAAAATTCACCGCAAACTAAATTACATATGCGCAAAATATATATTGAATTTAAATGGGCATTTATCTTTACAATTGCAATGCTCTGTTGGATGCTGCTCGAAAAAACGCTTGGATGGCACGAAGAGCAGATTGCAGACCATTGGTGGCTTACTATGCTATTTGCTCCTTTCGCTATTTTGCTTTATCTCTTAGAAATGCGCGAAAAAAGAAGACGGGTTTATAACGGAAAATTAACATGGCTACAAGGTTTTATATCGGGGATTATTCTAAGTGTTTTCGTGGCGCTACTTTCGCCCGTGGCGCAATATATAACCCATAATTATATTACGCCCGAATATTTTAATAACGTAATTGAATATTCGGTGACCAATGATTTAATGACCCGAACCAAGGCTAATGATTATTTTAACATAAACAGCTATATGTGGCAATCTGCTATAGGGGCGTTGGGCTTTGGGATTGTTACGGCTGCGGTGGTTGCCATCTTTGTGCGAAAGAAATAAATAAAATTTTTCTTCGGAAATTTTTATCTCGTTAAAAATTCTTCACAATAACTCATTTTAAACTTCTACACAATCCACTAATAATCAAATTAATAAGCGTCATTTTTCCTGCTTTTTTCATAACTTAGCTTTTAAATCAACAACTTAAATTTTAACATTATGAAAAATCTATTTTTAATAGTATCTGTATTTGTATTATGTTTTGCTTCTTGCAAAAATGAAACGAAGGATTCGATGGAAGCTGATAACTCAGTTGAAATAGACAGCGTTGTAACAGAAGAACCCGAAATGCCAGAAATTACAATGGATTCCGTGGCAATGCAAAAAGCTTGGGAAGCTTATATGACGCCTGGGGAACAACACGAAAGAATGGCGGCCGATGTAGGTACGTGGAATGATGAACTCACCTTTTGGATGGGCCCCGATGCGCCGCCCGAAAAAGCAACTGCAACCGAAGAAATTAAAATGATCATGGGCGGTCGCTATCAAGAGGGTACTATTACTGGCGAAATGATGGGAATGCCATTTGTAGGCCGCTCAACCATAGCTTATGATAATGCCAGCAATGAATACATCTCTACTTGGATTGATAATATGGGTACCGGAATTTCGGTAATGCGCGGAAAATACGATGCTCCCAGTAAAACCACAACTTTTACGGGTACGATGATGGATCCGATGACGGGCAAGGAAAAGCAGATGAAACAAGTATATACCTATATAGATGAAAACACCCGGAAATTAGAAATGTTTGAAATTGGCCCAAGTGGCAACGAATTTAAAAATATGGAAATTATGATGACGAAAGCGTAGTACAACAAAATACGTTGGTAGCATATTAAAAACCTTGTTTTTCCTAAAAACAGGTTTTTTTTATTCAAAATCATTGTTGTCCGATAAAAGTAATGACTAACTCTGGAAAACCCCATATTATATGTAGTCCCTACGGGACTAGGAATTGACGGGGCTCTATTTTTTTACCCATATTTAATGCCTAACGGCATACTGCTCCAGCTGGGCAAAATATTGGTAATCAAGAGATCGCACCTAAACAAATGTCCCGTAGGGGAAAAACATGATTTTTAATCGGACAATACTGTTTCAAAATTAAATTTATTAATTCTGTTGAAAATTTTACTTTATGTATCTTGTGGCATTGATATGATTGAATAATGCGGGCTTTTTTACACTTGTTTTTCTTGCTTTTTTTCACATTGAATGCTATAGGGCAAAACGATGGTGATTACGCAGAAATGTTACTAAATGCCGAAACCATTCTGTACACCCAACCCGATGAATCGATTAAAATAGCAAACCACGTTTTACAAAATTCAGAAAACTCCAATCAACTTTTAAAAGCTTACCTACTCAACACCACTGCCTATTACTTAAAAGGCGCGTTTGAAGATGCAGTAAAAGCGGGTGTTGAAGCAAAAATACTTGCAGAAGCATCTACAAATGTATCTATGCAACTACAGGCTACCATGGCTTCAATTCCTATATTGAACCATCTCGGTTTAGATATCGTGGCCCAGCAATACTATAAAAACACCAAAGTTTTGGCAACGACACTTACTCAAGTAGATTCACTCTATCTTAAAGGTGGCAACGCACTGGTGCAAGCCTACCAAGCATCGGAAAAAGACAAGTGGCAGGAAGCTTTTACGTATTTTGAGCAGGCAAACTCATTTTTTAAAAATATTCCCGATCCAGTTTTGGTTAACGAAACTATTGTTTCAATTGCTGAAATATATCCAAAGCTCTACAGCGTAGATACCGCGCAGGCCCACCTTAACACAATTCTTGAAACTACCGGCGGGCAACAGCCCAACAACTATTTAAAAATGGTAGTTCTAAACAAAATGGGGGAATTGTTTTTTTTAAGGCAAGAGTATGCAAAAGCTATTGAATCGTACCAAACTGCATTGCAAATTGCCAAATTGTTCGAAAATATTACTTACCAATCGCAGATTTCGGAAAATCTTTCATCTGTTTATTTGGCATTAAAAAACACATCACAATTCTATTCCTATAAAAAAAATGTACAACAATTAGATGATGAAGTTGAAACAGCGGAAGAGCAAGCAGTAAACGCCATTTACAATTATGTAAATAAAAACAATACAGCCAAAAGAGACATTTTAAAGTTGAAGTTTACCAAAAACATGCTAATATCATCGGCATTTTTGGCATTGATTATACTTATCTGGCTCCTACTGCGTTTTCGATATCGAAGACGAGCAAAACAGTACAATCGGTTTTTAACCTTTTTTGAAAATAGAAAAAATCCAGTAGAGATTGTTCCGATAAAAGAAGTTTCAAAAGGACTCAACATTCCGCAGGAAACCGAAAATGCGTTGGTTAACAAATTGGCCCAGTTTGAAAAATCGAAACAATTTACCAAACAGGACATGTCGTTGGCGCTATTGGCAGCAAACCTAGATACAAACACTAAATATCTTTCGGAGGTAATAAATTCGCATAAGGGAAAAAATTTCAACAGTTACATTAATGAGCTTCGTATTAATTATATTATAGACAAGTTAAAAAGCAATAGAACGTATCTTCAGTATAAAATTAGTTATTTGGCAGAGGAGAGCGGTTTTTCTTCCCACAGTAGTTTTGCTACCGTTTTTAAAGCAGTTACCGGCATATCGCCAACTGTTTTTATCGATTTATTAAAATCTTCAAAAAAATCTTCAAAACCTGTTTATGAGGAAGTGGAATAAATATAGTGCCATCCTATTTTTTGCAGGAATATTCCTTTTTGCTCAAATAATGCATTCGCAAAAAGATGTGGATAGCATTTTAAAGAGTGCAAATAAACAAATTTATGAAAATCCGGAAGAAGCCATTTTAATTGTTACAAAAGCCCTGGATAACCCACAGATTACCGTTCGGAATAAGATTAACGCACTATTGGTAATTTCTACTGCGTATTCTTCTAAGCGCGATTATGAAAAAGCTTCGGAATATATCGCGGCAATAAACAAACTAATCCCGCAAGTTACCAACGATTTTCAAAAAATGAATATTCTAAATAGAATTGGCGCTCATTATCAAGAGCTTCAGATTTATGACAAAGCTTTGGAATATCTTGATGAATCGCTGATCTTAATCGAAAAATATCCTGTTCAAGATTCCGTCCAAACCTTTTTGGGGTATAACTCAATATTACGGGGGTTTATTTATCGCAAACAGACTAATTGCAACATCGCTCTAAAATATTTTGACGAAGCCATAGCAGCTTATACCACTACTGTTGGACGTAAACCAATTATGCATGCCAACTTGAGTATTTGTTTTTACAACAAGGGCAATTGTTTATTGGAAATTAATGATCTTACACAGGCGAAGATAAGTTTTCTAAAATCTATTGAACATGCCCAAATTGATGATGCCAAAAGTTTGATTGCATTTGGCAAAAAAGGATTGGCCGAAACGGAAGCTTTAAACGGAAATCACAATGAAGCTTTGGCGCTACTAAACGATGCTTTGGCTATTTCCGGCAATGTGGGTGATCTTGTTCTAAACCGAGAAATTTATGAAGGATTGGCAAATAATTATCTCGCCACTGGCAATTGGGAAAAATATACGCTTTATCAAAATAAATATGTGGCGATAAAAAAAGCCAATAAAATTTCGGAAAGAAAAACCATCAATCAATCTCTTCTAAATTTAACCCGTGCAAAAGCGAAAGAAATTGAGAACCTCCGAAAGGATTTTTTACCCATTCAAATTATCTTCATAATTGTAATTGCAGTAGCACTTTTCCTTCTTATCCGTACCATAATTCGTTGGGAAAAGGAGTTGAAAAAGCTAGAAAATGAGTTAAAAAGTTAGTTTTTTCACACTTACTCTACCAATATCCCAATATATTTTTACATCAATTTAAAATATTGACTATCAATATTTTACACGTAATTTGTGCTTTTTAAATTCGTGAATTTTAAAAGATACTTCCTTTTATAATAGTAATACACCCTCTACTTTAGCTTTCAGTTAAAGGACTTCAATTTAATCAACAAAAACTTTTAAAATGAAAAAAACACTATTACTATTTCTAACTGTCTTTGCTATTAGTTCAGGTAGCATTTTTGCCCAATTTGTGGTAAAGCCAACTTTTTTCGAAACACAAGGCGTTTCTAATGAAGGTGTAATTTCTGGGTATGAAGCCCAAGCCGGACCGTATTCACTTTGGAATCCGGATACTAATACGTTCGAAATAATTGGCGGTGCCGCACCCGGTCAAGGTGTAGGCGGCGCAGTTAGATTTTCTGGCGATGGTAACCTGTTGTCGGGTACTTCGTATACAGAAATTACAACCCCAACAGAATGGGAAAAGTTAAATACGGGTTATAATTATATTTTTACCGGTATTGAATTTCCAGATAATCAAAACTCACTTGGATTTGCCGCAGGACAATCTGTTACCTACAACGGCGATGGCATAGTTTTACGAACCTACGATGCCGGCGATAGCTGGGAACAAATTTGGACCGGAACCGATCAAGGTATTGAAGGTATCAGTTTTCCAGATTCTTATACAGGTTATGTTGTAGGGTGGAGCGCTTACGCCGGTAAAACCTCCGATGCTGGAAATACTTGGACACCGATGACACCAGGTACAGATATTTGGTTTTATACCGATGTGGTTTTTAAGGATACACAGAACGGAATTATTGGAGCTTTCCCCAATAGTGCGCCTGGCACTATATACTATACGTCTGATGGTGGTAACACCTGGACCGCTGCTACTGGAGTAGCCGCAATTCCAGACCAACTTACATATGTTGGGGGAGACACGTACTTTATGGCTTCAAACGGGGGGACAATTCAAAAATCTACAGATAACGGGGCAACTTGGACTACGGTTCATTCTGGTTCGCAAATTTTAGCTGGTATTGAATTCTATGATATGAATACAGGTTTCGCCGTAGGTGACGATATAGTACTAAAAACTACGGATGGAGGCGCCACTTGGCAAACTATAACGGTTGCAAACAGCCCTGGTCCAATCTGGCGCGATGTAGCGTGGCTAGATGCAGACCATGTTACTTTAATAGGAACACCGGAAATGATTTTTAGCTCAGAAGATGGTGGAGAAACTTTTCCAGTAAACAATATGGGCACTTCTACATACAACGAGGCTCTTTACGAAGTAGTTTACACGCCAAATGGCCGCGGATTTGTTTTCGGTTCGCAGGGGGTTATGTTTAGAAAAGAAGTCGAAACCAATACATTCTCAATTCAATCAATGTACAATGTAGCCGATGCCGAATGGACTATTTTGGGGAGTTTCGGCGTTTCGTCTGACATCGGACTAAGTTCGGGGTATAACATTTCTGAAGATGGTAGTACAGTAGTTGGTAGCGCCTATGTTACTCCTACTCCCGGAGAGCCTGGCTTGGCGGTTCACGCAACAGCTTGGACAGAAGTAGATGGTTTAGTAGATTTAGGAAGCTTGTATCAAAATATAAACCGAAGCACAAGAGCCAATGCCGTAAGTGGTGATGGAAGTGTAATTGTGGGATGGCAAGATTTTAACGGGCCTTGGAAATCGGCAGTATGGCGTAAAGACGCTAACGGAAATTGGTTGCCAAACGAATATCTATTATTAGATCCAAATGGCGACCCAAATGACGAATTTAACCAATTAGGCGAGTGTAGTGCCATTTCTGCAGATGGTAATTGGATAGGCGGCGACGGGGATTATGCTAACAATAACGAACCATGGATTTGGAGTGAAGCTACGGGATATATATCATTGGGAACGCTATCTCCAGGTAGTGCAGGCAGCGTAACTGGAATAAATCACGACGGTTCTGTTGTAATAGGTTTCTTTCAAGTAGGACCTTTTGACCCAAATATTCCCTTTATTTGGACTCCAAGTGGTGGAATACAAGAATTCAACACTTTTATAACCGAAACTTTAGGATATACAATGACTGCGAGCCCTATTTATGTACCAAATGCTATTTCTTCAAATGGAGAATATATTACCGGCTGGGGATACGACGCTACAATTGGTCCTTGGGGAGAATTGTTTACATATAGAGTACAAATGCCTACCGTCCCTACGAACGACGATTGTGTTGAAGCAATTGCGCTAGCGTGTGGCGACTTGGTTACTAATTCAACAATATTTGGAACTGATTCTGGCGGGAACGCTTCTCCAGATGTGTTTTACTCGTACACAGGAAACGGTACCGCAGAAACCATTACTCTTAATGCCTGTGGCCCCGACACAACTTTTCCTACTACTGTTCGCGTTTACAGCGATTGTAATTTAACTACGCAAATAGCTTTTAATGACAGTTCATGTGTTAACCAACCAGAACTAGAATTTGAATCTGACGGTACGTCAACCTACATTATAATGATAGAAGGTTATGACGATACCAAGGCTGGAAATTTCCAATTACAGTTAACTTGTGAAGCTCTTGGTGTAAGCGACAACCAACTTACGGGCGTGGCTTTATACCCAAATCCAGTTAAAGATGTTTTACAAATTTCTGGTAATAAAGAAATTAAATCAGTTGAGGTTTACAGCGTGAATGGTCAGCGTTTAATGTTTAAAAACTTAAATGCAATGCAGGGCGAAATTAATTTAAACTCCTTGGCTACAGGAATATATTTCGCGAAAGTAATAACCAACAATGCTATTGGCACGTATAAAATTGTAAAAAATTAAAAATTAGTTAATAGTAATTTTTATTCATAGTTAGATTTTTTTTTTGAGAAAACCGTCCTCATTTATTTGGGGGCGGTTTTTTTATTGAGTAATTGAAAACTAAAGTGCTGGCACCGTTTTAACAATAAAACCACCTAATAGCACTAAATAAATAAAAGTGTTGATTATCAGTAGTTTGTAGTAATTGAAAATAAAATCATATTTTATAAAATTTCATTCTTAATTTAATACCGTAGTAGCTATTTTTACTGCAAAATATCCTGCAGTCATGCGCTTCTTTTGTTTAGTACTGATTTTGTTTAACTTTCAATTGTCTATCTCGCAAGAGGACAATATAAATCAGTTATTAACGCAAGCCGAAAATACAATTTACGCTAACCCGCAGGAAGCTATTCGCATTGTTGAATATATAAACACTAAAACAGATAATCCTGCACAACGCCTTCACGCTTCGTATCTTTTAACAACCAGTTACTATATACAAGGCACGCTGGATAAGGCGTTGGAGGTTGGTTTAAAAGCACTCCATGACAACACTCAGGAGTTATCTATAAACAATGTAAAACTATATGCGTTACTAATAAAAATATTGAAGGAGTTAGAGTTAAATAAGCTCGCTACAAGATACACAACTGCTGCAATTAAGGCATCCAATTCCCTGACAGATAGCGCCATACAAGAGTGGTTGCAGGGAAAGATTTTACAATACAACACCGTATCAGATTCTGCTGAAGCAACACAAAAAACTTTTCAAAGACTCTATAAATCAAAGGCCTACCTCACTAAATTTACTGGGCCTTTCCAGACATCACAAATTGGAAATATTAATTTAGACATTGCAGCCCTACAGCTTCGCGAATTTCAGTTAGATTCTGTTTCGTACTACCTTGATGAGGCATACACTGAAAGCAAAAAATACAATCCCGAAAATTATCTGGAAATGAAGAGTTTGCAACTTTTTGGCAATTATCTCTTTCTTCAAAAACAGCATACCGCCGCAATCGATTCTTTGCAAGTTGCACTGCGCATTGCCGAAAAATTCACACATCTTCAGGAGCAAATTTCTATATCAGAAGCAATCGCAGATAATTATTTAGCTCTAAACGATTTAGAAAACTTTAAAAATCAAAATGCCAAAACACAATTGCTAAACAGCGCACAGACCGATGTGGAAAATGACGCAGTTAATATAGCTTTTAATTTCAGCAGCACCAATGAGGCAGAAAAGTTGGCAACAGCCCAAAAGTCTTTACGTTGGAATGTTTTATTTTTTAGTGCTCTTTTAATTATGGTGTTACTATTGTGGGGCTATTTGGCTTTTCGTTATCGAATAAAAGCAAAGCAATACGAAAACTATATTGAGTATTTTGAAAAAAAGCAAAAACCAGCAGCCATTACTCCACCAAAGGAAGAAGTTGTAAAACACTCTACAGTTCCGAAAGAAACCGAAGAAAAGATTTTAGAAAAGTTAAACACCTTTGAAAATTCTATCGAATTCACAAAGCAAGATATGTCGCTTTCATTATTGGCACTTCAATTTGAAACAAATACAAAATATCTTTCGGAGGTTGTAAATTTCCATAAACAAAAGAATTTCAACGCTTATATAAACGAACTGCGCATAAATTATATAATTGAAAAACTAAAAAAAGACCCGGCCTATTTACAATACAAAATAAGTTATTTGGCTCAGGATAGCGGGTTTACATCGCATAGTTTATTCGCTACGGTATTTAAATCGGTAACAGGCATTCCACCCACAGCTTTTATTACTATTTTAAAAGATAAAAAAGAACGAATTGGCACAAAGCAATCTAAAAATTGACAACTAATTGTTTATATAAAAGGTATTTATGGATGGCAGCAATTATATTGTTGCCACTAACTGCGTTGTCGCAATCCAAGACAGATAGCATTCTTTCGGTAGCCACGCAGCAGATTTACGAAAATCCCGATACCTCAATTAAACTGGCAACCGAGATACTCACCAAAACTAATCTTTCGGCAGATGCCAAAGTACGGGTGTATTTAATTATATCTACAGCCTATTCATCTAAAAGAGATTATGAAAAATCTTTGGAATACACCCTTAAAGCCCTAGAATTATTACCCAAATTAACCGACGCTTATTTAAAGATTAAACTTTTAAATAGAATTGGCGGGCAATATCAAGAGCTAAAAATATACGACAAAGCCATTACGTATTTAGACCAAGCCAAATTGTTAATTGAGCAATTGCCTCAAAATGAAGTAACCATTAGAAGCTTGGGTTACAATAATTTAGTACGTGGTTTTGTATATCGCGAACAGATGAGTTGCGATATTGCACTTAATTATTTCGAAAAAGCCATAGAAGATTATAAAAATATTCTGGATCATCCCGCGGTAAAAGCCAATATTAGTACTTCTTATTACAATAGGGGCAATTGTTTAATTACTTTAGGAAGACTCAAGGAAGCAGAAAACAGCTTTTTGCAAGGGGTAAAATATGCCAAAACAATAGACGCAAAAAGCTTGGTAGCCTTTGCCCAAAAAGGACTTGCCGAAGTTTACACATCACAAGGCGAATATCAAAAAGCTATAGCGCTTATTGAAGAAGCGCTACAAAATTCGCAGGATGTTGGCGACAAAGTTTTAAATCGAGCCTTGTATAATGCCTTAGCGACAAATTATTTGGCCACAGGCAATTTAAAAGGTTATGCGGTATTTAAAAGTAAAAATTTAGAAATCCACAAAGAACTTACAAAAACAGAAAGGCAAACGATAGATACATCTATCAACGATTTAATTATCACGAATTCTAAAAAACTTGCATCCGTTAAAAAAACCACGAGAATTCTTCAAATATTATTTATTTCTTTAATTCTACTCGGTGTTATTTTATTAATTCGTTCGGTAATTTATTCGGAAAAGAGTCTAAAATCACTTAAGAAAAAATTGGAATTTTAATTTTTTACTGCTGATAACCTAACGAAATACCCCTAAACCACCCCACGTTAACCGCCTAATTTTTAGCATTTTAACAATTAAACGGTATTAGAATTCTGAATTCTGAAAGGGCGTTACTTTTAAAATTGCTGGATTCGCTTTACTTTGCGGCATCAAATTTTACTAATTCTATTTATAAACGAAAATGAAGAAAATTACTTTTTTAACGAAAAGCACAATTTTAGCGTGTTTTTTAATGGCGGCATTCGCAGCACAAGCGCAAATTGAACTTAAAGTACAAACCGAAATGTCTACCCGTTTTAACGACGTAAACGACAATGGCTTCGGAGTTACAGTTTTTGATTATTACGACTTTGAGACGAATACTTTTACACCAATCGAGTCTGACGCATTTATGGTACAGGCAAATAATAACGATGGTAATGTTGCCGGATATATGTTTTTTGATGAACCAGAATTCATTCTACAAGCAGCCTACAGATTTAATGGTGTTTGGAACCCAATAGGTTTTACTGCAGAGCAAGATCCATACGATTATGATGAAAACACACCATACGGAATATCTCCAAACAGCCAATATGTAACAGGCCAATCTAACATTGGAAATGACTACGGCGGATTTTTGTACAATACACAAACCGAAGAGCTTATAATTTCTTTAGATCCCCAAGGAGAAGCAAGTGCCGCGTACGCCGTTAATGATAATGGTATCATGGTAGGATGGGTAGATAGACCGGATAGTGGAGGAACCCTTCGCGTACCAGCGTATAGAACCTTAGATGGGGAATATCACTTAATCCCTGAAGGTCAATTGCCAACACTTACCGGTATTAATACCATTAACGATATTAATAGCTCGGATGTAATGGTGGGCGATTTTGATTTAAGACCATTTATTTATGATCGTGCGAGCAATACATTTACAAGTTTTGATAATCCAGCTGGTGCAGACTCCGCTGCTTTTGCAAGTATTTCAGAAAATGGTGTAGCCGTGGGTTTTGCAGATGTAGACTTTCAAACAAGAGATGCAATTATTTATCACCCTTCATTGGGCGACCAACCACTTTATTTAAAAGATGTATTGGCAGATAATGGCATTACCGTAAATACGGCAGACGGACTTTTAGGTACCGCAATCGCCGTTTCCCCGAACGGAAAATATGTTACTGGTTGGTTAAATGGTCCTCCTCCATTTGCTGAAGGTTGGATGGTGTATCTTGACGATCTTATCTTGGGTACAAACCACGTATCACAAAATTCAGTTTCGTTTTATCCAAACCCTGTTGAAAATATACTTCATTTAAATTCAAAAGAGGCAATTGATTCGGTAGCAGTTTATACAATTACAGGTCAATTAGTGTCTAATGTTACTTTTAATGATAACCTTACGGATATCAATCTTTCAAATCTTACAAGTGGTGTATATCTTGTAAAAGTTGCGAGCAATGGTAGTGTTGAAAACTTTAAGGTGATAAAACAATAGTAAAAACCTCCCTAATTCTATATAATAAGCCCGCATCCCTATTTGGAGCGGGCTTTTTTTATAAGTTAAATGTTCGCTTCAATTCATATTTACTTTTATTGAAGCGAAACATTACTATAATTAGAATTTATAGTAATGGTTTTAGTAGTCGCGCTATTTTGATTAAACCCTTTCACTAAAACACGGCCTGCATTTTTAGATTCTTTTAATTGAAGTCTTTTTGGGTATTTGAGCGTAGATTTATTCCCTGTAAAATAAAATGAAAACGCACCCGTAGGCACTTTTACCCGTGCGTCTGTATTTTCCAAACGTATATCTAATGTTTCAAAACCATCGGCAACCTTATCAATACGTAAATTGCCAAAGGAGCCCGATAGAAAAGCTTGGTTAGTAATTGTTCCTATTCGCACATCGCTGGAATTGGCTTGGAGACTAATATTTTGCAAATTTTCTATATTGCATTTGTCAACAAATTTTATATTCAAAACACCTTGTTTCCACAGGTTAACAGTAACCGGTGCATATGCAGCATTAATTGATGTACGGTCACCATCAATACTGTTTGCGGTAAAGGGCGTATAATTTAAATTGGCATTTACATTGCTGGCGTCGGCCATTTTTAAAATGCCATGACGAATGTTTATTTCTGTTTTGGTGTTTTTCGGCAACCTTATAATTATCGTTCTATTAGTCTTGTTACTGCTGCTTCCTTTTATAACAATAGCTGTACCGCTCGGCGATTTGGTTACGGTTTTTGAATAATCTCCACCATTCTTTTCTATATTCCTTTCCAATTCACTGGCCCAAGCCTCCATTTTTTGTCCGTATTCTTCGCCCCAAGCTTCCATGCGCTGCCCAAAATTTTCGCCCCAAGCTTCCATCTTTTTCCCATAGGCTTCCCCAATACTATCGGCTCTTTTTTCGTCCCACATGGCTTCAAAGCTTTTACCCCACTCTTCCATTCGCTTTTCAAAATCTTTCCCGAATTTTTTATCCATTTGGGCTTCAAATTTCTTCATATACCCCTCTTCATCTTTTTTAAAAGCTTCATAATCAAATTGTATATTACCAATATTTTCAAGTAATTCCTCTGGTAACGGAGGTACTTTTACGTTTTGGATCATCGGTAAAACCATGTCTTCCATCAAAGGCCCAATAAAATCCATAGAAGGCATATCGGCCATTGCAAAACTTTGGTTGGCGACGTTTGAATTAATAGTTATTCTTTTACTATTTCCCAATACGTCTAACTTCCAGTTTTTCATTTGTTGCTCCCTTTCACTTTTAGAAAGGTTATCGTCTTCAATAAAAGCTTCAACTTCCACTTTATTTTTGTTCCAAGTTTCAAAAATAACGTTGGTAAAAGAGGTGTTTACAGAAACTTCAACATTATCGATTACATTGAAGCTTTCAACATATTTTTGTTGCGAATAGCCCAAGGTACAAACCAGCAGCAAAGCGATGAGGATGTTAGGATTGTATAGCTTTAAATTCTTCATTATTTTGAGTTTTAAGTTCTTTTAATTTGTTTTTTAGTTTGAACAGCAAATCCAAACGCAGCTTTAAATTATCGATTAGGGCAGTTACAGTAGCTTCGGTGGGGCCCAAGGTGCTCAATTCGGCATTGAGCAAATTGTATTCTTTATCCAGTTCGGCGAGCCGTTGCATATAACCATCTACCACATCTCTGTTTTCCTCGGTTATTTTTAGAGAGGCCAGTTGCACGTTAATACCGGCCATGTAATACTCCTCTACTTTTTTAAGATCTGGTGAAATATCTGCCAATGTAAGTTTTGGAGCCATCTTATCCTCTGGCTTTTGAGAGGAATTTTCAACAACCTGACTATTTGGATTTTCAGAAATTACCGACGAGATATTAGACAGTTGTTGGTATCCAAAAAAGCTTACGGCAATAAACACAACAACTATCGCGGCAATTTTTAAATAAAGTATTATACCAGTATCTGCTTTAGATGATTTTTCTGAAAATACTTTATGTAGTTTCGCCTCAAAACGCGCTTCGTGCCCCTTCGGAAGCTTGCCGGGCTCCGGCGTGTAATTTTCGAGTAATTTTTTAATATCCTGTGCCATAACGCAAGTGTTTTAATTTTTCTTTTAATTTTGATTTTCCGCGGTGCAAATAGGTTCGAGAAGCATTTTCAGAAATCTGCAGTATTTCTGAAATTTCCTGATGATCGTAGCCTTCCAATAAAAATAGCTTAACCGTAAGTTTGTAATTTTCCGGCAAAGATTCAATGGCAGCCAGCACCTCTGAAATTGTGGCTTCATCGGCAATTGTCCAATCCGAATCTTCGTGGACCATTGTAAAAACTTCTTCGTTTAAAGATTGTAATTCCATCTTATTGCGTTTAATGCTGTCAAGGCAGGTATTTATTACAATGCGCTTTAACCAAGCGCCAAAGGTTACGTCGCCAGTAAATTGGCTCAATTTTTGAAATGCTTTAATAAATGCATCTTGCATGGCATCTTCCGCAGCCGCAGTGTCTTTTAAATATCTGTTGGCAATAATAAACATGCCGTTACAGTATTTACCATATAGCGCCATTTGCGCTTTGCGATCGCAGTTTTTACATTGTTCAATTAATAGTAAATCTGACAAACTCGACGGTTTTTTGGTTGCTGTTATTTAAAAGACGACAAAAATTGTGGGATGTTGCAAAATTGAATTAATTTTTTATGAAATATTTGAGATTTACCGTTTTAAATTGATCATTATTTACATTAACTTTGGTGAAATTGAACAACTATGAAAAAGAATTACGCAGATTTTAATAAACTCAATCGCTTGTTAGTAGCGTGTTTTGAAGCAGAAAAACTTTATTACAACGCCGCGCAGGACGTACAAACTACAGATTTAAAACGTTTTTTAAATTACATGGCTGTTGAGCGAAACCGGATGAGTCACGATATTTCTAACGAACTTCACTCGCGAGATATTGAACCGCTAAAACAAGATTCAGAAAAAGGAAACATCGATCGTACTTGGCAAGAAATTAAAGAGGCTCTAGAACACATTAATCCGGAAGCAATTTTAAATTCGTGTATAAGTCGCGATAAAAATAATTTAAAAAGGTACGACGAACTGCTAGAGCGCAAAGAGCTGCCAGAGATTATACTCGAGTTATTGGAAAAACAAAAGTATCAGTTAGAATGGTATATTAAGCAAGCCGCACAACAACTAAAAAATAGTCCGTTTATTGAACCTAAATCTCAAGAGAAAAAAAAAGAAGAACCACCCAAAGTAAACGAGGGTGGGAAGGTAATTAACTTAAAAGCAATGTAAATAAAAAAGCCCCGGATTCGGGGCTTTTTTGTTGATAATCAATTAATTATTCATCCAACAATAAATTTAAGGTAACAGTAATATTATCGCGCGTAGCACGAGAATATGGGCATACCTGGTGTGCTTTATTCACTAGGTCTTCACCAGTTTTAACATCTACTCCTGGCAAATAACAATCTAAGGTTGCTTTTAACTGTAGGTTATCTTCTTTGGTCATTCCTATTTCAATAGTTGCGGTTACGCTTACATCACCATCGAGCTTTACATTTTCCTTATCGGCTACCAATTGTAGTGCTCCGCCAAAACATGCTGCATAAGCACTGCCAAATAATTGCTCAGGATTTGTTCCCTTGCCGCCTTTACCCCCTAAACCCTTAGGAGTAGATAGCTCTAAATCTATTTTTTTATCGTCTGTGGTTACGTGACCCTTTCTTCCGCCTACGGCTGTAGATGAAGCCTCATATAGCTTTTTCATTTTTATAAGAATTTTAAAATTATTAATTTTCAATATACTATCTAAAACTCGTCTTTAAAAAAACAAATTCATAAATTTGTCCTAAATTCACACTGTGGCAGAAACACCTAAAAATATTAGCGCCCTAAACGAAAAGAGAGGCGTTCCGCAGCCCAAAACATTAAATAAAAAGGTAGCAGAACGGCATTCTATTTTAAAAAAGAAAAGCCCAAGTGTATCGCAATTGGTTTCCGAAATCTTAAATCAAAACCAAACCGCCCTTAGCCAAGCCATAACCCTTATTGAAAGTACCGCGCAAAAACACCAAAACCAAGCAAAAGAAATAATTGAACAGTGTTTGCCCCATGCCAATAAGTCTATCCGTATTGGCATTACCGGCGTTCCGGGTGTGGGCAAAAGCACATTTATTGAAAGTTTTGGCAGCCAATTGGTTTCTGAAGGTAAAAAAGTAGCAGTATTAACCGTAGATCCCAGTAGTAGCATTAGTAAAGGGAGTATTTTGGGCGATAAAACCCGAATGGAAAAACTAGTTAAAGAGCCTCACGCTTTTATTCGTCCCTCGGCCAGTGGCGATACTTTGGGTGGCGTAGCCCGTAAAACCCGTGAAACTATTATTCTGTGCGAAGCTGCTGGTTTTGACGTAATATTAATTGAAACCGTGGGGGTGGGCCAAAGCGAAACCGCTGTGCACTCAATGACCGATTTCTTTTTATTGTTAAAACTTGCCGGAGCCGGCGACGAACTGCAAGGCATTAAACGCGGGATTATGGAAATGGCAGATTCCATTGTAATTAACAAAGCAGACGGCGATAATCTGAAGGCGGCAAAAATGGCAAAAAACGAATTTAACCGCGCCCTGCATCTCTATCCCGCAAAAGAAAGCGGCTGGGCACCGAAAACACTTTTGTGCAGCGCTTTAAACAACGAAGGCATTTCCGAAATTTGGCAACTCGTTTCAGATTATTTTGAAACCGTAAAAAACAACGGCTATTTTCAGCATAAAAGAAAAGAACAAAACAAATTCTGGCTCATGCAAACAATTGAAAGCAGATTAAAGAGTGAATTTTACGCGAATCCCTCTGTAAAATTAGAACTCGAAAAACAGCTGAAAGCAATAGATGAAAATAAAACAACCCCGTTTGAAGCTGCAGAAATTCTTCTAAATTTAAAAAAATCTTAAAGCAAATTATCTTTAAACCAGGCTGTCTGCGCTTCCAAACCTTCTTTTAAGGTAGTCTGCGGATTGTAATTTAATAATTTTCGAGCTTTATCAATATTTGCTTTGGTTCGCGATTGGTCGCCAGCACGTGGCGGTTTTTGTTCAGTATCTATTTTTTTCTGAAGAATATCTTCCATAATCGCAATGCCATGCGCGGTAGTAGTTTCGGTCTCGGTTCCTAAATTAAAAATTTCGCCATCGCAAATCGTTTCCTTTCCAATTACACTTACAATTCCGTCCACAATATCCTGTACATAAGTAAAACTGCGCAAGTGTTTTTCGCTACCTTCAAAAAGCGGAAATTTTTTACTATTCAATCCGCAATCAATTAAGCGTGTGTATAACTTGTCTGGCCGTTCCCGCGGTCCATAAACCGAAAACAACCGTAACGAAGTTCCTTTTAACTTTCCTTCTCTGCTCTTTGCTAAAACTAATTGCTCTGCTGCCAGTTTAGTTACACCGTACCACGAAGCTGGTTTTGGCGCCACAGTTTCGGGAAAAGTAGCTTCCAACCCATAAATGGAAGACGTAGCAATGTTCACAAAAAAGGGTGGCTTCGGAAGCTTTTCAGCAAACTCGAGCAAACGTTGGGTTGCCAAAATATTATTGCTGAAATAATCCTCAAAAGTTGAAGTGTTTGAAATGCCGGGATGAGCTGCAAAATGCATGATATAACTTATGTCCTTCGGCAATACTTCGGCTAAGTTAGCAGTTCGCAGATCCAATGATTGTACGGTGATGTCTTTGGCCAATAACGACTTTTCATTTAATTTTTTAAGCGAAATATCGTAATACGATGAAAAATTATCTATGCCAATAACCTCGTGGCCCAGCTCCTGTAACCTTTCTGAAGTATGCGAACCAATAAAACCGGCAGCTCCCGTAACAAGTATTTTCATTTTATATTTTTTTGAAACAAGACTCCTTGCCATTGGCTAACATTTGTTTCAATTTACTTGCAAAATAACATCTTTTTTAGCGTTCTGCTGTATTCTACAAAAAAGAAATACTTTTGCAGAAAGCTTTTCAAAATCTACAATGTTCGAATTTACCATTATTGTACCCGTTTACAACGAAGAAGAAAACCTGCAACGGGTTGAAAAAGAATTACTGGCATACACTAAGATTGCTTTAAAAAAAACCGCAATTCTTTTTGTAAATGATGGTTCTAAAGATAATAGTCAAACCCTAATTGAAGAAATTTGTAGCCGGAACGAAGCATTTCAATATATTTCATTTAAAGAAAATCGCGGATTAAGTGCTGCCATAAAAGCTGGGTTTGACCATGTTGAAAGCCCTTTGCTTGGCTACATTGACAGCGATTTGCAAACCGCTCCGGAAGATTTTAATTTATTGCTTCAACATATTGGTGAATATGATTTAGTAACGGGCGTACGCGCAGATAGAAAAGATAAGTTTGTAAAAAATATGTCGTCTACGATTGCAAATGGTATTCGCCGCGCTTTTACGCACGATGGCATGGACGATACGGGTTGCCCATTAAAAGTAATAAAAACAGATTATGCCAAACGCATTCCAATGTTTAAAGGGCTTCACCGTTTTTTACCGGCTATGATTTTATTGCAAAACGGCAAAATAATTCAAATCCCCGTTCAACATTTTCCGCGTATGGCGGGCACGGCAAAATTTGGCCTTTGGAACCGTTTAATTGGCCCTTTGATGGACTGTTTCGCGTATCTTTGGATGAAGAAAAAATACATCAATTACGAGATTAAAAGCAAAGGATGAGCAATTGGATCGTGTACAGCATTGGTTTTTTAGCGCAAATTCTTTTTAGTGCGCGGCTCATTTTGCAATGGATTCTTTCTGAAAAAAGCAAACGCATTATTACTCCAGCCTTATTTTGGAAATTGAGTTTAATCGCCTCGTTTTTACTTTTTGTGTATGGCCATTTACGTGACGATTTTGCCATCATGCTCGGGCAAGCCTTAACGTATTACATTTACATCCGTAATTTACAGTTACAGGGCGAATGGCAGAAATCGCCAAAACTTTTGCAGATCTTTCTTTTTATTTTTCCAATATTCGTAGTGCTTTACGCTTACAACAATGGTGAGTACGATATTGAAAAGCTTTTTAATAACGATAATATTCCGCTGTGGCTTTTGCTGCTGGGCGTAATTTCACAAATACTATTTACGCTTCGCTTTGTGTATCAATGGATGGTTTCTGAAAGAACCAAAAACTCGCAATTGCCCGTAGGCTTTTGGCGCATGAGCGTTTTGGGTGCATCCTTAATTTTAACCTACGCAATTTTTAGAAAGGACCCTGTGCTGTTTGTAGGACATATTGCCGGATTGATAATTTATGTTCGAAATATTTTTATTTGGAAAAAACAGTTGCGCTATGAAAGTTGAGAAAAACTATTTATTACTATTGGTAATAACCTGTGCCGCTATTTTTTTTGTGAACTTAAACTCGCTTCCCGTAAATATTATGGAAGCGCGAAATTTTATCACGGCCCGCGAAATGCTAACCGATGGCAACTGGCTACTTACAACTATAAATGGCGAACCACGTTATCAAAAACCACCACTGCCCACCTGGCTCACGGCTTTTTCCGCGGCGATTTTCGGAATAAAATCAATTTGGGCTTTAAGGCTTCCAGCGGCAATTATGACGCTAATTTTAGTATTATGCTCCTATAAATTCTCGCAAAAACTAACTTCTGAAAAATTATACGCTTTTATCAGTTCGTTAATAATGGCAACTTCCTTTTACATTGTGGCCTCGGCGCGCGACGGACAATGGGACATATATACGCACAGTTTTATGTTTTTGTGTATTTATCTACTCTATTTATTTTTTACAAAAAAAACCCACAAATACCAAAATGCACTATTGGCAGGTTTTTTCTTTGGCTGTTCGTTTTTAAGCAAGGGTCCCGTTTCGTTTTATGCTTTGCTCCTGCCCTTTTTAATTGCCTTCGGAATTGTTTACAAATACAAAAACTTTAAAACACGCTGGTTGCCGCTCTTGGCTTTTTTGGTTGTTGCAACAATAGTTTCGGGTTGGTGGCATTGGTACACGCTTAACTTTGATCCGGCGGCAGTAGCAATCACCAAAAAAGAAACAACCAACTGGATAAGCTACGAAATAAAACCGTTTTATTATTATTGGAGCTTTTTTACCCAAAGCGGAGTTTGGACCATTCCGGCGTTTATCGGGTTGGTGTACCCTTATTTAAAGAACCGTGTTTTTAACAAAAAAGCATATCGTTTTACCTTTCTCTGGACAGTGCTTTCGGTAATTTTACTTTCACTAATACCGGAAAAAAAATCGCGTTATTTGCTGCCTGTTTTAATTCCAATGGCACTGAATACAGGGTTTTATATTGAATATCTTTTCCGAAGATTTAGAGAATTAAAAGATAAACGCGAAACAATTCCTGTATATTTTAATTTTGGCTTAATTGGCTTTATAGGAATTGTCTTCCCCATTGGAGGTTATATTTTTCTGAAAGATGGCCTCGCAGGAAACTGGCTTTGGTTTGCGCTGCTTTCGTTTGCACTATTTACAGTTGCTGTTTTTATTTTTCGAAATCTTTTCCGCAAAAAAATTACAACCGTTTTTTATTTAACCATTGCTTTTATTGCAGCGGTAATTTGGTTCGGTCTTCCGTTAAGCAAAGCTATTACCATAAACCCCGATTATAAACCATTTTCTGAATTGCACGATTTTGAAGAAAGGGAAAATCTAAAAATTTACGAATTCTCTGGAATGACGCCCGAACTTATTTGGGATTACGGCAAAAAGATGGAAATGCTTAATAAAGATGGCGAATTTAGTACCCCTGCCGAAAATCGTTTTGGCGTTTTGGTTTCTGAAGAAAGTTTAAAACATTTTGAAGAAGTGTATCCTAACTTCAAAAGAGAACACATTACCCGTTACGATATGAATCCGAAGGGACCGGACAGCAAAACGCACAAAACAAGGCTATACCGCGAATTGTTTATCGTTACTAAAAAATAATCGCCATTTCACCCTGAGCGCAATCGAAGGGTTACTTCTACTTTAAATTTTTGGTTGAAAATTAGATCTCCACTGCGTTCGACCTGACATTAAATTTCCGCTGCCCCCATTTCTGCAAAAGATAAAACAACCAGCCTATCAATCCGCCGAAGGCCATTCCGCTAATAACGTCAAGCGGATAATGCACACCTAAATAAATGCGGCTATATCCAGTTGCTACCGCCCAAACCAATAAAATAAAAGGCAAATATTTATACCACTTTTGAAGGCTCAATCCAAGAAATACAGCCGCTGCCATTGAACTTGCAGCGTGGGCAGAAAAATAGCCAAATCTACCACAGCCATCGGCAACGTAGCGCATTAATGGTTGCAGCTCTTCAACCTTGCACGGTCGCGGGCGTTTAATTCCGTATTTAAAAAGGTTGGCAATCTGGTCTGTTGCAGTAATCATTAAGGCAACACAAACCACAACAACCAAAGTACCTTTTAGTCCATAATGTTTATAGATTAAATACAGCAGAATTGCGTATAAGGGGATAGAGGACCATTTTTCGGTTACAAACCTCCAAAATCCGTCCCAAGAAGTATTGCCCAGATTATTTAAAAACAGGAAAAATTCGGTATCGTAATTTAAAAGTTGTTCGAGCATAAATAGGTATTATTCTTCGTCATAGCGTGCAATTTCACGATCGTAAAAATCGTTTGCACCCTGAATTAAATTTTCAGCTTCGGCCTCCAATTCCTTTTGGTCTTCCTTATCAAAATCCTCCAACCATTCAACTTCATCGTTTTCAAGATTAATGATATACCGCGGAAACTCTGTGTGTATAACAAATATAGCTGTGGGATAATCGCTGTTGTCGCCTAGAAGATATTTTGGGAAATCCATTATTTAAAAATTTTTAGTTAATAGGAAATTGAACTTTAAAAATTGGCTATCGCGAATAAAATTTATGCATCGCCCAGTCTAATTAATTTTTTTGAAAGATAATTAAATCTGATGAATAACATAATGCCACTAGCCGTTAGTCCTGCAAATAGGCCAATCCAAATACCCATACTTTCCAAGGAAGTATGCATACTTAAATAGTACGAAATCGGAAAACCAATTATCCAATACGCAATAAAGGTAAGTACAGTTGGTATTTTTACGTCCTGCATCCCTCTAAGCGCTCCCAGTGCCACGACTTGCAAGGCATCAGTAAATTGAAAAATAGCTGCAATAATCAATAATTGTGAGGCTAGAATTACTACTTCGTTGTTATCGGCAAATTGCGCAAGATTGTCATAATCCAAAAATATTTTTGGCAACGAGCCATTAAAAAGTATAAAGCCGATAACAAAAACTAAGGATAAAAGCGCAGTGAGCAAAAAGATAGAAATTGCAACACGACGTAATTCCCTAAAATTCTTTAATCCCTTCTGATTTCCAACTCTAATCATTGCTGCTACACTAAACCCCATTGCCACCATAAAAGTCATGGACGCCAAGTTTAAAGCAATTTGGTTTGCCGCTTGTGCATTCTTTCCAAGAATTCCAGAAAGCCAAACTGCCGATGTGAAAATACCTACTTCAAAAAACATCTGCATAGCCGAGGGAAAACCAAGACTTAATAGTTTTTTCAACATTTTTTTACTCAGCGTGAAGATTTTAATTTCGGTAACAAAAAATCGCGATCTACTTTCTCTACTCAACAAATACCATAAATACCCCACCATAACAACTCGCGAAACCAAGGTGCCAATGGCGGCCCCAACCACCCCCATTTCGGGTGCTCCAAATTTTCCGAAAATAAACATGTAGTTTAACAATACATTTACCAAATTGGCGGCAATCGTAGCGTACATTGGAAAGCGAGTCATAGACATGCCATCGCTAAATTGCTTAAATCCTTGAAAAATTATCAACGGCACTAAGGAGGCCGCTACCAGTGTTAAGTAAGGCATTGCCAGATCTACCACTTCTGGCGGTTGGCTCATAACATACATTAATGGTTTTGCAAACATTACGGTTGCAAAAAGTACCAAGCCCAAAACAATACACAAAAATAAGCCGTGCTTAAATGAAGATTTTCCTTTTTCGCGATTGCCTTCGCCATCGGCCTCGGCTACCAATGGGGTTATTGCCGTAGAAAAACCTACCCCAAGGCTCATTGCCACAAACATAAAACTATTACCCAGCGAAACTGCCGCAAGCTCGGCACTACCAAGTTGGCCTACCATAATATTATCTACCAAAGCCACCACTTGGTGCCCCAACATTCCCAAAATTACAGGCGTGGCGAGCTTGGTGTTGTATTTAAATTCTTTGGTATAATCTGAAAGTGCCAATTCTTAAAAAATTTTGCGCAAAGATAGTTGTTGTGTTTTTTAGAATAGCTTTGTAATTCAAAAATTCTGAATTTTGATTTCAGAATTTAGATTAAAAAAATGGCAAGACGAATTTTAAAATCCATCACCGAAGAAGAAGAGAAAACCAGTCTCAAGGATTCCTTTAAAGCTTTAAAAACAATTCCTCGTTTTTTCAGGGAAATTTATCGCAGTAGTCCGAAGTTATTTTTCGCAAATACAATTAGTAGATTGCTAAATGCTTTCACTCCCGTAGTAATCCTCTGGGTGGGAAAAATGATTATTGATGAAATAATTCTCCAAGTTTCCCTCGAAGACAAAGATTTCACCTTGTTGTGGAATTTAGTCATCATTGAATTCTGCGTCGCAGTGCTTTCAGATTTATTGGGAAGATTAATAAACCTTACAGACGGCCTGTTGGGCGATCTATACTCCAATATGTCTTCCGAAAAAATTATTCGTAAAACTTCCGAGCTTACCATTGCCCAATTGGAAGATCCCGAGTTTTACGATAAGCTGGAACGCGCCCGCACCCAAACCAATAGTCGCGTGGGTTTAATGACCAATGCACTGGGGCAAGCCGAAAGCTTAATTTCTATGGTTTCCCTTATTGCAGGACTAATTTATTTTGAACCAATTTTAATATTGATACTTATCCTAAGCATTATTCCTTCTTTTATAAATGAAGCGAAATTCAGCAGCACGCGCTATTCTTTAGCGCGCAGTTGGACCGCAGAACGCCGCGAACTGGATTACCTTCGTTTTATAGGTGCCAACAACCAAACCGCTAAGGAGATAAAGCTTTTTGGCCTCACCGATTTTATAGCAGAACGTTTTAAAAATTTGTCGAACGACTATTACCTCATCAATAAAAAGCTCTCGCTCAAACAAAGTTTGTACGGTTCATTATTTAATGTTTTGGGCGTTCTAAGCTATTACGGCGCCTATGTGTATATAATTATGCGGGTTTTGGCAGGTGCTATCAGTATTGGAGAACTAACCTTTCTTTCAGGCTCCTTTAACAGACTGCGCAACAATTTGCAGGGTTTCTTTTCTCGATTTACTCGAATTTCAGAAAGTGCGCTGTACCTGCAGGATTACTTCGATTTTATAGATTTAAAAATTGAGCAAACTTCCGAAAAACGAACTCCAATGCCCGAAAACATACAAGAAGGTTTTCAAATTAACAACCTACATTTTGCCTATCCGGGAAGTAATACCGAAGTTCTAAAAGGCGTAACTTTTAAAATGAAAGCAGGTGAAAAAATGGCCTTCGTAGGTCAAAATGGCGCCGGAAAAACTACGCTAATTAAGCTCTTTCTTCGCTTTTATGAACCCACAAAGGGCGAAATTCTCTTAGATGGCACCAACATTAATAAGTTTGATGTTGACGAATACCGAAAGCGGTTTGGAGTAATTTTTCAAGACTTTTTTAAATATGAATTTACCCTGCGCGAAAACATAGCCGTAGGCAATATTGCACAAGTACAAAACGACGAAATTATAAATTACGCCGCCAGTAAAAGTCTCGCCGAACAAGTAGTTAACGAAATGACCGATGGTCTGGAGCAGCGTTTAGGCAGACGTTTTTATAAAGGTACCGAACTAAGTGGCGGACAATGGCAAAAAGTAGCGTTAGCACGTGCTTATATGAAAGATGCCGATGTGATGGTACTGGATGAACCCACCAGTGCACTGGACGCGCAAGCAGAGTATGATGTTTTTGAACGGTTTATCGCCCTCACAAAAGGTAAAACCAGCATTATTATCAGCCACCGATTTAGTACCGTACGGATGGCAGATCGTATATTGGTTTTGCAAAACGGCCAAGTTCTGGAGCTAGGCACCCACGACGAATTAATGGCTCATCCCAAACTATACTCAGAACTGTTTAAGTTGCAGGCGGCGGGATATCAGTAAAAAAATTAAAGTTGAAATCTCTGACCCGGTTTAAATATACGTTCAAGAAACAAAACAGTAACCTTTAGAATTTATTTCAACAATTTTAAAGATTCAGGCCTCAAATCAATTTAGTCGAAAACCTTATAATATTTTGTTATAATATTGCCTACGTCCCGTTAAACTGCTTTTAATTGCCTTCTTCATTAATTACTTTTAGGAAACTAAAAATATTAATTATGAAAAAGAAAGAAAACACTACAAATGAAAACCTGCCGTACAATCCTGAAGTTACCGACCACGATAAAGATATTTTAAACCAGAAAAATATTCACGGCGATGGCGGCGATGATCAACAACTTAAGGATAGAAAGAATAAAGTAGATTTTGAAGGAAAAGACTTGGACATCCCCGGCCGGAGTAAGGCAAAAAAACAAAACAATCCCAACGGACTTCGAGACGAAGAAAACCAATTGCATAGCCAAGGCGGGGAAAGTAAAAATAACTTGGAAAGGGATGATGCTGCGCTTTAATAATTAATACACCAGACATTCCTCTGCACAATACCAAACAAAAGCTTTAAATTTGGGTTTTTTAATGAATTTTTTAAAGCCAGTAAAATAATGCAATCAACCGCCAAGACTCCGGATCAATATATTGATGAACTACCAGAAGATCGAAAGGTAGTGATGCAAAAACTTCGAGATACAGTAAAGAAAAACCTTCCGGATGGTTTTGAAGAAACTATGCAATACGGAATGATTAGTTATGTGGTGCCGCACAGCATTTATCCCGATGGGTACCACTGCAAACCTACGGATGCCCTACCATTTATGAGCATTGCTTCACAAAAAAATCACATTGGTTTTTATCATTCCGGTATTTACACAGATCCTGAAATAATGGCTTGGTTTGTAGCAGAATATCCCAAGTATGCAAAGGGAAAACTAGACATGGGAAAAAGCTGTGTTCGTTTTAAGAACCTAAAAAATATACCATTTGAATTACTGGGAGAGCTCGCGACTAAAATTACAGTTGCACAGTGGATTGCAAAATACGAAAGTGTGCTGAAAAGGTAATAACTATTACAATTCAATGTATTTTTGCAGATTTAAAATAGGTTAAAATGGCACTATCAGATTTTATAATTATTTCAAAAGAAGCAACCCTTGGCTTAAACCAATTACATTTAAGTAAGGCCAATAAAAATGCCTTAAAACAGTTGTTAAAGGAGTTTAAACATTTTGAAATTTTAAACAAATACAAGCTTCCGGTAGCCAATAAAATTTTTCTCTTTGGCCATACGGGATGCGGAAAAACTACCACCGCAAAAGTCATTGCACAATCTTTAGATAAAAAAATAATTATTTTAAACTTGGGAAATATCGTTTCTTCCCGATTGGGCGAAACCGCTAAAAATATTACCGAAGTCTTTAAAAAAGCTGCTCGTGAAAACGCTGTTTTGCTGTTAGACGAATTTGATTCCATCGGGAAACTTCGCGATCACGACGATAAAGATTCTGCCGAAATGAAACGATTGGTAAATACAGTTATTCAATTAATTGATGAATTGCCAAATAACGTTTTATTAATTGCCGCTACCAATCATCCCAGTGTGATTGATACTGCTTTGTTGCGAAGATTTCAACTAAAACTTAAATTCGAATTGCCTGACCAAGACCAATTAGACGTGTATTATAATTCGCTTTTAGAACAATTTCCCGAAGAGTTCAGTGTACTAAACCGCGTTTATAATATATCGTATGCCGAAGCAAAAGACATTACTTTTAGCGCCGTAAAAAATGCTATAATTAAAAATGAAGAAGCCAAAGTGGCGCGCGACCTAAAGCAAAAGCCTGTGCTATAAATTATTTCAAAATTGGTTTACGCCCGTTGTAGTACCTTTACTTTCTTAAAATACAAGCTGTGCATCCAAAAAATCCCTTTGCCAAAGATTATAACTTTAGTACACTTATAGCAAACCACCCTCCATTAAATCATTTTGTCTTTAAGAATAATTATGGCAACACCACTATAAAATTTGCCAATAATGAAGCGGTAATAGCTCTAAACACAGCATTATTAAAAACTCATTACGAATTAAATTACTGGAAAATCCCCGAAGACAACCTCTGCCCGCCTATTCCGGGGAGGTTAGATTATTTGTTACACGTTGCAGACTTGTTAAACAAAACAGACATCCATTTGCTGGATATTGGCACGGGCCCGAACCTCATCTACCCCATACTTGCACGTTGTCATTTTAATTGGCGCTGCACAGCTAGCGAGGTGAATACAGATTCGCTGCGCAATGCCCAAAAAATAATTTCTAAAAATAAAATACTTACAAATATTGAATTACGGCACCAGCAATTCAAGACGCAAATTTTAGAAAACATTATCCATCCCACAGATTATTTTGATGTGGTGGTTTGCAATCCGCCGTTTTTTAAAAACCGAACAGAGGCAGAACAAAGCAACCAACGCAAGTTTAAAAATTTAGATTTAAAGGGCCAAAACTCGAAAAATTTCGGCGGTCTCAGCAACGAGTTATGGTATAAAGGCGGCGAAGTAGCATTTATAAGAAAAATGACCGAAGAAAGCATTCAGTTTAAGGAACAAGTACATTGGTTTACAGTCATAGTGTCGCAAAAAGAAAACCTAAAAAATTGTAAACGCGCAATTAACAAAACCAAGCCTACGAATATAAAAATTGTTGAAATGGAGCAAGGCAACAAACAAAGCCGATTTATTGCTTGGACATTTAAAACTTAACACCAAAATTTACCGCAACCTATTGAATAGCCACATTTTAAATAGCTTTATAAACGCACCTGAATTAAAAATTACTTCGGAGAAGTATCCTTTTGAAAATTTTAGTTTTTTAAATGAAATGATAACCACAAGCGAATTCAACTTTCCCGAACAATTAGTACTCGGAATGCAAGCCGAAGCCTGTTTTGAAGCATTTTTAAGAAGTTCAAAAAACTATAAACTCCTCGTGGCAAATCTTCAAATAAATGGTGCGAAAGAAACCTTAGGCGAACTGGATTACATAGCTAAAAACATACAAAGTGAAGAAATAATTCATATTGAATTAGCTTGCAAATTTTATTTATACGATGAAAATCTAGGTGCTACGGAAGAAGAAAAATGGATTGGCCCCAACCGAAAAGACAGTCTTTTTGATAAATTGGAAAAAGTAAAGTTGAAACAATTTCCACTACTTCAAAAAGCGGAAACTATTGAAAAACTACACTCTTTAAATATCACTTTGCCAACTTCGCAACAATTGTGTTTAAAGGCTTTTTTATTCATTCCGAAGAAAATAAAAAGCAATGATTTCTCTTTAAATTACACCAACTGCATCGTAGGATATTGGATAAAACACAACGATTTTGTTGCGGAAGAAAGCGAAGCACTATACGCCATACCCACCAAAAAAGAATGGCTTTTACCACCAAGGGCTATTGCAGCCTGGCATTCGTTTTCAGAAATAAAAGAGAAAGTTGAACTTCAGATTAAAAATAACAAATCACCTTTAATTTATAAAAAAACGCCCCATAAAATGGAACGTTTTTTTGTAGTATGGTGGTAATTAAATTTATTTAGCGCCGTAAGTATCCATTAAATACATCAGACTAGCCATAGTTGCCGCGCCAAGTTCCAGTTCGCGTTTGTTAATTTGTTCAAATGTATCGTTTGCAGAGTGGTGAATATCGAAATAACGCTGAGAATCTGGTTGTAATCCAGCCAGCACATTAATATTTCCTTTCATTGGACGTATATCTGCGCCGCTATACCCTTCATCAAACAGATGAATTAAATACGGCTCAAAAAGTGGCACCCACGAACGAATTTGCGCGAGGTTAGCTGCATCGGTTTCAAGCGAAAAACCCCGAGGTGTAAATCCACCACTATCGCTCTCCAATGCAAAAACGTGGGTTTCATTTTTTCGTTTGGCTTCTTCGGCATATTTTAATCCGCCGCGCAAACCATTTTCTTCATTCATAAATAAAACTACGCGAATGCTGTGTTTTGGCTTGTAATTCAGTTTTTTAAAAAGTCGCAATACTTCCATACTTTGTGTAACTCCCGCACCATCGTCGTGAGCGCCATCACCAACATCCCAACTGTCTAAGTGGCCACCAACTACCATATATTTATCAGGGTAAGTGGTGCCAGTTATTTCGCCAATTACATTATAAGAAAGTACATCGTCCCAAATTTTACAGTTTTGTTTAAAGTAAAATTGTAACTGTGGTTCTAGTTTCAGTAAGCCACTGAGATAATCTGCATCTTTTGTGCTAATTGCGGCAGCAGGAATTCGTTTTGATTCTGGGGTATCGCCATAACTCATTGCCCCCGTATGCGGTGCAGAATCGTTTTTTAAAGACAGCGAACGCACCAATACGCCAATTGCTCCATACTTGGTAGCTTCTGCCGCACCGGAATAACGTTGATTTGACGCACCTCCGTAGGCATGGCCCGTGTGTATTAAATCTGGTTGCATTGGTCTGTTAAAAAAAACTATTTTACCTTCAATTTTTTGACGACCTAAACTTGCGAGTTCCTCAAAATTATGAACTTCTACTACCTCGGCTTTTATTCCCAAATTAGGTGTTGGCACAGACCCTCCCAGTGCTAAAATATTGGTAACGGTTTTTTCGCCCGAGGGAGATTCAATATAGGCGTATTCCTTAAAACCACGTGTCCATTTTGGCACCATTACCGGTTGTAGCCAAACCTTGTCTAAACCCAGTTCCTTTAGCTCGGCTTCGGTGTATTTTACAGCGCGTTCTGCCTCAAAAGAACCAGACAAACGTCCTCCAATTTGGTTGGAAAGATAATCTAACCAGTCGTATGCTTTTCCATCTGATAAGGCCGTGGTATAAAGCTTTTTTAGCATAGTAGAATCCTGCGCTGCATTTTGTGAAATGCTTGCAGTTGAAATAAATAGAAAGAAAATTAAAGCAGGGATTAATCGAGTTTTCATTTGTAAAAAATTTTATAGAATCAGTGTCTTTTTTAACTCAGTGAGCCGACAAATTAATCATTTTTAAGACGTTCACGGTATTCTGAAATTTTTGCCTTTATAGCGTCGTCTAGTTCAGGTTCTTTGATGTCCTCGTATTTTTTTAGTTCGCGAAGCATAATTTCTGCCACAATTAATCGGGCAGTATCCTTATCGTCTGAAGGAATAATGTACCAAGGAGCGTGGGGTTTTGAGGTGCGATTAATGGCTTCCTCATAACAATTTCTGTATTCTTGCCATAATTCCCTTTCGTCTAAATCGCCTGGAGAAAATTTCCAATTTTTATTTGGCTTGTCCAGCCTGCGAAGCAATCGATTTTTTTGTTCTTCTTTTGAAAGGTTTAAAAAGAATTTGAAAATAATAGTTCCGTTTTCTTGTACTGTCTTTTCAAAATTATTGATTTGCTGAAATCGTTTGTCCCAGAATTCTGTATCAATATCATCTAAAGAGTTTACGTCCGGCAAATTTTCACCAAGAATATATTCGGGGTGTACACGGGTAACCAAAACATTTTCATAATGTGTTCTATTGAAAACGCCAAACTTTCCGCGTTCGGGAAGTGCAATGTAGTGGCGCCAAAGATAATCGTGTTTTTTTTCGAGCGAAGTGGGCGTTTTAAAACTGTGAACCACTACTCCACGGGCATTAAAATCTTTAAAAACTTCGCGAATTAAGCTATCTTTCCCAGCCGTATCCATTCCTTGAAGGCAGACCAAAACTGCATATTTTCCATGGGCGTATAGCGTGTCTTGAAGTTTACCTAACTCTTTTCGCGTTTTTCTTAATTGATTTTTCAACTCATCCTCAGAGGCTTCCAAATCAAAATCATTTCGGGAGCCATCTAATTTTATAGGCCCACTAACTTTAAAATCTTCAATGCGTACTTCTTTCATCTATATATCTATTTACTGGCGAACAATTTAACATCCTCAACGCTAATTTCCTTTTCTCCGAGAATAATTAAGCGCTCCACAACATTTCTGAGTTCGCGAATATTTCCTGTCCAATCGTATTCTTGCAATAATTTTATAGCTTTTGGAGCGAATTTCTTTTTAGTCGTACCGTGTTCAACTGAAATTTTTTCAGAAAAATAATCAACCAATAATGGAATGTCGTCTCTTCTATCATTTAACGGTGGAACTTTTATAAGAATTACTGCCAATCTATGATAGAGATCTTCGCGAAAATTACCTGCTTCTATTTCCTTTTTTAAATTTTTATTGGTCGCAGTAATTACGCGAACATCAACCTTAATGTCCTTGTCGCTACCAACGCGTTGTACTTTATTTTCCTGTAAGGCTCTAAGCACCTTTGCCTGCGCAGAGAGGCTCATATCGCCCACTTCATCGAGAAAAATTGTACCGCCATTTGCAGCTTCAAATTTACCAGCTCGGTCTTTATTTGCTGAGGTAAAAGCGCCTTTTACGTGCCCGAATAGTTCGCTTTCAATTAATTCGCTAGGAATTGCAGCGCAGTTAACCTCTATCATCGGACCGTTGCTACGATCGCTTTTTTGATGTAGCCAATGCGCCACCAGTTCTTTTCCGGTACCATTGGGACCGGTAATTAAAACGCGTGCTTCGGTGGGGGCCACTTTTTCAATCATTTTTTTAATCTGTTCTATCTCTGGCGATTCGCCTACCATTTCATAGTTTTTTGAAACCTTTTTTTTAAGGCGGGTATTTTCAACAACCAACTCTTTCCGGTCTAAGGCTATACGAACAGTGTTTAATAAACGGTTTAAATCCGGTGGTTTTGAAATATAATCGAAGGCGCCCAATTTCATTGTATTTACGGCAGTTTCAAGATCGCCGTGTCCGGAAATCATAACCATAGGTGTTTCGGGTTTAATTTTTTTTACGGCTTCCAAAACCTCAACTCCGTCCATTTTGGGCATTTTGATATCGCAAAGTACCAAATCGAAATCTTCATTTTTTATCAGTTCCATTCCGGCAAGGCCATCTTCTGCTTCAAACACCTCGTAGCCTTGGTTTTCTTCAGAAAGAATTTTCACCAAAACTCTTCTAATTGCTGCCTCATCTTCTATTATAAGTATTCTTGCCATTAATATTTAAATTTTATTCCTGCCCTAAAATAGGGAGAATTTTCGGTATTTATTTTATAAACTTTTTTTCCATCGCCGTCTTCCAACCTAAAATCGTTGTAAACCGAATGCGCCGCATACCCATAAAACAATAAATGCTCCGTAAAAAAGTGTTCGTAACCAAGGCCCAATAAACCAATAGTTAGTTGCACACTTTCTGCCACTTTACCATCTTCACCTTGGTCTATAAGTGGTACAAAATTTTGTTGAAGGTTAGAATACACATTATCTAATGTAGCAAATGCCTGAATAGCATCTTTATGACTGTTATTTAGATAGTGGCGCACATTGGTCTTTGGAACCCCGAGGGTGTACGTCCAATTGGGATGAAATTCTTTGTAGTAATTTAAAATGGGCAATGGGTACCATCTGCCCGGCGTTGTGGAATAAACAAGCCCCATAATAAAGCGATATGGTTTTTTACCTTCTTCCGGATTTTTCTTTTTATCTTTTATGGCGTAAGCTCCCACTTCATAAATAAAGTCGTCGTTTACTAAACTGCCTTCAAAATTGCTCTGAATTTTCACCCCGGTTTTTACACCAAATCGCCAATCGTTTTGTTTCCATACATATCCCAAATAAGCATTCATTTGTTGCACAGACGAAACCAGTTGGTCGTCAAAAGCGAAAACATCTTGTGAGTCATTAATATTAATATCAACATATCTGTATTCCAGCCCCACCACCAAAAGGTTTTCCTTCTCCTTGTTTAATGGAATTGGCGCCTGAAGCAAAGCCCGATAACGGTTTATAGAATTATCGGATTTGGCAAACTGCAAATTTAAATATTCAATCCGCGCCAAGTCTGTTGTTTGGGCAGACGCACCTAAAATAAAAAGCATTAGGCAGGCCGTAAGGCAAAGGTTCTTTTTCATAATTTTTCTTTTTCAATTCCATCGAATTCATAGCAACGTTCAATGGATTCTTTATTAATACTTAAGCCACTTAAAAATTTCTTTGTACGTTGGTTTTTTTCCATACATTAATATTCCCACTCGGTAAATTTTTGCCGCAAACCAAACCATAGCAATAAAGGTTGCGAATAAAATTACTACCGAAATAATTTGCTGCCAAAGCGGCACACCAAATGGAATACGCATTAACATTACTACCGGCGAAGTAAAAGGTATGTACGAAAAAACTTGGGAAACAGTTCCGTGTGGATTATCAATTACGGTGAAAAATCCGACATACACCGCCAGAATAAGTGGCATTAAAATAGGCATCATAAATTGTTGGGTATCCGTTTCACTATCTACAGCTGCACCCACCGAGGCGTATAATGAGGCATAGAGTAAATATCCTCCTACAAAAAAGAGGATAAACATTACTATTAAATTAGCAATAGGTAAGTTATTAATCTCGAGCATTACATCTTGCAAAACTTGCTGGGTACCACCATTTACACTGTTTTCTATAACTTGCTGCGACGGGGAACCTGCAGAAGGATCTATGCCGAATACCGACGTTACCACAGTCATTAATACAAGTATTAACACCACCCAAACTACAAATTGTGTAATCCCGGCGAGTGTAGTTCCAAAGATTTTTCCCAAAAGTAAAATTCGAGGTTTTACCGAAGAAATAATCACTTCAATAACACGGCTTGTTTTTTCTTCAATTACGCTGCGCATAATCATATTGCCATAAATAATAATAAACATAAAAAGCAAATAACCTGCGGCACCACCAAAAATTAATTTTAAGCCGGAACCTAACTTTGAGGTTTCCTTTCCTTGAAATGTTTCTTGATTGGCACTTATGTTAATGTGAAGGTTTTTAATGGTTTCTGAATCAATTCCGGCCTCCTTTAGTTTTAAAGTGTTTACTTTATCTTCCAACAAGTTATTAATGTCACTCATCAAAGACAATGAGGGGGAGTCTTCCGAATAAAAGGTTATTTTCTCTGAAAGTTCATCGAGGCTTTCGGTTTTAGGAATATATAACAAACCATAAATTTCGCCATTTTCAGCTATTTTTTTGGCATCTGCCAATTGTACTCCGCTGAGCATTTTATACTGTAAATGGGGGGTAGAATTAAATTCGCCTGCAAACATGCCACTTTCATCCAGTATTGAAATATTACGAACGGTATCGTTATTTAGACTGGACAAATAGGCTACCAATGCGAAAATACCCACAAAAATCAGTGGGCTCAAAAACGTCATTACAATAAAAGATTTATTGCGCACTTTGGTAAGATATTCTCTCTTTATTATAAGCGGAAGATGATTCATGGTTGCTTAGTTTTTTTGAATGGTTTCAATAAAAATATCGTTTGCAGAGGGTACTACTTCAACAAAATGCGTTAACTGCCCTAACGAAGTTAAATAACTAACAAAGTCATTTGGCGCCACAGAATCAGGAATCTTTACTTTGTACTGCAATTCGTCATTAATACTCTTAAACGTTGCCGGAAAAATGTCAAATTTATCTTTTAGAGCAGTCGAAACTGCCATGTGGTTTGGCGTTATTAAACCTATTTCAAAAGTGTTGTTTTTATACTGGCGTTTTATATCGATAAGCCTACCGTCCAAAATTTTATTGGATTTGTGAATCAATGCAATATGATCGCACATTTCTTCTACAGATTCCATGCGGTGGGTAGAGAAAATTACGGTGGCGCCATCGTCGCGTAGCTTTAATATTTCATCTTTAATAAGATTGGCGTTAATAGGATCAAAACCACTAAATGGCTCATCAAAAATTAACAGTTTTGGGTTGTGAAGTACGGTAACAACAAATTGTATTTTTTGTGCCATTCCCTTAGATAATTCCTGGATTTTTTTGTCCCACCAATCACCTATTTCCAACCTATCAAACCAATATTTAAGTCGTTCTTTTGCTTCCTGTTTAGTCAATCCTTTTAACTGTGCCAAGTACAGCGCTTGTTCTCCCACTTTCATAGACTTGTATAACCCGCGTTCTTCGGGCAAATACCCAATATATTTAATGTGGTTTGGCTGAAGAGGTTCACCATCTAAAATTACCGTACCTGCATCTGGCATGGTAATTTGGTTAATAATGCGAATCAACGTAGTTTTTCCAGCGCCATTTGGTCCAAGCAGGCCAAAAATACTTCCCTTTTCTACCTCGATAGATACATTGTTGAGCGCCCTATAATCTCCGTAGATTTTGGAAACATTGTTGACTACTAAAAGTTTTTCCATAAATTTTTTTTGAAGTATGTAAATATATTGAATTGATAGTACCTCTACCTTTATTGAAGAAAGATTTATGATTTTTTTTAGACATATAAACCAAGGGAAAAGATACGCTTAAAAAAAACCAGCACTATAAAGGTGAAGAAGATGAACACAGCTTGTGCAAATGGTAATTATTTTAAAAGAATGACGATTTTAAAACCGTCGAGTTGCTTTGGGCTTAGCTTTTAAAAACAAAACCCACCCAAAAAATGAATTCTTGGGTGGGAAAAAAAATTGCTATGAAAAAGAAAAATTATCACTTCTAAGACGAAGCGACATTTCAAATATATGAAAAATATTTATTTAACGTTTGTTTAAGAGAACATATCTTTCACTTTCTCAAAAAACGACTTGTCTTCTTTCTCTGGCTTCGGCTGAAAATGTTCGTCACTGCTCATTTTCTCAAAAAACTCCTTTTGTTCCTTCGAAAGCGATTTCGGGGTCCAAACATTCACATGTACCAGCAAATCGCCAGTTCCATATCCGTTTATACTTGGAATTCCTTTATTGCGAAGTCTTAAAATCTTTCCGCTCTGCGCTCCATTGTCTATTTTAATACGCACTTTGCCGGTAACGGTTTCTATCTCTTTTGAAGTACCCAAAGCTGCTTCAGAAAAACTTATATATAAATCGTAGTGAAGATTATCGCCCTCACGCTGTAATGTATCGTGCGGTTTTTCTTCAATTGCAACCAAAAGATCGCCAGAAATTCCGTTGCCTGGAGCATCGTTTCCTTTTCCAGATACTTTTAACTGCATTCCATCCACAACACCGGCCGGAATTTTAATAGATACAGTTTCTTCGGTTACCAACATACCGTCAGCATCGGCGTTTGCTGGTTTAGAATCTACTATTTGGCCTGTACCACCACACGCACTACACGTAGCAGAAGTTTGCATGCGCCCTAAAATTGTGTTTTGAATTCGCGTAACCTGCCCTTGCCCATTACAAGTAGCACAAGTTTTATAGGTTGTGCCTTTGGCCAGTTTTTTGCGTTTTACTTTTATCTTTTTTTCAACGCCATTGGCTATTTCTTCCAAAGTAAGTTGTACGCGTATTCGCAAATTGCTTCCTTTTACGGTTCTGCGACCACCACCGCCAAAACCGCCGAAGCCACCACCAAAACCACCGCCAAAAATATCGCCAAACTGGCTGAATATGTCTTCCATATTCATACCACCTCCGCCAAAACCACCACTGCCATCAAAGGCTCGGTGGCCAAATTGATCGTAGCGCGAACGTTTATTGGGGTCGCTTAATATTTCGTACGCTTCCGCAGATTTTTTAAACATTGCCTCGGCTTCAGCATCGCCCGGATTTTTATCGGGATGGTACTGAATTGCCTTCTTTCGGTACGCTTTTTTAATTTCCGCTGCCGTGGCGGACTTTGAGATTTCTAAAATTTCGTAATAATCTTCCTTCATATTATTGTCCTATAACCACTTTTGGATATCGAATTATTTTATCGCCAAGGGTGTATCCCTTTTCAACCACATCAATCACTTTTCCTTTTAATTTCTTGTCCGGTGCCGGTATTTGGGTAACAGCTTCGTGCGATTCCGAATCAAAAACATCGCCTTGTTTTACTTCCATTAAACTTAGCCCCTTAGACTTTAAGGTTTCGCGCAATTTGTTATTTATAAGGGCAACGCCTTTATACAGGCCGTCGTCTTCGCTTTTTTCAATTTCCTTTAATGCGCGTTCAAAGTCGTCCAAGACCGGTAAGAGTGAATTAATTACATCTTCTCCCGCAGTTTTAAACATGTCTATACGCTCACGGGCAGTTCGTTTTTTAAAATTTTCAAATTCTGCGAAAAGGCGTAGGTAACGATCTTTTTCACGTTGAAACTCCTCTTGCAATTCTGTAAGTGCATCGGTTACTTTTTCTTCGGCAATTTCCTGCGAATTCAACTCCTGTTCGTCAAAACCAATTTCAGCATCGTGCTGGGTTTCTTTTAAATTATCTTCTTTGCTCATAATGGCTATTCTTTCAATTTTTTCTCAAGGGAGCAAAAGTACTGCCATTTGTTGAAAAATGTCAAAATGTCACAGGGTTTTATTTAATAATTCTTTAAGAGTAAACCTCGGTATATTCTCTATTTTTGCACGTATAAACTAAAATCAATAAATATGAAATCTACATTTTTAAAAATTACTTTAATGTCCTTTATTACCATAGGCGCATTTTCGTGTAAAAATACCGAGAAAGAAGCTGAAACAACGGTCGAAGAAGCTGCTCAAGCCACTGAAATGGCAACCGAATATTCTGTAGATGCTGCCGCATCTCAAATTAACTGGGAAGGCGCAAAACCTACCGGCAAACATCACGGCACTATTGATCTTGCTTCGGGAACAATTCATTTAAACGAAGGAAAGGTTGAAGCTGGAAGTTTTACTTTTAATATGAATAGTATTAATGTAGAAGACCTGACTGGAGAAGACAAAGCAAACTTGGAAGCGCACTTAAAAGGAACTGTTGAAGGAAAAGAAGGCGACTTTTTTAATGCAACCGAATATCCTACCGCAAAGTTTGAAATGACCGGCATTGAGAATAATATGGTTAAAGGAAACCTGACCATTAAAGATAAAACAAACCCCATTGAATTTCCTGCAACGGTAAGCATTGAAGGTGATAAAATGACCCTTAAAAGCGAAACTTTTGAAATAGACAGAACGAAATGGGATGTTAATTACGGTTCAAAATCTGTATTTCCAAGTTTGGGAGATAAGTTTATAAACGACACTATTAAATTAAATGTGCTTTTGGTTGCAACAAAAGCATAAATTTTAAGACACTTAAAGCTAAAGATAGAGCGGCAAATTGCCGCTCTATTTTGTTTATAGTAAATCCTGCAGTGCAGTTTCTAAATTGTAATATTTAAAATGGTAGCCAAGCTCCTCTATTTTGTGCGAGCTAACCAATTGACCCTCCAGCACCAATACGGCCATTTCGCCTAAAATTAATTTTAAAGCAAAGGCTGGAATATTAGGTAGCCAAAGCGGGCTATTAAGTTTAGCCGCAATCATCTTTGTCATCTTCTTATTCTGTACCGGATTTGGCGCTACGGCGTTGTACTTGCCTTCCAATTGGTTTTTTAATAAAAACATATATATACCGGCAATATCTTCAATGTGAATCCACGATTGCCACTGCTCACCATTTCCCAATGGCGCACCCACTCCGTATTTAATTGGTTTTATTAATTGCGGTAATGCGCCATCATTTTTTGCCAAAACCATTCCGGTACGCACCTTGCTCACCTCCATTCCCATTCCCAATCCTTTAAATCTGGCTGCTGCAGCTTCCCACTTTACTACAACCTGCGCCAAAAAATTATCGCCAATTTCATCATCTTCTTCGGTGTATAATCTAGTTTCTGAATTTGGATAAATACCAATGCCGCTCGCAGAAATAAAATGAACAACATTGTGGTTTATGTTTTTTAGCGTTTGGTACAACAAGTCCATAGTTTCTATACGGCTGTCCAATATAACTTTTTTGTATTTTTTGGTCCAACGTTCAGAAATAGTGGCTCCAACCAAATTAATTATGGCTTCTGCACCATTAAATGCGTTTACATCAATTTCACCATTTTGGGGATTCCAATAAAAACCCTTGTAGTTTTCGGTATTTTCAATTTTTTCTTTGCTGGTTGTGAGATAATTAACAGCAATGCCTTCACTATGGCACTGCTTTACCAACTCCGAACCGATAAGTCCTGTAGCCCCCGTAATCAATACCTTTTTTATCATAATATTAAAATTATCGATTCAAAAACAAATGGCAATGCTCATTAACGGAAGATTATGAATTGCTCACCATTGCACATAAATTTTTTGAACTTTACCTACATTGAACTGAGCACTCCAAAAAATTAATGATTACTTATTTTACCGCCCGTAACATTTCCTTTTTTCCTGGCGGACCGGGTAGCCGGTAAACGGTAAAGCCTACCGCTTGCATTGCCCGCCTCGCATTACCGTTGGCCGCATAGGTAACCAACACGCCATTGGCCTTTAAAGACCTGTACATTATACTAAAGATTTTCTCAGTCCAAAGTTCTGGTTGAACCCGAATGCCGAAGGCATCAAAATAGATAAGATTAAAAGCGTTTTCAACCGATATTTCAGAAAAGAACTGCTGTATTTTGGCAAGGTGAAATTTTTCTGAAAACCTAGTTTTCTCTTCCCACGGTGCATCGTGAAATTGAATAAATTTTTCTTCGGAAGTATTTAGAAGTGAAGCGTAATTGAGTTGCCGTATTTCATCTATTTGTAACGGATAGGCTTCAATTCCCGTATAATTTACAGCAAACGAATTTTTTTCGGTTTCTAAAAAAGTAAGAAAAGCGTTGAGACCGGTTCCAAACCCAATTTCAAGAATTGAAACACCTGGCTCTTTATTTTCAGAAAACCAATAATGAAGCCCCTCCTTTATAAAAACATGCAGAGCTTCGGCTATTGCCCCGTGCTTAGAATGGTATTGCTCGTTCCATTCGTTAATATGCAAGGAATAAGAGCCGTCGGCTGTTTTAAAAAGTGTGCGTTTCAAAAAAACTAGTGCTTTTCCTCTTCCGGAATAAGTACTCCGTGAGCTTCAAAGGCAAGGGTGCGCTTTACTTCGGTAATCGCAGCAATTTCTTCGGCCGTAGCTCCGCCATCTTCGGCGTAATGACGTTGATCTTCAATACTCATTTCTTCAACATATGCTTTACCTTCGGCAATAATTTCTTTGCCAGCAATATCTTTCGGCATAAAGAAACCATAATCTTTAAAACGAACCATTGCCTCGTCTTCACCCAAATCTACTTTCATCCAGCAGCCCTTCTTTTGGCAAACTTCCTTTACTTGGCTGGCAAATTTTACATTGACTGTATCGCCAATTTTTAAATCGTTGTATCTTTTAATTACCGCTTGCGTATTTAATACGTTTTCATCGGTAATTTTTTCGCCAAAAGTTTGGTAGTTCATGGCTATTGTTTCAGTTTCGAGCACAGGTTTGTCTTCAACTTTTTCGTTTTTACAGCCAATGGCAACTGCTATAAGTGAGAACAGAATTAGTATTTTTTTCATTTTGAAGAATTTAAATAAATTATTGATTGGTAATGCTTTGCAATTTTAATGATTTTTTGAATTTTATATGGTCTAAATTTTACCTATTTTTACCAAATAAACATTTCTTTTCATGAATTCACCTTCCACCGAAAAACTAGACATCCAAAAAGTTGCAACTTCAAGAATTGGCGAAGTAGATTTTAACAATCTTACCTTCGGAAATACTTTTACAGACCACATGTTTGAATGCGACTATAAAAACGGTGTGTGGCAAAAGCCTACCATTAAGCCGTATGGCCCGCTTACAATCTCACCTGCTGCGAAAGTATTTCATTACGGACAAGCGGTTTTTGAAGGAATGAAAGCTTTTAAAGACGACGATAACCGGGTTTGGCTTTTTAGACCTGAGGAAAATTTTAAACGAATTAATAAATCGTCGGTGCGAATGGCCATTCCAGAGTTCCCAAAAGATATTTTCTTTGAGGCGCTAACCACTATCGTGAAAATGGACAAAGACTGGATTCAACCAGGGCTTGGGAATTCGCTTTATATCCGTCCGTTTGTAATTGCAACCCAAGTGGGTGTTTCGGCATCGCCTTCATCTGAATATAAGTTTATGATTTTAATGTCGCCAGCGCAAGCATATTATACTGGCGATGTAAGAGTAGAGATTGCAGAACATTATAGCCGCTCGGCAAATGGTGGCGTAGGTGCCGCAAAAGCTGCCGGAAATTACGGCGCACAATTTTTCCCAACCAATTTGGCACGCGAAAAAGGATTTCAACAAGTAATCTGGACCGACGCCAACGAACACAAATTGTTGGAGGAAGCGGGAACAATGAATGTATTTTTTAGGGTAAACAACACCCTGCTTACTGCTCCGGTAAGCGACAGAATCTTGGATGGGGTTACGCGTAAAAGCGTTTTAGCGCTTGCGGAACGAGATAATCTAACAATAGAGGTAAGGCCGGTTTTGGTTTCGGAAATTGTAGAAGCGGCAAGAAATGGAAGTTTAAAAGAAATTTTTGGAGCTGGCACCGCGGCCGTTATTAGTCCGGTAAGCGCGTTTAGCTATAAAGGAACCGTTTACGAACTTGAAAAACAGGAAGATGGTTTTGCCAAGAGATTTAAAAAAGAATTAATGGATATTCAATACAACCGTAGTGACGATCCGTTTGGCTGGCGGTTTGAAGTTGCGTAAGCAGTAAAAAACGATATTTTATAAAGTCCGAATCTATACTGTTCGGACTTTTTTTAGTTGTTATTTTTCCAAAATTTCGCGAATACGCGGTTTAAAATAGTTGGGGCCTTTTAGCACCTTTCCATCTTCGCGATAAATAGGCTTTCCGTCTTCTCCAAGCTTGCTCATATTGCTGCGCTGAATTTCATTAAAAACCTCTTCAATTTTATGTTGCATACCGTGTTCAATTATGGTTCCGCATAAAATATAGAGCATATCGCCCAGGGCATCTGCTACTTCTACAAGATCGCCCTCGTTTGCTGCTTTTAAGTATTCTTCGTTTTCCTCACGCATTAATTCGTAGCGCAAAAGGTTTTTCTTCATTCCCAGATTAGCCGTTGGAATGTTTTTTATTCCTAGACCAAATGCATCGTGAAATTCAGAAACTGCATTTATTTTATTCTTCATTTTTATGCCCAAATAGCAGGGTGATTTTTAAATTAGTATTGTATTTTTAACCCCTGTAAAACTACAACTTTATGTTTACTAATGGCCAATTGGTTTTCGCTGGATTATTTTTTATTGTCTTTGTAATAATCATGATATTTAGCTATAAAGGCGATAAAAGACTTCACAAAAAATATTATAAGGGCAGTATCTGGGTCCTGGTAGGTTTTATAGTTTTTGTTACCTTATTAATCTTGGTAAAAAACTATTTTAAAAGCTAACATGCAGCAAATGCGTAATATTACCATTGTGGCCGCACTTTAAAAAAACGGTTCTCTCTCTACTATTTTAATTCAACATTTCTACAAAAATACCTCTTAATAGGTATTTTATTTGGAAATCTCCTACCCTACATTTGCTTTATAACAATGTAATCACGTACAGCAATGTATTAGTTTTAAGACGAATAAATTGAACTAGTTTGAATTAGCAATTTATTTAATCTGAAGAAAAAACCTATAAGTGCATTGTAATAATACAGCTTTCTATTAAAATTTTGCTCTTTGGGGAGGGAGTAAAAAGTTAATAAAATTGAAGCAATGCACTGCAGGTTTTTCTTAAAATTTCCCTCGAAAAAATAAACTAGATGAAATATTAAAAGCAATACCAATTGTACACTTACTAACTAAAAACCAAATTAAATTATGAAAAAATTAAAATACCTATTTCCATTTTTATTAGCTTTTTCCTTCTTCTTTATAAGTTGTGAAAAAGATGAAGATTCTGATCCAGAAGAGGAAGAAGTGGTTGAAGTAAACGAAAGTTCCATCATTCCATCCTCTTCATTTGGGCGACCAAACAACTATTTGGGCTGTATTGAAATTACCAGCCGAATTACCAACATTGCTGTTTGGGATCACGGTACCGTTGATGGCGATATTGTTTCAATTATTGCTAATGACGATATTATTATAGACGAACAAACATTAAGAGGACCCGACAGTCCTATTAGTGTAGATTACGATTTTGGTTACAACGGTTTTAATTATGTAACCTTATATGCACATAACTTGGGCGATATACCCCCGAATACATGTACCGTTGCAATTAATGGAGTAGAATTTGTTTTGGAAGCAAATTTAGACGCCAACGGTTCGGTAGATGTAATTGTTAACGGCTATGGCGTTGACTGCAGTGATGCAGGTGGCGGCGGTGGCTCTGGCGGGGGCGGTGGCTCTGGAGGCGGAAGCAACAAAGGCGATGTAAAGTTTTGGATAAATGACGATTTTGGCTGTGGCCCAATTACGGTGAATTTAAGCGGCGTAGGCACCAGTGATATAACTGGATATTATTACGCCGGCACACCAGATTGTACCCCAGACGGCATTGGCGGAAATTTTAACGACCTTACCCCTGGCACGTACAACTATTCGGCAAGTTGCCAAGGCTACACCTGGGATGGCTCCGTAACTGTTACCGAAGATTCCTGCTACCGTATGCAATTAACTTTATAAGTGTTTCTGTAATTTGTTTGAACCAAAAGAGGTCGTATAATATGTATTTATTCGACCTCTTTTATTTAAAAACCAATCTCTTGATAAGTTTAGAAATTTCAATATTTTATTTAGAAAGAACAGTCCAATTTTACTCCTTGAATATCAAACAAATAGTTGCCTGTCTTAATTCTTCTAATTAAATTAGTGCTTTACCATTTTGTAGTTTTTAAGCAAATATACCCCCTAAAGAGGATTTTATTATCCCTAAGATTAGCGAATCTTTGAAGTATAAATCATTACTAATTCAAAAAAAAAAAAACAATTATGGGTATCAAGACAATTACGCTCTGTTTTACAACTCTATTTTTTCTTTTGGCAACTACTAGCTGCAAGGAAAAAACGGTAGAATTTGCAATAACCAACGTATCCGCAGCCGGTACCGAGTATGATATTTGCACCTCCAATTGTGCTGTTTTAACAGATAAATCGTGCTACAATACTGAAGATGGCACTGCCATTTTGTATATGCCTGTGCCAAAAGATCATTACTTAACAATAAAAAAACAAAGTGGCAACGAAATATATTTTGAAGCCAATGGTTCCCAATTAGATCAGGATTACAGCATTTTTAAAATTAGGTTAAGCGGACTCAAAAAGACTGCTGGATCTAAATTATTCGTTTTTTTAGATATAAACAGTAACAATCAGGTTTGCGCAAGCGGGAAAAACCCCGGTAAACTAGGCGTAAAAAAGAAAGGTACCGAAATTTCAGGACACCCCATTTTAGATAATGGCTGCACACCTTCTGGCGTATGTATAACACGATAATTTTTAGCATTTGTATGATATTTATTTCTGCTGGTTGGTCGCAGGAAGATTCTACATTTTATTATTTTGACCAGACTACACCAGAACGGTTAATTAAAGCCAAGATTGAAAAAACGAAAGATCCGGCTTTAAAAAGTTATTATCGGCTCGTATATTTCAGTAAGAATAGAAACGTAGATTCCATGGGGTATTACCTTAAAAAAATTGATGCCCAGCAAGGTTTACCAGCTACCCTTTTACCTAGACTATTATACTTAAATGCGTATTACAATCGTATATTGGATAACGATTCCCTCGCATTTGTCTATCATCAAAAAGCCTTAATACAAGCCACCAAAAACGAAGACACCTTAACAATATTAAATAGTTTAAGCGGACTTTCGCAGTCGTGGGATTATAAGGAAGACAACCATTACAGGCTTGATTATCTGGAAAAACTTAAGCTGGCCGCCAACAAATACAACAATCAAAGTTTTAGCATAATTTACAGCTATCTTTTAGGAAATTACCACTTGTTTAGAGACCATAATACGGAAGCTCTAAATAATTACAAAAAGGTTTTAGCAAATACTTTTGGTCCTCGCGATAGTATTTTATTGGTGGGAACTCTTGGCAATATTGGAGCCTTATACCAAACAAATATTAGCAATCCAGATTCTGCCATTTATTATTACAATAAAAAACTAAATCTTATTGAAACGAATCCCAATTTTGGTACTGCCGAACATTATCTAAACGTTTACAATAATTTAGGAAAAGCCTACGCTACTAAAAAAAATTATCTGCAAGCAAGATTAAATCTGGAAAAAGCATTGGAGTATAATACTACAAAAAATAAGGTTTTTAATGAACTCATGATAGCCGAAAATTTAGCCGAAGTTAACGCAGGACTCGGTTATTTTAAAGAAGGTTTTTATAATCTAAAAAATGTAATTAAACTTTCCGATAGCTTAAGCGAAGAAGAACACCAAGAAAGCATTGCAAACATAATTGAAAACTACGACAACGATACATTAAAATCTAATTTGAAACAACAGAAAATACAACAGCGCAACCTATGGATTGGGGCTTCAATTTTGATGGTTGTACTCAGTGTTATTTCATATTTAATTTTTAAAAATGCCAAACGCAAGCAGTATATCGCCGAGCAACAGCGCGAAATAGAAATTCAAAAAACCGAGAAAATGCTAAAGGAGCAAGAACTCACTACCATAGATGCAATGATAGCGGGTCAGGAAAAGGAACGTGAACGCGTGGCAAGCGATTTACACGACAGCGTTGGCGCAACTCTCGCAGCAGCAAAATTGCAATTTAACCATTTGAAAAACAATAAAGGAAAACTGCCAAACGAAGCCGAAATTTTTGAAAAAACAAGTGTACTTTTAGAGGATGCTTACAGCGAAATCCGAGCTATGGCACATTTAAAAAACAGTGGTGTGATAGCCAAAAACGGCTTGTTGCCTGCTGTAACTAAACTAGCAAAGAATGCTTCGGGAACCAATAATTTAACAATTGATGTACAAGATTTTGGACTAGATGAAAGGCTCGAAAATTCAATGGAAATTGCAGTTTTTAGAATAATTCAAGAACTTGTAACTAACATCATTAAACACTCAAAAGCTTCCGAAGCCAGCATATCTATTACGCAACATACAGATTCACTCAACATAATTGTAGAGGATAATGGCCGTGGATTTAATCCGAAGCAAATTCACGAAAAAGACGGCATGGGTCTTGCCAATATAGAACGTCGGGTGGAGCATTTAGAAGGTAGTATGGAAGTAGATTCAACAATAGGAAGAGGCACAACCGTATTAATAGATATACCAATATGATAACTGTAGCAATAGCCGAAGACCACCAAAGTCTGGTGGACGGTATAAATTTATTACTGAAATATGAAGAGGGCATTTCTATTGTTGGAATGGCCAACGATGGCGAAGCCCTGCTGGAAATTGTACGTAAAAAGCAACCAAAAGTAGTTTTAACCGATATTAAAATGCCAAAAATAGACGGCATTGCCGCTACCAAAATCATCAAAAACGAATTTCCCCAAATTAAGATTGTGGCTTTTACAATGTTTAGCCAACACGATGCTGTTTCGCAAATGATTGCCGCAGGTGCTTCGGGATATTTACTAAAAAACTCGCCCTTAGAAGAAGTATTGAACGCAATAAAAACAGTAGCTGCTGGCAATACGTTTTTTGACCGCGGAATTGATCCTTCCTTTCTAAATGAAACCGCCGAAACCACTTCACAAAAACCCATTTTGTCTAAAAGCGAACGTGAAATTTTACGCTATATCGGGCAAGGAAAAACAAGCAGTCAGATTGCAAATTTGCGCTTCACAGCTGTTTCTACGGTAGAGAAGCACCGAAAAAACATGATGCACAAACTAGGCCTTTCCGGTAAAGGCGAACTATTGCGCTACGCTTTGGAACAGAAATACGACTTTTAGGCCAAACCCTATTGCGTTATACCTCTTGCACACTAATGGCAAAGTTGAAAATACCCTTAAACAGGTATTTTTTTTTGGCTTTACTCCGTATAGTTTTGGGTATAACTAACTAAATAAAATAATTATGAAATTTTTACTAAGCAGTATTTTTCTTTTATCCGTAGTAATAGGGACGGCTCAAAATGGAGCGGTTACCCAAACCGTCGAAAGATCGGAAAGTATTAAACCTTTACGAATTGGAACAAAATTAGGCATCCCAAGTTTAATTACCCTAAATGCCGAATATGTTACTCCATTGCTGGATGAACGTGTTGCGGCGTCACTGGATTTTATAAGCCTTTCAAAAACCGTGGACGATGTAAGCATTAAGTACAATAACTTTGAAATTGGTACAAATGTTTACTTAAACGAAACAGGCAAGGGACTTTATGGTTCACTTTCCTACCTGTCTTTTAAAAGCACGGGAACTTTTGAAGATGTAGATTTTGACGATGGCTCATATGGGCCTGGAAAAGCAAAAATTGATTTTAGCACCATAAATTTTAAGGTAGGTGCCAAATTAGGCAGAGTGTTTTATTTTAGAGTTGAATTAGGCTACGGCTTCGGAAAAATACCGGAAACCGTTACAGTGGTCAGTAGCGATTCTAACGCGAAAGCACAAGAAGATATCCCAAATATTCCGGGAATGGGTTCATCGGGTACAGTAATTTTTAATATTGGATTCGGTTTCGGCTTCCTATAAATATACCCTCTATTAGGTATTTCAATTAAAAATTTAAACAATTACTTTTAACGTACTAATTAAATTAACACTCAAATTATGAAAAACTTTATACTCTTATTTGCAATTGCATTCAGCACGGTTATGATTGGTTCGCCTATAAATTCGGCAATTCCAGACGACGCAGCAGCTGGAAAGAAAAAGGTAGAAGTAGGCTCTTCAGAAAGCGATGCCGAGATCTTTTTAAACGGAAAACTAATAGGCAAAGGAAGTACAGTTATTACGGTTCCCAAAGATGATTGCGTTACAGTAATTGCTAAAAAAATTGGCTTTTTAACAGAACGAATTGAGTTCTGTAATAAAAAAGGCATGACCAAACCGCCTAAAACTTATTTTATTGAAATGAAACGCGACGACGCCTACGACGCTTCTATACAAACCGATATTGCCAATGTAGATATTGAAATGGTCGTGAATACCATGGATAAAGATCAAGCTTGGAAACTCATGAACCAAATTGTATTATCATACATTGACGTAATTGAAATGACCGATAAAGACACTGGTTATCTACGTACCGCTTGGTCTTTAAAAACCTTTATGCAAAACACCATTCGCACACGTATAATAATTAAGGAAACATCTACCAATCCCTTGGTTTTTAAAATAAAATTAGTGAGCGAAGCTTCTGGCTTACCGCTTACAAGCGTAAAAAGCGACGAACTTTACAAGGAATGGGATCGAGTTTTAAGAAGCTACTCCGATGTAATCGGTGAGTTTCAAGCACGTTTAAAATAATATTTCGCCTTTGTATTAGTAGCTGAAATTTCGTTAAACAACTTTGAATAAAAATAGATTAACTAGCCAAATTAATGTTCAACTAAAAAAGCCTTCAAAACAAAATTTTGAAGGCTTTTAAATTTTATGTAATTCAGCATTTAATTTACTGCTGGCAAATTGCTATAATTTTTAGAGTAATAAAGCATCTGTTCGTCAAAAGACTTTGGTTGCTCTATGGTGAAACTTTCAATTTCGCCATTATCGTCCATTTTTGGAACAATTAGCGGGTTTACAAAACCACTATACGGTGCCGATGTAAATTGCTTATTGCGCTCCAAAATTTCTTTGTGAATAGCCTGATCTACTTTAACGCCGTAGGTTTCAACTAAATGTTGTACTGCATTATAATCGCCTTCGCTTTTTATACGTTGTGTTTCGCGAAGCAATTCGCCAAACAATTCGTGAAGTTTATCGTAATCGTTAATATTGAAATAGGTTTTTCCGTCCCGGGTAATTTTTTCTATTACATTGTCTGCCTTTCCTTTTTCATAAACCCAAGCAGAAACCCATTGGCGGTTTCGCATGTGAGCTTCTTCTACATCATCGCCCAAATTAAGCCTAATTAATTGCGTCATTAGCCCATTGCGGATGTAACCGTCATAAGCGGCCATTCCAATTTTTTTCCAATCGTCTACCAATCCCAATTCCTGGAGTTTAGGACTGTATAAATAGTAAAGCCCCACCAAATCTGCGCGACCTTCTTCTAAAGTAGAAGCATAGTTTTTAAGAGTTTCTTTGGTTTCGCCAACCCCAGGATTTAATTGGCCCGAAGCATGACCAATAACTTCGTGCAGTGCTGTGTGAAGTTTATCGGCTTGTTGCCCGTATTTTTCTTCCAATTTAAGTTCTTCAGCATCGTTTACAAACTCTTTTAATCTACCTGAACTTCCTGCGTTGTTATAGGCTTCGATAATATTTCCTAAGGAAACAGATTTACTGCCCACCGCAGCGCGAATCCAGTTTGCATTTGGCAAGTTAACACCAATTGGCGTGCTTGGCGATGCATCACCCGCTTCTCCGGCAACATTTACAACTTTATAAGTTACCCCCACCACACTGTCTTTTTTATGTTCTTCCATCAATGGTGAATTATCTTCAAACCATTGAGCGTTTTCAGAAAGTACTGCCATTTTTTCAGACATGTCAAAATCTTTCAGTTGTACAATAGTCTCGTAGGAGCCCTTGTAGCCTAACGGATCGTTATACACTTCAATAAAGCTGTTAATGTAATCTATATTTCCTTCAGTTGCGGCGGTCCACGCTACGTTATAATCGTCCCAAGTTTGTAGGTCGCCAGTTTTGTAGTATTTAATTAACAAGCCAATTGCATCGCCTTGGGCTTGGTTTTCTGCAACTCCCTGTGCTTTTTCTAACCATCCAATAATTTTATCTATCGCTGCGCCGTAAAGTCCACCAGATTTATAAACTAGTTCCTTTAGTTCGCCATTTTCTTTTACCAATTTAGAATTTAAACCAAAAGACAATGGTTTTTTAGGATTGGGAGATTTTTTATTGCCGTAAAAATTTTCCACATCTTTATTGGTAACATTGGGTCCATAAAAGTTTACAGCACTTTCTGCAACGTTATCAACACCTTTGGCCTGATTCACTTTTTTTGAATCCTTATCGTTAAAAATTACGTCAAAAGCTTCGCCTTCTAATTTCGTATTAGTATCGGTTAAAAGCTGTTTTAAATAATCTGAAGAAAATTCAGGTATAAGTTTGGCATTGCTATAATGGTGATGAATACCATTACTGAACCAAACACGCTTTAAATAAGTTTCAAAGTTTTTCCAATCTTCCGTGTTTTTATCGCCCTTATAATTCGTGTAAATATTTTCAAGTGCTTTTCTAATGGTAAGATTGTGGCGGTAGTTTTGATCCCACATTATATCTCTTCCTTCCAGACCAGCTTTGGTGAGATAGTATACCAGTTTTTGCTCCTTTAAACTAAGTTGCTCCCAACCAGGAATTTGGTAACGCAGTATTTTTACATCGCCGAACGACTCAACATTGTAATCAAACTCTGTATTCGCTACATTTTCAGTTTGGGCTATATTGTTCTCTGTCTTGTTTTCTTTACAAGAAAAAAACAATAAACCGCTTATTGCCATTGCAATAAAAAGGGTCTTCTTCATATTATAAAATTTTTAGGTTCTCGCAAATGTACTAAAATATTTATCGCAATATTATAAAGATGAAAACATAGAAAATGGAACCTGCGCATTTTAAAATGCGTCTACGAAATTTCACTATCTTAGCAACACCAATCAACACCCTACCTAATGAAAATTTTAAAGTATTTATTTTTTCTACTTCTTATAGTAATTATCGGAAGCGCAATTTATTTTGGCACGCAAGACGGAACTTTTAATATTCAGGATTCTGAAGTAATTGCCGCGCCACCCGAGGTGGTTTTTAACAAGGTAAACGATTATAAGAGTTGGGAAGAATGGGGGCCATGGAAAAAGGAAGATCCCACCATTACCTTTACCTATGCCGAAAAAACTTCTGGCGAAGGCGCTTCCTATTCTTGGGAAGGTGATATGAGCGGCTCCATGACTACCACCAAGGTAATTCCCAATAAAGAAATAGCTCAGGATTTAACATTGCAAACTCCGGCAGGCGAACGCAAAAATAAAGTGTATTGGACATTTGAAGAAGTGGAAGAAGGTACAAAAGTTACCTGGGGAATGAAAGGCGAACACCCCTTAATAGATAAAGTATATTACGCGCTAAGCGGTTTCGATTTTGAAACAGCAATGCACGAAATGAATAAAACCGGTCTTGATGCAATTGCAAAAGAAGTAGCCGAAGATATAAAACAGTATTCCATAAACGTAGATGGCGTAACCCAATATGGTGGCGGATATTATATGTACACCACAACTGTTGCCAAACAAGATGCTGTAAACGAAAAAATGACTCCGTTAATGAACGAAGTACTCAAATTTGTAAAGCAGCACAATTTAAACATGGCCGGGAATCCTTTTACAATCTACAACGAAATAGACAACGCTAACAATACCGTAATTTTTTCGGCGGGTATTCCGGTGAAGGAACAAGTTATTACTCCCGAAGGCAGTCCCGTAGTATGCGGCTTTATGGATCCTGTTACAACAATAAAGATTTCGTTAAAAGGAAATTATGAACATCTTTCAGAAGCTTATTTAAAAGGAAGACAGTACATTACTGAAAACGGACATGAAATAGACACCACCCGAAAAATGTTTGAAGTTTATGTTACCGATCCCGAAGAAGTGCCTAATCCCGCCAATTGGGTGACCGAAATATACATCCCAATAATTTCTTCTGCCCAACCCATAGAATTAGGATTGTAAATGAAACAGCTCGCTTTGGTTTTTATTGGTGGTGGTTTGGGAAGCACATTGCGATACGGGCTAGCCAAATATTTAAACAGCTATGAAACCGGCATACCATACGGGACGTTAGCAGCCAATATTTTAGGAAGTTTATTAATTGGAATAATATTAGGGGTTGCATTAAAAAACGAAACGCTATCACAGAATACCGTTCTGTTTTTGGCTACAGGTTTCTGTGGTGGATTCACAACATTTTCAACCTTTGCTTATGAAAACCATCTATTTTTAAAAGCAGGCGATTTTATTTCGTTTGCGCTTTATACTATGGCAAGCTTTGTAGTTGGTTTTGCAATGGTTTTTTTGGGAATGTGGGTGGCAAAGTTTTTTTAATGTTTTCCAAAATCCTTTACACCCGCTTCAATTCTTATTAATAAATCATTTTCCTTTGGCGGAATCGGGCACGAATAACGCGCGCTGTACGCACAATACGGATTATACGCTTTATTAAAATCTATAACAATTGTATCTCCTTCGGGAATTCGGAGATCAACATATCTGCCCCCGCCGTAAGATCCGTTACCACTGGTTAAATCGGTAAACGGAAGAAAAAGATAATCTTCGTATCCAGGTTCATCATAAGGCAATACATTTTTAAAAAGGTTTAAAACAAAATCCTTTCCGTCTATATTAAAATGTGCTTCGCCGTATTTTACGTATTCCGGCGTACGGGAAGTAGTAGTTGGCATTAAGAATGGTTTTTCATTTGGTGTGCGAACAAATTTGGCCGTAACGATAAACTTTTCTTCAATGGGATAAAACTCCAATCCTGCAAATTTCTCAAAATCCTCGGGCTCCAAAATAGTGGTTTCGGGATTGCTAAATTCCTCATTTAACTTTAATTGTTCCGCTTTACTTTCTGAAATCGCACTGTTGTTTTGCGCTGAAATTGAAACGCTTATTAAAATGAAACAGCAAAATATTTGAAATCCCTTCATCTGTAGTTTTTAGTAAAAATATAAAAAAGACAATTAGTGCTTCCTTTTTGTTATGAAATATTATTTTTCACTACATTTGATTCATATTTAAAAACATATGAACCATTCTGCATATACTTGCCGCACCTACCAGGTCATTTCTAGAAAGAAATACCGGCGATGTATGTATTGATCTTAAGTAAAGATAAAATTTTTCAATATAAAAACGTCCCGGCCATTCCCGGGACGTTTTAGTTTTATAGAACCACGTATGAAAAAGATGTATAATAGTTATGTAGCAAATTTTCGCGGCCTATCGCGCGAAATCTGGCTATTATCATTGGTTACTTTTATTAATCGTGCGGGCGCAATGGTAATCCCATTTTTATCGTTATACCTTGTAAATGTTGAAGGTTTTACGTTGCCACAGGTGGGTTGGATTATGTCTTGTTTCGGACTTGGTTCCTTAGCGGGTACGTATATTGGAGGAAAATTAACTGACACCATTGGCTTTTACAAAGTAATCCTTATGAGCCTGTTTCTAGGAGGCATAGGGTTTGTATTATTACAATTTATAAATACCTTTTATGGTTTTTGTATCGGCATATTTATTTTAACCCTAATGACCGATGCAGGCCGGCCTGCAATATTTGTTGCCGCAGACACCTACAGTAAACCGGGAAATATTACCAGATGTATTGCCTTGATAAGGTTGGCGATAAATCTTGGATTTTCCATTGGGCCCTTGGTTGGCGGTCTTATAATAGCAAATCTTAATTATACATCGCTTTTTTGGATAGATGGGCTTTCGTGTATGATGGCTGCTCTTGGAGTGTTTGTTCTTTTACAACCAAAAAAACAAAAAAATACAATCACAGAAAAAACTACTCTTGTAAAAGAAGGCGTTCCGCCCTATCTAAACAAGCTTTTTATTTTGTTTTTTGTAATTATGATTGCCAATAGTCTGGCATTTGTTCAATATTTTTCAGTAATGCCCATATATTATGAGCAGGTTCATTTTCTGTCTGAAGATGTTATTGGCTGGTTATTATTTATAAATGGTGCTACCATTGTAGTATTTGAAATGCCCCTGATTTCGTGGCTAGACAGAAAACAAATTTCAAAAACCATGGCTACCTTTTGGGGGATTTTATGTTTAGGACTAAGCTTTTTGGTTTTAAATTTAACTAGCTGGAGCGGCATTTTGGTAGTAGCCATGTTGTTGATGACGTTTGGAGAAATGATTGGATTTCCATTTTCCAATGCCCTCGCGTTAGAAATGGCACCAAAAGGCCGAAAAGGCAGCTATATGGGTTTGTACAGTATGAGTTTTAGTTTCGCCCATTTAATAGGTCATAACGGGGGGATGAACCTAGTTAATAGCGTTGGGTACTTTAACACATGGACGGTCTTTTCAGGTTTTCTGCTTATTATCGCCTTATTGACGATTTGGCTCTACTTTAGGTTAAAAAAATCGGAAGTTGGTAAAGTATAATTTCAATTTAAAACGTAGCTTAATTTTTAGAACGCTTTTGCCTACGCGAAATAATTACTGCATCTAAACATGAAATCATTAACCCAATACTAGCGAACAAACACAGTATGCGCACAATTTTATCTCCTGGAAATTCCAAACCTGTAAATCCTAGAAGCGCTGTTGTAATAGTTGCTATTAAAAAAGAAAAGGTATATTTTTTCATTGCAATTTGTAGTTTAATTTTCAACTAAAATATTCCTTTTAAAAACAGTAATCTCTTAAAATGAATCTAATTGTTTTGAATTTAACAAACAGATTATTTAAGCATTTTTATGTTGTTGTTTTTAACCACGTGAGAGAGAACAATTTGCGTTTTTGTTTCGCCATAGATAATAAGTTGATCTATAAACGACTCTAAATGTTTTTGATTTTTTAAAACTACTTCCATCACAATATTTTCATTTCCGGTAATCCGGTAACAATTTAATACTTCGTCATAGGTTTTTACAATTTCCAGAAAAGGTTTCAGTTTTCCCATAAATGCTCGGAGTGTAATAATTGCTTTAAACTGATATCCGGCTTCAAAAGGCGAAACCACAGTAAAATAGCCCGTAATAATTCCGGAGTCTTCCATTTTTCTAATTCGTTCAGAAACTGCGGGCGAACTAATTCCCACTTGCCTACCAATTTCGGTGTTGGGCTGGCGTGCATTTTTTTGCAAACAATTCAAAATTTTCCAATTTAAAACATCAATGCTCATTTTAAACTATTTTTAAAATAATATTTAATTATTAAACCAAATATACGCTTTTACCTTAATATCGATTATATAATGCGCTACATAGTTCTTAAATTTGATTCGCTTTAAAAAGAAAAATAAAAAATGTCTTATCCTTCATTTGGTAAAAATTCAGAATCGGCTGTTTATGCCAAAGCGTTAGATATATTCTCATTGGCAAGAAATATTTCATCATATCTCAGTCACGATTTAGCGCATCTTCACAAAAATGGCGCAGAAGATCCCAACATATATTTTACCGGCGATATTGTGCAACAGTCCGTTTCGCTCGGACCAGAAATTTTGAAAGCCGAAAGCCAGCCATTTTCTGAGGAAAAACACAAATATGCGGCTTCCGTAATGCGTTTATCAAACTTGCTCTATAAAAATTGCGAACGTTTGGAGAGAGTAAATAGCAACGGGAAGGATTTTTTACCATTACTTCGAAAAGAGCTGAAAAAATTCAGAAAACTTCAACATACCTGGAGATTAACTCTGTAGCGTTGATTTACTTCGGTATTTTTTTAATCTGTTAGTCATAAATTATAATGATGAAGACCCGTATGACGACATTTCTTTTTATCCCCTTGACTATTTAGATTTTTAAGAAGATGACTAATTACCACGCATTTATCTAATTAAGCGCGGATCAAAATCCAACGACTGCTTTTTTATAATCTTAATGCTTTCAATGTCTTTATGGGTTGGATTTATTAGAATATTGTGCTCCAGCCCCAAAATAGCGGAGGGCACACGCAATGCCAAACTTTCCTGACGTTTTAGCCAAGTGGAACCCAACATTTGCACTTGTTTTTCTGCTCCTTCGGAACTCCATTTTGGTTTAATAAAATCTAAAGACTTAATAGGTTTTATAAATTCATCTGGAATTTCTGCTTCAATAAAAGAATAGCCCATAGGCAATTTGGCAAATTCTACATGAACAATAATCTCTAGCAAACTCAGGGAGAGGTTTTGCGAGAAATAGATTACCGGGTCACCCACCAAATTCCATCTACCGCCATACAATCTGGCTCCTTCACCGGAAAAATCGTCTATATATTCGGTTTTGGTGATTCGGTATATTCGCACGATTAAGAAGGGATTCCGTGGGCAATGCGACCAAGCACATTTTTCACATATTGAATTCCAAACCGTGTATCTAAAAAATCTAAGGGTTGCTGACCCTTAAATATATAAGGTTTGGAATGTAACCAATTTCTAAAATCTTCGAGTGTTTCAAAAACACGTATACCCTCCGAAACTAATTTAGCAATCTCAAAAAGCTGTTCAGATGCTGAAACCCCAAGAAGATCGGTATCACTTTTCCGTTGTAAGGTACGATGCGAAATATGTAGCAAATCGCTCAATCTATCCATGGATATGCCCAATACTTCACAAATAGAGTACACAACACTTTTGGGTAAACCTTTTCGAGTTATGATGATAAGATCTATATCGCTGTTAACGGCCTGCCCTACTTGCCCAATACCTCCTAAAACGCTAACTATTCTATCAAAAGGATTATCGAGTAAATAGAAAACCTCAGGCTCTTTCACTAAAATTACATCGGACGAATTTTGCTGATTTTTCATATTCACGACATTTGACACAAATATACGTATTTTTGTCGTGTTTATGAAATTTCTTTACATATTTCGCCTATATTGCCCTCCTACTTCAAAAAGACTTTCGGTTATCTGCCCCAATGAGCATACTTTGGTAGCGTCCATTAATTGCTCAAACATATTTTCATTATGGATAGCTGCCGTCTTTACTTTTTCTAGAACATCAACCGATTGATCCTGATACATTTTATGAAGGCTTTTCAAGGTTTCAATCTGTACCTGCTTTTCATCTTCGGTGGCACGAATTACTTCCGCTGGAAGAACGGTAGGCGATCCTTTACTGCTTAAAAAAGTATTAACCCCAATAATTGGAAAATCGCCATTGTGTTTTAATGTTTCGTAATACAAACTTTCCTCTTGAATTTTGCTGCGTTGGTACATGGTTTCCATGGCTCCCAAAACACCCCCGCGTTCGGTAATACTATCAAATTCCTTTAAAACGGCTTCTTCAACTAAATCTGTTAACTCTTCAATAATAAAAGCACCTTGAATTGGGTTTTCATTTTTGGCCAATCCCAATTCTTTATTAATAATTAACTGAATCGCCATGGCGCGGCGTACGCTTTCTTCGGTAGGGGTGGTTATTGCCTCATCGTACGCGTTAGTGTGCAATGAATTGCAATTATCGTAAATAGCGTACAGAGCCTGTAAGGTGGTACGAATGTCGTTAAAGTCTATTTCCTGTGCGTGTAAGGAACGGCCAGAGGTTTGGATGTGGTATTTTAACATTTGCGCCCTAGAATTTGCGCCGTATTTTTCCTTCATTGCTTTAGACCAAATTTTTCTGGCAACACGCCCTATAACCGCATATTCGGGATCTATTCCGTTGCTAAAGAAAAACGACAGATTTGGACCAAACTCGTTTATATCCATTCCGCGACTCAAATAGTATTCCACGTAAGTGAAACCATTTGCAAGTGTAAAAGCCAGCTGGGTAATCGGATTTGCACCAGCTTCGGCAATATGGTACCCACTAATTGATACCGAGTAGAAGTTTCTAACTTTTTTCTCAATAAAATATTCCTGTACATCGCCCATTAACCGAAGTGCAAATTCAGTTGAAAAAATACAGGTGTTTTGTGCTTGATCTTCTTTTAAAATATCTGCCTGTACGGTGCCACGTACCTGTTGTAAGGTTTCGTATTTTATTTTATCGTAAACGTCTAAATCCAAAACTTGATCGCCAGTTACTCCGAGAAGCATTAGCCCTAAACCGTTATTACTCTCTGGAAGTTTTCCGTGATATTTAGGACGTTCAATACCTTTTTGCTTGTAAATGGCATTTATTTTCTTTTCAACTTCATCTTCCAAATTATTTTCTTGAATATACTTTTCGCAATTTTGATCGATCGCGGCATTCATAAAAAAACCCAACAACATGGGTGCAGGCCCGTTAATCGTCATACTTACCGAGGTCATCGGATGGCTTAAATCGAAACCTGAATACAGTTTTTTGGCATCGTCCAAACAACAAATTGACACCCCGGCATTTCCAATTTTTCCATAGATATCGGGTCTTAAATCTGGATCGTTCCCGTAAAGTGTCACGCTATCAAAAGCTGTGGAAAGTCTTTTTGCAGGCAAGCCCATACTTACATAATGAAAACGACGATTGGTGCGTTCTGGCCCTCCTTCACCGGCAAACATTCTTGCAGGATCCTCACCCGTTCTTTTAAAAGGATACAGTCCCGCGGTAAAAGGAAATTCTCCCGGTACATTTTCCTGAAGCACCCATTTTAAAATGTCGCCCCACGCTTGGTATTTCGGCAAAGCAACTTTCGGAATTTGTGTATGGGAGAGCGATTCGGTATGGGTTTTAATATTAATCTCTTTCCCTCGCACTTTAAAGCTATATACAGGATTTTTATATTTATTAACCTTTTCTTCCCATCCGGTAATAACTTCCCAGTTATAGGGATCTAAATTTAATTTTTCACGGTCAAATTCAGCTAATAACAATTTTAATAGATCTTTGTTTTTTTCTGAATTCTCAAACGATTCTGAAGCAATACCCGCTTTATCGAGTTGTGGCTGTTTTGCAGAAATACTTTCAATGGTTTTATAAATTCCATAGAGTTTTTGGGCTACTTCTGCTTGTTCTTCAGCTCTTTTATCATAGCTTCTATTGTTTTCGGATATTTCAGAAAGATAGCGTGTACGCGCAGGTGGAATAACAAAAACCTTTTCTTCCATTTCTTCCGAAACATGAAAATCGCTGTGTAACGCGGCTTTGGTTTTTTCAGCAATTTCCTTCATAATTGCCTTATAAAGTTTATTCATTCCCGGATCGTTAAACTGCGAAGCAATGGTGCCGTAAACCGGAAGCTCGTCTTGCGGAGTATCCCACAACAGATGGTTGCGAACATATTGTTTTTTTACGTCGCGCAATGCATCCAACGAACCGCGTTTATCAAATTTATTAATCGCTACCAAATCTGCAAAATCGAGCATGTCAATTTTTTCCAGTTGGGTGGCGGCACCAAATTCGGGGGTCATTACGTAAAGTGAAACATCGCTGTGTTCAATAATTTCGGTATCGCTTTGCCCAATTCCGGATGTTTCGAGGATTATTAAATCGTATTCCGCAGCCTTTAAAATTTGGATGGCTTCCGAAACATATTTTGAAAGTGCCAAATTGCTCTGCCGTGTTGCCAAACTGCGCATATATACCCGTGGCGAATTAATAGCGTTCATTCTAATTCGGTCTCCCAGCAAAGCACCGCCAGTTTTTCTTTTGGAAGGATCTACGGAAACAATACCAATGGTTTTCTCTGGAAAGTCTATTAAAAATCTACGGACCAATTCATCTACCAACGAAGATTTTCCAGCGCCTCCTGTGCCGGTTATTCCTAAAACCGGGGTAGCGCTCTTTTTATTTTTTAAATGAATTTTATCGAGCGCAGCCTTCGCAACTTCCGGAAAATTTTCGGCTGCTGAAATAATTCGAGCTATTGCCCCAACGTCTTTGTTGGCTAACTTTTCAACTTTTCCGTTTAATGCATCACCTATGGGAAAATCAGCCAATTCTACCAGATTATTAATCATTCCTTGAAGGCCTAATTCCCGACCATCATCAGGAGCGTAAATTCTGGTGATACCATAATCCATTAACTCCTTAATTTCTGAAGGCAGGATAACGCCGCCGCCGCCGCCAAAAATTTTTATATGGCCAGCACCCTTTTCCTGCAATAAATCATACATATACTTAAAGTACTCGTTATGCCCACCTTGATAGGAAGTCATGGCAATTGCGTTTGCATCTTCTTGGATAGCCGTGTTAACAACCTCTTCCACGCTCCTATCATGGCCTAAGTGAATAACTTCCACTCCTGTAGATTGAATAATTCTGCGCATAATATTGATGGCTGCATCATGGCCATCAAATAGCGAAGCTGCCGTTACAATTCGCACTTTATATTTTGGTTTATAGGGATTTACCTTCTCCATTGTATTTTATATAATTTTATGAATTGCAAATTTAGTTAAATCTTAACGAACATAATACTTAAGAACGCTATTGATATCACAAAAAAAACAAAAATCTATTGGGTTATTTTAATAATTTTGTATATTGCAGCATCAATATTAAACAATTTAAAAACTTAACATTATGAAAAAAATTTACTTATTAGCTTTTGCAATAGGAGCTTTTACATTTAGTGCGAACGCCCAAATAATCAATGATGACATGGAAGGTTACTCAACCGGTCCTGTTCATGAAGACCATTGGTCTAACTGGAGCGGCGCTGCTGGCCCAGAAGATTTAGTAATTACTACAGACCAAGCATATTCTGGTTCACAATCAGGTTACATCGGTGATGATGGTGTTCAGGATGCTATGTTGTTATTAGGAAATCAAACTTCTGGTCAATACGAGCTAACTTGGTATATGTATGTTCCTGGAGGAAAAACAGGATACTATAATTTCCAAGAAGATCAAGATACAGGAGCTTCTGGAGGAATCTGGGGTCTTAACGTTCACTTTAACATGGACAACCTTACTCCTGGTACAGGTTATGTTGTTGATGATGCAAACCCTGCGAACATTGTATCTACATTTACTTACCCAGAAAATTTCTGGTTCCAACTTACACACATGATCGATTTAGACACTGACACTGTTGTTATGTCTATCGATGGTACTGAAATCTACAATGGAGATTTCTATACTTCAGGTGGTAACCTAGGTGGTGTTGACTTTTTCTCTATCGATGCAAACAATCAGTATTACTTAGACGATGTTTTATTTAAAACTGCTTCAGCTGGAGTTGAAGACTTCGCTGCTGGTTCTTTCAGTGTGTATCCTAACCCAGTAAAAGATGTATTGAACATTAGCACTAAAACTGCTGTTGACAATGTAACTATTTACGATGTATTAGGAAAAGTAGTTCTTACTCAACAACCTGGTGTTATTTCTCCTAAAGTTGACATGAGCGGTCTTGCTTCTGGAGCTTACATGGTTCAAGTAACTATCGGTAATGCTACAAAAACAGTTAAAGTTCTTAAATAAGAATCTTTATAAATTTTTATAGAAAGAGCCCTTCAATTTTGAAGGGCTTTTTTATATTTGAAACTCACCTAACGCTGTACTCATGGTTTTTAAAAAAGTATTTCTATTTTGTTCCTTCTTCGCTTTAATATCTTGTGCAGAATTGCAACAAGTGGTTAACACCCTTCCAACACAAACCGGCACAGATCCTACTATGATTGCCAGCGGTTTACGACAAGCCTTAAATTTCGGAATTGAAAAGCAAGTTTCAAAACTCACGAAAGAAAACGGCTTTTATTCCAATAAATTGGTGAAAATAATGTTGCCTGCAGAATTACAGAAAGTTGATCAAACACTCAGAGATATAGGTTTGGGTAGTTTGGCAGACCAAGGCATAAAAGCTTTAAACCGAGCCGCAGAAGATGCGGTAAAGGAGGCAACCCCCATTTTTGTTACTGCCGTAAAACAAATAACATTTACCGATGCAAAAAATATTTTATTAGGTCCTGACAATGCAGCTACCAATTATTTAGAGCAGCGTACTAATACTGCGTTATACGCAAAATTTAATCCAGTAATAAAACGTTCTTTTTCAAAGGTTGGTGCAGATCAAATCTGGACCAATATTATTAACCGTTACAATGCTGTACCCTTTGTTGCAAAGGTTAACCCAGATCTTACGGATTACGTTACAAACGAAGCTTTAAATGGCGTTTATAAAATGATTAGCATTGAGGAAAAAGACATTCGCAACAATATTGCTGCAAGAACCACGACCCTACTAAGACAAGTATTTGCATTGCAGGATTAGCTCCCGTCTAATGCCTTTTAAAGCAATACTTTATGAAAGCCTTAACCTCTTATTAGTAGAAACTTATCATTAGCAGCCTTATCTTTGCTTATTAAATTTTGACGTTGTGTATAATCTATTTCGAAGAAAAACTAGAATTGAATTATTAAAAGAACGCTACCGATCACTAATGAAACGTTCTTTTGAGCTGTCAGTAAAAAATCCTGAAAAAAGTGAAAAAGCGCATCAACAAGCCGATAAACTTTTACAGGAAATACAGTACCTTTCAATTATGCACGCCGACAAATAAAATTAATGCAGCGTTTTAAAATATTTAAATGCCTGTATTAAGCGTGAACCGTACCAACTAAAATATTCTCCATCTACCAATTTAACTTCCTTTTCAAATTCGTTTTTAAAAGCTTGCACGTCTTTTTTCTTAAAAGGATAGGGTTCCGTAGAAAGCAAAATTAAATCTGCCTTTCTAAAATCCGCAGGCTCCACTTGAGGATAGCGAACTTGGTTTTGCGAGAATACATTTTCAAAATTATTAATATGCAAAAGGCTATCTATAAATGTTCCTCGTCCAGCAGCCATATACGGTCCTTTCCAAATTAGATAAAGTACCTTTTTAGTATCCAAATCGATTGCAAATTCTTGATGTTTCTTTAGTTCGCAATTAATTTTTGAAATAATTTCGGACGCAATTGCAGCTACTTTAAACACTTCACCAATCCGCGCAATAAAGTCCAAACTATCTGAAACGGATTCAATATCGCTTATCCAAACGGGTGCAATTTTTTCCAATTCCGAAACCATTTCTTTGGTATTTTCCTCCTTATTGCAGATAATAATATTGGGCTGCAACAACTTAATTTTATCAAAATTTACCTGTTTTGTACCACCGACTATCGCTTTTTCATTCTTTAAGTCTTCGGGATGTACACAGAATTTAGTAATGCCTACAATACGTTCGCGCAAACCGAGATCTACCAATAATTCGGTTTGGGATGGCACCAATGAAATTATGCGATCGGGCGTTTTGGAAAGTTTTATGGCTCTATTAAGTTGATCAACGAATTCCATCTAAAATAGACTTCATTTGCAGCTGGATGTTTTTCGCTTCTTCGGCAGCAGCTTCTGCAAAATTTAATTGGTTTGAAGCGTAAATTATTCCTCGGGAAGAATTTACTAACAAACTAATATCAGGGGTCATTCCGTACTTACAGACTTCCGTTAAGCTCCCTCCCTGCGCCCCTACTCCCGGAACCAATAAAAAACTATTTGGAACAATTTTGCGAACCTCAGCAAGATATTCTGCTTTAGTGGCACCAATAACGTACATTAAATTTTCACTGTTTTTCCAGTTTTTTGAAGTTTTTAAAACCTGAGTATAAACAGTTTCGCCTTCAATTTTTTTAGTCTGAAAATCATAAGCACCTTCATTTGACGTAAGAGCTAGTAAAATGGTGTGTTTGTTGTTAAATTCCAGAAAAGGCTCTACCGAATCCCTGCCCATATAGGGCGCTACCGTCACCGAATCGAAACCTAAATCTTCAAAGAAAGCTTTTGCATAACGGGAAGATGTATTGCCAATATCGCCGCGTTTTGCATCGGCAATGGTAAAAATTTCAGGATACGTTTGGTTTAAGTAGTTTATGGTTTTTTCTAAAGACTTCCAGCCTTTAATTCCATAGGCTTCGTAAAACGCGGTATTGGGCTTGAATGCAACGGTGTAATTGTGCGTGGCATCTATTATAGCTTTATTGAACGAAAAAATGGGATCTTCTTCCTCTAAAAGAAAATTCGGAATTTTATCAAGATCTACATCCAACCCAACACAAAGAAAAGAATTCTTTTTTCTAATTTCTGAAATTAATTTATCTGTAGTCATCTTTCTGTATTTCAGAATATCAAAACCTTAAAAAGTTTCGCCAGTTTCTTTTAATTTTTCAGTATTACTTACCAGTTGAAGCTCATCAATTATTTCTTGAATATCACCATTCATAATATTTCCGAGGTTGTACAACGTAAGGTTTATTCGATGATCGGTAACACGACCTTGTGAATAATTGTAGGTCCTAATTTTTGCACTACGGTCTCCACTGGTAACCATTGAACCGCGTTTTAATGCATCTTCAGCTTGCTTTTTGGCCAGTTCCATATCGTATAATCTGGAGCGAAGTACCCTAAACGCTTTCTCCTTATTTTTATGTTGCGATTTTTGATCTTGGCACTGTGCCACAATTCCAGTTGGAACGTGGGTTAATCGTACGGCAGAATAGGTTGTGTTTACTGATTGTCCGCCCGGTCCCGAGGAACAAAAGAAATCTACACGCACATCTTTTGGGTTTATTTCAATATCAAATTCTTCTGCTTCGGGAAAAACCATTACAGTGGCTGCACTCGTATGAACCCTACCCTGGGTTTCGGTCTGCGGAACCCGCTGTACACGGTGAACGCCAGCTTCAAATTTTAGGGTACCATAAACATCTTCGCCTTCTATTTCAATCTGAACTTCCTTAAAGCCACCACTAGTTCCTTCGTTAAAGTCTATAATATTGGTTTTATAACCTTTGCTTTCACAATATTTGGTATACATTCTTAACAGGTCTCCTGCAAAGATACTGGCTTCGTCGCCGCCGGTTCCGGCTCTAATTTCCATTACCGCATTTTTGCTGTCTTCCGGATCTTTTGGTACTAAAAGAAATTTTATTTCTTCGTCCAGTTTAGGCAAACGGGTATTAGCTTCATCTAATTGCAGTTTGGCCATTTCTACCATTTCGGCATCGGTACCATCTGCAATTATTTCTTCGGCTTCAGAAATATTAGCTGTAAGTTCTAAGTATTCCGATCGTTTATCCATCAAAACTCGTAGATCTTTGTATTCTTTGTTCAACTGAATATAGCGTTTTTGGTCGCTAATAATATCTGGTTGAATAATGAGGTCGCTCACCTCGTCAAAACGTTGTTTTATTATTTGAAGCCTGTCTGTCATAGAGATTTTATAATGGGTGCAAATTTACAATTTTTAACCGAAACGGTGTAATTGCACCACTTTCAATTTTGAAGGTAATTTTATTTATGAAATTTGAAAATAGTCACTGGGCGTTACTAAATTTGAAACAGGAGCTAACCTAAATAAACTGGGGAATCCAAATTTTCACTTTAACCGAAAACGGCTTCAACTTTAGCTATATTCTTTTTAGATTTAATATTGAAACTCTCCTACCGAAGATTTAATTGTCAATTTTTTTGAAGTTGCGCCTTCTACGCGACCTATAATTTGTGCTTCAACATTAAACGATTTTGAAATTTTTATAATAGCATCTGCGATTTTCTCTGGCACATAAAGTTCCATTCTATGTCCCATATTAAAAACCTGATACATCTCCTTCCAATCCGTTTTACTTTCTTCTTGAATAAGTTTAAACAATGGCGGAACATCAAATAAATTGTCTTTAATAATGTGGAGATCATCAACAAAATGAAGAATTTTTGTCTGTGCGCCACCGCTACAGTGCACCATTCCGTGAATTTCGGTAGTACTAAAGTTTGCAAGAATTTCTTTAATAATGGGAGCATACGTTCTGGTAGGCGAAAGCACCAATTTTCCGGCATTCAATGGGCTCTCGGCAACAACATCGTCTAATTTTTTTGAACCGGAATAAACTAATTCTGAAGGCACAGAGGCATCAAATGTCTCGGGATATTTAGTTGCTAAGTATTTTTCAAACACATCGTGCCTAGCCGAAGTTAATCCGTTACTGCCCATTCCGCCGTTGTATTCCTTTTCATAAGTAGCTTGCCCAAAAGAAGCCAAACCTACAATAACATCGCCCGGTTTTATGTTTGCGTTATCCACAACATTACTTCGCTTCATACGCGCAGTAACTGTAGAATCTACAATAATTGTACGCACAAGATCACCCACATCTGCTGTTTCGCCCCCTGTGGAATGAATAGTAACTCCAAAATTTTTCATTTCTGAAATTAGCTCCTCCGTACCGTTAATAATCGCCGAAATAACTTCGCCCGGAATTAAGTTTTTATTTCTTCCAATAGTCGAAGAAAGCATAATATTATCTACCGCACCAACGCATAGCAGGTCATCAATATTCATAATGAGTGCGTCTTGTGCAATTCCCTTCCAAACCGAAAGATCGCCCGTTTCTTTCCAATATGCGTATGCTAAAGAAGACTTTGTTCCTGCCCCATCGGCATGCATAATAAGGCAGTGGTTTTCGTCACCGGTTAAATAATCGGGGACAATCTTGCAAAATGCTTTCGGAAACAATCCCTTATCTACATTTTTAATCGCATTGTGCACATCTTCTTTTCCGGCAGACACTCCTCTTTGCGCGTAACGTTTTGAAATTTCTTTACTCATTGCTTTTGGTTAAGGACACAAAAGTACGGATTAATAAAAAGCCCACAAAGGTAGTGGCTTCGCCTTTTTTCAATTAGCAGCATAATACCCTTAAAAGACGTTTAAAATTGAAGGTGCAGAAGCTAAAAATACCGCAAGTACAGTATTAAATTTGCCAGATTAAAAGCCTTTTTCTAAAAGAATCTAAAAAAAACCGCCTAACACAGGGTAGACGGTTTTATTAGTTAAACTACTGCTTTAAACGCTTTGCTATTTAGTGAATAAAAGCTCGCGATATTTGGTTAGTGGCCACAGCTCGTCATCTACTAATAATTCTAGCTTATCGCAATGATAGCGAATTACTTGAAAATACGATTTTACATCATCGCAATACGCAAATGCTCTTTCAACTACATCTTCAATTTTGTTTGCTTTTCTACGAGCGTCTATCATTTCGGTAATACCCTTGTTTATTTTGGCAATATGTTCGCTAATTTGTTCAATAAGCTGCATTTGTTCGCCGGCAAATTTTTTGAAGTCGGTTCCATAAATATTCTTTAAACCTTGAACGTTTTCAATTAAAATATTCTGATACTGAATTCCTGTTGGAATAATGTGATTTCTGGCAATATCTCCCAAAATTCGCCCTTCAATCTGAATTCGCATGGCGTAATCTTCCATTTCAATTTCATAACGGGCTTCCAGTTCTACTTTACTCATTATACCAAGTCCTTCAAAAAGTGCAATCGATTTTTCAGAAACTTTTGCTTGCAATGCGCGAGGCGTCGTTTTATAATTGCTCAATCCACGTTTTTCGGCTTCCTTCTCCCAAGCTTCTCCGTAGCCATCGCCTTCAAATCTAATTCTTTTTGAATCTTTTATATATTCTTTTAAAACATTGAAGATGGCATCGTCTTTCTTCATCTTCTTCTCTTTAATTAGCACATCTACCTCAGCTTTAAAAGCTATAAGTTGGTTTGCAACAATAGCGTTCAAAACCGTCATAGGATTGGCGCAATTGGCCGTTGAGCCCACAGCTCTAAACTCAAACTTATTTCCGGTGAAAGCAAAAGGCGAAGTTCGATTTCGATCTGTATTATCCAGTAAAATTTCAGGTATTTTACCTACTACATTTAGTTTTAAATCGGTTTTTTCCTGCGGAGATAGCTTGCCGCTGGTTACTTTTTCCAGCTCGTCCAAAACATTGGTTAATTGCGATCCTATAAATGCCGAAATAATTGCCGGCGGTGCTTCATTGGCTCCCAAACGGTGATCGTTACCAGCGCTCGCAATAGACGCTCTAAGTAATTCTTCGTGGTCGTTAACCGCTTTGAGTGTATTGATAAAGAAGGTTAAAAACTGAAGATTTTTCATAGGCGTGCTGCTAGGCCCTAAAAGGTTTACACCCGTATCGGTTGCCAACGACCAGTTGTTGTGCTTTCCGCTTCCATTTACATTGGCAAATGGCTTTTCGTGAAATAACACCTTAAAATTGTGCTTGTCGGCAATTTTATGCATTAAATCCATTAATAATGAATTGTGATCTACTGCCAAATTGGTTTCTTCAAATATAGGAGCTAATTCAAACTGGTTGGGTGCAACTTCGTTATGTCGCGTTTTTACGGGAATGCCCAAAAGCATGCATTCAGTCTCTAAGTGACGCATAAAGTTTAAAACCCGTGCCGGAATAGACCCGAAATAATGATCGTCTAATTGTTGCCCCTTTGCCGAAGAATGCCCCAAAAGGGTTCTTCCAGCCAAGGAGATATCTGGCCGCGATGCAGCCAAGGCACTGTCTACTAAAAAGTATTCTTGCTCCCAGCCTAAAGTGGCACTCACTCTGGTAACATTTTTATCGAAATATTTTGCCACGGCCGTCGCCGCATTATCAATAGATTGCAAGGCACGGAGCAAAGGAGTTTTATAATCTAAAGCTTCGCCCGTATAAGAAACAAAAACAGTAGGAATACATAGTGTAGTTCCGTAAATAAATGCCGGAGAAGTAGGATCCCAAGCAGTATAACCACGGGCTTCAAAAGTATTTCGTATCCCACCATTGGGAAAACTCGATGCATCTGGCTCTTGCTGAACCAATTGCCCGCCACCAAACTTTTCAATAGCCTGACCATGTTCCATGGTTTCAAAAAAAGCATCGTGCTTTTCGGCAGTGGCCCCAGTTAAAGGTTGAAACCAGTGCGTATAATGTGTAGCGCCTTTTGCAATTGCCCACTCTTTCATTCCCGTAGAAATATGGTCGGCAATATGGCGTTCTATTTTAGAGCCACTTTCAATGGCATCCATAACGCTTTTAAACGAATCTTTTGTAAGATACTGCCGCATGGCAGATTCTCTAAATACGTTTTTTCCGAAAATATCAGATCGTCGTTCTGTTTCCGAAACGGGTACTGGAACCCTATTAAAGGTTTCCTTAATAGCGAAAAATCTTAAAGTGGACATGGTGGTGCTTTTAGTTTTATGAGGCAAAAATAGAAAAAACACAAATACACCCCCTTAATTTTTAAGGTTTATTTACTCAAAAACTCAAAAAAGTTTTGAACACCCCCTATAAATTTTAAAATTTGCGAGAATAATCAATTATTTTAAAATTGTCATTCCTATAAAAATAGCATAGGCTGCTACTAGAAAAACACCTCTTTTCCTCCCAAGTTCGAATGCTTTTGGAAGAAAAGCCAAAGGAACTAAAATACCAGCAAAACCTATCATCCAAAAAATATCGCTTGTAAGCACTTCTTCACTCTTGACCACAATGGGCTGTATAATTGCTGTAATACCCAATACAGAACAGATGTTAAAAATATTTGAACCAATTAAATTGCCAAGCGAAATGGCTTTTTCTCGTTTTAACGCTGCAATGACCGAAGCAGCTAGTTCCGGAATACTAGTTCCGACAGCAATCATAGTTACCGCTATTACCCGTTCGCTAACGCCAAATTGCTCAGCCAAAGAGACGGCACCATTTACCAAAAATTCACTTCCGGCATATAACGACACCGCACCGATTAACAACCAAACAATAATTTTAAAATTAGAGGTTTTAGACAGTCCCTCATCAATACTATCATCTACCGGATTAGTTTTTCGTTGCCCTTTTGCCCGCTTAATTAAAATCCAGAGATAAACAAAAAGCATCAGCAACATTGCCACTCCTTCAGAGTGACTAATAACACTTCCGCTTTTCATAATAAAATAAAGTGCAACGGAAGCAAACATCATTGCCGGCCAGTTCAATTTATAGAAATCCTTATCAATTGCCAATGGCGAAATTACCGCGGTAATACCCAAAACCAAACCGATATTAGCAATATTTGAGCCTAACACATTACCTATTGAAATATCTGAAAATCCATTGAGCGCAGCTTGTAAACTCACCAAAAGTTCGGGCGCTGAAGTAGCAAAAGAAACTACCGTAAGCCCGATAACCATTTTTGAAAGATGGAGTTTAAATGAAAGTGCCACCGACGACCGCACTAAAAATTCGCCACCAACAACCAGTAAAAGCAAGCCCAGAAAAAGAAATAAATAATCCATCAAAATTTATTTGTGGGCGAAGATAATAAATGCCAAAAAGAATCTCGATAAAATATATTACTATCGTTACAATACAGCGGGAACTGGCTCTGTTTAAGGATTTAACATTACATTTAAAAGGAATTGTTTCAAATTGATTAATTTCATACCAAACTAATCACAGATGAAAAAGCAATTTTTTAAATTTCTAGCAAAGGTGAACAAAAAAGTACTTCCTAGTTTTACCAAGCAAGGACTAGATCTTGCAAAAGCGTCCAAATTCCAAATGGCCATCTTTGGCTATAAATTATGGGTTACTAAAAATGCGCTAGACTAATATTTCAATAACGATTTTACGGGGCGATTTTTTAATTTTTGAATTCCGTTTAGGAATTCCAATTCAAGTAAAAAGTTGCATTGCACAATTTCTCCCCCTAAACTTTCAATTAATTTGCACGCTGCCTTCATCGTGCCTCCGGTAGCCAAAACATCATCGTGTAGCAGTACTCGTTCGCCTTTTAAAATTGCGTCTTCGTGAATTTCGAGGGCATCTATTCCATACTCCAATTGATATGGTTCCTTTAAAGTTTTATACGGAAGTTTTCCAGGTTTTCTAATGGGTACAAAACCCGCATTTAGATTTTGGGCTAAAAGTGTTCCGAAGAAAAACCCACGTGATTCTATTGCGGCTACTTTATCAATTTTTTCATCACCCACCAAAGCCATTAATTGGGTTAACCCATCGGCCATGGCAGCGCTATCTGCGAGCAAGGGAGTAATGTCTTTAAAATGGACTCCATCTTTGGGAAAATGCTCAATATTTCTTATAAATTTAGATAAATCCATTTTTTTCAAGTTTTAATTTGTCTTGCAATTTAAAAAGAAATATATTTGCACCCGCTTAAAGCAATATTAATTTGGCCTTGTGGCGCAACTGAATAGCGCACCTGATTACGGCTCAGGAGGTTCCAGGTTTGAATCCTGGCAAGGTCACGACCAAAAAACCACGTTTTTTAAACGTGGTTTTTTTATGGAAATATTTAGAATCTTTTATTTCCTTTTTTCTATTTTAGACTGTTTAAAACCAACCTATGACTAAGATAGTAAAAGACTCTGACAATAAAACCGAAAAAGACTATATTTTTCAAGACAATAAAAAAACCCGCTTTGGAGCAGGTTTTATAGTTATTGTATTAATACTCTTAATAATAGCGGTGGTACTTTCCGCCATATATTTTGAGTGGTATTAGATAATTTCAGCGCTCAATCCAGCTTCCAAAAGCATACTGCAGCGCGGTTTTAAATCGCTAAACTCACCGGTCTTAACCGTACACTTTCCTTTATAATGCACAATTATAGAACATTGTTCGGCTTGTTCCGGCGTGTGTTCGCACGCAAAAATTAAACTGTTTATTACGTGGTCAAAGGTGTTTACATCGTCATTGTAAAGTACAATTTCATTTAGATTGCCTTCCATTTCTTCAACCGATACATCTTCCTGTATTTTTTCTCTGGTACTCAAAGCGTGCTAATTATAAATTCGTTAAAAACGGATTTTCGACCAATCCGCAACTACTAAATTACAAATTTTGCGGCAACCCAATTATTTTTTTCCTTATTCTCAACGAAAGTAAAACCCAGATTATTGCAAGTTTCCGTTATAATTGGCAAATCTTTAGTATAAAATCCGCTTAGATATAGGGTTCCGCCTTCGTCTAAGCAATTTCTATAACGTTCCATATCGTTCAATAGAATATTTCGGTTTATGTTGGCGATAATAACGTCGTATTTTTTTTCCGAAAGCAAGGTTGCATCGCCTAAATAAACTGAAATTTTACTACAGTTGTTTCTTTCAATGTTTTCAATTGAATTTTCATAACACCATTCATCAATATCAATTGCATCTAGTTTCGCAGCGCCGCGCATTTCGGCCAAAATTGCCAATACAGCCGTTCCGCAGCCCATGTCTAACACAGTTTTATCTTCAAAATTGTTTTCCAAAACAAATTGAAGCATCATAAAAGTAGTTTCGTGATGCCCCGTCCCGAAAGACATTTTAGGCTCAATTACAATGTCGAAATCAAAATTTTTCTTAGGATGAAATGGTGCACGAACTATACATTTACCGTCTACTTCAATAGGATCAAAATTTTTCTCCCACTCAGAATTCCAGTTTACTGGGGCTATTTCTGACGAAGTAAATTCAATCTTGAATTCTTTCGACTTGACGATGTGGATTTTGTCTAAAGCGCCAAAGTTCATCTTATCAAATTGGATATAAGCTTTAACGCCTTCTTCAGTTTCTACAAAACTTTCAAAACCTGCGGAACCTAATTCGGCAATTAGAATTTCGGTGCCGGGTTGAAGCGGCTCCACTTTAAAAATATATTCAATATATGTATGAGACATTGTATTTTAAATTCGTATAAAAAATTAAAAGCTCAAAAACAGTAGGTGCAATTTACAAAAATCTGCAATTAATATTTAGTTAAAAAGCATTTACAATTTCCATAAAACTTGCAACCTTTAGCGAAGCACCGCCAATAAGACCTCCATCCACGTCGGGTTGTTTAAAAATTTCAGTTGCATTGTCGGGTTTAACGCTTCCTCCATATAAAATTGAAACCCCATCGGCAATTTCTTCTGAATAGTTTTCGGCAATGGTTTTTCTTATAAAGTGGTGCATCTCCTGCGTCTGCTCCGGGCTGGCAGTTTCGCCGGTACCAATTGCCCAAACAGGTTCATAAGCAATTATTATAGATTCCCACGCCTTATTTGACGTATGAAAAAGTCCTTCGGAAAGTTGTGTTTTAATAATTTCAAAATGTGTGTCGTTCTTTCGGTCTTCCAATTCTTCACCAATACAGAAAATTATTGTCATTTCATTTTCTAGTGCCGTATTTACCTTTTCGGCAAGGGTTGCATTGTCTTCCATAAAATAAGCACGTCGCTCACTATGCCCTAAAATAACGATATTTGCTCCTATGCTTTTTAGCATCTTGGCAGAAATTTCGCCCGTAAAGGCTCCTTCATTACTTTGGTGCATATTTTGTGAAGCTATGGTTACAGGGTGCTCGCGCAATGAGTTAAACGCGTGGTTTAAACTTGTAAAAGGCGGCGCTATCATTATTGTTACATTTTCTGGAAATACTTGTTTTTTTAACTCAACTAAAAACATTTCCGTTTCTGCTAAATCATTATTCATTTTCCAGTTTCCAGCTACTATTTTTTTTCTCATAATCCGGCCCGAATAAACGGGTATGTTTTTAAAATTAGTTTTTCAATTTAATTAATAAATTTTCATCATTGGCTTTAATGGCTTTGTAAAGGCTTATTTCGCCTTCGGTATTTATCACCATATATCTGGGAATCCAGTCTAAATCTATAGACGAACAAAAAGCGCCTTTCCAACCTGCGGGTATAAAATAATTTTCGCCCACCACGCCGTATTTTTCAATTCCATTTTTCCAACTATCAATTTCCTTATCCAATGACAGAAACAAAAATACAACCTCTGGATGATCCTTTTGAAGTTGCTGTACCATTGGCATTCCCTCAATACAATCTTTGCACCAACTGGCCCAAACATCTATTAATACGGTTTTTCCTTTGTATTGTTGAAGTATTTCTGAAAAGCGAATTTCAGTTTCATCTTCCGATAGAAACACCTCATTTAAAGCTGCTTCCGAAAAATATTTTTGTTGTGCCTGAGCGAAATTAAAAAAAACCAACAGTAAAAATAGCGTTCTCATAAATAGTGTTTTTTAATACATATGCGAAATTTGCATTTTGCAAAAATTATTACTGACGACTTATTTTCGGGTCTAACCAGCCATAAATTATATCTACAAAAATATTAATTACAATAAACAAAGTGGCTATAACAATTACAGCCCCCATAATAACGGGTAAATCCAATGTATTTAGGGCGTTTACAATTTCTTTCCCCAGACCATTCCAACCAAAAATGTATTCTACAAAAACGGCCCCCGCAAGCATACTCGCAAACCATCCGGAAATTGCAGTAACCACTGGGTTCAATGAATTTTTTAGCGCGTGTTTCTTTATAATCTGGTAAAAAGGAAGCCCTTTTGCCTTTGCCGTACGAATATAATCTTGATTTAAAACTTCGAGAAGGGAATTACGCATTAACTGGCTTACAACGGCCAATGGACGAATTCCCAAAACAACTGCGGGAAGGATTAGGTTTTTCCATTGAATGTATTTTCCGTTGCCAAAATCGTCTACGGCATACAGACTTCCGGTCATATTTAAATGGGTGTATTGGTGAAGTAAAAAACCAAAAACCCAAGCAAAGATAATTGCACTAAAAAATGAAGGTACGCTCATTCCTAAAGTACTCAATAATTGAATTGCCTTATCGATAAATCCATCTTTAAATAGCACCGAGATTATTCCGAGCAAAACACCTACGATCATTGCAATAACAATTGCAGATACGGCAAGAATAAAAGTGTTAGGTAGTGTTTCGGCTATTACGGCACTTACTTCTTTTCCATTCTTTTGAAAGGATTCGCGTAGGTAGGGCGTTTTTATAACAACGTTGGTATTGCCAACCGAAAATAAAAGTGTTGCATTGTATTTACCCTCGGCAAGGAAAGTGTAATCTGATGGGTTTTTACTGTGAAATGACAGAAGCGACAAGTCGTTTAAATATCGAACGTATTGTATTGAAACGGGCTGGTCAAAACCATATTTCTTTTTTACGACGGCAAGCTGTTCGGCAGTTTCATTTTGGCCTAACATCATTCGTGCTGGATCGCCCGGTAAGATTGTAAACAAAAAGAAAATTACGGTTATAACTCCAAACAATGTAAGCAATGCATAACCCAATTTTTGAAGTACGTAACCTACCACTTATTGCTGGTTTATTTGTTCCATTGTACGCGGCTCATAAATAAAATCCTCTCCAAAAAGTATTTTGGCATATACTTCAATAGGTTCTTCAAAACCAGCATTTTTACGTCTTTCGTTTACAGTTTCAGCATCGGCTATTGGCCAAATAAACGAGCCTCGGGCGTCATCATAACTCATGCCTTGGGTACCATATATTTGCGGCTTTCCTTCCATCATTAAATAACGGTCTTCCATCATTGCAGCGGAAGTTTTTGGGATTTCACCTTCGGCAGCTGCTTTCTTTACCAAAGGAAGATAAAGAGGAATTTTATCTGGGTTGTGTTGTAAAACATGCCAAGCTACAAGACTCGATTCTTCACCAACTACAGATTTTCCGGGGTAGCCTTTTTCAATAAAATACTTTTCAACAAAAATCATGTTAACGCTGTCCAGTACACTTTGCATTTTTGCCAAATCACCACTGTATTCAGCTTCTGATAAACCCATTTTTTCGCCCAAGGTTTTGCGCTCTTCCAAGGAGCGAGCCTGCATTAAATTGCGGTATTTTTGATCGAGTACCGAAATGCTGTCCAATCGTTGTTTTAGTGAAAGATCTAACTTAGGTTTTGCATTTTCAACCACAGGTAGCTGTATTTTTTGAGCGTCGTTCCAGTGCAGTTTTTGTTTTATTGTTCCGTTATCCAACTCCAATATTCCCGGATTGCTGCGGACGATGGTTTTTAGCGTAGTTTCATCGCAGAAATAAAACTTAAAATTAAGTTTGTAATCTGCAACTAATGCTTCGGTCATTTCCTGCGAAGAAGCCGAAAGACCAATTACATTATATCCGTTCTTTAAAGCTCTATCGGTTATTTCCTTTATGGGAATATACCCGTCTTTTTCAGTATTTCCAAGGCTGTAGGCAACAATTACAACTAAATTTTCCTCTGCTAAAAATTGTTCGGTATAATCCTCGCCGTCGCGTTCCATCGTAAAATCGTGAATGGGCGGGGTGTACCCTTCTTGGATCATTTCGGTTTCGGTGCTAATAAGCTCTCCGTCAACTTGAGGATATTCGCCATTTGTTGTAATAACTATTTCCTCGCCATTACTGTTAAATTTCCATTGGTATTCATAAATAGGCCCCGGGGCATTCTCGGGCACAGTCATTCCTTCTTTAATATTTGCGCCTATTTTATAGGGACGAAAATCAATTATAGGCAGGTGAAGCAATACATAATAGGTAACTCCCAAACACCCAATAAAGGCTATAAATATTAAAATGCTTCGAGTTTCGCGTGTAAAAAATGGCTGAATATACTTTCTACCTACAAATAGAATTACAATTAAAACAAGTAAAACTACATCTTTGGTGAATGACTCCCACGGAGTAAGTTTAATGGCATCGCCAAAGCAGCCACAATCTGTAACCTTGTTAAAATAAGCCGAATAAAAAGTTAGAAATGTAAAAAATACAATCATCAACATTAAAGCCCAAAGTGTTGCCTTTTTTAGATAGCCTAATAACAAAGCAACGCCAACCAAGACTTCAAAAATCACTAAGAAAATGGCTATCAATAATGCATAGGGAACTAAAAAACCGAGATCTAAAACTTCGGGTGCGAAATAATCCTTCAACTTAAATGAAAACCCAACGGGATCATTCAATTTTATTAAACCGCTTATTATAAAAAGTACCCCAACAATTACTCGTGATATTCCTACTAATATTTTCATTCTATATTGCTTTTAATCTTTTCTGTGTTTACTCACTTTTATTTCCTTTACTCCCACCTTCCTTACTTTCATCTAAATGTATTAATGCAAAAATGGCGTAATTTACCATATCCTGATAATTGGCATCAATTCCTTCAGAAACCAACGTTTTTCCTTTATTGTTTTCAATTTGTTTTACACGAAGTAATTTCTGAAGAATTAAATCTGTTAGCGAACTCACCCGCATATCGCGCCAAGCTTCGCCATAATCGTGGTTTTTATCCATCATTAATTGTTTGGTCCTTGCAACATGCTCGTCATAGAGTTGGGTTGCTTCTTCCAAAGATAAATCCGGTTGCGCTACTACTCCTTTTTCAATTTGAATTAAAGCCATCACCGAATAATTCACAATTCCTATAAATTCGCTGGTTTCATCCTCTGCTATCTTTCGCTCTGCATTTTGTTGCAATCCGCGAATGCGTTGCGCTTTTATAAAAATTTGATCGGTTAACGACGGAAGCCGAAGTATTCGCCACGCGCTTCCGTAATCGTGCATTTTGCTGATAAACAACTGTCTGCATTTTTCTATCTGGTCATTGTATTGATTTGAAGTATCGGCCATCCGTGAATTGTAAGATTTTGCGTAAATTTCGCTTAAATAGTTCAAAGTTCAAAGTTGAATGCTTAAAGTTATTCGCCAATGGGCAGATTAACCAAAAGTTTTTGAATTTTAAAAGCGAAAAAAGTTTAAAAAAGTTGCACACAATTAATTGCCACGGCACGCTCATCGATTTTTCAGTTCCCAAAGTAATGGGAATAATAAACGTTACGCCCGATTCATTTTACGACGGTGGAAAATCGTTTACCGAAGATGAAATTTTAAAGCAAGCCGAACAAATGCAGGCTGAAGACGCTACGTTTTTAGATATCGGAGGGTATAGCACACGGCCGGGAGCAGACGAAATTTCGGAAAGCGACGAAATTAAACGCGTTGTAAAAGCCATAAAAATAATTTTGAAAAACCTTCCCAATGCGCTGCTATCGGTAGATACTTTCCGAAGCGCGGTTGCCATAAAAGCGGTTGAGGCAGGTGCTGCAATTGTAAACGATGTTTCTGGTGGAACTTTAGATGCCAAAATGTACAAAACAGTTGCAAAATTGAAAGTACCCTATATTTTAATGCATATGCGCGGCACCCCAAAAACAATGGCACAACGAACCGATTATAACAACGTAACACTTGAAGTATTAAAACATTTATCCGAAAAAATAGCCCGAGCCCGCGCCGAGGGTATCCACGATATTATTGCCGATCCAGGTTTTGGATTCGCAAAAACACGCCAACAAAGTTTTCAAGTTTTGAATAATCTTGAACTTTTTCAAAACTTGGGAATTCCAGTTTTAGCGGGTATTTCACGAAAATCAATGATTTATAAAACGCTAGAAACCAATGTCGAAAATGCCTTAAACGGAACAACTGTACTAAACACAGTGGCACTTTTAAAGGGCGCATCTATTTTGCGAGTTCATGACGTAAAGGAAGCGGTTGAATGTGTAAAATTGTTTCAAAACCTAAAATCTTGAACGCAATCCATTAAAATTTTTAAAGTACTTTTACAAAAAAACGCACCCACTTGGATTTTCTCGACATTCGAATTATAGATATTGTAGATATTGTGCTGGTAGCATTCCTGCTGTATTACCTCTATAATTTGGTAAAAGGTACGGTGGCCATTAATATTTTGGTGGGTATTATTATTGTTTACGCAATTTATGTTTTTACCGAACTCTTGGAAATGCAACTATTAAGCAAGATTCTGGGAGGCTTTTTGGGTGTTGGAATGTTCGCTTTGGTTGTAGTTTTTCAACCCGAAATTAGAAAGTTTTTGTTGATGTTGGGTTCTACAAATTTTAACGCACGACGCCGTATATTAAAACAATTTAAATTTTCCAGTAGCGATAGCTCACTTAAAATTAACGTGGCCGGAATTATCGCTGCCTGTAAAAAAATGTCTAGTACAAACACCGGTGCATTAATTGTTCTGCAGCGAAACAACAGTCTGGAATTTGTAAAAAATTCCGGAGACGAAATGAATCTGGAAGTCAATCAACCTATTATTGAAAGTATATTTTTTAAAAATAGTCCGTTGCACGACGGCGCTATGATCATTGAAGAAAACAGAATTACAGCCACAAGGGTTATTTTACCAGTTTCTAACGACAGAAAAATTCCGTTGCGCTTTGGGCTTCGGCACCGCGCGGCCGTTGGTATTACTGAAAAAACCGATGCTGTATGCCTAGTGGTTTCGGAAGAAAATGGTCAGATTTCATATTTAAAAGACGGCGATTTTGTTCTTTATGAAAACCTCGAAGAACTTTCAAAAATTCTTAAGAAGGATTTGAGCTAAATTCGCGGCAAAATTTTAATCCTTCGCTTCTTAAGAAATTAGCTGTTTCCGAAGAATACCTGAGCTTGTGTAATTAATAAGAGCCTGCGTCATTTCAATAATTCAACATTTAAAGCAAGGAGCTTTTTTACTATAATTTGTTGTTTCGCGTTGGGGTTAGGAAGCTACTTCTTCTGCAATAAATTGCACATCGTACAGATTTCTATAAAACCCTTTTTCTAATTTCAATAAGGTTTCGTGAGTGCCTTCCTCAACAATTTTTCCGGCGTCCATCACAATAATTTTATCTGCTTTTTTAATAGTAGCCAATCTGTGTGCAATAACTATTGAAGTACGGTCTTTGGTAATTTTATCTGTAGCTGTCTGAATTAATTCTTCGGAATAGGTATCTACTGATGAAGTGGCTTCGTCTAAAATTAAAATACTCGGTTTGCTAACATATGCCCTCAAAAACGAAATAAGTTGTCGCTGGCCTGAGGAAAGCATACTGCCTCGTTCTTTTACATTGTACTGATAGCCGCCGGGAAGCGATTTTATAAATTCGTGAACGCCAATTTCCTTAGCAGCGGTAATTACTTCTTCTTCTGAAATATCTGGATTGCCAAGCGTAATATTGTTTAAAATGGAATCTGCAAAAAGGAAAACATCTTGCAGCACCACCGCAATTTGACTGCGAAGCGAATCTAAACTATACTCTTTTATTGAAATGGAATCAATGGTAATTTCGCCACTGTTTATTTCGTAAAAACGATTTAAAAGATTGATAATGGTGCTTTTGCCAGCACCTGTGGCACCAACAATAGCAATTGTTTCGCCGGGCTTAGCATTAAATGAAATACCTTTAATTACCTCTTCGCCTTCGTTGTAACCAAAATAAACATTTTTAAAGGCTATTTCGCCTTTGGTACTTTTATAATCTACGGTTCCGGTATCGGCAATATGGGCTTTTGTATCGAGTATTGCAAAAACCCGATTTGCAGCTACCATACCCATTTGCAGGGTGTTAAATTTATCTGCAATCTGCCGAAGAGGCCTAAAGAGCATTTCGGTATATTGTATAAAAGCAACAACTATACCCAGGGTAATCGCTCCGCCACTAATTACATTTAATCCGCCGTACCAAACCAATAATCCTGTAGCTACAGCTCCTGTCATTTCTGCAATTGGAAAGAAAATTGAGTTATACCATACTGTTTTTATCCACGCTTTTCGGTGTGCTTTATTTATTTCTTGAAAACGTTCATATTCGGTTTTTTCACGGGTAAAAATTTGCACTATTTTCATTCCCGTAATTCGTTCTTGCACAAATGTATTTAAGTTGGCAACTTGATTTCGCACATCTTCAAAAGCAACTTTCATCGCTTTCTGAAAAACTCGGGTTGCGTATAGAATAAAAGGCAAAACTGTAAATGCAATTAAGGACAATTGCCAACTTTGATAAAGCATAAATCCGGCAATTACAAACATTTTTAAGAGGTCGCTTATAATCATAAACAAGCCTTCGCTAAAAATACTGGATATCGTTTCCACATCGTTTACAGCTCGGGTTGTCAATCTTCCGACGGCGCTTTTGTCAAAATATTTCATTTTAAAGCTCATCATTAAGCGGAAGAGTTTCTGACGCAAATCGCGGATTACACTTTGCCCGAGATAATTGGTGTAAAAAATAAAAGCGAATTGAAAAATAACCTCCAGAAAAAGCACAATTACCATTAAAATAATGTACTTCATAAATCCTTCGCCATCCTTTGGAACCATAGAATTGTCTATGGCCAACTCTAAAAGATAAGGTCGCAACACGGCAAGTCCGGACATAATAATTGCCGCAAAAGCCACAAAATAAAATATAAAGCTATACGGTTTTGTAAAAGCCAATAAACGCTTAAAGAGCTTAAAATCGAATGCGTTGCCCGTTTTTTCTGACACTGTTATTTATTAATTCGTTAAATGAGTATGTTAATTGGTACTATAAAATATATGCCATTGTTTTTAATTTCTTAAAAAAATAGAATCAGGATACACAACCTTTGTTAAAAACAAGCCTTGGGCTGGAGCCGAAGCCCCTGCATTTTCTCTGTTTTTGCTTTGCAATATTTCGCTAAACTCTTCAATTGTAGTTTTTCCGAAACCAACATCTAACAGCGTTCCCACAATGGCACGCACCATATTTCGCAGAAAACGATCTGCCACAATTGTAAAAGTAAGCTTATTATTTTTAGCTTCCCACTGTGCTTTTATAATTGAACAATGATACGTTTTTACGTCGGTATTGGTACGTGAAAAGCATTGAAAATCTCTATGATGCAATAGCAATTCAGCAGCTTGGTTCATTAAAATAACATCTGGAGTTTTATGCAATTGAAACGAAAAATCCTGTAAAAAAGGATCTTTACCCAATATTACGATGTACTTGTACGCTCTTTCAGTTGCGTGAAAACGTGCGTGCGCATCATCTTTAACCTTAAAAAATTTTTTTACTGAAATATCTTTCGGAAGAAACGAATTTAATCTATACACTAAAGCTTCCAAATCTTCAATTACATCAAAATCAAAATGGGCAAAAAGTTGCTTTGCGTGTACGCCGGCATCGGTTCTTCCGGCGCCGGTAAGTTTTAATTGCTTCCGAAGTAAAGTTGAAAGCGCTTCCTCTAAAACCTGTTGTACACTAATTTGTTCGGGCTGGCGCTGCCATCCAAAATAATTTTTACCGTTATAGGCTATTTCTATAAAATATCGCAATTCACCATTTTTTCAGAATCGACAAAATTACAATTTACAGACCAGCATTTATGTTATAACTTTGAAAAACTTAATACCTTCGCCAAACACCAATCCTATCTATTTTGAAAAAAATTCTGCTTTTAAGCGACACCCACAGCTACATAGACGAAAAAATATTGACGTATGTAAAACAAGCAGATGAAGTTTGGCACGCCGGCGATATTGGAGATCTTTCGGTGACCGATGCCATTAAAAAATTAAAACCACTTCGCGCTGTGTACGGCAATATTGATGGCACTGAGGCGAGAATGGAATTTCCGTTACACAATCGTTTTATGTGCGATGGGGTTGATGTCTGGATTACACATATTGGCGGTTATCCCGGTAAGTACAATCCCTCCATTCGGCACGAAATTTACGCCAATCCACCAAAGTTATTCATCTGTGGCCATTCGCATATTTTAAAAGTTATGCCAGACAAAAGTACAGGTTTGCTACATATGAATCCCGGTGCGGCCGGAAAACACGGATTTCAAAAAGTACGCACCATGCTCCGTTTTGAAATTGAAGGGGAACTTATTAAAAATTTGGAGGTAATTGAGTTTGAGAGATAATTTTTACAGCTGAGAATCTTTAATGTTTTTAAGGTTTATTTTAAAAATTTCAGCAGTATCAAAATAACAAAAAACCCCCAAAGGTGGCATCCTTCAGGGGTTTTGCACTAATATACCAAGATTGGTTTATCGTAAACGATCAACAGATTTTACAAGATCCTCATCCTTTTTAATGGCCTTGTTGGCCAGCACTAAAAATACGATAGAAATGATAGGAAGAAGCACCCCAATACCCTTCTCTGAAACTAATGTTTCTCCGGATAAAGTAAGCGATCTGTAAACGAAAACTCCTAGTAATACAAAGTTTGATATAATGTTTAAACGGTTAAGAACAAATTGTGTTTGCCGTTTTTTAAAACTTAAAATTGAAATTATGGCCAGTGCAATAGAGACGAATATTAGAATAAAAACCAAAGGCTCGTCGCGCTCTATGATTGCTGTGCCGTTTTCGCCTAAAACAACTGGAAACCAATAAAATAGCACACCCATAATTAGGGCCGAAACAATTAAATATATAGTTTGAATACGTTGAATCATCGTGCAAAAACTTAAATGCGCAGCAAAAATACAGTTTCTTTTTAAAAAAAATAACAGTACTTTTTAATTTATTATTGTATTATTGCAGTAACAATACGTAACCAACTCAATAAGGGTTACTTAGTCTTCGAAAAACTTTCAACGTACTTATTCTTCTCTATAGAAACACATTAGTATAAACTTTAACTACAGTATTCAATACATGTTTGAAATTTCAGAATTAAAAAACAAAAAGCTTCCTGAACTTCAGGATATCGCTAAAGAACTCAATGTGCCGAAATATCGCACACAAAAAAAATTAGACTTGGTATATCAAATTCTAGACTACCAAGCCGCAAATCCCAAGGCTGTTAAGGCAGTCTTGAATGCAGACACTTCTGCCCCCGACACAAAAAAAGACGATAAAGCCCCTTCCGCCTCGGACAAAGCTGAAAAAGACAATAAATCCAATCAGCAAAAAAGCAATAGCCGAAACAAAAAAACACAGCCTCAAAAGCAACAACACACTAAAAAAAGTGATGATGCAAAAAAAGCTGATGACCCCAAAAAAGGTGATGACAATAAAAAAGGTGGCGACGACAAAAAAAGTGCTGACGATAAAAAGCATACTTCAGATAAGCGCTCTTCTAACGATAAAGGCGACAAAAAGAATAGCGATAAAAAACAGCAACACCAAAAATCTGGTGCTAATGATAATAGGCAGAAGCATCAGCGCAGTGATAATTCAAATTCAGACAACCGTCAAAAGCACCAAAGCCACAAGCAAAAAGATGGCAATACGCACGACAACCGAAACAATGGCAATAAAGATTCTCGCAATAGATACAGAGAACCGGATTACGAATTTGACGGTATAATTGAAAGTGAAGGCGTACTAGACATTATGCAGGATGGCTACGGATTTTTACGATCAAGCGATTATAATTATTTATCATCTCCAGATGATATTTACGTTTCGCAATCGCAGATTCGTCTATTCGGATTAAAAACCGGCGATACGGTTTTAGGCGAGGTACGCCCACCTAAAGAAGGTGAAAAATACTTCCCGTTAATCAAGGTGGTAAAAATAAATGGCCTAAACCCTAATGTGGTTCGCGACCGTGTATCTTTTGAGCATTTAACACCGCTTTTCCCCCAGGAAAAATTTAATATTGCAGATAAGCAAAGTACCATATCAACACGAATTATAGATTTATTTGCGCCTATCGGTAAAGGCCAACGTGGTATGATAGTATCGCAACCTAAAACGGGTAAAACCATGTTGCTAAAAGATATTGCGAATGCAATTGCTGCAAACCATCCCGAAGTGTACCAGATTGTTCTGTTAATTGATGAACGCCCGGAAGAAGTTACCGATATGCAACGAAATGTTAGAGGCGAGGTAGTTGCATCTACTTTTGATAAAGAGGCAACTGAACACGTTCGCGTAGCAAACCTGGTAATTGATAAAGCAAAAAGATTGGTAGAATGCGGCCACGATGTGGTAATTTTGTTAGATTCTATTACACGTTTGGCAAGAGCTTACAACACGGTACAACCTGCAAGCGGCAAAATTTTGAGTGGTGGTGTAGATGCAAATGCACTACATAAACCAAAACGCTTTTTTGGAGCTGCCCGTAATATTGAAAATGGAGGTTCCTTAAGTATAATTGCTACTGCATTGACCGAGACCGGTTCTAAAATGGACGAAGTAATTTTTGAAGAGTTTAAAGGAACTGGAAACATGGAGCTTCAATTGGATAGAAAAATTTCCAACCGACGAATTTTCCCGGCGATAGATCTTACTTCATCAAGTACACGCCGTGATGACTTGTTGCTCGATGAAAATACAATTCAGCGAATGTGGGTATTGCGCAAATATCTTGCAGACATGAATCCTGTTGAAGCAATGGAGTTTATTAACGACCGCATTAAACAAACCAGAAATAACGAAGAGTTTTTAATTTCAATGAATGGTTAAAAATTTTTAAAACCGAATAAATTGAGCCCTGCAAAATTTTGCGGGGCTTTTTTATGCGTAATATTTCGCTCCTTGTTCCAGAAAATGTCATTTTTGGTTCTTTATATTTGTTCTTTATAAATATTTCAATGAAAAACATCGTTTTCTTTTCCTGTATTCTTATTGCCGTACTTATTGGTTCTTGCCAGAATATTTCGGCACAAACCTTAACCACCACTTTCGAAAATTCAAATGGTCTTAAAACTGGCACCTATTCCGAAACAATAAATTTCTATTTATTACTCGAAAAGAAATTTCCTTCAATTAGTGTTTTTGAAATTGGACAAACAGATAGCGGTTTTCCGCTGCACGTGGTGCTTTTTGACCCTGATGATAAAACCCATTCAAAAGAAACATTTTCTAAAAACGGTAAAAACGTAATTTTAATTAATAACGGCATCCACCCCGGCGAGCCAGACGGAATTGACGCTACGATGCTGCTATTTAGAGATTATGCCGAAAATAAAATCACCTTGCCCAAAAACACCATTATCGCCACAATTCCTGTGTATAATATTGGCGGTGCATTAAATAGAAACAGCACATCCCGCACTAATCAAAACGGACCCAAGGAATACGGCTTTCGTGGAAACGCGCGCAATTTTGATTTAAATCGCGATTTTATTAAAGCCGACACCAAAAATTCCAGGGCCTTTTCCGAAATATTTCACTGGTTAAACCCTGATCTATTTATAGATAATCACGTGAGTAACGGAGCCGATTACCAATATATACTTACCCACCTCTTTACGCAGCACAACAAATTAGGAGGCGCCTTAGGCAACTATTTGCACAGCTCATTTATGCCGCAATTGGAAGATTCGCTTCAAAAAAAACAATGGGATATTACTCCATATGTAAATGTTTTTAATCAAGTTCCGGAGAACGGATTTTCGCAATTTATGGATTCGCCGCGCTATGCGTCGGGATACACTACCTTGTTCAATACACTGGGGCTCACCGTAGAAACACATATGCTAAAACCTTACAAACAAAGGGTTGAAGGCACTTACGAACTAATGAAAAGTTTTATAAATATTGCTGATGAAGATGCAGAAAAAATAAAAATACTTCGCAGAAATGCAGTTGAAAAATTTAAAACAAAAAGCCACTACCCTCTTACGTGGCGAGTAGATTCTTCAAAAACAACAACACTCTCTTTTAAGGGATTCGAAGGTAAAATGATACCGAGCAAAATTACCGGTGCCATGCGTTTAAAATATTTTAGAGATAAACCCTTCACAAAAAATGTTACCTATTACAACTATTTTAAAGCGGCAGATTCCGTAACAATTCCTTCGGCATACAATATTCCAAGAGGATATTGGAATGTAATAAACTTGTTAAAACTAAATAAAATTGAATTTTCAGAAATTAAAAACGACACCACCTTACTCGCCGAAGTATACCACATTAAAGATTTTGAAACCGTAAAAAATGCTTATGAAGGCCATTATTTACATTATAATACGCGGGTAAGCAAAAGCATAGAAAAAGCTACTGTAAAGAAGGGAGATATTTTAGTAAATACACAGCAAGCGGGTGTGCGTTACATTATAGAAACATTAGAACCCACGGCTCCCGACTCCTATTTTAATTGGAATTTTTTCGACGCAATCTTGCAACAAAAAGAAGGGTTTTCTCCATACATTTGGGAAGATTTGGCTGAGCAATTTCTAAATGAAAACCCTACCGTAAAAAAAGCATTCGAAGCCAAGAAACGCTCTGATCCCGATTTTGAAAAAAACTGGTATTTACAATTAGATTGGATTCACAAACAATCGCCAAATTACGAAAAATCACACCTCAGATATCCTATCGTTCGGGTGGGTGGTTAAATATTCTTTTGGAAAGAGTAGCTTAATATTTTCATAAGAATCTTGTAAAGCTTTTTGCGATTTTTCGAAATCTTTCCACTTTACTTTTTTAATACCTTCTTGGGCTTCGGGAATTAACGCGCCATCGTAATCGCTGAACATTTTATACCAGTAGGTAACTTTTAAGCGAAATTTTCCGTTACGCGTAAATACGTGGTAGGTAGTCATTATAAAATCGCGAATCTCCAAATCCTTCACTCCTGTTTCTTCAATAACTTCGCGCATGGCAGCTTCACGATGCGTTTCTCCTTTTTCAATTTTTCCTTTCGGAAGATCCCATTTCTTATTTCGGCGTATAAAGAGAATTTCATTTTTACTGTTGTAAACCATCCCACCGGCAGCTTCTACAACTTTAATTTTTTTCCGCAGAAAACGATCTAATTTTTCGGCATTTTTATGATAGAGATTAACATATAGCAGCTCGCCGTTATTTATTTTTTTTACCAATTTTTTAAAACGAGCTTGTTTTAAAGGAATGGTAGTGTAGTGCTCCCCAATATTTTTCTCCGTAGAGAGAATAATGGGAATATCTTTTACAAAAACTTTATACATTTGCACAATGATATTAAACAAAGATACGGCACAAAAAACCGCGGCATTATTACTGCAAATTAATGCAATAAAATTGCAACCGCAAAACCCTTTTACATGGGCTTCTGGATGGAAATCGCCAATTTACTGCGATAATCGCATAACACTTTCCTACCCAATGATTCGGAATTACATTCGTGAAAACCTCGCAAAACAAATAGAAGAATTGTACGGAAGGCCCGATATAATTGCCGGCGTTGCTACTGGTGCCATAGGTATTGGTATGTTGGTTGCCGACTATTTAAACGTTCCGTTTTGCTATGTTCGTCCGGAGGCAAAAGGCCACGGCCGCCAAAATAAAATTGAAGGTCATATAGAGCCCAATTCCAACGTGGTGGTCGTAGAAGATTTAATAAGCACCGGTAAAAGTAGCCTCATGGCCGTAGAAGCTTTAAAAGAAGCTAATGTTAATGTAAAGGGAATGGTTGCTATTTTCAGCTACGGATTTAACGTTTCGGAAACTAATTTTAAAAAGGCAAACGTAACTTTAAATACCCTCAGCAATTATGAAATGTTGTTAGAAGAAGCTGAAAGTTCAAAATATATTAATGCGGAAGAAGCAGGATTACTCTCGGAATGGCGCAATAGTCCTGAAACTTGGGGACAGTAACTATAGGTTCGAGTTTTAATATATTTGAAGTAGCTCGCAGCCGAAAAGTATTAATCATTAAGAAAAAGTTTAGATGAAATTAAATAGTAAAGAAGTAACCGTTCAAAAATCTGCAGAAGATCTTTGCGATTTTTTAACCGACGTAAAGAATTTTGAAACCTTAATGCCCGAAAATATCAGCAAATTTGAGGTTATCCGCGAAAATGCTTTTGTTTTTGGCTTAAAGGGAATGCCCGAAATAGCATTGGAAGTAAAAGAAGTTGAAAAGCCAAGCAAGGTTGTTTTGGGAGCTATCAGCGATAAAATTCCTTTTACATTAACTGCCAATATTGAAGCGGTTTCAGAAAACACGGCTACCGTGGCTTTGTATTTTGAAGGCGAATTCAATTCTATGATGGCTATGATGATAAAAGGTCCGATTTCAAAATTTATAGATACGCTTGTATCAAATATGGAGCAACTTTAATATTGGTTATTAATTCTGAGTAAAGTAGTACCACACCTATCCTGCAAGGTCTTTTTTCTGACCTTGTAGGTATAAACCTGTAGGTCAATTTCTGACCTTGTAGTTATCATTTCCAACCACGAAAAACCTACAAGGTTTCAACCCCGAAAAACCTTGCAGGAAGCGAGCAGTTAAAAAATCAATTTAACTTCTTTCAATTGGAATTTCCGAAACCCTTGATTTTCGGTATCCACTAAAAGTTCGCCAATTTCTGAAACCCCTTTAATTATTCCGTTAAAGTGTGAAGCTGTTGGCGTTTCAAAAACGGAAACTTTTTCTTTCTGAAATAAATGGTTTTCGTAAAGCTGTTTCATTTCCAGAAAGTCATTTTGGGATAGCATTTCTAAGTTGTCAAAAACACTTTTCAGAATTATTTGCCGCACTTCGTCCAGTTGAAATGTTTTGCCGGTTGCGAGCTTTAAGGAGCCAGCTTGTGGTAATTTTAAAAAATGCGTTTCATTCACATTAATACCTATGCCAATTACCGCTTGTTTTACAAAATTGCCCTCCAGAACGTTCTCAATTAATATTCCACCAATTTTCCTTTTGGCTGACAATATGTCGTTTGGCCATTTTATTGAAATATTTGGTATATTTAATTCGTTCATCGCTGCAGCGATACCCAGTGAAACTGCCATTGAGATGGCAAACTGTCGTTCTGCCAAAAGCCCGTTAAACACTTTAAAGATGCTGAATGTAAGGCTTTGGCCTTCACGGGAACTCCAACCATTTCCCATTTGGCCACGACCCGAAAGTTGTTTGTTGGTAACCACCACGGTTTCATCTTGCAGCTGCGTTTCCTTTGCTAACTGCTTTAAGTAACTATTGGTAGAATCGATGGCATTAAGTTTGATTATATTCAAAACGATAATTATGTTTAGTATTACGTTTTTAAAGCAGTTCAAGAAACAAAAAAGTAATAACTTTGCGAAATAGAAAAGAAAAATAATTAATGCAGAAAAAACAAACAGGCTTGCCCGATGAGGTGGGAACAGATCAACTTATTGCCCAAATAATTAATGGGATAGAAGATGTAAAAGGCCAAGATATTGAAATTCTTGACTTACGAGATATAGAAAACACCGTTTGTGACTATTTTATAATCTGCAATGGTACTTCCAATACACAAGTTAACGCCATTGTAAACTCCGTTCAAAAATCCGTTAGTAAAGCTTTAAAGGAAAAACCGTGGCACGTTGAAGGCAGCGACAACTCGGAATGGGTATTAATGGACTATGTACACGTTGTAGTTCATGTATTTCAAAAGCACATTCGCGAGTTTTATGATATTGAAGGGCTTTGGGGCGATGCAAAATCGGTTAAAATAGAAACAACACATTAAAAGAGAACAGCCCTATGGCCGAAGAAAATAAAAACAAAAATAAAAAGAGCGACTCAAAAAAGCCAAAACCAAATTATTACTGGATCTACGGAGCAATAATCCTGTTGTTTTTTGGCCTCCAAATATTCGGGGGTGGCAGCTGGTCGCAACCTGCAAAGACCAACCAAGCCAAATTTGAAGAGTTTTTAAAAAATGGTGATGTTGCTAAGGTTGATATTATTAATAAAAAAATAGCCAAAGTTTATCTTACGCAAGAGGCCAAACAAAAGGAGGTTCACGCTAAAAAAGGAGATACTCCCGCATTTTTGGCTCCGGGACCAAACGATCCCGATTATCAATTTGAATTTGGTGATTTACAGTTATTTCAAAAAGATTTTCAGGATATAAAAGCCGAAAATAATCTACCTGCAACCTTAAATTTTGAAACAGACAGCAATGTTTGGGGCGATATTTTAATGGGTATTTTACCCTTCGTTATTATTATTGCCATTTGGATTTTTATTATGCGCCGTATGTCTTCTGGCGCTGGTGGCGGTGCTGGCGGACAACTTTTTAATATCGGAAAGTCTAAAGCAAAATTATTTGACGAAAAAACCGATGTAAAAACCACTTTTAAAGATGTTGCCGGTCTTGAAGGAGCAAAGGAAGAAGTACAGGAAATTGTAGATTTCTTAAAACAACCCGATAAATACACCTCATTAGGAGGTAAAATTCCTAAAGGAGCTTTGTTAGTTGGCCCTCCGGGAACAGGTAAAACTCTTTTGGCAAGAGCCGTTGCAGGCGAAGCTCAGGTTCCATTCTTTTCACTGTCAGGATCAGATTTCGTTGAAATGTTTGTTGGAGTGGGCGCATCGCGTGTTCGCGACTTATTTAAACAAGCTAAAGATAAAGCACCGGCCATTATTTTTATCGATGAAATTGATGCTATTGGACGTGCAAGAGGAAAAAATAATTTTTCCGGAAGCAATGATGAACGCGAAAATACACTAAACCAGCTCTTAACAGAAATGGACGGTTTTGGCACCAATACAAATGTGATTGTTTTGGCAGCTACCAACCGAGCCGATGTATTAGACAAAGCCCTTATGCGCGCAGGACGTTTTGACAGACAAATATACGTTGACCTTCCAGACGTTCGCGAACGTAAAGAAATTTTTGAAGTACACTTACGCCCTATTAAAAAGGACGAAAATCTAGATACAGATTTTCTTTCAAAACAAACACCTGGATTTTCGGGTGCAGATATTGCAAACGTTTGTAACGAAGCCGCATTGATTGCCGCTAGAAATGGTAAAAAATCTGTTGGAAGACAAGATTTCCTAGACGCCGTTGATAGGATAGTAGGCGGTCTTGAAAAGAAAAACAAAATAATGACAATGGACGAAAAACGTGCCATTGCATTTCACGAGGCAGGTCACGCCACCGTTAGTTGGATGCTGGAACACGCTGCTCCCTTGGTAAAAGTAACCATCGTACCACGTGGCCAATCTTTGGGTGCCGCTTGGTATTTGCCCGAAGAGCGACTCATCATCCATCCAGAACAAATGCTGGACGAAATGTGCGCTGCTCTTGGAGGTCGTGCCGCAGAAAAAGTTATTTTCGATCGAATTTCTACCGGAGCTTTGAGCGATCTTGAAAAAGTTACAAAACAAGCTCGAGCTATGGTAACTATCTATGGGCTGAATGACAAAATTGGAAACCTAACCTATTATGACAGCAGCGGACAATCTGAGTATAATTTCTCAAAGCCTTACAGTGAAAAAACTGCCGAATTAATTGATAAGGAAATTTCTCTTCTAATTGAAACCCAGTATCAACGGGCGGTAAAGCTCTTGGAGGAAAACAAAGATAAATTAACCGAACTGGCGAATGTATTACTCGAAAAAGAAGTGATCTTTAAAGATAACCTTCAAAAGATTTTTGGAGATCGTCCGTTTGAAAAGCCAGAAGAAGTAACCAGAGCGGCAACTACTTAATTGTTGTCGTTAACTGGTAGCCTTAAAACTTTATTTTGCAGGTGTTACAACTTCAATATAGATTTTATATATTTGAAGTATAAGATGCATAAAAACTTCTCAATTCATTATAAATGAGTCTATTTAAAAGACTTCTAAATCCCAATTATAAAAAATCGGATGGGAAGGCTAAAAGAGCCCAACATGCCGACCATAGCAGTTATTACCCCGAACAGAAACTTCCGGTAGATGAAAAATTTACCTTTAACTTCAAAAATAACGGCGGTAAATTTATCTATTGCGAAAATTGGGAAGAGATAACTGAAGCTTTTGACAATATAATGCTAGAGAACGATTGGTACGAGCAAGATGTGTTTTGTATTAACAAACAGTTGTGCCAAAAATTTGATGGTTTCAACCTCAACTTCGGCAGTTCAGAAAAAGCTACCTTCTTTCTTTCTAATTGCGAATCGTTGGTTGCCAATAACGGTTCTATCTTGTTATCTTCAAATCAAATAAAAGAAAAGAAGTTAAAGGAATTGCCTCTAAACGTTATAATTTTTGCAACCACTAGCCAGTTGGTAGATACAATTAGTGAAGGTTTGCGAATAATTAAAAACCAAAGTTCAGGTTACATTCCAAGTAACATCACTACAATTCAAGACTTTGAAACTGAAAAAGAAAAGGATTTTATGAGTTATGGAAGTAGCACAAAAAACCTATATTTGTTGCTACTGGAAGACTTATAATATGAAGGAAATTCTCATACGGACCCTCTCGGGCGTATTATACATTTCGATCATCATTTTTGCAATGTTCACCTCGCGTGAATGGTTTATGGGGCTCTTTTTTGTACTCGCAATTATAACTTTAAGTGAATATCTTAAACTAGTTCATCTAACCAGTTATTTAGCATACTTTATACTTGCAGCGGGGTTTTATTTTTTAAGCTATCGCGTATTTTCAGAAAATGCCGTGTACTTACTATTAATCTTAAGTGGATTTGTAAATCTGTACTTATTGAAAGATGTATTGTGGACGAGCAAAATTCCAATGTTTGAAAAGAAAAAATACATAACTGTAATTTTCTACATTATTAGTGGTTTTATATTTCTTACGCTTATTCCCGTTTTAGACATTAGCGGAAAGTTTAAACCCGAAATAATCGTTGCCGTTTTTATATTAATTTGGAGCAACGATACATTTGCTTTTCTAATTGGTAAAAACTTTGGAAGGCATAAGCTTTTAGAACGTATTTCGCCTAAGAAAACAATTGAAGGATTTGTAGGGGGTTTAGCAGGCACTCTTTTGGCAGGATTTGTTATCTTTAAGGTATTGCAAACGCACCGTCTTTTCGATGCGCAAATTTACCCATTGTGGGTTTGGATAACGATGGCTGTAATTATATCGGTTTTTGGTACTGTGGGCGATCTTATTCAATCAAAATTTAAAAGGCAGGCAGGTGTAAAAGATAGCGGAATTATTATGCCCGGTCATGGTGGTCTGTACGACAGATTAGACAGTATAATTTATGCCAGCCCATTTGTTTATGCATTTTTATTAATTGTTGACAATGTTTCATAAAGAAGGATTTAAAATTATTTTTATTGCACTGGTACTCGTTATTGGGCTTAGCCTTTTGGCGAATATCTTTATTGACCATCCAACCATTCGCGGGGGTGTAATTATTTCGTTAATAATACTTTTGCTTTTGGTTTTACAGTTTTTTAGGAACCCAAAACGAAATTTTTTGGTGAATCCAGATCAAGTGCTCTCCTCTGTAGATGGTAAAGTTGTAGTTATTGAAGAAGTTTTTGAAAAAGAATATTTTAACGATAAGCGACTTCAAGTATCTGTTTTTATGAGCCCCATAAATGTACATATTACTCGGTATCCGGTAGCGGGAAAAGTGGTTTACAGCAAATACCATCCAGGCAAATATTTAGTGGCTTGGCACCCGAAGTCTTCCGAAGAAAATGAACGCACTACCGTAGTGGTGAAGAATGATGCCTTTGGAGCTATTTTATTTAGACAAATTGCAGGAGCACTTGCAAAACGAATTGTAAACTACGCTAAAGTTAATCAGGAAGTTAATCAAGCGGACGACAGTGGTTTTATAAAATTTGGGTCGCGTGTAGATATATTTTTACCTCTCGATGCTAAAATAAAAGTTGCTCTCAATCAAAAAGTTAAGGGAGGAATTACAGTAATTGCCGAAAAATAATGACTTCTGAAGAATTAGACATCGCTTTTAAAAATGCGGTAAAGAGCATTAACAATCATCAAGAGCCTTTTCCGGCCGATGTACTGTTGCGTCTCTACGCATATTACAAGCGCGCAACCAACGACGCCCACCAACCCAGCGGAAGAAAACCGCATATTTCTGCCTTTAAAACCAATGCGCTATTCCAAACTCGTGGCCTCACTCCAGATGAAGCAAAAGAACTTTATATAGAAGCCGTAAACCAATATTTTTTATACCGCAAATAGTGTGGGTCTTGCAAACGGCTTAAGATTGCTGGGCTTTGTTAAATTTAATTTCGTATTCTTCAATTGCGGCAGCAATCTTTTCAACATTTATTGATGCGCGTTCGTGTGCTGCTTCCATTGCTTTTTCAAGATCTTTATCGGGGTGCTGAAACAAATCAGTTATTACGTGGTTAATTTTGTCGATAATACTTTTTTGACTGTTTTTAATATCTTCCAATTTGTGCAGCATTGCCTGCATTTCATTATATTTTGACTGATCCATAATTGTTGGGTTTTTATACAAGTTACGAATATCCAGCCGCATTTTAAAATCAACACAACTCATTTACAGTAATTTATAGGTATTTTAAAACCATAAGATGTAAAAATTTACCGTTCAGATATTTCGATCATTGAATTCAATTATGCGAATTCTACGAAAATACCGGAACGGTAAGATTGTAATTTAGCTCAACCTACTTTAATCCTTCAAGGCTTGATTTTAGGGTTTCAATCTTTGCAAGGGCATCTGCTTCTTTTTGTCTTTCCAGAGCAACAACTTTTTCTGGAGCACCACTTACAAAGCGCTCATTTTTTAATTTTCCTTGAACACTTTTTAAGAAACCTTCGGTGTATTTAAGTTCTTCAGAAAGTTTTGCTATTTCTTCTTCTACATTAATAGCGCCGGCAATAGGTATAAAATATTCGTTGCTCTTTACGCGAAAGGTAAGTGCGCCATCCAGTTTTTCTGAAATATAATTTAATTCCGAAACATTGCCAAGCTTTGCTATTACAGCGTCAAATTCTTTTGAAGCCCCTTCACTATTGAGTACGGATAGTGTAATTGCGTCTTTAAACGAAATATTCTTTTCCTTTCTAATGGTTCTAATTCCTGAGATAACTTCCGAAGCAAATTCAAAATCTCGTATTATCGGTGCATTGAACGAGTTCATTTTTGGCCATTCAGAAATAATTAATGCTTCCTGACTATCGCGTTGTGTGATATGCTGCCAGATTTCTTCAGAAATAAATGGAACAAATGGATGTAAAATTTTTAAATTATCTTCCAACACCGAAATTACTTCCAAATAGGTTTTTGCTGAAATCTTTTCTCCAAACGGCGGTTTTACCATTTCTAAAAGCCATGAGCAGAAATCGTCCCAAACTAATTTATAAGTAGCCATTAAAGCATCGCTGATACGATATTTGCCGTAGTGATCTTCAATTTCGGCAAGTGTTTTCTGGAATTTACTCCGGTACCACTGTAGCGCAATTACATCGCTTTGCGATTGTTCCATTTCTGTGGAAACTTCCCAACCGTCTATTAATCTATACGCGTTCCAGATTTTATTTACAAAACCACTTCCTTGTTTACACAGATCTTCATCGAACATTAAATCGTTGCCCGCGGGGGAGCTTAGCAACATACCCACACGAACGCCGTCTGCGCCGTATTGCTCCATCAACTCAATTGGATCTGGAGAATTACCCAATGATTTGCTCATTTTTCTACGCTGTTTGTCGCGTACAATACCTGTTAAGTAAACATTGGTAAACGGTTTTTCATTTCTGTATTCGTAACCAGCAATTATCATTCGCGCTACCCAGAAAAACAATATTTCGGGAGCGGTAACTAGGTCGTTGGTTGGATAATAGTAGTTTACTTCCTTATTGTCTGGCTCCAAGATTCCGTTAAAAACGGAAATAGGCCAAAGCCAAGACGAGAACCAAGTATCCAAAGCATCGGGATCTTGTGATAAGTGGGTCGCTTTTAATTGATCGTTGCCTGATTTTTCTTGTGCCAATTTCACTGCTTCTTCAATATTTTCGGCAACTACAAAATCTTCTTTCCCATCGCCATAGAAATACGCCGGAATCTGTTGTCCCCACCAAAGCTGACGCGAAATATTCCAGTCGCGTACATTTTCCATCCAGTGACGATAGGTATTCACAAACTTTTCTGGAACTAGGTTTACTTCTTTTTCAAGCACAGCATCTAAAGCAGGTTGTGCAAGTTCCTTCATTTTAAGAAACCATTGGTCGCTTAATTTTGGCTCAATTACGGCACCAGTACGTTCACTGGTTCCAACCTTGTGGAGATGGGTTTCAATTTTTTTAACCACACCCATTTCTTCAAGCTCTTTTACAATTTCCTTTCGAACCACAAAGCGATCCTTCCCTTTGTAGTGTAGACCATTACTGTTTAAAGTACCATCATCGTTAAGTATATCTACAATTTCTAAATTGTGCCTATCGCCCAGCATTTTATCATTTTCGTCATGAGCAGGAGTTACTTTTAAGCAGCCTGTTCCAAATTCTACATCTACATATACGTCTTCAATTATAGGAATTATACGATTACAAACTGGAACGATTGCTTTTTTACCGCGAAGGTGTGCAAAGCGTTCATCATTTGGATTTATACAAATAGCAGTATCGCCCAAAATGGTTTCGGGACGGGTAGTTGCGATGGTTAGAGTTTCGCTGCTACCTTCTATTTTATAATTTAGGTAATAGAGATTACCTTGTTTTTCTTCATAAATAACTTCTTCGTCCGAAAGGGTAGTTTTAGCTTGCGGGTCCCAATTTACCATTCGGAAGCCTCGGTATATATTTCCTTTACGATAAAGATCTACAAACACTTTAACAACAGAGGCAGACATTTCATCATCCATGGTAAATTTGGTGCGTTCCCAATCGCAGGAAGCACCAAGTTTTTTTAACTGCTCGAGGATTATTCCGCCATGTTTATGCGTCCATTCCCAAGCGTGCTCTAAAAATTCTTCTCTGGAAAGAGTTGTTTTATCTATTCCTTCTGCTTTTAATTTTGCAACCACTTTAGCTTCAGTGGCAATAGATGCGTGATCGGTTCCCGGTACCCAGCAAGCATTAAAACCCTGCAAACGGGCACGGCGAATTAGCACATCCTGCAATGTATTGTTTAGCATATGCCCCATATGCAATACGCCCGTTACATTGGGCGGTGGAATTACGATGGTGTATGGCGTTCTTTCGTCAACTTCAGAATGGAAATAGCCATTTTCCATCCAGTAGCTATACCACTTGTTTTCAATCTGTTTTGCATTATATTTTGCTTCTAAAGCCATACTTTGGTCTGGTATTTGTACAGTGAGGTGCAAAAGTAATTATAACTATAGTATAATAAAAGTGAATAAGTTATTTTGCTCGTTCTATAAAAGTTATATACTTTAGCATGTACTAAAAAAACAATATCATGAAAAAATTAGCTCTTATAGCTCTTGTTGCTATTGTAGGTTTTACCACCCAAGCGCAACAAGCAAAAATTAGTTTCAAAGCAGATACGGTAGATTACGGCACAATTGCCAAAGGCAGTGACGGCGTTCGCGTATTTGAGTTCACAAATACTGGAGACGCACCGCTTATTATTAGTGACGTTAAGTCTAGCTGCGGCTGCACCGTTCCTAAAAAACCTAATGGCCCGATAGCACCTGGTGCCAGCAACACTATTGAGGTAAAGTACGATACTAATCGTGTTGGCCCAATTAGAAAAACCATTACAGTTTATTCTAATGCCAGCGAACCTATGGTTGCCTTAAAGATTAAAGGTGAAGTATTGAGCGACTCGGCAAGCGTTTTAGAAAAAAGCTAAATAATTTTACTATTTATAAATTGAATCCGGAGGAAGCAATTGGCTTCCTCCGGATTTTTTTTAGAATACACTTTTAAGAGTAAATTTAAATTTATTGATATATTTTCCTCTTTTAATTTCCACAGCTATTCTACGGCCTACATCGGAAGAGAACAAATCTAATAATTCGTACAATTTGTATTGATAGGAAGGTTTGCCGTTAATAGTTACAATTTCGTCTCCTATTTTAATTCCTGCTAATGCTGCGGGAGAATCTTCACGAACCGCCACCACGACATATTTGGGCACTAACGAAAAGTGAACTTCGGTTGTTACCGAAATACTATTAACCGTTAAACTCTCATTCTGGTTTGCTCTTGCTGTATTCACCCTCGCTTGCCATTCTTCTTTTACGAGTTCCATACCATCGTGCTCCAAAGTTAAGCCACTCATATTATAATTAAATGGCTCCTTAAACTTGCTGTTTTTTTTGAAGCGGACTATTGCATTGGCATAATCAAAAGTTACCGTAAACCTGCTCAAAAAACCACCACCAACACTGCCATCGCGCTCCTCATAACGACGCGCTTTTAAGACTGCATCATTATCTGGAAATGACGTGTTTACTTCTTTTAAATGAAAATCACCAACAGATAGCCCTGGTATCCTCGCGCGCTTTCCATATATATCCCCACTTAATCCCAAACCCAGAAAATCGTTAAAATAATTTTTGGGAGATTCACTTATAAAATCGCGATGATCAAAGATCCACATTACATCACTCGAACCAGAATCTACTAAAAGCGTTACGTCTTCCCGCTTATTTTCAGATTCAATTTGTAATACAATATAAGGTTTGCCTCCCACAAAATTTAAGGGTAAATCTTCACATTTTCTGCAAGATTTCAAGCTGTATTTTTCAGGGTTATAAATGGTTATTACCTGTGTTGAATAATTTATCTTCACAATAAAATTCTGAAAAAAATCATTTCCTAAAATTCCATGTACAGGAATACCCATGCGTGGTGAAAAATTTAAAGTACTATCAAAAATCACGAAGAGTGAATGGCTCGTATCTATGGCATTACCAACCTTTACTTTGTTGTTCAAGCTCTTTAGTGCTTCTACCGCCCCACCCGATCCCAAGCCTTGCAGCATTACAGGCGATGTATTGCGAAGTTGAAGACTATCGGCCTCCTCCAGACTAAATAAAATTGTAGATTTTACACCGGTATCAAGTATAAAAGACAACGGTGTACCGTTAACTTCAATTTGAACTATCGGTAAGTTGTTTACCAATTTAAAGGGAATTCGATTCCTCTTTCTATTATTATTCAACAAAAATCCGCTTTGGGCCGCCAAGGAAGCAGAAAATATCAACAAAAGCCCCACGATTAACGATTTATGCAAATTTTTAAGATTTAAATTGAAAACACTTGAAGATATAAAAAAAAGATGAATGTTGCATTAGGCCCAATGGAATTATAAATATATTTCGCAACTTTGCGACAAAATATTTCACTATGCCTTCAGTTTCAAATAAAGGGAAGCACATGCCGGAATCACCTATCCGCAAGTTGGTACCCTACGCCGAAAAAGCGTACAAAGCAAATAAAACCGTTTATCACTTAAACATTGGTCAGCCCGATATAAAATCGCCCGAAATTGCAATGGAGGCAGTGGCACACCACAATTTGGAGATTCTCGCCTATACGCGCTCTGAAGGTTCACAGGAATACCGTGAAAAAATTGCAAAATATTATCAAAAAAACAACATTCCCGTTGAGGCAAACGATCTAATTGTTACCACCGGTGGAAGCGAAGCACTCCTTTTTGCCATGGGAAGCATTGCCGATGCAGGCGATGAAATAATTATTCCCGAACCATTTTATGCCAACTATAATGGCTTTGCCACAGCATCTGACGTAAATATTGTTCCCGTTATTTCAAAGATTGAAGACAACTTTGCCCTGCCTCCAATTTCAGAATTCGAAAAACTTATTACTCCAAAAACAAAGGCTATTCTTATCTGCAATCCTGGGAATCCCACTGGATATCTGTATTCAAAAGAAGAAATTAAAACACTGGCAGCAATTGTAAAAAAGCACGATTTGTTTTTGGTAGCCGATGAAGTGTATCGTGAGTTTACTTATGATGGCTCTAAACACTACTCTATTTTAGAAGAGGAAAGTTTGGCCGAAAACGGAATAATAATAGATTCCGTTTCAAAAAGATACAGCATGTGTGGCGCCCGAATAGGATGTTTGGTTTCAAAAAACAAACAAGTAATCGCTACGGCCTTAAAATTTGCACAAGCACGTTTAAGCCCCCCAACTTTCGCACAGATTGCCAGTGAAGCAGCGTTACAAACCCCACAAAGTTATTTTGATGAAGTAATTACCGAATACCAAGACAGAAGAAATACATTAGTGGCTGCTTTAAAAGCCATTCCTGGAGTAATCGTGGGCGAACCAAAAGGCGCATTTTATTGTATTGTACAATTGCCCGTAAAGAACAGCGATAAATTTGCACAATGGTTGCTGGAAGAATTTGACGACAATGGCGAAACCATTATGGTTGCACCTGCGGCCGGCTTCTACTCTACCGCTGGCGTGGGTTTAAATCAAGTTAGAATTGCCTATGTTTTAAAAAAAGAAAGCCTCGTTAGAGCAGTAGAAATCTTAAAAATTGCGCTTGAAAAATATAATGATTAATGCGCATTGAAGAAAACAAATCGCTTAAAGAATACAATACATTCGGAATAGCCGCCAATGCACGCTATTTTGTTTCGGTTGAAACTATTGAAGAATTAAAACATGCGCTTTCCAACAAATCGGGGAGAAATTTTTTTATCCTCGGCGGTGGCAGCAATATGCTACTAACTGACCATTTGGACGCCATTGTTCTTCATATAAATTTAAAGGGTATTGAAATTTTAACAGAAACCAAAACCGAAGTTTTTGTTAAAGCCATGGCAGGCGAAAACTGGCACGAATTTGTGCAGTATTGCATAGCAAACAATTTTGGTGGTTTAGAAAATCTTTCGCTCATTCCAGGAAATGTTGGTACAGCGCCAGTCCAAAATATAGGGGCGTACGGCGTAGAGCTGAAAGATACTTTTGTGAGCTGCACAGCGATAGAAATTGAAACGTTAAAGGAAAAGAAGTTTAGCAAAGCCGAATGCGCTTTTGAATACCGAAATTCAATATTTAAAAATGAAGCTAAAGGAAAGTACATTATAACCAGTGTAACTTTTAAACTAACAAAGACTAATCATAACCTTAGTATTTCATATGGCGACATTCAAAAAATTTTAGCCGATAAAAATATTGAAACAGCCACTATAAAAGATATTTCCGATGCCGTAATTTCAATTCGACAATCAAAACTTCCAGACCCGAAAGTTTTGGGCAATAGCGGCAGCTTTTTTAAAAACCCAGTAGTTGACGCCCAAACATTTCAAGACTTTCGAAAAAAATTTCCCGAGGCGCCATTTTATGAAATTTCCCCAACCGAATTTAAAATACCAGCAGGTTGGCTAATTGAAAAAGCTGGATTTAAAGGTCAACGCTTTGGTGATGCGGGTGTGCATAAAAACCAAGCTTTAGTTTTGGTAAATTACGGGACTGCCACCGGAAATGAAATTTGGCAACTTGCCATGGCAATTCAAAAAAAGGTAAAAGAAATGACCGGCATTTTTATTGAGCCAGAAGTAAACGTGTTTTAGTTAACGTTTAACACGCCGTCTATCATAAACACAACCCCATTAGATGCTTCCACACCGTTGCTAACAACAGTGGCTTTGCCCGTTTTTCCATCAGAAATTATAATGGCATCGCCCAATTTTTCGGCTGTCAATGTAGTTCCTGCCAAGGTTTGGAATTTTGCTTTCCCGTTTTTGTCAATAGATTGCAGTAATGTTTCTTTTGTAATTTTTTCCGATACAATATGTCCGTTCAACATTTCTTTCAGCTTTGCTCTATTTCCTGTATTTGAATAAAATAAAGTTCTTTCAGAAGTTAAAGATTCTAAGGCCGTATTTGTGGGCGCAAAAACCGTAAATGGTCCGTTTCCGGTTAATTGGTCTGTCAATTCGGCTGTTACCAGATAACTCGCAAACTTCTTTACTTTCGCTTCGGTCATAATGCGAACCATTACACTTTTCAATTCGGCTATATCCTCTGCTGTTAAATCTTTTTTTGCTGCACGCTTCACAGGAATAGCCGGAGCAACTTTAGAGGGTGGATTGGCTACTGTTACGTCTTCAGACTTCTGCGCCTCGTCTTTGCACGAAACTGTGAGTAAAACAAACAAAAAAATGGACAAAAAAGCAATTGGTTTCAGCATCGTTAAAAAATTTAAAATGAAGGCTAAAAATACTTAAATTCCGAGCACAACACCAAGAAAGATTGTATTTTTGTGGTCTAATTTAAAGTGGTGAAATGCCTTTAGAAAATCACTACCATTCAAAGATTATTTTAAGGCATAACATCGTTCCTTTTATCTAATATTTTAACAGATGAAACTTTTACTTATTACCTTAGTATTATTATTACTCGGAGTTGCTGGAATTGCAATAAAAATTTGGGCCAAAAAAGATGGAAAATTTGCAGGTACCTGCGCTAGCCAAAGTCCATTTTTAAACAAAGAAGGCCAGTCTTGCGGATTTTGCGGAAAATCGCCAGATGAATTTAAAGATTGCAATGAAACGAGCCACCAACTGGAAATGCCTGACACCAAATAAGGCAGCGACTGTAATCGCAAACCGGCTCTCTAAATTCGTCAATCTCCAATCATAAATAGCTATGGTGCTACTTTACGTTTTCGGCGCAGTTGCGTTGATTAACTGTGCTTATTATTTCCTTTTTTCGAAATTTTCATTCTTAAAAACTTCCCCTAAAACCGTTTCGGAACACCCTCCCGTTTCACTAATAATCTGTGCCAAAAACGAAGCTGAAAATCTTCGAAAACACATTCCACTGTGGCAACAACAAGATTATCCAAACTTCGACATAATACTCATTAATGATGCTTCTATAGACGAAAGTTTAGATGTAATGGAAGCTTTTGCCGAAAACGACAATCGAATTCAAATAGTAAACGTAAAAAACAACGAAGCATTTTGGGCCAGCAAAAAATACGCCCTCACTTTGGGTATAAAACGCTCCAAAAACAATCGGTTAGTTTTTAGCGATGCCGATTGTTACCCCGCATCAAACAGCTGGTTAACAATTATGGCCAGTAAATTCTCAGACAAAAAACAATTGGTACTGGGCTATGGCGCCTATGAAAAGCAACCGGGCTTTTTAAACAAAATTATTCGATTTGAAACCCTGATGACAGCGGTGCAATATTTTTCGTATGCAAAGGCTGGAAATCCTTATATGGGCGTAGGCAGAAATCTGGCCTATACAAGCGATCTGTATTATGACACCAAAGGTTTTATGAGCCATATAAAAATTCCTTCAGGCGATGACGACCTTTTTGTGAATGAAGCAGCAACAGCGAAAAATGTTGCACTTTGCACCGAGCCAGAAGCTTTTACATATTCTATTCCGAAGAAGAAAAAGAAGAAATGGACCACACAAAAAAAGAGACATTATTCTACCGCAAAACTATATAAACCAAAACACCGCTTTTTGTTAGCTGTTTATTTTTGCTGCAATTTATTATTTTGGGCATTAGCCATAGCTATACTGCTTACCCAATTTTGGGTTTTTGGACTTGGAATTTTGATTTTTCGGTTGCTAGTTCAATACATCATTATTGGAAAGGCAGCAAAAAAATTAAGAGAACAGGATTTAATTTTGTTGATTCCTTTTTATGAATTGTTTTTGATTGTTACACAATTGAGTATCTTTATTTCCAACAGCGGCGAAAAAAACTCGCGATGGAAATAACCCCGGAAGAAATAATTCACCAATTAGAAAAAGCAAAAAAAGGAAAGCAGAGCGCTTTCAAATTTCTGTTAGATTATTATTGGAATGAAGTGTATGGTTTTCAGCTAAAAAGAGTTCGCAACGAACACGAAGCCGAGGATATCACCATTGAAACTTTTGCTAAAGCTTTCGATAAAATTGAAAGTTTTGACGAAAATTATACGTTTTCCACCTGGTTGGTTACTATTTCAAAAAACATTCAGATAGATCGTACTCGTAAAAAGAACGCTTCTATTTATTCAAATACCACAGATGCATCTAACGAGCATGTTCAACGCATCGCAGACCAAACCCCTACTCCCGAGGACAAGTTAATTCGAGAGCAGAATCTTGCCGAACTCTTACAGTACATAAAACTACTTAAACCGCATTATCAGGACGTAATTAATCTTCGGTATTTTCAAGAAATGAGTTACAACGAAATTTCTGAAACATTAAAAGAACCCCTAAACAACGTAAAAGTAAGGCTGTTAAGGGCACGGAAGCTTCTTGCTGAAATTATCACCCAAAAGTAGTCGCAAAACCCAAAACTAAAAAGCGAAAATTGCATCTAAAAAATGGGGTAATACGTATGGCACTTAGGGCGCTTTTTTTCGTACTTTTGTTACCCTTATGAGCACAAAAACATTGGAAATTCAAAAGCCATCCCCACCTACGGGAGCAAAACCGAAATGGTTACGCGTTAAACTTCCTACCGGAAAAAAATATACCGAACTCCGCAACGTGGTAGATAAGTATAAACTTAACACCATCTGCACCTCTGGCAGCTGCCCGAATATGGGCGAATGTTGGGGCGAGGGCACGGCCACTTTTATGATTTTAGGAAATATTTGCACGCGGTCCTGCGGTTTTTGCGGCGTTAAAACAGGAAGACCCGAAACCGTAGCTTGGGACGAGCCTGAAAAGGTAGCCCGATCTATTAAGCTTATGAATATTAAGCATGCAGTTGTAACTTCAGTAGACCGAGATGATCTAAAGGATATGGGCTCTATTATATGGGCCGAAACCGTAAAAGCAATTCGCCGAATGAATCCAGAAACCACTTTGGAAACCTTAATTCCAGACTTTCAGGGAAATACCCGAAACATTGATAGGATTATAGCGGTAAAACCCGAAGTGATTAGCCATAATATGGAAACGGTTAAACGTTTAACTCGCGAAGTGCGCATACAAGCTAAATACGAACGCAGTCTAGAGGTTCTAAATTATTTAAAACAATCTGGAATGCCGAGAACCAAAAGTGGTATTATGCTTGGCTTGGGCGAGCGGGAAGACGAAGTTCTGCAAACAATGGAAGATTTAAAAAATATAGGACTGGATATTTTAACTATTGGGCAATATTTACAGCCGTCGAAAAAACACCTTCCGGTAAAAGAATTTATTACGCCTGAACAATTTAAAAAATATGAAACCGCAGGATTAGAAATGGGTTTCAGACACGTAGAAAGCGGTGCCTTAGTGCGTTCTTCGTACAAAGCACAAAAGCACCTTACATAATTAGTATTTCAAAAAAAATGAAAAATAAAATTACCGTTGGCATTAATGGTTTTGGCCGTATTGGCCGTAGTGTTTTTAGATTATTAATTAATCACCCTTTAATTGAAGTTGTGGCGGTAAACGATCTGGCCGATACAAAAACACTAAGCCATTTGTTAAAATACGACAGTATTCACGGGGTTTTACAAAAAGATATTTCGTTTACGGCTGAGCAAGTAAATGTTGACGGGAAGAAAGTAAGATTTTCTTCAGAAAAAAGCATTGAATCTATTTCTTGGCCAGATGTAGATGTAGTTATAGAAAGCACGGGTAAGTTTAAAAACAAAAACCAACTTGAGAATCATTTAAAAAATGGCGCAAAAAAGGTAATCCTTTCTGTACCTCCACTAGAAGACGATATCAAAACCGTGGTTTTAGGAGTAAATGACAACATATTGGATCCCGACGATTTAATAATTTCAAATGCATCGTGCACCACTAATAATGCAGCGCCCCTGCTTAAAATAATAAATGAGCTTTGTGGAATTGAGCAAGCTTATATTACCACTGTGCATAGTTATACCACAGATCAGAGCTTGCACGACCAGCCGCATCGCGATTTGCGAAGAGCCCGTGCCGCCGGACAATCTATTGTTCCCACCACAACGGGTGCAGCAAAAGCGCTCACCAAAATATTTCCTGAACTTTCTGATGTAATTGGAGGTTGCGGAATTCGTGTTCCGGTACCCAATGGCTCTCTGACAGACGTAACATTAAATGTAAAAAAAGAAGTTACCATTAAAGAGATAAATGAAGCCTTTAAAAAAGCTTCGGAAAATTCGTTGGCTGGCATACTTCAATATACCGAAGACCCTATTGTTTCAATAGATATTGTGGGCAATCCACATTCCTGTATTTTTGATTCCGAAATGACTTCAGTTATCGGAAAAATGGTAAAAATAATTGGATGGTACGATAACGAAATAGGCTATTCATCAAGAATCGTAGATTTAATTGAAAGAATTTCCTTGAAATAACTATATTTATTCATTACATAAACTAATAGATGCACCTACCTCGTTTGAAATACAAGATTCTCTTGCCCCTTATCTGGTGTTTCTTTATTTCGGTAAGTTCCTATTCTCTTCAGATAAAAGACACGATCGTCACCATAAAGCAGCTACAGTTTTCAGCAAAAAAAGCATTGGAAAATGAAAACTTTATGGAAGCAATTAAATATTTAAACGACGCCAATAAACTGGCATCACTTCCAAAGTACAAAAGCTACAAACCCGATGTAGAACTCCATATTGCTGAGTTGTTCTATAAATTGGAGTATTTTGACAAGGCTATTGAAGAAGTAGAAAAAGCAATAAGCAACCAAGAAATGTATAATAATTATTACAAGCTTGGCAATGCATATAACTTGTATGGTATTATTTTAATTTCTCAAGGAAAAATAAAGAAAGCCGAAAAATTTTTAAACAAGTCAGATTCTATTTACACCGCGCTAGAAGATACAGATAGCAAAGCAAATTATTATTATGGTATAGGCCTGTTACAATTGTACCGCGGCAACTACAATGAGTGTATAACAAACTTGAAAATTGCTGCAAAAAGTTTTAAAACACAAAAACGACCATTTGAAGAAGCATTGGCATATACAAATCTTGCAGACGCCCTAACGCTAGTAGATTCTTTGTCATATCCAAATCCGTTATTAGAAGCTAAAAATTTTTTACAAAAGGTTACAAATATTTCAACTAAACGGGGATATTCAAAATTACTGGTAGAAAAACGTCGCATCAATTCGCAAATATATATTGCCGAGAAAAAAAATGCAATTGCCGAACAGGAATTTAGATACTATATAAGGCATAAAGATTCTTTGCATCAAATTCATTTAAAAGCAATTGAAAAAGGCTTACAAGGCGAATCTGCCATTGGCGATCTTAACCAAATTATAGCCAATCAACAAGACGATTTACGAAAGCAGGATAAATCGCTATTTTTTGGTAAACTTACAGGCTGGCTGAGTATAGCCTTAATTTTAATTCTTTCACTTTTAACGCTTTCCCTTTATAAGAACAACAATTTACGAGCAAAAGCCAATGAGCTTTTACAAGATAAAAATACCGAACTTCAAGAAGCAAAGGAAAACGCCGAGCGCGCCTCACAGGCCAAAGCACAATTCCTTTCAACAATTACGCACGAATTACGCACTCCAATGTACACTGTTACTGGCCTAACGCATTTACTGTTAGAAGAAGATCCAAAACCCGAGCAAAAGGAACATCTAAATTCACTTAAATTTTCTGGGGAATATTTGCTTTCGTTAATCAATAATATTTTAGATTTAAACAAGCTTGAAGCAAACAAAGTAGAAATTGAGAAAGTGCCTTTTAATTTAAAAAAACGCATCGACGGGGTTTTAATAGCTTTAAAAAAATCGTCGGAAGCAAAAAACAATACGCTGCATTACGAATACGATAACTCCCTCCCCAATATTGTCATGGGAGACTCCCTCAAAATATCGCAAATTCTCATTAATTTAATCAGTAATTCTATCAAATTTACCGAAAACGGCGATATCTGGGTACGAGTAAAAACGGCCGAAAAACTTCCCAAAAAAGTTATTGTACATTTTGAGGTGGAAGATACTGGCGACGGGATTTCAAAAAAGAAACAAAACACCATTTTTGAATCATTTTCGCAAGGTTCACTTCAAATAAACAGAAAATATGGCGGTACCGGTCTTGGGCTTTCTATCGTTAAAAATCTATTAGAAATTATGGGAAGCCAAATATTTCTTGAAAGTAAACTCGGTGAAGGTTCCAAGTTTTGGTTTACTATAAGTTACGACATTTCTGAAACTACAGGCGACAGTAAAAAACCTGAAAAAATAGATGTTGTTGTTGAAAGTGATATACTCGAAAACAAAAAGGTTTTAATTGTTGAAGACAACAAAATAAACCAAATGATTACTAAAAAAATACTCGAGAAAAAAAATATGGTATGTGCTGTCGTCGATAACGGTATGGACGCAGTTAAACAAGTTAGAGAAAACGATTTTGATGTAATATTAATGGATATACACATGCCCGGAATAAGCGGAATTGAAGCCACAAAACAAATTCGTGAGTTTAATAAAACCGTACCCATTATTGCCCTGACCGCAATTACGATTGAAGAAAATTTAGAAGACTTCTACAAAGCTGGTTTTAATGAATTTATTCCCAAACCATTTAATGCCGAAGATTTCTTCGAAAAAATTAAAAGAGCAATCAGTGGGAATGAGTTTTTAATACGCTAGTTGTTCACTATTCTTCAATCGCAGCATATATACTGCTTTTAAAATGTGCTTCAGAATTGTTTAGCAGCACCGTTGTTATAGGTAAATAATAAACTTCTGTTGAATTGGCAATAGACCCCAACCGCATAAAGTCTTTTTCCGTTGTTAAAATTATAGCTTCATTTTTTAGGTTGTTAATTTCAGCCTCCGTGAAATTGTGATGGTCTGCAAACCTACTTTCCTTAAATACCAATCCTTCTTCCTTTAAAAAAGCAACCAACGGTTTTGGATTGGCAATACCTGTAACCAGCAAAAACGGTCTATTTTTTAAATATGTAAGGGGCTTTTGTTGCGTAGTGTTTTTAATAATGGAAGCATATCCTATTTTCGAAAAATAAACAGCTTGATTGGGCTTGGGGTTTAGCTTCCTTTGTGTAGTTGCGATAGTATCATTACTCATGTTGTCAGGACATTTTGTAACTACAATTATATCGGCGCGTTTAGCACCAAATTTAGGTTCGCGCAAGTTGCCGGTGGGCAGCATACAATCACTAACATATAAATTGTGGAAAGGCGTTAACAAAATGTTTAACGAAGCAGCAACCTTTCGATGCTGAAAAGCGTCATCCAACAAAATTACCGATGCCGTTTTCTGTAACTTTTCAATTCCCGTTTGCCGATCTTCGCAGACAGCTACGGTTATTTCGGGAAATTTCTTCTTAAATTGAAGCGGCTCATCCCCAACCTCTTCAACCGTACTATTAAGTTGTACTTCAAAATAACCGGAGGTATTTCGCTTATAGCCACGACTTAAAACGGCAACATTTTTTTCCTTTTTTAAATAGGAAACAAGTAATTCAATCATTGGCGACTTTCCGGTGCCGCCCGTTGTTAGGTTACCCACGCAAATAACGGGAAGATTATAGGCTTTACTTTTAAGCCAACCCGAATCGTAAAGCCAATTGCGGAGTGCTGTAATTGCGCCATATAACAACGAAAATGGAAAAAGAAGCTTTCGAAGCAAATTCATCTTACGAAAGTACAAATTCCCTCGAACGTGGAAATCTTTACCATAAACATTTCAAATTATAATGTGCATTTCATTTTCTTCAAAAAATTTTTAAACTACTATCTTTACTGAAACTAAAAAAATGAAGATAAAGCACGTAATTTCACTACTCGAGGAGCTCGCTCCACTATCCTATTCCGAAAGCTTTGACAATACCGGATTGCTCGTTGGCGATGCCAATGCTGCTGTTTCGGGTATCCTGGTAACCTTAGACACTTTAGAAGATGTGGTAGATGAAGCTATTGAAAAAAACTGCAACCTTATCGTAAGCTTTCATCCTATTGTTTTTTCCGGACTAAAAAAATTAACCGGAAAAACCTATGTGGAACGCGTAGTACAGAAGGCAATAAAAAATGATATTGCCATTTTTTCAAACCACACGGCGCTCGATAACTCGTGGAACGGTGTAAATGCAATGATTTGCGAAAAGCTCGGATTGCAAAACAGAAAAATTTTAATACCTCAATCAGAAACCATTAAAAAACTCATCACTTTTGTTCCTTCAAAAGATGCGGAAAACGTTCGAAACGCACTCTTTTCGGCAGGTGCAGGCACTATTGGCAATTATGAAAATTGTAGTTTCAATATAAAAGGAAACGGAAGTTTTAAAGGAAATGAAGCAGCTAATCCCATGATTGGAAAAAAAGGTGAGATTCACTTTGAAGAAGAAATTCAAATTGGGGTTACCTTCGAAAAACACTTGCAAAATGAAATTTTAAAATCTCTTTTTATCGCACACCCGTATGAAGAGGTAGCTTATGAAATTACTACACTCGAAAATCTAAATCAGCATTTGGGCATGGGCATGATAGGCGAATTAAAAACACCCATGGATGAAACTGAATTTCTGCACTTTATAAAGACAACAATGAAAACAGATTGTGTGCGCTATTCTCCCTTGCTTAAAAAGCCAATTAAGCGCGTTGCCGTGCTTGGCGGTAGCGGAAGTTTTGCCATTCCAAACGCAAAAAGTGCTGGTGCTGACGTATTTATTTCGGCAGATTTTAAATATCATGATTTTTTTAAGGCCGAAAACACACTACTTCTGGCAGATATTGGACATTATGAAAGCGAACAATTCACAAAAGACCTATTACATTCTTTCCTTAAGAAAAAAATGACTAATTTTGCACCCTCCTTGTCGGCAAGCAGGGTACTTTTATCACAAATAAATACCAATCCTATTAGCTATTTATAATTTATGGCAACAAAAACCGAAGTTACTGTTGAAGAAAAGTTAAGAGCATTATACGACCTTCAACTTATTGATTCAAGAATAGATGAAATTAGAAGTGTTCGTGGCGAACTTCCTTTAGAAGTTGAAGATCTTGAAGACGAAGTAGCAGGAATGAACACTCGTTTAGAAAAACTTAATGCAGATCTTGAAGTGATTGAAGATCAAATTAAGGAAAAAAAGAACAACATAGAGGAATCTAAAAACCTCATTAAAAAATACGCCTCACAGCAGGATAATGTTCGCAATAACCGCGAGTATAATTCCTTAACTAAGGAAATTGAATTTCAAGAATTGGAAATTCAACTTGCTGAAAAAAACATTAAGGAATTTCGCGCACAAATAGAGCAAAAAAGTCAGGTTATTGAAGACACAAAAGCACGTTTTAATGAGCGTTCTGAACACTTGAAACACAAACAAAACGAGCTTGACGAGATTTTGAAAGAAACTGAAAAAGAAGAGCAAACGCTTATCAAGCAATCTGAAAACTACGAAACTCAAATTGAGCCCCGCCTTATTAAAGCATACAAAAGAATCCGTGCCAATGTAAAAAATGGCTTGGCTGTTGTACCCGTAGAACGCGGCGCATCCGGAGGTTCATTTTTCACTATTCCACCACAAGTACAAATGGAGATTGCTGGTCGTAAAAAAATTATTACAGACGAGCACAGTGGCCGTATATTGGTAGATCCAGATTTAGCAACTGAAGAACGCGAAAAAATGGAAGCTGTTTTTTCCAAACTTAAATAATAGTTAACCCTATTTTATAACAAAGCCTTCACATAAAGTGAGGGCTTTTTTTGTACTTTAATTGCAAGGTATTATAATTATTTCAGACCAACACAAAAACAATAAAATGAAAAAGACAACCATATTAATTGCTAGCATATTTCTTTTTTCGCTCAATGGTGCGTGCAAACCTTCAAATAAAGATCATAAACGAGCGGAAGCAATTGCGCAGAAAGAACAAACTCCAGTACAAACTGAAGCGGTTAACGGACTAAAAAAAGCCTATTTTGCGAGTGGTTGTTTTTGGTGCGTTGAAGCAATTTACGAAAGTGTAAACGGTGTAAAAGAAGCAATTTCGGGATATAGCGGCGGACAGTCAAAAAATCCAACTTATGAAAATCACGCAGACCACGCCGAGGCGGTAGAAGTTCTTTACGATCCTAGTATAGTTAACTTCAATCAGCTGGTAGATGTGTATTTTGCATCGCAAAATGTAACACAGGTAAACGGTCAAGGCCCAGATCGTGGAGCATCTTACCGCTCCATAATTTTTTATCAAAACGATTCTGAAAAGAAAATTATCGATGAAAAAATAACCGAATTAAACAAGCAATTAGGAGATGACAAAGTGGCTGCCCAAGTTTTACCATTTCAAAAATTTTGGGAAGCCGAGGCCTATCACCAGAATTATGAGCGCAACAATCCGGGCAATCCGTATATTCAAAACGTCTCCATTCCAAGGTTGAATAAGTTTAAAAAGAAAATGCCGGAATTGCTCAAGGAAAATACAGCTCATTAATTTTAGATCGGCATTTAGTCTATAGAAGTTATTAACCTTGCAGGATACAATCTTCAATTTAGCTATTTAGACATTAATTTTTTTTGCCTTTACTTCAAAAATTAGTGGATATAGTTTATTTGTCAATTCATACATTCCCTCCGTATTTTTCGTTAAACCTGGAAATATATCGTACGGCGATGCATCGTGTTCATTTAAATATTCAATATAAAGGCCGGCATTGGTTAAGGATGAAATTATTTCGCCCAACCCATGGTTCCAGCCGTATTCTTTACTTACCATTTTTGAATTTTCATCGGCATAGGTTCCTTCGTATTCTTCGTAAATCGCTTTCTTTTGTTGGTATCCATATTTTAATTTTGGCGGTACAACGGTATAATCAAACATCCACGTTATGGGGTGAAAATCTACTATATAAAAAAAACCATCCGGCTTAAGCCTTTCAGAAATCATCTTTGCCCAAGGTTTTAACTCGGGCAACCAGCCGATGGTTCCATAACTGGTAAAAACAATATCGAATTTTTCAGATACAACATCAGAAGTATCCAAAACATTACAACAAACAAATTTCGCATTCAAATTCAACTCTAAATTTAATTGTTTTGCCAATTTAATTCCTTCGTCTGAAATATCTACGCCAGTACATTTGGCTCCCATTCTGGACAAGCTCAATGTGTCTTGTCCAAAATGACACTGAAGATGCAATAGGTTTTTTTTCGAGATATCGCCTAAAGCCTCTATTTCGTATGATTTAAGAGAACTACTTCCATTTTTAAAATTGGCCAAGTCGTAAAAATCACTTTTGGCATGAACCGCAACTTTATTGTTCCACGTTTGCTTGTTAATTTCAAATTTTTCAGAATCTTTCATTGTACAAATATGGAAAAATTACGGTATTAACTCAAAAAACATAATTATTAACTCTTTTGGTATTTTTTTGCAGTTTTCGTTAAAGATGGGTTAAAAACATGTTGAGCATGTTGGTTTTATTGTAAATTTAAATTCATTAACACTAAAAACTTATAACATGGGTGACATCATTTGGTTAATTGTAGTACTCCTAATTTTAGGATGGCTTATAGGATTCTTCGGGTTCGGAGAAGCTGTTGGAAGCCTAATTCACATTTTACTCGTCTTGGCTATAATTGGTATTTTGTACCGATTAGCAACAGGCCGCAGACCGTAATTATAATAAATCACTAACCTTAAAACAACAATTTAATTATGAAAAAAGTATTTTTAATTTTATTTGCCGTAGGCTTAATGAGCACTAGCTTTGTAAGCTGTCGCGAAAATAAAACAGTAGGAGACGAAATTGAAGACGTTGCGGACGATATAGAAGACGCAGTAGATTAATTAAAATAGAACAAAAACAAAAGGCCCTTTCAAACATTTTTGAAAGGGCCTTTTTTATATTAGTTTTCTACAATCGACTTCCATTCAGGATGTTTTTCAATATATTTTTTAATAAACGGACAGGTGGGAATAACTTTTAATCCCCTGAGTTCAATTTGCAGCAAAACCATTTCGGTCATTTCACTTGCAATTCCCTGACCCGAAAGTTCTTTGGGAACTTCAGTATGATCTAACGATAATACACCGGGTTTTACAGTATATTCAATAATAGCTTTGTGGCCATCAACTTCAGCTTCAAATCTATTTTTTTCCTTATTATCAATTACGCGCATAGCAAATAGAATTTAATGTTTCCAAAGATTAAAAATACAAAAAATATGAAAGCCAAAAGTATTCCTTACTTTTACATAAAACATCTCAATCTATGAAATATACGTATGTTCTACTCTTGTGTGCTTTAACGCTGAGTGGCTGTAATAACAACCAAAAATCTGCAAACAAAAATGCCGACGGAATTGTACTCAAAACCGATTCTATTCAAAATATAGATATTCGGCATCAAATTGCAAACGCCAACGGCCTTAATAGCTGGAATAAAGTTTCAGAAATTGCATTCACTTTTAATGTAGATCGCGGCGAAAACCATTTTCATCGCTCGTGGATCTGGAAACCAAAAACTGCAACAGTAACAATGATTTCGGCTACGGATACCATAAACTACAACCGTTCGCAAATGGATAGTTTAACCCAAAAAACCGACGCAGCTTTTATTAACGATAAATATTGGTTATTGGCTCCCTTTCAATTGGTTTGGGATGAAGGTATTACATTTTCGGAAAAGGATAATGCCGTGGCTCCAATTTCAAAAGATACTTTAAATCAATTAACAATTGTTTATGGCAATGATGGAGGATATACGCCTGGCGATTCCTACGACTTTTTTTATGACAAAAACCTTAAAATCAGAGAGTGGAATTACAGAAAGGCAAATGCCGAAAAACCCACTATGAGCACAACTTGGGAAGATTACGAAGATTTTAACGGAATTGAAATTGCAAAAACCCATAAGGATAGCACCGACAATTTTAAGTTGTATTTCACTAATATTTCGGTGGAAAAAGAAACTGCCAATTAAACAAATTTTAATTCCTATTTTTGTGAAAAGCCGATAAAATCCAACACAGCCCAATGTTCCAAAACTCTTTAGAATACGCAAGAAAACAAGATGCCGAAGACAGCTTAGCATCTTTCAGAAATAGATTTCATATTCCAAAAAATCCTTCCGGAGAAACACTTATTTATCTCTGTGGAAATTCACTCGGACTGCAGCCCAAAATAACTTCAGAATATATAAAAGAAGAACTTACAGATTGGGCAAATCTGGGCGTTGAAGGGCATGTTGAAGGCAAGCATCCTTGGCTTCCCTACCACGAATTTTTAACCGCAACTATGAGCAAAATTGTGGGCGCAAAACCTTCGGAAGTAGTTGTAATGAATACACTTACGACCAACCTTCATTTAATGATGGTTTCATTTTATCAACCCACAAAAACAAAGTATAAAATTGTGGTTGAAAGCGACGCGTTTCCCAGCGATAAATACGCAGTGGAAAGCCAATTAAAATTTCACGGAATAAACCCGAAGGATGGCCTGATTCTTTGGAAACCCAGAGCTGGCGAAGAACTTTGCCGGTTTGAAGATTTAGAGGAAATTTTAAAAAACCACGGCAACGAAATAACTTTGTTAATGATTGGCAGCACCAATTATTACACAGGCCAATCCTTTCCCTTAAAAAAAATTACCGAGCTCGGCCATAAATACAACTGCATGGTCGGTTTCGATTTGGCACACGGCGCAGGCAATATTCAACCAAATTTGCACGATTCTGGAGCAGACTTCGCCGTTTGGTGCACCTATAAATATTTAAACAGCGGCCCGGGAAGTTTGGGCGGTTGCTTTGTTCACGAACGCCACGCCAATAATGAAAAATTAAATCGCTTTGCAGGATGGTGGGGCCACAATAAAAAAACACGTTTTAATATGCGGCACGAGTTTGATGCCCTCCCGGGCGCCGAAGGTTGGCAACTCAGTAATCCGCCAATTTTATCAATGGCTGCAATTCGTGCCTCGTTAGATACTTTTGAGGAGGCGGGTTTTGATAACCTTCGGAAAAAATCTGACAAACTAACTGGTTTTTTGGAATTTCTTTTAGATGAAATGAATAACAGTTCCATTAAAATTATAACTCCGCGAAACCCGGAAGAACGCGGCTGCCAGCTTTCAATTCAAGTGAAAAATGCCGACAAGCGCCTACATACCAAACTCACCGAAGCAGGTGTAATAAGCGATTGGCGCGAACCGGATGTAATTCGCGTTGCTCCCGCCCCACTTTATAATAGTTTTGAAGATGTATTTCGATTTTCGGAAAAATTAAAGGAAATTTTAAACTAACCTGCAAGGTTTTGCCGCAGGCCTCCTTGTAGGTCTTCAAGCTAAAGATTTAAATACCTACAGGGTTTTGGAAACCTTGCAGGAGAGATCTAAAAACCTTGCAGGATGGAATAAAAAATAAAAATTGACAATGAATAATATCCTAATCATCGGCGCCGGCCTCTGCGGAAGCCTCCTCGCTTTGCGAATGGCGCAGCGCGGTTTTGAAGTAACCTTAGTAGAAAAACGCCCCGATTTACGAAAAGTAACTCAAGATGCGGGTCGCTCTATAAATTTAGCACTGAGTGATCGCGGTCTGCGCGGTTTGCGACTTGCAGGTGTTGAAGAGGAAGCGAAAAAACTCTGTATCCCAATGAATGGCAGGATGATTCACGATGCAAAAAGCAATACATTTTTGAGTCCGTATAGCGGTAGAAAAGACGAATATATTAACTCTGTTTCCCGCCCCGGTTTAAATATGTTGTTATTAGATGAAGCCGAAAAAATACCGAACGTAAAAATTATTTTCAACCACGCTTGTGAAGAAGTTGATTTGGAAAACGCTTCTGCAGTATTTAAAGATTTCAACACTAAAAAGGAACTTAAAATTCAGGCAGATGTAATTTTCGGCACAGATGGCGCAGGTTCAGCAGTGCGGAAAAATATGTTCGACAGCCATAAATTTCTGTTTAGTTTTTCACAACAATGGCTTAGCCACGGTTATAAAGAACTGGAAATTCCCGCTACCGAAAACGGTGGTTATAGAACCTATAAAAACGCCCTGCACATTTGGCCGCGCGGCGAAGATATGCTTATTGCACTACCAAATCTGGACGGTAGTTTTACCGTAACATTATTTCTTCCGTATGAAAATAGCGACTATTGTTTCGCCAATTTAACAACGCCAGAAATGGTGTACGAATATTTCAATAAGGAATTTCCCGATGTGGTAGAAATGATTCCCAACCTAGCCGATGAATTTTTTACCAATCCCATCGGGCAGTTGGGCACGGTAAAGTGTTCGCCCTGGCATTCCTTCGGAAAAATACTATTAATGGGCGATGCCGCACATGCCATCGTTCCATTTTACGGACAGGGAATGAACGCTTCCTTCGAAGATGTGGTGGTTTTTGATGAAGTATTATCAAGCCTCCAACAACCTCTCCAAAAGAAAGAAGTTGATTGGAACATAGTTTTTTCAGAATACGAAAAAAGAAGGAAAAAGGATGCCGATGCTATAGCAGATTTGGCAGTAGATAATTTCCACGAAATGAAAGAGCACACGGCAATGGAAATTTTCCAACGCAAAAGGAAACTGGAAACCGTTTTTGAAGCAGAATTCCCTGAAGAGTATTACAGCAAATATTCTTTGGTTACCTTTAAGGAATCTATTTCGTACTCCGAAGCATTGAAACGCGGACGCGCACAAGACAAAGCAATTTTAAATCTTTTGGACGATGGAAAAATTTCGGAAGAAATGTCTTTAAAAGAAAAACTAGAACTGGTGAAAAAAGAAACCGAGGCCATTCTTCGCGATGATGAAGTGGCGTTTGGCTAAATACTTCCTGCAAGGTGTTGCCGCAGGCCACCTTGTAGGTATAAATCACAATAATAAAGACCTACAAGGTTTTGAAAACCTTGCAGGATTAAAAGCAAACTATGGAAAACAATGAAAAAGATTCCCGCCTTCGCGGGAATGTAGTGGAAGGAAAAGCAACGCCGCGCGGCGCATATCCGCACGTAAAGCGCGTGGGCGATTTTATATTTATTAGCGGTACAAGTTCGCGTTTGCCTGACAACACTTTTGCAGGCGTTAATAAAATTGACGAATTGGGCACGATGCATTTCGATATAAAGGAACAAACCCGTGCCGTGCTCGAAAACATAAAAGATTACTTAGCCACCGAAGGCGCAACAATGGCCGATGTGGTGGACGTAACCAGTTTTTTAGTAAATATGAACGACTTTGCCGGGTACAACCAAGTGTACGCCGAATATTTCAACAAAGAAACAGGACCAACACGTACTACGGTTGCTGTGCATCAATTGCCGCATCCGCATTTGGTGGTAGAGATAAAGGCTATGGCCTATAAACCACGGTAACATATGAAAATAAAAATCATTTCATCCATGGCAATTTTTATGATCGCAATTTTCACCGTTGCGGCACAGGAAATCGTGGATAAAAAGCCATTATCTATTGGTGAAACAGTTAGCTTTCATTCAAAAGTTTTAAATGAAAAGAGAATTTTAAATATTTATTTGCCCAACAGTTATTCCGTGGATGCTTCAAAAAAATATCCCGTCATTTATCTGCTCGATGGTTCAATAGATGAGGATTTTTTGCATATCGCCGGCCTTGTGCAGTTCGGTTCATTTTCGTGGATAAATTTGGTGCCCGAAACAATTGTAGTGGGAATAGCGAATATTGATAGAAAAAAAGATTACACCTATCCTTCAACCGATAAGGAATATGTAAAAAAATATCCAACTACGGGGCATTCCGCGCTATTTATAAAATTTATAGATGAAGAAGTTCAGCCACTCATTGAAAAAACATATAATGTTTCTTCGGAAAAAACACTCATTGGCCAATCTTTAGGGGGTCTTTTGGCAACTGAAATACTTTTCAAAAAACCAGATATGTTCGATAATTATATCATTGTAAGTCCAAGTTTATGGTATGATTACGAATCTTTGCTGAAAACCACGCCCGAACCATACAAAACAAATAAATCAATTTTTGTAGCCGTAGGCGAAGAGGGAGATTGGATGAAAAGAGTTGCAACGGAACTCTATGAAAAATTGATGAAAACGAAGAAGAAGAATACCGAATTACATTATAAATTTCTAAAAGAACAAGACCACGGTGATGCTCTTCATTTAGCAGTTTACAGTGCATTTGAGGAAATGTTTGCTGAAAAAAACTAGGTAATGCAAAAAATCTTAAACTACATAAACGGCGAATACGTTGAACCACTTTCAAAAAAATGGTTGGATAATTACAATCCTTCCAATGGCGAAGTGTATTCGCAGATAGCAAATTCAAATGGCGAGGATATTGAAACTGCCTACCAAGCAGCGAAGGAAACATTCCCAAAATGGAGCAATACCACAATAGACGAGCGAAGTAAAATTCTTTTAAAAATTGCAGATTTAATTGATAAAAACCTGGTCGATTTGGCCAAAGCCGAAGCAAAAGATAACGGCAAACCTTTGAGTTTGGCTTTGGCAGTTGATATTCCTAGAGCTTCGGCAAACTTCCGTTTTTTCGCAAATGCAATCACACAATTTTCCAGCGAAGCACACGAAAGCGTTGGATTAAATACGATGAATTTCACCCTACGACAGCCGTTAGGAGTAGTGGGCTGTATTTCGCCGTGGAATCTTCCGTTGTATTTGTTCTCGTGGAAAATCGCACCTGCAATCGCCGCAGGAAATACGGTAGTAGCAAAACCAAGCGAAGTGACTCCAATGACCGCTTTTCTTTTGGGTGAAATATGTACCGAAGCAGGGTTGCCAAAAGGCGTTTTAAATATCGTTCACGGCACGGGACCATCCGCAGGGCAGGCCATTGTGGAGCATAAAAACATTAAAGCCATTTCTTTCACCGGTGGAACCAAAACGGGCGAACACATTGCCCGCACCGCTGCACCAATGTTTAAAAAATTGTCTTTGGAATTGGGCGGAAAAAACCCAAACCTCATCTTCGCCGATTGCGACTATGAAAAAATGCTGGACGTAACCGTTCGCTCTTCGTTTTCAAATCAAGGCCAAATCTGCCTTTGCGGAAGTAGGATTTTTGTTGAAAAACCGATTTACGAAAAATTCAAAAAAGATTTTGTTGAAAAAGTAAAACAGCTGAAAATAGGAAATCCGTTTGATGCCGAAACAAATATTGGAGCTTTGGTTTCAAAACCACATTTGGAAAAAGTTCAATCGTATATAAATCTCGCCACAAAGGAAGGCGGAAAAATTATTTACGGTGGAAATAAAGTAACAGTGAAAAACTTTGAAAATGGTTACTACTTGGAACCCACAGTAATCGAAGTTTTTGACAATCAATGCCGCGTAAACCAAGAAGAAATCTTCGGACCCGTCGTTACAATTATGTCTTTTAAAACCGACGAAGAGGCATTGCAAATGGCTAATTCGGTAAAATATGGTTTATCGTCAACGCTCTGGACTTCAGATTTAAATAGAACGATGCGTATTTCAAAAGAAATTCAAGCTGGAATTGTTTGGGTGAACACGTGGTTAAACCGCGATTTACGAACTCCTTTCGGCGGAATGAAAGACAGCGGTGTAGGTCGCGAAGGCGGATTTGAAGCACTTCGTTTTTTTACGGAAGCGAAGAATGTTTGTATAAAATATGAGTAAAAACGAAACTGAAACTCAAATCGAAATCGAAAACTCAATACTCAATACTCAATACTCAATACTCAATACTACAATAAATGAATTTAGATTTAACAAATAAAAATGCAATGGTCTGCGGAAGTACTGCAGGCATTGGGAAAGCAACTGCAATTCAATTGGCAAAATTGGGAGCAACGGTAACTTTGGTTGCTCGTAATGAAGAAAAATTAAAGGAAACTTTAATCGAATTGCCACACGAAAAAGGTCAAAAACACAATTATTTTGTAGCAGATTTTACAAATCCGAAACAGGTGAAACAAAAGGCGGAGCTGGCAGCTTCGAACAAAACCTTTCATATATTGGTGAACAATACCGGCGGACCGAAAGGCGGACCCATCTTTTCGGCAGAAACCGATGAGTTCGAAAAAGCCTTTTCAATGCATTTAATTTGCAATCAAATATTGGTACAGGCTTTGGTTCCGCGAATGAAGGAAGCAGATTATGGCAGAATTATAAATATTATCTCCACTTCGGTAAAGCAACCTATAGATGGGCTTGGCGTAAGCAACACTATACGCGGCGCCGTATCGAGCTGGAGCAAAACCTTGGCCAATGAATTGGGTCAATTCGGGATAACGGTAAACAATGTATTGCCGGGTTTTACAGCTACAGACCGACTAGAAGATATTGTTGGCAACGCCGCCAAAAAAATGAATAAAACCGAAAAAGAAGCCAGCGACTTTATGAAAAGCATTGTTCCTGCCCGCCGTTTCGCACAGCCGGGAGAAATTGCCAATGCCGTCGCGTTTTTGGCAACGGAGGCTGCGAGTTACATCAACGGAATCAATCTTCCGGTTGATGGTGGGCGAACCAAAAGTTTGTAACTTATAAAAGAACCCAGTCCTGCAAGGTTTTTACAACCTTGTAGGTCTAATGTTTAGAAGTTTGTAACTTTAAACAATAATTTATTTTAAATTAAAAAGATTCCCGCCTTCACGGGAACTGCTTATGAAACGAAAACTCCGCATTAACGGCCACTCACACCTTCTACCCTATCCTGAAGAAATTCCACAGTTTATGCAGGATAAGGGAATTTTTTGGGTAGATAAAGACCGAAAATATATGCTCCAAAAAGATTGGAGCCGTCCCGTAACCGATTCCAGTTTCTTTTTAAATGAAAAATTGGAGTGGATGGAACGATTTAAAATAGATCACGCCGTGGTTTTAAACCTGTCCCAACTCTATGGAAACGGGCTGCGTGTGGAAGAAATGAAGCAAGCCTTGCGTTTTCAGAATGATTTTAACGCAAAAATTCAACATAACAATCCATCAAAATTTACCTGCGGTTTTGTAGTTCACCCTGGTTTTGTACGTGGCGCACTTTGGGAAATTGAACGCTGCGTGGAAGAACTTGGACTTCAATTGTTGTGTTTGCCTACCCATTACATGGATACCATCGGAACGTGGCGATGTATTTTTGACGAAGAAAACGAACCTATTTTTGAACTTGCTTCAAAATATAATTTAGCAGTTGAAATACATCCCTACGATGGCGAAAAATTCATAAAACTCGAAAATACAGCTTGGAGATTCCACCTTATTTGGATGCTCGCCCAGTGTGCCGATGCCTACCATTTCCTTACTTTAAATGGCTACGCAGATAAATACCCAGGAATGCGGACCTGCTTTGCCCACGGCGGCCAGTTGGCACAGATAAATTTGGGAAGAAGAATTCAAGGTTTTGATGGTCGCCCCGATCTTTTTGAAGGGAAAACACATCCGCGGAAATCTGTTGGACATAAAAATATTTTTTTCGACACTTTGGTTCACGACACAGGATCATTGGAATTGGTAGTAAGAAACCAAGGCGCAAAACAGGTTTTGGTTGGGCTCGATGATCCGTATCCGCTGGGCGAAATGGAAAGCGCCCCCCAATCTTCATATCCAGGGAAAATTTTAGATCTTGCCTTAGAACGCAATATTGTAACCCAAGACCAGGCCGATGCCATGTGGGAAGACAATGTAATTCAGTGGTTATGTGGCGATGATGAAACCGCAAAGAAAAAATTAGTTAATCGAATTTTGGGATAAAATGACAGAAGTAGCTAAATTCTACATTCTCTCGCATATATGTATTTCCTTTATTGGCGGGGTTTTGTTGCTTGCACTTTGGTTTAATATCCGAGCGCGTTTTAGTCAACTTCTAGAAGAAAACGATTCGCAAAAACGAGTAGATAAAGGATTGCTTTACCTAAGTCTGGCTATGTTTATTTGGGTAATTTCTGGGTGTTGGATATATGGTGGAACCATATTCAATTATACCGAAACTCAAGGTTATCAGTTGGCAGTAAACCTATTTTCTATTGTTAACAATATGTTTTTACTGCTGGCGCTTTTCTACTTTTATTACGCGCCGGGCTTTATTTACCACCATAAAAAAAACATCAAAAAAATTATTGCGGTTATTATTTTAACCTCGGTTCTCACATTCGTTTTGCCTTTTGTTTTGGGCGAAAATAATATCATAAAAAACATACGGATTAGCGGAATTCCGGATTTAATGCTCTCGGCATTTTTGTGCTATTTATTGGGCATTTCATTCTATAGAACTTTTGCCTATCGCGGGTTGAGAGTGATTGGCGTCATTTCAATTTTGGTGATAGTTTTGATTTTCGTTTCCCAAATTTCTGAAGTTTTTCTCACCTTCGGAAATGATTTCAGCAACAACTTCATCAAAATTATTGCGAAAACTTCCTTGATTTCAATCTTTTTGGTTTTGGCGACAACTTGGGTTATTCGGCTTGCAAGCACACCAAAACCGAATGAAATTACAATCCATTTTTTGGATTGGAGTTTGGTGAAACTAAACATCCCAACGAAAAACATTTACGATCAGACTATCGATTTTGGATCAAAAACCACGCAGTATAAAAATCTTTTGAAATTTGCCATCCGCAGAAAATACACCGAAGGCGAAGCGCAGACTATTCCTGTAAACCTTGGTGGAGAAATTAAAAACCAAACATATCTTACCCGAATTATTGAAAATATAAATGATATTCTACAATTGGATGATTCGCAAAAACTGGATCGGCGCGATCTTTTCACCTTTATTGGGGAAAGTAAATATCGTTTGCGAATAGTGCCTAACAACATTTCAATCAATAAAAGATTGTTGGATGAATTTGTTGAGAGCACTGAAAACAAAACGTATAAAGAATTGATTTAAGACACGAAAACTACATAGCCATGGATTTCCTTCCCGAAAAAATAAACGATTACGTAGAAAAACATTCACATCCTGAACCAAAATTACTTCAAAAATTAAACCGGGAAACTTGGCAGAAACAGCTGCAACCACGCATGCTGAGCGGACATTTACAAGGCCGGATTTTGAGTATGCTTTCAAAATTGATTCGTCCTCAAAACATTTTGGAAATTGGTACCTATACGGGGTATTCGGCACTTTGTTTAGCGGAAGGGATACAGGAAAATGGCGAACTTCACACCATAGACATCAACGAGGAATTGTATGATTTCCAACGAAAATATTTTGACGAATCACCTTTCGGAAAGCAGATTTTTCAGCATTTGGGAAATGCTTTGGAGGTCATTCCTAAACTCGAAAAAACCTTCGATTTGGTGTTTATTGATGCCGACAAAAATAATTATCCCAACTATTTGGAAATCATTCTTCCAAAGTTAAAAAAGGGGTCAGTGATTTTAAGCGATAATGTACTGTGGAGCGGAAAGGTTGTTGAAGAATTGAAGGAAGGCGATGACGATACAAAAGCTCTATTACACTATAATAAACTCTTGAACGAGCATTCAAAACTGGAAACTGTAATTCTCCCTATTCGGGATGGCCTAACTATTTCGCGATTTATTGGCTAAAATAAATTCAGATTAAAATTTTAGAATCTTCTTTTAACGGGGCCAGTAACTTCTTCAACGTCTTCTTTTACTTTGTCTATTTGTTGTTTAACGTCTTTAGAAATATCAATATCTATCCCTTGTTTTTCGGCACTTTTGGTAATTTCCGATTTAATATCGTTTGTAGCATCTTTTACTTGTCGCATAGCTTTGCCCAGGCCACGTGCAATTTCCGGCACTTTGTCTGCGCCAAACACTAGGAGTATTATAAACAAAATAAACCCTATTTCGGCGCCACTGATAAAAAGAAAAATTGCCTGTGAAATCATGGTACAAATATAGTAATGACTTATGATTTTTTGGTGCTCCGGGTAGAGTTTTTCTAAAATTGAATTAATGCAAAAATTCCTTCTTCACAGCCTTTGGAAGTAGGAATTTAAAGCATTTATCTTTTAGTCTGTTTTGGTTTTATTTTTGAATTTATCAAAAGCACCCAATTTTTTACGTTTTGGCCAATTGTTGTTTGAAGTATCTATATCTGCAGTTTCTTCGTCTGGATCTACTTCAATTTTAGTTATTTCCTTTTCTGAAGCAATAACCTTTCCTACAGATTCGTCGTTTTTTCGCCAAATTTGTGCGGGATAAGTTACCCGTTCGGTACTGCCATCGCTATATGTGTATTGTGCTATAATAGGCATTGGAATTCCACCGGGCTTTTCAAACGTTATTTCATAAAAATATTTTGGGTGTTTCAGTTTTGCACGTTCTTCAGCTGGTATATTTTCCATAATGTAATCATTAAGAGTAGTAACATCTTCCAACTTTGCATTTCGCATATGTTCTTCAAAATCTTCACTTTCCTCGTCAATTAAGTAAACTAATGGTGGCAGATCGCTTTCAGAAATACCTCGAGCAGCTATCATTTGTTTTACTTCTTTATTCATTTTTGAAGTAACGTAGAATTTTTTCACATCTTTCACACCTATATCTACAAAGTCGGTAGTGTAAAACCATTCTCTCCAATACCAATCTAAATCTATTGCCGAAGCATCTTCCATGGTTCTGAAAAAATCTTCGGGTGTTGGGTGTTTAAACATCCAACGATTGGCATAGGTTTTAAATGCGAAGTCGAAAAGTTCGCGGCCCATAATGGTTTCACGAAGAATGTTAAGCGCCGTTGCTGGTTTAGCGTATGCATTTGCGCCAAAGTTATACGTGTTAAGACCTTTGGTCATAATAGGCGCTAACTGACTTTGATCGCCTGCCATATAATCAACTATGTTTTTTGCGGGGCCGCGACGCGACGGATATTTTCTGTTAGGCGCAATGGCTTCTGGGTATTCCTCTCCAAAATCCTGCTCTGCCACGTATTGTGTAAATGTATTTAAACCTTCATCCATCCACGTCCATTGACGCTCGTCACTGTTTACTATCATCGGGAAATAGTTATGACCAACTTCGTGAATAATTACGCTAATCATTCCGTATTTAGTACGATCGCTGATGCTTCCGTCTTTATCTGGCCTACCGTGATTCCAGCAAATCATTGGATATTCCATGCCTTGATTTTTGGCGCTTACCGATATTGCCTTTGGATACGGATAGTCAAAAGTCATTCGGGAATAGGTTTTTAAAGTACTTGCAACCGCGCGTGTAGACCAATCTTCCCACAGTGGGTTAGATTCTGGTGGATACAACGAAACGGCCATTACGGAACCACTGCCCATTTTAACGGCCATCATATCCCAAATGTATTTACGTGAAGTTGCAAAAGCATAATCGCGAACGTTTTCTGCTTTAAATTTCCAAGTTCTTTTAGCCGTAGAAAAGTTTTTTGATGCAGCTTCCGCTTCGGCCTGTGTAACAATAACAACCGGTTTGTCAAAAGATTTTTGAGCCGCTTCGTAGCGGTTCATCATTTCTTTTGTAAATATTTCCTTTCTGTTTTGAAGCTCACCGGTTGCATCCAAAATGTGGTCTGCCGGTACGGTAATATTCACTTCAAAATTTCCGAAGGGCAACGCAAACTCATCCCTTCCCCAAAACTGACTGTGCTGCCAGCCTTCCACATCGTTATAAACCGCCATCCGGGGATAGAATTGGGCGATGACATAACCGCGATTGCCGTCCTCAAACGTTTCGTACCCGCTACGAGCCCGATCTACCACATGGTCGTTGATGTTATACCACCACTTTATTGAATAGACGAATTTTTCTCCAGGTTTTAAGGAGTTGGGCATATCAATACGCATCATGGTTTGGTTTATTGTATGCTTAAGCATATTGCCTTTTGCATCCTTTACCTCCAAAATATTAAAGCCACCATCAAAATCTCTACCCATATAATTTTCTACAAAACTACCTGCCATATCAGCAGGAACCGCACTTGAAGATTCTATTAACGGCGATTTGGAATCTTTTGCCCGTACGTTTTGGTCTAATTGTACCCATAAATATTCTAAAATATCGGGCGAATTATTAGTATATGTAATGGTTTCAAAACCTGTTATTTTTTTATTCTTATCGTCTAACTCTATATTCATTTCATAATCTGCCTGCTGTTGGTAATAGCTGGGACCCGGCGCGCCGCTTGCAGTTCGAAACATATTGGGTGTTGAAAATTCTTGATAGAGTTGTTTAAAACGATTGGTGTTGTAGTGGCCAGATTCTCGCTTGTTGTTTTCAGTTTCGTCCTGCGCAGATACTGTCGCTGAAGCTAAAAATAGCACCGTAAGAAATAGGGATTTGAATACTTTCATATTAATTCTGGTATTTTAAAAAATAGGTTGGCAATGTATTAATTAAATTTTAATTTTCCCCGTGGCTCATCATTGTCGAGAATCAAACTTCGTCGGGTAGTCGGGGTTTTTAAATGAATTATGTTTTGCTGTTCACTAAACATTTCTAGCAACACTTTATTTTCAATTTCAATAGTTTTTAATTCCTTTAAATCTACAACCTCCAAATAAGCAACCAGCATATCGGTATCGTATTCCTTTCCCAAATAATTGAGTTTTACAGCACTGCCGTTCACTTTAATATGAATTTTCTCCAAAAGATAGTTTTGTAAAACTTCATTGGTTGTGGGCGTTTCTTTTTCTGTGTCCAGTGAAAGTGAAGAATCATACCGTTGCTGAAGTGCATCTTCAATATCGTCAGTAAAAATTTTAGCAATAATCTGAAGCGAATTTTTTTCCTTTACATATTCAATTTTAGTGATACTTACGTAAAATTTATGCGCATTTGAACCTGACATTAAAGGAAAAACAAGCAATAAAAGGAGAATTTTAGAAAACTTCATGTAAGGGGAAAATTAATAAAAATATAAGACGGGCATTACGAATAAATGTTACAAATTTCAAGGAAAGTTTCAAAACAGCATTGGCATCTTTTTTCAGTTTAAAAAAGTCCAGAAAAATTGTAGGCCAATTTATTCACTTCGTTTTTTATATTCTTCACTTTTTGTAAAAAGAAATTCCATTAATTGCATTTCGTTTTCTGGTTTCAACAATTCCTTTTCCAAACCATTCTCTTGAACAAAAAACAGAAAATCAACGGCCTTTTCTTCAGCAATATTAAAATTAGCAGCAATAAAATCTTTACTAAAACGCTGTTGAATATTATTGCTAATTGTATTTTGATCGTCTTGTTGTTCTACGGGCGATATTTTATTTCCTTTTGGAAAAAGCATCTGTGCCACCCCGCCTAATAGCGCTAAAACATTGGCTCCATTGGTAAGCGCATTGCCGTGGAGGGCTTCCTCGGCTGCATTGCCAGCAATGGCTGTTTTATCATCTGGCACAAAGGTATAACCGTATTCCAAATTCCCGTAACTGAGATCCCAATCTTTAGTAACGTTATAGGTTGGTATTTTTTTTACATCTACATTTATATTTCCAGAGAGATCGTACGGCCGTACCACTACTTCCTCTAACTGATTTACGGCAGGATTTAAAAAAATATTCATTTTCCGTCTATCCACAATTTCCTTATCAATTACCACGGTAAACGATTGGTATTGCAGGGCGGTAATTTGCACACGATCGTTCTCTGCTAAATCAATTTCAAAACTTCCATCGAGCTTGGTGATGGTGCCTTTCTGCGCCGAAATATTGTAAACAGAAATACCTTCCGCGTCGTCGCCTTGAGGAACATGAATTTTCCCAAAAACTTTTGTGCGGTCAATATCCTGTGCAAACAACAAAGGAGAAGCAGCAAGAAATAAAAGAAGAAGTAGTTTTTTTGTCATTCACTAAAAGTACATATTTGTTTTGTTAGTGAAAAGGTAAAGTTTACGTTTTCAATGGTTAAATTTACACATCTTAAAAATTGAATATTATGAATCACGCAGATGAAAATAAATTCGAACCGGGCCAACCCACAGAAAACCATGCTACGCGGCAATTAATTATAGCAAGCACAAGCACCGTTTTTGGCGGGGAATACTTAGATTATTTAACCGATGAAATGGCACAACTTTTTAAAGATACTGATGAAATTATATTTATTCCCTTTGCCCGACCCGGCGGAATTAGTCACGATGAATACACCGATAGAGCAGCAAAAATCTTCAAAAAAATAAACAAGAAGTTGGTTGGATTGCATACGTTTAAAAACCCAATTGAGGCTCTAAAAACTGCCAAAGGTGTATTTACAGGGGGCGGCAACACATTTGTTTTGGTGAGTTCTCTTTATCGGTTACAACTAATGCAACCACTACGTGAAGCAATTTTTAATGGCTTGCCATACTTGGGAACAAGTGCCGGCAGCAACATCTGCGGTCTTTCTATGCAAACAACCAACGATATGCCAATAGTCTATCCGCCATCATTTAAAACCTTGGGCGTTATTCCGTTTAACTTAAATCCGCATTATTTAGATCCAAATCCAGATAGCAAACATATGGGCGAGACTCGCGAAACCCGGATTGCCGAATTTCATACACAAAGCACCGTGCCAGTGGTGGGGCTGCGCGAAGGTAGTTGGCTTCGAGTTATAAATAACAAGATTATCCTCAAAGGAAAGTTTAAAGCGCGAATTTTTGAACAGGGAAAGCAACCGTATGAAATAGAACCCGATACGTTGATCAACTTTCTGTAAAAGGTTCAAAAGTGTGAGTGTGATTTAGGTTTTCACCCATATTTATAATTCCTTTACAAAATGATAGCCCTTTGCTACAAAGCCTTGATTGTAGAAAAATTTATGTGAATAACTATTGAACACGACCCAATTAGAGAGTTTTTTCTTTACATAATCTTTCACAAAACCGATTGGCATTCCAGCTAACTAAACACCCATAAATTAATAATTATGGGTTGAAATTTCCTACTTGCATATCTTTAGAATTACTTCAAAAAAAGAAAAACCTCTTCGTTTTTTTAATGAACTAGCAGTATTTTTTTTGAGATTAGTATATTTTTTTATATAGCTTTTATATATTTGTATATCAGATAGTTATAGTTGTTTAGTTGCTTGGTAAACATGTTATTACTTTAAGCACATGGAAGTTTTTCCTACAATTATTACTCAAACTTAGAAAACAATTATTCAATAAAATGATATAGAAGTAAACAAGGCAGAAACCGAAAAGACAAAACAGAGTAGGTAACCTAAAAAACAACCGAAATGAAAACAAAACTACTTTTATTTCTTGTAAGTGCTTTTTGTTCACTACAAATACAAGCACAGACCTTTCAGAAAAGTGTAACTACGAACGACCAAAGACACTTTCACGACCTTAACATCGAACCTGCGAATGACGGAACCGATGATTATTTTGTTTGCGGAAACCTTTTTGATGCATCCATGCAAAACTATACGCCATTTCTACAGCGAGTAGATGCTTCCGGTACTGTTATTTGGCATAAAGATTATACCGTCTCCTTGCCTAAAGCCCGTTTTTTCGACATTGAGCCATACCAAATTTCTGGCCTGCCCTCTGAAGTTGCCATAACGGGATCCATTGATGTAAATGGTGTGAAAAATGTATTTATTGCTAAAGTAAATGCAGCTACAGGCGCAATGGTAAACGCAAAAAGTTACAGTATTCCCAACCCGAGTTTCAATTCAAGAGGGTTGCACATCTCCTATGTCATTAACGATGCCAATGGCGATGGTTTAAATGAAGAAGGTTTCGTTGTGGGTGGTTTTAACAGTGATTCGTATGCCGTATCTACGGGAGCGGCCAATGCGGGTTTTGTTATGCGGGTTTACGGTACCTTGGGCGTATTTTGGGTGCTGCATACCAACAGCACTTCCGGCAGCCAAGATTTTGATGCGGTAAACAATATTACCGAAACCAGTGATGGCTATTTTCTTACGGGAAGTACCAACGATGTGAATACGGGGCAACTCTCCATTCTGGCACAAAAAATCGATTTTCAAGGAAACTTGGTGTGGAATAAAAGCCACGTATTTGGAAACTCCCAAGATGTAAGTGTTGATGCGTATTACGAAGCAAGTACAGATCAAATCTATATGCTTTCCAATTATTCCGCAACCCATCTTTTTGGAGTCGCTGTATTGGATAATGTAACCGGCAACATCAACAGTGCCCAAAGTTGGGTGGCAACTTCAAACGAACTAAACCGCTATGGTTTTACCCTTATGGAGTCGTTTCAAAACAGCAACAACTTGGTCATTACAGGGTATGACAGAACCGAAAACTGGACTGACTCTGCTGGAAATAACCATTTTGGACAAAGCAATATTTTTGTTTACGAATTTGAAAAGGGCTCTGGAAACCCCGTGTCTGCGAACTATCAATATTTAGTTACCCATTCCGAGCCTTCTGGGGACGAATTCAATTTTTGGAACGGACAAATGCCCCTTATCTATTATCCTGATATCAGTTTTGGAGCTATTGGCGACGATGGCCTGGCCTATTATTTCCATGTAGGTTATAAAACCGATCCCAGTATTACGTACACAGAAGCAGATCTGTTCAAAACATTGCCCGACAAAATAAACGATTGTGACAAACTGGACATTGCGATCAATCCAACGCCCACAAATTTTGATTTCGTAAATGCCACGGCGGTAATTACAGATGAAATGGACCAAAATATCCAAGTCAACCCCACAGAATTACCTACTATTTCCAGTGATTGCACCCCTACTCTTTCGGTAGGAAGCAACGATATTGAAAACCTCAATATCTTTCCTAATCCCGCTACCGACTACATAAATATTACCACCAAGGATGCAGTTGTATATAGTATTTATGACAGTATGGGAAGAAGTGTTAAACAGGGAATGTTATCCAACGGTCAATCTATTTACATAGCAGATTTGCAACAGGGAGTATATTTTATATCTATTACTAACAAAGCACAGTTGCAGGGCACTTTTAAATTGGTGAAAGAATAACATCCTTCTTGAGTATGTACATTAAGATTCCGTATCGAAGGACACGGAATCTTTCTTTTCAATAAAATTAATCCAGCTCTTTCACAAAATGATAGCCCTTTGCTACAAAGCCTTGATTGTAGAAAAATTTATGTGAAGGAAAATTATGCACATAACTATTTAGTTCCACCCAATTACATTCTTTAGTCTTTGCGTATTGGCTCACAAAATCGACTAATTTTTTACCAACTCCGCGACCCCGGTACGCATCGTCTATTATAACGTGATCCATTTCCAGGCTTCTTCCAGCATAATGTCGGGTCTGAAACCACAGGCCGCAGGCACCGATCAATAGTTCGGAATCATAAATACCGAGACATTCGTAATTTTGCTCGGTCATTTCCTGCAAGCGCTCCTTTAATAGGTTTTCAGCAACGGCGAAATTTCCTAATTTTTGCATCAATGGAATAATACTAAAAATTTCCTGGGGATCAATAAAACTGATTGAAATGGCGTTATCTTTCAAAATATTGGTACTTTTAAAACTTCACTAAATTATAAAATGAAGCGAAACGAATTTATTAAAATTTCGGGTATTGCGGGGCTAAGTTTAGCCATTTTTCCACAATTTTCATTTAAGAGCTTTTCTGAAAAATTTACGCGGAACCAATTAATTGGAAAAGGAAACCCAGATATTGTTGGAGATAGTTATACTTCTAAAATGCATAAATCTGCAAAGGAAGCATTCCATAAAATGAAGATTGCCGCCGAAAAAGAAAATATAAATATTGAAGTGGTTTCTGCCTACCGAAGTTTTCAGCGGCAGAAAGAAATATTTGAAGGAAAGTACAAACGATTTACCAATCAGGGCCTTTTACCCGAAAAAGCACTCGAAAGAATAATTGAATATTCCACTATTCCCGGTACTTCGCGCCATCATTGGGGAACAGATATTGACATTATTGATGCCAATGCTCCTCGACCCGCAAATGTACTGATGCCTGAAAATTTTCACGGCAATGGGCCGTTTTGTAAACTTAAAATGTGGCTAAACGAAAATGCCGAAAAATTTAATTTTTACGAAGTTTATACAGATAATGGCAACCGAAAAGGATTTAAATATGAGCCGTGGCACTTTAGTTATGCGCCAATTTCCGTCCCGATGCTAGAAGAATACAAAGAAAGAATTAATGTTATAGAAATGCTTTCGGAAGAAAAGATTTTAGGAAACGAGCATTTTTCCGAAGAGTTTGTTTCAAAATACGTGAAAGAAAATATTTTCGATATTAACCCGAAATTGCTTTAAATGATTCAACCCTTCGACTGCACTCAGGGTGACAGTTTAAAAAAGTTTAAATTTTCGAATTCATAAACTTTTAAACTCATAAACTTATCTTTGTACTATGAATAAAAAAGTCCTTTTAATGATCCTCGATGGCTGGGGAATTACGCAAGACCCTGCCGTTTCTGCCATCGCGCAGGCCAACACGCCTTTTATCGATTCGCTATATAAAAAATATCCGCACGCGCAACTGCTAACTCACGGAATGAACGTTGGTTTGCCCGACGGCCAAATGGGTAATAGTGAGGTAGGCCATATGAATCTTGGCGCTGGAAGAATAGTTTATCAAGATCTTGCCAAAATTAATATGGCGGTTGAAAGTGGAACGCTTAAAAGTGAACCGGAGTTGGAAAAAGCATTCAATCACGCTATTTATCACAATAAAAAAGTTCACTTTATAGGTCTCGTTTCCAACGGTGGGGTACATTCGCATATAAACCATTTAAAAGGATTGCTTTCTGCGGCACAGCAATTTGGGATAAATGATATGTATGTACACGCCTTTACCGATGGCCGCGATGTAGATCCACATTCTGGTAAGGGTTTTATGGAAAGCCTGCAGAATCATTTGGAAAAAACAGGCGGCAAACTGGCATCAGTTATTGGCCGCTATTACGCCATGGATCGCGATAAACGTTGGGAGCGCGTAAAAAAAGCCTATGATTTATTGCGCTTTGGAAAGGGGAAACCTTCAAAAGATGCTTTGCAAAGTATTGAAGAGAGTTATGCCGAAGGAATTACCGATGAATTTATGGAGCCTATCGTTATGACAAATTCGGAAGGAAAACCCGTTGCTACAATTGAAAAAGACGACGTTGTAATTTTCTTCAATTTTAGAACTGATCGCGGCAGGCAACTCACCGAAGTTTTAACACAAAAGAATTATGAAACATTTGGAATGAAAACCCTTCCCCTTTATTTCGTAACCCTTACCAATTACGACGATTCCTTCGGAAACATTCACGTAGTTTACAAAAAGGAAAACCTTCACCATACTTTGGGCGAAGTTTTGGAAAGCAATAAAAAGAAGCAAATTCGCATTGCCGAAACCGAGAAATATCCACATGTAACCTTCTTTTTTTCGGGGGGAAGAGAGCTTCCTTTTGAAGGAGAAAAACGAATTCTTTGCCCCTCGCCTACCGTAGCCACGTACGATCTAAAGCCCGAAATGAGCGCCTACGAATTACGCGATATGATTTTGCCCGAGATTGAAAAAGAAACAGCCGAATTTATTTGTTTAAATTTTGCAAATCCTGATATGGTAGGCCATACCGGTGTTTTTGAGGCAGCAGTAAAAGCTTGTGAAACTGTGGATAACTGCGCTCGGGCAATCGTAGAGCAAGCCTTGGAAAGCCATTATGTAACAATTATAATTGCAGATCACGGCAATAGCGAAACCATGCGAAATCCCGACGGCTCGCCTAATACGGCACATACCACCAATCCGGTACCAATCATAATTGTAGATGATGAAATTAAAGCTATTAAAGACGGTGTTTTGGGAGATATTGCCCCAACCATCCTGAAAATTATGGGCATTGAAAAACCCGAAATTATGAGGCAGGAAACTTTGGTGTAATTTATAGGTAAGAAATTATAACGCGGTACGACTTAAACTTATGTAATGGTCAAAAAAATTATCAAACTCTTTCTTAGACTTGCAATTGCTGCGGGATTTCTTTCTGCAGTAGCAGACCGATTCGGATGGTGGCCAGCAGATGTATCGGCTTGGGGAAATTGGAATAGTTTTTTAGAATACACCGAAATAATAAATCCGTGGATTCCTATTTCATTAATTCCTACGGTAGCTATTGTGGCTACTGTGGCCGAAGTTGTTTTTGCATTGTGTCTATTACTTGGGTTTAAAACTGAATTTTTTGCAAAACTAAGTGGGATTCTCTTAATGCTATTTGCCCTATCTATGACGTTTTCCACAGGAGTAAAAGGCGTTTTTGATTATTCGGTTTTTAGTGCTGCCGCAGCTGCCTTTGCTCTAAGTTTATTAAAGGAAAAATATTTAGAAATAGACACGCTACTTCATAAAAAAACAGATTAGAAAATCCAACCAATATCATTTAAACTTTAAAATAGAGCTATGAAAAAAATACTTTTCATTTTTTCGGTAATCACACTAGTTGCCTGCAATTCTTCGAAAGAAAAAAAGAAAACAGACGAAAATATTTCAAAAGAAATAATTTCAGAAAACAACAAAGAAAAAATAAACGATACCGTTCCATACGAAGATTCGGTAATGCTTTTGGGAAAAGCCAATCGCAACGGATTTAAAATGGAAGCTTTTAACAATTGGTTCAATAGTGGCTACGAAAGTTATAGCGCAGATTCTGAAGTAATGCAACAGTTAAAGCCACTTTTAAAAGATGTAACTATCACTGTTTTTATGGGAACTTGGTGCGAAGACAGCCAGCGCGAAACCCCGCATTTATACAAAATCTTGGACACTGCAGGTTTTCAGGAATCTGACCTTACATTAATTACTGTTTCTGAAGAAAAAACAACACCACAAGGTTTTGAAGAAGGACAAGATATTAATTATGTTCCCACAATTATTTTCAATAAAAACGGCACGGAATTGGGCCGAATAGTAGAATACCCAATCACAAGTCTGGAAAAAGATATGTTGGCTATTTTAAGCGGACAAGAATACAAACATGCTTACGCAGAATAAACTTTAGCAATGGTATAATTCTTTGTAAATTTGCGGCTTGAAAAACGATGATGATTAGAGAAACTTTCACCATAGCCGTAGATTTTGACGGCACTATTGTAGAAGACGCTTATCCAAATATTGGCCGCCCAATAATATTTGCTTTTGAAACCTTAAAAAAGTTACAGAGCCAGGGGCACCGACTAATTTTATGGACATACCGCAAAGGCCGTACTTTAGACGAAGCTGTGGCATTCTGCAAAGAAAATGGAATTGTTTTTTACGCCGTAAACAACAGTTTTCCCGAAGAAGAATTTGACACTACCCACAGCCGAAAAATACACGCTGACGTATTTATTGACGACCGCAATATCGGGGGATTAAAAAGTTGGGGCGAAATATACCAACAACTTGTTGGCGAACTACCTGCAAAAGCACAAACACGAAAAAAAGGATTTTTCTCCTTTTTAAAATAGCATTATGATAATACCCAAAACAAGAGAAGAAATAGAATTGATGCGCGAGAGCGCTTTAGTGGTATCGCGTACGCTAGGCATGCTCGCAAATGAAGTAAAGCCGGGCGTTACTACAAATCAATTAAACAAAATGGCCGAAGATTATATTAGAAGCCAAGACGCTATCCCTGGATTTTTGGGATTGTACGACTGTCCTTCTACGCTGCTAACCAGTGTAAATGAAGCCGTAGTCCACGGATTACCTACAGATATTCCGTTAAAGGAAGGCGATATCGTAGCTATTGACTGTGGCGCTATTAAAAATGGATTTTATGGCGATCACGCTTACACTTTTGAAATAGGCGAAGTAGATCCGGAAATTAAAAAACTACTGAAAATAACTAAAGAAGCACTTTATATTGGTATCCGCGAATTTAAAGCTGGCAACCGTGTAGGCGATGTAGGATTTGCAATTCAGCAATACTGCGAAACACAAGGATACGGCGTTGTTCGCGAATTAGTGGGGCATGGTTTGGGTAGAAAAATGCACGAAGACCCCGAAATGCCAAACTACGGACGTCGTGGTCGTGGGAAAAAATTTATTGAAGGAATGACTATTGCTTTAGAACCTATGATAAATATGGGCACTCACAAAGTAAAGCAATTAAGTGACGGCTGGACCATTGTTACGCAAGATGGGAAACCAAGCGCACACTTTGAACACAACATTGCCTTAGTTAACGGCAAACCTGAATTGCTTTCTACGTTCGATTATGTTTACGAAGCGTTGGGTATTGTGAGTGATGAGGAGAAGGAATTTAGAAATAGCTGAAGAAGTTATTACGCAGAGTTTCGCTGAGAAACTCGGAGAATCACAGAGAAATAGATAACGATTTAACAGAAACTATAATTGCTTTATAATTCAGCGTAAACCCTGTTTTCTCTGCAAAACAACCTATAATCATTGTTCAAAAAAATACTAAATATCATCCCGCGCCCTTTGCTTATTCGATTAAGTATTATAGGTCAACCAATTTTAGCTTTTTTTCTAAAAGGAAATAAATATACAGACCCAATAGATGGGAAATCGTACCGTAAGTTTCTTCCGTATGGGTACGAAGTTGTTCGTAAAAATGTACTTTCGCCCGGGACGCTTTCTTTGGAAAGACACAGATTATTTTGGCTCTATTTAAAAAATGAAACAGGTTTTTTTACCGAAAATACTAAAGTACTTCACTTTGCGCCCGAGCAGGCATTTTATAGAAAATTCAGAAAAATGAAAAATCTGGATTACACCACGACTGATCTAAATTCGCCCATTGCCGATGTAAAGGCCGATATCTGTAATTTACCATTTAACGATAACCAATTCGATTTTATAATCTGCAATCATGTGTTGGAACACATTCCCGACGATACAAAAGCGATGCAAGAAATTTTTCGTGTTTTAGCCCCCGGTGGCACAGCAATTTTGCAAGTTCCATACAAAGCCAAATTAAAAGAAACTTTTGAAGACAATACTATTACCGACCCAAAAGAGCGCGCAAAAATTTTTGGTCAGTATGATCACGTTCGCGTTTATGGAATGGATTATTTCACCAAATTGGAAAGTATCGGTTTTAAAGTTGAAGCTGTTGACTACACCAAAAGTTTTTCTTCGGAAGAAGTTGAAAAATACCGATTGCCTGTGGGCGAACTGATTCCCGTTTGTAAAAAGCTAGTTCACTAAATGTCTTTTAAAACCACGGGTCATAAATACTTGATGGCGGTTCAGCGAATCCGTATAGGTTAAATATGCTTCAATATTGGGTAGCTTTTTTAGTAATTCCTCCGATTTATTTAATCCCAAAGCCATAAACGAAGTAGCGTATGCATCGGCAAGAGCACAAGTTGGCGCGAGCACCGTGGCGCTAGTAACGTCGCTCATTTCAGCAGAGCCGGTTAAGGGATTTAAAGTATGCACGTATTTTTTACCAGTAACAGAATCAATTCTGAATTTTCGATAATTGCCAGACGAAGCCATTCCTATGTTTTTTAAAGCCACAATTGCTTCAATACTCCGATCTTCCAATTCAGAATCTACGGTTTCAATGCCAGCCGCCCATTTTTTATTTTTAGCTAGGTTTTCACCTTTCGTCAAAATTTCACCCCCCAATTCAATTAAGTAATCGGTTACGCCTTTAGACTCTAAATAACGTCCCAACAAATCAATTCCGAAGCCTTTTGCCACCGCATTAAAGTCGAAGTATATTTCTTGATGTTCTTTAGAAACAGTGCCATCAGCATTGATTTTTACTTTATGGAATCCCACGTATTTCATCAAAGAATCCAAGGTCGTGGTATCAATATTTTTCAATGGTTTTACGTCGCCAAAACCATAGGCATTTCGCAAAACCCCAACTGTAGGGTCAAAATAACCATTGGTTTTTTTATTTACTTCCTTCGAAATTTTAAACACTTCCAAAAATATGGAATCTACCACGACAGTAGTATCGCCAGCGTTCACTTTTGAAATGTCGCTTTGCGGGATATAAGTACTTACCGAATGATTTACACGCGCTATAACCGAATCTAAGCCTTTCTGTAAAACTTCGTTTTGATAGGTATAAAGTTGAATATTATAGGTGGTACCAAATGCTTCGCCCTGTAAGAATATTGGTTCGGGATTACTATTTCCACAGGCAAAAAGTAGAAACAGTACCGAAAGAAAAAGAAATTTAAGCGTGTGACGCATAAGACTTTATTTAATTATTGAAAATTCTACAAAGAAATTTGAAGGTTTAAAAAACTACGGAATTTCCTGCAACCCTTTATATACAACGGTGTAATCTTCGTTTTTAATAACGGGTTTGCCATAATCGGTACCGTGCCCCAAACCTACGCCGGCGTAATATGTCTTGGCTTCAAATTTACTTGCGTGCTCTTTTATTGTTTGCATAAAAAGCGGATCATACGCATGCGCATCCTGTGGATAAGTTATGGCACGCACTATAATAAAATGCAAAATTTTATCTTTTAGTGCTACGAATTGCGGATCGCGTTTTAATTTTGAATTTACGCCTAAAAATTCGTATCCATCAGCTTCCAACCGTTTGCCCACGATATTCATCGCGAGGTTATGCAACTCTTGTTTGGTTAGTTTCTCTCCCATGATAGATTTCAAAATTACGAATATTTGAATGCATTTTTAATCTTCTTCGGCATAAAAAAACCGTTTCATTAAATTGAAACGGTTCTTTTGAAATTTTAGAAAAAATAATGATTATCCACCGAAGTCATCAAAACGAATATTTTCGTCAGGGATTCCAAAATCTTCACCCATTTTTTGAACAGCTTGGTTCATTAATGGTGGGCCACAGAAGTAAAGCTCAATATCTTCGGGAGCTTCGTGGTGGTTTAGGTAATTGTCAATAACCACTTGGTGAATAAAGCCAACGAACCCGTCGCCTGCTTCGTCATTAATATCTTTTTTTACTTTCCAGTTATCTTCTTCGGCTGGTTCACTTAAGGCCAAATAGAATTTAAAGTTTGGAAATTCAGCCTCCAATTCTTTAAAATGATCTAAGTAGAAAAGTTCTCTTTTTGAACGTCCTCCATACCAATAAGTAACTTTTCTTCCAGTTTTAAGGGTTTTGAATAGGTGATAAAGGTGCGATCGCATAGGTGCCATTCCGGCCCCACCACCAACGTATAGCATTTCTGCTTCGGATGGATTGATAAAGAACTCGCCGTAAGGACCTGAAATTACCACCTTATCTCCTTCTTTACAGTTAAAGATATAAGAAGACGCAATACCCGGATTTACACTCATCCAACCGCCTTTTGCTCGATCGAACGGTGGGGTGGCAATACGTACGTTAAGCATAATTTCGCGACCTTCTGCTGGGTAAGAAGCCATAGAGTATGCTCTTTCAACCGTTTCGGTGTTTTTCATTACCAATGGCCAAAGTTTAAACTTATCCCATTCGTCTTGAAATTTGTCTGGTGTTTCGTGCTCTTCAGGATGCGCGGTAATGTCCATATCTTCGAACTTAATTTCGCAAGGCGGTATTTCAATCTGAATATAACCTCCAGCCTTATAGTTCATATCTTCTGGAATTTCAACAACAAATTCTTTAATGAATGATGCAACGTTATAATTTCTTACAACGGTGGCGTCCCATTTTTTAATTCCGAATACTTCTTCAGGAATGGTGATGTTCATATCCTGTTTAACCTTTACTTGGCAGGCCAGTCGAATACCTTCCTGTAATTCCCTACGGGTGAAATGTGGCGTTTCTGTAGGTAGTGCTTCTCCGCCTCCTTCAACTACGTGGCATTCACACTGAATACAGGTACCCCCACCTCCACAGGCCGATGGCAGGAATATTTTTTCACTTCCCAAGGTTGACAATAGTGTTCCACCACTTTCAACTTCGATTACTTTTTCATCATTAATAGTAATTTTTACGGGACCAGATGGCGAAAGCTTCTGTTTGGTAAAAAGTAATAATGACACTAATAACAAGGTTAACACCAAAAAGGCGATTACCGTTACTATTATAACTCCTAGAGTACTTACTGCTAAAAACATACTATTGCTTCGTTATAGTTGAAACTTTTATCGTTTCCTCGGTTTCTATATTTTCTTGTTGAATCTGTTCTGATTCCATGCCCACATTTTCTGGGTTTCCTTCTAATGATGTGGTATCATCGCCACCTGTTAACATTCCACCAAAACTCATAAACCCAATAGCCATTAAACCTGTAATGATGAAAGTAATTCCTAAGCCACGTAAGGGAGCTGGCACATTTGAGTAGCGGATTTTTTCACGAATCGCGGCAATTGCCAAGATTGCTAAAAACCAACCTATTCCTGAGCTTATACCATAATTTAAAGCCAATCCTAAAGTTGGAATTTCTCTTGACTGCATAAATAATGAACCCCCTAAAATTGCACAGTTTACTGCAATTAAGGGAAGAAAAATACCCAAAGAGTTATATAATGAAGGTGAAAATTTTTCAACAACAATTTCTACCAACTGCACCATTGTAGCAATGGTAGCAATGAATAGAATAAATGAAAGGAAGCTTAGATCGTACGAAGCGTATTCTTCTCCTAGCCACGATAAAGCACCGTCTCTGAGTATATATTGGTCTAACAACCAGTTAATAGGCACGGTTACAGCCAATACAAAAATTACTGCCGCTCCTAACCCTACGGCCGTTGCTACTTTTTTAGATACTGCTAGATAAGAGCACATTCCAAGGAATGTTGCAAATACCATATTATCTATAAAGATTGATTTAAAAAATAACTCTATATGTTCCATTTTTTTGAGTATTCAGTTTGCAGTTACAGTTGGCAGTAAACATTTTACTGCTTCCAGCTATTGCCAAGTTTGTTATTCTTCTATTAAGTCTTTATTTTTTGAGCGTTGAACCCATATAATAATACCGATAACGATTAGGGCCATTGGCGACAAAAGCATAAAACCATTATTTTCATACCCTATGGCGTACAAACCTGTTTTTGTAATAGGATCTCCGAGCACTTTAAAACCTAAAAGTGTTCCTGAGCCCAGTAATTCTCTAAAGAAGCCTACAATTACAAGTATAACTCCATAACCGGCGGCGTTTCCAATACCGTCTAAAAACGATCGCCACGGGCCGTTACCTAGGGCAAAAGCTTCAAAACGCCCCATAATAATACAGTTTGTAATAATTAATCCGATGAAGACCGATAGTTCTTTACTTAGTTCATAAGCAAAGGCTTTTAACACTTGATCTACTATAATTACCAAAGCAGCGACTACCACTAACTGAACTATAATTCGAATTTTTGACGGTATAATATTTCGCATTAGGGATATTACTACGTTACCTACTCCCAAAACAAATATAACCGAAATGGCCATTACGATAGATGCTTTTAACTGTGCTGTAATAGCTAGTGCAGAACAGATTCCCAAAACCTGAATGGTAATTGGGTTATTGTCTGCCAATGGGTCTAATATTAACCTACTGTCTTTTTTTGATAGCAATGCCATAATTTATTGATTTATAGATTTTAGGTAAGGCAAGTACATTCTTACGTCCTTTTTAATCATTGCTGTAACCCCATCACCTGTGATGGTTGCTCCAGCAATTGCGTCAACCTTATTGTCTGCTTTATTTTCATTAATGGGATCATTGTTGCCTTTTGCAACTGTAATACCTTTAAAGGTGTCTCCATCCATTATGTTTTCACCTTCAAAATCGTCCATAAAATATCGTTGTTTTATTTCTGCCCCTAAACCAGGAGTTTCTCCGGCATGATCAAAAAACACTCCTTGCACAACCAATGATTTGTCTACAGCCACAAAGCCCCAAATGGCATCCCATAAACCTTTACCTCTCATTGGAATAATATAAAGGGTTTGGCCATCCTTTTCCCCTACAAAAAGTGGCAACCTGCGCTCGTAGTTAGGATCTTTTGCTTTGGTCTCTTCTTTTTTAATATCTATTAAATAGGCCTCCGGATCTTCAGTTACATCATCGCCCTGAATAACCAATTGCTTTTTAATTTTTGTTGCGAATACTTCTTCCACTTTATCGGTAGAGATAAAGTTAATATCGCCATCGCCTTCGTTTTCATTTACACCCATAGCGTAAAGAATGTTTTGCATTTTTTCAAAACGCTCATTGAGGGTTATCTTGCTCTTAAGTCCTTGTGCAACGCCTGCCAAAAGGGAGCCAACTACAAGCACCATAACAATGGCAAAGATAATTGTGTATGAATTTTTATCTGTATTCTTCGACATGATTACGCTGTTTTAGCTTTTAAACGTTTCAATCTCTTCTTAATATTTCCTTGTAACACATAGTGATCTATGGTTGGAGCAAATACATTCATCAATAATATTGCGAGCATCACTCCTTCTGGATAAGCTGGATTGAAAACCCGAATCAAGACTGAAATGAAACCGATAAAAAATCCATAAATCCATTTTCCTTTATTGGTCTGCGAAGCAGTTACAGGATCTGTAGCCATATATACAATACCAAACGCCAATCCGCCAATCACTAAATGATGCCAGAAAGTTTCGCTCATTAAGCCATAAAAACTACTGCCTTGCTGAATCCAACCTTGATCTACCACTCCGTTAAATATTAGCCCCATAACTACAGCGCCAATGACTGCAGAAAGCATAATGCGCCAGCTTCCCACCTTGGTGAAAATTAAAAACGCAGCACCCAATAAAATAAGGAACGTTGATGTTTCTCCTACAGAACCTGGAATAAAGCCCCAGAAACTATCCCATACGCTGTAAATTGGTTCGTGGTTTTGCGCCAGGCTTCCCAAAATGGTTTCGCCCGAGATTGCATCTGGTTTACCTGCCATTTCCTTTGCACCGTGCACCCATACTTTATCGCCACTCATCCAAGTAGGATAGGCGAAAAACAAGAAAGCACGGATCGTTAGTGCGGGGTTTAGAATATTCATTCCAGTTCCCCCAAAAACCTCTTTTCCTATAACTACACCAAAGATAACGGCAACGGTAAGCATCCATAGTGGAATATCTATAGGAACAATAAGCGGCACGAGCATTCCCGTTACTAAGTAACCTTCTTCTACTTCGTGGCCTTTTATTACCGCAAAAATAAATTCTACTCCAAGCCCTACCACATACGATACAATTACTAATGGCAAAACCGTCCAAGCGCCAAGGATAAAGTTATCCCAAGTAAAAAAATTGCCTAACGGATCTAACCTTAAAGTAGCGTCAATAGCAGCGTAATGCTGGTAACCTGCATTAAAAATCCCAAAGATCAAACATGGAACCAACGCCATAATGACGGTATTCATGGTACGCTTTAAATCGTCTGCCGCGCGTACGTGAGAACCAGAATGTGTAGTTTCATTCGGTGTGTACAAAAAGGTATGCAATGCATTAAATGCAGGAGCCATTTTTGTGCCCTTGTATTTTTCCTTTAGCTTATGTAAATTCTGTTTCAATCCCATATACTACTTATTTTTCATTTTTTCAAAATGAATAATTACCCAATTTCTTTATACATTAAATCAAGACCGTTCCTGATAATTTGCTGATGTGGTTGCTTACTTACGCAGATAAATTCGGTAAGCGCAAAATCTTCGGGAGCCACTTCGTACATTCCCAGAGCTTCCATTTCATCTAAATCCTGAATCATACAGGATTTCAACATTTGCAATGGATACATATCTAGCGGAAAAACTTCTTCATAACTACCCGTTACCACAAAATTACGATGCTCGCCATTGGTATTTGTGTCTAGATCGTATGTTTTATTGGGCATTAACCATGAAAAGGTAAGCGCTCTTGAAGTAGATATTTTATCGAAAACCGGTTTGTTCCAACCAAAAAGCTCATAATCGTCACCTTCGGGAATTACGGTTACCGTGTTGCTATAGTATCCTAAAAACCCTTTCGGAGAAATTTTTTGGCCGGTAAGCACATCGCCGCTAATAACACGAACATTTTCGTTATTTAATCCAGAATCGTATAAAAATGTTGATACTTCTGAACCAATTCGAGTTCTGTAATATTTAGGCGTTTTAACCTCAGAGCCTGAAAGTGCAATAATACGTTCGGCATTAAATTTACCGGTAAGTAACAATTCGCCAATAATAACAAGGTCTTGTGGTGCAACTGTCCAAATCACTTCACCTTTATTTACTGGGCCTATTTTGTTTATTTGTGTTCCTACATTTCCAGCAGGATGTGGACCGGACACATTGTGCAATACAATGTCTTTCATTCCTTTAAAAGGTGAGCTTCCGGTTTTATCAACACCTACATGCACTTTCCCCTTTGTGAGTTTGCTCAGTGCGGTAAGCGCTGCCTGTAGTTCGTTTTCCTTTCCGTTGAGTGAAAAATCTAAGTCGTTTGCCAAGGGGGCAGTACTAAATCCGGAGATAAATATATCTCTTGGCTCCTGCTCTGTATTGGCAATTACCGCATACGGCCGCTGCATAATAAACGGCCAGCAACCTGCTTCTAACAAGCGAGATTTAATAGCCTCTGCACTTGAAGAATTTGGACTTAAAACACCAAAATCCTTAAAAGAATCCTGTGCATCTGCTTCAATGGAAATTTCGGTGATAACACGTTTTGCGCCGCGTGAAATTTTAGTCAACGTACCACTAACGGGCGATACAAACTTTACAATTTCATTGCTTTTAGCGTAAAAAATAGTTTCACCAGCCTGAACTTTTCCACCTTCTTTAACCACCATTTTTGGAGTAACGAGATGAAAATCGGAAGGTCTTATTGCGAAAGTTCTTGATCGCGGAGCGTTCGATAAGGTTTTATCGGCTGCGCCCTGTAATTTAATGGTAAGACCTTTTTTAATCTTAATGTCTTTGGACATAAATATGGATATTAATAATGTCTTTTTAACACTCGTAATTCTCTCAAATTATATCGTCGGAGATTACGGGCGTGCAAATTTATAAATTAAAACCCTCATGGCACAATAAAAGGGTATAATTTTCTCTCTTATTAGGGATGATAACAATTTAAAATGCCATAAAACTTCAGGTTACTATCGGCGAAGTACAGAGGTTGTATAAATTCCCGTTACAAAAATACAGTAATAGCCTTTAAATTAGAAATATAACCCATTACCCGAATTTAATTTTTTTCGTAAAGCCACCAATTTTTTTCGAGGACGATAAAATTGAAAAGTTGGAATATTAATTGATTAATCAAAACTGGTGAAAATTCTATTTACCGTGAAATCGGCAACAGCAATAATGTACCTTTAGCCTAGAAATTCTGTTTCTTTTAAATTCAATTTAAAATATTCTGAAGAACTGAAATATTTCCTTCGCTTTATGTAAGTTAGTGTTCTTAATTTTAAAACAACGAGCATACAAAAATGGTTAAAATAAAAAGGGCAACCTCTGTCTGCTTAAATAAATAAAATAGCTTGGCACAAATTGCAAAAGAAGGAGGCACAAATTTTGTTATCTTAGCTTTTTAAACCACAACCATGTTAAAAACGTTTTCCACTGCATTACTTTTATTATTAACGGCCTTTCCGGCGCTCTCACAAATTGTTGAAAAAGTAGAACCTTTTTATATAAGCACCATTCAATTTCGCGGTGGCACAGACCTGAGCCAATTACCCATAATAAATTTGGGCAACAGCCTGCAGCTTTCTTTTGACGCTTTAAACGGTGAAGAAGAAGATTTTTATTATACAATTTCACACTATAATTTTGATTGGAGCCCGAGCGATCTTTCTAAAAGCGAGTATTTAGATGGTTTTGACGATGTGCGAATTCAAGATTATCAAAATTCGCTGAACACGCTGCAGATATATTCGCATTATCAACTTACCATTCCCAACCGCGATACTCGGGCCATTAAAAAAAGCGGAAACTACCTACTTAGTATTTTCAATAGTGATGGCGACCTTATTTTTACCCGAAAATTTTTGGTGATAGAAAATATCGCTTCCGTCGGGGTTGAAATAAAACGCGCACGCAACCTAAAAGTTATCGAGGAAAAACAAGTGGTGCATTTTACTGTAAATTCTCCCAATTTATTATTGATTAATCCAAAACAGACCGTAAAGACATTGGTCTTGCAAAACAGCAATCTAAAAACTGCCATTACCAATCTGGTACCCCAATATACTATGGGAAACGAACTTATTTATAGGTATGACCAGGAAGCGGCATTTGGCGGTGGCAACGAATTTTTGGCTTTTGACAATAAAGACGAACGCTCAGCCTCTAATGGCGTGCGCTCAATAGAAGTTACCGATGTATATGAAAACTATTTATACACAAATATTCCAAGATACAACAGACCGTACACCTATAATCCAGATATTAACGGAAATTTTGTAGTGCGAAATATCGATGCACAAAACCAAGCTATTGAAGCTGAATATGTACGTATGCATTTTAATCTTCAGTATTTTGATGATCTTGGTGAAAAGGAATTGCATCTTTACGGCAATTTTAACAATTGGACAATTGACGGGAGTACCTATATGAAGTATGACTCAAAGAGCGACACTTACCGCGCTACCCGTTTATTTAAACAAGGTTTTTACAACTATAAATACGTAGTTGTAAACCGGGATGGCACAATTGACCAAGGCGCTGTGAGTGGCGATTTTTGGCAAACCGAAAACGATTATACAGTGTTGGTATATTTTCGTGATTTGGGTGCGCGATACGACCGAATTATTGGCGCAGGGTATGCAAATTCTACCAACATCAGTAATAATTAATCGTTGAAAATTTGAGTTAAATTTCTTTTTTCAATATGCCATGAAACGCAAAAATAACGAACACTCCAACGGAAGAAAATCGTTACGATACCGTGGCATAAAATGCCTAAATTGTGAACACCCCTTAGACAAAAGCGATATATATTGTCCATACTGCTCACAGCGCAATAGTACTAAAAAACTCTCCTTAACAGATTTCTTCGAACAATTTTTTAGCAGCATATTTGTATATGATTCTAGATTGAGAAGTACATTTAAAGATTTATTATTCCGGCCGGGAAAAATAACGTTGTGGTACGTTCGTGGCCAACGATTAAAGTACGCCAACCCTTTTCGATTTTTTCTTAGCGTGTCTATAATATTCTTTTTGGTTAGCGGACTGCTCGATATTATAAATACGGAGAATAATGTAAATGAAGCCAACCAGGATTTTATAGCTAGCCCGGCCGATCGTGCCATCTTAGATTCTTTGGGGTTTTCCGTAAATAGAGCGGCAACAGCAATTAAAAAGGTAGATTCTATTAAGAGTTTAAAACCGGAAAAACCAATAGATTATTTATCCGAAAGCGAATTAGACTCGCTACCGTGGATGAAAAGTTATGCCGAACGTTTATCAATATACAACGACTTTTATGAAAAGTACAAAATAAAAAATGCTGCTGTAGCAATGGATAGCTTGCATCATAAAAACACATCCTTTAACAGATGGGTTTACAAAAAAAACGCCACCGCTGAAAAAATACGCGAAAATCCTTCCGAATTTATAAATTATGTAATTTCTAAAGTACCATTCTTTTTATTCTTTTATGCTCCGTTATACGCCTTGTTTTTCTGGCTAATTTATTCGCGTAAAAAATATACTTATATGGAGCATTTGGTGTTTATATTCCATATTTTCAGTTTTATATTCTTAGCAATGCTTCTCTCCATAATACCAGACCTGTTGCTGGATTGGCAATTTTTTGTTGGTAGTTTATTTTTAATTATAGGACCTATTTATTTTTATAAGGCATTAAGAAATTTTTACCAACAAAGCAGGATTGTTACATTAATAAAATTTGTATTTTTAAACGCTGCCTTTATAATAGGATTAACTATTGCTACAATTATTTTTGTCATTGCAAGTGCAGCACTCTATTAAACCATGGTACAACAAGTAACGCAAGGGATTAAGATTTCGGTTAAAACCGAATTTGATGGAACATTTTACAAGAACCGTAAAATGCAATATGCCTTTGCCTATAATATAACCATTGAAAACCAAGGTAAGGACACCGTGCAACTCACATCGCGCTTTTGGAAAATTAAGGATTCCCTCAATGCAACGGAAGTTGTGGAAGGCGAAGGAGTAATAGGTCAAAAACCAGTTCTTTTGCCCGGTGAAAAGCACTCCTACACGAGCGGTTGCTTACTTCTATCTCCATTTGGGGCGATGAAGGGCCATTATAACATGATTAATTACGCAACTACCCGTAAATTTAGAGTTTCCATTCCACTATTTAAATTAAGCGCCCCTTTTTCAATGAATTAAGTGCTCTTTGCTTAAAACTCTAATTTCCAATTACGCTTACTAAAACTTTTGACGCATCAACTATAATTTTTGAAGCACTATACCCCCTATGCTTTAAATCTGTTAATCAATGCTAATTTTCTTCAAACGGGTATCTTCTATTTGATTTTACATTTGACACATCAAATTTTATTAACCAGCATTAAAAAATGTAGAATCATGCAAAACTCTATTCAAATCAGTTCAGAATTCCGAATCACTTTATACTTCCTGTTAATTTTTGCTGTTTCCTTAGCCGTTATTTATGGAGGCTATCGTATTGCAGAATTAATTTGGAACCAACTTGCAGAGCAAATAGCCGTAGAAATCAATAGGTGGTCTGTAGCCTCGTTACTATCTCAATAATTAATGTTTTAAAAACAGTTCCGGAAAGCACATATCTGGAAATAACTATTTATTAATCTTAAACAAAATCATTATGAAACGTATTTTATTATTGTTAACAATTGTTCTTATGCCAACCTTTACAAATGCCCAAAAAGCCAGTGACGAAAAGAAATTAAAAAATTTGGTTGGAACACTGCAAAAAGGATGGAACACTGCAAACGGTGAAAAATTTGCAAGCGCCTTTGCTGAACCTCATGATTTTATAGTGTGGAACGGATTTTATTATAAGAACAATACAATTCAAAACAATTCGGAAACACATCAATGGATATTTAATACCATGTATAAAGACACCCAGCTTTATTATGCAATTGACAAAATTAGATTTTTAAATGAAAACGTTGCTTTACTTCACATATTGGGTGCCGTAACTGCCAAAGATAAAACGCGTCCCAAAGACCCGCAGGTGTTAATAACACTAATCGCGCAAAAACAGGGGGGTCACTGGAAGATTGTTTCTTTCCATAACCTTGACCTGGAAGTTTTTCAAAATGAAGAAATGCGAAAAAATTCGCCAATGCCCCCATCGGTAATGTATGCTACTTGGTATTCAGAAAATACTAAACAATAAATCTAAATACGATGAAAAATTTTATTTACGCCTTATGTTGCCTTAGTTTTTGCAGCATTGTTGGGGGTGCCATTTATGAGCACGTAAATATAGTTCCGCAATGGGCAAAAGCGCCTCCGGCCTCATTAGCAATGTTTCAAGGAGATTATGGAGCAAGAGTTGAAGTTTTCTGGATGTTTATACACCCTATAACATTATTCCTTTTTGCAATAACATTATTCGTTTCTTGGAAATCGGCAAGAAGAAAACATATTGTTTTTCCACTAGCACTCTATTTAATCGTGCTTGTAACAACTTCCATCTATTTTGTTCCAGAACTTGTAGAAATTTTAGGTACCAATTACAGCACAACTATCGACCAATCATTGGTTGAAAGAGCGCATCTTTGGGAAAGTTTAAGCCATTTACGGTTACTTTTTATTGCGGTTGCTTCGGTGTATTTATTGTCGGGTTTAACAAAACCTGAAAGCAACAAATTAACTTAAAACAATTAGTTTTTTGATGAGTGTCTGTTAAATAATCAACAGACACTCAATCTTACAAAATTGATTTTCATTATCTTAACTGTTCAAAATAAATAACAAACCAACCAATGCGGTTTATTTTATTCTATTGTATTGCATATATTTTCTTCGGAAACACTTTCCTCTCCGCACAAACGGAAATAGAGGTTGATTCATCGAACAGCTATATAATTTCAACTAATTACCCAATTCAAAATGTATTTTCAAAAACAAAAATTTTAAAGGAAAATGCCGAAAATATTTCCATTAACGATATTCTTCAAACTTCAATAAAAAGTAATTTTGAAACCTTAAAAGACTCAATAATTACAGATAAGAATGCAGTTTGGCTACATATATCATTTTACCCAAAAGTATCACTTACGGACCATAAAATAATTCTAAAAAGAAATTCGATAAATAATAATTTTGTAACACCCCACGATAGCATAAGTGCGTATTACATAAAAAACAAGCGAATAATTGACAGTACCAAAAGCGGTATTTACATCCCTGCCTCCCAAAAAAAAGTCCCTTTTCCTGCTAGTAGGAATAGTTTCCCAATATCATTAAAAAAGGATGAGCCTGTGGAACTATACCTACTCATTTTTGACAAAAGAGCTATATACACGCAACTTGTAATTAGAAATCCCACCATACCTTTTAAGAAAAACGAAACTTCGGTTTGGCTCTCTGCATTTGCCTTAATTCTTGCCGTTTATGTGCTAGCTTTTTTCTTTTACACCAGAGATCGGTCGTATTTATATCTTTTTGCTTTTTATACTTGTATAGCTATATATGAACATTTTGTGGAAAGCAATTTGCCTTTGTTAGAATTTTTCTTTGCTGAAATACCGCGTGCATCCATTGTCTCTTGGATCGTTCTGACCTTGGGAAGTAAAGTTTTCTTCCTGCAATTTGGCAGAAAATTCACCAACCTTAAACACTTTTCACCATTTTGGGATAAAGCAGTAATTGGTCTAATTATTTATTTTTTATTGGCCATAACAATTCAGTTATATATGCTTACCCAGGGAATAAATCCTTTAAATTATTATCAATATATTTTTGCAGGAGTCGGGTTTTTGGGCGTCCTTGTGGTAACCCTCCGCCTATTCTTCCTAAAGGACACCTTGCTCAAATATTTTGCTTTTTCCGCAATTTGGTCCTTTGTATTTTCTATTCTAGGCATTTTATGGGAAAATGGAGTAATACCTTTTTGGAATTATATAAATCCGTGGTTAATTGCCAATACCGGACTCATGTTTATATTAGCACTTGCCATTGCCAGAAAACTGCAACTGAGTGAACGCGCCAAGGCCGAAGTGGAAAAAGTACGCGAGATTGATTCCATAAAATCCAAGTTTTTTACAAATATCTCGCATGAATTCCGAACGCCTTTATCACTTATTTTGGGTCCAATAAATCAATCTCTGGAAAATATCCCTGCTGCCGAAGCTATTGAGGAGCATACTGAAATTCCTGTAAAAGGCAAGCATTTAAAGGTGATGAAACGCAATGCGCTAAGACTTCAAAACTTGGTTGAACAAATTCTGGAACTTTCAAAACTGGACCAAGGCGAAATGAAATTGCAGGTAGCTCCGGGAGATCTTGTTCAGTTTTTACGCTCTCTCGTTTTTTCTTTTGAAAGCTTAACAGAACTTAAACGTATTAATTTCCAGACCAACTTTCCTAAAACCATTCCAAACGCTTATTACGACCGTGATAAACTTGAAAAAATTGTGGTTAACCTACTCTCAAACGCCATAAAATTTACGCCCGAACACGGTAAGGTTTCAGTGTGGGTTGAGGAAAATGGAAAAGAAATAAAAATTTCTATTGCTGATACCGGATCGGGAATGAAAGGGGGTGAAATAGATAAGATTTTTGACCGATTTTATCAAACCGAGGAAAACCAGGATCAAGGAACCGGAATTGGCTTGGCATTGGTAAAAGAATTGGTAGAATTATATCGCGGACAGATTAACGTTGATAGTACGGAGGGAAAAGGCACCGTATTTAAAGTAATTATTCCTTTCAATAAATCACATTTTCAAGAAGTTGAAATTTTAGAAGAAATTATAGAAAAACCTATTATTGAAAGAGATTCCAATGAATTGATTTCAGATACGGAAACCATTTCAAATATAGAAAACCAAGACTCACGCCTTCCGCTTTTGCTAATAATTGAAGACAATCCCGACCTTCGCCACTATATTGCCGAGCAATTGGAAAAGGAGTTTAAAATAATTACAGCAAAAGATGGAAAAGAAGGTTTAAAAATTGCGGAAACACAACTTCCTGACCTTGTTATCAGCGACGTAATGATGCCCAAAATGACCGGTACAGAACTCTGCGAAATATTAAAAAAGGATATAAAAACCTGCCATATTCCGGTAATATTGTTGACGGCAAAAGCTGGTCAAACGGCTAAATTAAAAGGTCTGAAAACCGGTGCAGACGATTATTTAACCAAGCCGTTTGACGGACACGAATTGTTAATTAGGTCCAAAAATCTACTGTCCCAACGCGAAACATTACGGAATAAATTTGCAGGCGAATTAAAAATTCGCCCTACGGAATTATTTTTGAATTCAGTGGACGAGAAGTTTATCAGCCTAGTTATAAGCGAAGTGGAAAAGAATTTAGGAAACGAATATTATTCTGTAGAAGATTTGGCAAATTCGGTAGGTTTTAGTCGCTCCCAACTAAACCGAAAACTTAAAAGCCTAACCAACAAATCTCCCAACCAATTAATTCGAGAATTCAGACTCACCCGTGCCAAGGAAATGCTGGAGCAAAAAAGTGCCTCCGTATCCGAAATTGCATATAGTGTGGGCTATTCAAACCTTTCGTATTTTTCTAAAAGTTATAAAGAAGCTTTTGGCGAGCCGCCCAGTGAAACATGAATATTTCACTTTTTGTAAAAATTAGTATTGTAAATCAATCTCCGAATCACTGCGTATCCCTGTCTGTAAATCTTCATATCGCATTGCTATTCCATCTGCACTATTAGAGATCTGCGTAATGCTTTTGGTTTTTATAAACCCACGATCCATAATAAGATTACTGTTTAAATCTCCTTCGCCCGCTTCTTTATGAAAGTGAAGAATTTCGGCACCGGACGGTTTTGGGAAATTTAATAAAAATGCTGAAAACCACTCTTCGCGTTTCATTTTTAAATTTTTGGGATATAATGGCGATGAGGACCAAATATGGGGCGCCAGCAGCAATTCAGAAAAATGGTACGCTATGCCATCCCAAACCAATTGATACAATTTAATTAGCGAATTCCATTCAACAATAATTGCCGTAAAAGGCTCAATATCTTTAAAATTGTAATTTTCAACTTCAACTTTTAAACCGTTAGTTTTCAACAAATCTTTTACTACTATGCCTCTACTTTTTCTATAAAAATCTTTGCGTTTATGCGCAACAAAGCCACCATTCATAAGAGTTACCACTCTTTTTTTTTCACTTACACCTATCCAAGTACCACCTGCAACGGCATCTTTTGGGTAGAGCAAGTTTACGTTTTCTTCGGTGTATATCTGTGGCGGAAAGGTTGCTCGCCCAGGGGTTTCATCCCTATTGGAGGTTAATATAAACCCATTGTTTGGTTTCGGAATAAAAGTTACGGTACACATACTAAATAATTGTTTCCCGAAACTACAAAAGGAAAACCGAAAATTTTAAAATTCCAGCTCTAATTTGAACAAAAGTCAACGGCCCAATTTTTAATTCGGAATTTTAAGGTTTGGTGCTATCATTTCAAGGTTAGATGTTTCCGTTTTTGTACCTTTGCAATCTTCATAAACACAAAAATAAAAAAGTAATGGGAAATGGATTTTTTGAAGTGCCAATCGCCGTTAATGAACCTGTAAAAAGTTATGCTCCAGGTTCTGCAGAACGAGAAGAAGTGCTCGAAACTTATAGAGAAATGTACAAGGCTACTATAGAGGTGCCTTTATTCATCAACGGAAAAGAGGTTAAAACAAAAGAAACCGCCACGATGTCTCCGCCGCACGACCATAAGCACGTGCTTGGAACTTACCATAAAGCCACAAAGAAGAATGTAGAAGAAGCAATTTCTACTGCATTGGAAGCAAGAAAAAAATGGGCCGTAATGCCCTGGGAACAACGCGCTGGAATTTTTCTACGCGCTGCCGAATTGATTGCCGGACCGTACAGAGCCAAGATTAATGCGGCTACAATGCTAGCCCAATCAAAAAATATTTATCAAGCTGAAATTGATTCGGCGTGTGAGCTTATCGATTTTCTTCGATTTAACGTTCAGTATATGACCGAAATCTATGCAGAGCAGCCAGAATCTACTTCGGCAGCATGGAACCGCATAGAATACAGACCTTTGGAAGGATTTATTTACGCAATTACACCTTTTAACTTTACTGCAATTGCAGGAAACCTACCTGCAAGTGCTGCATTAATGGGTAACGTAGTTGTTTGGAAACCCAGTAACACGCAGGTGTATTCTGCAAAAGTTATTATGGATGTATTCCGCGAAGCAGGCGTTCCAGCCGGAGTAATAAATATGGTGATGGGCGATGCCGCCATGATTTCTGACACCTTAATGGCGAGTCCAGATTTTAGTGGAGTTCATTTTACAGGTTCCACAGGCGTTTTTCAAGGAATTTGGAAAAAAATAGGCGACAATATTACAAATTATAAAACCTACCCACGCATCGTTGGAGAAACTGGCGGAAAAGATTTTATTGTTGCGCACAAAACTTCGAACCCAAAACAAGTTGCCACAGCTATGGCTCGTGGTGCTTTTGAATTTCAAGGGCAAAAATGTAGCGCGGCGAGCCGATGCTATATCTCTGACAGTATTTGGGATGACGTTAAAAAATATTTGATAGACGATATTCGTTCCTTTAAAATGGGCACCCCAGAAGATATGGGTAATTTTATAAATGCCGTTATTAGCGAAAGTTCTTTTGATAAGCTTGCAAGTTATATTGATGCAGCCAAAAAAGACAAAAGCGTTGAGATTATTGCAGGTGGAAATTACGACAAAAGCAAAGGATATTTTATTGAGCCTACCGTAATTGTAGTAAAAGATCCAAAATACACTACAATGTGTACTGAATTATTTGGCCCAGTACTTACCGTATATGTTTACAGCGATAAAAAGTGGGAAGAAACCTTACAATTAGTAGATGAAACTAGCGAATATGCATTAACCGGTGCTGTTTTTAGTGAGGATAGATATGCTTTAGAACAAGCTGTAAAAGCACTTGAAAACGCAGCGGGTAACTTCTACATTAATGATAAACCTACCGGTGCTGTTGTTGGGCAACAACCTTTCGGAGGCGCTCGTGCAAGTGGAACTAACGACAAAGCAGGAAGCAAACAAAACCTATACCGATGGATTTCACCAAGAATGGTGAAGGAAACATTTGTATCTCCTACAGATTATAGATATCCTTTTTTAGGATAGTTATCAAATCGAAACTATAAAAAAAACCCATCCCGATAATTTTCAGGATGGGTTTTTTAGTTTTGAAAAGTTACGCGTTATTCAAAAGTTTTGTTTTCGCCAACTTCTGCGTGTTGCGAGTTTTTCGCATTATTGTCAGAATCTACAACCATAACAACCACCGCTAAATTATCTACGTTATACTCCGCAGGAATCTCAAGGCTGTATTGCTTTTTAAATTCGGCATACGCTGGAGTTTCGGTAATTGCATCGCCAAAAATATCGCTCAGCGAATTTCTAAGAGCATCGTTATGTACAAAATCTGGTATTGGGTTTCCGTGACCTTCTAGCGGGTGGCCCGAAGTAGCGTTAAAATAATTTGCTTGTGCATAGATAATTCCACTTTCAACAAGGTAGACAACTATTTTGTCGCCCGTTACAGATCCGCTGGCATAAACAACTTTAACATCTACGGTTAAGTTAGCCCCAGTAATTTTAGAATCAATAGCTATAGCAAGATCGGTGTCAGTACCTGCCATTGCTAAAACATCGTTCACATTGTATGGGTCAAGCCATTTTTGTTTACGATTAAGTCTTGCTTGTGGCAAGCCTCCTATTCCAAAGGCATCTTTTAAATCTTGCACTCTTTCAAAATGCATTGGGTCTGGAAGTGAAGCTCCTGTTTCGTGAATAGCAACAACTGAAATATGATTTGTAGCTACTTTAGCGGTATCAATAGCAAGTGCTACTGCTGGGCAAAAGCCGCACCAAGTACCCGTATAATCTTCTATTACTACTTTTCTTTTGGGCGTATAAACCGAGAAGTTTTTTGGAGCCGTAGTATACATTTCATTTTCTACCACATACTCTGCGTAAACCTCAAAGGTCCCGTCGCTTGAAGAAGAAAAAGTAAAACCGGCGATTGCATTTCCATTTACATAAAAAGTTGCATCTGCCGCCTCATTATTGCCATCGCTATCTAGCAACCCAAAAGTTATTGTCTGATTTTTCATGGCTCTAGGCGCATCAATAGTCAATGCTCTTTCGGTTTGTGCGAGTACTTCAAAATTTAGAACATTACTGTTTATATCGTCATAAACGGCTTTTACAGCAAAGGTGCCCGTTTCGGCGAATATATGCGTTCTTCCGGAAATTGGCTCGTCATTAATATAATAGGATGCCATTTCCGAATAATCTTCGCCATCGCTACCTAACACGGTAAAAACCACTACATCATCTACCGATAAAACTTCAAGTTCGCCTGTTCCGGCGTCACTTTTTAGTTCTAAGGTTAAACCAGGGTCTGCGGGTACAAAAGGATCTTCTTTTTTGCTACAGGAAATAACTGCAACGGCTATAATAGCAAATAAAAACAAGGGTTTAAAATAGGGATAGATTTTCATATTACGAATACTTTTATAAATAAAAAATGTGCGCTAATATAGTTTAATTCTCAAAAAGGGGTTGGTTAAATATGTTAAATGAGCAATTTTCAACTAATCTAATTCAAACTTCATTAAAAAAAACTTAATATTGCTTCACAAAAATAATCACAAATTTTTTTAATTATGAAAAAAGTCCTTCCCCTCCTTCTATTATTTATCTCTGTTTTAGGGTTTTCGCAAAGTGAAATGCCTAAAATAGACTTAACTACAATAGATGGTACTACTATCAATTCAAAAGAACTTTCTACCGACGATAAGGTAATTGTGGTTTCGCTATGGGCCACTTGGTGCGTACCTTGTTTAAAAGAGTTAGACGCAATCAGCGAAATTTACCCCGACTGGCAAGACGAAACCGGCGTTAAGCTTTTTGCGGTTTCGGTAGATGACAGCCGTACGGTAAAAAGAGTAAAACCATTAATTAATGGAAAAGGCTGGGATTACACAGTGCTTTTAGATACTAATAACGATTTTCAGCGCGCATTGGGAGCGGCTACAGTACCGCTAACACTTTTGGTGAAAAACAACGAAATTGTATATCGCCACTCTGGATACAGCCCGGGTGCAGAATACGAACTTTATGAAAAAATAAAGGAGTATTCTAACTAATTACTTTACCAATCAACCAAAACATTACAATGAAAAAAATTATATTAGGTGCCTTTATGTTTATGGGCGCCATAAGCTTTTCACAAGATAACGGCTATTTTTTTGGCGGCCTAGAATCTAATTCGCAATGGCTTCTAGACGACGAAGATTTTGATTTTATTGCTCCTGAAGATCAATTTAGGGCAAATAATTATTTACAACTTAATTATTCTCTTGGCAAATTTACGGCGGGCGTTCAGTATGAATCGTACCTACCATCTTCCCTATTGGGATATTCCCCAACTTGGGATGGCCAAAATGGAATAGGAACCTATTATCTAAATTTTAGAAATGAAAGCTTAGATATTACGGGAGGGTATTTTTATGAGCAATTTGGAAGTGGCTTAATCCTACGTACGTGGGAAAACCGACAACTGGGAATTAACAATGCTTTAAAAGGAGTTCGGGTTAAATTCACCCCAACCGCCGCATTAGACCTCACTGGGGTGTACGGGCAAGCACGTAACGGATTTGACGTTTCGGAAGGAGTTATTCAAGGTCTTGACGCCAACTTAGATTTAAGCAATTTAATGAACATTGAAGCTGTAGATTTAAAATTGGGCGCGAGCTATGTAGGTAGATATCAAAATAATGGCTCGAGCGATTCTATCCCTGCAAATGTTAACGCCTACGGCGGAAGGCTAGACTTCGTAATTTCAAACTTCTACGGAAGCATTGAAGCAATAACCAAAGATCCGGATGTTTTAATAAATGAAGAAGTAGTTACTACACCGCAATTGTTTGACGGTACGGCATTGCAGTTTAATATGGGCTATGCACAAAAAGGATTGGGAATTAATTCAACATTTAGAAGATTGGAAAATTTCACTTTCTATGCAGACCGATATGCCGAAGGAAATCAATACAACGAACAAGTAGTAAATTACATTCCAGCTATTACAAAACAGCACGATTATCTACTTTCTAATATTTATGTGTACAATGCACAACCCCGCTTACTATTTACCGAAAACGAAAAAAGAGCAGGCGAAGTGGGCGCACAAGTAGATGTGTATTTTTCGTTTGACAAGGAATCTACATTGGGGAAATACGGAACCAAATTAGCAGGGAATTTTGCCTATTGGGCAGGCTTAGATGCTACATTTAATGCAGATGATTTAACATACGACGCCAAGTTTATTGGCGAAGGAGATCGTTATTTCCGTGATTTAAACATTGAAATTAAAAACCGTTGGTCTTCTAAGTGGAGTACGGTAGTTTCGTATCAAGATATAATCATAGATAAGGCCGTTTCAAAAGGAGGAATATTAGGCTCCGAAGGCGATATTAACGCGCAAATAGCGGTTGTTGAAGGTACGCGCCGTTTTGATAAAGGAAGAGCAGTACGACTGGAACTTCAGCATTTATGGACAGAAGATGATGATAAAAACTGGGCCGCAGGCGTTTTGGAATACAATTTTAATTCAAACTTTACATTATACGCAGCAGATGCTTTCAATTACGGCGGCGACAAAGAACTTCACTATTATAGTGTGGGCGGTAGCTACACGAAAGGTAGAGCACGTTTTGCGATGAACTACGGCAGACAACGCGGAGGTTTAATTTGCGTTGGCGGTGTATGTAGAGAAGTACCCCCAAGTACTGGTGTAACTGCAAATTTAGTGGTTACATTTTAATCAAAACACAACTACAAAAAAAGGCCTCGAAGTTTGTTTCGAGGCCTTTTTTATTGGGATGTTTTATAGTTTTATTGAACTAAAATCTTGCTTGTTTGCACCCCTCCCTTTTGGTTCGAAAATTGAACAATATAGGTTTGTGGATTTAAATTAGAAACATTTACCACTTGACGTCCAGCATCAAATTGGCCTTGTTTTACAATTTTACCTTGAATGTTATAAACCACCATAGTAACTGGTTCGTTTACATTTAACACTAGCTCGTTTGAAACTAATGTAGATTGAATTGTCAAGTTTACCTTATTATTGTCTGCTACACCCATTGATGGATTATAGCGATACGTGAATAACAAAGGCGTACCAGTTTCAATAGTTCCAGCTTGATCGGAATATTGACGGAAAGCAAATACAAAATCTACATTATCTGTACCGTTTCCTGGATCGTCGTTCCAAAAATGGTTTCCCATTGGTGTGGTTTCACCCACAGCTATAGCTAGACCGTCTTCACCTGCTGGAGGCACTGTACCGCCTTGTACTATATTGTTATAACACAAGCCATAGCATAATTGTTCAAACTCTCCATTTGTTGAGTTGGTTTCAGACACATATTCAATACGCGTATAAATTTCGTCCGAAGGATTGTCATTGGTTACAAAAAATTCATAAGAGGCATCTGGATAATCCAAAACCCCAAACTGAATTACATCGCCATCATTTAACACATTCCCTGATCTGTCTTTAACTGTAAATTGAGCGCTGGCCATTGTTACGGAACCAAGAACACTTAAAAGTAGTAATTTAAATTTCATTGTTTTAGTTTTAGGTTTAATTGTGAAGTATATTTACTAAGTACCGCAAAAGTAATTATAATTATTAAAAATCATCAACTCTTTACTGTTTCTATTTCAGACATTTAACATATTGAACATTTTACAGTGTAAATAAATGGCGTTATCCAATCGATACTCTTATATTCAATAAAAAAATTATCAGTTTAGCGGAATTTACTTACAATGAATAACAATTTAATTGCCATTGCTATATTTTCTTAAATAATAAAATGTCAATTATAATATTTTAACATAATATGCACAAATATTTGATTTACTACACTCTTGTATTAAATTATAAAAAAGTACATTTGTCGCATCGATAAACTTTAACAACTATTTAAAATTAAAGACTATGTTTAAAAAATTACTACTTTTTCTAGTTTTTACAATGTTTGCATTTGTTACTTACGGGCAAACTATTGTATCTACATCCCCAGAAAACAAAAATGTAATTCTTGAAGAATTTACAGGTATAAAATGTGTTTTCTGTCCTGACGGTCACCGAATTGCGCAAGGATTAAAAGCAGATCATCCAGACGATGTTTTCCTAATTAATATACACGCAGGCGGTTTTGCAGTTCCCAGTAGCGGTCAACCAGATTTTCGCACCCCAGACGGAGAGGCTATAAGAGCTCATTTTGGAGTTAATAGCTATCCTTCAGGAATGATTAACAGACACATCTTTAGCGGTAACAGTCCTGTTTTAGGCAGAAGTGCTTGGCCAAGTCGTGCAAATATCATCATGGGCGAAAACTCTTATGTAAATGTAGGTGTTGAAGCTACCATTGATGTTCAAACAAGAGAACTTACTGTACATGTAGAAGGCTACTATACTGGCAATAGCCCAGAAAGTACTAACTTTCTAACAGTTGCCTTACTTCAAAATAACACCAAGGGCCCACAAACTGGAGGTGGTCAAGGAAATAATTATAATCATATGCACCGTTTGGTAGATATTATTACTCCAACTTGGGGAGATCCTATAAACACTACAACTGCGAGCACATTTATAGACAAAACATTTACTTATACCATTCCTGCTATGTACAACAACGTACCGGCAGTGGTAGATGATATGGAAGTTGCTGCTTTTATTTCTGAAACCCAAAGTGAAATTATCAGCGGCCACGGGGCTCGCGCAACTTTTACGGGTATTACAACTGCCAATGATGTAGGTATTGTTTCAATTGAAGAAATAGATGCAACTTGCGAAAGCAATGTAGCTCCAAAGGTTACCATCAAAAACCAAGGACAAAATACGGTAACGTCGTTAGCTATTACCTATGAAGTTAATGGCGACTCCCACACTTATAACTGGAGTGGTAATTTACCTGCACTATGGGATGAAACTATTTTATTACCAGAAGTACCTTTCACCCTACAGGCTACAAATACTGTAGAAGTAACAATTCCAAGTGATGATGACAACTCAAATAATACATTGTCAACATCTTTTGATGAAGCACCAGCAGGTACCGGTACTATAGATATTAGAATTATTACAGACGCGTATGGTTATGAGTGCAGATGGAATTTGAAAAATTCTAATGGAGACATCATTGAAAGTGGCGGACCATACTCAAATAATACAACTACAGAGATACGTGTAAATATTCCAGCAGATTGCTATACATTTACACTTATAGACACTGCCGGAGATGGCGGTACGAGAGCTACCTTAAAAGACCATGAAGGAACCATTTTATACAATGCGGTAGGAAACTGGGGTGCCGAAAAAGCAGGTCAGTTTACAAGTAATGGTGTATTAAATGTAAATCAAAATCAATTAGACAACCTGAGCTTGTATCCAAACCCAGCGAGTACTGTTCTAAACCTTAAAAATGCTGAAAATGCAAACATTCAAGTGTTCGACGTACTCGGAAAATTGATTCTTTCACAGGACAACATTGCGATAGACGCACAAATAAATGTTGCTAATCTCGCCAATGGCACCTACTTTATGAAAATTTCAAAAGACAATGCTGTTGCAACAAAAAGATTTTTGATTTCTAAATAAATCATTATTCTTTTAAAACAATTTAAAACCCCGATTCATTCGGGGTTTTTTATTATTTTAAACCGAAAATAGCACCAAATGAAATATAATATAAAAGATGAGAAAATAGTTTTTAACGACCATTATAAAATGGTAAAAGCCACCGTGAGCTACGACACTTTTAATGGAGCACAAATAAACACCAAAAGATTAGCATTTGAACGTGGGAATTCTGTAGCCATTCTGCTTATTGAAAAGGAAACACAAAGTGTATTATTAACCAATCAATTTCGCTATCCAAGCTGTAAAAATAACGACGGCTGGTTGTTGGAGATTCCAGCGGGTTCTTTAGAAGAAAATGAAAATCCCGAAGATTGCATAAAACGCGAAGTTATGGAAGAGTTGGGGTACCAACTACCAACCTCAAAATTAATACACACATTTTACACCTCGCCGGGCGGATCTACAGAACGCATCTATTTATTTTATGCCGAAATATCTAAAGAAAACAAAACTGAAAAAGGAGGCGGAAATAGCGAGGAAAACGAAGATATTGAATTGGTGAAAATTCCTATCTCCGAAATAGTTTCAGCTATTCCAAAAATAAAGGACGCCAAAACAATTCTAGCCCTTCAATGGTATCTTTTGCATTTTAAAAAGCTGTAATCCCCCATAAGTGCATTGCCCAAAAAAAGCAAATTAACCTTTATATTTTAATGGTAAATACACCACACTTTTGGTTTCGTAAAAATCTTCTTCAAAATAATCCTGCAACGGATAAACCATCGCGTTTTTATAAATTTTTAATTCGTCAGTAAGGTCGCCACCTTTTAAATATAAAATACCGTTTTTGCGGTCGTGCAAGCTTTTCTTTGCAATTTTACCATTTACCCAATGAACAAAAGTTTCCATTTGGGCCACAGCGCGACTCACTATAAAATCGTATTTATCTGAAACCGTTTCTACGCGAGCATTGGTAGCTTTTACATTGTTTAATTGAAGGCCCGAAACCACTTCTTCAACAACTTTTATTTTTTTTCCGATGCTATCCACAAGGTGAAATTGTACTTCGGGATACAAAATAGCAAGCGGAATACCCGGAAAACCACCACCGGTACCCACATCTAAAATTTTCGAACCCGGAAGAAAAGGCTGAATCTTTGCAATTCCGAGTGAATGCAACACATGGCGAAGGTAAAGTTCATCTATATCTTTTCTAGAAACAACATTTATTTTCAAATTCCAATCTTTATAAAGCGCTTGCAGTTCTTCAAACTGCTTTAATTGAAGATCTGTTAATTGGGGGAAATATTTCAATATAAGTTCCATAAGTATAATTAAGAGGCAAAAGTATGTTATCTTTGGTAAAATTATGATTTTGTACCTCCCGATTTCCACAAAAGATATTTATTTTTGTGCTTTTGTCAGTAACAAATTTCAGTTAAATAATACATTTTGACAGCTACAAATTTAAATTTCTCCAGAGTTGACAGCGCTAAATTTTTCAGAACCCTAAATAGGCGCGTTAACGATTATTTCAAAGAAAACAATATTGCCCGAACCGGCAATTGGAAGTTGCACTTGAAAACAATTATAATGTTTTCAATATACCTTACCCCCTACTTTTTGCTTTTAACCCTAGATTTGCCCGGATGGGTTCAGCTGTTGTTTACGGTGGTTATGGGTATTGGCATGGCTGGCGTGGGCATGAACGTTATGCACGATGCAAATCACGGATCGTATTCTTCTAAAAAGTGGATAAATAAAGTAATGGGCAGCAGCATGTATATATTGGCCGGAAATGTTTATAATTGGCAAGTACAACACAACGTATTACACCACACCTATACGAATATCCATGGACACGACGAAGATTTGGAAGCGGGAAGAATTCTACGGTTTTCAAAGCATTCTAAATGGCACAGGATGCACAAATTTCAGCATTGGTACAGTCTGTTTTTTTACGGCTTGTTAACTTTTAACTGGGTGCTTACTACAGATTTCTTTCAGACCAAGAGATATTTGGCGCGCAAGTTAGCTTATGGAAAACTGCCAAAACCCGCAACACAATGGAGCATTTTGGTAATTACCAAGTTAATTTATATTTCGCTTTGGATTGTTATTCCAATTTTGTTTTTCAATATTGTATGGTGGAAAATCCTACTCGGTTTCTTTATTATGCACTATGTGGCCGGATTGATTCTGAGCGTAGTTTTTCAACTTGCCCATGTGGTGGAAGATACCGAAATTTTATTGCCAGATGAAAGTGGTACGATGAAAAATACCTGGGCAATTCACCAGTTGTTTACTACCACAAATTTCGGTACTAAAAACAAGTTGGTAAACTGGTACACTGGAGGGCTAAACCACCAAGTAGAGCATCATATTTTTCCAAATATTAGCCATATTCACTATAAGAATATTTCAAAAATAGTAAAACGTACTTCCAAAGAATTTAACCTACCCTACAAAGAATATAAAACTACCCGCAAGGCTATTATTGCACATTTCCGCCATTTAAAAGAAATGGGACTTAAGCCTTCCGTATCTGCTTAATACTATGGACAACAGACTTTCAAAACGTGTAAACGATATGGCCACATCGGCCACGCTGGCCATGGCCGCAAAAACTAGAGAATTAAAAGAACAAGGCATAGATATTATTGGCTTGAGCCTTGGCGAACCCGATTTTGCGGTTCCGGAATATATAAAACAGGCGGCAATCCAAGCTATTGAAGATGACTATCATTCATATACACCCGTTGATGGTTATGGCGACCTTAAAAATGCTATAATCACTAAATTTAAAAGAGACAACAATTTAACGTATAAACCCTCACAAATCGTGGTTTCTACTGGGGCTAAGCAGTCTTTGGCAAACTTAACCATGGTTTTATTAGATGAAGGCGATGAAGTTTTGCTTCCCGCTCCCTACTGGGTAAGTTATGCAGACCAGTGCAAAGTTGCGGGTGGGGTTCCAAAAGAAATTCCAACTTCAATTGAAAATGATTTTAAAGTAACCGCCGAAGCTTTGGAAGCAGCTATTACTCCAAAAACCAAAATGATTATTTACAGCTCTCCTTGCAACCCCAGTGGTTCTGTTTACAGCAAGAAAGAGCTTCGTAATTTGGCCAACGTTTTAGTGAAATATCCAGACGTAATTGTTATCAGCGACGAAATTTATGAACACATAAACTTTAGTGGCGGGCACGCTTCTATGGCCGAATTTGACGATATGTACGATCGTACCGTGGTAGTAAATGGTGTTTCAAAAGCCTTCTCTATGACCGGTTGGCGCATAGGTTATATTGGCGGTCCCGAATGGATAGCCAGGGCCTGCAACAAAATGCAAGGGCAGGTTACCAGTGGCGCGAACGCCATTGCACAACGAGCCACAATTACTGCTTTAGAAAATCCACCGAGCAAGATTAAATTTATGGTAGATGCCTTTAAGGAAAGAAGAAAATTAATTCTTGGCTTACTTTCTGAAATTGAAGGTTTTAAAACCAACCAACCAGAAGGCGCATTCTACGTATTTCCAGATATTTCATATTTCTTTGGAAAAACCCTCCGTGGAAAAAATATTAATACGGCTTCAGATTTTTCATTATATCTATTAGAAGAAGCTAAAGTTGCAACCGTTACTGGCGAAGCATTTGGCGATCCAAACTGCATTCGTCTTTCGTACGCAGCTTCAGAATCTGAAATTAAAGAAGCGATGCGCCGCATAAAAGAATCATTGGAATAAAAAATATACATTTCAGTAAAAACGGGGTTGATTATTTTAAATCAATCCCGTTTTTAATTTATAAATAATAAGTAATTTAGACGCTTCTATTTTTTAACGCAATAAAACTTCACAATTAAATGAGAATTAAAATTACACTATTCACGGTTTTCTCCTTGTTGTTCTTCGGAATTCAAGCACAGGAAAAAACACAAGCTACTTATGTTGGAACAGTGGGCTCGGTAGTTCATGTACCTTCTATAGCTTCACAAACAAATCTAGCTCCAGCACGAGTTAAAAAACAAATAATGCAAGACGGAAGAGCTTCAAAAAACTTGATTGTTCCTGGAAAAGATCCTCAAATTGAAGACGATTACTTCAAAAGAAATCCAAATAAAATGGAGCAACTTCTTAGCGGAAGAGCCCCTACCTTAGTTTTTGATGCTGCGCAATCAAGCTCACAACCCACCGATCCGGCCATTGGAGTTGGGCCAAATCATGCGGTAGTAGTATTTAATACGGGATTTAGAATTTTTGACAAAAGTGGAAATCCACTTACTGGGCAAATTTCGCCAAACCCAACTATTTTTCCCAATGGCGGATGTTGCGATCTTACAATTTCATACGACAATGCAGCAGATCGTTTTGTTATGACATTTCTAGGTAACGGAGCGCAAATTGCTGTTTCTGATGGGCCAGACCCTGTAAATGATGGCTGGTACGTATATACGATACCTCAAATTAACGATTATCAAAAACTTTCAGTTTGGAGCGATGGTTATTATATGACGGACAACACCAGTGCCTCGAACAGAATTTACGCTATGGAAAGAACCAAAATGCTAGTTGGCGATCCAACGGCACAAATAATTGGTTTTCCGTTGCCCGATATAGTAACCAGCGGTTTTTACAGCCCACAGGCATTAAACGTAACCAATAACAACTTACCCGCTCCAGGAGGATTGCCAATTGTGTATCTTCAAGATGATGCATGGTCGGGCGTTGCACAAGACCACCTAAAACTTTGGACCGTAGATGTAAACTGGACTAGTCCAGGTAGTAGTACCATCTCGGCCCCGGTTGAATTAACCACTACTCCCTTTATTTCAGTATTTGACGGAGGAAGTTTTTCAAACTTATCACAACCCGGCGGTGGGGCAGATATTGATGCGCTTCAAGCAACGATAATGAACCAAGCACAATTTCGGAAATTTGCGAGTCATAATTCGGCTGTATTTAACTTTGTGGTAGATACTGATGCTTCTGGCGGCGAACTTGCGGGAATTCGTTGGTTCGAGCTTCGTCAACCTGGCGATGGGCAACCATGGACTATTCACCAAGAAGGTACATATACCGCGCCCGATGGAAAACACGCGTGGCATGCGAGTATGATGATGGATATTCAAGGTAATATCGGAATGGGTTATACAGCAATGGCAGGACCTACTACACCAGACCCAACTACCAAAAGAGTTAGCTCGTATTATACCGGTCGCTATGCAAACGACCCTATAAATACTATGACGATTGGTGAAGAATTAATTGCTGCCGGAAATCAAAACATTCCTGGACTGCGATACGGCGATTACAGTAAAATTGATATTGATCCTTCTAACGATAAGCAATTTTGGTTTATAAACGAGTATATGAATTCTGGAAGAAAGGATGTGGTTGGTGTTTTTCAAATTGCTCCTAACTTTAACAATGATGTGGGCGTAGTTAATATTGATGCCCCCGAAACCGGAACATTATCAAATAGTGAAGCTGTAACAATTACCATTTTTAATTATGGACAAAACAGTGCTTCTAATATTCCCGTAACCTTTCAAGTAGATGGTGGCGCGGTTGTTTCAGAAGTATTTCCGGGCACAATTGCCTCTGCAGAAACTGCGCAGTACACTTTTACGGCAACGGCAAATTTAGGCACTGTAGGCCAAACTTACACTATTACTGCCGAAACCAATCTTGCTGGCGATGAAGACACCAGCAACGACGGCCGCACTAAAACTGTTACGTATTTAGAACCAAATGATATAGGAATCAGCGCTATCACTTCACCGGTATCGGGTACCGATCTAACAGCTTCAGAAAACATTGTTGTTACCGTTACCAATTTTGGTGGAGAGCCACAATCTAACTTCGATGTGTCGTACGATTTGGACGGAGCCGTCGTAACCGAAGTTTACCCAGGAACCTTGGCCGGAAACACCTCAGCTTCCTATACGTTTGCACAGACGGGAGATTTTTCTGCAATTGGAAGTTATAACCTGAGTGCTACCACATCGCTACCAACTGATAGCGACGTTTCTAACGATGAAACTTCGGTAGTAATCGTAAAGCAAAATTGCCAACCAGTAGGCGACTGTTCATTCGGTGATGGCTTGCGACTTTTTAGCGTTACAGATATTAACAATCCGTCAGCTTGCGAAGGTTATGCAGATTTTACAAATCTTGTAGCTGGAATGGAAGCAGACACTACATACGACCTAACCGTTACAACCGGTTATGGAAGTCAATATGTTCGTGTTTGGATTGATTTTAATGACGATTTTGTTTTTAGTAACGACGAAATTGTAGTAGATAATGTAATAATTGCGCCAGGACAAAGCGGTGGAACTTTTACCCTCACTACAGATTTAGTAGTTCCGGCCGGAGCTGCTTTTGGTCAACATATTATGCGTGCCAAAACCAATTGGAATAGCCCTGTACCCGATGATGCTTGTGAAGAAACAAACTTTGGAGAAACCGAAGACTATTCTGCCCAAATTGGTACTGCAGGAGTTTCAGATGCTATTTTTGACGAAAATGGGTTAACCATCATATCGTTGGATAACAATAAATTTGATGTTTCTTTAAAAACAATGAATTACGCTGAAGCCATGAACCTGTCGGTTTTTAATACTCTCGGACAGCGTTTGCTATTTAGAAAACTTGAAAACAACGGTAACGGATACAGCTACAAATTAGACATGAGCTACGTTGCTGCAGGCGTTTATTTAGTTCGCATTGGCAATAAAGACAACGGAAGAGTAAAACGAATTATCGTTAAATAATTTCCAAATTCTGCATATTGATAAAACCCAAAGTACCGTTGTACTTTGGGTTTTTTCGTTAATGCTATCAACTTCAAATGTAAGAGTTACTGAAAATTATTAAGGCTATTAATTTTGCACTTATGCAGTTTTTGTTTCTTCAATAACCTATTTGAGTGCAATAAATTATCTATTTCTCCAGAAAAATGGGGTAAGCAAGATTAAGAAGGTAAACAATTCTAACCTACCAATAAGCATTAAAAAGCTGGACCACCATTTTGCAACGTCTGGCAGGCTGGCATAGTTATTTACTGGGCCAAGATCGCCGAGTGCTGGACCAACGTTTCCAAGCGTAGATGCGGCACCGCCAAGTGCAGTTTTAAAATCTAATCCCATCCATGAAAAAACCAAAGTTCCCATTATAAACGAAAGCATATATAGAATAAAAAAGCCCAGAATATTAAAAACAATTGGCTGTGGCACTGCTTTGCTATTATAACGTACCGGCAATATAGCGTGCGGGTGAAGGGTTCGTTTAAATTCAAGCACGCCATTTTTTATCATAATAAGATGACGCATAATTTTAATTCCTCCTGCCGTAGAGCCCGCACAACCTCCTAAAAACATCATTCCAAAAAAGAAGATGGTTAAAAACGGTGTCCACAGGGTATAATCCGCACTCACAAACCCAGTGGTGGTAATTACAGTTAGCACTTGAAATAAACCGTGCCGAAAAGCACTTTCAAAAGGTCCCCAAACCATTGGGTGAGCGATGGTAGAAATCGAAATATCGGCTTCAAAATAAATCAATAAAGCTGCAATTACCGTTAATCCTACAATTAAGGCAGAATATGTTTTAAACTCCTCATCGTGAAATATTTTTTGAAATTTTCTTTTAAAGGCGAAGTAGCTTAAAACAAAATTACTCCCCGCCAAAAACATAAATACAATGATAATATACTGCACCATGGGATTACCATTCCAGTAAGCAACGCTTGCATTTTTAGTTGAAAATCCTCCGGTACTCAAAGTTGCCAACGAGTGATTTATTGCATCAAAGAAGCTCATTCCGGCAAGCTTTAACAAAATTGTTTCGGCTAAGGTGTAGCCCACATAAATAAGCCATAATCTTTTTGCCGTATCTGTAATTCGAGGATGTAGTTTATCTCCAGCGGGTCCTGGCGCTTCTGCTGCGAAAAGCTGCATTCCACCAATACCTAACAATGGTAAAATAGCAATGGCAAGCACAATAATACCCATTCCACCAATCCAATGGGTAATACTACGCCAGAATAGAACACCTTTAGGAATAATTTCAATATCGGTTAAAATAGAGGCGCCCGTTGTGGTATAGCCACTCATGGTTTCAAAAAAGGCATTGGTGAAACTGGGTATGGCTCCCGTAAAAATATAGGGTAGCGTTCCTATAAGCGCCATAAAAATCCACCCGAAAGATACAATTATGTACCCTTCGCGTTTTTGAACTTCCTTACGATGGTTTCGGGTTAGCAGCATTATTGTTCCGCCTATTCCCAGGGCAACCGTTCCCGCCAAAAGCATTTCTGTTAATACGCCGTCTTTATAATACCAGCTTACTATTGATGACAACAGCATAAAGCCACCGTTTACCATGAGCAAAAGGCCCATTAAGTGCGAAATTATTCTAAAATTCAGTTTGGAGATTGAATTCATTAGATAAAAAGTTTTTCCACTTTCCCAATAGCCTGCGGCAAACAACAGACTACTACTCTATCGCCGTTTCTAATTTCAAAATCGCCTAAGGCTATAATGCCCTCTCCATTTCTAATTACACCACCAATTATCGCTGAAACAGGAAAATTTAAGTCTTTTATTTTTTTGTTGCTCACCTTGGAATTTCCAGAAACCCTAAATTCCAAAAGTTCGGCGTTCATATTGTTAAGCTTGGTCATTGCTACCACTTCTCCTTTTCGCACATATCTAAAGATATTGTTGGCAGCCAATAATTTCTTATTAATCAATGTGTCAATCCCAATAGAGTGCGACAGTTGAAAATAATCCATATTTTCTACCATGGCAATGGTTTTTTTCACACCTTTAGATTTTGCAACCAAACAGGCCATGATATTGGTTTCGCTATTCCCTGTAACGGCTATAAACGCATCCATTTCTTCTAACGATTCTTCCAATAGCAATTCTACATTTCGGCCATCGCCATTAATTACCAAGCAACTTGGAATATCGTCCGCTATTTCAAAAGCTTTATCTTTACTACTCTCAATTAGCTTTACGTTAAAACGGTTTTTGCACAGTACTTTGGCTGTTTTATAACCAATTTTACTTCCGCCGAGAATCATTACATTTTTTATTTCCTGTTTGCTTTTTCCCGATAGCTTAATTATTTGTTCATCGCCTTTTTTAACCGTGGTGAAATACAGCTGATCGCCTTTTTTAAATTGCGTATCGCCCCGCGGAATCATTGTATATTGCGTGCCATAACGCTGAATGGCAATGGGAACAAATTTTAAATCTGGGTACATTTTTGCAACCTCCTTTACCGATTTTCCCACAAAAGCCGAAGTACCCGAAAGGTTTAAACCAATCATCGTTAATGCGCCATCTTCAAATTCGTAACTTTCGTTAAAGGCACTTTGGTTTAGCAGCAATACAATTTCTTCGGTGGCCAACGCTTCTGGCGATATAAGTTCGTCTATTCCAAATTTGGCAAAGCCCACTTCTTCCTTTCTTTCTATAAATTCGGTGTTGGAAATTCGCGCAATGGTGCGTTTAACACCCAGTTGCTTTGCCAACACGCAAACCGTAATATTTGTAGTTTCGCTGGAGGTTACCGCGATTAATAAATCGTTCTCGCCCACAAGGGAATCTTCTAGTACCGAAATAGAGGTAGCATCGCCGCGTACCACACGTATATCTAAATTGGCATCTGCATGGGCCAAAGCCTCGCGGCTGGGATCAATAAGCGTAATGTTTTGCGATTCAAAAGAAAGCAATTTTGCAAGGTGAAAGCCAACTTCGCCAGCTCCGGCAATGATAATCTTCATTGAGAATTAATTTACTTTTTAGGAATAACTTAACTTGGAATATGCTCCGAATAAAACTATTACCACAAATTACGTTGGCAAAGATATGGAATAATAAGCCGCTATAAACAATTAGTGTTTATAGAATAAGACCGGCACTTAGTTTTGAAACTTCAAAATAAAATAAGCGAAGGCTCTTAAAAAATATGTAGTTTTGCAAGCGCAATTTTATGGAAAAGAAAATAACACCTTATAAAGATTCTTCGGAAGGAAAAAAGAAACAGGTTGAGCAAATGTTCGATACTATTTCGGAAAATTACGACGGTTTAAACCGTGTAATTTCATTAGGTTCTGATATTACTTGGCGAAAAAAAGTAATTGCCATGGTAGCCAAAACCCAACCAAAAACTATTTTAGATATCGCAACGGGTACAGGCGATTTGGCCATCCAGTTTGCCGAAAAAACCAATGCCGAAAAAATTATTGGGCTCGATATATCTGAAGGCATGCTGTCCGTGGCCCGTAAAAAGGTTTTGAATAAGGAAATTTCAACCAAAATTGAATTTGTACAGGCAGACTCCGAAGCGCTTCCATTTGCAGATAATTCGTTTGACGCCATTACCGTTTCCTTTGGCATCAGAAATTTCGAAAATTTAGAAAAGGGACTTTCTGAAATTCTTCGCGTACTTAAAAAAGGAGGCATCTTTGTTATTTTGGAAACTTCGGTTCCTTCAAAATTTCCATTTAAACAAGGGTATTACTTTTATTCAAAAAACATCTTGCCGTTGGTGGGAAAGATTTTTTCAAAAGATAAAGTGGCGTACAAATATTTAAGTGAAAGCGCCTCTGTATTTCCTCACGGTGAAAACCTCAACAATATTTTGCGCAAAATTGGGTTTAATGAAGTGAAAAATAAACCACAGACTTTTGGTGTGGCAACTATCTATAAAGCTACTAAATAATTTATGAAGAAGCTCTTTATTGTACTTTCCTTTTTATGTATTGCAAACAGCGTGAATGCACAATGGTTTTTTAATAAAGAACGCATTGCCAATCTCGAAAATTTCGATAAAAAGAAGTTTTCCTGGGGGTACTTTTTAGGTTTTAATAGCTACGATTTTAAATTTGATTACAGAGATCAATACGCTGATGACAACACAGAGATTCTCGTGGAGCGTTCGGCCGGTTTTAATGTAGGCTTAATTGGCGATATGCGCATAAATCAATACCTCAACCTACGATTGGAACCCGGACTGTATTTTACACAGCGCGATTTAACATTTCCGGGATTTTCGTCGGAGTCTGACTATCTGCGCGAAGTTAAATCTACGTACATTCACGTGCCTTTACTGCTAAAGGTATCTACCAAGCGATTAAACAACATTAAACCGTTTATTGTTGGGGGAGTTTCAACCTCGCTAAACCTTTCCAGCAACCAAAAAAATCCAGAAGATAACGAACAAGGTAGATTCCGAATGACCAATAGCACTAATTATTACGAGATTGGGTTTGGTATCGATTTTTATTTGTACTACTTTAAGTTTACCCCGTCTATCCGTGGAGTTTTTGCATTGAATAACGAATTAATTCCCGACGATGACCCCAACAGTCCATGGACCGGAAATATTGATAAACTGGCTACGCGCGGAATATTCGTAAACTTCACATTTCAATAGATCTTCTAAACTCGCTTAAGAAAATTGCGGTTGCCGTAGCTACGTTTAAGCTTTCGGTTTTTTGAATTTTTCCAAAACGCGGAATATTTACTTTATGTGTAATTTTTTGAAGTATTTGGTCCGAAATTCCATTGGCTTCATTACCCATAACAATGATAGCACTTTGCGGAAGTTTTTCAGAATAGATATTTTTTCCTTCCATAAAGCCGCCATAAATAGGCAGGGTAGTTTCTGCAAAATATTCTGAAAGCGACACATAATGTATTGCCACACGCGCTAAGGAACCCATGGTTGCCTGCACCACTTTTGGATTGTAGCAATCTACCGTATCTTCAGAACACAGTATTTGTTGTATGCCAAACCAATCGCACAACCTGATTATTGTTCCCAGATTTCCCGGATCGCGCACAGCATCGAGCGCTAAGATTAAACCGGTATCCTTTACAGGATGTATTTTTGGAATTTTAAATACCGCCAAAGCCGTATTGGCAGATTTTAAAAAGCTTATTTTTTTAAGTTCTGCCTCGGTAACCAGAAAGTGGTTTTCGGCAGTAATCTCGGTTGTATTGGTAGAAAAAAGTGCCTGTAATTTTAATCCTTCATTTAAAAACTCGGCAATTACTTTTGGGCCTTCGGCAACAAATAATCCATTTTGGGCACGGTACTTTTTTTGTTGTAGGCTCGTTATTAATTTTGTTTGACTTTTGCTGACCAAAATATAGTATTTTTGAATTTGATTAAACATGTACACTTGAAGCGCCACCTCACAAAAATATCACTATTTATAGTATTTATCGGTCTATTTTTTTCGTGCAATGCTGTAAAAAGGGTGCCCGACGGAAAATATTTACTCACCGAGAACACCATTGTTGTAGATAGTGTAAAAATTAACGACGCGGGGGTTTACAGCCAGTTGGCCCAAAAGCCAAACACTACCATTCCGTTGGTGGGCATTCCGTTTGAATTGCACATTTACAATCTGGCAGATCAGCAACCACAAGAAACTTATAATAAATGGCTTCACAAATATCCAAAACGAGAAGAACGTTTAATACGTTTACTTTCAAAAAAACAGGTAGATAAAATTGACAGCAGCTATGTAAACTTTAATCAATGGCTTCAAAAATCTGGAGAAGCGCCCGCCATAATCGACGAGAAAAAAATTGAAAAATCCCTTGTGCGACTAAAACGCTGGTACGCCAGCTATGGCTATTTTAACGATGAAGTAACCTATACTATTGAACCCAATGAAAAGAAAAAGAAGCGCGCAAAAGTTACCTATTCGGTAAAAAGGCACAAACCTTATTTTGTGGGCGATTCCATTATTGAGAAAATAAGCTCGCCGGTAGTAGATTCGCTTTTTCAAGCTACCAAAAGCAGATCGTTTATTGTGCCCGGTAAGCAGTATGCCGCCAATGATTTTGTAAACGAACGCGATAGACTTACCATTCAACTTAGAAATTCGGGGCTTTATCATTTTGACCAAGAATATGTGGGTTTTGAGGCAGATACCGTAAAAACAGACCATAAGGCAAATATTACCTACATAATTCCCGACCGAAAAGTTACACAGGGCGACAGCACCTATACCGAACCCTTTAAGGTACACAGCATAAATGAAGTAAGAATAATAACCGACTATTCGTACGACAACAGAAACAAAACCCTGCAAGATAGTACAAGTTATAAGGGCTATAAATTGTTTAGTTACGGCAAAATGCGTTTTCGGCCAAAGGCTATTGCCGATGCAATTTCAATTACCCCCGGAAAAATTTATAAAGACATTGACCGTACCCTAACGTACAACCAAATTAGCGATTTGCGTATTTTTAAATATCCTAACATACATTATTCCGAAGTAGCTACAGATAGCACGGCAAGCCTTTTAAACGCAACTATTATGCTGAGTCCGCGAGACCGGTTTACGTTGGGAGTAGATTTTGATGCTTATACTTCTACCATTCAACAATTTGGAATAAGTTTTAGCGGCAACATTATTTTCCGAAATATTTTCCGCGGGGCCGAAATACTTGAAATTTCGGGTCGCGGTAGTTTGGGTTCTTCCAAAGATGCTGCAGACAGCGAAAGTAAGTTTTTTAATATTTCGGAATTTGGAGGCGATGTAAAACTCACTTTTCCAAGCATTATATTTCCTATAAATACTGAAAAATTAATCCCGAAATATATGTCGCCTTCCACGGGAATAAGTCTTGGTGCCAGCGTGCAAAACAACATTGGTCTAGACCGGCAAACGGTGAACGGCGTATTTAATTACCGGTGGAAACCTTCAAAAATTTTAAATTACCAATTAGATTTATTAAACCTACAATATGTAAAAAACCTCAATACGGGCAATTATTTTAATGTGTATAAAAACTCATTCGACCAACTAAACACTATAGCACAGGAAACGGAAAGCGACAACCCTGGAACAATAAATCCGGCTTTTTATAATTATGACGATAACAACAACCTGTTTCTAATAGTACCCGAGGGCGCCAATGGATTTATTGAAGATGTAAAAAACGGGGTTATAAACCCGGTTTATATTGACGGCGATGGTACAACAATTGTAAACAATATTGACGAACGCAAAAAACGGCTTACCGAAGACAATTTAATTTTTGCGACCAACATTACCCGTACACGCGACACGCGTGAAAATATACAGGATAACAACTTTTCGAGAACGCGCTATAAGTTAGAAGTAGCTGGCAATTTACTCTCCGGTATATCTAGTCTTACGGGAGCCACTAAAAACAACGATGGCAATTACACCGCTTTAGGCGTTGTATTTTCGCAATATGTAAAAGGCGAAGGAGAATACATTAAGCACTGGGAACTTAACGGCAACAATGTATTGGCGTTTCGCGTTTTTGGCGGCATTGCCATTCCGTATGGCAACAGCAACAACATTCCCTTTACCCGAAGTTATTTTGCCGGTGGTGCCAACGATAACCGTGGGTGGCGCGCCTACGATCTGGGCCCTGGAAGTAGCGGAAGTACCGATGAGTTTAATGAGGCAAATTTTAAAATTGCCCTAAATGCCGAGTACCGATTTACTATTTTGGGCGCTTTTAAAGGAGCGTTATTTGTAGATACCGGGAATATTTGGAATGTTTTAGACAACATTCAAGATGAAGCTTCTGTATTTAATGGTATTGAAGACATTAAAGAACTTGCAGTTGCCACGGGCATTGGGCTACGTTACGATTTTGGTTTTTTTGTGTTTCGATTTGATGTAGGCTTTAAAACCCATAACCCTGCAAAACCTGTGGGCGAGCGTTGGTTTACAGATTATAATTTTACCAAGGCTGTTTACAATATCGGTATTAACTATCCATTCTAAACCATATAAATTTGTTACTTTTGCTAAAGGGCTTTCGTTTGCTTTTGGCAAATAATAAGTCCCGTAATTTTTAAACTTTTAACACTTCAACAATATTATGAGCCACGGAATTAAGCCCGGTGTAGCAACTGGAAAGGAAGTACAGCGAATACATAAATACGCGAAAGAAAAAGGTTTCGCAATGCCTGCCGTTAACGTGGTAGGATCAGACAGTGTAAACGCGGTTATGGAAACTGCTGCGGCATTAAATGCTCCTGTAATTATTCAGTTTTCTAATGGGGGTGCCCAATTTAATGCAGGCAAAGGACTCTCTAACGAAAACGAGAGAGCGGCCATAGCGGGTGGTGTTGCCGGTGCAAAACACATTCACGAACTGGCAAAGGTTTACGGAGCAACGGTTATACTTCATACAGATCATTGCGCCAAAAAATTACTTCCGTGGATTGATGGTTTGTTAGACGCAGGCGAAAAGTTTTACGAAGAAAACGGCGTACCCCTTTACAGCTCGCATATGATAGATTTATCTGAAGAGCCCATTGAAGAAAACATTGAAATTTGCAAACGCTATTTAGAGCGAATGAGCAAAATTGGCATGACCTTAGAAATTGAATTGGGAATTACCGGTGGCGAAGAAGACGGCGTAGATAATACCGATGTAGATTCGTCTAAATTATACACCCAGCCAGACGAGGTTGCGTACGCGTATGAGGAGCTTTCAAAAATTAGCGATCAGTTTACCATTGCTGCAGCTTTTGGAAATGTTCACGGCGTTTACAAACCTGGAAATGTAAAATTAACCCCAATTATTCTAAAGAATTCGCAGGAATACGTTCAGAAAAAATTTAATACCGGCTACAATCCAATAGATTTTGTATTTCACGGTGGAAGTGGTTCTTCACTTGAAGAAATTCGCGAGGCAATAAGTTACGGCGTTATAAAAATGAATATAGACACCGACATGCAATTTGCCTTTACTGAAGGCGTACGCGATTATATGATAAAGAACTTAGCGTATTTAAAAACGCAAATTGGCAATCCCGACGGCGAAGATTTGCCAAACAAAAAATATTACGACCCACGGAAATGGCTTCGCGAAGGCGAAATAACTTTTAAGAAAAGACTGGAACAAGCTTTTAAAGATTTAAATAACGTAAATACGCTATAATAAAGATTTAGCATTCGAAATTTTAGATTCTAAAATTTTCTTTAAATAACTGGAATTCATAGTTTTGAATTCATAACTCATAATTTAAAATATGCCTTGGTTTAAAAGAACAAAAAAAGGAATTCAAACCCCAACTGAAGAGAAAAAGGACGTCCCAAAAGGGTTGTGGTATAAATCGCCCACCGGAAAGGTTGTGGACAGCGAGGAACTGGAAAAAAACTTTTACGTAAGCCCCGAAGACGGCTACCACGTGCGTATTGGCAGTAAAGAATATTTTGAAATACTATTTGACGACAATAAATTTAAGGAGCTAGACAAAGGACTTACATCTCAAGACACTCTAAAATTTGAAGATAAAAAGAAATATCCAGACCGCTTAAAAGAAGCGCAAGACAAAACCGGCCTTAAAGATGCCATTCGCTGTGCTGTTGGCAAGTCTATGGGTGCAGATTTGGTTGTGGCCTGTATGGATTTTAGTTTTATCGGCGGCTCTATGGGAAGTGTTGTAGGCGAAAAAATTGTTCGTGCGGCAGAGTATTCGCTTAAAAAGAAAATTCCGTTGCTAATAATTTCTAAGAGTGGCGGTGCTCGTATGATGGAGGCTGCACTATCGCTAATGCAACTTGCAAAAACCAGTGTAAAATTGGCCCAATTAAGCGATGCTGGCATACCGTACATTTCGTTATGCACAGATCCTACTACGGGTGGTACCACGGCTTCGTTTGCAATGCTAGGCGATATAAATATTGGCGAACCAGGCGCATTAATTGGTTTTGCAGGACCGCGCGTAGTGCGAGACACCACGGGAAAAGAACTACCCGAAGGTTTTCAAACAGCAGAATTTTTGTTGGAACACGGGTTTTTAGATTTTATAACCCACCGCCGCGATTTAAAGCGCAATATAAACCTGTATCTGGATTTGGTTTTAAACAGACCGCTTCGTGAAAAGTCTGCATAGTTAATAGGCCGTTTAAAAAGGAGTATTTACCAACTTTTATGGGGTGCTTAACTATAACAACTTTTTTAGTTAGAAGTAAGCTATTATTTACTGTGCTTTATACTAAGCCAGCAACTACTTTTTAAACAGCCCTATTTTTAATATTATTAATTCATAGTAAACGGATATTCCTGACCGTTAAAAATAAATACTGCCTGATTATCGCAGGCGCCATCGCCAAAATCTATTATTGCAGATAATCCATCTTGCGTTATTTGGAGTTTCCCTTCAACAATAAATGGGCAAGCCAATTTATAAACAAGCTGTTGTGTTACTTCGCCGCTTCGTTCAAAACCGTTTGTAAATTGCGTTTGCCAATTTCCCGTAATAATATAAACATTATCAACCCAGGTTCCAGAACCAACACCTTCCACCCATTCTGAAATACGTGTGCCATTTCGAGTAGCTGTTACCGTAGTATTTGGAAAGCTTACCGTTATACTTTCGGTAAGGGTAGATTGTGGATTATCATTCTGGTTTGCAATTTCGTATAAAACACTTCCACCGCCACTTACGCCATTTCCGTTAAAAACAAAATTTTGGAACGTATAGTTTACGGTATAAGTTCCCGAGGTAAGCGGCCCGTATTCCAGCAAAATACTTCCCGAAACTATATTGCCATTGTTTAAGGTACAGGAAGAACCAAAATTCAATAAAATAGTAAATACATTTCCCTGCTGGCCAACTGTAATTTCGGTACAGTTCGGGAAAAGCGAAAGTTGCGTTTTACCACCACTTTCCGTTTCATTTTCAACAAAAGCCTGTTCAATTATGGTAAAAGTACCTTCGGCAATCTGATCTGTTTTTGCAGCTCTTACAGAATTCTCCGAAGTAAAGTTAACTTCTTCAGCAGGTGTTTCTTGATCTTTACTGCAAGCTGTAAAAAATAGGATGCTCACTGTAAAAAATACGCAGATTGGTTTAAAAGATGCCGGTTTTCATAACTTTTAAGTTTAGGTTTAGACGTATATAACGCTTCGAATTCTAAAATTGATACATTTTTCATTAATATTTACAAGAAACGACCTAAATTAAAATTCGATTTATTACTTTTGCAGCCTTGATTATCAATCCCGAAGTTGTCGGGAGGTATTCAATACATAAAAATCATTTTAACAATATTGGCATGTATTTATCTACAGAAGAAAAAGAAAAAATTTTCGCTAAACACGGAAAGTCTAAAACCGACACTGGTTCGGCAGAAGGACAGATTGCGTTATTCACGTACCGCATCGAGCATTTAACAAAACACCTAAAAACAAACCACAAGGATTACAATACTGAACGTTCTTTGGTAATGTTAGTTGGTAAAAGAAGAGCGCTTTTAGATTATTTAATTAAGAAAGACATTCTTCGTTACCGAGCTATCGTTAAAGAATTAGGATTACGTAAGTAATATTTTAAAGGGCTCATTACGAGCCCTTTTTATTTTCTGCGAACGCGGAAAATTATAAAAATTTTTTATCCTGAATACAATTTTATTTCAGGACACATAGAAAAGCTACCTTTTAAGTTTTTCATTGGTCAACCACAACAACACAACAACACTACGGCTGACGTACAGCTGTTGACCATTATTAACCGTGCGCTTTGGCGCATAAAATGAAAAACATATGATACCTAAAGTATTTAAGGAGGTTATAGACCTTGGCGATGGTAGACAAATTACCCTCGAAACCGGTAAACTGGCAAAACAGGCCCATGGTTCTGTAGTAGTACAATCCGGAAAATGTATGTTGCTTTGTACCGTAGTTTCTAATTACGAGCAAAAAGACTTAGATTTTTTACCCATTAACAGTAGATTACCGCGAAAAATTTGCAGCTTCGGGGCGTTATCCGGGCGGTTTCTTTAAAAGAGAAGCAAGACCTAGCGACGGCGAAGTACTTACCATGCGTTTGGTAGATCGGGTACTGCGCCCACTTTTCCCAAAAGATTATCATTCTGAAACCCAAGTAATGATTCAGTTAATGAGTCATGACGAGGAAGTTATGCCAGATGCAATGGCAGGATTGGCGGCATCTGCGGCTATTCAGCTTTCAGATTTTCCCTTTGAATGTGCAATTTCAGAAGCACGTGTAGGACGAATTAACGGCGAATTTATCATTAACCCTTCCCGATCGCAATTAGAGCAATCTGACATTGACATGGTTATTGGAGCCTCTATGGATTCTGTAATGATGGTTGAAGGGGAAATGAAGGAAATTAGCGAAGAAGAAATGGTTGAGGCCATTAAATTTGCACACGAACACATTAAAAAACAGTGCGAGGCACAATTGCGATTGGCCGATGCTGTTGGCAGAAAAGAAGTTCGCGCATACGAACCGGAACGCGAAGATGAAGAATTGAAGAAGAAAATTCACGATATGGCATACGATAAAGTATATGCCGTAGCGCATTCCGCTTCATCAAAACATGAGCGAACAGATGCTTTTTCAGCAATTAAAGAAGAAATAAAAGCTACATTTTCTGAGGAAGAATTAGAAGATTTTGGAGCATTAATTTCAAAATATTACTACAAGGCAGAAAAAGAAGCCGTTCGCGATTTAACCTTAAACGAAGGATTGCGTTTAGACGGTAGAAAAACAGACCAGATTCGCCCCATATGGTGCGAGGTAGATTATTTGCCATCGGTACACGGTTCTGCCCTATTTACACGAGGTGAAACTCAAGCGTTAGCTACGGTAACTTTGGGAACATCGCGCGAAGCAAACCAAATAGATATGCCATCTTATGAAGGCGAAGAAACATTTTACCTTCACTACAACTTCCCTCCTTTTTCAACAGGTGAAGCACGTCCAATTCGCGGCACATCGCGCAGGGAAGTGGGTCACGGTAATTTAGCGCAAAGAGCATTAAAGGGTATGATCCCTACCGATTGTCCTTACACTGTGCGTGTAGTTTCAGAAGTGTTAGAATCTAACGGTTCATCATCTATGGCTACCGTTTGCGCCGGTACAATGGCACTTATGGATGCTGGGGTACAATTAAAAAAGCCAGTTTCCGGAATTGCTATGGGATTAATTTCTGATGGTGAAACTGGAAAATACGCAGTTCTTTCAGATATTTTAGGCGATGAAGACCACTTGGGCGACATGGACTTTAAAGTAACCGGAACGGCCGACGGAATTACCGCTTGCCAGATGGATATTAAGGTAAAAGGCCTATCGTACGAAATTTTGGTGAATGCACTAAAACAAGCCGCTGCCGGAAGACTTCACATTCTCGATAAATTGGTTGAGACTATTGAAGCACCCAATGCAGACGTTAAACCGCACGCTCCAAAAATGGTTACCGTTACTATCCCGAATGAATATATTGGTGCATTAATTGGACCAGGCGGAAAAGTTATTCAGGAGCTTCAAAAAGCAACAAAAACCACTATTGTTATAAATGAAGACCCTGTTACCGAAGAAGGAATTGTGGAAATTCTAGGAACAGACCAAGAAGGTATAGACGCTGTTTTGGCTCGTATAGACTCGCTTACTTTTAAGCCCGAAGTTGGCAGCGCTTACGAAGTTAAAGTTATTAAGATGCTAGATTTTGGCGCTGTGGTAGAATATGTAGAAGCTCCCGGTAATGAAACGCTGCTTCACGTAAGTGAATTAGCTTGGGAACGCACAGAAAATGTAACCGATGTTGTAAACATGGGTGATGTTTTTGATGTAAAATTCCTAGGTTTTGATCCAAGAACCAAAAAGGAAAAGGTTTCTAGAAAGGCATTATTGCCAAAACCGGAAGGTTATAAAGAACGTCCACCACGTAGCGACAACCGTAGTGGCGGCCGTGACAATCGCGGACGCGACAATCGTGGTCGAGATAATCGCGATAGAGACAGAAAGAGAGACTAGTACTCAATTTCTTAAAATAGTTTAAAAACGCTTTCTCCCCTTAAATTTAGGAGAAGGCGTTTTTTTGTTTCGTTAATTTAAATTGAAAGTTATGATTACAATAACATTACAGCCATTTAAGCACAATTCAGAAAATTGCATCGGGTTAAAATTTAAGTATCACTTTGAAAGCAAAGAAATTATTAAACGAATGGAAGGTGTACGTTGGACCAAAACACATGGTTGCTTTTATATTGTTTACGATCAAAACACCTTTACTGCGTTTAAGCAAGCCTTAGCAGCCAAAGGTTTTGATGTTGCAGACGCTACCCAAACCGCCCAAGACGAAAACAAAAAGGGCGCAAGAAAAAATTTAGGACCCATAACCGCATCAAAAAATTCAATTTATGAAAACTTTAAGCAATCTTTAAACGGAAAACGCTTGAGTAAAAGCACCATTAAAACTTACGGTGCATTTGTACATCAATTTTTACGCTATACAGAAAACAAGCCGGCCGATTTAATAGACGCCACAGATGTACGCCTTTATTTAGAGTGGGCCATTGGCACCCTAAACTACTCGGTTAGCACCCACAGGCAAATGGTTAGTGCCCTTAGGCATTTTGCCTATTTGTACCCAACGTGCGCAATAGACCCGGAAGCTATATTTATGCCATCAAAAGACAAAAAACTACCTGTAATTTTAAGCTTTAAAGAGGTTGTACAATTAATTCAAGTAACCAAGAATCTTAAGCACAGGGTTATAATAGCGATGCTTTATGCTTCTGGTTTACGCATTGGCGAAATGCTAAATTTAGAAATAAAAGATTTTGATTTTTCACGAAATCAGCTTCACGTACGGGGCGGCAAGGGCAGGAAAGATCGTTACACTACTATTGCGCAGACCCTGCACCCCATGTTAAAGAACTACTACAGAACATATAACCCTAAAGTTTATTTTATAGAAAACCCAAACGGCGGCAAGTACAGTGCTGCCAGCGTACGTTCCTTTTTACGGCGCAGCTGCAAGTTGGCACGCATTAAAAAGCCCATTACGCCACACAGTTTAAGACATTCGTACGCTACACACTTACTGGAACAAGGAACAGATATAAGGCATATACAAGAGTTATTGGGGCATAGCAAACCCGAAACAACTATGATCTACACCAAGGTAACCAGGAAGGAGTTGCAGCAAATAAAAAGTCCTTTAGATTCTGCATTAAATGAATTATATTTACCGGATAACCATAACAAAAAACTTGGTTTAGACTAGCGCAGATCCTGTATAACCATGATAAATGTTAGGATATAACACGTTACCTGTAATTGCTCCGACGAAATATCCAGACAAATAATCTGACTAAAAAAGACGTCTATTCGGAAAAATTCAAGCGGAAGAATTGACGGTTGACTTTTTGCTCAAAAGCGGAAAAACCCAAAATGCGGACTTAATTCGGAACCGAACAATTTTAACGGATTTGCCCACTTAAACGGACTCGAATCGATTTTTGACAAACTGCGCGGAATATAACGCCGACTTGATTGCGGATAATCCGATCGTGCCACTGTTGTGTGTCGCAAAAACAGGTAACAACGCATAACGCCCAATGCTCAATTTTTCCTTATCGGAAAAATCGCCCGGGCGGGAAATAAGGTATTTTTTATGTAATTTAGTCAGTGCATCACGCATCGTGCGTTATACAAATCCGTTGTGCAACATTTGAACGAATGAATGAAATCAAGCTCTATAAAAAGCCGATTAAAGCTATATCCCTTTTAGCAATTTCCAACGTTTTTGTTGTTTTAGGAATATGGGGAATAATGAGAGAGGGGAATTCGGGGTTTGAAATATTTATTGCTTATTTGACAATCTTTTTTTTCGGACTTGGAATTGCAGTTGGTTTCTTTCATCTTTTCGATAAAAGACCTCAAATTATTATAAATGAAAATGGAATTTGGGACAGAACCACAAACTTAGATTTAATTGAATGGGAATTAATTCAAGACGCATATCCAATTAACATTTATGGCCAAATATTTATCTCTTTAAAATTGGACAGAAGCATTGAAATTACAGTAAAGCAATATAAGTGGGCAAGTTATTTAAGCAGTAAAATCAATGCTCAAAAGATTAATTTAAGTTTAGGACAAATTAAAATCGACTATAAAAGATTAAATGAGTTCATCTTAAAAATGTCTAGATTGGAAAAAACTGAAAGAGCAGTGGAAATAAAAAACGTTGCACAACACGGTATATAAGCTATGGCTTGGTCAGTCCACACTTGGAAAATCCTGCGGATTTTCCAAAGCCAGTTTTTATTTAGAGAGGTTCGTGGCGAGACACGCCACAGCTCATATACAAACACGTTACCTGTAATTGCTCCGACGAAATATCCAGACAAATAATTCTGACTAAAAAAGACGTCTATTCGGAAAAATTCAAGCGGAAGAATTGACGGTTGACTTTTTGCTCAAAAGCGGAAAAACCCAAAACGCGGACTTAATTCGGAACCGAACAATTTTGACAGATTTGCCCACTCAAACCGAATCGAATCGATTTTTGACAAACTGCGCGGAATATAACGCCGACTTGATTGCGGAAAAGCCGATCGTGCCACTGTTGTGTGTCGCAAAAACAGGTAACAACGCATAACGCCCAATGCTCAATTTTTCCTTATCGGAAAAATCGCCCGGGCGGGAAATAAGGTATTTTTTATGTAATTTAGTCTGTACATCACGCATCGTGCGTTATACAAAACCGTTGTGCGTCAGCTGAAAAACAATCTCACGACAAAAAAGAGAATGAACAAAATTTTTGCAATACTAATTTTATCATTGACACTTTTTGCCTGTAATGGGCAACAAAATTCCAACGTGATAAAATTAGAGAGTGGTTTTTCTCTTGCTCAAGACACAATTTCAATAAGTGTAAATGGCAGAATGACTCACGCATTAGAATATAAGGACAAATATTATGTGCTTTTTGAACAACGATTAAAGAAATATGGTGGCTACGGAAAAAGATGGCTTTATATTTTTTCAAACAATCAATTAGAAAAAGTGATTGACTGCCCCGAAGAAATGAAAACAGTCTACTTGGATTTTTATGTGCAAAACGATAGCATTATTCTGAAGCCGTATATGGACAAGCAAAGCTATTATCTTGATAATACAAATTTAAAGTGGAACAAGATTAACAAAACGGATGACTTAATATGGGAAGATTCAGACTTTTATGTCTACTCTTTAGATTTTGGTGAATGGGGTGGAAAAACGTGGTTTAAAGACAAGAAAACAGACAATCAATATGTTTTGGAATCCACAACACCATTGATAAACAAAATCGACAGCACTTATTATTTGACTAATTCCTTTAAAGTTCTGAGAATCAACAACCCAAAGAAACTAACAAAATGTGATAGCGATGTGACTTATGAAAACATTGAAAAGACAGGTAAGAACTACTCTTGGTACAGTGAACCAAAAGGCTACAAAGTGATTTATGAAGATGAGAATGTAGACTATTTTGATTTTTCATATCATCCTAGCATTGTCAGTTCCTTTGTTTATAATGATGAACTTCTACACATTTTTGAAACAGACACAGCTTCATATCTTTCACGGATAGTGAATAATAAAATACAGCCTTTTGAGAAGATACTTGATGATGTAAAATTTTTCAATTGGCACTTCTCTTATCGTTGTAAAAACTTTAATGGCTCTAATGAATTGCTCAAATTCAAAACATCGAATGACCAAATTTATGGTCTGACAAGAATTAAGGATAACAGGATTTATGCAAGCTTTTTAGTGAATGACTTTGAGTTAAAACCGAAAACATTAGGAAAAAAAAGGTCAAACGAAATTTTTGAAAATAGACTTAAAACAATCCTTGTTGATTTTTCAAATCTGTCCCTTACCAAAGTGGAGTCGAAAGAAAAGGAATGGAAAACTTTTGACATTACCCCAAATCACAAGATTGGAATTGGAGACAGTTGGAACCCTAGGAAATATGATATTGATATTAACAAATCTTACCTTATTGTAGAAGATTCGATTATCTCAAACTCAATTATGTATTATGCTACTAAAAAGACTGGTTTAGTTAGAGCGATAACAATTAATTGGGAAAAAACACAGACTGATAGGATTGAATTTGGAAATGATAAGTCGGCAAGTGAAGATTTTTTGACAAGATTTAATGATCTTGTATTAATTCTAACTAATGAACTTGGCGAACCCAATTCGATAAATGAAGAAAAGAAAAATCAATCATTTGTTTGGACGACAGAGAACAATATAAACGTTGAAATTAAGCTTTCGAGACAGGATAACTATAATAATATAAGAATAGTGGTATATGAGAGAAAATGAAAAAGCCGAACGCACAACAACGGCTATACGTAATGCGGATTTTGATGCTAAATTGAAAGTCAATGAATATTAACAAACATATCGGTAAACCGAAAGTGAAGTGCATATTAATCCCGCACTACGCATAGCCAAACCGTTACCTGTAATTGCTCCGACGAAATATCCAGACAAATAATCTGACTAAAAAAGACGTCTATTCGGAAAAATTCAAGCGGAAGAATTGACGGTTGACTTTTTGCTCGAAAGCGGAAAAACCCAAAACGCGGACTTAATTCGGAACCGAACAATTTTGAGGGATTTGCCCACTCAAACGGAATCGAATCGATTTTTGACAAACTGCGCGGAATATTACGCCGACTTGATTGCGGAAAAGCCGATCGTGCCACTGTTGTGTGTCGCAAAAACAGGTAACAACGCATAACGCCCAATGCTCAATTTTTCCTTATCGGAAAAATCGCCCGGGCGGGAAATAAGGTATTTTTTATGTAATTTAGTCTTTGCATTACGCATCGTGCGTTATACGAGACCGTTCTACGCAATTTGAAAAACAGAAAATATTGAAATTAAAATTAACAATTATCATACTTATTATCAGTTTCAATTTGTTTGGACAAAGCAATTTGAAAAAGGTTGATTTAAATGAAAATTATTCTTGGCAAAACCATTCTGAAGAAGAAATTAATGAATATTATTTTGGACTTAAACCAATCACAAAGTCTGTAACAAAATATCATTTTAGATATATAAAGACAGGACAAATTATTGATTTAACCAGTAATGACGGAATAGAATTTACAGGTCAACTTATAAATGAAACTACTGAATATAAATCTATAAAAACAGAATATGGGAATGATTCAAAAGCAAATAATTATGTTTATGAGATTAAGGAAATAAATAAAACAAACTCAACAAAAGTTGGACAATATATTATAAAACAAAAAACATATTTAATACCAACAGATAGCTTAATATCAAATTGGAGTTTTGATTGGCTTGACTGTTTTGGAATTGGTTTAAATTATAAAGTTAATAATAAGATATATTTAAAGTCATACACTTGCCCTTGGAATCAAATAGATACACTAAAATATGTATCACAAATAAAAAACACATACAAATACATCAATCAAACTCTTGATTTAGAAAAAGAATATTCAAAATTCACCAACAAACTAGAAAAAGGAAAATCCTATTCGAAAGACAGTTATACGATGATGTATATTATGACTGACAAAGAAAATGAAGGCTGGAGAAAAGGAAAACCAATTAGAGATTATAAAAAATCGATAAAAGATACTATAGACAATTACCTTGAAACAAAACTAAATCAATTAATTCCAAATTCAACAGAACTAAATTGTTATGATGATTATAGTTTAACCTTTTCTAAAAGAGGAAAATTAAAAAGTATGAAAGTTGATATGGGATTTTGGGAAAGACTTTTTGATAAAGACTATAAAAAATGTAAACGAATTTTAAAAAAGGCTTTTAAAGAAATAAAAATCGATTTTGTTGACCCAAAATATGAATTTAACCGAGAATTGAGTTTCGGACAAAAAGGAATTTATATTTACGACAGAATGGTATATTGAATAAAAAACTGCGTAGAACAACGTGTATAATTCATTGCTAGTACTCGCCTACTTACGAAAATCCTCGCGGATTTTCTATTTGGTTTGTATTTGCTAAATTAGTTGCTGAAACACGCAACGAAATCATACACAAAACCGTTGTACACAATACCCCAAAAATGCCGAGAATCGAACTTCAAACTGAAATAAAACCTGATAGAAATATCGTGTTTGACTTATCTCGAAGTATCGATTTGCATAAAATATCGACAGAACAAACTAATGAAGAAGCAATCGCGGGAAAAACAAGCGGATTAATCGGAATGAATGAAAGCGTAACTTGGCGTGCAAAACACTTTGGAATCTATCAAAAACTGACTTCCAAAATAACCGAATTTGACAGACCGAATTACTTTGCGGATGAAATGATTAAAGGGACGTTTGCGGAATTTAAGCACGAACATCACTTTGCGGAATCGAATGGCGGAACTTTGATGACTGACTTTTTTTATTATAAATCGCCTTTTGGAATATTAGGAAAGTTAGCGGACAAACTGTTTCTTAAAAAATATATGACTGAATTACTAACTGAAAGAAACCGAATTGTAAAAGAGTTTGCGGAATCTGACAGATGGAAAGAAGTAATAAATGAAAAAAGTACTGTGTACAACACTGCATAACCGCAATTACGGCGGATTCGACTACGTCCGAATCCACGCGTAATTGCTACCGTCGGTGATTAGCCGAAAAACATTAATTTTAATCCCGTAACTGACGGTTATACAAGACCGTTGTACACAATACCCCAAAAATGCCGAGAATCGAACTTCAAACTGAAATAAAACCTGATAGAAATATCGTGTTTGACTTATCTCGAAGTATCGATTTGCATAAAATATCGACAGAACAAACTAATGAAGAAGCAATCGCGGGAAAAACAAGCGGATTAATCGGAATGAATGAAAGCGTAACTTGGCGTGCAAAACACTTTGGAATCTATCAAAAACTGACTTCCAAAATAACCGAATTTGACAGACCGAATTACTTTGCGGATGAAATGATTAAAGGGACGTTTGCGGAATTTAAGCACGAACATCACTTTGCGGAATCGAATGGCGGAACTTTGATGACTGACTTTTTTTATTATAAATCGCCTTTTGGAATATTAGGAAAGTTAGCGGACAAACTGTTTCTTAAAAAATATATGACTGAATTACTAACTGAAAGAAACCGAATTGTAAAAGAGTTTGCGGAATCTGACAGATGGAAAGAAGTAATAAATGAAAAAAGTACTGTGTACAACACTGCATAACCGCAATTACGGCGGATTCGACTACGTCCGAATCCACGCGTAATTGCTACCGTCGGTGATTAGCCGAAAAACATTAATTTTAATCCCGTAACTGACGGTTATACAAGACCGTTACCCACAAGCTGAAAACCAACCGCACATTTTAGCACTTTCGTTTTTTTCCGACACACAAATCCAACGCTATAATAACCAAAAGAGCTAAAATTTTCCCAATGCTTGAAATTTATGTATTTAAGTATTTGCTTAAATAAGAAATATACGTAACTTTGTTATATGGAAAATAATTCTTGCATAAGACAACAAGCCGATATTGAACAAATAAACCGTTGCAAAGACACAGTTTCGGAATTAAACGAATCGTTCGACTATTTGGCAAACGGACTTTCATTGGTCGGAAATAGCGTTCGACTGAAAATACTCTACCTACTCTTTGAGGAAAAAAGACTTTGTGTTTGTGATTTGAGCGACATTCTCGGAATGAACATTTCAGCTATTTCTCAACATTTAAGGAAAATGAAAGACCGAAATCTATTAGAAACAGAAAGAGATGCTCAAACGATTTTTTACTCACTTACGACTGAATATGAAAAATTACTAAATCCGTTTTTTGAGATACTTGATAAAAACAAAATTTTAGAAACGATATGAAAAGTGAAAACAAATTAATTGGTGCAGGTTTGTTAACTGCAATTACAGCTTCCTTGTGTTGTATTACACCAGTTTTGGCTCTAATCGCAGGAACAAGCGGAATTGCTTCTGCATTTTCTTGGATTGAACCTTTTAGACCTTATTTAATCGGACTGACAATTTTAGTTCTTGGTTTTGCTTGGTATCAAAAACTAAAACCTCAAAAAGAAATTGACTGCGAATGTGAGACGGACGAAAAACCAAAATTTATTCAATCAAAAAAGTTTTTAGGAATCGTAACTGTATTTGCAATTGTAATGTTGGCTTTTCCATACTATTCAGGAATATTTTACCCAAATACAGACAAACAAATAATCGTAGTTGACAAATCGGACATTAAAACGACTGAATTTAAAATAAGCGGAATGACTTGTGCGAGTTGCGAAGAACACGTAAATCACGAAGTAAATAAGCTCAACGGAATTGTGAACTCAAAAGCGTCTTACGAAAATGGAAATGCAATCGTTGAATTTGACAAAACCAAAACCAACGAAACAGAAATCGAGAATGCAATAAACTCAACAGGTTATAAAGTAACCGATAAAAAAGAAAACTAATGGAAGTCAAATTAAAATCAGAAATCACTTGTCCTAATTGCGGACATAAAAAAGTAGAAGATATGCCAACAAACGCTTGTCAATTTTTCTACGAATGCGAGAACTGTAAAACGGTTTTGAAACCAAAAGAAGGAGATTGCTGTGTTTATTGCTCATACGGAACAGTTGCTTGTCCACCAATTCAAGAAAATAAAAGTTGTTGTTAAAAAGCCAACGCTAAAAGCCATACACATTTGCAATTCGCACCAACCAACACTCAAGCCCAAAAATTGCAAAAGAGTATGTCTTTGCCAACGCTGAAAACCAAGCTGAACGGAATAAAGCCAGTGGGTAACAAAGAACTGAGGTAAAAAACAACATATTTCTTCATTAATTTTTGACATTATTATTCTAGGCTTACAGATTGAAAGATGGATCTATAAGCTGTTTTTTTATTTAGATTTTGGTTATTTTTCTGCAAGTACTGAAACAAAATCGGCATCATATGGTAGGCCTGATTTTGCGATAGCAAAACACTGTTTCAAAAGTTTATTAGCAACCGCAATAAGCGCGAGCTTTTTACTCTTCCCTTTATTTACGATGCGCTGATAAAGCGCTTGGCACGCCCTGTTGTACTTACAGGCATTGAAGGCGCATAGAAATAATAGATTGCGGAGTTTCTTATTGCCAACCTTACTAATTCTGCTACGACCACGTACACTACTTCCAGATTCCCTAGTGGTAGGTGTGATGCCCACATAACTGCAAAGCTGCGCCCCCGTTTCAAATTTGGAAAAGCCATCGGTTACCACAATTAAAAACAAAGCTGTCTTGGCTCCAATGCCAGGAACAGTCTGCAAAAGCGTTAGCTGGTGTTGCTGCTCTTGCCTCACCAATTCAAGCAGGCGTTCTTCTATTCCAGCAAGCTCTTTGTCCAAGTGTTTTTTATCGCGCTTTAATGAACGATACACGAACTTTGACGGGATGCCCAAGGTTTCCTCACCGTGCATTTTATTTTTAGTAGCGGTACGTTTTTTAAGGTAACTGTCCATCAAACGAAACAGTTGCAAGCACTCGGCCTGTACATCTGTAAAGGCATTGTAAAGTGGAACGTCATTGGCGAGGGAATACTCGCAAATGGCTTTTGCATCACTCTTGTCGGTCTTTACCTTGGCAAGCTTCATCTGTATAAAACGTTTTACAGATAAAGGATTTACAACAGACACCGCCACATTGTTTTTGTAAAGAAACTGTGCAAGCCTATAATGATAGTAACCCGTTGCTTCCATAGCTACAATTGAATTATTAGAAAGTATCTTCAAAAAAGATTTAAATCCTTTTTCATCATTATTGAACTGGTTGTGGCCACTGGTACTACCGAATACATCAAAGACATTCTTACTGATGTCAACTCCGAAAGTTTCCTTATATTTATTCATAGGAACTGATTTTATGAAAGAACCAGCTACTTGGGTCACAACAACTTGAAAACGAGGTCTAGGCCTCACAGAACTGAACGTGATTTAAGTAGTAAAAGAGCGGGGATTATCAATGTTGTCGAAGTCTAAAGCTTCACCGTATATAGTAACCTTACTCCGCTCTTTTGTTCTTTCTGATTAATACTTAAAATTAACTTATTTAGTGAAAATCAAACTTAAGACGTATATAAAAAATAGCGGTTTAAGTGCTTAATCTAAAGTGATTTTTATAAATTTAACGTCAGTACCAAACCGAAAAGTTAGTGTGTAAAATTTGCTACTTTTCATATACAAGACCGTTACCCAACATTTGAACAGAATGAATACGAAGAAAATTATAGTAATTCATTTAGCTGTATTTATACTTTTGACTTTACTCTTATTTTTCTCATCCGAATTTTTCATTAACGAATTTGCGGAGGGATTTCACGACATCAAATTGTGGATAGGATTAATATATTATGGAACAATTGGAATTCTATTTTTGACAATTATTTCTTGTCTGATATTTCTAAAACAAAGGAAAATAATTGGCCTGATAATAATAACTCTAAATTTATTCTGGACTTGGTTTAGTCTTGACCTTCTGTACAGGTATCATTTCACGGAATTTAATCCGACTTTTTATATTCCAAATTGGATTTTGATAATGAATTCCATATTTGCGATTGTTGGAATTGTAATAGGATTTAAACTAATAAATAAAAAGATAACCATAAAAAGAGCTTTATTGACTGACTTTACTCTGATTTTAATCGGACTGATAATCCAACAAAGCTGAATAAAAAAACGTTGGGTAACAACGGCTATAGTTCATTGCGGCGGAATTTTCTGCCGAAAATTCCCGCAGCTTTGCTATCTTTCGTCTACTGCGGAAAAGTCCTTCGGACATTTTCCGCAACAAACCATAGCCCAAACGTTGTGGTGCATTTAAAACAGACAAACTAAATTGACCAGAATAATCAAAATAGCGACAATTCTATTTCAAGTTGGACTGACAATCGGGACGACTTCTATTCTGTATATGCTATTTGCAATGTTCGACTATCAAGGTGGATTTGCAAATTTCGTTGGACTGACCTTGTTTCAACCAATTTTAGCCATTCTGATTTCAATTTTGACCGTAATTGTATGCGGACTTGTTGGACTTCCAATCCGACTGAACAATCGACTAAATACTTGGTGGAGATCTCATTTCTATGTTTCAATTTTAATAGGACTTTTAGGTTTAGTTGCTTGTGCAATTTCTTTAATGCCAGGATTTATCGAAGAAATAACATATCGAATGGACGGAATGGATATGACCCAAACTGTTCCAAATCAAATTCTTTCTATTTCAGGTTGGTTTCTAGTGTCAATTGGAACTTTACACCTATATCCACCAAAATTTATTCAAGACAAACTTGAAAGCCTTTTGACCAGTAAATCTGTGTTGACGACCGAATGAAACGAATTCAAAAAATATTTAAGTGGATAACCTTGCTGTTCTTTGGAATTGCAATCTATGCAATGACAATTGGACAAATTATTCCAATTGAGTTTGCTGATTGGCACGATATGCACCTTTTCTACGACATACTTCTACAAGGACTTCCAATTGGAATATTATTGACTCTCGTTTGGACTTTAAAGAAAGACAGACCAAAGAAGACAAACATTGCTATCGGAATTTTAACACCAATAATTGCAGGTGGAATGTTTTTTGGAACAATATTTCTAATGTTCTCATATGGTTTTGGAGCGTGGGTAGACGAAGAAATAATCTATGAGAATAAGGAAAATCCCAACGTGACAATTAATCAGCAATTGTGGGATATTGGTGCATTTGGTTACGGTGGACAAAGAACGGTAAAGCTAACGCCAATTATAGAAATTTGGAATTGGGCTGAAGAAATTGACACTAATGAAATTGAAAAAGATAATTGGATTTTAGTACAACGAGAAGGAGACATTAAGTTTCCATAAAACGAAGAAAAAAACGACACCACAACAATGCATATAGCTTATGGCGGGTAAGATGGTAAATCAAAGTTTTGGGCTTTTAAGTAAGTTTTTTGCAAACCGACAAGAAAGCGCTTCGAAAACCGCCACAAAGCCATATGCTAAACGTTGTGCAACATTAGAAAAAACATTGAGAAAAACTTCAAAATTTACTGGAATTATAATTTTAATCTTGGTTTCCATAGGTTGCAAAAGCAAACCTGAATTTAAAAAGATCGATTTTGATTGGAAAATTGATGTGATTGAAAATATTGGTCGAAATTTAAATCCAAATCAAAAATATGAATATTGGGCGCTATTAAGGTCAAGTAATGGAGGTCACGAACACGTGGACATTCTACACGAAGAAGGTATGACTGATAACCGCAGCTTGATTGATTTGAGTTATAATCAAGAGGGTTTTATTGTTCGCGGACATCACGCCACTTACGCATATTATATAATTGCTGTAGAAAAAGGACAAGTCTCGAAAATAAAAAACACAGCGGATTTAAAACTTTTCCTTGGTAAGATTGACACAATGGAAGAGGCACTTTTGCTAACACAAATCAAAGAATTCGGAATTGATAACTGTGATGAGCGAGGTGGTTCTTATCGAAAAACAAAAAGCGGGTATGAATTTTATTTAATGAAATCTAATACAATAGGAAGTTTAATTATTTTAGAAGATTTTAAAAACACACAATATTTAGTTTCTGTAGATAATTCTGGGAATTTAAACTCGAAATCTTGCGGAGTTTATTGTCAAGGTAAAAAGGAATGTATAGATTGCGGATAAAATAACGTTGCACAACAATGGCTATAAGTAATTGCTTGTTCTCGCCTACTTCTGAAAATCCTCGCGGATTTTCATTTTGGTGTGTACTTGCAAAGTTAAGTGCTAACCCACGCAACTACTCATAGCCGAGACCGTTGGGCGTAATTTGAAAAACGAAAATCCGAATGATAAAACACCATAATTTTTTTAAAGTTCACTTGCCTAAAAAAGAATATAAAGGCAAAGACGAAAATGAACTTGCCGAAATTCTTATGGAAGAGTTTTATCTGTTTTCAGAGGGAAAATGGACAAAAGATTACGAACCGAAAAATCCTAAAACCGACAAATTTGAAATAAGTTTATATCCTTCTATTATTTACGCTGGAAACAAACTAAACTACTCAGAAAATGAGAAGTTTCAAATGATAAACGATTTTTTAGACAGCTCATTCGTTGACTATTTAGAAAGATTTAATCCTTTATATAAATGCACAAGTTTTATTGAATACCATCTTTACTATTTCAAAGGAAACAAAACGGAATTTTACAAACACATTAAATACCAAATTTTATCTGTAGTCAAAAAACGAAAGGAATCAAAAAAGAAAGACTTTGACTATGAAAGTTTGGAACAAATATTAATCGATTGGGTAAATGAGAAAATGAAAGTTAAGGAAGAAAAAAAGAGCATCCTAAATGCGGAAAACGTAATTATAAATAAAAAGAGTAAAATCAAAAATCAATCGATTGGAAATGAAAAAGAGCCTAAAGAATCGAATTGGAATAAAGCTAACGTAATAATAGCTTTGATAGTCGGAATTGCAACAATAATCGGAATCGTATGGGGAATAATGAATTAAAAAAACTACGCCCAACACTGTATAAAATTAATTGCTAGTTTTAGCCAGTTTACGAAAGTCCTCGCGGACTTTCTATCTGTGATTTATTTGCTAACTTTAGTGCTTAAATCACGCAACTAATCTTATACAAACACGTTGTGCGTCAGCTGAAAAACAATCTCACGACAAAAAAGAGAATGAACAAAATTTTTGCAATACTAATTTTATCATTGACACTTTTTGCCTGTAATGGGCAACAAAATTCCAACGTGATAAAATTAGAGAGTGGTTTTTCTCTTGCTCAAGACACAATTTCAATAAGTGTAAATGGCAGAATGACTCACGCATTAGAATATAAGGACAAATATTATGTGCTTTTTGAACAACGATTAAAGAAATATGGTGGCTACGGAAAAAGATGGCTTTATATTTTTTCAAACAATCAATTAGAAAAAGTGATTGACTGCCCCGAAGAAATGAAAACAGTCTACTTGGATTTTTATGTGCAAAACGATAGCATTATTCTGAAGCCGTATATGGACAAGCAAAGCTATTATCTTGATAATACAAATTTAAAGTGGAACAAGATTAACAAAACGGATGACTTAATATGGGAAGATTCAGACTTTTATGTCTACTCTTTAGATTTTGGTGAATGGGGTGGAAAAACGTGGTTTAAAGACAAGAAAACAGACAATCAATATGTTTTGGAATCCACAACACCATTGATAAACAAAATCGACAGCACTTATTATTTGACTAATTCCTTTAAAGTTCTGAGAATCAACAACCCAAAGAAACTAACAAAATGTGATAGCGATGTGACTTATGAAAACATTGAAAAGACAGGTAAGAACTACTCTTGGTACAGTGAACCAAAAGGCTACAAAGTGATTTATGAAGATGAGAATGTAGACTATTTTGATTTTTCATATCATCCTAGCATTGTCAGTTCCTTTGTTTATAATGATGAACTTCTACACATTTTTGAAACAGACACAGCTTCGTATCTTTCACGGATAGTGAATAATAAAATACAGCCTTTTGAGAAGATACTTGATGATGTAAAATTTTTCAATTGGCACTTCTCTTATCGTTGTAAAAACTTTAATGGCTCTAATGAATTGCTCAAATTCAAAACATCGAATGACCAAATTTATGGTCTGACAAGAATTAAGGATAACAGGATTTATGCAAGCTTTTTAGTGAATGACTTTGAGTTAAAACCGAAAACATTAGGAAAAAAAAGGTCAAACGAAATTTTTGAAAATAGACTTAAAACAATCCTTGTTGATTTTTCAAATCTGTCCCTTACCAAAGTGGAGTCGAAAGAAAAGGAATGGAAAACTTTTGACATTACCCCAAATCACAAGATTGGAATTGGAGACAGTTGGAACCCTAGGAAATATGATATTGATATTAACAAATCTTACCTTATTGTAGAAGATTCGATTATCTCAAACTCAATTATGTATTATGCTACTAAAAAGACTGGTTTAGTTAGAGCGATAACAATGAATTGGGAAAAAACACAGACTGATAGGATTGAATTTGGAAATGAAAAGTCGGCAAGTGAAGATTTTTTGACAAGATTTAATGATCTTGTATTAATTCTAACTAATGAACTTGGCGAACCCAATTCGATAAATGAAGAAAAGAAAAATCAATCATTTGTTTGGACGACAGAGAACAATATAAACGTTGAAATTAAGCTTTCGAGACAGGATAACTATAATAATATAAGAATAGTGGTATATGAGAGAAAATGAAAAAGCCGAACGCACAACAACGGCTATACGTAATGCGGATTTTGATGCTAAATTGAAAGTCAATGAATATTAACAAACATATCGGTAAACCGAAAGTGAAGTGCATATTAATCCCGCACTACGCATAGCCAAACCGTTACCTGTAATTGCTCCGACGAAATTTCCAGACAAATAATCTGACTAAAAAAGTCGTCTATTCGGAAAAATTCAAGCAGAAGTTTGACGGCTGACTTTTTGCTCGAAAGCGGAAAAACCCAAAATGCGGACTTAATTCGGAACCGAACAATTTTAACGGATTTGCCCACTCAAACGGAATCGAATCGATTTTTGACAAACTGAACGGAATTTTACGCCGACTTGATTGCGGAAAAGCCGATCGTGCCACTGTTGTGTGTCGCAAAAACAGGTAACAACGCATAACGCCCAATGCTCAATTTTTCCTTATCGGAAAAATCGCCCGGGCGGGAAATAAGGTATTTTTTATGTAATTTAGTCAGTGCATCACGCATCGTGCGTTATACAAAACCGTTACCTGTAATTGCTCCGACGAAATTTCCAGACAAATAATCTGACTAAAAAAGACGTCTATTCGGAAAAATTCAAGCAGAAGTTTGACGGCTGACTTTTTGCTCGAAAGCGGAAAAACCCAAAACGCGGACTTAATTCGGAACCGAACAATTTTGACAGATTTGCCCACTCAAACCGAATCGAATCGATTTTTGACAAACTGCGTGGAATATTACGCCGACTTGATTGCGGAAAAGCCGATCGTGCCACTGTTGTGTGTCGCAAAAACAGGTAACAACGCATAACGCCCAATGCTCAAATTTTCCATATCGGAAAAATCGCCCGGGCGGGAAATAAGGTATTTTTTATGTAATTTAGTCTGTACATCACGCATCGTGCGTTATACAAAACCGTTGGCAATAATTTGAAAAACGAAATAACATTGATAAAAAGATATAGAAATCAAAAATTAGTTCAATTTATAATTGGAATTATTTGGTTGGTCGGAATTTATTTTTTTGTAGATTCTAATATCACTAGAATTGGAATGGTCGCCTTTATTTTCTTTATCGGAATAGCTTACAGCACAAAATTATTGACTAACATTAAGATAAGTGACGAATTTTACATCTTCGAGACTTACTCAATTGTAACACAAAAAGAAGAAATTAAGATTTCGGAATCTCAACTGATTGAAATACTATACAACTCTGACTTTTTATTTAATTCTCACAATGTGATTATAAAATATAATGGAGAAAACGGTGTAGTAAACAAAAAGCTGTGTCTGAATACAGAACCTTGGAGTAAACTAACATCTGATTTAAATCGAATAAAAAAAACTATTGCCAACAATGTATAAATTCAATTGCGGCTGAATTTCCTGCGGAAATTCATTGCAATTTTCTATCTTTCAGTCTCAATCGGAAAATCGTACCGATTTTCCGCAACTGAAATTTATACGCTAACGTTGGGCGTCATACAAGAAAACTCGAACTTTGAACAGAATTAAACAGAAAAGAAAATAAATGAATCCAGACTTAACAATAGAAACACTAAAGAAAGCTGCAAAGGAATTTTGCGACATTGAATCTACCTATCAAAATAGAGACCTTTATGGAGTAACTGACGGAAAAGCAGTTGGAACTTACATTGAGCACAAATTTCAAAAGTATCTTGAAGACCATTATACTTATGATAAAGGTTCGTCCGCAAAAGGAATAGATTTACCAGGAGCAAATATTCAGACAGACATTAAAGTAACTTCTATTAGACAACCACAGTCTTCTTGCCCATTTAAAGATGCAAAACAGAAAATATTTGGTTTAGGTTATAACCTACTTGTTTTTGTCTATGACAAAGTTGATGACCCAAATACAAGTGCTGCCAAGCTTGACTTTGTAAGCTGTTCATTCCTTGAAAAAGAAAGAACTGCCGACTATACAACGACATTCAGAATAAGAGAAATGATAAAAGATGGAGCAATCAAAGAAGACATTATTGCCTATCTTAACGACAAAAATATCCCAGCAGACGATATTACACTTGGCTTAATTGCAGACCAGATTTTGAGCAATACACCTAAACAAGGCTACCTGACCATTTCAAATGCGTTGCAATGGAGATTACAATACGCACGAGTAGTTAACCTTGCAGAAGCGGTTGAAGGTATTACTAAAGTTGTAGACAAAGTGACTAAATGATTTGTTTTGAAACACATATTAGCGATTCAATTTTTGAGTTCTTCCAAAAGAATCAAAAGTCTCTATTGCACTTCACCAAGATTAATTCAATCATAAAAGAAGTTAGTGGAATAAACGACTTTTTCACCAATCAAGAGCAGGCAAATGAATTACTTGAGACAATAAAAGAACATAACTCAATTGTTTCAGAGCCTGATAGAAGAGAATACGGAGACTTTCAAACAAACCAAATTTTAGCCCAAAAGGTTGTTGATTATACTTTCTCTAAATCTAACGACTTTGAATTTGTCTTAGAACCGACCTGTGGCAAGGGTAATTTCTTGCTTGCCGCAATCAAACAATCAAAAAAACTAATAAAGGTCGTTGGTGTAGAAATATATCAACCTTACGTTTGGGAAACTAAATTCAAAATCTTAGAATACTTTATTTCTGTAAAGGAAAATACTAAACCCGAAATTGACATTATTCACGCCAATGCATTTGAGTTTTCTTATGAAGAGTTAGCCAAATCAACACAAGATTTAAAAACTTTAATAATTGGAAATCCGCCTTGGGTTACCAATTCAGAACTCGGTTCAATTGACTCAAGAAATCTTCCTCAAAAATCAAACTTCAAAAAACATAGTGGTTTTGAAGCTATAACAGGTAAAGGAAACTTTGACATTGGTGAATATATTTCACTAATAATGTTGAGATGTTTCGATAGGCATAATGGTGCATTCGCATTTTTAATCAAAAACTCGGTTGTCAAAAATCTCATTTATGACCAAAAGCAAAACAAGTTTAGAATTGGTCAAACCGAAAACTTAAATATTGATTCAAAAAAAGAATTTAATGTTTCAGTAAATGCTTGTTTATTCCTAACTCATTTAAATTGTGAGCCAGAACTAACCTGCACCGCATTCGATTTTTACACAAAAGACAAATTAACAACCTTTGGTTGGTACAAGGACAAGTTTGTGTATTCCGTTCAAGATTATGATGAATCAAGTATAGTGGATGGAAAATCAACATTCGTTTGGCGTTCGGGCGTAAAACACGATTGTTCAAAAGTTATGGAGCTTGAACAAGTAAATGGTCATTTCAAAAATGCTTTAGGCGAAGAAATCAACCTTGAAAATAACCTGACTTATGGCTTATTAAAGAGTTCAGACCTAAAAGAAGACAAGACTAACTCATTTAGGAAGTTGACTATCATAACTCAAAAAAAGATAGGTCAAGAAACTAAGTACATAAAAGATAAATATCCACTTACTTACAATTATCTGACTTCTCATAAAGAGTATTTCGATAAGCGAAAATCTTCCATTTATAAAGACAAACCGAGTTTTTCAATTTTTGGTATTGGAGATTATTCGTTTGCACCTTACAAAATTGCCATTTCAGGACTTTACAAATCAACTCATTTTACATTGGTAAGCCCTTCTAATTCTAAACCAATAATGCTTGACGACACTTGCTATTTTATTGGATTCGAGAATTTAAAAATGGCTGAAATTGCTCACTATTTGGTGAATTCCGAATTAGTTCAAAAGTTCCTTAAATCAATAATATTTTCGGATTCTAAAAGGTCAATCAATAAAGACACATTAATGCGTATTGATTTTGCAAGGGCATTTGAAAGTACAGGTTATGAACAAGCAAGCAAGGAAATTAAAGGCTTAGAACCCGAACATTGGGAGAAATTTAGTGAAATGATAAAAGAAGAAGTGACAGAACAAATGACACTATTCTGAAAAAAAAAGTACGAACGCCCAACAATAGCTATACGTAATGCGGGCGAAAGTGCTGATATGAAAGCAATTACATTAAATAAACTAAGTGCTAAATTGAAAGGTATGTGCCTTGAAATCCCGCACTACGCATAGCCGAGCCGTTACCTGTAATTGCTCCGACGAAATTTCCAGACAAATAATCTGACTAAAAAAGTCGTCTATTCGGAAAAATTCAAGCGGAAGAATTGACGGTTGACTTTTTGCTCAAAAGCGGAAAAACCCAAAACGCGGACTTAATTCGGAACCGAACAATTTTGACAGATTTGCCCACTCAAACCGAATCGAATCGATTTTTGACAAACTGCGTGGAATATTACGCCGACTTGATTGCGGATAATCCGATCGTGCCACTGTTGTGTGTCGCAAAAACAGGTAACAACGCATAACGCCCAATGCTCAATTTTTCCTTATCGGAAAAATCGCCCGGGCGGGAAATAAGGTATTTTTTATGTAATTTAGTCAGTGCATCACGCATCGTGCGTTATACAAAACCGTTACCTGTAATTGCTCCGACGAAATTTCCAGACAAATAATCTGACTAAAAAAGTCGTCTATTCGGAAAAATTCAAGCAGAAGTTTGACGGCTGACTTTTTGCTCGAAAGCGGAAAAACCCAAAATGCGGACTTAATTCGGAACCGAACAATTTTGAGGGATTTGCCCACTCAAACGGAATCGAATCGATTTTTGACAAACTGCGCGGAATATAACGCCGACTTGATTGCGGATAATCCGATCGTGCCACTGTTGTGTGTCGCAAAAACAGGTAACAACGCATAACGCCCAATGCTCAATTTTTCCTTATCGGAAAAATCGCCCGGGCGGGAAATAAGGTATTTTTTATGTAATTTAGTCTTTGCATTACGCATCGTGCGTTATACAAGACCGTTAGCCAACATTTGACAAAAATTGAAAACAGAACATCCAAAGATTGCTAAAATATTTACTGATTGTGCTAATAAAGCTAAATCAGAAACGAATATCTGTATGCATCCTAATTGCAATGAGAAAGCTATAAATTCTCATATTATGCAAAAAAATGGAATTTTATCTTCAATAGCAGATGATAAACATTTATGGGAATCATCTATTGACCATTTCAAACAAGAATACACAAGGCTTCACAGAAAAGGGATTAATAAAATCTACACTTTTACTGGTTTTTGTAATAATCACGACACATCTATATTCAGCAAAATTGAGACAGAAGGAGCTATTGATTTCCAGGATTATGAGTCCTGTTTACTCTTCGCTTTAAGAACAACATACAATGAACTATGGCTAAAAGAAGTAGTCATAAAAATGCAAGAATGTGTAATTAATCATTCAGGTGTGGATACGGATAACCAAATTTTAAGAGAAACTATTCGTCAAAACAAACTTGGAATTAAAGATTTAGAGCATTACACAAATTCAATGTGGAACGATTTGGAAAATAAAACTGAATCCTTTGTTTTTGAGCATAGGGAAATGGATTACAAAGAAATATGCCTGAATGCAATATTTACTTATGATACTTCGAGTGAGATAATGGATTATCAATACAAGTATGGAAAAGATATGGAACGAACTTCTGAAATTTTTATATCGTATTTTCCATATAACAACAAATCCATTTTACTAATGGGTTATCACAAGGATGATACAGCAAAAGTTAAATCGTATGTAAATCTCTTTTTCAAAGAAAATATTAAAAGAACCCATAAAAGACTATCAAGCCTAATAATTTTCAATTGTGAAACTTGGGTTTGCTCTAATACATTTTATAAAAAAAAATTTGAAGGGCTTGATTCTGAATTTTTCAAAGCAATGAAGTTCTCTGCAAAAAATGGAAACGAAAGAAAGACATTTAATTTTGATTTATTCAAAGCAGATTTTCAAACGACATTTAAGAATTTTATTAATAAAAACGTTGGCTAACAATGGCTATAAGTAATTGCTTGTTCTCGCCTACTTCTGAAAATCCTCGCGGATTTTCAGTCTGGTGTGTACTTGCAAAATTAACTGCTAAACCACGCAACTACTCATAGCCGAGACCGTTACCTGTAATTGCTCCGACGAAATATCCAGACAAATAATTCTGACTAAAAAAGACGTCTATTCGGAAAAATTCAAGCGGAAGAATTGACGGCTGACTTTTTGCTCAAAAGCGGAAAAACCCAAAACGCGGACTTAATTCGGAACCGAACAATTTTAACGGATTTGCCCACTTAAACGGACTCGAATCGATTTTTGACAAACTGCGCGGAATATAACGCCGACTTGATTGCGGATAATCCGATCGTGCCACTGTTGTGTGTCGCAAAAACAGGTAACAACGCATAACGCCCAATGCTCAATTTTTCCTTATCGGAAAAATCGCCCGGGCGGGAAATAAGGTATTTTTTATGTAATTTAGTCTGTGCATCACGCATCGTGCGTTATACAAAACCGTTGTGCTTCATTATCAGAAACCGCTAACCAATGATAAAATTCTTTAGAAAAATTAGGCAAAGACTACTTTCTGATAACAAATTCAGTAAGTATCTGATTTATGCCGTCGGAGAGATTATCCTTGTTGTTATCGGGATTTTGATTGCTTTGCAGGTCAACAATTTAAATGAAGTTCGAAAATCAAATTTGGAATTGAACAAAATAAACCAAAACTTGATTCAGGAATTTGAATCTAATCAAAAAGCTCTAAATATAGCATTAGGTGGATTGAAATGGACAAAACGTGGAGGTTTAAAAATACTCTCAATGATGGGGAAATCAGAAAGTGAACTGAACCGTACAAATATTGATAGCTTGATAGAAACCTCACTTTTTTGGCCAACTTGGAAACCGACTAATTTTGTCTTAAACGAACTCAAAAGCACAGGTAAATTGTCATTAATTAAAAATAATAAGATAAAGGAACTACTTTTTGAATATGAACGACAATCTGAAAATGTAAATGAATGGAATAGACGTATGGAAAAAAGTTCGCAGGATATTGTTGATTACATCAAAAATTATGGTTCATTGAGGAATGTAAACCATAATCGAATATCAATTAAAAAGTCTGATTTGGATTTTAACAATATTAGTTTCTTTAATGATTTAAAATTTGAAAATCAAGTTGATGAGAAAGTACTTTATTCGCAATTTTTGGAAAATGTTTATGCAGAAACGGATAAATTAATCAGTGAAATTTTAGAAGAAACCAGAAAATAACGAAAGCACAACAAAGAACTGAGGTAAAAAACAACATATTTCTTCATTAATTTTTGACATTATTATTCTAGGCTTACAGATTGAAAGATGGATCTATAAGCTGTTTTTTTATTTAGATTTTGGTTATTTTTCTGCAAGTACTGAAACAAAATCGGCATCATATGGTAGGCCTGATTTTGCGATAGCAAAACACTGTTTCAAAAGTTTATTAGCAACCGCAATAAGCGCGAGCTTTTTACTCTTCCCTTTATTTACGATGCGCTGATAAAGCGCTTGGCACGCCCTGTTGTACTTACAGGCATTGAAGGCGCATAGAAATAATAGATTGCGGAGTTTCTTATTGCCAACCTTACTAATTCTGCTACGACCACGTACACTACTTCCAGATTCCCTAGTGGTAGGTGTGATGCCCACATAACTGCAAAGCTGCGCCCCCGTTTCAAATTTGGAAAAGCCATCGGTTACCACAATTAAAAACAAAGCTGTCTTGGCTCCAATGCCAGGAACAGTCTGCAAAAGCGTTAGCTGGTGTTGCTGCTCTTGCCTCACCAATTCAAGCAGGCGTTCTTCTATTCCAGCAAGCTCTTTGTCCAAGTGTTTTTTATCGCGCTTTAATGAACGATACACGAACTTTGACGGGATGCCCAAGGTTTCCTCACCGTGCATTTTATTTTTAGTAGCGGTACGTTTTTTAAGGTAACTGTCCATCAAACGAAACAGTTGCAAGCACTCGGCCTGTACATCTGTAAAGGCATTGTAAAGTGGAACGTCATTGGCGAGGGAATACTCGCAAATGGCTTTTGCATCACTCTTGTCGGTCTTTACCTTGGCAAGCTTCATCTGTATAAAACGTTTTACAGATAAAGGATTTACAACAGACACCGCCACATTGTTTTTGTAAAGAAACTGTGCAAGCCTATAATGATAGTAACCCGTTGCTTCCATAGCTACAATTGAATTATTAGAAAGTATCTTCAAAAAAGATTTAAATCCTTTTTCATCATTATTGAACTGGTTGTGGCCACTGGTACTACCGAATACATCAAAGACATTCTTACTGATGTCAACTCCGAAAGTTTCCTTATATTTATTCATAGGAACTGATTTTATGAAAGAACCAGCTACTTGGGTCACAACAACTTGAAAACGAGGTCTAGGCCTCACAGAACTGAACGTGATTTAAGTAGTAAAAGAGCGGGGATTATCAATGTTGTCGAAGTCTAAAGCTTCACCGTATATAGTAACCTTACTCCGCTCTTTTGTTCTTTCTGATTAATACTTAAAATTAACTTATTTAGTGAAAATCAAACTTAAGACGTGTATAATTAATGGCTAGTTCTAGCCTACTTACGAAAATCCTCGCGGATTTTCTATTCGGTTTTTATTTACTAAATTAGGTGCTTAAACACGCCACTAATCATACACAAAACCGTTACCTGTAATTGCTCCGACGAAATATCCAGACAAATAATCTGACTAAAAAAGTCGTCTATTCGGAAAAATTCAAGCGGATAAATTGACGGCTGACTTTTTGCTCGAAAGCGGAAAAATCCAAAATGCGGACTTAATTCGGAACCGAACAATTTTAACGGATTTGCCCACTTAAACGGACTCGAATCGATTTTTGACAAACTGCGCGGAATATAACGCCGACTTGATTGCGGATAATCCGATCGTGCCACTGTTGTGTGTCGCAAAAACAGGTAACAACGCATAACGCCCAATGCTCAATTTTTCCTTATCGGAAAAATCGCCCGGGCGGGAAATAAGGTATTTTTTATGTAATTTAGTCTGTGCATCACGCATCGTGCGTTATACAAAACCGTTACCTGTAATTGCTCCGACGAAATTTCCAGACAAATAATCTGACTAAAAAAGACGTCTATTCAGAAAAATTCAAGCGGATGAATTGACGGCTGACTTTTTGCTCGAAAGCGGAAAAACCCAAAATGCGGACTTAATTCGGAACCGAACAATTTTGAGGGATTTGCCCACTCAAACGGAATCGAATCGATTTTTGACAAACTGCGCGGAATATAACGCCGACTTGATTGCGGATAATCCGATCGTGCCACTGTTGTGTGTCGCAAAAACAGGTAACAACGCATAACGCCCAATGCTCAATTTTTCCTTATCGGAAAAATCGCCCGGGCGGGAAATAAGGTATTTTTTATGTAATTTAGTCTTTGCATTACGCATCGTGCGTTATACAAGACCGTTACCTGTAATTGCTCCGACGAAATTTCCAGACAAATAATCTGACTAAAAAAGTCGTCTATTCGGAAAAATTCAAGCGGATAAATTGACGGCTGACTTTTTGCTCGAAAGCGGAAAAACCCAAAATGCGGACTTAATTCGGAACCGAACAATTTTGAGGGATTTGCCCACTCAAACGGAATCGAATCGATTTTTGACAAACTGCGCGGAATATAACGCCGACTTGATTGCGGATAATCCGATCGTGCCACTGTTGTGTGTCGCAAAAACAGGTAACAACGCATAACGCCCAATGCTCAATTTTTCCTTATCGGAAAAATCGCCCGGGCGGGAAATAAGGTATTTTTTATGTAATTTAGTCTGTGCATCACGCATCGTGCGTTATACAAAACCGTTGCCCACAATACGAGAAAAACAGAACGAAATGACAAAATTTAGAGTTTTAACAATAATGATTTTCACAACTATTTTGATAAGTTGCAACTCTGAAAAATCGAAAAATAATCTCGATAAAGAGAACCTAAATCAAAAGGAAATTGAATCGGATACTCTGACAAAACACTTAAAACCATTCAAATCGGAATTGCCAACAATCGGACTTTTGATGTATAACGGAGTTTTACAAAGCGAAGTAATTGCTACTTCTGATGTTTTCGCAAAACCAACCGAAAGCGGAAAACAAATCTTTAATGTAATCACGATTGCAGAAACTGAAAAACCAATCACAACCGAAGAAGGAATAAAAATTTTGCCTGACTTTACGTTTGAAAATTGCCCAAAATTAACAGCTCTTTTTGTGCCGAGTGCTTATGATATGTACGCACAAGTTCACAACGAAAAAATAGTAAACTTCATAAAAGAGAAAAATAAAGAAACTGAATATGTTGTGAGTAATTGTGCTGGAGCTCAATTAATCGGAAAATCTGGAATTGCAGATGGACATAAAATCGTCACTTGGATTGGTGGTGGAGAACAATTACAAAAAGACTATCCGAATTTAAAAGTACAGAATGATAGTTTGGTAACTTTCGTTGAGGACGGAAAATTCAGTTCGTCAAATGGAAATTTAGCAAGTTATATTTCAGCATTGAATTTATTGGAGAAAATGACGAGTTCGGAACATAAAAAATTCGTGGAAAGTTATTTATATCTTGACCGAATTCAAAATTGGAAAAACTAAAAGTACTGTGGGCAACAACGTGTATAATTAATGGCTAGTTCTCGCCTACTTACGAAAATCCTCGCGGATTTTCTATTCGGTTTTTATTTGCTAAATTAGGTGCGTGGAACACGCCACTAATCATACACAAAAACGTTATGTTCAATGCCTCCGAATTGAATTCTTGCGAATTAATTCGGAGGCATTTAATTTGGGCGTATTTGCGAATTATGACTGGAAATTAACGCAGCCCAATTGACAAAAAAACAAGCTGAATAAAATGCAGCGGACTTGCATCGGACAGTACCAATCGGTTATTTAAACACAAAATTGAGTTTCGGAATTATTGCACAAAATTTTAATCGGACTTGTTTGGCGGAAAAAATAAATTTCGACAAAAATCATAAACTGAAACTGTAAATTTTGACTTGGATTTCTGACTCGGACGTGCCACTGTTATGCGTCGGCACTAAACATAACAATGCATAACGCCCAATGCTCAATTTTTCCTTATCGGAAAAATCGCCCGGGCGGGAAATAAGGTATTTTTTATGTAATTTAGTCTTTGCATTACGCATCGTGCGTTATACAAGACCGTTACCTGTAATTGCTCCGATGAAATTTCCAGACAAATAATCTGACTAAAAAAGTCGTCTATTCGGAAAAATTCAAGCAGAAGTTTGACGGCTGACTTTTTGCTCGAAAGCGGAAAAACCCAAAACGCGGACTTAATTCGGAACCGAACAATTTTGACAGATTTGCCCACTCAAACCGAATCGAATCGATTTTTGACAAACTGCGCGGAATATAACGCCGACTTGATTGCGGATAATCCGATCGTGCCACTGTTGTGTGTCGCAAAAACAGGTAACAACGCATAACGCCCAATGCTCAATTTTTCCTTATCGGAAAAATCGCCCGGGCGGGAAATAAGGTATTTTTTATGTAATTTAGTCAGTGCATCACGCATCGTGCGTTATACAAAACCGTTACCTGTAATTGCTCCGACGAAATTTCCAGACAAATAATCTGACTAAAAAAGTCGTCTATTCGGAAAAATTCAAGCGGATAAATTGACGGCTGACTTTTTGCTCGAAAGCGGAAAAATCCAAAATGCGGACTTAATTCGGAACCGAACAATTTTAACGGATTTGCCCACTTAAACGGACTCGAATCGATTTTTGACAAACTGCGCGGAATATTACGCCGACTTGATTGCGGAAAAGCCGATCGTGCCACTGTTGTGTGTCGCAAAAACAGGTAACAACGCATAACGCCCAATGCTCAATTTTTCCTTATCGGAAAAATCGCCCGGGCGGGAAATAAGGTATTTTTTATGTAATTTAGTCTGTGCATCACGCATCGTGCGTTATACAAAACCGTTGGCAACAAGCTGAAAAAACCGAAATGGAACGACAAACTAATATCATAATTGGATTTCTATTCTGCATTATCGGAATTTTTATTGCGCCTCTTCTATATGAAAATCACCCATATGGAGAAATTTTCTTTTTGATAATGCTGTATTTCGTACCTGCTTTAATTTTGGCAATCGTGAACGGAATTTTATTACGATTGATTGAACAAAAGGTGCGGAATTTGACTCTGAAAATTGGAATTGGATTTATTCCTCTTCTGATTTTGACATTACTCGCAATCGGAAAAGAATCACCAATTCAATTCATTGCGACTTTTGGAATTATAGGTATTGGAATCACCAATCTGATTTGGACTATAAAACTGATAAATAAAAAGCCAGTTGCCAACAATGTATAACCGCAATTACGGCGGATTCGACTACGTCCGAATCCACGCGGAATTGCTACCGTCGGTCTCTGCTGAAAGATTGTTTAACTTTAAGCCGTAACTGACGGTTATACGAGACCGTTATGTTCAATGCCTCCGAATTGAATTCTTGCGAATTAATTCGGAGGCATTTAATTTGGGCGTATTTGCGAATTATGACTGGAAATTAACGCAGCCCAATTGACAAAAAAACAAGCTGAATAAAATGCAGCGGACTTGCATCGGACAGTACCAATCGGTTATTTAAACACAAAATTGAGTTTCGGAATTATTGCACAAAATTTTAATCGGACTTGTTTGGCGGAAAAAATAAATTTCGACAAAAATCATAAACTGAAACTGTAAATTTTGACTTGGATTTCTGACTCGGACGTGCCACTGTTATGCGTCGGCACTAAACATAACAATGCATAACGCCCAATGCTCAATTTTTCCTTATCGGAAAAATCGCCCGGGCGGGAAATAAGGTATTTTTTATGTAATTTAGTCAGTGCATCACGCATCGTGCGTTATACAAGACCGTTACCTGTAATTGCTCCGACGAAATATCCAGACAAATAATCTGACTAAAAAAGTCGTCTATTCGGAAAAATTCAAGCGGATAAATTGACGGCTGACTTTTTGCTCGAAAGCGGAAAAACCCAAAATGCGGACTTAATTCGGAACCGAACAATTTTGACAGATTTGCCCACTCAAACCGAATCGAATCGATTTTTGACAAACTGCGCGGAATATAACGCCGACTTGATTGCGGATAATCCGATCGTGCCACTGTTGTGTGTCGCAAAAACAGGTAACAACGCATAACGCCCAATGCTCAATTTTTCCTTATCGGAAAAATCGCCCGGGCGGGAAATAAGGTATTTTTTATGTAATTTAGTCAGTGCATCACGCATCGTGCGTTATACAAAACCGTTACCCAACATTTGAACAGAATGAATACGAAGAAAATTATAGTAATTCATTTAGCTGTATTTATACTTTTGACTTTACTCTTATTTTTCTCATCCGAATTTTTCATTAACGAATTTGCGGAGGGATTTCACGACATCAAATTGTGGATAGGATTAATATATTATGGAACAATTGGAATTCTATTTTTGACAATTATTTCTTGTCTGATATTTCTAAAACAAAGGAAAATAATTGGCCTGATAATAATAACTCTAAATTTATTCTGGACTTGGTTTAGTCTTGACCTTCTGTACAGGTATCATTTCACGGAATTTAATCCGACTTTTTATATTCCAAATTGGATTTTGATAATGAATTCCATATTTGCGATTGTTGGAATTGTAATAGGATTTAAACTAATAAATAAAAAGATAACCATAAAAAGAGCTTTATTGACTGACTTTACTCTGATTTTAATCGGACTGATAATCCAACAAAGCTGAATAAAAAAACGTTGGGTAACAACGGCTATAGTTCATTGCGGCGGAATTTTCTGCCGAAAATTCCCGCAGCTTTGCTATCTTTCGTCTACTGCGGAAAAGTCCTTCGGACATTTTCCGCAACAAACCATAGCCCAAACGTTGTGGTTAATTTGAAAAATGAACAGTCTACTAAAACAAATATCAGAGAAAGCGATTGAATTAGCTGATTTTGAGTTTACTCAAGAGCAGACTGAAAATAAATGGTTAGGAACTAAACCAGCATCTGAAAACGAAATACAACTGACCGAAAAAAGACTCGGAATTGATTTTCCGACTGACTTTAAACAGTTTATGTCAATCACAAACGGATTTTCTGCACCAAACGATATCGAACCGACTTTTGAGCCGATTAATAAAATTGACTTTCTGAAAAACATTGACAGTTTTATAATAGAAACTTATAGTTTAAACGGAATTGAAAATATCGGAATACAGCTTGAAAAAAGTATTATAGTTGGAGGAATAAATCAAGAACAGTACTTTCTTCTAATTCCGCCGAATTCAACAAATGAAAAGTGGAAATACTGGAAATTTGCAAATTGGCATCCTGGAGAAGAAGAACACGAAAATTTAGAAAGTTACTTTAAGGAAGTTTTGAGCTTTTTAAATGAAACAATAGAATCGGAAAAAAACTAACCACAACAAAGAACTGAGGTAAAAAACAACATATTTCTTCATTAATTTTTGACATTATTATTCTAGGCTTACAGATTGAAAGATGGATCTATAAGCTGTTTTTTTATTTAGATTTTGGTTATTTTTCTGCAAGTACTGAAACAAAATCGGCATCATATGGTAGGCCTGATTTTGCGATAGCAAAACACTGTTTCAAAAGTTTATTAGCAACCGCAATAAGCGCGAGCTTTTTACTCTTCCCTTTATTTACGATGCGCTGATAAAGCGCTTGGCACGCCCTGTTGTACTTACAGGCATTGAAGGCGCATAGAAATAATAGATTGCGGAGTTTCTTATTGCCAACCTTACTAATTCTGCTACGACCACGTACACTACTTCCAGATTCCCTAGTGGTAGGTGTGATGCCCACATAACTGCAAAGCTGCGCCCCCGTTTCAAATTTGGAAAAGCCATCGGTTACCACAATTAAAAACAAAGCTGTCTTGGCTCCAATGCCAGGAACAGTCTGCAAAAGCGTTAGCTGGTGTTGCTGCTCTTGCCTCACCAATTCAAGCAGGCGTTCTTCTATTCCAGCAAGCTCTTTGTCCAAGTGTTTTTTATCGCGCTTTAATGAACGATACACGAACTTTGACGGGATGCCCAAGGTTTCCTCACCGTGCATTTTATTTTTAGTAGCGGTACGTTTTTTAAGGTAACTGTCCATCAAACGAAACAGTTGCAAGCACTCGGCCTGTACATCTGTAAAGGCATTGTAAAGTGGAACGTCATTGGCGAGGGAATACTCGCAAATGGCTTTTGCATCACTCTTGTCGGTCTTTACCTTGGCAAGCTTCATCTGTATAAAACGTTTTACAGATAAAGGATTTACAACAGACACCGCCACATTGTTTTTGTAAAGAAACTGTGCAAGCCTATAATGATAGTAACCCGTTGCTTCCATAGCTACAATTGAATTATTAGAAAGTATCTTCAAAAAAGATTTAAATCCTTTTTCATCATTATTGAACTGGTTGTGGCCACTGGTACTACCGAATACATCAAAGACATTCTTACTGATGTCAACTCCGAAAGTTTCCTTATATTTATTCATAGGAACTGATTTTATGAAAGAACCAGCTACTTGGGTCACAACAACTTGAAAACGAGGTCTAGGCCTCACAGAACTGAACGTGATTTAAGTAGTAAAAGAGCGGGGATTATCAATGTTGTCGAAGTCTAAAGCTTCACCGTATATAGTAACCTTACTCCGCTCTTTTGTTCTTTCTGATTAATACTTAAAATTAACTTATTTAGTGAAAATCAAACTTAAGCCGTGTATAATTCATTGCTAGTACTCGCCTACTTACGAAAATCCTCGCGGATTTTCTATTCGGTTTGTATTTGCTAATTTAGTTGCTGAAACACGCAACGAAATCATACACAAACACGTTACCTGTAATTGCTCCGACGAAATTTCCAGACAAATAATCTGACTAAAAAAGACGTCTATTCAGAAAAATTCAAGCGGATGAATTGACGGTTGACTTTTTGCTCAAAAGCGGAAAAACCCAAAACGCGGACTTAATTCGGAACCGAACAATTTTGAGGGATTTGCCCACTCAAACGGAATCGAATCGATTTTTGACAAACTGCGCGGAATATTACGCCGACTTGATTGCGGATAATCCGATCGTGCCACTGTTGTGTGTCGCAAAAACAGGTAACAACGCATAACGCCCAATGCTCAAATTTTCCATATCGGAAAAATTGCCCGGGCGGGAAATAAGGTATTTTTTATGTAATTTAGTCTGTGCATCACGCATCGTGCGTTATACAAGACCGTTGCCAGTAATACGTGAAAATCCGTTTTCATATTGAAAATCATTCATAAATTTGGAGATTGTTACCTTTTTAGGTAACTTTGTTCTGAATTTAACGACTAATCAATTGAGCGAATTTAAAAGAGAAATAGGATTTTACGAAAACCACTTTAAAGATTTCTATTTAAAACAGTCGCTCGTTGTTCGTAAGAAAATTGACTGGACACTTTTACTTTTGAGAAATACTCGAATTGTTCCAGAAAAGTTTTTAAAAAACCTTACGAATACTGACGGACTTTGGGAAGTGCGAATTTCAGCAGGAAATGGAATATTCCGAATTTTTTGCTTTTTCGACAAAGGGAATTTAATAATTCTATTGAGTGGATTTCAAAAGAAAACACAAAAAACACCCAAGAAAGAAATTAAAAAAGCGGAACGATTAAAAAAGGAATATTATGAAAACAGATAAAAGAATTACATCCTTTGATGACCATTTGGACGAACAGTACGGAAAAATCGGAACTGAATCTCGTGATGAATTTCAAGAAGAATTTGAAACATTTAAAATTGGAGTTTTAATTCAAGAGGCGAGAAAAAAACAACATTTGACCCAACAACAACTTGCCGAAAAAGTTGGAACGACTAAAAACTATATTTCTCGAATCGAGAATAACGCAAGTGATATTCGACTTTCGACTTTAATGCGAATTATTCGAGAAGGATTAGGCGGAAGTCTGAAATTATCAATGGATATTTAACAACTGAATAATAAGTACTACTGGCAACAATGGCTATAAGTAATTGCTTGTTCTCGCCTACTTCTGAAAATCCTCGCGGATTTTCAGTTTGGTGTGTACTTGCAAAAATAATCGCAAAACCACGCAACTACTCATAGCCCCATACGTTGGCGTGCATTTAAAACAACACAAAATTGAGACACGATAAAATCGACATACCAAAATCAAAACAAAAAGGACGAGTAATTAGAAAGACTTGGCTGATTGAACCAATTTTTGATTTTTTGACATATGTCGTTTTAGTCGGTGCTTATCCTTTACTATCGGGACTTTTCTTCTTTGACCAATTGGAAAATGGAGATTACATAATTGGTGCTTCCGTACTTTTTGGACTTGCATTAATTCTCGGTGGGCTGCTACTTTATTCAATAATTAATCTTGATAGACTAAAACGCATAAGTGGAACACTAAAAGACGGAAACCGGGAAGCAGTTAAAAATTTGACTGAAAAACTCGGTTGGACCTTACAGATTCATAACCAACAAGTATCAATTTTATCTCCAGCTTGGAGTTGGTTCTCCACAAATTGGGGACGACAAATTGTGGTTATCTATGACCGACAAGACATTTTAATTAACTCAACCAGTTATGGACTTCACGATTTGAAATCTCCTTTTCATTGGTTTGGAAACAGAAAATTAGAAAAGATAATAAAGGACAATTTTGAAGAAGAAATAAAAAAACGACACGCCAACAATGGGTATAAAACATAGGGCGGTCAGTGGTTTCCGCAAACTTTCGGCTCTTATCCAAGTTCGTTTCGGGCGGACAGTTAAGTGCTTCGAAATGCCCTACGTTTCATACCCGAGACCGTTGTGTGCCATTTGAAAAAACGAACGTACAAAGAAGAAAATTGACAGAATATTAAAATATTGAAACAAAATAAATAGATGAGTAAAGAGACACAGCATTCAAATTTACGGACAGCCAAAAAGGTCAAGAAAGATGAGTTTTATACTCAACTGACTGACATAAGCAAGGAAATGAAACACTACAAAAACCATTTCAAGGACAAAGTAGTGTACTGTAACTGTGACGACCCAAGAGTTAGTAATTTCTTCCATTTCTTCTCGTACAATTTTGAAAAACTTGGACTTAAAAAACTAATAACAACTTGCTACAAAAGCCAAAGTATGGACTTGTTCAGTGAAAACGATTCTGAACAAGCAATCTATTTAGAATATACAGGCGATAAAAACGGAAACTTTGTGCCTGACCCTGAAGAAATAGGAATTGTTGAACTAAAAGGTGATGGTGATTTCAGAAGTAAAGAAAGTATCGAACTTTTAAAACAAGCAGACATTGTTGTAACAAATCCACCTTTTTCGTTATTCCGAGAATTTATATCACAACTTGACGAGTACAACAAAAAATTTATAATTATCGGTAACGTGAACGCTATTACATACAAAGAAACTTTTCGACTTATAAAAGAAAATAATCTTTGGCTCGGAGCAAGTATTCATAGCGGAGATAGAGAATTTGGTGTACCTGATGATTATCCACTTACAGCAGCAGGTTCAAGAATTGACGAAAACGGAAACAAGTTTATCCGTGTTAAAGGAGTTCGTTGGTTTACAAATTTGGACTACAAGGAAAGACACGAAGATTTAATCCTTTACAAAAATTATACAACAGAAGAATTTCCTACTTATGATAACTATGATGCTATCAATGTTAACAAAACAAAGGATATTCCTATGGACTACAAAGGCGTTATGGGTGTTCCAATTACCTTTTTAGATAAGTACAACCCTGACCAGTTTGACATATTAGGTCTTTCAGCTTCGGCAGGTTATGACGAAGAAATTGTTGGCATTCCATTCAAAGGAGTAAAAGATGCTCGTCCACTTGTAAATGGAAAAGTTACTTATGCAAGAATTTTCATAAAGAACAAAAAAATATGAATATAGAACTTAAAGAAATAACAGTCCGTGAACTAACCAACGGATATGAAGATAACGAAGAAGGTGGCGTTATTGGTTATGGTGGTAAATTAGACATTCGTCCACCCTATCAAAGAGAATTTATCTACAAAGACCGTCAAAGAGATGCAGTAATTGACACAATTACAAAAGATTTTCCACTAAACGTTATGTATTGGGCTGTTCGGGAAGATGGAAACTTTGAAGTAATTGACGGTCAACAGCGAACAATTTCTATTTCTCAATTTGTAGAAGGAGATTTTGCCTTCAACAACCGATTTTTCCATAATCTACAAAAGGACGAACAAGAACAAATTCTGAACTACAAACTAATGGTTTATCTATGCAGCGGAACTGACAGCGAAAAATTAGAGTGGTTTAAAACAATCAATATTGCAGGAGAAAAATTGACTGACCAAGAATTGAGAAACGCAGTTTATTCAGGTTCTTGGGTATCAGACGCTAAAAGATATTTCAGTAAAAACGGCTGTGCCGCTTATGGTTTAGGTGGTGCATATTTGACAGGTTCAGCAATCAGACAGGATTATTTAGAAACAACAATCAAATGGATTAGTGGAGATGCTATTGAAGCATATATGGCAAAAAACCAGCACGAACCGAATGCAAATGAACTTTGGCTTTATTTTCAATCTGTAATTAATTGGGTAAAAGCAGTTTTTCCAAAATACCGTAAGGAAATGAGCGGTATTCAATGGGGCGACTTATATAACGAGTTTAAAGACCAAAAATTCGACTCAAAGAAACTCGAAGAAGAAATTACAAAATTGATGCTTGACGAAGATGTTCAGAATAAAAAAGGAATTTACACTTATGTATTGACCAGAAAGGAAAAGTATCTAAACATTAGAGCATTTAGCCCAAATCAGAAACGAGAAGCCTACGAAAGACAAAAGGGAATTTGTCCTGTATGCAAAGAACATTATGAAATCAACGAAATGGAAGCTGACCATATTGACCCTTGGCATTCAGGCGGAAAGACAACTGCCGAAAATTGTCAAATGCTGTGTCGAGAAGATAACAGACGAAAAAGTGGAAAATAAAAAACGGCACACAACAACGGCTATAAGCAATTGGGGTTTAGATACTTAACCGAAACTATAAAAATTAATCAAAGGTCTATGCTAAACTGAAAAGTACGAGCAATAAATCCCCAACTGCTCATAGCCAAGACCGTTGGTAGCCATTTGAATACAACAAATAGAGGAATTTAAAGACCACCCGACTTACAGAATTCAAATAAAAATTGTAAATTCACTCTCGAAGAATGTACAAACTTGAAAACCAAGAATGGTCGAATTTAACGCTCAAGACCTTTAATGGAGCAACTAAATATTTTTAAATTATGAAAAATGTAATTTTAGCTTTGGCATTTATGCTAACTGGAACCTTTGCTTTTGCAACTGAGAATGTTAATCCTTTAAATGAACATTCTAAAATCGTTGATTTAATGCAGGCATTAACAGCTACTTATAATCTCGACATTACAAATGCTGAGATTACTTGCTATATTCTACATGTAGTTATTCGTCCCGATGGGTCTCAAATGGGAAGCTTTACGCTTGAGGCTCCTGATGGCCATCCTGATTGTAATGGTATTGTTTATCACTATATGTAAAAAGTAAAAAAAATGGCTTGGTCAAAAGTAACATTATGACAAAGCCATTTTTAAAATCCACAAAATGAAAAAAACAAAACTTATCATATTGCTTATATTATTCACTGCAAATACTTACGCACAAAACAAATCAACCATTGCAGTGGTAGAATATACCACTAAACTAAAACTTGGTTTACCCGCAGAAAATACTTCAAGACTATTTTTCAACAATAATCAATCCTGTTTTATTGAAGGAAAATTTAATATTAAAAAAAAGCAAGAACAAGAAAATATTCAAGACAAACAAAGCAAACACGACACCATAAAATATTATGTGGATTTAACTAAAAAACAATTATTTAAAGAAGAATTAGTAGATAATGAATTATACTTAATAAAAGAAATACTACCAAAAATTGAATGGAATTTATCATTCAAAGAAAAAGATTCAATACTTGGTTTTTTATGCAATAAAGCCAAAGGCAATTTTAGGGGAAGAACTTATACGGCGTGGTATGCGCCTGACATCCCAGTACATTTTGGACCTTGGAAACTTCAAGGATTACCTGGTTTAATTCTAAAAGTATCAGATGATTTAGAACAAGTTGAGTTTTCAGCAATTAGTTTGGAATATAAAAAAGAGGACGAATATTCAAATGCTTTAGAATTACCTTCAAATTATTTTAAAACAATTGGTTTGGAGGAATATGTATCTCTTATAGACAAAAGCGAAGAAGAAGAACTTAAAAAAATAATGGCGAGTATGCCCAGAGACAGTAAGGCAAGAAATATAAAAATGAACAAAGATAGAACATCAAAAATAGAAATGAAATATGAATGGGAGCAAGATTAATTTTTTTTCATCTTTTTATTTACTTATTTGTCTATAACTCTTCAAGTGCACAAACAGAAATTTTCGGTTTTATTTCTGATAAAGACGATATTGAATTAACAGCAGTTAATGTCGTAATGAAAGACAAAACAAATGACTCTATAATAGATTACTGTTTTTCTGATGTTGATGGAAAATATAAAATCAGCACTAAAGCAACAGGTTATTTTTATTTAACATTTTCATCTTTAGGATATGAAAACTTTACTATTAATATTTTTGTTGACGGCACAGAGAAATCAATTAACCAAAACATTACATTGAATGAAAAATATTTGGAGTTAAACCAAATAATAATTCAAGCATCAAAACCAATTTCCGAAAAAAAAGACACAATTACCTTCAAAACAAAAAATTTTGTTCAGGGAAACGAACAAACAGTAGAAGATTTACTTAAAAGAATTCCCGGCTTACATATTGACAGTCAGGGTTCCATTAAAATAGGTAATCAAGAAATAGAAAAATTAATGATTGATGGCGATGATTTTTTTGAAAAAGGCTATAGAATACTTTCAAAGAACATGCCTGCTTATCCTATTGAAGAAGTAGAAGTTTTATTAAATTATTCCAATAATAATTTGCTGAAAGACATTGAAGAAAGTAATAAGGTGGCACTAAATCTGAAATTGGATGAAAAATCAAAGCGCATTTGGTTTGGAAATTTAGAAATCGGTTATGGCAACAACGACAATTACGTATTTCGAGGTAACCTTATGAATTTCGGGAAAAAAAGCAAATATTATATATTAAGCAATTTAAACAATATAGGTAATGATGCCGTTGGCAATATTAATTTTTTGATTAGACCTTCAAGAACCAATGAACCTGCAACGATTGGCGACAATCAGCATGTAACTGATTTATTAAATTTGTCCAGTTCTAACTTAAGCCTAAAAGAAAGCAGAACAAACTTTAATAATGCCGCATTAGTTTCCTTGAATGCAATCTTTAATCCAAGTGAAAAACTAAAGATAAAAACGAATGGTTTTTTTAATTCGGACGAAATCGATTTTTTCAGGAATAGAATAGATGTGGTCAATACCGATAGTGTCGATTTTACCAATATAGAAAACTATTATTTACAAAACAAAAACAGAACAGCATTTGGCAAGGTGGACATCAACTATAGTATTTCAAAAAATAAGACATTAGAAACAGTAACAAAGTTCAATAATGGTCATTTTGAAGATACTTCAAATTTAGTATTCAACGGTGATTCAACAATTGAAAAGCTCAATAGCACCAACAGTCTTTTCGACCAAAAAATAAGCTATACATCCAAATTTGATAATAATAAGGCCTTTTTATTAACTGGTCGTTTCATCAATGAAAAAGCGCCACAAAATTATCAATTAAATCAGTTTTTTTATCAAGATTTATTTCCTGATTTTGAGCCTATAGACAACGTAAAACAGCAAACCACCAATCAAATGCAATTTGTTGGTGTTGAAGCTCATCTATTAAATAGAAAACCAAATGATGATTTATTTGAACTACTGATAGGAAATGAATACAGAAAAGATAAATTGAATACAGCCTTTTTGTTGCTCAACAACGAAATGGTCGTAGATAAACCTGAAGGATATCAAAACTTACTGACCTACCACGTAAACAATCTGTATATTAAAGGAAAATACGAATACAAAATTGGAGATTTAAGCCTTGTGAGCAAAATTCATCTCCATCAATTATTCAATAAATTTACTTCTACCTTTATTTTCAAAAATCAGAACCCATTTTTTATAAATCCAAGTATTGGACTTAATTGGAAGATTGACGATAAAAACAAAATCACTTCAACTTATTCGTACAACAAAACCAACTCAAATCTTTTGGAGGTTTACAACGGTTTTGTGTTGACCAACTTTCGCACATTTTCAAAAGGAACAGACGATTTCAGCCAATTAGACGCATCATCATTACTGGTGGACTATAAGTTCGGTAATTGGAGTGAACGTTTTTTCGCAAATACATTTTTTCTATATAACAAAAATTATAACTTCTTTTCTACTAATTCGTTAATAGAGCAGAATTTTACGCAAATAGATAAAATAATTATTAAGGACAGAGAATTTTTTACTATTTCTTCAAATTTAAACTACTATTTTAAAAGAATTTCATCGAACCTAAAAATCAATTTTGGATATTCAAAGTCTGAATATAAAAATATTGTAAATGACTCTGATTTAAGAAATGTGACATCCAAAACATCAAATTACGGCATAGAACTTCGGTCGGGATTTAACGGCATTTTTAACTATCATATTGGAACTAAATGGACAACAAACCAAATAAGGACATCTATAGTCAATTCGTTTACTGACAATATAAGTTTCTTGGACTTATCCTTCATATTTAATAATAAATTTGATTTTCAATTTCAATCAGAAAGATATTATTTTGGGAATTTTGAAACTGACAATATTTATTTTTTTTTGGATTTTGAAGCAAAATATATACTTGTAAAGAATAAACTGAGTATAGGTTTTTCAGGCAGAAACTTGTCAAACACAATAAAATTTAGAAATTTCTCAATCAGCGATATCGGAACATCGACGACGGAATATAGATTGTTACCAAGACTGCTGCTTTTAAAAATAGAATATAGGTTTTGATATACGGTCTGAATAGAAAACGGCTACCAACAAATGTATAAACACAATAGCGGAAAAGTACAAAACCCGAAAGTGATTTTATAAATTTATGGTCAGGTATAAACCGAAAAGTCAGTGTGTCAATCCCGCTACTGCGCTTATACGAGACCGTTGCCCTTAATGCAAAAAAGAAACGGAGGAAGTTATCATTTTGGTAACTTTTGTGTTATCTTTGCGTCAAATCATTTAGCGTGAAAATATTTTCGAGAGGAACATTGCGGGATTTTTGGGATAAGCACGGTGATTGTGAACTTCAATTGAAGACTTGGTATCGAGAAACTGAAAAATCGAATTGGACATCGATTAACGACTTGAAAAAAGAATATCCCAGCGCAAGTATCCTAAAAGAAAACCGAATTGTATTTAACATTAAAGGAAACGATTATCGACTAATTGTTAAATTTAATTTTGAATACCAACTGGCGTGGATACGCTTTATCGGAACTCACGGGGAATATGATAAAATTAACGCAAACGAAATTTAAGATGAAAATAAAACCAATTAGAAACGAAGCGGATTACCAAAAAGCACTTGAGCGCTTGGAGGTTATTTTCGATGCTAAAAGAGGAACCGAAGAAGGCGACGAATTGGAGATTTTGGCAATGGTAATAGACAATTACGAAAATGATAATTTTCCAATTGATATGCCCGACCCGATTTCCGCAATCAATTTCCGAATGGAACAAATGGGCCTAAAACAGAAGGATTTGGTCAAAATGATTGGTTTCAAAAGTCGAGTGAGCGAAATAATGAACAAAAAACGCAAACTAACTTTGGAAATGATAAGAAAATTAAATGCTGATTTAAACATCCCGACAGAAATATTGATACAAGATTATTGAGCAAGTTACCGGGAGGACTAAGGGCAACAATGCATAAACGCAATAGCGGCTAAGTGCAAAATCCGAAAGTAATTTTATAAATTTAAAATCTGGTATTTACCGAAAAGTCAGTGCGTGAATCCCGCTACTGCGTTTATACGAGACGTTGGCAACAAGCTAAAAAAACATCGAACTTCAAACAAAAACACGTAATCATTTTCATATATCGAGATTTATCAATATGTTTGTAGTATGAATTTGAAAACGGCAACAGAAATTGGAAAATGTTTATCGAACCAAATCAGGTTTCAGATATTGGAATGGCTGAAAGAACCAGAAAAACACTTTCCACCACACGAAACATTAAAACACTTCAATGATGGTGTTTGCGTTACCTATATTCAAGAAAAAACGAAGTTATCTCAATCGACTATTTCAACATATTTGACCAATATGGAAAAATGTGGACTTTTAATTTCAACAAGACACGGAAAATGGTCGTATTTAAAAAGGAACGAAGAGACTATTAAACAGTTTACGGATTTTCTAATATAAAAAAATTTGATATTACATATCGACATTTCGCAATATGACAAACTATGACATTATTAATTGACATATTAGGTTGGTCAGGTTCAGGATTGATAATCCTTGCCTATGCCCTAACTCTAATCGAAAACAAAAAATATTTGCACTATGGCAAGTATTTAAATTTGCTTGGAGGACTTTTAATAGCCATAAACTGTTATTACTATAGTGCTATTCCACCATTTGCAACTAATCTACTTTGGAGTGTCATTGCAACTTTAACGATATATAAGTCAAGAAATAAAAAAGAGAAATGTAACAAGACTAAATGTTTAACTTAAAAATAAAACAATGAAAATTTTAATAATTGGAGGAAATGGAACAATAGGAAAAAAAGTTGTTTCGCATTTTAAACAAAAAAATGAAATTTTAATCGGTGGACGAACCAATGGAGATGTGGCTGTTGACATTGCTGATAGTAGCTCGATAAAGTCAATGTTTGAAAAAATTGGAAAACTGGACACTATAATTTGTATCGCTGGAGAAGCAAAATGGGACGATTTCAATAAACTTTCTGAAGACGATTATTATATCGGACTAAAAAGTAAACTAATGGGACAAGTTAATCTTGTACGTATTGGACAGAATTATTTAAATTCAAATGGTTCCATAACTCTATCCACAGGAATTTTAGCAGATGACCCAGTTGTAAAAACAACGAGTGCTGCTATGGTAAATGGCGGAATTCATAGTTTTGTTCAAGCTGTTGCACTCGAAATTGAAAACGGAATTAGAGTAAATGTCGTTTCTTCTGGAATGGTGGAAGATGCTTATGAAAAATACAAAGACTATTTCCCAGGGCACAATCCAATACCAATGAAAAAAGTAATTAACGGATATGTAAGAAGTGTAAACGGAAAAGGAAATGGAGAAATAATTAGAATTTACGACTGAAAAAAAGCCAGTTGCCAACACCGTATAAAATTAATTGCTTGGTTAAAGCCTACTTACGAAAGTCCTCGCGGACTTTCTATCTGTGATTTATTTGCTAACTTTAGTGCTTAAATCACGCAACTAATCTTATACAAACACGTTACCTGTAATTGCTCCGACGAAATTTCCAGACAAATAATCTGACTAAAAAAGTCGTCTATTCGGAAAAATTCAAGCAGAAGAATTGACGGTTGACTTTTTGCTCGAAAGCGGAAAAACCCAAAACGCGGACTTAATTCGGAACCGAACAATTTTGAGGGATTTGCCCACTCAAACGGAATCGAATCGATTTTTGACAAACTGCGCGGAATATTACGCCGACTTGATTGCGGAAAAGCCGATCGTGCCACTGTTGTGTGTCGCAAAAACAGGTAACAATGCATAACGCCCAATGCTCAATTTTTCCTTATCGGAAAAATCGCCCGGGCGGGAAATAAGGTATTTTTTATGTAATTTAGTCAGTGCATCACGCATCGTGCGTTATACAAATCCGTTACCTGTAATTGCTCCGACGAAATTTCCAGACAAATAATCTGACTAAAAAAGACGTCTATTCAGAAAAATTCAAGCGGATAAATTGACGGCTGACTTTTTGCTCGAAAGCGGAAAAACCCAAAACGCGGACTTAATTCGGAACCGAACAATTTTGACAGATTTGCCCACTCAAACCGAATCGAATCGATTTTTGACAAACTGAACGGAATTTTACGCCGACTTGATTGCGGAAAAGCCGATCGTGCCACTGTTGTGTGTCGCAAAAACAGGTAACAACGCATAACGCCCAATGCTCAATTTTTCCTTATCGGAAAAATCGCCCGGGCGGGAAATAAGGTATTTTTTATGTAATTTAGTCAGTGCATCACGCATCGTGCGTTATACAAAACCGTTACCTGTAATTGCTCCGACGAAATTTCCAGACAAATAATCTGACTAAAAAAGACGTCTATTCAGAAAAATTCAAGCGGATGAATTGACGGCTGACTTTTTGCTCGAAAGCGGAAAAACCCAAAATGCGGACTTAATTCGGAACCGAACAATTTTGAGGGATTTGCCCACTCAAACGGAATCGAATCGATTTTTGACAAACTGCGCGGAATATAACGCCGACTTGATTGCGGATAATCCGATCGTGCCACTGTTGTGTGTCGCAAAAACAGGTAACAACGCATAACGCCCAATGCTCAATTTTTCCTTATCGGAAAAATCGCCCGGGCGGGAAATAAGGTATTTTTTATGTAATTTAGTCTGTGCATCACGCATCGTGCGTTATACAAAACCGTTAGGTGCAACCCTAAAAGACGAAACAACCGGCGTACAAAATGCCAACCCGGCACAAAATAAAAAGAGCTGCAAGCCAACGCACAAGCCTACACAAATTGCAGCACATTTTATTTTCCCAACCTCACCCAAACCTACATCTGTCTACTGAATTTTAACGACTTTCAAAAAAAAGGTATAAAAAATTTGCACATTAAAAAAGCATACTTACATTTGTACCGTTAAAACAGAAAAAATGTACAATTCAATTATTATTTCTTCTATTATTATTGCGGGTGTGATTTCACATACCGTGGAGGAATAATTTTGATATAATCTAAAAGATATATTTGAAAGCCTCCCGAGAAATCAGGAGGCTTTTTTTATTGAAATTAAACTAAAAAGAACAAAATGAACTCATATAACAACACTATTATTATCAGCATTATTATTTGCTCGCCACCGTGAGAGATGCTGCTTTATGCCAAATTGTAAGCCTTTCTCATTTCGGGAAAGGCTTTTTTTATTCCCGAAAATTAAGTATCAACTCAATAAAAAAATAAAAAAAAATGTATTTCAACAACGAAACAGTCCTTTATTTGGATAGAAGATTTGTAAAAGCAAACGAATCTACAACCGATTTGTACAGTCAAACTCTTCATTATGGTTATGGCGCATTTGAAGGCATCCGCTCTTATGAAACAGAACACGGAACAAATGTTTTTAAAGCCGAAGAACATTATAAACGCTTGAAAAAATCTTGCGAACTGGTGAAAATCCCTTTCGATTACACGGTGCAAGAATTAGTTGAAGCCACTTACGAATTGCTAAAAAAAAACAATTTAAAAAATGCCTATATCCGACCATTGGTGTATTGCGGACAAAATATGAGTTTGTCAAAACCTACCAGCGTTTCGGTGATGATTGCCGCTTGGGATTGGGGAGCGTATTTGGGTGATAAATTATTGCGATTAACCGTTTCCTCCTATTGCCGTCCACACCCAAAATCTATCCACATCGAAGCGAAAGTCTGCGGTCATTATGTCAATTCTATTCTGGCAACCAATGAAGCAAAAGAAAATGGATTCGATGAAGCCTTGCTTTTGGATAGCGATGGATTTTTAGCCGAAGGTCCGGGTGCGAATTTGTTCTTTGAAAAAGACGGAAAATTATTCACGCCTCAATTAGGAAACATCCTTCCGGGCATCACCAGATCCACTGTCTTGGAGTTAGCCGAGCAATTAGGTCTGGAACTGCATCAAGGAAAATTTACCAAAGAAGCTCTTTTTCAAGCTGATAGTGCCTTTTTCTGCGGAACGGCTGCCGAGGTAGTGGGTATATTATCGGTGGACACTTATCAATTTCCAAAAAACTGGAATGATTCCTTAGGTAAAAAACTTCAAGATGCTTATTCACTTTTGGTACGAGAACCTTTAAAACAGCTCAATTTAAACTAATGAAAACACTCAACAAATACAGTAGAACCATTACACAAGATGAAACCCAACCTGCAGCACAAGCCATGCTTTATGGAATAGGTTTAACCGAAGACGATTTGCAAAAAGCACAAGTGGGAATTGTGAGTATGGGTTACGAAGGAAATCCCTGCAACATGCACCTCAACGATTTGGCTAAAGAAGTAAAAGCTGGTGTGCAACAAGAGGATTTAGTAGGATTGATATTTAACACCATTGGTGTGAGTGACGGTATCTCAAACGGAACTGACGGTATGCGTTTTTCTTTGGTTTCCAGAGATGTGATTGCCGATTCCATAGAAACGGTGGTGAGTGCCCAATGGTACGATGCAGTATTGGCGGTAGTAGGTTGCGATAAAAATATGCCTGGTTCTATCATCGCCATGGGAAGATTAAATCGTCCTGCAATCATGGTTTATGGAGGAACGATCCATTCTGGAAAATGGAAAGGAGAATCGCTCAATATCGTTTCAGCTTTTGAAGCTTTAGGTAAAAAATTCAGCAACACCATTTCCGATGAAGATTACAAAGGTATAATCAAAAACGCTTGTCCTGGCGCGGGTGCTTGTGGCGGTATGTACACAGCAAATACGATGGCTTCGGCTATTGAAGCTTTGGGAATGAGTTTACCTTACAGTTCATCCAATCCTGCGTTGAGCAGCAATAAAAAAATGGAATGTTTTGATACAGGAAAAGCCATCAAAGTGTTGTTGGAAAAAGACATTAAACCCAAAGACATCATGACCCGAAAAGCCTTTGAAAATGCCATGACCATGGTAACGGTTTTGGGCGGCTCTACCAATGCCGTAATGCACCTGATAGCTATGGCACATTCGGTGGATTTGGAATTGACTTTGGATGATTTCCAAAAGGTAAGTAACCGTGTTCCAGTGTTAGCAGATTTAAAACCGAGTGGAAAATACCTCATGGAAGATTTGCACGAAGCAGGTGGTGTTCCAGCAGTAATGAAATATTTATTGAAACACAACTTATTACATAGAGATTGTTTAACTGTTACAGGAAAAACAATTGTTGAAAATTTGGAAACTGTGGAAGATTTAACCGAAGGTCAGGAAGTATTTCTTCCATTGGAAAATCCAGTGAAAGCAAATGGACATCTGCAAATGCTCTACGGAAATTTAGCTACCGAGGGAAGTGTAGCTAAAATAAGTGGCAAAGAGGGCGATTATTTTGAAGGAACAGCCAAAGTATTTGACGATGAATATGCAGTGATTGATGGTGTGAGAAACGGAGAAGTAAAACCCGGTAATGTAGTAGTAATCCGTTATTGTGGACCAAAAGGCGGACCGGGAATGCCCGAAATGCTAAAACCTACTTCCGCCATTATGGGTGCAGGATTGGGAAATTCAGTGGCTTTAATCACCGATGGTAGATTTTCGGGTGGAACACACGGTTTTGTGGTAGGACACATCACGCCGGAAGCTTTTGTAGGCGGAACCATTGCCTTGGTAAATGATGGAGATTTAATTGCGATTGATACCAAAAATAATACCATCAATTTAAAAGTACCTGAACAGGAATTGGAAAAACGAAAAGCAGCATGGAAACAACCTCCATTGAAAGCAAGTAAAGGGGTTTTGTACAAATATGCACAATGCGTTTCGAGTGCTTCATTGGGGTGTGTAACCGATAAATAATTAAAAAATGAAAACAACGGAATTAAAAATAACAGGTGCAGAAGCGGTGATACAAAGCCTGAAAGCTGAAGGAGTAAAAACGATATTTGGTTATCCGGGCGGTGCTATCATGCCAATTTATGATGCCTTGTTTCATCATCTTGAAGAAGTAAATCACATCTTGACACGACACGAGCAAGGTGCTATACACGCAGCTCAAGGATATGCCAGAACCTCAGGGAAAATAGGGGTTGTATTTGCTACGTCGGGCCCTGGAGCTACCAATTTAATTACAGGTTTAGCCGATGCTTTAATCGATTCTACGCCACTGGTTTGCATCACCGGACAAGTGGCTTCTCACCTCTTGGGAACGGATGCTTTTCAGGAAACCGATGTCATGGGTATTTCGATGCCAGTAACCAAATGGAATTTTCAGGTAACTAAAGCAGAAGACATAGCAACAACATTGGCGAAAGCATTTTACATTGCCTCATCTGGTCGTCCTGGTCCAGTACTCGTGGACATCACCAAAGATGCTCAGTTTGAAGCGATTGAGTTTTCTTATCAGAAATGTAACTCTGTCAGAAGTTATCAGCCAAAACCAAAATTGAATGTAGAACAAGTGCAAGTGGCGGCAAATTTATTGAACGAGGCAAAAAAACCTTTGATGATTGTCGGACAAGGAATTATGCTTTCCAATGCGGAAGAAGAACTATTGGATTTTGTTGAAAAAACGGGTATTCCGGTGGCTTCTACGCTTTTGGGATTAGGAGCTTTTCCAAGTCATCACCCTTTATTTGTTGGAATGGTAGGCATGCATGGCAATTATGCACCCAATGTAAAAACCAATGAGTGCGATGTGTTGCTTGCCGTGGGAATGCGTTTTGACGACCGTGTTACAGGTGATGTTTCCCGGTATGCAACACAAGCAAAAGTGGTTCATGTTGATATAGACACTGCCGAAATCGATAAAATCATAAAAGCCGATGCTCCTATTGTAGCCGATGCCAAAGAAGCACTAACCGTTTTAACGGATTTGGTAGAAAAACAAAATCATCAACAATGGTTGGATGAATTTCATCAGGCTAAGCAAAATGAATTGAAGGTACTTTCAGAAAATAGAGAAAAAGAATTTTCAGATGAACTTAGAATGGATTTGCTGATCGATTTACTTTCTCAAAAAACCAAGGGCAATGCAATCGTTGTAACCGATGTGGGGCAACACCAAATGATGGCGGCACAGTTCTATCAGTATAACCAAACCAAAAGCAATGTTACTTCTGGTGGATTGGGAACGATGGGCTTTGCGCTACCGGCAGCAATTGGAGCGAAAATGGCTAATCCCGAAAAACAAGTGGTGGCCATTATTGGCGATGGTGGTTTCCAAATGACTTTGCAGGAATTGGGAACGATGATGCAAAATAACATTGGCGTTAAAATCATTATTTTGAACAATGGCTACTTGGGAATGGTGCGGCAATGGCAACAAATGTTCTTTGAAAAAAGATATTCGTTTACCGACATACAAAGTCCTGATTTTGTTGCATTAGCAGCCTCTTACAATATCAAAGGTCAAAAAGTTGAAAGACAGGAGGAGTTGAACAACGCATTAGACCAACTTTTAAACACAGAAAATGCGTACCTGTTGGAAGTGAAAGTGGCTAGAGAAGACAATGTATTCCCAATGATTCCCACAGGAGCTTCGGTCGCTGAAATACGATTGCAATAATTAAAAATAAAAAATGAAAACAATTGACACAACATTTACCGTATCCATATTTACGGAAAATACAATCGGAATGCTCAACCGTATCACCATCATATTTACAAGACGACATTTGAATATTGACAGCATCACAGCTTCTGAAACAGAGGTTAAAAATGTGCATCGTTACACTATCGTTTTGAGAACAAACAGAGAACAAATAGATAAAGTTGTTGGGCAAATCGACAAATTAATTGATGTTCTGAAAGCCTTTGTACATGAAGATAATGAAGTAGTACATCAGGAAATTGCGCTATATAAAATCAAAACAACAGAACTTAAATCTAACAATGTAGAGCAAGTGGTTAGAGAAAATAATGCCAAAGTTCTCACCGTAGATCCCGACTTTATCGTCATTGAAAAAACAGGGCACAAAGAAGAAATACAAGTTTTGTTTGAAAAACTGAAAACATTTGGCATTCTGGAATTTGCCCGTTCAGGTCGAGTGGCAGTTACCAAACCTATGAAAGACTTAACTTCTTATTTAAAAGAATTTGAAAAAAAATAATAAACAAATAATACAATAAAAAATGGCACAATTAAATTTTGGCGGCGTAATGGAAAATGTCGTAACACGAGAAGAGTTTTCATTAGAGAAAGCAAGAGAAATATTAAAAAACGAAACTGTTGCAGTCATTGGATACGGCGTGCAAGGTCCGGGACAAGCCTTAAATTTGAAAGATAATGGCGTAAAAGTAATTGTAGGACAACGAAAAGGGACAAAGAGTTGGGACAAAGCACTTGCTGATGGTTGGGTAGAAAATGAAACCCTTTTCGAAGTGGAAACCGCTTGCGAAAAAGGCACTTTACTCATGAATTTATTATCAGATGCAGGGCAAATACAAGCATGGGAAACGATGAAAAAAAATTTGACAACAGGAAAAGCCCTGTATTTTTCACATGGTTTTGGCGTTACTTTTCATGAAAAAACAGGTATCGTGCCACCTAAAGATGTAGATGTGTTTTTGGTGGCTCCCAAAGGTTCGGGAACTTCGTTAAGAACATTATTTTTAAAAGGGCAGGGTTTAAATTCCAGTTATGCCGTTTTTCAAAATGCAACCGGAAAAGCTGAAGAAAAAGCATTGGCATTAGGCATCGCTATCGGTTCTGGCTATTTGTTTGAAACCACATTTCAAAAAGAAGTGTACAGCGATTTGACTGGCGAACGAGGCGTTTTGATGGGAGCTATCGCAGGTATTTTTGAAGCACAATACAATGTGCTTCGTCAGCGAGGACATTCGCCAAGTGAAGCGTTTAACGAAACCGTAGAAGAATTGACCCAAAGTTTAATGCCTTTGGTAGCTGAAAACGGAATGGATTGGATGTTTGCCAATTGCAGTACCACTGCACAACGAGGAGCATTGGATTGGAAAGGTAAATTTAGAGAAGCTACCACGCCTGTTTTTAATGAACTGTATGATGACGTGCTTTCAGGTAAAGAAGCAGCCATCGTTATCGAAGCCAACAGCAAGCCTGATTACAGAGAAAAACTCAACGCAGAACTTAAAGAAATACAACAAAGTGAGTTGTGGCAAACTGGAATGCAAGTACGAAAATTAAGACCTCAAACCAAATGATACATTTAGCACAAATACAAAAGGCAGCCGAAAATCTGAAAGGTGTGGCGGTGCATACGCCTCTTGTAAAAAACGAAAACCTGAGCGAGCGATTTGCTGCTCAGGTTTATTTGAAACGGGAAGATTTACAACCTGTACGATCCTATAAATTGCGTGGTGCGTATCATAAAATCAGTTCGCTTTCCGAAAATGATATAAAACTAGGCGTGGTATGTGCAAGTGCCGGAAATCACGCTCAGGGAGTGGCTTTTGCGTGTAGAAAACTAAACATAAAAGCCGTTATTTATATGGCTATTACTACGCCTGCACAAAAAATAAAGCAGGTAAAACTCTTTGGAAAAGAAAATGTAGAGGTTGTGTTGAAAGGTGATACTTTTGATGATGCCTTCAATGAAGCCCTTCTTTTCAGCCAGAAGAATAAGGCGGTTTTCGTTCATCCGTTTGATGATGAATTGGTTATTTCCGGACAAGGAACTGTAGGATTGGAAATTGTGGAAGACAGCAAATGTAAGATTGATTTTTTATTCTTTCCAATTGGTGGTGGCGGTTTGGCTGCAGGAGTCGTTTCGGTTTTTAAACAATTGAGTCCCGAAACTAAACTTATCGGCGTAGAACCAGAAGGAGCAGCCTCTATGAAAACATCGTTGGAAAACGGTAAAAATACTGCATTGACGGACATTGATAAATTTGTAGATGGAGCGGCAGTAAAACGAGTGGGCGACAAAACATTTGAAATCTGTAAAAACTCTTTAGATGATATCGTTTTAGCCCCCGAAGGGAAAGTTTGCACCACAATTTTACAATTATATAACGAAGAAGCCATTGTTGTAGAACCAGCTGGTGCATTGAGTATTGCAGCCTTGGATTCCTATAAAGACCAAGTCAAAGGCAAAAATGTGGTGTGCATTGTTAGTGGAAGCAACAATGACATTACAAGAATGGAAGAAATAAAAGAGCGATCCTTGATGTTTGAAGGATTGAAGCATTATTTCATCATCAACTTTCCACAACGACCAGGTGCATTAAAAGAATTTGTAAATGATGTCTTAGGAGAAAATGATAATATTACTTATTTCCAGTTTACCAAAAAAAATAATAGAGAAGAAGGCCCAGCGGTTGTTGGAGTAGAATTAAAACACAGCTCAGATCTAGATAGTATGGAACAAAAAATGAAAACTAAAAAAATAAATTATCAGCATCTGAATGAGCAGAAAGAATTGTTTACGCATTTGATATTTTAAACTATCTTGTACAGTATGTGTTGTAAAATTCAAACAACAGTTCATTAATATTTAGCCAACGCATTTGGTGGCACATTTGCAAAACCGCACAGGCAAAGGCCAAAGCCAAGTTTTGCAAAAGAGCCACCAAGCCAACGCACCAAGCAGGAGTAAAATGGACAGACAACAACAAGACAGAAAAGAAGGGCAGCACCTAACCTCGGCTTTAAAAAATTGCTGGTTTTGTGCGCTTTCAGAGAGTACTCAGGTGATTGAAAATCCATCTTGTTTTATTAGCTTTGGAACTACCGGCCGCAACTTCTCAAAGCCGTAGCCGTTACCTGTAATTGCTCCGACGAAATTTCCAGACAAATAATCTGACTAAAAAAGTCGTCTATTCGGAAAAATTCAAGCGGATAAATTGACGGCTGACTTTTTGCTCGAAAGCGGAAAAATCCAAAATGCGGACTTAATTCGGAACCGAACAATTTTAACGGATTTGCCCACTCAAACGGAATCGAATCGATTTTTGACAAACTGCGCGGAATATTACGCCGACTTGATTGCGGAAAAGCCGATCGTGCCACTGTTGTGTGTCGCAAAAACAGGTAACAACGCATAACGCCCAATGCTCAATTTTTCCTTATCGGAAAAATCGCCCGGGCGGGAAATAAGGTATTTTTTATGTAATTTAGTCAGTGCATCACGCATCGTGCGTTATACAAATCCGTTGTGTGCAATATCACCAAACAATTTCTTAAATGACAAAAAGTGAACAATTGGCAAGCCGACTTCGAGAAGTAATATTAAACGGAACTTGGATTGCGAATACGAATTTTAAAAGCCAATTAGAAAGTTTGGATTGGAAAATTGCAATCAAAAAGCACCAATCACTAAATACAATTTCGGACTTGGCGCAACATATCCATTATTATATTGACGGAATAAAAAACGCGATTATTAATGGAAAACTTGAAATTAGCGATAGATATAGTTTTGACTTTCCTCCTATTAAGTCCCAAACCGAATGGAAAGAATTTCAAAATAAATTTTATAGCGATACGGAAAAACTTGCTGAATTAATAGAAAAACTGACTGACGAACAACTTGATAAAAATTTCGTTGATGAAAAGTATGGAAATTATTTGAGAAACATCGACGGAATGATAGAACATAGTTATTATCATTTAGGACAAATTGCATTGATTAAAAAAATTATTAGCGAATAAAAAATACTGCACACAACACTGGCTATAATTCAGCGTGGCTTATGAACTATTTTGAAAAATATATTAATTTAACCAAGCTGATTTCTCTGCGGACAAATCCTGCGGATTTATCCACGCCGAAACCATAGCCAAACACGTTGTGCGTCATGCGAAAAAACCCCGAAAACATTGAACATTTAGAATAAAAAATGCTATTTAACTCTATCGACTTTGCAATATTCTTGCCTATTATCTTTATTCTATATTGGTTCGTCACTAATAAAAATTTAAAATTACAAAACTTATTAATTGTAATATCAAGTTATATTTTTTATGGTTGGTGGGATTGGAGGTTTTTATCATTAATTCTTTTTAGTACAATTGTAGATTATTTCATCGGAATTAAACTTTCAAAACAAGAGAATCAAACCAAAAGAAAATTACTACTTTGGACAAGTATTTTTGTTAATCTTGGGTTTCTCGGTTTCTTTAAATACTACAATTTTTTTCTTGATAATTTTATTACAGCTTTTTCGTTTTTTGGAACTGAAATAAATGCAAATTCCCTAAACATTATATTACCCGTTGGAATTAGTTTTTACACGTTTCAAACGTTAAGCTACACTATAGATGTTTATAGGCGAAAACTTGAACCAACTAAAGACTTTATTGCTTTTTCTGCTTTTGTGAGTTTCTTTCCTCAATTAGTCGCAGGACCAATTGAAAGAGCAACTAATTTGCTTCCTCAATTTTATGCAAAACGAAATTTTGACTACTCAAAAGCTATTGATGGGATGCGACTAATACTTTGGGGATTATTTAAAAAAGTAGTAATTGCAGATACTTGTTCAATATTTGTAGATGATATATTTCAAAATTATATGAACTATTCTGGAGGAACTTTAATTGTTGGTACAATTTTATTTTCATTTCAAATCTATTGTGATTTTTCTGGTTATTCAGATATAGCAATTGGAACAGCGAAGTTATTTGGAATAAAATTAATGACAAATTTCAGAACTCCGTACTTTTCAAGAAATATAGCTGAATTTTGGAGAAGATGGCATATTTCTTTGTCTACTTGGTTTAGAGATTATGTTTATATTCCTTTAGGAGGTTCAAAAACATCCAAAATATTAACAGTTCGTAATATTTTTATAATTTTTATAGTAAGTGGATTTTGGCATGGAGCAAATTGGACATATATAATTTGGGGAAGCTTAAATGCTTTTTATTTTTTACCTATATTTTTAATGAAGCAAAATAGAAAACATCTTAATACAACAACAAAAAATAAATTTATTCCAAGTTTTAAAGAACTTAATAGTATGTTTTTTACATTTATTATTACTGCATTTGCTTGGATATTTTTTAGGTCTAAAACTTTAACTGATGCTTTTGAGTATATAAAAGGAATATTTAATCAAAATAATTTCTTTAAAATGCAAACAGCTAAAACCTATGAACTAGATATTAGACCTTTAATCATTTATCTAACTTTTTTCATAATTGTTGACTGGTATTATAGAAATGAAGAGATTGTTTTTACAAACCATAATTTGACAAAGAGTACAATAATCTTTAAATACATAATATATCTATTTACTATAATTAGTATTATATTTTCTATTAAAAATCAAGCGTCTAACTTCATATATTTTCAATTTTAATTATGAGAAAGTTCGCATTAAAACTGACAAAAACATTCTTAATAATATATGTAGCATTATTTGGATTACATTTTATTCTTGATTATTACTTATCAAAAGAAAATAGTTGTAATAATAATACTTGGCATAAAATATTTAAAGGAAAATTAGACACAGACATAGCAATAATAGGAACATCAAGAGCAGAAACACATTACAATACAGAAATTATTAATAAAATAACTGGATTAAAAACTTATAATTTAGGAATTAGCGGAACCCCTTATTCAGTGCTTAAAATTAGATGGGAATCTTATTTTAACCGAAATAAAAAACCTAAAATTTTAATTATAGATATTGATGCATCAAGTCTTCAAAATTCAAAAACACTCTTTGGTAAATTTCAATACTTACCATTCTTTTACTCAAAAGAATACCAATCGTTTGCAAAAGAAAATGATGCTGACTTCTATTTCGAAAAATATATTCCTCTCTATAAATATAGAGGCTATGAAATGAGTGTTTTTAAACAAATAAAATCTTTAAAAAATCGTTCTATTTGTTCAAACACAATAAACGGATATGTCGAACACGATATAGATTGGATAGATAAAGACTACCTTAATTTCAAGAAAATACTTCAAAAAGATAAAACTAAAACTGAATATGATTTAAAAGTTTACAAACAAGGTCTTTCTGTCTTAAAAGAAATAATTAAAGATTGTAAAAAAAATAACATTAAAATGTATTTTGTTTGGTCTCCTTCATACTATGAATCTCATACTTATCAATCATTCAATAAAAAATATATAGATAGTGTTTTGAAAAACATTTCAACTAATGAACATATCCAATATATAAATTTCTCTAATGATTCTTTGTGTTACGGCAGAAAATTCTTTTATAATTCTTCTCATATGAATAAAAGAGGTTCAACGATATTTTCTAAAAAAATAGGAAATTTAATTAACGAAAATAAATAAAAGCACGAACGCACAACAAAGAACTGAGGTAAAAAACAACATATTTCTTCATTAATTTTTGACATTATTATTCTAGGCTTACAGATTGAAAGATGGATCTATAAGCTGTTTTTTTATTTAGATTTTGGTTATTTTTCTGCAAGTACTGAAACAAAATCGGCATCATATGGTAGGCCTGATTTTGCGATAGCAAAACACTGTTTCAAAAGTTTATTAGCAACCGCAATAAGCGCGAGCTTTTTACTCTTCCCTTTATTTACGATGCGCTGATAAAGCGCTTGGCACGCCCTGTTGTACTTACAGGCATTGAAGGCGCATAGAAATAATAGATTGCGGAGTTTCTTATTGCCAACCTTACTAATTCTGCTACGACCACGTACACTACTTCCAGATTCCCTAGTGGTAGGTGTGATGCCCACATAACTGCAAAGCTGCGCCCCCGTTTCAAATTTGGAAAAGCCATCGGTTACCACAATTAAAAACAAAGCTGTCTTGGCTCCAATGCCAGGAACAGTCTGCAAAAGCGTTAGCTGGTGTTGCTGCTCTTGCCTCACCAATTCAAGCAGGCGTTCTTCTATTCCAGCAAGCTCTTTGTCCAAGTGTTTTTTATCGCGCTTTAATGAACGATACACGAACTTTGACGGGATGCCCAAGGTTTCCTCACCGTGCATTTTATTTTTAGTAGCGGTACGTTTTTTAAGGTAACTGTCCATCAAACGAAACAGTTGCAAGCACTCGGCCTGTACATCTGTAAAGGCATTGTAAAGTGGAACGTCATTGGCGAGGGAATACTCGCAAATGGCTTTTGCATCACTCTTGTCGGTCTTTACCTTGGCAAGCTTCATCTGTATAAAACGTTTTACAGATAAAGGATTTACAACAGACACCGCCACATTGTTTTTGTAAAGAAACTGTGCAAGCCTATAATGATAGTAACCCGTTGCTTCCATAGCTACAATTGAATTATTAGAAAGTATCTTCAAAAAAGATTTAAATCCTTTTTCATCATTATTGAACTGGTTGTGGCCACTGGTACTACCGAATACATCAAAGACATTCTTACTGATGTCAACTCCGAAAGTTTCCTTATATTTATTCATAGGAACTGATTTTATGAAAGAACCAGCTACTTGGGTCACAACAACTTGAAAACGAGGTCTAGGCCTCACAGAACTGAACGTGATTTAAGTAGTAAAAGAGCGGGGATTATCAATGTTGTCGAAGTCTAAAGCTTCACCGTATATAGTAACCTTACTCCGCTCTTTTGTTCTTTCTGATTAATACTTAAAATTAACTTATTTAGTGAAAATCAAACTTAAGACGTATAAAATTAATTGCTAGTTCTAGCCTACTTACGAAAGTCCTCGCGGACTTTCTATCTGTGATTTATTTGCTAAATTTAGTGCTTAAACCACGCAACTAATCTTATACAAAAACGTTGCCATTAATTATGAAAAACAGACTTCTGATAATATTATTTGGACTTTTATTCTGTATTCCAAATGTGAATGCTCAAAATGACAATTTGGAACCAGTTGAAAGTATATTCGATGATTATGACTTCCAATTTGAATACTATTCTCTCATTAGAAAAGTATTAATGAACGGAATGTCTGATTATCCTGAAGTTCGATTTTTAATAATTCCATCCTTTTCTGTTGAAGAAGTAGTTGCAATTGAAAAAGAAAACGAAAAATACTTTATTGTACATCATAAAATGTCAAAGAGTATATGGTATACAGATAAAAACAAGGAGAAAATTAAAGTAAAAAAGAAGAAAGTTGAAATATCGGAATCTGATATGAAACTATACAAAGAGCTTTTTAAAAAAGCAATAACACACCGAAAGTATCCTGACAAAGAAATAATGGGACTAGATGGAGTTAATTATTATTTTTCAGTAGCTGATAGACCTTTAAAAACGGGAACAGTTTGGTCACCTAAATCTGGAAGTAAAATGGATAGACTTAAAGAAGTAGGATATTCACTTATAAGTTTGGCGAATGATACTAAAGAAGACGAAAAAGTGGAATTAAAAACTGAATTAATTGAACGAATTAAAAAATTGACAACCGAAATAAAATAACTAATGGCAACAATGGCTATAAGTAATTGCTTGTTCTCGCCTACTTCTGAAAATCCTCGCGGATTTTCAGTTTGGTGTGTACTTGCAAAGTTTAATGCTAAACCACGCAACTACTCATAGCCGAGACCGTTACCTGTAATTGCTCCGACGAAATTTCCAGACAAATAATCTGACTAAAAAAGTCGTCTATTCGGAAAAATTCAAGCAGAAGTTTGACGGCTGACTTTTTGCTCGAAAGCGGAAAAACCCAAAATGCGGACTTAATTCGGAACCGAACAATTTTGACAGATTTGCCCACTCAAACCGAATCGAATCGATTTTTGACAAACTGCGCGGAATATTACGCCGACTTGATTGCGGAAAAGCCGATCGTGCCACTGTTGTGTGTCGCAAAAACAGGTAACAACGCATAACGCCCAATGCTCAATTTTTCCTTATCGGAAAAATCGCCCGGGCGGGAAATAAGGTATTTTTTATGTAATTTAGTCAGTGCATCACGCATCGTGCGTTATACAAATCCGTTACCTGTAATTGCTCCGACGAAATATCCAGACAAATAATTCTGACTAAAAAAGACGTCTATTCGGAAAAATTCAAGCGGAAGAATTGACGGCTGACTTTTTGCTCGAAAGCGGAAAAATCCAAAATGCGGACTTAATTCGGAACCGAACAATTTTGACAGATTTGCCCACTCAAACCGAATCGAATCGATTTTTGACAAACTGCGTGGAATATTACGCCGACTTGATTGCGGATAATCCGATCGTGCCACTGTTGTGTGTCGCAAAAACAGGTAACAACGCATAACGCCCAATGCTCAATTTTTCCTTATCGGAAAAATCGCCCGGGCGGGAAATAAGGTATTTTTTATGTAATTTAGTCTGTGCATCACGCATCGTGCGTTATACAAAACCGTTACCTGTAATTGCTCCGACGAAATTTCCAGACAAATAATCTGACTAAAAAAGTCGTCTATTCGGAAAAATTCAAGCAGAAGTTTGACGGCTGACTTTTTGCTCGAAAGCGGAAAAATCCAAAACGCGGACTTAATTCGGAACCGAACAATTTTAACGGATTTGCCCACTTAAACGGACTCGAATCGATTTTTGACAAACTGCGCGGAATATAACGCTGACTTGATTGCGGAAAAGCCGATCGTGCCACTGTTGTGTGTCGCAAAAACAGGTAACAACGCATAACGCCCAATGCTCAATTTTTCCTTATCGGAAAAATCGCCCGGGCGGGAAATAAGGTATTTTTTATGTAATTTAGTCTGTGCATCACGCATCGTGCGTTATACAAAACCGTTACCTGTAATTGCTCCGACGAAATTTCCAGACAAATAATCTGACTAAAAAAGTCGTCTATTCGGAAAAATTCAAGCGGATAAATTGACGGCTGACTTTTTGCTCGAAAGCGGAAAAATCCAAAATGCGGACTTAATTCGGAACCGAACAATTTTAACGGATTTGCCCACTTAAACGGACTCGAATCGATTTTTGACAAACTGCGTGGAATATAACGCCGACTTGATTGCGGAAAAGCCGATCGTGCCACTGTTGTGTGTCGCAAAAACAGGTAACAACGCATAACGCCCAATGCTCAAATTTTCCATATCGGAAAAATCGCCCGGGCGGGAAATAAGGTATTTTTTATGTAATTTAGTCTGTGCATCACGCATCGTGCGTTATACAAAACCGTTGGCGGCAAGCAATAAATAAGTCCTAATTATTAATATGAGTTGTATTTTTGATATAAGTTCAGACACAATTATTGGAGTTTTTGCTACTATAATCGCAATAATTGCTTTGGGTATTTCCATTTGGCAAGGTATTGTAACGAGAAATCACAATAAATTAAGTGTCAAACCGATTTTGCATTTTACCTCCGGCCCTTTGCCTTATGAAAATGATGGTAACATTGTTTATCAAATTAGCATTGGGAATGACGGATTGGGACCAGCTATAATTAAAAGCTACAAAATTTTATACGATTCAGTAGAAATAACTTCAAAGGAATATGGTATACATCAAGCTTCATTGATAAGTCTGGCTGCTGATAAAGCAACTTATAAAGAGAATATTAAAAGGGAAATAAATGGAACTTCATTAGGAAAAGGATCCATAATACTCCCAAATAATTCAATCAGATTACTATCATTTAGGTTCGTTGAATTAGATTCTATAAAACGAGAAAATATTATTACCAACCTCTACAATATTGATATCGAAATAATCTACACTTCTATTTATCAAGGAAAAAACCAGAAAATAAAATTAATCGAAAAGAAAACTCCAAAATATCCACCTCTAACTCAAGAAAATATTAATGAATTAAGAAAGAAATTTGCCAGTGAGGGGAAAAAGCCAGCCGCCAACAATGGCTATAAGTAATTGCTTGTTCTCGCTTACTTCTGAAAATCGTTGCGGATTTTCAGTTTGGTGTGTACTTGCAAAGTTAATTGCTAACCCACGCTACTACTCATAGCCGAGACCGTTGTGTGCAAGCTGAAAAAACAAAATCGGAATTGAAAAAGTATATTAAAAACGGAAAAGAATGCGTTCTCTGCCATTCAAGAAAAAAATTGATACAAATAACACCTGAAGAAATAATTCGACAGGAATTTGTGTCAAAACTAATTTCCGATTTAAATGTTCCAATCGAAATGATTGACGTAGAAGTTCCATTATCTTATTATCAAAAAGGAAAAAGAGGAAGAGCCGATATTATTGTTTCTGGCTTTGACAAAGAAAATTTTAAAAAAATTCCTTTAATCGTCATTGAATGTAAAGCACCGACAATTTATTTGACCGACAAAGTTTTTGAGCAAACTATGCACTATGATGAATTTTTAGAACCCGAAATAATGGCAATGACCAACGGACACGAAACTATTTGTTACAGTTGGGATTATGAGATTAAGGATTATCGAGAAATCATTTCTATTCCAAAATATTCTGACTTAATCAAAGGTAAAGGAATTGAATTTCAAGAAGAAATAGTTAACGAATGGAAAAGACCCAATCATAAAGACAATATTGAAAAAAACCGACAAATATTGTTAGCTGATTATAATCTTGGAGAAGATACCGATATAAAATTAGTTCCTTTCATAACAAACTTGGTCGGACTGATTTATGATGACAGCGAAAAAGCTAATCAACTTCACTTAAAAAATAAAACTTTTATTAGCGATGGTGGAATAAGATTTACAACGTTTGGAAATGCAGCAGGAGGAAGTTTTACAGGAGAATATAGATACTTCATTGTTGAGAATGACAACCACGAAACCGAATTGGTAAGTATTTCAATTATGGGAAAGATTTCGACAAAAAACCACCCAAAATGGAAAAACAGTAATGGATTTACACTTTTTAATGTAGCAATAGACGACTTTGAAAACAGTCATATGTCACTTGAATATTCGATTGACAGATTTGTAGAAATAAATGACAATCAATACTCATTTTGGCACGATGGAACATTAACGGTTGGAAACAAAGGACGTGCTAAAAATAAAAACGTAATAGATTTCATTAAAATTCATAGTCCTCATTTAATAAAAAACGACAAAATATATTTAGGAACAATTGACAATTCAAAACCATTTGTTTGGAACGACAAGAATGTAAATAAATTAATTGCTAATTTTATAGATTATGGATTTGTACGAGATGAATTTAGAAAAACATACAAATAAAGCCAGCATACAACATTGGCTATAAACAATTGGGGCGAAAGTGATAAAACGAAACTATAAACATAAAAACAAAGGTCGGTGCCAAACCGAAAAGTTAGGGTGTAAAATCCCCAACTGTTCATAGCCTAGACCGTTGGCAACAAGCTGAAAAAACCGAAATGGAACGACAAACTAATATCATAATTGGATTTCTATTCTGCATTATCGGAATTTTTATTGCGCCTCTTCTATATGAAAATCACCCATATGGAGAAATTTTCTTTTTGATAATGCTGTATTTCGTACCTGCTTTAATTTTGGCAATCGTGAACGGAATTTTATTACGATTGATTGAACAAAAGGTGCGGAATTTGACTCTGAAAATTGGAATTGGATTTATTCCTCTTCTGATTTTGACATTACTCGCAATCGGAAAAGAATCACCAATTCAATTCATTGCGACTTTTGGAATTATAGGTATTGGAATCACCAATCTGATTTGGACTATAAAACTGATAAATAAAAAGCCAGTTGCCAACAATGTATAACCGCAATTACGGCGGATTCGACTACGTCCGAATCCACGCGGAATTGCTACCGTCGGTCTCTGCTGAAAGATTGTTTAACTTTAAGCCGTAACTGACGGTTATACAAGACCGTTACCTGTAATTGCTCCGACGAAATTTCCAGACAAATAATCTGACTAAAAAAGTCGTCTATTCGGAAAAATTCAAGCAGAAGTTTGACGGCTGACTTTTTGCTCGAAAGCGGAAAAACCCAAAACGCGGACTTAATTCGGAACCGAACAATTTTGAGGGATTTGCCCACTCAAACGGAATCGAATCGATTTTTGACAAACTGCGCGGAATATAACGCCGACTTGATTGCGGATAATCCGATCGTGCCACTGTTGTGTGTCGCAAAAACAGGTAACAACGCATAACGCCCAATGCTCAATTTTTCCTTATCGGAAAAATCGCCCGGGCGGGAAATAAGGTATTTTTTATGTAATTTAGTCTGTGCATCACGCATCGTGCGTTATACAAAACCGTTGTGCATAATTTGACCAAAAATGAGAATATTTACTTTTTTACTATTTTTTTGCTTTTCGATTGGCTATTCCCAAACAGCGGAATATGGAAAATTGACAAAAAAATCTGAATATAAAATTTATATAACCAAGATTGGAGATTCTTTAAAAGTCGGAGATACTTTGACTATTGGAATTCCTAATTCTGATTTAGGATTCACTTATATTTCGCAAGGAGGACAAAGAGTTTCTAATACTTTAGCTGATAAAAAAGTTGTTGTGGATAAATTAAAAACTTACGGAACTAAAAAAAACGGATATAAATTATACGCACATTTTAAAGGTTATGGACTAATTCCTGTTTTAATAGATTATGACACAGCGTTGGAGGTTGGAGAAATAAAAAACCCGAACAGAAAATTAACTAAAGAAGAAGCTATTGCTAAATTGAAAGAAGCAAAAGAATTATTAGAATTAGGAGTAATAACTCAAGCGGATTATGACAAATTGAAATCTGAAATGACACCTCTTATTCTGAATTAAAAAAACTATGCACAACACTGTATAAAATTAATTGCTAGTGCAAGCCTACTTACGAAAATCCTTGCGGATTTTCTATTCGGTTTGTATTTGCCAAATTAGGTGCTTAAACAACGCAACTAATCTTATACAAACACGTTATGTTCAATGCCTCCGAATTGAATTCTTGCGAATTAATTCGGAGGCATTTAATTTGGGCGTATTTGCGAATTATGACTGGAAATTAACGCAGCCCAATTGACAAAAAAACAAGCTGAATAAAATGCAGCGGACTTGCATCGGACAGTACCAATCGGTTATTTAAACACAAAATTGAGTTTCGGAATTATTGCACAAAATTTTAATCGGACTTGTTTGGCGGAAAAAATAAATTTCGACAAAAATCATAAACTGAAACTGTAAATTTTGACTTGGATTTCTGACTCGGACGTGCCACTGTTATGCGTCGGCACTAAACATAACAATGCATAACGCCCAATGCTCAATTTTTCCTTATCGGAAAAATCGCCCGGGCGGGAAATAAGGTATTTTTTATGTAATTTAGTCTTTGCATTACGCATCGTGCGTTATACAAGACCGTTGTGTGCAATATCACCAAACAATTTCTTAAATGACAAAAAGTGAACAATTGGCAAGCCGACTTCGAGAAGTAATATTAAACGGAACTTGGATTGCGAATACGAATTTTAAAAGCCAATTAGAAAGTTTGGATTGGAAAATTGCAATCAAAAAGCACCAATCACTAAATACAATTTCGGACTTGGCGCAACATATCCATTATTATATTGACGGAATAAAAAACGCGATTATTAATGGAAAACTTGAAATTAGCGATAGATATAGTTTTGACTTTCCTCCTATTAAGTCCCAAACCGAATGGAAAGAATTTCAAAATAAATTTTATAGCGATACGGAAAAACTTGCTGAATTAATAGAAAAACTGACTGACGAACAACTTGATAAAAATTTCGTTGATGAAAAGTATGGAAATTATTTGAGAAACATCGACGGAATGATAGAACATAGTTATTATCATTTAGGACAAATTGCATTGATTAAAAAAATTATTAGCGAATAAAAAATACTGCACACAACACTGGCTATAATTCAGCGTGGCTTATGAACTATTTTGAAAAATATATTAATTTAACCAAGCTGATTTCTCTGCGGACAAATCCTGCGGATTTATCCACGCCGAAACCATAGCCAAACACGTTATGTTCAATGCCTCCGAATTGAATTCTTGCGAATTAATTCGGAGGCATTTAATTTGGGCGTATTTGCAAATTATGACTGGAAATTAACGCAGCCCAATTGACAATAAAACAAGCTGAATAAAATGCAGCGGACTTGCATCGGACAGTACCAATCGGTTATTTAAACACAAAATTGAGTTTCGGAATTATTGCACAAAATTTTAATCGGACTTGTTTGGCGGAAAAAATAAATTTCGACAAAAATCATAAACTGAAACTGTAAATTTTGACTTGGATTTCTGACTCGGACGTGCCACTGTTATGCGTCGGCACTAAACATAACAATGCATAACGCCCAATGCTCAATTTTTCCTTATCGGAAAAATCGCCCGGGCGGGAAATAAGGTATTTTTTATGTAATTTAGTCTTTGCATTACGCATCGTGCGTTATACAAGACCGTTATGTTCAATGCCTCCGAATTGAATTCTTGCGAATTAATTCGGAGGCATTTAATTTGGGCGTATTTGCGAATTATGACTGGAAATTAACGCAGCCCAATTGACAAAAAAACAAGCTGAATAAAATGCAGCGGACTTGCATCGGACAGTACCAATCGGTTATTTAAACACAAAATTGAGTTTCGGAATTATTGCACAAAATTTTAATCGGACTTGTTTGGCGGAAAAAATAAATTTCGACAAAAATCATAAACTGAAACTGTAAATTTTGACTTGGATTTCTGACTCGGACGTGCCACTGTTATGCGTCGGCACTAAACATAACAATGCATAACGCCCAATGCTCAATTTTTCCTTATCGGAAAAATCGCCCGGGCGGGAAATAAGGTATTTTTTATGTAATTTAGTCTTTGCATTACGCATCGTGCGTTATACAAGACCGTTACCTGTAATTGCTCCGACGAAATATCCAGACAAATAATCTGACTAAAAAAGACGTCTATTCGGAAAAATTCAAGCGGAAGAATTGACGGTTGACTTTTTGCTCAAAAGCGGAAAAACCCAAAATGCGGACTTAATTCGGAACCGAACAATTTTAACGGATTTGCCCACTTAAACGGACTCGAATCGATTTTTGACAAACTGCGCGGAATATAACGCCGACTTGATTGCGGATAATCCGATCGTGCCACTGTTGTGTGTCGCAAAAACAGGTAACAACGCATAACGCCCAATGCTCAATTTTTCCTTATCGGAAAAATCGCCCGGGCGGGAAATAAGGTATTTTTTATGTAATTTAGTCAGTGCATCACGCATCGTGCGTTATACAAATCCGTTGCCATTCATTTTGAGACGAACAACAGAACATTAAATGAAACAGAAATCGAAAAAGATAATTGCTAAAGAAATATTGATTTTATCTTCTATTATTGTTATTTGTCTAATAACTTATGGAATCCTTCACTTATGGAAAAATCATAAGCAAGAAACATTTGAAAATTTAAAAAAACAAGAAATATCTCTTTCAAATAAAATTAGAGAAAAAGAAAATAAATTTGATGCTGATTATGGAATTATTGTAAAAAACCCAAATGTTGAACTACGAAAATTGTATGAAAAAATCAACCAAAAATATGATGTTGGGACTTTCGATGAATATATCACCAAAATGTATAAGTCTGACAAAAGAGAAATATTGTATCAAGGAGTAAAAAAAGACTACGATTTAGGAACGTTTGAGGAATTTGAAGAGAATTTAGGATTTAACAATGTTTACGAAACCCCAAATGGCTCAAAAGTCAAAGCAACGGAATTAATGGATAAATATGGTAAACGATTTGATACTTTGCTTGACCAAAAATATTTGACACCAATAAAACATCAGAATATAATTCAATTAAAAGATAGTCAATTAACCTCAAATAAGAAATCTGATTTTGAACAAATTGAGCAAATAAAAAACGAGAGAATTGATATAGCCGATAAAATTAAGAATAGTAACCATTCGATAGACATTAATAATCTTTTTTACTCGATAATAATAGGATTATTGATATTAGCTTATCCATTTCGATTGTTCATAATCGGAATAAAATGGGCATTAAAAAACGTTCGGAACTGAAAAAACGAAATGGCAACACAGTGTATAATTAATGGCTGGTTCTCGCCTACTTACGAAAATCCACGCGGATTTTCTATTCAGTTTTTATTTGCTAATTTAGGTGCTTAAACACGCCACTAATCATACACAAACACGTTAGCAGTTATTTGAACCAACCTATGTCAGAAAAAAAATACCCTATTGAATATACGAATGAGGAAATTATCGAAAAGATAAATTCTCAATCAAAGTATTTAATGAAAAAAGATTTGACACCAGCTGCTGCAGCGAAATATTCTGGACGAATTACTATCGGATTAACAGAATTACAAAACCGAAAACAAAACGAACTCAATAATCTGATTGGTGGACTTAATAAAGAAATAAATTTATTAAGTAAGATAACAACCCACTTTTCTGATAAACAATTAACTTCACTTGGAGGACTTGACAGCTCTTTAGAAACTTTAAATTCTGAAGTTTCATCGTTAACTGGTAGTTCCCAACAACAAGAATTTAGACTTGATTTTCTCGGAGAACTTATACACAAGCTTAACGAAGAAATAGTGTTGTTTAGAACAGCATCTGAACGCAATGCCATTTCGGCAACTAAAAACACAAGAATTTCAATTGGACTTGTAATATTTTCAACATTAATTTCTGGAATTGCTTTATTTTTCGCCCTGAAAGATTATGAAGGAGATAAAGTTTGGGAACAAAATCAAATAAATGCGTTGATGGAATTGAATGAAAGTATAAAATCATTACAGAAAAGTAATCTGGCTAAATCGAAAAGTCAAGACAGTCTACTAATTGAATTGAAAAAAATAAAAACATCAGAATAAAAACAACTGCTAACACCGTATAACAACAATTGCGGCTTTGTGTCCTGCGGACACAACCGCGCAAGCATAAAAGTCAGTAATTTTAGCTATCTTAGTTTTTAAACAATCCGCAACTGATTGTTATACAAAACCGTTGGGCGTAATTTGAAAAACGAAAATCCGAATGATAAAACACCATAATTTTTTTAAAGTTCACTTGCCTAAAAAAGAATATAAAGGCAAAGACGAAAATGAACTTGCCGAAATTCTTATGGAAGAGTTTTATCTGTTTTCAGAGGGAAAATGGACAAAAGATTACGAACCGAAAAATCCTAAAACCGACAAATTTGAAATAAGTTTATATCCTTCTATTATTTACGCTGGAAACAAACTAAACTACTCAGAAAATGAGAAGTTTCAAATGATAAACGATTTTTTAGACAGCTCATTCGTTGACTATTTAGAAAGATTTAATCCTTTATATAAATGCACAAGTTTTATTGAATACCATCTTTACTATTTCAAAGGAAACAAAACGGAATTTTACAAACACATTAAATACCAAATTTTATCTGTAGTCAAAAAACGAAAGGAATCAAAAAAGAAAGACTTTGACTATGAAAGTTTGGAACAAATATTAATCGATTGGGTAAATGAGAAAATGAAAGTTAAGGAAGAAAAAAAGAGCATCCTAAATGCGGAAAACGTAATTATAAATAAAAAGAGTAAAATCAAAAATCAATCGATTGGAAATGAAAAAGAGCCTAAAGAATCGAATTGGAATAAAGCTAACGTAATAATAGCTTTGATAGTCGGAATTGCAACAATAATCGGAATCGTATGGGGAATAATGAATTAAAAAAACTACGCCCAACACTGTATAAAATTAATTGCTAGTTTTAGCCAGTTTACGAAAGTCCTCGCGGACTTTCTATCTGTGATTTATTTGCTAACTTTAGTGCTTAAATCACGCAACTAATCTTATACAAACACGTTGCCAGTAATACGTGAAAATCCGTTTTCATATTGAAAATCATTCATAAATTTGGAGATTGTTACCTTTTTAGGTAACTTTGTTCTGAATTTAACGACTAATCAATTGAGCGAATTTAAAAGAGAAATAGGATTTTACGAAAACCACTTTAAAGATTTCTATTTAAAACAGTCGCTCGTTGTTCGTAAGAAAATTGACTGGACACTTTTACTTTTGAGAAATACTCGAATTGTTCCAGAAAAGTTTTTAAAAAACCTTACGAATACTGACGGACTTTGGGAAGTGCGAATTTCAGCAGGAAATGGAATATTCCGAATTTTTTGCTTTTTCGACAAAGGGAATTTAATAATTCTATTGAGTGGATTTCAAAAGAAAACACAAAAAACACCCAAGAAAGAAATTAAAAAAGCGGAACGATTAAAAAAGGAATATTATGAAAACAGATAAAAGAATTACATCCTTTGATGACCATTTGGACGAACAGTACGGAAAAATCGGAACTGAATCTCGTGATGAATTTCAAGAAGAATTTGAAACATTTAAAATTGGAGTTTTAATTCAAGAGGCGAGAAAAAAACAACATTTGACCCAACAACAACTTGCCGAAAAAGTTGGAACGACTAAAAACTATATTTCTCGAATCGAGAATAACGCAAGTGATATTCGACTTTCGACTTTAATGCGAATTATTCGAGAAGGATTAGGCGGAAGTCTGAAATTATCAATGGATATTTAACAACTGAATAATAAGTACTACTGGCAACAATGGCTATAAGTAATTGCTTGTTCTCGCCTACTTCTGAAAATCCTCGCGGATTTTCAGTTTGGTGTGTACTTGCAAAAATAATCGCAAAACCACGCAACTACTCATAGCCGAGACCGTTACCTGTAATTGCTCCGACGAAATTTCCAGACAAATAATCTGACTAAAAAAGACGTCTATTCAGAAAAATTCAAGCGGATGAATTGACGGTTGACTTTTTGCTCAAAAGCGGAAAAACCCAAAACGCGGACTTAATTCGGAACCGAACAATTTTGACAGATTTGCCCACTCAAACCGAATCGAATCGATTTTTGACAAACTGCGTGGAATATTACGCCGACTTGATTGCGGAAAAGCCGATCGTGCCACTGTTGTGTGTCGCAAAAACAGGTAACAACGCATAACGCCCAATGCTCAATTTTTCCTTATCGGAAAAATCGCCCGGGCGGGAAATAAGGTATTTTTTATGTAATTTAGTCAGTGCATCACGCATCGTGCGTTATACAAAACAGTTGCCAACAATACGAAAAATGAAAATCGGAACTAAAATATTAATCCTTTTCTTGACTTTAAATTTTCTTTCTTGCAAAGGAATTGCTCAAGAAACAGAAACTAAAAAACCGATAACTGAAATTGATTTTTCGGACAAGGAAAAAAGTTCTATTCCGAAACCAATTGGAATTATAAATGATTACGGACAAATTTTTACGGAATCTGAACGAACTGAACTATCAAAAATTCTTTATGATTACGATATTGAAACGACAAGACAAATTGTGGTGGTTACAATTGACAGCATAAAACCTTATAACGACATCCAAAAATACGCAACGGATTTAGGACAAACTTGGGGAGTTGGAACTGCCGAAAAAAATAACGGATTGACAATTGTTGTGTGTAATCCTTGCAGACAAATCGGAATTGCAACAGGAACTGGAACCGAATTGATTTTGACTGATGAAATTTGTAAAAAAGTAATTGAAGAAAAAATAATACCTGAATTTAAAAACGGAGAATTTTATAGCGGAATTAAAAAAGGTGTGATAGAATTAATAGAAAAGTGGAAATAAGTACTGTTGGCAACAAAGAACTGAGGTAAAAAACAACATATTTCTTCATTAATTTTTGACATTATTATTCTAGGCTTACAGATTGAAAGATGGATCTATAAGCTGTTTTTTTATTTAGATTTTGGTTATTTTTCTGCAAGTACTGAAACAAAATCGGCATCATATGGTAGGCCTGATTTTGCGATAGCAAAACACTGTTTCAAAAGTTTATTAGCAACCGCAATAAGCGCGAGCTTTTTACTCTTCCCTTTATTTACGATGCGCTGATAAAGCGCTTGGCACGCCCTGTTGTACTTACAGGCATTGAAGGCGCATAGAAATAATAGATTGCGGAGTTTCTTATTGCCAACCTTACTAATTCTGCTACGACCACGTACACTACTTCCAGATTCCCTAGTGGTAGGTGTGATGCCCACATAACTGCAAAGCTGCGCCCCCGTTTCAAATTTGGAAAAGCCATCGGTTACCACAATTAAAAACAAAGCTGTCTTGGCTCCAATGCCAGGAACAGTCTGCAAAAGCGTTAGCTGGTGTTGCTGCTCTTGCCTCACCAATTCAAGCAGGCGTTCTTCTATTCCAGCAAGCTCTTTGTCCAAGTGTTTTTTATCGCGCTTTAATGAACGATACACGAACTTTGACGGGATGCCCAAGGTTTCCTCACCGTGCATTTTATTTTTAGTAGCGGTACGTTTTTTAAGGTAACTGTCCATCAAACGAAACAGTTGCAAGCACTCGGCCTGTACATCTGTAAAGGCATTGTAAAGTGGAACGTCATTGGCGAGGGAATACTCGCAAATGGCTTTTGCATCACTCTTGTCGGTCTTTACCTTGGCAAGCTTCATCTGTATAAAACGTTTTACAGATAAAGGATTTACAACAGACACCGCCACATTGTTTTTGTAAAGAAACTGTGCAAGCCTATAATGATAGTAACCCGTTGCTTCCATAGCTACAATTGAATTATTAGAAAGTATCTTCAAAAAAGATTTAAATCCTTTTTCATCATTATTGAACTGGTTGTGGCCACTGGTACTACCGAATACATCAAAGACATTCTTACTGATGTCAACTCCGAAAGTTTCCTTATATTTATTCATAGGAACTGATTTTATGAAAGAACCAGCTACTTGGGTCACAACAACTTGAAAACGAGGTCTAGGCCTCACAGAACTGAACGTGATTTAAGTAGTAAAAGAGCGGGGATTATCAATGTTGTCGAAGTCTAAAGCTTCACCGTATATAGTAACCTTACTCCGCTCTTTTGTTCTTTCTGATTAATACTTAAAATTAACTTATTTAGTGAAAATCAAACTTAAGCCGTATATAATTTATTGCTAGTTCTAGCCTACTTACGAAAATCCTCGCGGACTTTCTATTTGGTGTTTGTTTGCTAAATTTAGTGCTTGCATACGCCATAAATCATATGCAAAACCGTTGGGTGTAATTTGAGGATAAATCTACAAATTTAATTATTTTACCAAAAATTGGTATATTTGATTAAAATTAAAACGGAATGAAAAATACATCAATATCGCTCGGAAATTATTTTGACCAGTTTGTACAAACTCAGGTTTCTGCTGGACGTTACAAAAATGTAAGTGAAGTAATCAGAGCTGGACTTCGTTTATTGGAAAATGAAGAAAGTAAAGTTATTGCGTTAAAAAATGCTATTCAAGAAGGAATAGATAGCGGAATTGCTCACGATTTCGACCCTAAAAAAAATCTTGAGGAATTAAAAGCTAAACGCAGACAGAATGGCTAAATATGAATTGACCAATAAGGCTGTAGCTGACTTAAATGGAATTTGGGAATATACAGTTGAAAATTGGTCTGAAAATCAAGCCGACAGATATTACGATATGCTTCTGGATATTTGCCAAGACATTGCTGACAATCCAGAAATTGGAAAAAATTATGAAGGAATTAAATCAGACCTTTTCGGACTAAAAGCAAATCGACACGTAATATTCTATCGCAAATCAGAAGTGAATCCAATCGAAATCACGAGAATTTTACACGAACGAATGGATTTGAAAAGGAGAATAACCGAATAATAAAAACTACACACAACAATAGCTATAAGTAATTGCTTGTTCTCTCCTACTTCTGAAAATCCTCGCGGATTTTCAGTTTGGTGTGTACTTGCAAAGACAAGTGCCAGACCACTCAACTAATTATAAATAGAGACTAACCAAACCGTTGTGTAATGTAAAATCACATCGATAAAATCTACAGGCAACCTTTTATTCAAATTTTTCGTCTATGTAAATAGAACCGAAAATTAAACTTAAAATGAATAAGTCAACCAAAGTCCTAATAACTATCCTAATATCATTCGGACTGTATTTTATTTTTGATGATATTTTATTCAAAGACATTAGAAGATGGTTTTTTGACCTCACCAATCAACTAGGAACAAGTCATATTATTTCATACTTAATTACTGGTGTTCCTTTATTTATAGGAACTCTACTTATTGGAAAAAAAACGGACTTTTTTCAAAATTTAGGACTCGACAAGTCAATAATCAAAGGGTTTCTTTTTGCCCTGGTCTGCACCTTGCCAATGTATATTGGATTTAGTATATTATTTGAATTCAATGCAAATATCAAGATAAATACAATTTTAATTGGAGTTGTTGCTGCTGGCTTTTTCGAAGAACTGTACTACAGAGGATTCTTATTCGGATTACCTTTTAGAAAAACGAAACTAGGATTTATACTTTCCATATTCTTCGGAGCTCTATACTTTGGCCTTTTGCATCTATACCAAAGTACTGAATTTAACGAGTTATTGGGTATATTTCTGATTACATTTTTGGGAGGCATCTTATTTGCTTGGGTGTATGCAGAATGGAATTTTAACATCTGGGTTCCCGTTTTTCTGCATATGCTAATGAATTTGGCGTGGGAATTATTCTCTGTGAGCGACAATGCACTCGGAGGGTTTTACGCAAATGTATTCAGATTCGTGACTATTGGACTGGTTATTATCCTAACTGTACTTTACAAAAAAAGAAATGGAATTGACTTGACTGTAAACAAGAAAGCGCTTTTAATTCAAAAATAAATACAGTCTAACAATAACGGAAAAAGCACCAAACACAACAGAGCATAAAATCAATTGCTTCAACACGCAACGAAATCATACACAAAACCGCTACATGTAATTGCTCAAACAATATTTCCAAACAAATAATCTAACTTAAAAAAGTCGTCCATTCGGAAAAATTCAAGTGGAAGAATTGACGGCTGACTTTTTTTTTAAATCGAATCAATTCACCGCGAGGACTTAATTTGGAACTGTACAATTTTGATGGATTTGTACACCTTTAAACTTCTAGGCGCATTTAGGATTCTATGCCATATTTACCGAATTCTTTCAAAATACGCAAAACTGTCACCTTTGTATATTTTAAAATTCCATACTTCAAAATAGCCCTTAGCCACTATCATTAGTACGTTAACAAAGGGGTTTGCTTCACATTTCAGAATTAATTCATATTTCTGGCTCCATTGCATAGTACTTGCACCTAATAACACTTAACAATAAAACAAATTATGAAAGTACTAGTTATTGGCGCAGGAAATATGGGATTGACGTATGCCGAAGGAATGGCAAAATCGCCACTATTAAATCGTAGAAATTTAATGATTTACGATGTTTCAGCAGAAAAAATTTCAAGTTTAGAAAAAATTTCACACTTCGATGTGTTTGATAATTTAGAGGATTGTCTCCCTCAGGCCGATATTGTTTTTATAGTGGTAAAACCATACCACAGTGACGAGTTATTTGTAAAAATGAAGCAGATGGTCAATCCAGACCAAGTGTTTATTTCATTAATGGCAGGCGTTACTATAGAAACAATTCAAAATAGCTTAAATGCCAAAAAGGTAATTCGCGCTATGCCCAATTTACCCGCAAAAGTTGGTTTGGGAGTAACCTCTTTTACCGAATCTAAAGACGTTACCCGCGTAGAGCTATTAATGGTGCGCAATCTATTAGATACAACGGGTGAAGCCATTCACGTAGAAAACGAAAATTTTATAAATGCCTCTACAGGTATTTCTGGAAGTGGCCCAGCCTATGTGTTCTACTTTATGCAATCTATGATGGAAGCCGCTCTAAAAATGGGCTTCTCTCAAAACGATTCAAAAATATTGGTTACTCAAACTTTTGAGGGGGCTGTAAAACTATTTACCGAAGCTAATATTTCGCCAAACCGTTGGATGGAAATGGTAGCATCTAAAGGCGGTACAACGCGAGCTGCACTAGATTCTATGGAAGATAATAATGTAAACGAATTAATAAAAGAAGCCGCCTACGCAGCTTTTAACAGAGCAACAGAATTAGGAAAATAAAAATAGAAAATAAAGAATTATGAATGAAAAACGAGTGGTTATAAAAGTAGGAACCAACGTTATGACTAATAAAGACAATCGCATTGTCGGTCCAATTTTAGACGAATTGGTAAGACAAATTGCAGCCTTGTACGAAGATGGCTATGCCCCGGTTTTAGTATCCTCCGGCTCTGCTATTGCAGGAATGGAAGTACTTGGAGAGTGCTTGGCAAAAGACGATGCAACCAGAAGGCAGATCTATTCGTCCGTAGGACAGCCCCGAATGATGCGGCACTACTATAGCCTCTTCCACAATCACGGCATGCGTTGTGCACAAATTCTGGCAACAAAACGCGATTTTACCCCTGGAAAACATCGTGAAAATATGATTAATTGTTACGAAGGTTTACTTGCCGAAGGTATAGTGCCAATTGCAAATGAAGACGATGCCGTGTCCTTAACAATGTCTATGTTTAGCGATAATGACGAATTGGCAAGCTTGGTGGCAGAACTTATTGATGCCGATGCCTTGGTAATTTTAACCGATACCGATGGGCTTTATACCGGGCATCCCGATGACGAAGATTCAAAAAGACTCAGCAATGTTCATCACGAAGAAGCTGTAGAACATTTTGTTCAAGCTTCAAATAAGGGTGAAGGTGAAGGACGCGGCGGCATGAAATCTAAATTAAAAATTGCCAAACAAACGGCTAAGAAAAATATTCCAACGTATATCGCCAACGGAAAACAGAAAAATGTAATTGTAGATATTTTGGACGGAAAAAAAATTGGAACAAAATTCTACGCATAAATAATAATTTAAATTGAAGAGAGATATTATGAAATTGATAAACAAAAATTTAAAAAACAACGTATTAGATTCTATGATAAATATAATAGGGCAAAATCGCGCTGCCCTTTTAGAAGCTAATAAAAAAGATTTAAAAAATTTTAAAAAAGACGATCAAGCATTATACGATAGATTAGTAGTTAATGATTCCAAAATAGACGGAATGATTCAGGCTATCTCCGAAGTCCGCCAACAAGATGATCCGGTAAATCAGGAAATCTCAAATACCACCTTGGACAACGGTCTTAACATTGTTAATAAAACCGCACCATTTGGTACGATAATGATAATCTACGAATCCAGACCCGATGTAACTATTGAAGCTGCCGTACTCGCATTCAAGGCAAACAATAAAATTCTACTTAAAGGTGGAAAAGAAGCCTATTACAGCAATAAAATTTTAGTAAAATTCTGGCACCAAGCTTTGCAGGAAAACAATCTTAAAACAGATTGGATCAGAATGCTGGAACTAAATCGCGATGAAACACAGGCATTTTTAAAAAATCCTGATGAATCAATCGATTTAATTGTTCCGCGTGGTGGTGAAAGATTAATTCAATTTGTAAAGGAAAATGCCAGCTGTGCCGTATTAATAAGCGGTCGCGGAAACAACTTTTTATATGTAGCCGAAGATGCCGATTGGAAAAAAACACTCGAAGTAATTATTAATGCGAAGACCGATAAAATTTCGGGCTGTAACGCTTTAGATAAAGTTTTAGTTGATAAAAACATTACAAATTACGAGTCCAAGCTTAAGGAATTAAAACAAGTGCTCGAAAGCTTAAAGGTTGATATTCTTGTAGATTCTAAAGTTAAAGAAACACTTACTTCTTCGGAATTAATACAAAATGAAGACACTTGGTTTGAAGAGTTTTTAGCCATGAAGATTGCAATTGGCGCGGCAGGCAATATGGATGAAGCTATTTCAAAAATAAATAAGTACAGTGGCGGACACTCCACCGTAATTCTCACCGAAAGCCCAGAAAAAGCTGCACAATTTATGGAAAATATAGATAGTGCTGCTGTTTACCACAATGCCTCTACCCGCTTTACAGACGGCGGCCAAATGGGCGTTGGCGCAGAACTGGCCATTAGTACAGATAAATTGCACCATCGCGGGCCGTTGGGCCTAAAGCAATTGGTTACCAATAAATATTACGTATATGGCGATGGGCACGTTCGCGTTTAATGTTGTAGTAATTTCAAAATAAAAAACGCCTTCTTCAAATTTTTGGAAGAAGGCGTTTTTTTATTTCAATATTTAAATAATAGTACACGCAACCTTTTTAAAATTCACAGACTATAGGGAAACAACTAAAATAATCTTCACAATGAAAAATTTTTGGCTTCTGCTTATTCTCGCAATTATCTGTTTTAGTGGCTGTGAAACAGAATCACTCGGAAAAGCAGATCCGTCGAAGGTAATTCAAGTAGATTCTGAACTTTATAATTTAATTGAAAAAGCCGCTGGTAACGATTTTAAAAACGAAATAACCTGTATAGATTTTAACTACGCCTTCACTCTAGTAATTTATAATGAAGAAATGGATATAATTGGTTACCAAGTTATAAAAAGCGATCTTGAATTTAGCGAGTTTTTAACCACGCTGGAAGAAAGCCAATCAATAAGTCTCAGTTATCCAATTACAAGTGTTTTAGAGAGCGGCGAATCGTATGTAATCAATAACAACGAAGAGTTAAAAGAAGCAATAGATCGATGTATAGAGGCAGATACCGTTACCACTTGCAACAACATTCTTACAGAAACCACTTGCATTTGGCACATTACTCACCTTGAGGGACCCAATAGTCATTATGACGGAGCGTATTTTCAAGTGTGCGCCACTGGCAATGTGGGTTTAAATTATAAAGACAATGCATACGGAGGAACTTGGGTTACCTATTTTATTGAAGACGAATTACATTTAAACATTTTTTTAATTGGCCATCAGACCGTAAGCGACCACTGGAATTTTGATTGGAAAGTGGTGCGTTTTGACGAAACGCAAATGGAAATTACAAACGGTATTGACCGTTTTTTACTCACCAAAGAATGCGCTGAACCTTGCAAGCAATTTCTTTTTGAGGAATGCGAAATACGACCAGATTCCCAAACAGCTGTTTTTGATTTAGAAAGCTATTTTGACTGTTTCTTTCCTTTAACGCAAATTGAAGATCCTTCAACAGTAAAAATACACTATTTTGAAACCTATGAAAATATGATGACCAGCACCAACCCTATTCAAAATTTACTTTATATAAATTCCATCAACCCACAAGTTATTTATATTAGATTTGACGATGTAAATACAGGAGAGATGGTTGCATTTTTACCAATAATTTTAAAAGTGATTAACTGTTAAAACTTACAAATTATGAAAACATACTACTTTAATACCTTAATGTTTTTAGCATCTTTTTTTATTCTTTCTTGCAGTAGTAATGACGACACTCCAGAAGAAACTTTAATCTTTGAGATAGGGCAGGAATATCAAGGTGGAATAATCTTTTACCTAGACGATACCTCCGAACACGGACTTATAGCGTATCCCAACGACCTAGCAGATGCGCCGTGGGGTTGTTTTCATCAACCCGACCCCGTACCTCCAACCGTTCCAATTGCTCAAAATGACGGCATAGGGTTTGGTTTGCAAAATACACTTGCTATATTGGAGTACTGCGATGAGCTAGACATTGCCGCAAGACTAGCCTATGATTTAAGTGGAAATGATTACGATGATTGGTATTTACCTTCCATCGATGAATTAGCTTTAATCTATGAACACAGAGATTTAATTGGCGGCTTTCCAGATTTAAATAATATACCAGATGAAGACGGCTTTTATGTCTATGCAAGTTCTTCTGAAGGTTGGGGTACCAATGATGGAGATGGCGGATTTTTATATTTAAACTATCAAGTATACGATTTTTCGAACACCCCGGTATTTCCAGATAATCGAAATCTATTCACAAGTAAAGGTAGTGATGCCAAAGTGAGGCCAATAAGATCATTTTAAAATACAAAGAACTATTTGAAAATAGAAGAATTAATAAAACTGTGTAGTAAAAACGACCGGACGGCTCAAAATGAACTATTCCGGAAGTATAAGGATACTCTTTTCTTTATTTCGCTGAAATATTGCAGAAACGAAGTAGATGCCGAAGATAATCTGCACGATGCTTTTATTACCATTTTTAAAAAGATAAAAACGTATAAAGGCAAAGGCTCCTTTGAAGGTTGGATGAAACGGATAACCATTTATAAAGCAATTGATAAGTACAAAGTCAATAAGCCAGTTAATATCGAAATAAACGACGATTTACTCGAAGATACAGTTGAAACCGAAGAAGGGTTAAATATTTCCTTAAACGAAATTCTTCAACTTGTTCAAAATCTACCCGATCAATACCGGCTTGTATTTAATTTGTACCAAATGGATGGATTTTTACATAAAGAAATTGCTTCATTATTAAATATTTCAGAAGGCACATCAAAATCTAATTACCATCGTGCAAAGCTAATTTTACGCGAAAAACTAATTGCAATTAATCAATCTCTTAATCCAAAAGCCCACTAAAAAATGACAAAAAAGAACGACATAGGAACGCTTTTTGAAAACAAGCTGAAGGAAGGAGAGCAATCGCCAAACAGCAATCTGTGGAAAAAAATAGATACTTCGTTAGAAAAAGAAGAACGCAAAAAGAAAAAACTACTCTTCTATTGGACTATGAGCCTCGGAATTTTTAGTTTAATAGGTTTCTGGATACTATTTGGAAATTCATTTACTACCCCGATGCCGCCAATTAATCCGAGCACACAAAGCGTAAAAACTGAAATAAACAATAATCAAGACTTTAAAAACGAAGAGTCTTCTTCAAAGATAAATGTAGATTCTACAGGACTTGAATTAACAAAGACCAAAAAGATGCTTGAGGTAAATACTGTTGAAAAAGATTCAATTGAGCAAGTAGAAATTTCAAGGAAAATTTCAGAAAATTCACCAATTCCAGCTTCAAAAAAGAATACTATTGATGAAACTTTTCAGGTTTCAAAAAAATATTACTACTACAACAGTAGCGATGGAAAGCAAATAGTAACCGAAAATAAAAACGAAATAGATAGTTTGGCAACACGGTTTAAAAAAGAAATTGATTCTACAAACCTCAATAAGAAAGACACTTTAAACTAAAAAAGAAGGCAAACTGTAGTTTAGAAAGGTTCTGTATTAAATTAATTGTAAAATTTTTGTAACCTTTTTCTAACTTGTTACGTATAACCTAACACACAAGTTTAAACCTTAATCTACAGGACAAACCTTAAATGAGACAACTTAAAATTACAAAGCAGGTTACCAACAGGGAAACTGCTTCTTTAGACAAGTATCTTCAAGAAATTGGTAAAGTTGACTTAATCACCGCAGACGAAGAAGTTGAATTGGCACAGCGTATTAAAGCTGGTGACCACAGAGCTTTGGAAAAATTAACCAAAGCTAATTTACGCTTCGTTGTATCGGTGGCAAAGCAATACCAAAATCAAGGACTAACACTGCCGGACCTTATAAACGAGGGCAATCTGGGCCTAATTAAAGCCGCACAACGTTTTGATGAAACACGTGGTTTTAAATTTATTTCGTACGCTGTTTGGTGGATTCGTCAATCTATTTTGCAAGCTTTGGCCGAACAATCGCGTATTGTGCGTTTACCATTGAACAAAATTGGAAGCATCAACAAGATAAATAAAATGTACGCTTATCTTGAACAAGCTAATGAGCGCCCACCTTCTGCCGAAGAAATTGCGAAGGAGTTGGATATGACTATCAATGACGTAAAGGAATCCATGAAAAACTCGGGCCGTCACGTATCCATGGATGCACCACTTGTAGAAGGAGAGGACAGTAATTTGTACGATGTATTGCGAAGTGGTGAAAGTCCAAACCCAGATCGTACGCTATTACACGAATCGCTACGTACAGAAATTGAACGTGCTTTGGAAACCCTAACACCACGGGAAGCCGATGTAATTCGTTTATACTTCGGGCTTGGCGATCAGCACCCAATGACTTTAGAAGAAATAGGCGAAACCTTTGATCTTACCCGAGAACGCGTTAGACAGATTAAGGAGAAGGCAATCCGCAGATTAAAGCATACTTCGCGAAGTAAAATATTGATGACCTATTTGGGATAGTTTCAACTACGCTCAGCTAACATGTTGAGCGGAGCCTATTTAAAATATATTCCCATAAAGATAACTTACAGTATGAGTTTCCTGCTAAAACAGGAACGAAACTGTTCGTTTTTTGATTGATGAATGACCTCCGGCTGATTACCGGAGGTTTTTTTCTATCTTTGCACCCGTATGGACCACACCATTTGTTATATAAGTAAGCAGGAAGAATCATTGACCACTAGAATGCTCAAACAATTGTTTCAGTTCGTTGTAAAGACCAATCCCACATTAAATATTTCTGGTGTACTGCTGCATAACAATAATTTTTTTCTTCAAGTATTAGAAGGCGACAAAACCACCATACAGAATTTATTTGCAGATATTCGAAAAGATAAAAGGCACCAAAACATATTATTAATCTTGAACCAAAAAATTGAAAATCGCATTTTTAATCATTACGAAGCAACCTTTAGTGTTTTAAAGTCTAAGGAAGATATTGAACGGTTAAATACCTATCTCTCTAACGAAAACTTTAAAGACAAATATTCAAAAAATATTAAAACCCTTATTGAACCTTTTTTACTTTAAGTGCTAATGAAAAATACAATAATAGCCCCATCTATTCTGGCCGCAGATTTTGCAAATCTACAACGCGATATAGAAATGATTAACAACAGTGAGGCGGATTGGTTTCACCTCGATGTAATGGACGGTGTTTTTGTACCCAACATTTCCTTCGGAATGCCTGTAATAAAAAGTATTGCCCAGCACGCCAAAAAACCGCTGGATGTACATTTAATGATAATAGATCCAGACAGATACATAAAAACGTTTGCAGATTTGGGAGCAAATGTGCTTTCCGTTCATTTTGAAGCTTGCACACACCTTCACCGCACTCTTCAAGGCATAAAGGCGGAAGGAATGCAAGCTGGAGTTGCCATTAATCCCCACACCAACGTTTCACTTTTAGAAGACACCATCAATGATATTGATTTGGTCTGCATGATGAGTGTAAACCCAGGTTTTGGTGGACAAAGTTTTATTGAGAATACCTATAAAAAGGTAAAGCAGCTCCGAAAAATTATTGAGGCAAATGGCGCTTCAACCAAAATTGAAATAGATGGCGGCGTAACAAATAAAAACGCCAAACAGCTCGTAGATGCTGGAGCCGATGTTTTGGTGGCGGGCAGTTATGTATTTAGTGCGAGCAATCCAACCCAGACTATTTCAGATTTAGTGAAACTTACGAGTTAAATTTTATTTTGCACAATACAAACCTTAAAACATAAGAGGTTTTGCATTTTTTTTGATAAATTTATACATATTGGGGTAGGGTATTCCCAATTCCATTTGTTATATCTAAAATGCGAAATCATGAAGATAACCTTACTTTCGAGTCTAGTTCTGTTTTTAATAAGTTCACAATTCTATGCACAGGATCCAAACTGGACGTATATAAGGCGCGATAATACTGGTATTGGTAGCCTCGAGCACACAACAATTGCCGGAGATGCTTTCAACAATATTTGGACAGGAGGTTATTCTTCTTCTGCCAATGAAGGCAGTTTGGTACGTATTAAAACTAGCGACACAATCTATACCAATTGGGCGACCTATAATGAAAATTATCTTCCCAACGGATTTATCTTTGATGTGGATTTTGACAGTACCGGAATAATTTGGGTTGCAACAGAACTTGGTATTGTTACTTCGGAAGATGGTCTTGTTTGGCAACTCTACGACACCTCTAACACACCTATTTTAGCCAATGTAACCCCATCATTAGCAATAGACAATAATGATGGCATTTGGGCAGTTATTTCAGATAACAATCCATCGCAGGCGGGAATAGCACATTTTGATGGCACTACTTGGCAATTTTTCACAAGTGCTAATTCTAACTTTCCCAATGTAAATGAAATAAAGGATATTCAGATAGATGCCAATAATACTAAATGGATAGCTACAGATATCGGGTTAGTACAATACGATGGTACAGATTGGACACATTATACAACTACAAACAGTGGCCTTTCTGAAGATAATATCTTAGAAATTTCTATAGATAACCAAGACAGAATCTGGTCGTTGGTAGGAAACGCAATCGATATTTTTGATGGCACAACCTGGACTCAAGTAAACCAAAACGACTGGCCAATCTCAAACTTTTATGGATATTCCATGGATATTCGGGAAGACAAAGTTCTCTTAGCGGGCAGCAATACTACAATTGTTTATTTTGACGGCACAGAATGGTTTTCAGAATATACAAGCTTTTCTATGTACGATTGTTATATAGATACTGAAAATAATTATTGGGTTTCGGGTTCAGGCAAAGTAGCAAAATTTGACGGAACTGATTATACAAAATATACCCAATACAACACAGGGCTTCCGGATAATTTCAACAACGATATTTTTATAGACAGCCAAGGACGCAAGTGGTTCGCCAATGGTAGCGGTGGCATTCAAGTTTTTGACTGCCCAAATTGGGAAGTTTATGGCCCCAACAACGAAGGCCTCTACCCCAACCCCCAACCGCTTTATCAAACTACTATTGGCAGTTCAATTTCAGAAGATGCAGACGGCGATATTTGGTTTACTTTTGATGGTACTTCAGGTTATGCCATTCAAATACCAGATGGAAACTACCAAGATTATGCTTCTTGGGTTATTTGGGACAATACCAATAGTTATCCCGGTCTGCAATTTCCGGAAGAGATAGAAGCCACTAACGATGGAAAAGTATTTATAAGAGGCAGCCAATACAATACGGCTATGTACGACAAAAGCAACAATACCTGGACTCAATGGGGCTATAATAACGGCCTAACGGGTCCGCCCAGATGTCTTTCTGCCCATGGAAATGCAATGTACATTGGCAATTATGAAGGAATTGATATCTATGAAAATGGCATCTGGACCACCATGGACCTCACCGCCCAAAACATCACAAATGTATTCGACATAAAATTTGACAGCAATAATACTATGTGGCTTGCCACGGAGGAGGGATTATGGAGATACGACGGTAGTACTTGGACTAATTGGAACGAAACAAACAGCAACATAGCCGCAAATCATGTTACCGCTATAGACATTGATGCGAACGATACTATCTACCTAAGCGCCCACAATACATACATTTGGCCTTATTACGGCGGCATATCTTATTTTAATGGCACAGGCAATACTTTTACAACTTTTTTAGACGGAAGCTCACCTTTGGCACATAAACAAGTTGAAGATATAGCGGTAGATAGTTTCGGTAATATTTGGGCATTGACCCAAAGCGAAGGTTTCAGTATTTATAATCCCAACGGCATTGACGGTTTTGAATGCATAGATCACACGCTGGAACGAATACTTAGCGTTTCAGACAATAATCAAGATTATTCATTAACGGCATATAACCATCCAAATCCCTTTTCCACAACTACTACAATTGAATATATTTCCGAAGATTTAGGCCCTATCACAATTAACATATACGATATCTTGGGGAGAAAGGTTACAACCATTCCCCACGAAAGCACGCAAATAGGCAAGAATTCCATAACAATAGATTTATCCCATCAAAGCAGTGGCTTGTATTTTTGCAAATTATCATCAGACACAAAAAGCAAAACCATAAAGTTGGTAAAAAACTAAACTGCAAACTTCAATTGGCATAACCGATTCTTTTTTATTTAAATTTGCCTTAAAAGCAAAAGTTTGAATTCTACAAAAGACGTTCTAATTATTGGCGCGGGCCCTATTGGTATTGCGTGCGCGCTAGAATGCAAAAAAAGCAACTTAAATTATGTAGTGGTTGAAAAGGGAACGCTCACCAATTCATTGTACAACTATCCGCTTAATATGACGTTTTTTTCCACTTCAGAAAAACTGGAAATTGATGGTATCCCTTTTATAAGTAATAACCCCAAGCCAACCCGAAACGAGGCTTTAGAATATTATCGGCGTGTTGCAACTTCAAATGAATTAAATATTAATTTATACGAAGAAATTATTTCGGTTGAAAAGGTTGAAAGCAGTTTTGAAATTACTTCAAATAAAAAAACTTACAGTGCAAAAAACATAATTGTAAGTACTGGATTTTACGACATTCCAAAAATGCTCAACGTACCTGGCGAAAACTTACCAAAAGTAACCCATTATTACAAAGAAGCGCATCCGTTTGTAATGCAAAAGATAATTGTTGTTGGTGCGAGCAACTCTTCGGTTGATGCGGCTTTGGAAATATGGCGTAAAGGGGGCGACGTAACCATGGTGGTTAGAGGTTCTAAAATAGGTGATCGCGTTAAATACTGGGTAAAGCCCGATATTGAAAATAGAATTGAAGAAGGCAGCATTATGGCGTACTTTAATTCTGAAATTACTGAAATAACTCAAGATTCCGTAAAAATTAAAACTCCAAAAGGGTTAGTAACGCTCGAAAACAATTTTGTTGTGGCACTTACTGGTTATAAACCCAATTTCGACTTTCTAAAAACTCTCGGCATTACCCTTAGCGAAGACGCAAACAAATTTCCTACCTACAATACCGAAACTATGGAAAGTAACGTAAAAGGGCTGTATTTAGCAGGTGTTATTTGTGGGGGTATGGAAACGCACAAATGGTTTATTGAAAATTCTAGAATACACGCCCCGATGATTATTCAACACATTGTGAAAAATAAAGTTTCTTAAACTTATATCTTCCTATCAGTTAAAATACGGGTCCCAACCAACAAAATTATTTCAAATTAAGAGATAGTAGTTCTGCGCAAATTGCCTTGGTGCTACGATAACACAAGCTTCAGATAAGTAATATAGAGTAGTAACAACCAATTAATTTTTTATGGCCCAATAAAAAAATCCCCGGCATATGGCCGAGGATTTTTCTATAATTGAAATTGCTTTGTTAGCTATTTCTTAAAAGTCGAAAGTATAAAACTTATCCCAGAATAATCTAGTTTCTGGAGCATCACCACCAATGGCAGTTGAAGCAGCGTTATAGTTATCTTCGTTTAATGTTTGCTCTCCTACCGGATACAAGTAACGTGTTGGGAAACCAGATTCAGCGCCTGTTGGCTCTGCTAAAATTGGGTAATCCAAACGACGAATAGAAAGGTAGCTTGCAAAGGTTCTATTGTAAAGACCCAAATATGCTTGTGTACCAATTACTTGTTTCCAAGCTGGCGAAGAAGTACTTGTAGCTAATGCACTAGCGTAATCCACTTCTGGTTTAGCTAAGTAAGCAGCAACATCTTCTGCACCCCAGTAATCAAATGATGCGGTAATACCAGCAGCATAGTGAGTTGCAGCATCGCCACCAACAGAGTATCCTCTTGCAGCAGCCTCAGCCATTAAAAATCTAACTTCAACATACGAAAGTAACACACCAGGCTCAGTTGGATCTACCAAACGATCAGCAACGTGAGAGTAATCTGGATATGCAGATATTTCACCTATTTCACCTCCAATATATTCGCCATCTACATCAGTAAAGTAAACGGGTCTTCTCGGGTCTTCTAGGTCGTTCATTATATCAATTATTGTTACAGCAGCAACATAATCATTACGTCCACTAAGAACAAGGTTATCGTTCATAGGGTTGTTGTTAGGTGCAGCAGCTGAATACATATAACTTCCGTTATCTGCATTGCTTGTAAATACACCACTTGTAACTGCAGATTCAACAGTAGATTTAGAAAGTCCAGCATCTACATCAGAAAGCATTATTCCCATTCTTAGTTTTAAAGAATTAGCAAATTTTTTCCAATGTGAAACATCGCCACTATACATCATATCTTCTGTACTACTAAAGCTTCCAACACCCGTATTCATTCCACCGATGGCAGAGTTAAGACGCGCAATTAAGTCTTTATAAATAGTAAGTCCGTCATCATACGCTGGCAACAAATTGTCAATATCTAAAGCTTCGCTGTAAGGAACATCTCCGTAAGTTTCAACTAAGTTACTATAAGCATAAACCGTAAGCACTTCAATAATTGCAAGCTTATTAGGTTTTAGTGCATTAGTAAGATCGTTATCTGTCTCGGAAATTACTCGAGCAGCTTCATCAAGATCTTTTAGTACATCTCTGTAGATTTCTCTCCAGTGGTTATCAGGAATTGCACGCGTAATTTGATCGTACTGACTTTCGTCTGTATACGTAGTTTCCTGTAATTGCTGCGTCCATAACCTTAAGTTATTAAGGTTAACGTTCGGAGTAACGACTTGATCGGCCAACTGCTTTTGAGCAGAAGCGAACAAACTTTCGCCACTCACCGCAGTAGGATCTTTTATATTCTGGTTCAGGTCCTCAAGATTGTCTGAACACGACACGGCCATAACTGCCGCAGTTAGGATTAAAAATATTTTCTTCATTTTTTTATATATTAAAATTGTGCTTTAATGTTAAACCCGTAATCTTGGGTAGTTGGCAATGAACCAGTAACATAACCTTGAAGGTTACCAGAGCTCAAACCTGCTTCAGGGTCAGCGTATGGCAAGTTTTTATTGATTATCCATAAGTTAGAACCTGAAAGGGTAAAAGATAAACCAGTCATAAAGGTATTGTCAAGGTATTTAGATGGCAAATTATAGCTTAATGAAACTTGACGAAGTTTTATGTAGCTCGCATCATAAACAAATGCAGCAGCTGGTAAAGCAGCGTATCCAAATCCACTAAATCCGTTTGCATCAGTTCTAGTTGTATTGGTTGACCCATCAGGATTAACACCTGGGTTAATATATCCACCACCTTCATCAAGCGGGCTTCTTACAGGATTTCCTAAATCATTGGTAAATGCAGTGTTTGCATAGATACCAGTTGCTTCACCATAATACTGGTCAAGAGAGAAAAGGCTTCCACCTTCTTGAATATCAATTAGGAAACTGAAAGAAAGATCTTTGTAAGTAAATGTGTTGGTAATACCAGCTAACCAATCTGGGTTAGTATCTCCAAGTACATTGTTAGAAACCGGAGTTTTAAGGTATCTTCCACTATCTGGATCAACAACTTTCTCACCGTTTAAGTAAACAAAATCTTGACCGTAGATTACACCGTATGGCTGACCTAATTCGGCGTTTATAGAAACACCACCTTGGAATCTACCTAATTGTAGGTTCTTAATTCCGTCAGGCAATTCTAATACCTCACTCTTGTTTTGAGACCAGTTAGCGCTAAGAGACCAAGTAAAATTGTCATTCTTGATTGGCATTGCATTTAATGAAACCTCAATACCTTTGTTTTCAATTTCACCAGCATTTAGCAATTTACCAGTATAACCGGTAGTTGGAGAAATTGGAACAGTTACAATTTGGTTAATAGAGTTAGATTTGTAGTAAGACACATCAAAACCTAATCTGTTATTTGCAAAACGCATCTCTAAACCTGCTTCGTAACTCTTGGTACGTTCTGGTTCTAGGTTCGGGTTATTGGCAGTATTAGGAATAGAGTTTCCGATATCACCATTAATAACGTATGTATCTCTCAATCTATCAAACGGAGCTCCATTACCTACCTCAGCGTAGTTTAAACGAAGTTTACCAAAGCTAATAGCATTAACATCTAGTAATTTACTAAATACAAAACTAGTAGAAACAGAAGGATAGTAGAATGCACTGTTATCTTTAGGTAAAGTAGAAAAACGGTCTCTTCTAACTGTACCATCTAAGAAAACAACGTTTGCGAATCCGAAAGATGCACTAGCGTAAACACCATCAACACCAATTTTCTCAGCTTGTTCAACTGGGTTTGGAAGTGGTGATGCACCATTCTGTAATGAGTAAAGACCAGGAACCACTAATCCACCAGCAGTAGAAGATGTTAATGAGTTAAATTCACTTCTACGAATGTTTGATCCCAAAATACCAGCAAAACTTAAGTTTTCTGAAATATCAGTGTTGAAGTTAAACATTAAATCGTAGTTTGTTTCAGTTGCAGTAATATCTCTTCTTAGGTAACCAGAATCTACGTTACCACGAGAAACACCAAATGAAGTTGCTACAGAACCAACAGCTCTACGCTCTTCTTGGTTTTCGCTATATGTATCTGTAGAAACCCTACCTGTTACATTAACCCAATCAGCAAGCTCGTAGTTTAACTCAAAGTTTCCAATAAAACGGCTTCTACCGTCATTCTGATAATTTTCATAACGTGTCCAATATGGGTTATCCCAGTATAGAGGAGCAGCACCCGGTGTAGCGCTACCTGGGTTCCAAGTAACGTTTCTATGAGTTAAGAAGTAAGCTTCTTTTTGCTCATTAACATCAGTACTTACTGACCACCATTGTTTCATATTACCTACAACGTTATCGTTATAACCTGTAGAGTTACGACCCAATGCATCAGTTTTAATATAGTTCGCAAAACCGCTTGCAGTTAACTTTTCAGTTACATCGTAGGTTCCACTGAAAATAAAGTTGTGGCGATCTAATTGGCTATTTGGCATTAAACCAGACTGATCTAATTTTGTATAAGACATACGGTATGAACCACCTTCTAATCCATTTGAAATAGAGATAGAGTTGGTAAGTGAAATAGGAGTTTCAAAAAAGTTCAAAGGACCGTTTGCAGCAGCTACATAAGCAGATTTTTGCAAATATGTTGGTAACGAAGGATCAAATGAATTCCACTTGTAAATGAATAAATTAGGATCATAAGCTGGTCCGTAAGACGCATCATCTACATAATTCTCTACCTGATCGTCAATACCATCGCCGTTAATATCTTCAAACGTAAAGTAATCGCCATAACCTGGACCATATTGAGTTTGGTATTCAGCAAAAGTACTCTTGTCAATAAAACCAACGGTAGCGTTCGTATTAATAGTTACACCAATACCTTTCGATTTTTTACCTTTTTTAGTTGTAATGATAATAACACCGTTAGCCGCACGTGAACCATAAAGTGCCGAAGCAGCCGCTCCTTTTAGCACGTTTACAGATTCTATATCGTCTGGGTTAATATCTGCAGCAGCGTTACCGTAATCGTAGTAATTACCTCTTGCTTGAGCTTGAGCAGCATCGTTGGTATTTCTGTTACTGATTGGCACACCATCAACAACAAATAACGCTTGGTTATCTCCCGTTAAAGAAGTGTTACCTCTAATAACTACGTTGGTAGAACCACCAAGGTTGTTGTTTCTTCTAATTTGTAGACCAGATACTTTACCAGAAAGAGCGTTTGTAAAGTTGTTGCCCTTAACTGTAGAGATATCTTCTCCATCTACTTCTTGTGTTGAATACCCCAATGATTGTTTTTCACGAGATACACCAAGTGCAGTTACTACCACCTCGTCCAACATAGAACCAGCTTGCATAGTAACATTGATCTTATTTGAGGCCCCAACAGCAATCTCTTGGGTCTCAAAACCTACATAACTATAAACAAGTGTTTGCCCAGTAGCAGCATCAATGGTATAATTACCATCAAAATCAGACTGCGTTCCAGTACTTGTACCTTTTATAATTATGTTAACTCCTGGAAGCGGTAAACCTGTGTCATCAGTTACCGTCCCGGAAATTGTTTTTTCCTGTGCAAAAGCGAGCTGCACAACTAACACTAATAATAGTGTTAAAATTCCACTAAACTTTGTTTTCATTTTTTTGTTTGTTTGAATTAGCACCCCAAAAGTGCCAATAAAATCTTACAATTCCAACTTTTATAGTAAGTAGATTATGAAAATATTATCAAAAAGTTATTTTAAAAAAACAGTTTTTCTTTAAAATTTAACCCAAAAATTTGCAAAGACTTGGTTTTCTTATGCTTGCGGAGCGTAGGAAATTATTGCTGAATAAAAAAAAGTGTTTAAAAAATAAACACTTTTTTTTCTAACAGTTTATAAACAATTGCCCCAACATTACAATCCATGGCGTTTTGGAGCGTTTTAACATATTTTATTTCACATTTTCTTCAGCGTTAAAACACACTACTATAAAAGGTGTTAAAACACTAATAAATCATAAAATTTTCGCAAACTGGCTTAAACTGTATTTTGCTTATTTATTTTGCAGAACCCTCTCCCTTAAAATGTTGCGAAGTACTTTTAAATAACACATTAAAAGTGGTTAAACTGCCATAACAACGCGTAATATATTGTTGTAAATCTATTTTATCCTGTTCTCCCAATTCTTTACTCGAATTAATTTTTTGCTCCATCACGCGCAGTCGGTCACGCAACATTACAATTTTATGGAAAAATGTGTCAATGGGTATTTCCTTTGAAGCTAAATTAGAATCGCCTGGTTTTAAAACAATAGTGCCGCCTTTCCATTTATCGGCAATTGGCACTATCTCACTAAATCCATTCCATTTCTTGAGAATGTTGCGAAGGCTCTTTTCTACCTCATAAAAGCTTACCGTATCTACCTCATCCTCAGCAGCCTCAATAATTTCAAAATCGTCGTCGGGCGTAATTGTTTCAAGACCATTGTCAATAAAAGTTACCCAATACATTTTTGCCGTAACATTAGTAACCACCCCTTTCCCGTATTCAGGGTGGTTGATTCGGGATCCTATTCCTAAAATTTGTTTCATCTATTTTTTATTTGAATTTTGAAAAGGCTAAAAATATAAAATATAGCCGAAATTCTACCTCCAAACAGAAAGTTGCCAAAATGAAAAAACCATCCAACTTTCGCGGGATGGTTTCCTTGGTTTATTAACCAATCGCGGACTACTTCTTTTTAGGAGCAGTTGGCGAAGCCTTTTTGTTATCCTGCTTTTTGGTTTGTGGCCCTTTAGCAGGTTGCGGCTTTTTGCTTTGCTGATTTTGTGGCATAACAATTACTTTTTTAAATTAACAATATAAAGGTAAAAGACGCCACTGTTAAATTATTCTCTCGTTGGCTAAAATTTAACAGCCAATTTTATGCAAGGAACGCTCTACATTCCGCTGCACATTTTCTGCAAGCTTCTGCACAATCTTGGCAATGTTGCGCTTCGTGTTGCGAACACTCGTCTGCACAGGCTTCGCATATTTTTGCACAATACCTTACAAGATCGTCCACATCGCCAAAATTCATGGCCAAAAGTTGGTTAAGCGTACTGCAGACTTCTGCACAAACCCTATCGGTTCGGATGCAGCTCACCATCATTTTTACATTTTCTTCGTCAAGACAGGCGTCTGCACAGTAATTACAATGATTAATGCAGTTGCCTAAAGCGTGAATTAATTTTTCGTTTTTCATAATTGTTGTTTTTATGAAATCAAATTACCAAAATCGACGCGTACTAACTATTAAGAAAATTATAAAATCCTCCTAAAATTAATGTCCGCCTTGCTTGTGGTCGTCAATTACTTGTTGGTCGCGATATTTGCAGCAAGGATCTATTTGATTGTAAACTTCGTCCTTGGCAGCAATGTCCTGGGTATCGTGGCCGCTATCGGCAATACTTTGCTGAATGGTGGCTAGATCGGTTTTCTTTTCATTATAAATCAAGTTTAATTGATGGGTTTCTACATTCCAAATAGCCGACTTTACGCCTTTGGCCTGAATGGATGCCTTCTCAATTCGATCCTTGCACATTCCGCAAACACCATCTACTTCAATGGTAGCTTTTGCATTTTTGTTTTGGGCAAAACCGGTTGCACCGATAAATAATACGCTAATAATTAAAATTGCTTTTTTCATTTCTATCTATTTTCTAGGGTTATAATTATGCCTTATGGCTTCTAATTTTGCGGTAAATTAAAATCGCAACATCATTAATTTATTCTATATCGTAATCCCGCATAATACGAGCTTCCAAAAATGGGGCCGTAAACGTATGTTGTGTCAAAAGTAGTTCCAAACGGAGTATCACTTCCCACAATTGGGTTAGGTTGTTTTACATTGGTTATGTTTTCACCACCCACATAGATTTCAAAATTAGATGAAAAAACTTTAGTAATCTGTGCATTCAGTGTTGAAACCGATGGTGAAAATTCTGAAAGGCCAATGGTATTCAAATAATTTTCTGAGCCGGAAAATCGCTGTTCGCCCAAATAGTTGAAGGTCGCGTCAAACTTCCAGTTACCGCCCTTTTGTGTTTGATGGGTTTGAAAAGAAGCATTTGCAAAAAATCGGTGATTTGGCGTTAACGGATTTTGCTTCTTTCCACTTAAATAGGTAGTTTCCACATCGTAATATTTATATGCCAATCGCACATCAAAATGGGTGAAAGGATTGTAATTAAATTCTAATTGATAATTGTTCGAAAAACTTTCTCCATCCAAATTGTAAAAATTAATTTCCGAAGGATTTTCCCAATCCACAACAATTTGGTTCTTAAAATCAGTTCTATAAAAATCGAAAGTAACATCGCCCCTTCTTCCAAAAAGATTGAAACCCTGCATATACGAAGCCCCATAATTCCAAGCAATTTCGGGATTCAACCCATAAATTTCGCCTCCGTTGCCTAAAATTTTTAAATCGCGAGAAGTAGCAAAAAGCTGCTGATTTTCGGTAAAAATATTCGCACTGCGCTTTCCTCTTCCTGCGGAAATTCTAAAGGCAGATTTTTCCCAAGGCGTGTAGCGCAAATGAAAACGCGGCGTGATAAACGCTCCCAATCTATTGTGAATATCGCCACGGATACCAGCCGTAAAATTAAGATCGCCCAGATTGTCAAAATTATATTCGAAAAAAGCCCCGACCGAATTTTCAATTCTGCTGAAATTTTCAGTTAAAACCAATTCTTCATAACCGTCATAAGTTGCACTCACCCCAGTTTTAATTTTGTGGCGCGAGTCACTAATTATTGAGTTGTACAGAAAGTTCGCATATAAACTATTATGCTCAATATTGTAATCGTTCAACCCAAAAAAAGACTCTTGGTTGTGATGGCTGTAAGCAAGTTGCAAACCACCAGTTCGCCAAGGAATATCTGGGTTTACGAAACCAAATTTCCCCGAAAGGTCAAAACGTTGCGTATTAATTTCGCTACCCCAAGCATTTGTGGTGCCTCGGTCCTTCTTTTCATCAAAACCAATCTGTCCGGTTTGCTTCTCATCATTTAAAAATCGAACATTGAAAAACCCAACATACCCGTTTTCAGTGTCGGTGTATTGCCAGCGATTCATCACGTTTACTTGCTGCATCAGCGGTGCATCGAGAAAGGAGTCGTCATTTTTATCAAATTCCGTATCCCGCATATTCCCGTGAATATACAGCCCCGTGCTCCAGCGGTCGGTAACTTTTGTATTTAAATGCGTATTCAACTCAAAACGTCCATTTCCGGCGCCGTAGGCATTTACAAAAAGCTTATCATCCAATGTTGGTTTTTGCAGTTCGGCATTTATTTGTCCCGCGATACTTTCGAAACCATTTGTAACGCTTCCCGCACCTTTGGTAATTTGGATACTTTCCACCCAAGTACCGGGAATAAAACTCAAGCCGTACGCTTGCGAAGCCCCGCGAATACTCGGTACGTTTTCAGTTGTAATTAAAATATAAGGACTCGTTAATCCCAGCATTTTAATCTGTCGCGTGCCCGAAATGGCATCAGAAAAATTTACGTCAATCGAGGGATTGGTTTCAAAGCTTTCCGCGAGGTTACAGCACGCCGCTTTTAGAAGTTCTTCGCTGCTTACATTGAGAACATTGGTTGCTTGAATGAAGGAACGCGACGTGGCTTTCTGCCGGGCGGTAACCGTAACCTCATCAAGATTGGCGGTAGAAGTTAAAGAATGCGTAATTCTTTTGGGCGAATTCACCGAAATAGTATCGGTTTTATAACCCACAAAACTGATAACCATTTTTTTGTATTCGGGCTTATACGCAATTTCGAAATTTCCGTCAAAATCTGTTACGGTTCCCACTTGAGTGTTTAGCCAATAAACGTTTGCACCTGCTAACGAAACTTCTTTGTTATTGATATTATCAGTAATCTTTCCCGTTACTTTTTCCTGTGAAAAAACACTGAGTGGGAATAAAAAGGCTATAAATATGTAGTTTTTCATATAATGTTATAAATTTTTATTCTGTGACTTAAGACGGTAGGACATAAGACGTAGGAGAAAATTTTATATTCTTCATACGTCTTATGTCTAAAAGTCCTATGTCATTTTTCATTTAATCAATTCTTGCAGCGCGCAATCGCAATGCATTTGTAATTACCGAAACAGAGCTAAAACTCATTGCCAGTGCGGCAATCATCGGCGATAATAATAGTCCAAAAACTGGAAAGAGAACCCCGGCGGCTATTGGCACGCCGAACACGTTATAAATTAAAGCAAAAAACAGGTTTTGTTTAATGTTACGCATTACTTTTTCGCTTAAATGGAACGCTTTCACAATGCCGTGCAGATCGCCTTTTACCAAGGTAACGCCGGCACTTTCTATCGCTACATCCGTACCTGTGCCCATCGCGATTCCTACATCACTTTTTGCCAAAGCGGGGGCATCGTTTATTCCGTCGCCAGCCATGGCTACTTTTTGGCCTTCGGATTGCAATTTTTCGACTACTTCCAATTTGTTCTGCGGAAGCATTTCAGCTTTAAATTCGGCGAGATTTAATTCGGAAGCAACAGCTTTTGCGGTGTCGTGGTTATCGCCTGTTAGCATTATAACCTGAATTCCCTTTTTCTGAAGTTCGTTGATTGCTTTTTTACTGGTTTCCTTTATTTTATCGGCAATCACAACGTAACCCACCACTTTTCCAGCTACGGAAAGCATCGGTACGGTCTTGCCCTTTTTCTGTTCTTCTGAAATTTGCTTTTGAAGTTCTTCGGAAATGTCTGCATCTGCTTCCTGCATCATCTTTTCGTTACCGAGTGCTATTTTTTCTCCATTGATATTTCCAGTTACCCCTTTTCCGGTAACCGAATTGAAATCGGTAGCTTTTAAAACTTCGGAATTCTTTTCCTTTCCGTATTTAACCGTAGCATCAGCCAATGGATGTTCGCTGTTTTGATTGAGCGAAACAATATATTGAAGCACTTTTTCTTCCGAAAAACCGTCGGCAGCGCCCACTTTTTCAACGGAAGGTTTTCCTTCGGTAATTGTTCCGGTTTTATCAATAATCAAAACGTCTATTTTGTTGAGTGTCTCCAGCGCTTCGGCATTTTTAATGAGCACTCCGTTTTGGGCGCCCTTCCCCACTCCAACCATCACAGACATTGGCGTGGCGAGCCCAAGGGCACACGGACACGCGATAATCAAAACGGCAATGGCATTCACCAAGGCATAAACATAAGCAGGTTCAGGACCAAAAACTGCCCAAACTATAAAAGTGATTATTGAAACTAAGACCACGATTGGCACAAACCATCTAGAAATTTTATCGGCCAATTTTTGGATTGGAGCGCGGCTTCGGCTTGCTTTGTTCACCATTTCAATGATTTGGGAAAGCAGAGTATCGCTTCCCACTTTTTCGGCTTTCATTACGAAAGTTTGTTTGCCGTTTATGGTTCCGGAACTTACTTTATCGCCCCCCGCTTTTGAAACGGGAACAGGTTCGCCGGTAATCATTGATTCGTCAATGGAGCTTTCGCCTTCCAAAATGCTGCCGTCCACAGGAATTTTCTCTCCGGGTTTTACACGGAGTTTATCGCCAACTTCAATTTTATCAATGGCGATGGTTTCTTCCTTTCCGTCAACAATTCGAACTGCTTTGTTTGGCGCCAGTTTCAGCAATTCCTTTACAGCAGAATTTGTTCGGTTGTGCGCGCGCGCTTCCAAAACCTGCCCCATTAAAACTAGGGTGAGTATAACCGAGGCCGCTTCAAAATAAACGTGCACAGTTCCCGATTCGGTCTTAAACTGTGGAGGAAAAAAGTCGGGGAACAACAACCCAAAAATACTAAAAAGCCAAGCCACCCCAGCCCCTATCCCGATAAGGGTAAACATATTGAGATTCCAGGTTTTAATGGAGCGATAGGCGCGTTCAAAAAACATCCAAGTGGCGTAAAACACCACCGGAATTGACAGGCCGAATTGTATCCAATTCCAAGTAACAATCGGCATCCAATCGTATAACGGATTGTTTGGAATCATTTCAGACATTGCGATTATAAAAATGGGTAGCGTAAAGGCTACGGCAATCCAAAACTTTTTCAGCAACTTTTTATACGATTTGTTTTCGGCAGATTCGTCGGCCTCTTTTGGCACTAAATCCATCCCGCAGATTGGGCACGAACCCGGTTCGTCGCGAATTACTTCGGGATGCATTGGGCAGGTATACTCCGTTGCCGAGTTTGTTGAAGTTTTTGCCTCTTCTACCAAATCCATTCCGCAAACGGGGCAATCGCCAGGCTTGTCGTAAGTCTTCTCGCCTTCGCAGTGCATCGGGCAATAAAACGTACCCGAACTGCTTTGTTTTGCCCGTTTTTCCTCTTTTTTCTTTTGATGTTTTTCTGCAGCTTCAGCATCATCGGGAAGAGAGATACTGTAGCTTCCGCCGTCGTCTTCCAACGCTTTTTCAAAAACTTTTAATGGAATGTGATTTTCCATTTCGATGACCGCTTCGGCTTTTTCAAGGTTTACCGATGCTTGGGAAACGCCTTCAATTTCACTTAAAGTCTTTTCCACATGGCCTCGGCAGCCATTGCAGGTCATTCCGTGTATTTTATATGTGTGTTTCATTTTTATAATTTGATTAAATATGAGTTCTTACCCCATAAATATTTGGGGTTTAAGTCATGAAATACCCGCATACACGGGGTATAAATCAAATCAGGAAAGTCTCGTACAGAATGTTCAAATCCTGTTCGAGGGGTGGCGGACTGTAATCCGCGAAGAAGATTTTTTCTGCGGAAGCGATTTCTACTTCCTGCAATACAAAAACAGAAACGAAAGTAGCTACAAAGGTTTTATTCAATTTTAAATCGAACGAAGCCTTGGCAAAATTTTCGTCAGTTTGTATTTTGGTAATGTGGTTTTTACAACAATCGTGTGCTTCAGGAGCCAAGTTTTTATCGTCGCAATCTGTAGCGAGGGCGTCTTCCTCCATTCCACAGGAAAGAAGTTTGTCGCCCAAGGTAACCTCAGCCATCATTTCCATCCCACTGCAGAAGTGCTGCGCATAGGCTATTCCAGAACTACTAACGAGCATTAGGATAGATAAAAATATGGAAATGGTTTTTTTCACGCTTTTGCAAAAATACAAAAAAAAGCCCCCCACTAAAATGGAAGGCTTTGTTAAATTAATTTATCTCGGCATCTACTCTGCCGCATTTCAACATTTTATCGCCAAAATATGGATTTAAAATATCTTTGCTGCTGCTTATCCAATAGGCACCTTTATTATTAAAGGCCATTGGGCAGTATTGTTTGTATAATGTTCCGGATTTTAACGCGCCCTGCAACATACTTTCCATTGCACTACTTAAGGTTTCAAAATTTTGGCGCTGCACAGCAATATCGTCAGATGCAGCCATAGCGGAAACTGCAGTTTGTACAGTTTCTTCGGCATTCATTTCCTTTAAGTGTTTTTCAAGTTTTGCAGCTTCTTCCGCCGTTTTGGTGGCATTTGTATTTACTAAAGCTGCTTCTACCTGTAAATATTGATTAAATATTGCTTCAACATTAGGATCGTTGAATTCTACTTCAGGAACGGCTATTTCGTAAGTCTTGGTTTCAGTATTATCAACCGTAACAACTTCGGGCTCGGTCTGTTTAACCGTGTCTTTACAAGATAAAAAGCTTAATGCAATAATTGCTAAGGAAATAAGTGATAATTTTTTCATTTTCAGTTAAATTTTAGATAGACAAAGGTATCAAAAAATCATCGAGTTTTGTATTTCTGAAAATAAAATGCTGGCACTAATAAAAGTAGAAATAAGGGTTGAATTAAAAACCTTCTAACATAAAACAATACAAAGTGGCCGCTACTTTCTTCCGAAGTAAAAATTATAAAGCTGAAGATCATAAAAAACAGCACAAAAAGAAGGCTGTAAAGAAGGAGTGAAAACTTTATAATTTCTTTATCCTTAAATACCTGCCATATAATTGCGAGGGAAATAATGGTATTTAATAAAAATCGGAGCGCAACCCCGGTTTGTAACGCAAACGTGTCCATTTGTGGCAGCGGCATACTTTTATAGTCAACTTCAAAAAAAGATAAAAGCGGATCGTAAAACAACGTATGTTCAAAAGCTCGAATAAGAACTAAAAAACCCGCCAGAACAACTATACTTACTATGTTTAACGACTTTTTCATTACGGCGTATTCGATTTTAGCATTTTAACCCAAATCATCCATAACACGAAAACCACGCTGTAAATTATACCTGGAAATACTACCGAATGAAGCACATTTTCATACTGCGGAAATTTGTAAAGTGCGATAATAAGAATTACGATTCGCAGTAAATTAACGCTGTAAATTAAAACCGCACCCGCCAAAAGAAACAAAAGCGTTTTTTTGAAATTTTCTGCGAAAGCAATAATAAAAGCCACAAACAAAATAATAACACTGGCAGAATTGCAACCCTCAACAATACTAACAGAATAGGCATTGTTTATTGTTAGCGAAATTCCCTGTTCCAATATATTGGGTTTTAAAGTAGAAGTATAACCCAAAAACTCTAACACAGCCCTGCTTTGATTTGCAACGAGATTTGAAAGATAATCCGGAAAAAAATAGCCACTCGCAGACGCCTTTAAGTAAAGTGAATATACAACGCCAAGCAACAAATATGTGCCCAAAAATAGGATGATGAATTGAACAACGGTTCGGTATTTTTTAAAAAGTTCTTTCAAAAATTATTTCTTACTTACTGTTTCAAACATATTCAACTTTTTACAGTATTTGAAATTTTTGTATTTAACAAAAATACAGTATTTGTTTTTGGCGTTTGTAAGGGTTTTAAAATACTTTTGCCAACTCATATTTAGCTGTAAAATTATGTCATTCTTAAAACTGAAACCCAAAATAACTACCATTCTTGCCAATAATAGCGAAAGTACCGAACAACGCTTAACCGAGGTTTGTGAGCTTCTCCAAACCTCTATAGGCTATTACGATTGGGTTGGATTTTACTTTGCGAACGCGGCTCAAGAAACGCTTCACTTAAAAGCATTCGCAGGCGAACCCACAGACCACACCGTTATACCTTTTGGTAAAGGAATTTGCGGGCAGGTGGCGGTAAGCAACAAAAACTTTGTAGTGCCCGATGTAAAAGCACAGGACAATTACATTGCGTGCAGCATTACCGTAAAATCTGAAATTGTAATCCCGCTTTTCAAAGACGGAAAAAATATTGGCCAAATAGATATTGATTCGCACGTAGCAGATCCTTTTTCGCTGGAAGACGAACGCTTTTTGGAATGGGTAAACGTAGAAGTTGCAAAGATACTTTAGTTCTTTAAATTAAGTTTTTTGCAGCCACTTCTTCGAAAATTCCAATATTTTAAATTTCAAACTCCAAAAGTCCCACCCCAGCCTTTTCAAGGGGAAGAAGTAACTGTTTATTATCTTTTACCTTCTGTTTTTTGAGATTTATTTGGAATTTGGTGCTTGTAACTTGGAATTTACGAAGCTTACATTCCCGTGCGGATCGCCTCCACCGGATCTAATTTTGAAGCGGAAATAGCCGGAATAATTCCTGCAATTAAACCAATTGCCGCCGAAATTGCAGTGCCGATAAACATATTAAACGGAGACAGGATAAAATTGAAATCGCCCGTAAATTGTGAAGCAAGTAGAGAAGCAATAAATACTAAAAACAGACCAATTAAGCCTCCAATTATTGCGAGAATTACAGCTTCAAATAAAAATTGAAAAAGTATAAATTTATTTTTGGCTCCCAACGATTTTTGAATACCAATTAAATTGGTTCTTTCCTTTACGCTTACGAACATAATATTGGCAATTCCGAAACCACCAACCAATAGTGAAAAACCACTGATAATAAGCCCAATAATATTCATACTACCGGTTATTTCATCAATAAAATCTGTAAAACCCTGCATTTGGTTAATAAAAAAATTGCTCACCTCATCGGGTTTTAAACCACGTTTTAACCTAAGTTTTTGTGTAAGTGTAGCAATAAATTCGGCTTGGTCCACTTCCTTTTTAGGTTTTACCACTATTTGCGGAAAGGTAGTTTTATTGTTGTCGCCGTAAATTCTGCGAACCACATTTACGGGCATCCAAACCGATGTATCTTTTGAGTTTCCAAATAAACCGGCACCCTCTTTTTCCAAAACACCAATTACATTAAATTTTCTTCCGTAAATACGCACTTGTTTTCCAATAGCGTTTGCAGCACCCCCAAATAATTGTAATGCAATTTCATTTCCCAGAACCACAACCATAGAACCGCTATTGGATTCGGAACCATTAAAAAACCTGCCCTCCGATAACTGCAATGCCTCAATATGGTAGTAGCTATCGGTTACCGCACCAATAGGAACATTGTCTACTTGGTTGTTTCCGTATTTTATGGTTTCGTTTGGAACGTTCAGCGTAAAGGTTGCTGCTTCAATATTTGGGGTATTTCGTTCAATATACTGATATTCATCAAAGGTAACATCGGGAAATTGTTGCCATTTCCACCGTGGAATATCGGTCGGACCAAAATTAAAACGCATAACAATTATGGTGCTATTATCTAGACCACTAATGCTGCCTTCAATTTCGCGTTTTAAGGAATCTACTGCGGCGAGTACCGCTATGATTGAAAAAATACCGATTGTAACACCAACCAATGAAAGAAAGGTTCTTAATTTATTGTTCCGAAGCGCACTGAGAGCAAAATTGAAACTTTCCTTTAAAACGCGAAGGTATATTAGCATTTATGATTTTAAGTTAAGGTTTGGCGATTTCAAATTTTCAATTTCAATTTCGATTTCGATTTCGATTTCGATTTCGCTATTAAAAGGGGTTGATAAATTTATAAAAAGTAAGACGTTTTCTCACTGCTTATGTTACAAATTTACTATGCAATTATGTACTTTTGCACCTTAATTTTCAATAATGAACAATTCCAAAAAAATTACCTCAGCATTAATCTCTGTTTTTAGCAAAGAAGGCCTCGCCCCAATTGTTAAAAAACTGCACGAACAAAACGTAAAACTTTACTCAACCGGTGGTACCGAAAAATTCATTCAAGATCTTGGAATTGAAGTAACCGCCGTGGAGGATATTACCGATTACCCTTCAATTTTGGGCGGTCGTGTAAAAACGCTTCACCCGAAGGTTTTTGGCGGTATCTTAAACCGACAGGACAATCAAGGTGATGTTGCCGAAATGGCACAATACAACATTCCGCAGATAGATGCGGTAATTGTAGATTTATATCCTTTTGAAAAAACGGTTGCCTCCGGAGCTTCGGAAACAGATATAATTGAAAAAATAGATATTGGCGGTATATCGTTGATTCGCGCGGCCGCTAAAAATTTTAAAGACACCATTTGCGTTTCTTCGGTTGATGATTACGCCGAATTTTTGAAAGTGATTTCCGTAAACAACGGAGAAGTTACCCTTAAAGACCGCAAGCGCTTTGCCGCTAAAGCGTTCAATGTCTCGTCTAATTACGACACTGCAATTTTTAATTATTTCAATATAGAAGAAAAATTGCCAGCGTATAAAATAAGTGCGGTTAACGGCCAGGAGCTACGCTACGGCGAAAATCCACATCAAAAAGGTTTTTTCTTCGGAAATTTTGATGAAATGTTCACCAAACTTCACGGCAAGGAATTAAGCTATAACAACCTTTTGGATGTTGATGCTGCCGTAAATTTAATGAACGAATTTAAAGGGGAAGCACCCACTTTTGCAATTTTAAAACACAATAACGCCTGTGGAATTGCGCAACGCGAAACCGTACAACAAGCGTATTTAGCAGCATTGGCAGGTGATCCCGTATCGGCATTTGGCGGTATATTAATTAGCAATGTAGAAATTGATGAAGCTACTGCAAACGAAATTCACGACCTTTTCTGCGAAGTGGTTATTGCGCCTTCTTTTTCGGCGAAAGCACAAGAAATTTTAGAAGGAAAGAAAAATAGAATTTTACTAATTCAGAAAGAAGCCGGATTACCTTCAAAAACCGTAAGAACATGTTTGAACGGTGTTTTGGTTCAAGATAAAGACAACATTACCGATACTGCCGAAATTTTAACGCACGCTACGGACAATAAACCCAGTGCTCAGGAGTTAGAAGACCTGTTGTTTGCATCTAAAATTTGCAAACACACAAAAAGCAATACAATTGTCTTGGCAAAGGGCAAACAACTTTGCGCTAGCGGAACCGGCCAAACCAGCCGAGTAGACGCATTAAAACAAGCAATTGAAAAAGCAACATCATTTAAGTTCAATCTCGATGGTGCTGTTATGGCAAGTGATGCTTTTTTTCCGTTTCCAGATTGTGTGGAAATTGCCGATAATGCAGGAATTACCGCAGTAATACAGCCTGGAGGTTCTATAAAAGATCAGTTGAGCATAGATTATTGCAATACACATAAAATGGCAATGGTATTTACAGGTACACGCCATTTTAAGCATTAAAATTTATTACATTTGTTAAAATTAAGCAGACACGTTAACCTTCAACTCCAACAAAATAAATTATGGGATTTTTTGACTTCCTAACTGAAGAAATAGCCATTGACTTGGGTACTGCAAATACCTTGGTTGTTCACAACGACAAAGTAGTTGTTGACGCCCCGTCAATCGTAGCACGAGATCGTACTACCGGCAAAATTATTGCTGTAGGGCGCGAAGCTGCCATGATGCAGGGAAAAACCCATGAAAACATAAAAACAATTAGGCCTTTGAAGGATGGTGTAATTGCAGATTTTGATGCCAGTGAAAAAATGATAAACATGTTTATCAATGATATTCCGGCCTTAAAAAAACGCTGGCTAAAACCTTCATTGCGAATGGTAATCTGTATTCCCAGCGGAATTACTGAAGTTGAAATGCGCGCGGTAAAAGAAAGTGCAGAGCGAGTTAACGGAAAAGAAGTTTATTTAATTCATGAACCCATGGCCGCAGCAATTGGTATTGGTGTAGATATTATGCAGCCCAAAGGAAATATGGTTGTAGATATAGGAGGCGGAACTACCGAAATTGCAGTAATTGCACTTGGCGGAATTGTTTGCGACAAATCTATAAAAATTGCGGGCGACGTTTTTACAAACGATATAGTATATTATATGCGTACCCAACACAACCTTTATGTGGGGGAACGTACCGCCGAAAAAATTAAAATACAGATTGGAGCCGCTACCGAAGATTTAGAGTTACCTCCAGATGAAATGGACGTACAAGGGCGCGATTTGTTAACAGGAAAACCAAAACAAGTACAAACTTCCTATAGAGAAATAGCAAAGGCATTGGACAAATCGATTCTTAGAATTGAAGATGCGGTAATGGAAACACTCTCACAAACGCCACCCGAACTTGCCGCCGATATTTACAACACCGGAATATACCTGGCCGGCGGTGGATCCATGCTTCGCGGACTGGACAAAAGGCTCTCGCAAAAAACCGACTTGCCTGTGTATATTGCCGAAGATCCGTTGCGGGCAGTTGTACGTGGCACCGGTATTTGTTTAAAAAACTTAAATAAGTACAAAAGCGTTTTGATTAAGTAATTTTTCGATAGAAATTATTATACTGAAAATAATTTAAAAAGAATAGTTGCCCATTTATGGCGTTGCTCCCATCAAGAAACAGAATATTTTAACCCTAACAAGCAATGCAGCAGATTATATTTTTCTTCATTCGGAATAAAAATTTCTTGTTGTTTGCCGTGCTTTTCACGATTTCCGTTGCACTTACTATTCAAACTCATAATTACCACAACAATAAATTTGTGAGTTCTGCCAACTTTATTTCGGGTGGTGTTTATACATTTCGAAATAATATAACCGATTATTTTAATCTTTCGAAAGAGAACGAACAGTTATTGCAGGAAAACTTAATGCTTCGGAAAAAAATGGAGCATTTGGAAGAGGCCATTTCAATTGAAAAACTAGATAGCACTATTCTTCCAAGTAAATTTCAATATTATACGGCGCGGGTAATCAATAATAATTTTTCAAAAACGAAGAATCAACTTACGTTAGATCAGGGCCAGCGAGATAGTGTAAAAATAGATTTGGGCGTTATTTCGTCTAAAGGAGTTGTGGGCATAGTTAGTGATGTTTCAAAAAATTACGCCACCGTACAATCTATTTTAAATACAAAAAGCCGCATTAACGCAAAGCTAAAAAAATCGAGTCATTTTGGATCGCTCATCTGGAATACGAAAGATCCCAACGTGGTGCAATTAATAGATATTCCGCGGTTGGCGCAAATAGAAAAAGGCGATACCATTATTACGGGCGGACGCTCGACAATTTTCCCCGAAGGCATTTTAATTGGGGCGGTAAAAGATTTTCATTTGGATAATGATGATAACTATTATTACGTAAACGTAACCTTGTTTAACGATATGACGAGCCTGGAAAACGTTTATTTAATAAAAAACAATGAAGCTCAAGAAATTTTAGAGTTAGAGAAAGGAGTAGAAGATGTCGAACAGTGATATATTAATAAACATAGGTCGTTTTGTACTGCTGGTTTTTCTGCAGGTGCTGGTGCTTAACAATATTAATTTGGGAGGATATATAAACCCCTATCTCTATATTTTGTTTATAGTACTCTACCCACTGGACGGCGATAAAAGTGTTTTGATTTTTCTCGGTTTTTTATTAGGGCTTTCCATCGATATTTTTGAAGACTCGGGCGGAGTGCATGCGGCTGCTTGTGCTTTTGTGGCATATATTCGTCCGGTAGTATTAAAATATTCCTTCGGTGTAAGCTACGAATACAACAGTGTGAAAATTAAAAAAGCCGATCCCATGGAGAGGCTTACCTACATTGCATCTTTGGTTTTAATGCATCACTTTGTTATGTTTTCACTAGAAATTTTTAGCTTCAATCATACATTGTTGCTGTTAAAATCTACCCTGTTTTCCGGATTGTTTACTATAATTGTTATTGTCTGTACAATGATAATTTTTAATAAGAAATCACAATGAGAAAAATTGTACTCATAGCATTGGTTTTGATGAGCGGTGTGCTTTTTGCCGCTCGGCTTTTCTATTTGCAGGTGTACGATGCTTCATCAGATTCGCTCACACAAAACAGTGCCATAAAAGTAATGTACGACTATCCACAGCGCGGGTACATGTTTGATAGAAACAACAAACTTTTAGTTTCAAACCAACCGTCGTACGACGTTATGGTTATCCCAAAAGATGTAAAACCTTTGGATACCTTAGAATTTTGTAGATTGCTAAAAATAACCAAAGAAGATTTTAAAGAAATATTGCGCAAGGCACGGGTGTATTCACCAAGACTTCCATCGGTAGTACTTCCACAACTTAACAAAGCAGATTACGCCTCCCTTTCAGAAAAAATGTATAAATACGAAGGGTTTTATATTCAGCGTCGTTCCCTTCGCGAATATCAAGTAGACCATTCGGCGAACGTTATGGGTTACATAGCCGAGGTAAACAATGCCATCATTGAAAAAAACCCATATTACCAAATGGGCGAACTCATTGGTACGGCAGGTGTAGAAAAAGAATATGAGGAAGTTCTTCGCGGTGTAAAAGGTGTAAAATACATTCAAAGAGATCGTTTTAATAGAGATATTGGCCCGTATAAAGACGGTATTTTTGATACTTTGCCGGAACGAGGCCTAGATATACAACTAACTATTGATGCCACGCTCCAAAAGTACGGACAGGAATTAATGGTTCATAAACGCGGTGGTATAGTTGCTATTGAACCCGATACCGGCGAAATACTTGCTTTGGTAACAGCACCTAGTTACGACCCTTCACTCTTGGTGGGTCGCGAACGTTCAAAAAATTTTACAAAATTATGGTACGACACTATTGCCAAACCGTTATACGATAGGGTTCTAATGGGTGAATATCCGCCAGGTTCACCATTTAAAGCGTTAACCGCATTGGTTGGATTACATGAACACGCTATTAAAACAGACGACGTAATAGGTTGTAGTGGCGGCTTTCATTTTGGCAGAAGAGTTTTACGATGCCACCATAGCGGGCCAGTTGCTATGGTTTCAGGGATTGCCAATTCCTGTAATACGTATTTTTGTACTGTTTATAAAAAGATGATGGACACCTATCCTACCCCTCAAGAAGGCATAGATGCTTGGCGAAAAGATCTTATGAGTTTTGGATTAGGCGATTTTTTGGGCTACGATCTTCCGAGTGGTAAAAGAGGAAACATACCAACATCGGCATATTATAATAAAATACACAAATTCCCGGAGCATAAATGGTCTTCGCTGGCAACCATCTCAAATGCTATTGGGCAGGGTGAAGTTTTATTAACGCCAATCCAAATGGCAAACTTTACTGCGGCTATTGCTAATCGAGGCTATTATTACACGCCGCATATCATAAAAAATATAATTGGCCCGGACACCATTCCGCAAAAATTTAAAGTGAAAAACCACACCACTGTTGAACCCGAATATTTTGAACCAGTAGTAGAAGGTATGTTTCAAGTTTATGAACGTGGTACTGCAGCCTCAATAAGAGTTCCCGGGATTGAAGTTTGTGGAAAAACAGGTACTGCAGAAAACTACACAAAAATAGATGGTAAACGCGTGCAGCTTACCGATCATTCTATTTTTGTAGCATTTGCACCCAAAGACAATCCTAAAATTGCCATTGCCGTGTTCGTTGAAAATGGTTACTGGGGCTCCCGCTGGGCTGGAAGAATAGCCGGACTCATGATTGAAAAATATCTTAAAGGCGAAATTACCCGAACCGATATGGAAAAGTTTGTGTTGCAAGGAAGCCTCGAAGCAGAATATGCCAAACAGTACAGTGGCGAACCTTTTTCAATTAATAGATAATGGCAGCTACCAAAAGTTACGTACGTTTTGATTGGCTAATTATATTCATCTATATTGCATTGGTGTCAATGGGTTGGATAAATATATACTCCGCCTCGCTAAGCGATGCAGCAAAAGGCTATTTTGATTTCAACCAAATTTATGGCAAACAAATGCTATGGATTGGCCTGAGTATTGTCTTAATAATTTTCGTACTTGCCATAGAATCTAAGTTCTACGAACGCTTTGCGAGCGTTATTTATATAGCTTCATTAATTTCGCTTGTCGGGCTATTTATATTTGGAAGAACTATTGCAGGCACTACTGCCTGGTACGACTTTGGTGGTTTCAGCATACAACCTAGTGAATTTGCTAAAGCGGCTACTGCCCTTGCCCTATCAAAATATGTAAGCGATATTCAAACGAACATGCAAGATTTTAAGCACCAGATTGGTGCATTCATTATACTTGCATTACCCGTTATTTTAATAATATTGCAGCCCGATCCTGGAAGTGTTTTAATATATGCGGCATTCGTTTTTCCTCTTTATCGCGAGGGTTTACACGGAGTATATTTACTTTTAGCACTGTTTGCAATTGTTTTGTTTGTATCTACACTTGCTTTTGGTACAATTTGGGTAGCTGCCGGAATTTTACTTATTGCGGGATTATTATTTTTTAGAAATAGAAAAAAAAGACCCAATATTATTAAATATATTTTCGTTGTTGTGGCTTCAATTGGCTTTGCATTTTCTGTAAGCTATATTTTTAACAACGTCTTTAAACAACACCATCGCGATCGTTTTAATATTATATTAGGAAAAGAAGTTGATGCTCGTGGTATTGGTTATAATACAAATCAAAGTGAAATTGCTATAAGCAACGGTAGTTGGCTCGGAAAAGGTTGGACTCAAGGAACGCAAACCAAAGGTAATTTTGTCCCCGAACAGCACACAGATTATATTTTTAGTACAGTGGGCGAAGAATGGGGGTTTTTAGGGAGCATGGTAGTTATTTTGCTCTTTGTAGGATTAATAACCCGAATTATTTTTAGGGCTGAAAAGCAAAAAAACCAGTTTGGAAGAGTGTATGGGTACAGTGTTGCCGCAATTCTATTTTTTCACTTTTTCGTAAATATTGGCATGGTTACAGGAATTTTTCCAACCGTCGGAATCCCACTGCCCTTCTTTAGTTACGGAGGTTCCGCACTTTGGGGCTTCACTATTTTACTCTTTATTTTTGTGAAATTAGATGGAGCAAATTTTCATTATTCGTAGGAGATAGAAGTTGAAATGAAAATTTTAGTTTAATTAGCTCGGTGCTTTCTACCGTATGCCCAAAACCATACATTGCACACTTATTTCTTTCCCCAAACTTTTAGATTAATGGTCTGTTCCATTTCGTTTTCAATGGAATCTGGCAATTGTGGAAAAAAATCGATTCCCGTTGCATCTTCAATTTCATCGATAGAAACGGCGTATTCGAAATAACTTTCAGGTGAAGGTTTATTCGGAATTAAAAAAGCAATGGCTTTATAGTTTTCATCTAAAAAATCTACTACAATTTTATAAAATTTATTGGGAACAGAAACATTCTCGTGTCCAATAGTATTTAAGTCGCCTTTTAAAACACCGCCTGTCACGACGTAAACACCATCATATTTTCTAGCCCAATAGCGTACTTTCTGTTCCAAACGGTTCCAAATTCCCGCATTAAAATCATGATCTTGCGGACTTATATTACTGGTTAAAAATGTTTCATTATACGCCTCAAATGACATTCTTCTATCGCCAGCGGGGCAAAGATGACCACGATCGTAGCCGGAGTTTTTATAGTTGCGCCAATCTGCAGACCTTGTTTCTACCTTTTTGTCTTCAATAAAGTAAGGGCGCTCAAATTCGCTTTTTGAAAGATCACTTTTTTTCAATTCATAAGCAACCCATTCTGCTTGTTCGTGTTCTTCAGAATAGGAAAGCGTATAAAAATTGTGCTTTACAATTTCACCCGTGGTGGAAGCGGGGAGGAATGTATCGTTAAATTCCGCACCGCTTCTTTCGGGATTTGAAAGTGTTTTATTTGCTGGACTGTTCAGTTTATCCACATATTCATCACCATAGTACAGTACAACGGTAACGAGGATAATAAGGATGGGATAAAGGTATTTTCGGTTCATGGTTCAACAGTAAAAAAAGTGATTTAGGTAGAAATAATATTTTTTAGTCCACCGTTATTTCTAACAATTGATAGCTATTCTTTTTGTTAATCGCTTTGATAACATAGTTGCAATTTTTAAAACAAGGGTAGCCTTCGCCTTTTTGTTTTTTATTTCCACAATATCCAGCGGCACTGCTTCATTTTTAATTTCTTCATTATTGTTAAAAACCATCAACATAATTGGAAAATCTATAGGGATTCACTATTTCAGACTTATAAGTTTTTTGTGGTGAAATTTTGCCCTTACACATAGACAAACTAAAAGCCAAAACCAAGATTTGTGAGTTCCCAAATAATTTTTTCATAAGATTACGGGTCTAATTGATAACATTATCAGCTCTAAATTGACTAATAATCTTATCAAGCACTGTGATAAAGTGGTAAAATGGTTTTTCACAAATACTTATCAAGCTCCTTTGTATCCTTGGAGTTGTTCCAAAATAGCTGAAGGTCTATACGTTTTTTATCATTAAAAAATTCGTAAAAAACAGTGGTTTATTTGGATAAAACAAACATTCTAACTTGACTTTTTTCAGACAATTTGCCCATATATGGATTTGTAGATAACGCTTTTTTAAAATCCTCAACCAAATCTATAAACTTTTCGGCTTCGGCATTGTTCCACTTGCGCAGGATAAATTCAATTTCGTCTTCAAAAGTTATATCGGCAAGTTGTGTCCAAAACACTTTCATCAAGACTGTTTAATTTTTTTTCGGGCTTTTTCAATAACTGTTTCGTGAGGCATTACCAAATCATTTTTACTCTGCTCCTTGCTTTTTTGTACTAGTTTTTGAACCTGTTCGGGCAAGTTATCCCAAAAATCAATTGTTTCTATTTCGTGCTTAAAAAAATATTCTGCACGTTCTATTTCCTCAACAGTCGAAATACCCATACAATGTTGAATCAACCTATATTTTCTTTCCGTAATATCCATCGTTGGCAAATTTTTAATGTATTTCAAATATACGAATACTTCGTTATTTAAATTTTATTAATCATTCCGCACGTCCATTGCATCGCGCAGGGCATTTCCTATTAACATAAATGCGGTTACGAGACTCATAATAGCCAATCCGGGAATTAGTGCTAAGTAGGGCTTTCCTAAAATTATATATGCGTAATGGTCTTTAATAATACCACCCCAACTGGGCATTGGGGGTTGAGCTCCAATTCCCAGAAACGAAAGTCCGCTTTCAATAAGAATAGCTCCCGCAAAATTGGCTGCGGAAATAATGATTACCGGTGCCATACTATTGGGCAAAATATGTTTTACAATTATTCTGAAATCATTAAACCCCAAAGCTCTTGCGGCAGTTACATATTGCATCTGTTTTACGCCCATAACCTGCCCGCGGACCACGCGCGCAACTTCTACCCACATTGTGAGTCCAACAGCTATAAAAACTTGCCAAAAACCTTTGCCAAGCGCCAAAGTGATGGCAATTACCAAAAGCAAGGTTGGAATGGACCACGTAACATTAATAAGCCACATTATTGCGGCATCTACCCGTCCGCCGTAATATCCTGCAATGGCTCCCATAGTTATACCAATAACCAACGAAATAAATACAGCAACAAAGCCAATGGCCAACGAAATTCTGATTCCGATAAGCATTCGGCTTAAAAGATCTCGGCCGTATTTATCGGTGCCTAGTAGGAATTTTTTTCCTGAAATATATTTTTGGGGAATTTCCTCTATGGTAGTAACATTGGGGAATAGCGAAAGCGCATATTCCTTCTGCAGTCCATCAGTTCCGTCGGGGGTATATTCCGTTATTGCTATTGAGTTTTCGGTTAAAGAATACTTCGAAATTGGAATTTCTGTATCTGCATTCTTTTTTCCGAAGAAGAAAACTGAAACAGGATTTTGCCTTTCAACGGCTACAGGAATAGTAAGCATTTGCGCCGAAAATCCTGGATTTTTTGAATGGACAGATAAATGCATCTGATTGGCATTCTGCGAATTATCTGGCGCTAAAGCGTATGCAAAAATTGCCACGAACACACAAAGTATTAAGAAGCCAAAACTGAAAACGCCCCAAAAGTTTTTTTTAAACTTCTGGAGCGCTATTCTGCTTAATGAAGTGGAATTTTTCACACTTCAAATTTAGTAAAATTTAGTGTGTTTTAAATAGAAACAAGCATCCGGTTTATGCAATACTAATTTTTAATATCGGCAACTTTTCCCGCTTTTATATTACTGAGTTTTAAATCTTCCAATACGTGCACAGCTTCTTCAATATACATGTCTTTACTCAGGTTTTTATGCCATCTTTTGCGTTTTTCTGACAGTGTAGTATCTTGTTTCATCAGCGCAGTTTCATAAGGCAATGATTTAAATGTAAGCTTGTTATCGTATTCGTTTATAGCATCAAAACGCTTGGTTTCTTCTTTACGCTGAGCAATATCGGCACTGTACATTTTATAGTTTAAGTTAACCGTTTTTTCGTCTCTGCGTTCTTTGATCCAACGAGCGTTGTCGTCAATTAATTTTAAATGTGCGTTTTGCTCCATCCGTGCATTGCTCTTCTCAATTGTTTCGTCATAATCTATATATCCGTCCCAAATATTGTATTTGGCCGCATCAATTTTATCATAGGGTAATGGATTGTCATAATCTCTTTCGCCTACGTCTATATAGCTATATCGGTCTGGCATTACAACATCGCTCTTTACGCCTTCCAATTGTGTAGAACCGCCATTGACTCGATAAAATTTTTGCGACGTAATTTTTAGCGCGCCCATATCGCCCAAATCGTTTTTACGAAGCCATTGGTTTAGGTCTATTACGTTCTGTACAGTTCCTTTTCCGTACGTTTGCGCACTTCCTATAATTATTGCGCGTTTGTAATCTTGCATAGCAGCGGCTAAAATTTCTGAAGCAGAGGCAGATAACTCATTCACCAGGATTACAAGCGGCCCGTCCCAAACAATTTCGCTGTCTTTATCTTCGAGTACCTCTTTATTTCCGTTTGATGCCACTTGCACAACGGGGCCTTTTTTAATAAATAATCCTGCAATATCCACGGCTGTTCTCAAAGAACCGCCCCCATTATCGCGAAGGTCCAGAACAAGGCCTTCCATTCCTTCTTCTTTTAAACGGATAATTTCTTTTTTAACATCGGTTGCAGCGTTTCGTTCTTTATAGTTCTGCATATCAAAATAAAACTGCGGCAAATTTATTAGTCCAAATTTTCGATCGGATGTTTCTATCAAGGAAGATTTTGCGTAGGTTTCCTCAAGCTCAACCACATCGCGGGTAAGCACTTTATCTGATACCGTGCCGTCAACATTTTTAATGGTTAAGGTAACTTTAGTTCCTTTTGGACCTTTAATTAATTTAACAGCATCGTCTATACGCATGCCCACGATACTAACGGCATCTTTTTCGTCTTCTTGTTTTACTTTAAGAATTGCGTCGCCCACTTCTATTTTTTCACTACGCCATGCTGGGCCGCCACTAATTACCTCAATCACGGTAATATAATCGTTCTTTTTTTGAAGTCGCGCTCCTATACCCTCCAGCTTACCAGACATTCTTAGGTCGAACCTATCTTTATCGGGTGGGGCAAAATAATTGGTATGCGGGTCAAATTCTTCAACTATGGTATTTAAATAAATTGCAAAATAATCCGTACGCTGTAAATCCTTTGTAAAGTCGAAATATTCATCGAGCGAATTTTTAGCAGCTTCACGCGCTTTCTGCTCCAATTCGGCTAAAGACTTGCGTACAAAAGGTTCTTCTTTTTTAGATGAATCATTTTTAGCAGCATCTTGAAATTCTGTTTCATCCTCTTCATCTGTGTTTGTATCAGAATCTGAAACACCCTTTTCCCTGTTTTTTTGATCCTCTACCGAATCGTAATAACTGGCCAGAGTTGTGAATTTTAATTGTTGTTTCCACCGCGATCTTAACTCTTTTGGGGAATTAGCATAGGCTAATTTATCGTAATCTACGTTTATGGTTTCGGTTTCAGTAAAATCAAAAGGTTTAGCTAATACTTCAGGATAGATCTTTTGTACATCTGCCATTCTTTTTTGAAAGCGACTGTACACCAAATCAAAAAACGAGAGATCCTTGTTTTTTATTTGGTCGTCTATCTCGGTTTTATATTTGCTGAATTCAGCAATGTCTGATGCCAAAAAATATCTTTTTAACGGATCGAGACCTTTTATAAATTTGTCGTAAACGCCAATAGAAAATTCATCATTGATATCTTTAGGATCGTAATGACCTTTCTGAATAACGTAGGTAATTAAGTCCAAAAGAAGCTTGTCTTTATTGGGGTCATTAAACTCCTTTGTAGTAAAACTGCAAGAAGCCACAGAAACGAAAACCGCCAAAAACAAAACTTTAAAATTCTTTTTCATTATTCGCATAGTTGTGGTATTAATTATAAGTGCCTAAATTATACAAAAAACCGTGCCATTAAAGCATTCTGGTACTAATATTTTGTTAAACAGCAGAATCTGTTATTCGTAAGCAAATTCTGTATTCAGGATTAATAAATGTATTTTTGTTTCCCTTTAAAATTCAAAGAATATGTCAGAAAACAGACCGTTAATTCTGGTAACAAACGATGATGGCATCAATGCTCCTGGAATTCGTGCTTTAATTGAAGTCATGAACACTTTAGGCGATGTAATGGTAGTAGCACCGGATTCTCCCCAAAGTGGCATGGGCCACGCAATAACTATAAACGATACTTTGTACTGCAATAGTATAAATGTAATTAAAGATGCTCCACATAAAGAGTACAGTTGCAGCGGCACCCCGGTTGACTGCGTAAAAATAGCAGTAAACGAAATTTTAAAACGCAAACCGGACCTGTGTGTTAGTGGTATTAATCACGGAAGCAATTCGTCTATAAATGTAATTTACAGCGGGACAATGAGTGCTGCTGTAGAGGCAGGAACGCAAGGCATACCTTCTATTGGGTTTTCTCTTTTAGATTATTCCTTAGAAGCAGATTTTGGACCTTCAAAAAAGTTTGTAAAAGCCATTGCGCAGCAAACACTTAAAAACGGATTGCCAAAAGGGGTTGTATTAAATGTAAATATTCCAAAATTAAATGCTTCGGAAATTAATGGCATTAAAATCTGCCGCCAAGCAAATGCGCACTGGGAAGAAAAATTTGACAAACGCACCAACCCAGTGGGTCGCGATTATTACTGGCTTTCAGGCGAGTTTGTAAATGATGATGAAGGCGAAGATACTGACGAGTGGGCACTGCGCAATGGGTATGTTTCGGTAGTTCCCGTGCAATTTGACCTTACAGCATATCGCGCTATGGACGAATTAAATTCCTGGGAGTTAAAGTAGTTAGGTTAACACACAAATTTAAAGTGACACCAATAAAATAGAAATTATAAATATGAAGCCACATATAGCAGAAATTTTAAAAGGATTTATAATTGGAGTTTTAGCTAATTTGGCAGGGACTTATTTATATATTTTCTTTTTTTCCGATAGCAGTTTAGAGGTTACACTAAAGGACGCTAGGGCAAACGACCTACTAGGAAGCTTAATTGCCTTAGGCGCAATTTTAAACCTTATAGTGTTTTTTATATTTTTAAAAAAGAACCAATATTACAGAGCACGAGGAGTAGTTCTGGCCACAGTACTGGCCGCTATCGCCGTATTGATTTCAAAATTTTTATAAAATGAAGCGTCTATTCCCAATAACTCAGTAACTTAGTCGTGTTTAATGGTTGCAAATTATTGCCACAATAAACCATACAGTTTAACCTATAAGTAAAAAAATTATGAAACGCGCAGTTTTTCCCGGTACTTTCGACCCTATAACCCTTGGGCATGTAGATATTATATTGCGCGCACTTCCCCTCTTCGACGAGCTTATAATTGCCATAGGCGTAAATGCCGATAAAAAAACAATGTTCAGCCTACAAGAACGGGTTAATTTTATTGAAGAAACCTTTAAAGATGAAGCAAAGGTGAAGGTGAAAAGTTATACCGGTCTTACTGCCAAGTATTGCATTTCGGAAGAGGCACAATTTATAGTTCGCGGTTTGCGAAACACCACCGATTTAAATTACGAACAGCCCATAGCGCAGACAAATTACAAAATGGCAAAAGTTGAAACTATCTTCCTAATATGTGCGCCGGAGGTTTCAAATATATCTTCTACGATTGTACGCGATGTTATGCGAAACGCGGGCGATTACACTTATTTGGTTCCTTCGTCTGTACGAATATAATAGGCGCCCCAAACAAAAAAACCCTCTCAGTTTCCTGAAAGGGCTTTAAAAATTGTTTTTAAAAAGAATTATAACGCAGCAACGTGCTTTGCCATATTCGATTTTAAATTGGACGCCTTATTGGAATGAATAATGTTTTTCTTAGCCAATTTGTCAATCATTGAAATAACGTTCGGAAACATTGCTTCAGCCTCCTTTTTATCAGAAAGTTCCTGAAACTTCTTCATGGCGTTACGGGCAGTTTTATGCTGGTAACGGTTACGCAAGCGCTTTGCCTCGTTGCTTCTAATTCTCTTTAATGCTGACTGGTGATTTGCCATTTCTATTTTATTAAATTCTAAATTTTGTAGTCCGTAGGGGAATCGAACCCCTGTTACCAGGATGAAAACCTGGCGTCCTAACCCCTAGACGAACGGACCATTGTTTATTTTCAAATGCGGATGCAAAAATACAATATTTTTTGAATGAAGCAAATCTAAAATAACTTTTTTAAAAATAAATTAATATGCCTTGGCAAAAACCACTTTCCGCTCTGAAGGTTTCCCAGTAATAATACAGCTTCCCGGCGTATTATCACCTTCTAGGGGAATACACCTAATTGTGGCTTTTGTTTCATTTTTAATTCGCTCTTCAGTCTCTGGTGTACCATCCCAATGCGCTAATATAAAGCCACCTTTACCTTCTAACACCTCCTTAAACTCTTCGTATGAAGCAACTTCGGTAGTATGTTCCGATCTATATGAGGAAGCTTTGGTATATAGATTGGCCTGAATTTCTTCCATCAGTGAAAGCACTTTAGAAACTGCATTTTCGTTAGAAACAAACTCTTTTGTGAGTGTATCCCTGCGTGCCATTTCTACGGTGCCTTTTTCAACGTCCTTTGGACCAATAGCAATTCGCACGGGCACGCCTTTTAATTCGTATTCGTTAAATTTCCACCCTGGTTTGTGCGTGTCGCGGTTATCGTATTTTACACGAATGCCGTTAGAACGTAATTTTTTAACCAATTCTAGAGCTACTTCGTTTACCTTTTCAAACTCTTCTTCCTTACGATATATAGGAACAATTACTACTTGATCTGGCGCTAAATTAGGCGGCAGAACCAATCCGTTATCGTCGCTATGGGTCATGATCAAAGCGCCCATTAATCTTGTGGAAACGCCCCAAGAAGTTGCCCATACGTAATCTAACTTGCCATCTTTTGCGGCGAACTTAACATCAAAAGCTTTCGCAAAATTCTGACCAAGAAAATGTGAGGTTCCTGCCTGCAAGGCTTTTCCATCCTGCATTAAAGCTTCAATACAATAAGTTTCCAATGCGCCGGCAAATCGTTCACTCTCGGTTTTTGTTCCTTTTAGTACCGGTATTGCCAAATAATTTTCAGAAAATTCGGCATAGATATTCATCATTTGCTCTGCTTCAGCAATTGCCTCGTTTTTAGTAGCGTGGGCCGTATGACCTTCTTGCCACAGAAATTCGGCTGTACGCAAGAATAAACGGGTGCGCATTTCCCAGCGCACCACATTTGCCCATTGATTAATTAATAGCGGTAAGTCGCGATACGATTGGATCCATTTTCTGTATGTATCCCAGATTATTGTTTCAGAGGTTGGGCGCACAATTAATTCTTCTTCCAACTTAGCATCGGGATCTACAACTATGCCACTGCCATCTTCGGCATTTTTTAACCTGTAATGAGTAACAACTGCACATTCTTTGGCAAATCCGTCAACGTGGCTAGCTTCTTTGCTAAAGTATGATTTAGGAATGAACAACGGAAAATAAGCATTTTGATGTCCAGTTTCTTTAAACATTCTGTCTAATTCAGCCTGCATACGTTCCCAAATGGCGAAACCATATGGTTTTATGACCATACAGCCACGAACACCAGAATTCTCGGCAAGATCTGCCTTGATTACTAGCTCGTTATACCATTTAGAATAATCTTCTGCTCTTGTTGTAATATTCTTTGCCATACTGGGTTTTTGGCACAAATGTTGTGTCTATGTTAAATGATTAGTTATTGTCCGCAAAACTACTTATTTTTATGATGTCCAACAATAAAATTACCAGAGATATGTACACCAATAATACAAATATAAAACGTTTCATTCCTTTAGCATTTATAGGCGTTTTCGTCTTCATGCTAACGTCTTGTGGAACGTATAACAAAGGTTACAATCAAAATGATGGTATTTATTCTTCTTCAAATAATTCATATTCAGAAGAAGAATACAGCGATAACGGTTCCGATAGCGACAAAGCGAACTACTACCAGCAATATTTTAGAAGTAAATCTGAAGCCTATTCTGATCTCCCAGAAGACGGCGCTATTTTTACAGATATTGATGCTTATTCCACCTCTGAAAGATTAGATGAGGATGGAAACATTATAATTGAAGAAAATTATCAGGACGAAGGTTACGGCCCATGGGGGAGTAATTCTGAAGATATTACCGTAAACGTTTATAATTATGGTGGTTATGGGTATGGATTTTACCATAGACCTTACTGGTATGGGGGATATTGGAGCTACCCATATTATAATTACTACACTCCGTATTGGGGCATGAGTTTTGGATGGGGCTACCCATATTACGGCTATGGTTACGGCTATGGTTATCCTTATTACGGTTACGGATTTTACAATTCGCACCACTATTACAATTCCAATTATTATTACAATTCGCACTATAATAACGTGTCGTATAATCGAGGTAGAAGAAACACAGATTACACCAGAACCAGTACCCGCGGTAGATCTAACAATGCTACAAGCAGAAGCTCCTATAGTCGGTCTGAACTTTCTAGACGTGTAAACAGAAATAATGTACGCGCCAATAATACAACTACGCGAAACACACGTAGTACGGTGCGAAACACACGCAGCAATTCTAATAATACAATTAGAAATACCCGATCTAACTCACGAATTAGAAATAATAGCAGCTCACAACCTACACGTAATAATAGCACCAGAAATAGTACATATTCTTCTCCTACAAGGAGCAATAGCAATAGCACTATCAGAAGTTCCGGCAGTAACAGACGTTCCAGCGGTAGCAGTGTTCGCTCAAGTAGCGGCGGACGAAGTAGTAGCAGCGGCCGAGGAGGACGTGGTTAACAGCTATAATATAATTTTATATTTACAAAAAATCAACTTTGTGCCCATTGGCCATTTCTCAATAATTCGAAATGATAGCTTTGGGCATAATTATTTAAAAGAACTTATTAAATGAAAAGAATTTCCATTTTATTGGCAACTATTTTTACAGTGGCATTTTCTAATGCCCAAAACATAACCGACGGTTTGCGATACAGTACTGGGGAAAATATTGGCACCGCCCGCTATACCGCACTAAGTGGTGCGATGGGAGCATTGGGTGGCGATTTTTCGGCACTTGACGTAAATCCGGCCGGAAGCGCGGTATTTCTCAATTCTTCACTTACTTTTTCAGCTTCTTTATTCGATATTAAAAATGAATCTAATTATTTCAACAACAACACAAAAAGTTTAGCTAATAATTTCCAGTTAAATCAGTTAGGCGGTGTTTTTATAATTAATAATTCAAACGAAGAATCAGATTTTAAAAAGTTGGCCATTGGTTTCAATTATAACATATCTAAAAACTTCGAAAACCAATTGTATATTGAGGGAACTGGCAATACGTCTATAGGCGATTTTTTCTTACAACAAGCACAAGGACTCCCCTTAAACTTATTACAATTGCAGGGTATTGAAACAATTTCTAGCCTTTACCAATATTTGGGAGAATCTAAAGGGACTACCGCCCAAAATGCATTTCTTGGGTATCAGGCATATCTTTTTGATGCCGTAGACCCCAATAATCCTTCCAATACAGATTATGTGTCTAATATTGCAAATGGCAGTTTTAAACAGCAATACGCCTATCTATCAGAAGGTTATAACAGTAAATTTACAGTCAATCTCGCATCTCAAATTACCGACCATTTATATTTTGGGGTGAATGTAAATACGCATACAATCTTTTTTAATCAAAGTTCGTTTTTATTGGAAACCAACAATAATAGCGGTTCAACAATTAATAGCATTGGCTTTGAAAATAACTTAACGGTAAATGGCGCTGGAATTTCTGCACAATTTGGGGCCATTGCAAAAGTAGCAAACAATCTGCGTTTGGGGTTGAGTTTTGACACTCCTACGTGGTATCAAATTTCGGAAGAAACTACTCAATACCTCGAAAGTCGCCGTGTTTTTGAAGGACAATCCACCACTCAAATTATTAATCCTAGAGTAATAAATGTATTTGAAGATTATACTTTAAAAACCCCTGCGAAGGCCACGGCAAGTGCTGCGTATATTTTTGGTCAAAACGGCTTAATTAGTTTCGATTATTCCTTTAAGGACTATGGATCTATTAAATATAGTCCTACGCACGATTCGTTTTTTAGAGATTTAAACAATACTGTTGAGAACACCCTAAAAGCAACGTCTGAATACAGAGCTGGTGGCGAATATCGCGTTAATCAGTTAAGTTTGCGGGGTGGTATTCATTACGAAGAAAGCCCGTACAAAAATACTGAAATTTTGGGTGATGTATTCGGTTTCTCCTTAGGAGCGGGATATAATTTTGGAAGCTTTACAGGCGATCTCGCCTACTCGCGTTCTGAACAAAAAAGAAATCAGCAATTATATTCAATTGGTTTAACCGATACTGCTGAAATTAATTCGGTTTACAACAATTTCGTTTTGTCCCTTGGCTTTAATTTTTAAATCTATGTTGAATTTTAAGCTAAAATGTTAGCACCTTATGAAGAAGCTAAGCTTTGTTTTTATTCTATTAACTTTTTTGAGTTGCAACAACAGTCCATATCTTTTAAATGATAATAATCCGGACAAAACTTTTCTCATTGAACATATAAAAAATTTGAAGCGAGCCGGCCTTATTAACGGCAGACCTTCGTTGGTTTTAAACGGTGAACTCATAACGTACGAGTCCTTAAAAAAATGTAAATTGAATTTATATAAAGAAGATATTGATTCAATTTATGCAGTCTTTAAAAAAGATGATTTAGGCGCCAAGTATTTATATGGCAATGATGTAAAAAACGGAGTGATTTTAATAAAAATCAAAAAAAGGCAAAAAGAATGGTTGACAAAAACATAATTCTGAATGAATGCCCCTCCTTCAATCTTGACCTAAACTTAATTTAAAAATTTCTATAATAACTCTTATCAATAATCATCTATAGATTCTAAGGTATTTTGAGTGTTTTCAATACTATAAAACAAAAAACCCCACAAAAATGTGGGGTTTCTTTTTTATTACTGATTAATTTCTATTTATCGTTTTAGGGTAAAATGTCCTTTGAATTCCTTTGGGATCTCGTTCTCGGTGTACTCCACTCGGAACCAGTAATCGCTCGATGGCATGGGCCTGCCCCCGAAGGTACCGTCCCAGCCCTGGCCCAACGGGCTGAGCTGCTTGAGCAGTTTTCCGAAGCGGTCAAAGATATATATTTTTGCCGTAGGGTCGCCACTGGCTATGCCGATGATGTTCCAGGTGTCGTGGTAGCCGTCCCCGTTGGGGGTAAAGTACAGCGGGTAGTCTATGACCCCCACATCGAAGGTCACGCTGCCACAGCCGTTGGCATCACGGATGGTTATCGTATGGTTGCCCGGGGACACGTCCTCGAATATGTTGCTGTCCTGGAAGGGGCCGTCGTCCAATTGGTACTGGTAGGTCCCCTGCCCGGTGGCGGTCACCTCGATGGTGTGGTCCTCCGCAAAGGCGCCGTTCACAAGGACCGCCCCATAGGTCTCGGGCGGCGAGGAAACGATCACCGTGGTGGTGGCCGTGCTCTGGCAGCCAGAGGACAGTTCGGTGATGGTCACCGTATAGGTGCCCGGTACCAGCGCTATGATCGATGGGCCCGTCTGCCCCGCGACGATCACCCCGTCAAGCTCCCATTGGAAGGTAAAGAGCGCCGGGTCAAGGCCCGTGTCTATGACCGGTGGCGAGGGCCCGCCCTCCTCAGCCGCTATCGGGTTGCCGTTCCCGTCCACGCAGAGACGGTATTGGTCGGCCAGCACCACATCGGGAAGCTGCTCTACCTTCAATATCATTTCCACTACAGAATAACAGCTCGGCTCATAGATGTTCGTCTGGTTGGTCACGCGCACATAAATGCGCTGCGGGTTGATGATGTTCACGTACGGGAACACAATGGCCCCCGTGCCCGCCTCAGCGCCCTCCAATGTCTCGTGGAAGGTAATGCCGAAGTCCGCCGGGTCCTGCCCAGCCAAGATCCCCGCGCGAAGGTCAACGACCTGTTGGTCGCTCATATCTTCCAGGTCAAACTCAGCAAAGCCGTCGCTGGGCATCAGGTTGTCGCATATCACAAAGGGTTCCGCAGGCGCTACCGCAACGGCTCCCGGCTGGACGATCAACTCAAAGCTCTGCACCCCGCCGATATAGCATCCGGTCTCGGTATTGGTGATGCCCGTGAAGATGGTCTGTGGGTTTATCGGGTTGTTGCCCGCATCCATATTGCGGTGGCCCGTAACATTGGTGATGGCATTGGTGCTGTTCTCAGCATCGATCGCGGTCAGGTAAAAGCTCACCTCCATCGGCGGGGCCGGCTGGCCGCCCAATATCTCGCCGATCTTGGTGGTAAGGTCAAAGACCCCTATCTCGGTGCCATCGGTCGAACAGTACACATAAGGTTCCACTGTCGCACTGTCGTCCGGCAATGGCTCCACAATCAATTCCAGTTCCACTATCTCAAAACAGCCTGTCGTAGGGCTCGTGGCGCGTACGTACACAACCTGTGGATTGCCCGTGTTCTGGTAGGCGGTAACATCCGCTGCCGGAATGGCATCCGTTTGCGTTACCGCATCGCCATAGCTCTCATAATAATCCAGGGTCCAGTTGTTCCCGTTGCGTATCTGTGCCTCGCGGACCGTAAGGTCGAACAGCTCCACTTCGTCATAGGGCCCCGGGGGTACTATTACATTATAGTCGCACAGTACGATAGGGTCCGGCGTTACCGGGTTCGGATTGCTGATCACCCTTATGGTAAGGGTGGTAAAGGAAACACAGGCACTGTTGCCGTCCTCCACGCGTACGTAAAGCACCTGCGGATTAACAGGGTTGCCATTGGGGTCCACATTCACATAAGCGGTATCGGGATCGATACGGTTTTCGTTGTTTTGCGCGTCTTCTTCGGTTAAAAAGTAGGTTACGCCCTGGGTAAGCACGCCGTTGGTTATCTCCGAGTTTTTCTGGGTAAGATCAAAAGCAGTCATCCCATCGTTTTCCTCACCTAAATCATCACATAACTCCAATGGCGTGGGATCGGTTATCGGAAGGCCACTGTTCACCACCAGGTCAAAGCTTCCAACGGCATAGCATTCCGTAGCGTTGTCGTCCAGACGGACCCAGATGGTCTGTGGGTTGCTGATATTGGTATAGGCTTCCGGCCGTACAATAAAGTTCAGTCCCGTATTGGCATCATTTTGGTTCAGGTGGTAGGTAAGGGTATAGTCTGCTGGAGACTGGTTGCCATAAATTAGGGTTTCTTGCTGGGTAAGGTCGAACTCCGCAAAACCACTGTCGTCACAGGCTACTAAATCTGGTAGGTCTTGTGGTACTACTGGAGACTCTCTTACCAGTAGCTCCAAGGTTACAATCGTGTAACATCCTGTTCCATTTGGTGGGCTATCGTATGCTGCACGTACATAGAGTGTCTGGTTAAAGGCAACTATATTCTCATACGGACTGGCCAATGGAAAATTGCCCGTTCTGGCATCCAATAGGTTTTCGTGGTAGGTAATTATAAGTGTTGGATCGCCTCCTTGAATCTCTGCCGTCTTACTTTCCAAATCAAAAGAAGAATATCCGTTGTTGTCCACATCGCAGGCTACCAATGGGGTAGGCTCCACGGGCTCCGGGTTCGGGTTAACGGTTATAAAGAAACTCAATGCCGCCCCACAACTGTTCTGCCCGCTTATGCCCACAAAAATCTCCTGCTGGGGGCTGATGATATTCTGGTACGCTGAAGGGTTGGCTATACGGATATCGTTATCCAAGTCGTCCTGCGATGCGTAATAGTACACCGTTAACGTGGGATCGCCTCCTGTAATTACAGGGGTGTTCACCGTCAGGTCGAAGGTTGAGAGACCATCGTCATTGGTGCTGCCGTTCACTTCATCATCACAAAGAACCAGGTCGTCTGCAGTACCCGTTCCCGGGAAGTCGCCCATCTCTATCTCAAAGGAGCTTACCCTCGCGCATCCCGTTCCAAGGCTCTCCAAACGGACCCAGATGGTCTGTCCGGAACTCTGGAAGGCATCCGCTGGATCTATTTCATTGATACCGAGGTCCGCATCTGCTTGGCTCTCGTAATAGGTGACCGGCTCAAAGTCCGCCGGGTCCTGTACGCCATAAACTGCATCATTCTGCACGGTAAGGTCGAAAATGGCTGTGCCATCGCCGTCTTCATCACAGGCAAAGAGTGGGTCTTGGAAGGTAGCGTCTGGCGCATCTGGCAAGGCTACTACAACAAGTTCCAGCTCTACAATAGTATAACACGGTAGTTGCTCTGGCGGTACTTGGTTGGTAACGCGGGCAAACACAATCTGGTTGTAAGGTACTATGTTTGTATACGGGCTTACAATTTCGGTTCCTGGTGCAGCATCAATCGCCGCTTGCATGGTTTCGTAATAGAAAATGGTAACGTCCGTCTCGCCATTTAATATCTCAACATCGCGATCCGTTAAATCGAAGGTGCTCACGATTCCGTCATCATCGTCATCACAGATAACGATCGGTTCCGGGTCCGGGTTCGCGTTGGGGTTTGGAAGTACCGTTAGGGTCAGGGTAATTGTATTGGAACAGCCAAATTCTGAAGTCACTCTTCCGATCACCGTCTGCGGGGTCGCAAAGTTCTGGTACGTTGTCGGATTCGGGATCGGGTTGCCCGCCGCTTCATCCGCCGGGGTCTCGAACCAAAGTACGCTTAAGGTAAGGTCGCCGCCGGTGACCAAAATGTCCTGGGTGGTAAGATCGAAGGTCGAGATTTCATCGGTCGGGGTACTGCCCTGCAGTTCGTCGTCGCACAATACCATTTCAAAAGGCCCAAGGTCCAGCGGAATTGGATCTACTATCAAGGTTAATGTAACAATATCGTAACAGCCCTCTGCCCCGTTGGGGTTCGGCGGGATGCTACTGTTGGCATTCCCTACCACAAGCACGTAAATATCCTGTGGGTTGGCGGTATTGGTATACGCCGCCGCGTTTTGGATGGCAGCTGAATAATCCGGTGCGGTCAGCGCGAGGTCGCCCGCCAATTGCGCATCGGCAAGGTCCTCATAGTAATAGAGGTCAAATCCGTTGGGGTCCAAGGTGCCCAATATCTCCGCCTCCTTTTCGGTCAGATCGAAAAGGGTGAAGCCATCGGCAACCGCATCGTCGCACTTCCTAAAGGGCTCGGGCTCGGTGGCCACCGGGGAAGCATGCACTTCCAGCGCAAAGGACACGACGGTCTCGCAGACATTGGCCGTAGAGGTTACCCGTGCCCAAACGCCGCCCGTACCATAGGCCGGGTCCGCGGGATCGGTGATCGGCACGTCGAGATAGATCTGGTCGTTGGTGTACAGGTTGGGCAATTGGATGCCGTTGTTCTGCGCCTCGGTCAACGTTGGGTGGTAGGTTACCGAAAGGTTCGGATCCCCCCCCGTGATGATCGGGGTCTGGGTGCTCAGGTCAAACTGTGCAAAACCGTCGTTGTTCGCATCGCAAGCGATAAATGGGTCCGGCGATATCGCCACCGGCAATGGCTCCACGATGATAAAGAAGCTACCGGTCGCCCTACAGCCGTTCTCGCTGTAGACGGTCACGAATATTTCTTGCTGTGGGCTGATCACGTTCTGATAGGCCGCAGGGTTTGCAATCGGGTTGTTGTTTACCTGATCTGCTGCCGAAGCGTAGTAAAATATATCAAGGCCCGGGTCGCCAAGGGTGATCAAGGGCGTGTTTACCGTAAGGTCGAACGTGGATAGCCCGTCGGTAGGCGTACTGCCGTTTATTTCATCATCGCACTTGGACAGATCGTTTCCTGCACCAATGGTTGGGAACAGTTCCAGTTCCAGTTCAAATGGTGTAACCCTCGCACAACCGGTGATGCGGCTCTCCAGGCGTACCCAGATCGTTGTGCCGCCCCCGCTTATATAGGTGGCCGGATTGGGTATGAAGTTGGCATTGCCCGCATCGGCATCGGCCTCAAGCTCATAATATCTAATGGGCAAAAAGTCCGCAGCGTTCTGGGTGCCAAGCACACCGTCGTCCTGAAGGGTCAGGTCGAAGATGGCCGTACCGCTGCCGCTCTCGTCGCAACCTATAAAGGGGTCCGCGAACGGCGGCATAAGGGGCATATCGGGAAGGTCTATTACGTGGAGCTCTAACTCAACGACAGTAAAGCATCCTACCGTAGATGGGGGGACGTTCTTCTCTACTCGGGCATATACCGTTTGAACAAAGGGTATTATATTGGTGTAGGGCATCGTTATCTCCGTGCCCGGAATTCCCGCTATGGCATCGCCCATATCTTCGTAATAGGTCACGGATACGTCTGGCTCCCCCGCTATGATATCGCTATCGGCAAGGGTCAGGTCCCATCCGCCAACGATACCGTCGTCGTCGTCGTCACAAAGTTCCAACGGGTCCGGGGCCGTGTTCGGGTTCGGGTTCGGCAATACCGTTAATGTTAAAGTGACCAATGTACTGCATCCAAACTCCGAGGTCGCACGCCCTATCACCGTTTGTGGGGTGGCCGTGTTCTGGAAGGTGGTCGGGTTCGGGATCGGGATGCCCGCGGCCTCATCGGCCGGATTTAAAAACCACTCCACCGTAATGGTGGGATCGCCGCCGCTCACCAGGATGTCCTGGCTGGTAAGGTCAAAAGTGGAGATCTCATCGGTCGGGGTACTGCCCTGCAGCTCATCATCGCAGAGCGCCATCTCAAAGGGGCCCAGGTCCGCAGGGCGCGGGTCCACGATAAGGGTCAGGGTCACGATGTCGTAACAGCCCTCGCTGATGTTCGGGTTCGGGGGGATGGTGCCCGTGCCGTTGCCCACTATCAGTATGTAAATGTCCTGTGGGTTGGTGCTGTTCAAAAAGTTCGTCGGGTCCGGGATGGCCTGCGAGAAGTCCGGGGCGTCCATCGCATTGTCGCCAGCAATGGTAGCGTCCAAAAGGCTTTCGTAATAATAAAGGTCAAAACCGCTCGGGTCCAAAGTGCCCAGTACTTCCGCCGCGACTACCGTAAGGTCGAAGAACGTAAATCCGTCCGCCGTTGCATCGTCGCACAGGCGCAGGGGCTCCGCTGGCTCCGTGCCCACGGGCGAAAAGCGCACCTCCAGGGCAAAGGGAACCACGACCGTACAGCTATTGGTGCTGCTGGAAACGCGCGCCCAAACACCGCCGGTACCATAGTTAGGGTCCAAGGGATCGGTAATGGGGGCGTCCAGATAGATCTGGTCGTTCACATAGGGGTTCGGCAAGGGCAGTACACCGTTCTGGGCATCCAACAACGTGCCGTGGTAGGTGACCGTCAATGTGGGATCGCCAAGGGTGATCACCAGGTCCTGCTGGGTCAGGTCAAAGGCCGCGAAGCCGTCGTTGTTCACATCGCACTCTACAAGGTTTTCCGGTGCCGCATTAACTGTCGGCGGGGTGTCTATGATCAGGTCTATACTGCGGCGGGTGTCAAAACAGCTGGCGTCATGGCGGTTCTCCAGTCGGATATAGACCGTCTCGCCCGGTGCGGTTACAAAATACGGGTTCGGGTGCGGGTTGGCATCGTTGTCCGCATCGGCCTGACTGCCGTGGTAGGTAATGTTGTAGCGCGAGGAGGGCTCGCCGTCAAGGACAAGGGAATTGAACTCCGTGGCAAGGTCCACGAACTCCCCGCCATCGCCATCCGAATCGCAATAACTGGCCGTGGCGGGCACCAGACCGGCAATGGCGCGGCTGAAGTAGATCTCAAAATCGGTCAGGTCAAAACAGCTCCCGCTGTTGTCCTCGATACGGGCATAGATCGTCTGAGGCGAAGGGGGAACTATAATATGTACCCCGCCAAGGATCTCGTTGGTGTCGTCAAAACTGTCCTGGTAGCTCTGGTAGTACTTTATCGTGAACTGCGCCGGGTCCTGCGCCCCCAATATGTTCGCGTCGTTGTCAGTTAAATTGAAGACACCCGCCGTGGTGCCATCGTCGCACTGGTAGAGATCTACAGGTGGGTTGGCCGTGGGTTGGGGTGTTAATATTAAATTGAATTGCGTTGTGGCAAAACATCCAGAACTAGTATTATTTGTAACTCGCGCAAAAATAAAAACCGAACCAGTAACAGTATAAGGCTGTGGTAAAGCATTAATACCCGCAATAGCATCGGCAGGATTATCGTGATAGGTAACGGTAAATTCTGTTGGATCCTGAGTTCCTAAAATTACGGCATCAAAAACATTATTCAGGTTTAAATCTTCGGCGCCATCAAGGCCGATATCGCAAACCCTATGTGGGCTAGCAGGTTGCGTTGCTGTAGCCGATGAATAGAATATTTCAAAAAAATCAATTGCGAAACAAGTTCCACTTTGGTCTTCAATTCTCACCCATATAATTTCAGAAGTACCAACTAATAAATAAGCATTGGCAGGAACAATTTCATTAGCATCATTAATTGCATCTAATTGGCTGTGGTGATATGTTATATTAAATAAAGGATTCTGCCCACCGCGAACTACATTATCATTTTGCGTTAAATCGAATATAGGCGGCGTTGTACCATCATCGCATATGGCAAGATCTTGTGGTTGGTTTGCAATTACTGGCTGCTCGTAAAAGTTTATATCTACACTGTCGGCTACCGTACAACCATTATCTGTAGCTTCAACTGTATATGTTCCAGAGTTTGGAGCATTTACAGTGTAAGTTGGATTGGTTGCACCGGGAATAAGCACTCCATTTAGAAACCATTCGTAGGTTACAGTCGGAATTCCGGTATCTGCATCTAATACAACAGAACCTCCGTTACAAGTTTCTACATCGGGACCTAAATCTACTGTGAAGTTGGCTTGGAGCGAAACTTCAACTTCATCTTCTAAAACAACTACATCGCCATTACAACTATTAGTATAGGTAACTCGTGCTGTATAGATTTCAGTTCCTGAAGGACACACATTTATGGTTGGGTTTGTACTTATTACATTTCCTGCTGGATCAAGCCATTCAAAAACATATGTAGGAGTACCACTGGGTGAGAATTGCCATGCTTCATCGGTCGTAGTCCAAGGAGAGTCTGAAGTGTTTCTTCCCGGAGGAACATATCCAATTGTTCCAGCATTGTTTTGAATCCCCATGGCTGCATTACCATCATTCCATGAAGGACAAGACGGTTTGTTTAAAACATACATTTCTATTACATTGGAGAATTCATAGAAAACTGCCATTTGTGTTGCAAGTAAATTGTTACAACTAAAAGAATACATTGGCACTTCGTAGTAAGACACTACAAGTACCCTATTTGGATAAGCACCAATCACTTCGTATCCAATTTCTTCAGAATTAGATTCGGTTGGATCCATATCATGAACAGGCAATAATATGTTAGCTTCCCCCAGCGCCTCTTCAAAATTATTAGGAATATTTGCATCAAAAGACCATGCATTGGACCCCCCGCCAGTGTCTCCGGGATCTACATCAAAACGAACCACGCCGTTAGACCCAATCTGAAATTGGGTTTCGGTATTTCCAAAAAAACAAAAATCGAAAGGCAAGTTATCTACAGGAGACCAAGCATCATCAATATCTGGATTTAGCGGGTTGGCAAGTCCATTAAAAGGAAATGGCGGCACAAATGGTATGGACGACACTGTGTAAGTGCTTCCCGAAGTATCAAAGGTCTCTAAAAACGTAGCAGTTAAATCTGTACAACCCGTAGTACAATCTACTACCACATCGGCACCAGCATTAACAAATAAAGAGCCCGGACCTTGAGCAAAACCCGACAACGGAAGCATGAATACTAAAAATATAAAATATAAAATGCTTGGGGAATAATTCTTTTTCATAGTTTTTGGGAAATAATTGCGGCGAAAATTAAGAAAATTTTATGAAACATCCCGATTCTATTTGCCAAAATAAGAACATTCCTTTTTTAGTACCACCAACCTATTGCGTATCTTTGCAGCCTTATTACATATTTTATTAAATGGATTTAGAAAAACAACTTAAGGAAATAGAAGCTATGGGCATTGATCACATAGCCGGCTCAACAGAAACTCCCATGCGTCCTGACGCTTTTGAGCTTAGCGATATAGAAAAAATTGCAAGCATAAAAAAGGACGTTCAGAATATTATGCACACCTTGGGTCTCGATCTTAATGACGATAGTTTAAAAGGCACTCCCACGCGTGTGGCAAAAATGTTTGTTCAGGAAATCTTCGGCGGACTTCATCCAGATAGAAAACCTAAGGCCTCTACTTTTGAAAATAAATATAAATATCAGGAAATGCTCGTGGAAAAGAATATTACGCTCTATTCTACTTGCGAACACCATTTGCTTCCCATTGTCGGAAAGGCACACATTGCGTACATTTCTAACGGCACCGTAGTTGGACTTTCAAAAATGAACCGCATTGTAGATTATTACGCAAAACGCCCACAAGTTCAGGAGCGTTTAACAATGCAAATTGTAAAAGAATTACAAAACGTTTTAAACACCGAAGATGTAGCTTGCGTAATTGATGCCAAACACCTTTGTGTAAATTCCCGGGGTATTCGCGATATTGACAGCAGCACTGTTACCAGCGAATTTGGTGGGGCTTTTAAAAATTCTGAAACGCGTAGGGAGTTTTTAGATTATATAAAGCTAGACACTGAATTTTGATAAGAAATTTCAATTCTGATATTTCTGCGCTAAGAACAATTTCCAAAATGAGTAATTATTCCATCTAAATTAAAAAATTTGAAATCGTCAGATTTATACATTTACAATTCTCTTTCAAAAAGTAAAGAAAAATTTACCCCCATTCACGAAGGTGCAGTAGGCATGTATGTTTGCGGCCCAACTGTTTACAGCAATGTACATTTGGGAAACTGCCGAACTTTCCTTTCTTTCGATTTAATTTTTCGCTATTTAAAACATTTAGGCTACAAAGTGCGCTATGTTCGGAATATTACTGACGCTGGCCATTTGGAAAACGACGGCGAGAGCGGAGATGATCCAATTTTGAAAAAAGCACGATTGGAGCAATTGGAACCTATGGAAGTGGTTCAAAAATACACGGTAGATTTTCATACCATAATGGCAAAATTCAACGCCTTGCCTCCAAGCATTGAACCTACGGCTACCGGGCATATCTACGAACAAATTGCTATAGTTGAAAAAATTATTGACGAAGGCTTTGCTTACGAAAAAAACGGCTCGGTATATTTTGATGTTTTAAAGTTTAACGAAACAAACAATTACGGAAAATTAAGCGGTAGGCAAATTGAAGATATGATCGCCAATACGCGCGAACTTGCAGCTCAAAGCGATAAAAAAAACCCACAGGATTTTGCACTTTGGAAAAAAGCCGAACCGCAGCACATTATGCGCTGGCCTTCGCCGTGGAGCGACGGTTTTCCGGGCTGGCATTTGGAGTGCACCGCAATGAGCACTAAATATTTAGGCAACCAGTTTGATATTCACGGCGGGGGAATGGATTTAAAATTTCCGCACCACGAATGCGAAATTGCACAAGCCGAAGCCTGTAATAATTTAACGCCAGTAAATTACTGGATGCACGCCAATATGCTTACACTCAACGGCAAAAAAATGTCGAAATCTACCGGAAACTATATTCTTCCAGATGAAATGTTTTCGGGTAAAAACGATATTTTAAGCAAGCCCTTTTCGCCTACGGTTACCAAATTTTTTATGTATCAGGCGCACTACCGAAGTATTTTAGATTTTAGCAGCGATGCGTTGGAAGCTTCAGAAAAAGGGTTTAACAGATTGATGGACGCGTACCGAATGCTGGCGGATTTAAACATTTCCGAAAAAAGCAGCATAAATGTCGAAAACTGGCGAAAAGCGTGTTACGACGCTATGAACGACGATTTTAATAGCCCCATTTTAATTGCGCATCTTTTTGAAACCGTAAAATTTGCAAATACAATAAAAGAGGGAAAAGAAACCATTTCCGCAGAAGATTTGGAATTGCTAAAACAAACGATGGAAGATTTTCTTTTCGATGTTCTGGGATTGGAAGATAGCATTTCAGAAAATTCACAGGATGGCGAAAAACTTTCGGCTGCGGTGGAACTTCTTATTCAATTAAGAAATAAAGCGCGCGCAGACAAAGATTTTGCCATGAGCGACAAAATTAGAGACGAGCTTGCCTCCAAAGGAATTCAGTTAAAGGACGGAAAAGAAGGAACAACTTTTTCACTTAATTAATATCTAAGTTTGAAAAAAATACTTACATATCCTTTTGTTTTATTGATAAAGGGATATCAAAATTTTATTTCGCCTTTTACGCCCAATACCTGCCGCTACTCCCCCACTTGTTCGCATTACGCCGTAGAAGCTTTGCAAAAACACGGCTTGTTAAAAGGAGGTTGGCTTGCCGTAAAACGAATTGCAAGCTGTAATCCGTGGGGCGGCTCTGGTTATGACCCAGTTCCTCCAAAAAAGAATTAATACTATATTACTTTATACTTTTTCGCTTTTAGTATCTTTACGCTGCTTAATAAAACTCCCACTATGCACTACTTAAGTTTTACCTGGAATCCTTCTGAAGGGATTGATCTTGGCTTTTTTATGATCCGTTACTACAGTTTAATGTTTGTTGTGGCATTTACGCTGGGTTGGATACTCACTAAAAAGATTTACGAACGCGAAAAACTGTCGCAGGAAAAACTGGACAGTCTTTTTATTTATATGGTTGTGGCCGTACTAGTGGGTGCGCGTTTGGGTCATGTGATTTTTTACCAACCCGAGCTTTTTGCAGAGGACCCACTTTCGGTATTTCTACCTATAAGCACGGTTCCCGAGTTTGAATTCACGGGATTTCAGGGCTTGGCTAGTCACGGTGCCGCAATCGCTATTTTAATTGCTATGTATTATTACACAAAAAATGTTATCAAAAAACCGTTTTTGTGGATTATGGACCGCATAGTAATTGCCGTTGCCGCGGGCGGTATTTTTGTACGAATCGGCAATTTTATGAATTCTGAAATCATCGGGAAACCATCTGGCGATTTTCCATTGGGGGTTCGGTTTCTGCACGATGGAATTGACAAACAAGACGCAGTGAACGTAACAGGAATTCAAAATCCGAAAGCTGCCTATGACGCAATTATACACAACCCACAGTTCGTAGATTTCCTCAACAGCGTTCCCTTTCGTCATCCGGCACAGCTTTATGAAGCCGCAGGTTATGTAATTGTATTTTTGGTGTGCTGGTATTTGTATTGGAAAACCGAGCGCAGAAGGCAAATAGGCTACATTTTTGGCGTGTTTTTAATACTACTTTTCACAGTTCGTTTTTTAGTAGAGTTTGTAAAAGTAAGTCAAGGCGGATTTGAATCTGCTTTAGGATTACTTTCTACTGGGCAGTGGCTAAGCGTACCTTTTATAATTGCCGGAATCTACATTATGTGGAAAGCTTCAAAAAAACCTATTGTTGTATAAAAAAATTGCCGCGATTACTCGAATTAATATTTAAAAAATATTCGTGTTGCCGTGGCTTTAATATTTCTTATAATGAAAAAAATACTTATTTCCGCAGCTTTAGTTGCTTCAATGTTCACGTTTTATAATTGCAAAGACACTACTACTTCTGAAGGTGAAAGTCTTACCAAAGAAATTACATTCACCAAAGAAGGTGAGCTTCAACTTTTAAAAGCGGAAAACGATTCTATTATCGCGAAGTTGGACATTGAGATTGCAGATGATGAATACCAGACTGAAACAGGCCTTATGTACCGTCATTCAATGGCCGAAAACCAAGGCATGTTGTTTGTATTCCCCAATATGCAGCCGCGTTCTTTTTATATGAAGAACACGTATATTCCTTTAGATATTATTTATTTGAATTCTGATAAAAAAATTGTTAGCATTCAAAAAAACGCGAAACCCTTAAACGAAACTTCGCTGCCCTCGGAAGCTCCTTCGCAATATGTGCTGGAAGTAAACGGTGGCTTGGCAGACAAATGGGCGCTTAAAAAAGGCGATTTCATAAAATTTACAAACCAAGAATAACCAATATTTAGAGTTATAAACAACTTTAAAGGATGCTTAAAAACAAAAAGACCTTTCCGTATCTGGAAAGGTCTTTTTTATTACTTAAGAATTGCGAGATATTATGCTTCTAAAGCTGCCTCTTCTTCTTTTTTACCAACTAAATCCTCTAGTTTTTTACGTTTTACCGTATCGTACATTATAGGTGTAGCAATAAATAAAGATGAATACGTACCTACAACAATACCTACAATAATTGCAAATAATAGTCCGCGAATAGATTCCGCTCCAAAGAAGAACATACTCAACAATACTATAAGAGTAGTGAAAGAGGTATTTAACGTTCTACTTAGGGTACTACTTAAAGCTAAGTCTATAATTCTATTCATTTTCCAACTTGGGTGTTCGCCAAAGTATTCGCGAATACGGTCAAATACAATTACGGTATCGTTTAGTGAGTATCCAATAACCGTAAGTATTGCCGCAATAAACGCTTGGTCTATTTCCATACTAAACGGCATAAATTTATACGTAAGTGAAAACACACCCAATACTATAAGTACATCGTGGAATACTGCAGCTACAGCACCTAAACTAAATTGCCATCTTCTAAATCTAAGTAAGATATACAGGAATACTACTGCCAAAGAACCAAATACCGCCCAGAACGAATCTTTTTTAATATCGTCTGCAATGGTAGGACTTACTTTGTAATACTCCATTCTTCCGATGGTTTTACCTTCGCCGTCGCCAACAAAATCTTCGTAAGTCATTCCAGCTGGATAATGCTTTTTAACAGTTTCAAAAAGCATTTGTTCAATTTCTTCATCAACATCAGTTCCAGTTTCATCTACTTTGTACTTAGTGGTAATCTTTAACTGATTTTCGCCGCCGTAGGTTTTGGCTTCGGCACTTCCGAAGGTTTCAATTAAATCGTCCTGAATTTCAACTGAATTAACATCTTTTGCAAATCGCACGGTATATGTTCGTCCTCCCACAAAATCTACACCTTGGTTAAGACCATTTACAAATAATGACCCTAAACTTATAGTAATCATAATTGCAGAGAACACATAAGCTGCTTTGCGCTTTTTCAGGAACTGAACGTGTACATTGGTAAATAAGTTTTTAGTAATAGATGTAGAACACGGTAATGATTTTCCGTTACGCGTATATTTATCTATAAACAATCTTGTAATAAAAATTGCCGTAAATAACGAAGTTGCAATACCTATTAACAATGTAGTTGCAAAACCTTGAATTGGGCCAGTTCCAAAAACTAATAGTATTAAACCGGTAAGACCCGTTGTAATGTTGGCATCAAGTATAGAAGACAACGCATTATTAAAACCATCTTTAACAGCATCTTTTTGTGCCTTGCCCTTAGCGAGTTCTTCTTTAATCCGTTCAAAAATTAGTACGTTAGCATCTACTGACATACCTACCGTTAACACAATACCTGCAATACCGGGCAATGTAAGCACGGCTCCCAGACCGGCCAATATACCGAAGATAAAAAGAATGTTAACCAGCAAAGCAATATCTGCATAGGCTCCAGCTCTTCCATAGTAACCAATCATCCAGAAAAGAACAATTAACAATGCCACTCCAAATGACATAATACCACTGCTAATGGCCTCTTGCCCTAATGTTGGCCCAACAACCTCTCCTTGAATTATCTCTGCAGATGCCGGAAGTTTACCTGCACGTAGTACGTTTGCCAAATCCTGCCCTTGATTTACGGTAAAGTCTCCAGAAATCTGGCTACGTCCACCTGCAATAGGCCCTGAAGTTACACCTGGCGCAGAATACACAATGTTATCAAGCACAATTGCTATTTGGCTTTGGTTTTCGTAGGCAGCTCCTGTAAGTTGCTCCCAAACCTTGGCGCCTTGACCGTTCATTTGCATAGCCACCACTACACGGCTTAAGTTGTCGTATTCCTGTCTGGCGTCTACAACAACACTTCCTCCAAGTGGTGGAATATTACCACGGTTACCTTTAAGCGCGTAAAGTGCTGTTATTTCTTCTCCGTTTAAATCTGGCGCCACTTCTGGTAAACCCCAAACAAATTTTGCATATCGCATATCATTTGGCAACAACGATTTTATCTGCGGATTGCGCAAATAGCCGTTAATGGCCGCAGTATCCTTTAATCTAAAAGTAGCAATTACAGGACCTCCTTGGTTCCCCAAAGAAATCATTTTTGAAAGTATTGGGTTTGCCTTACTATCTTCTACTAATGAATCACTAACATCCTGCCCGCCCAAAAGTTTGCTAACGTCATCTTCTTCGGTTTTTGAAGAATCGGCTACTTTTTCCGTTGCTTCTGTAGCAGCTTCTGTTTCGGTTGTTTCAGAAGAGGATTTCGCCATTGCTATTTCACCTGCTTTTGTATCGGCAGCTTGAAGGAAACCTGCTACTTCTTCAAACTTATACACATCCCAGAATTCTAATTGGGCAGTACTTTGGAGTAGTTTCTTAACCCTATCAACGTCTTTTGCTCCGGGAAGTTCTACAAGAATTCTTGCAGATTTACCCAAACGCTGAATGTTTGGCTGCGTTACACCAAATTTATCGATACGCTTTCTTAATACTTCAAAAGCCGAAGTAATAGATTCGTCAATTTTCTTCTCAATAACTGGCTTAACTTGTGCGTTGGTCATTCCCACGTTAATTACGTCTTCCAAATTCTTGTTGAAGAAGATGTCTGGCGAAGCAAGTTCGTTCTCGCCCGGAAGCGCTTCAAATGCTTTAAAGAAAGACTCTAAGTAAGTGTCTTGGCTCGTCTTTTGAAGTTCCTTTGCATTCTCCAAAGCTTGGTTAAACGCAGGGTCTTTTGTATTGTTTGCAAGCCCTTTTAAAATATCTTTTACAGACACTTCCAGGATTACGTTTATACCTCCTTTAAGGTCAAGCCCTTTGTTAAGCTCTTTTTCTTTAGCTGTTTTGTAGTCAATTCCTAAAAATACAGGATTGTTTGCTACAGAGTCAAGATAGCGATTTTCTGCTGCGTCGCGTTTGTGAGGTTCATTTTCAGAAAATTTGCTTTGCGCAAATTCCTTTGCACTGCTTTCTACTTTGTTCGCTACGAACGTAAATGAAAGCTGGTAAATACTTACCAATCCAAAGAGGATGGCAAATACGGTTACTAGTCCTTTGTTTTGCATGTTTAATTATTTTGGTCAGATTTTTTAATCCCAATTTCGAAATTTCGCAATGGGGGCGCAAATATATCATTTGCCGCTCTATCTAACAATTATCGAGGTTATTAAAATATGTTTTTAGTAGTTTTAGATATTTGAATATTCCAAAACCATTTTTAAAGCGAAGTATTTCACCTTAAAAATTTATTGCGAAGTATTTATTAAGATATAGGCCCCGCTCTTACTTCGGGAATTTTATAGGAAGTGTGATCTATTAAAAGCGAAACAGTGCGATAGTTTTTATACACAACTATTTCAAAAAATTGATTTGAAGCAATATTGGTTTCAGAAACACCAACTGTACTAAACGGTTTTAAGTATTGATCTTTTGCAGATTTTACAACTACTAATACACCTTTTAAACCAAGATTGGCACCAGAGTCTTTCTGAATTGTTACTACGTTCAGTTTATAAATATGCGAATCGTTACTTACAGGATTTTTTGACGAAGTATCGGTTGTATTTAACCCGGTATCTGCAAGTTGAAATTGGTGTTGCTTACTAAATAGTCCTTTTACTGTGGCAACATCGGTTTCGCTATAATATGTTACTTTTAGTTTTCCGTCGTGAATTTCAGATACAGAAATATGGGCTATTCCTATAGATTTTAATTGGGAGGTAACACTTGCAATTGCTTGCTCTGCTTCAGAAGCACTTACGCTATCTGTATTAAACTCAACTACAATTTCCTGATTGGGCAAAGTAGTTTGCTCCAAGCTTATTCCAAAGAAAGCCAGGGCCAGAATAAAAACAGGAATGTACCATTTACAATTCACGCGCCAAATATAAAAAAAATAAAGACTGTATCGCTACAGTCTTTAAACAATATGTAAAAATCTGTTGGTTTAAAATTCCAGCTCAAAATATAGGCTACTCTCTGGGTTGGCTTCCGTTACGTCTTCGCCCTTTAAAACCTCGCCATTGGCATTTAGTAATTTTAAATTTATTTTCCAGTAGCCCGTCATGGTTAACGACAGCTTTCCGTTGTACAATTTTGATGACGGCATGTAAACTAAATCTTCGTTGTTCGGAGAACCGTGATTGCCCATACCCGGCATTCGTGGATCTACAGTAATGGTATAATTTTCCACGACAGGAAAACTCATCATATTTTCCATTTTATACAATACGGCCTGCATATCGTTTACTGCAACTTTAGGCTCCTTCGGATTTACATACGCCAAAATATAACGTACATCATCGCTTCCTGTAAAAACGCTTGTTTTTTTTAAACCGTCTGCAGGTTGCGCTACCGTTACGCGCAACACTTCTTGCTTTGCCTCACCTTTCAAAGTGTAGTTTAGCGTTAGGTCCCAATATTCTGTTTCGTTGCTTGGCATTTGAAAAACAATATGACCTTTATAAACGCTACTTTCTTCGGTATTGTTTAACGAAGTATGCGGCGCACTGTGCTCCATTGTTTCCATATGCATCATAGGCATCCAACTTGGAGCAGCATCTGATACATAGGTGTTGCCTGCCAAATCTTTTATTCTGATATAAATTTCATTGTACCCTACTTCAAGATTTTGTTTTTCTGAATAGAATTGCACTGTATGGTCTGCAGCTTCAACTTTATAAAGCATGGCTAAACCCTCAACCGGATTTACCTCTACCGGTGTATTATCGTCGTCGTCCGAACAACTTACGAATGAAACTGAAAGAAAAAGAATAGTAAATATATATGTTAGTGTTTTCATTTTTATAATTTTTAATTAATTTATTGAATAAGAAATAGTTAAATAAAAGTTTCTCCCCATTCTCGGAATATTATTCCAATCGGTGTACGAAGAATACTTGGTATCGAGCAGGTTTTCAATTCCGGCTTTTACAAAAAGGTCGTTTTCATTTACGAAGAAACGTTTCCCAAAACTCGCCGAAAGCGTTGCATATGCAGCGGTTTTTGTTTCACCATACGCAGCATTATAATTGGTCTGCTCCCCAGCGCCATCTACAGACAGCGATGCCGAAAACTGGTTTTTATAAAAATCTATTGCACTTCTGTACGAAACTGGGCTAATCAATGGCAAGTTTTCGCCATCGTTGTCAATGCCCCGGTGATACGATATTTGGCCTGTCCACTTAAAAGCGTTCGAAATATTATATCGGCCAGAAAGCGATGTGTTAAAAAGCTGCGCGTACGCGAGATTGGTATAAATTTTAACCCCTTCGGCGCCAATGGTCATAGTGCTTAGCGAACTATCTACCACCCCAATTATATAATTGTAAATATGAAAATAATTTGCAGTTGCCGCGATTTCAAAAATTGGTTTTTTAAAGGTTACCGAAAGATTTACATCGGTAGAACTTTCGGTATTTAAACCGGGATCGCCAATATAATCGTGATTATCAAAACTGTTGAACAAATAAAAACCATACCCTTCCGAAACAGATGGTGCGCGCTCGCCGTATGAAACACCTGTATTAAAGTGAAAATCCTTCCACATATCGTGGTACTGAACCGAAAAACTTTTTAAAAATCGGGTGTTCGTTTTTTGCATTTCAGGATAGAAAATTTTTAAGCTGTTAAGCCCAAAATCATCGGCAACCGTATTGGAATGGTATGCCAATCGCGTGGATAGCTTTAACGATGCCTTCTTAAATTGAATATGATCTTCTGCATAAAAACCTACATCTTTAGTGCGCACATCTGGCCAAGTTAACATAAACATTAGCGGCTCGTTGCTGTTGTTTGGATACATGGTCATTTCTGCGTAACTCTTGTTATAAAATCCATCCATTTTAAAAAGGAAATGATTTTGCGCGCTGTTAAAATTAGCCTGCGAATAAAAACCTGCAGTTTCACTCCATCCGGGCATATCCATATGTATTGGCACATCGGGCCGTTTGGTATCGTCCATGGTATGCTTTATTGTGTTGTAATACAATTTAGATTCCCAATTGCTCAAATTGCCAAACAGTGTATCCTGATTAAAACTCACCGACCCAATCACCGCACGTGCCAAGGAAACATCCATCGTTAACGCAGGATATCCCACATCTTTTGCCTCATCGTATATTAAGGTAGCGGCAACAGATTTGTCTTCGGCCAATTTATAACCCGCATTAACGGAAAAGTTATATTTTTCAAATTGCGAAAATTGCACTTCTTCGTCGCCTCCAGCCGAATAATTATCGGCCTTTCTATAAATTGCATCGGTGTTTAGGTAAAACTGTTTATCAGAATAATTTAGTTCACCACCAAAAACCCGCATTGCGTTGTTGCTTTCAAAAGCACTTTCCAAAGAGCCGGTCCAACCAGTAGATTTAAAATTACTTTTGTCTAGTTTTAAATTTATACCGCCACCAATGGTATTGCCAAAAGCTGCGCCTTGTTGCCCGGAACCTATTTGGGCCTCGGAGAGGTTGGACACATCTACATACGAAGTAATAGGGTCCATCTTATCGGTACACGCACCAAAAATTTGCATTCCGTCTATGGTTATCGCCAATCTTTCGGAAGCCATATCGTTCATAATTGGCTCCCAAGCATAGGCACCCCGTTTTACCATTTTTATACTGCGCGACGACTCTAAAAATTCGTCTAAGGTAGATAGCGGTTTGCGCTGTTTTTGATGATCTAATTGTTTGGCCGTTGAAATAACAATTACCTCGTTAAGGTTTATTAATTTCAGGCTATCTGCGGGATATTCCTGAGCGTTAACATGCGAAGTTAAAATACCGCCTAGCACTACACCCAAAACACACCCCATACGCATTCCCTTTACAGGAAATACACTTATAAATGCTTTCATTTTGTAATAGTTTTGATAATTAAAAAAGTCTGATGCTTCTGAAATATTCAATCGAAATTTCAGAACAAACACCTGCTAATAAATTATCCCAACCGCGGAGGATGAAGAATTTTGGAAGTAAAAAGTGAAGTATTCAATTTTGGTCTGTAACCAATTATTTTGGTATCATATAACTCATTTCCGGAAGCAAATATATATTCCGAAATATCTTCTGAAATTATATACTGTTGAATTTCAATTTTGGAAGTTTTGTTGTTAAACGGATTTTCATCTTCGGCTCCGGCTTCTTTTGCCAATTCTTTAGATAAATGACACTTACCGTTACACTGCATTTCGGGCTTGTCCTTATTCTCACACAACACATTGACTATATAATCATAATTTGCAATATAATCTACCACCGGCCACAAAGGTTTTATGAGGATAATAAGAGAGGCCAGTATGAGTATTGTGTTTTTCACAGTACAAAGATAACCCGTAAAAAAACTTTTATAAATGACAATTATCACATTTTACCTCGCCCACTTAAATAAGTTTAAGTACGCTATACGATAACAAATAATGTAAAACTGAAGATTTAAAAATTTGTCAACTTTTTAGTGTTGATAAATTTTTATAGTCTTGTTTTTCAATATATTAACAATCAATTCTTGACAACTTTAATTTTTCATTAAAAAATGAGATTACTAATTGGTTATATTTACCTACTTTAAAATTGAATTTCAAACCATCCAAAAAACCCATTTCAGATTATGCAAATAAAAAATGCCGTCTCCGCCCCAATTACCTACACACAGGATGAAGCTTTTGAAGCCTCAGTTAAATATTTTAAAGGCGATGATCTTGCCGCCCGCGTTTGGGTAAATAAATATGCCTTAAAAGATTCCGATGGGAATATATACGAAAAAACACCCAACGACATGCACAAACGCATTGCAAAGGAAATTGCACGGGTGGAGCAACGTTATGCAAATCCATTAACCGAACAAGAGGTTTTTGATGCTATAAAAGATTTTAAATACATTGTGCCACAAGGTAGTCCTATGGCGGGAATTGGCAATCCATACCAAATCGCCTCTCTATCAAACTGTTTTGTAATTGGCAACAATGGCGATTCCGACTCCTACGGCGGAATTATGAAAATAGACCAAGAACAAGTACAATTAATGAAACGCCGCGGAGGTGTTGGTCACGACCTTTCGCACATTCGGCCAAAAGGTTCCCCAGTGAAAAATTCGGCGTTGACTTCCACGGGAATTGTACCATTTATGGAACGTTATTCAAACTCAACGCGCGAGGTAGCGCAAGATGGTAGGCGCGGAGCTTTAATGCTTTCGGTGTCTATTAACCACCCAGATTCCGAAGATTTTATCGATGCAAAAATGGAACAGGGAAAAGTTACGGGCGCCAATGTTTCTGTACGAATGGACGACGATTTTATGCAAGCGGTAAAAGATGAAAAAAACTATATACAGAAATACCCAATCTTTAGTGAAAATCCGAAAAACACCAAAGAGATTGAAGCGATAAAACTTTGGAAAAAAATAGTACACAATGCCTGGAAATCTGCCGAACCCGGCATTCTGTTTTGGGACACCATAATTAAAGAATCGGTTCCGGATTGCTATGCCGATTTAGGCTACAAAACCGTTTCTACAAATCCGTGTGGCGAAATTCCGCTTTGCCCTTACGATTCGTGTCGTTTATTGGCGATAAACCTGTTTTCTTATGTTGAAGAACCTTTCACCAAAAACGCTTCTTTCAATTTTGAACTTTTCAAAAAACACATCGGTATTGCTCAAAAAATAATGGACGATATAATAGATTTAGAACTTGAAAAAGTAGATGCCATCATCGCTAAAATTGATGCCGACCCACAGAGCGACGAGGTTAAATCTGTTGAAAAAAACCTTTGGTTAAATATAAAACACAAGGCCGAAGAAGGCCGAAGAACCGGTATTGGAATTACCGCAGAAGGCGATATGCTTGCTGCGCTAGGCATTAAGTACGGCAGCAAGGAAGGTACAGAATTTTCAGTACAAATTCATAAAACACTTGCTTTAGAAGCATATCGAGCATCGGTATATGCTGCTAAGGAAAGAGGTCCCTTTAAAATTTTCGACAGCGAAAGAGAGCGAAACAATCCATTTATTTTACGCCTTAAAGAAGCCGATGAAAAGCTGTATTATGACATGTTAGAATACGGCCGACGAAATATTGCACTTTTAACCATTGCGCCCACCGGCACCACCAGTTTAATGACGCAAACTACTTCGGGAATTGAACCAGTGTTTCTTCCAGTATATAAACGAAGAAGAAAAGTAAACCCCAACGATAAAAATGTACGCGTTGATTTTGTTGATGAAGTAGGCGATAGTTGGGAAGAATACGTAGTGTTCCACCACCGTTTTAAGGAGTGGATGGAGGTGAATGGCATTGCTACGGACAAAAATTACAGCCAAGAAGAACTGAATAAAATTGTTAAGAAATCGCCGTATTTTAAAGCCACATCTAACGATGTAGATTGGTTGAGCAAGGTACGTATGCAAGGCGCAGTACAAAAATGGGTAGACCATTCTATTTCGGTAACTATTAATTTACCAAATGACGCTACCGAAGAGTTGGTTGGCAAGCTTTACTTAGAAGCTTGGCAAGCGGGTTGCAAAGGAGTTACTGTTTACCGAGATGGCTCACGCTCGGGCGTTTTAATCTCTAACGAAGAAAAGAAAGAAGAAGAAAACGAAACCTTAACCGCCTTCCCTACAAAACGTCCAGAAATTCTGGAAGCCGACGTAGTACGCTTTCAAAACAGCAAAGACAAATGGATTGCTTTTATTGGATTGATTGACGAAAAACCTTATGAAATTTTCACAGGTTTTGCAGATGACGAGGATGGAATTTTAATTCCACGTTGGGTAAATGAAGGACTAATTATTAAAAACCGGAATGAAGACGGAACCTCGCGTTACGATTTTCAGTATAAAAACAAAAGAGGCTACAAAACCACTATTGAAGGGCTTTCGCACAAATTCAACCCAGAGTTTTGGAATTATGCGAAGCTGATTTCCAGCACGCTCCGCCACGGCATGCCAATTGAAAAAGTGGTAGACTTGATAAACAGCCTGCAACTTGACAGCGAAAGCATCAACACTTGGAAAAACGGAGTTGCGCGAGCATTAAAGCGCTACGTTGCCGATGGCACCGAAGCAAAAAAACAAAAGTGTGAAAACTGTAATAGCACTTCGCTTATTTACCAAGAAGGCTGCCTGACTTGCAAAGATTGTGGATCTTCTAAGTGTGGGTAGATAGACGTGAGAGGTGAGGCGTGAGACTGTTTCGCTTTTAGATTTTTACTGAAAACCCCAATGACTTTTTTTCAATCGTTGGGGTTTTATTGTTAAATTTAACATATGAAAATAGTAATTTTAATAATATCCCTTTTAATTAGTTTCTGTAGTTTTTCACAAGACTTAACTTGTTCAGATTTTAAAAATGGAACGTTTTATGTTGATCCTGACGAATATATCCCGGTTGGCTATAAAATTATTAGAGAGGGAACGAGCCAAATTGAAATTGTGCAAGATCCAGAAAATAAATTAGGAGAAGATTTTAATAAAACCTCCTATGAAATTATTGAATGGATTGACGATTGCACATACAGATTAAAATACGACGAAACAAAAATGAAACTTTCTGATTATCAGCAATTCTTAAATGATAATAATGGTATTTTAACTGAGCTTATTAAAATAGATGGAAAATGTATGTATATAAAATCAACTCTAAATGTAAATGGAGAAATACAAAGGATTGACAGCAAGATGTGCCTTGAATAAAAAAAGACCTGTCAGGTTTTGAAAACCTGACAGGTCTGATTATTTTTCAATTAAACTTGAAATTAAAGTTCCAGCAAATCATTCGTTTTACGAACGCCTTCAGCACTTTGTTTCATATGTGTTTTTTCAGCATCGCTTAATTCAAGTTCTACTATTTTTTCAATACCGTTTCGACCCAAAATAACTGGAGCGCCAATACAAATATCTTTTAAACCGTACTCGCCATTAAGCATTACCGAGCAAGGGAACATTTTCTTTTGATCGCACGCAATAGCTTGTACCAAACCAGAAACCGCTGCTCCCGGAGCGTACCAGGCCGAAGTTCCCAATAATTTAGTAAGCGTAGCTCCACCCACTTTGGTATCTTCCATTACCTGATTTAATCTTTCTTCAGAAATAAATTTACTAACGGGCACACTATTTCTAGTTGCCAAACGCGTTAAAGGAACCATTCCCGTATCGCTGTGGCCACCGATAACCATTCCGTCCACATCACTAATTGGAGCGCCCAAGGCCTCTGCTAAACGATATTTAAAACGTGCGCTATCTAATGCGCCACCCATTCCAATAATTTTATTTTTATCTAATCCGGATGTTTTATGAACCAAATATGCCATAGTATCCATCGGGTTGCTCACTACAATTATAATAGTATTTGGAGAGTGCTTAACCAGGCTTGAAGAAACATCCTTAACAATGCCGGCATTAATTCCAATCAATTCTTCGCGTGTCATCCCCGGCTTTCGCGGAATTCCGCTAGTGATTACACAAATATCGCTTTCTGCAGTTTTTGAATAATCATTGGTTACGCCCGTTATTTTTGTGTCGAACCCGTTTAAGGAAGCAGTCTGCATCAAGTCCATCGCCTTTCCTTCGGCAAATCCTTCCTTAATGTCCAACAAAACTACTTCGCTTGCAAAATTCTTGATGGCAATGTACTCAGCACAACTTGCGCCAACAGCACCTGCTCCTACAACTGTTACTTTCATAATAAATGTTTATTGTTTAAAGTATTTCCCGCGAAGGCGGGAATCTGTTATTGTTTATTTAATAGCTCATTTTAAGCTTAGCACAAAAGTACTATTATCTACTTAAAATAATGAAAATAAAGGGTTAAAAACTAAAAAGCCCATTTCTAAATAATTCAGAAATGGGCCTTTAAAAGTATATATACTTAGTTACACATCAATATTCGCATAAATTGCATTTTTCTCAATAAACTCACGTCGCGGTGGAACTTCATCGCCCATAAGCATTGAGAAAATTCTATCCGCTTCAGTTCCGTTATCAATGGTAACTTGGCGTAATGTGCGGAATTCGGGATTCATTGTGGTGTCCCAAAGTTGTTCTGCGTTCATTTCACCCAGACCTTTATAACGTTGAATGGAAGCACTACCTCCATATTCTTCGTTCAGCCTATCGCGTTCTTTATCGCTCCAAGCATATGCTTTTTTGGCACCTTTTTTTATTAAATAAAGAGGCGGCGTAGCTATATAAACACAACCCGCTTCAACCAGCTCACGCATATAACGGAAGAAGAACGTTAAAATTAAAGTTGCAATATGACTACCATCCACATCGGCATCACACATAATTACTACTTTATGATATCGTAATTTTTCAAGATTTAACGCTTTACTATCCTCCTCGGTTCCAATAGTAACCCCGAGGGCAGTATAAATATTTCGGATTTCTTCGTTTTCAAAAACTTTGTGGTGCATTGCTTTTTCCACGTTAAGAATTTTACCTCGAAGCGGTAAAATAGCCTGAAAATTACGATCGCGACCTTGTTTGGCCGTTCCCCCTGCAGAGTCACCCTCTACGAGAAATACTTCGCATTTTGCAGGATCCTGTTCGGAGCAATCTGAAAGTTTTCCTGGCAAACCACCACCGCTCATAACAGTTTTGCGCTGTACCATTTCGCGTGCTTTCCGCGCTGCGTGGCGCGCTTGCGCCGCTAAAATTACTTTTTGGACTATGGTTTTTGCATCGTTAGGATGCTCTTCCAAATAATTCTCGAGCATTTCAGACACTGCTTGACTTACAGCTGCAGTTACTTCACGGTTACCTAATTTGGTTTTTGTTTGTCCCTCAAATTGTGGCTCTTGAACTTTCACCGAAATAATGGCCGTTAAGCCTTCACGGAAATCGTCGCCCGCAATCTCGAATTTTAATTTATCGAGCATTCCAGAAGCATCGGCGTATTTTTTTAAAGTTCGCGTAAGCCCAGCACGGAACCCAGAAAGATGAGTACCTCCTTCGTGAGTGTTAATATTATTTACATACGAATGAAGATTTTCGTTAAAAGAAGTATTGTAAACCATAGCAACCTCAACAGGAATATCATTCTTTTCGCCTTCCATTGAAATTACTTCGGCAATAATGGGCTCGCGGTTTCCATCTAAAAAGCGGATAAATTCCTTTAAACCTTCTTTACTGTGAAATTTCTCGCTAACAAATTCGCCTTTATCATCTGTTTGGCGCTTATCGGTTAGATAAATGGTCAAGCCTTTATTTAAAAACGAAAGCTCGCGCATTCTGCTCGCAAGTGTATCGTAACTAAATTCGAGTGTTTGTTTAAAAATTTCGGGGTCTGGCTTAAAGTTAACTATGGTTCCTCTAAAATCGGTTTCACCAATAGATTTTACAGGATACATAGCCTTACCGCGTTCGTATTCCTGCTGCCATATTTTGCCATCGCGATGCACTGTTGCGGTCAAATGTCCAGAAAGTGCGTTTACAACAGAAACTCCAACTCCGTGCAATCCACCAGAAACTTTATACGAATCTTTATCGAATTTTCCACCTGCTCCAATCTTGGTCATTACCACCTGCAGTGCCGAAACGCCTTCCTTTTTATGAGTGTCTACCGGTATTCCACGACCGTTATCTTTTACGGTAATTGAATTATCCTCGTTTATCCACATTTCAATGGTATCGCAATAACCTCCCATAGCTTCATCTATAGAGTTATCTACCACCTCATAAACCAAATGGTGCAACCCGCGTGGGCCTACATCGCCAATATACATGGAGGGGCGCATGCGCACGTGCTCCATTCCTTCTAACGCTTGAATCTGATCGGCGCCGTAACTACCTTTTTTCTGTTCTTCGCTCATATATTAATTTGAATGATTTTCAGTATTTTTCGTAACGAACAAATATAACCAAATCACCAATAAAATTAAGGGTTTGCGTAATTTATAAGCGATAAGTTATTAACAAATATCTGTGAAAAAACGCCTTTTTTTAAGCGGTTCGCACCGGCTTCATATTTTGGTGTAATAGTTGTGTATTATTTTCGACCAATTAAACGTTTTTAACTTAAAATATTTAAAAATTAAAAAGACAAGTATTGGATTACATTTCATTTTTTGAATTTCCAATAAAGTTGTATTTTTCTAACATTCTTAAACCAAATAACAATGACAAAAATATTTCTATTTAGTTGCTTTGCAATCTTTTCTATCGCCTTTCAAAATCTAAATGCACAGAGTTTTCCACAAATGGACGCCTCGCCAATGGATCTTGCAATGGCACGACCCGACAAAAATAGTCCGCCAATTGCAAGAGTAATTTACAGCCGCCCCCAGAAAAAGGGACGTGATGTATTTGGCGATTTGGTACCGTATGATGAGGTATGGAGAACAGGTGCAAATGAGGCTACCGAACTTACTATTTATACCCCGCTAAAATTTGGTAAAACCACTTTAACCCCCGGCACATATACACTTTATACCATACCCGGCGAAGACCAATGGACTATTATTGTTAATAGCGACACCAATGTTTGGGGTGCGTATAGCTATAAAAAAGAAAAAGACGTGGCTAGAATAACAGTTGAATGCAAAGATGCCGCCGCCCCTATTGAATCATTATCTATGATATTTAGGCCCGAAAATAACGGAACAACCCTATTAATTGGTTGGGACGACCATTATGTGGAAATTCCTTTCAAAAAAGCCTGAGGACTTTCTTAAAAGGAATTTCAATTTCCAAATCACAAGCACCAAATTCCAAAGAAATTACAATCTCTAAATTCACGAAATTATAAATTTGGGATTTGTGTTTTGGGAATTAAATGTTTTTTACGGAATATTCAAATATTTATGCGTTTGTAACGAAACCTTCCATTTTGGGTTTTGCATGACGTAATCTACAATTAACGGACTCATTTTTTCGCGTTTGCTCCACTCTGGCTGCAAGTACAAAATACAGTTTTCATTTACTTTTGCAGCTTGTTCTTCCGCAAACCGAAAATCATCTTTGTTAAAAACAATTACTTTCAGTTCGTTCGCAACTTTATAGACCGCTTCTGTGGGTAGTTTCATTTTTTTGGGAGAAAGGCATATCCAATCCCAGGTACCTGTTAATTTATAGGCGCCAGAAGTTTCAATATGAATTTGCATTCCCTGTGCTTTTAGCATCTTAGTTAGTGGGTCCATATTCCAAGTAAGCGGCTCGCCTCCCGTAATTACAATTGTTTTTGAATATTCTGCTGCATTTTCAACAATCTGACCTATGGGCGTAGGCGGGTGTAATTCCGCATCCCAACTTTCTTTTACATCGCACCAATGGCAGCCTACATCGCAACCACCAACACGAATAAAATACGCGGCGGTTCCTTTGTGAAAACCTTCGCCCTGAATGGTGTAAAATTCTTCCATCAACGGAAGCATAACCCCTTTATTTACCAATTTTTGAACTTCTTCTGTCATCGCTGCAAAAATACTTTAATTGTAATTGAAAACTCAGAAACTCAGGCACCAAATTGCAAATTAATTTGAATATGCAAAAAGTTAAAAAACAAACGCCAGTTACATTTATTCAATGCTGGTTACAAGTAACCTGATTCAAAAAAATTTCAATTTGTTTTTTATTTCAAATTTAGTATTTAGAGATTTGGAATTTATATTTCGTTACTTTTGCGCAAAACTTAATTCCATGGCAGACAAACAGGTTTTTTTTGATTATATCAACGATGGTTATAAAACCAAAGGAGACTACATAAATCTCGGTGCCGCAATGCTCAACGGCGAAACTGTAAAAGATGCTTATGTAAAAGTTCCGTTAAAAACTTTAAACCGTCACGGGCTCATTGCGGGTGCTACTGGAACTGGAAAAACCAAAACCCTTCAAATTATTGCAGAAAACCTTTCTGACAAAGGAATTCCAGTATTGTTGATGGATATAAAAGGCGATCTTAGCGGAATTGCGCAACCGGGTGCAGACCATCCAAAAATCCAGGAGCGCCATAATGCAATAGGTTTTCCGTTTGAAGCAAAAAACTTTCCAGTTGAAGTATTAACCCTGTCAGACCAAGATGGCGTTCGCCTTCGTGCAACCGTTAGTGAATTTGGCCCTGTTTTACTTTCCAGAATTTTAGATTTGAGCGACGTACAATCGGGCATTGTTTCGGTAATTTTTAAATATTGTGACGACCACAAAATGCCGTTACTGGATTTAAAAGATTTCAAAAAAATATTACAGTACACCACCGATGAAGGCAAAGAAGAATTTGCGAGCGAATACGGCAGGATTTCATCTTCTTCCACCGGTGCAATTCTTCGAAAAATAGTTGAATTAGAACAGCAAGGCGCCGATTTGTTTTTTGGCGAAAAATCGTTTAATACGGACGATTTGCTTCGAATAGATGAAAACGGAAGAGGCTTTATAAACATTATTCGTTTAACCGATATCCAGGATAGGCCAAAACTTTTTTCAACATTTATGCTCAGCCTGTTGGCAGAAATTTATGCAACTTTCCCCGAACAGGGTGATAGCGGCAGGCCAGAGCTCGTTATATTTATAGACGAAGCCCATTTAATATTTAACCAAGCGAGCAGTTCGTTACTGGACCAAATTGAAAGTATTGTAAAACTTATACGTTCTAAAGGTGTGGGGCTCTATTTTGTAACGCAAAACCCAACAGATGTTCCAGACGCAGTGCTGAGTCAACTCGGGTTAAAAATTCAACATGCCCTCCGCGCATTCACGGCAAAAGACAGAAAAGCAATTAAGCTTACTGCCGAGAACTATCCTATTTCAGAATATTATAAAACCGACGAAGTTTTAACTTCTTTGGGAATTGGAGAAGCATTAATTAGCGCCCTAAACGAAAAGGGAATTCCAACGCCTCTGGCACGCACTATGCTCCGGGCACCCATGAGCCGTATGGATATTTTAACAGATACGGAATTAAAAAGCCTATTAAATACGTCGAAATTAATTCCGAAATACAACGAAGTTATAGATCGCAGAAGCGCCTATGAAATGCTAACAGAGAAAATTGAAGAAGCAAATCGCGAAGAAGCAAAAGAAAAAGCTGAAAAAGAAAAAGAAGCCGCCAGAAAAAGTACTTCTAGCAATAGACGAAGCACCTCTCGCCGACGAAGCACTGTAAATCCGTGGATAAAAACCCTCTCCAGTCCTACCGTAATACGTAGTGTATTAGGGATATTGGGGAAAATGATGCGGTAACTTTACGTCGTTTTATCCACACATATCAATCAAATATTTAACAATTAATAGAAATAAAAAATACAATGAAAAAACTACTGATTATAGCCCTTGTTAGCCTCGCTTTTATTCAATGTGGAGAAGACAGTGATCCATTTTTAATTCAAAATGGCGCCATTGGCAATTTAACCAAGGAAATTAAAATAAAGCAGGTAGATTCAATTTTTGCCTCAGATTCTATTGTAAAGATAAATTCCTCGCCCAATGCTCTCGAAACTCAAGGTGAAGTTGCAATTTATGAAAATGGCGGAAAACAATTATTACTGCTTTCACCTCAAAAGGAAAACGATCCTAATTCACCCATAACCAATATTCAGGTTTTGGATCCTCGTTATAAAACTGATAAAGGCTTATCTACCGCAAGTACTTTTAAAGATGTAAAGGCCAATTACACCATAGACAATATAGAAACAACAATTAACGCTGTGGTTATATTTTTAAAGGAAACTGACGTGTATTTAACCATTGATAAAAAAAGCCTTTCGGAAGAACTCCGTTACGATATGAATCTAGAAGTAGAAGCTAATCAAATTCCTGATGAGGCTCCAATTAAATATTTTATGATTGGCTGGGAACCTTCTACCGAATAGATTTTCCTGCAAAGATTTTGTTAAGGTTCATTACTGAACAAACCTTTTCCTTTAATTTTAATCTAGTTAACCATCAAAACAATTAAATTATGATTAAGATTTTAGGATTTATTTTAACCATTGCAGGCGGAATAGGCCTTATTCTAGGGATACTGAGCGTATTTGGCAGTATGGAAGTTGGCATGAGCCCATGGGCACTAATTATTCTCGGAATAGTTTTCTTCTTCGCCGGAATTGGTTTGCTAAAAAATAAAAAAGACACAGACCAAACATAATAATCAATAAATATTAAAAGCCTTTTGCTGTGCAAAAGGTTTTATTTTTTAAAAAAACTGTTATGCCAGATTCAAGAATTAAAAACGAAGACCAATACGAAGCACTTCGCGATAAAGGGTATAGTAAAGAAAAAGCCGCTCGTATTGCTAATACTGAAAATGCCGGAAAAAAGGGCGGAAAATCTGAACCCTATGAAGAATGGACCAAAAATGAGCTGTACGAACAGGCTAAGAATGTTGGAATTGAAGGCCGATCAAAGATGAATAAAAAAGAATTAATCCACGCATTAAGAAACAATTAATGACCCATACACTACGGCCTTTCCATCTCGCAATTCCGGTAGATAATCTAGAACGCTGTCGCGACTTTTATAAAAATACACTAGAACTTACTGAAGGACGCAGTAGCGATCATTGGGTTGATTTCAATTTTTTCGGACATCAGCTAGTCATTCATTTAAAGGATACGGTCGTCCAGGAATACAAATCGGCAAACCCTGTTGATGGTAAACAAGTGCCCGTTCCCCATTTTGGGGTTGTGCTGGATATGGAAACCTTTAAGGTATTTTCTGAAAAACTAATTCAAAAAAACATTACCTTCATCCTTGAACCATATATACGATTTAAAGGACAAGTTGGCGAACAGGCCACCATGTTTTTTAAAGATCCTGCAGGAAATGCTTTGGAGTTTAAAGCTTTTTCAAACGCAACCCAATTATTCGCAAAATGAACAAGCAAATACCACCACAAATTATTCGTCAAATATTTGTAATCCTGCTCATTTTATTTATGGGCAGTCTTATTTTTAGAGAGCTATTACCATATCTAACGGGGGTTTTAGGAGCTATCACGATTTATGTTTTAATGCGCAAATGGATGACCAAGTTGGTGAAAGTTAAAAAGTGGAATTCTTCGTTAGCCGCCGCATTTTTAATGTTTTTATCGTTTGTTGGCATTCTTATACCCATTGCAGGTATAATCTTAATGCTTACAAATAAAATTGGCGATGCCGTACAAAATTCGGCAGCCGTAATCAGAGCACTAAAGGAACAATTAGGCAAGATTGAAGACAGCGTAGGTTACGATCTTAATTCACAAATAGACCCCTCTGCCATAACGGGTTGGCTTTCAGAAAATCTACAAAGTCTGGCAGGAGGTACCTTTAATGCGTTTATCGCCATCGGGCTTATGTATTTTATGCTCTATTACATGCTAACCAATCGCAAAGATTTAAGAGCTTCTTTAAAAGAATACATCCCAATGGACAGGGGCAACTTAAAAGAGATAGGCATAGAAGTTCAGGCCATGGTGCGTTCAAATGCCTTGGGAATTCCGTTGGTTGCCATAGCACAGGGATTCGTAGCCTTAATAGGCTTTTTGATTTTTGGTATTGCGGATCCTTTCTTTTGGTTCGTAATTGTTACTATTGGCAGTATGATTCCCTTTGTTGGAACTTTGGTGGGAATTCTTCCGGTTTTCGTTCTTACACTTTCAACCGGCCACGATTTTCAGGCATGGGGGATACTTGTTTATGGCTTTGTAGTAGTAGGTTCAACAGATAACATTATTCGTCTTTATGTACTCAAAAAGTTAGATAATGTACATCCTTTAGTTACCTTAATAGGAGTAATTGTGGGCGTTCCATTGTTTGGCTTCATCGGGTTAATATTTGGGCCACTGCTCATAAGCCTCTTTATGGTTATCGTTAGAATTTACAGAACAGAATACGGAAAAACCGATGTTTACGATTCAGAAGAAAAACTCTAAAATTTCATTTTAAGTCACAATTTTTAAAATATAATTGCTCGTAAAGTATTTATAACAAAATTTTAAAAGTATTCGGTTTACAATTAATTACTTTTAAAACAGAAAAAATAAAAACGTATGCTTTTCGGAAAAAAGAAAAATAAGAAATCGTCTAACATTGCTATGATGGACTCTAAGGTAAACGAAGATTTTGTGGAAGAAAAAGTCACAAAAATAAAAGATGAAGATGTTGAATTGGTAATGGATAATGAAGAAGCCATTTCAAAGAAATTGAGTAGCGCCAGTCCGTTGAAAAAATATAAAGAACTTGGAAAAATCATGTTCGCAATGTTAAAAGACGTAAAAAACGGCACCTATCCAAATATGCCTTGGTTTACCATTGCAACGGTAGCGGTAGCCTTACTTTACATATTAAACCCAATGGATTTAGTTCCAGATTTTATTCCAGGCGTTGGTTATATTGACGATTTGGCTGTTCTTTCTATTGGAATGGGATGGATAGAAACCGATTTACACAAGTATCTAGATTGGCGCTTAGCTGAAGAAAAAGAAGCTTAAGCCTTTCGCTGTTCTCTTGCAAGCAATGTATTTTTTAAAAGCATGGCAATGGTCATTGGCCCTACGCCACCCGGAACGGGCGTTATAAAAGACGCTTTTTTGCTCACATTTTCAAAATCTACATCGCCAGTAATTACATACCCTTTTGGATGCGTTGGATCTTCAACTCGCGTAATTCCAACGTCAATAATAACTGCATCGTCTTTGACCATTTCGGCCTTTAAGAAATTGGGAACCCCCAATGCCGAAATAATAATATCTGCTTGCGTAGTTATCTGCGCAATGTTTTTTGTATTGCTATGGGTAAGCGTTACAGTACTGTTTCCCGGCCACCCTCTACGACTCATCAAAATACTCATGGGGCGACCTACAATATGGCTTCTCCCGATAACAACCGTGTGTTTGCCTTTGGTATCTACTTCGTATCGTTGAAGCAATTCTAATATCCCGAAAGGGGTTGCGGGAATAAATGTACTCATATCCAGAGCCATTTTGCCGAAGTTTTCGGGATGAAATCCATCTACATCTTTTGAAGGATCTACAGTTAAAAGTACTTTCTGTGTATCAATTTGAGGCGGCAATGGAAGCTGAATAATAAAACCATCTATTGCATCGTCTTCGTTTAAATCTTTAATTGTTTTTAACAACTCCAATTCGCTAACAGTCTCGGGCAAATTAATAAGGGTAGATTCAAAACCAACACGTTCGCAAGCTCTAACTTTACTGCCAACGTAAGTAAGGCTAGCCCCGTCGTTACCTACTATAACTGCTGCAAGATGAGGCACCTTTTCGCTGTTGGCCTTCATTTTATCTACTTCTGCAGCAATTTCATTTTTTATGTCGTTTGAAACTTTTTTTCCGTCTAGTATTGTCATTTGTAAAAGTATTCAGTGGCAGTTGCAGTTTGCAGAAATTCAAACTCCAAATTTGCCAGGATTATCAATCATATAATTTATTAGCCTGCCTATTTCTTCACTTCTTTTATTGAGATCAGTTTCTATTTCAACTGAAATATAGCCTGAAGACATAGCAAATTGTAGCCAAACTTGTGTTTCAGAATTCTCTGCATCGCTATCGGTCAACTTACTGATGAAATGCTTTACGTATCTTCTTTTTCGGTAAGCTTCAGCAATATTGGCACAGACAGAACGTGAACTTCTTCGAATTTGGTCAGTAAGTGAATAAGTTTCCTCTTTGGGAAAGGTTTTGGAGATTTCAAAAATTTCCATTGAAAGTGCAAATCCTTTTTGATACGCCAATAAAGTTTTGAAACTCAAGTTTAACTAAACTTAAAATTGAAACAACTGCCTACTACTACTGAATACTGCTACTTATTTCAACGCATCTTCCCCATTGCCTGCATCATCTTTCTTCCGCCGCCACTTTGCATCATCTTCATCATTTTACTCATCTGGTCAAATTGTTTAAGAAGCTGATTTACCTGTTGAACGCTCGTACCGCTACCTTTGGCAATTCGCTTTTTTCGGCTGCCATTTATTACTGACGGCTGCGTTCTTTCAGTGGGAGTCATAGAATGAATAATGGCTTCAATACCTTTAAAAGCATCATCGTCTATGTCAACATCTTTTAATGCTTTTCCAGCTCCGGGAATCATTCCCACCAAATCTTTCATGCTACCCATTTTCTTCACCTGTTGAATTTGGCTCAGAAAATCGTCAAAACCGAATTGGTTTTTTGCAATTTTTTTCTGAAGTTTTCGCGCTTCCTCTTCATCAAATTGTTCTTGCGCCCTTTCTACAAGCGAAACAACGTCTCCCATACCAAGGATTCGGTCTGCCATACGTGCGGGATGAAATACATCAATCGCATCCATCTTTTCGCCTGTACCAATAAATTTAATAGGTTTATCTACAACACTTTTTATTGAAATTGCAGCTCCACCTCGGGTATCACCATCTAATTTTGTAAGTACAACTCCGTCAAAATTTAATCGCTCGTTAAAGGTTTTTGCCGTATTTACAGCATCCTGCCCCGTCATGGCATCTACTACAAATAATGTTTCATGCGGATTGATTGCCTTATGTACGTTTGCAATTTCGGTCATCATCGCTTCATCTATGGCAAGACGTCCGGCGGTATCTACAATTACCACATTAAAACCATTCTGTTTAGCGTGTGCAATTGCATTTTGTGCAATCTGAACTGGATTTTTATTTTCGGGTTCGCTGTAAACCTCAACCCCTATCTGATCGCCCACCACGTGCAATTGGTTAATTGCCGCAGGACGATAAATATCGCAGGCAACCAAAAGTGGTTTTTTTGTTTTTTTGGTTTTTAGGTAGTTCGCAAGCTTTCCAGAGAAAGTAGTTTTACCACTACCTTGCAAACCAGACATTAATATAACGGTTGGTGTACCGCTTAAATTGATGCCGGCAGTTTCACCGCCCATTAATTCGGTTAATTCGTCCTTTACCAATTTTACCATTAGCTGGCCGGGCTGTAGGGTGGTAAGCACGTTTTGACCCAATGCTTTTTCCTTTACAGTATTGGTAAATTCCTTAGCAGTTTTAAAGTTAACATCGGCATCTAAAAGTGCGCGGCGTACTTCCTTTAAAGTTTCGGCTACGTTAACTTCGGTAATGCTGCCGTGACCTTTTAGTACGTGCAGTGCTTTATCTAGCTTATCGCTTAAATTGTCGAACATAATCTTCCTTTCTTTTTACGAGGTGCAAAGATAAAAAAAAGAAGGCAGTAATCATTGTATTAGCTACGCTCTACAAAGTGTTTTTTTACCATTCAGTAAAACACCCCTTCTATAGTGGGAAAATTTATCGATAAAAGTTCAATTTTCACAAATATTTCATAAAACGAGATGGTAAGTATCTTGTGCCTTTTAAATTATGTCATGGTTTTGGTATCTTGCCAGCTCTTAAAAATTATATGGTAAAATCAAAAATACTCTCTCCGTTTCAGAAGTTCGTCAACCTTCAAAGTTCCACAGGAATTTTATTGCTGGCAACCACCATTATTGCATTAGTTTGGGCAAATTCGGCATTTGCCGATAGTTACCAAGATTTTTGGCAATACGAACTCGGAATTGTTACAGACGGTTTTGAATTGAGAAAACCCCTTCTACTATGGGTGAACGATGGGTTAATGGCCATTTTCTTTTTCTTGATTGGACTAGAAATAAAACGTGAATTTTTAATTGGCGAGCTCAATTCTACCAAAAAAGTAATGTTTCCTCTTTTTGGCGCCATTGGTGGGATTGCACTTCCTGTAATTTTATATATTGTATTAAACCAAAACCCCGAAACGCTAAAAGGCTGGGGAATTCCGATGGCCACAGACATTGCATTTTCGTTGGCAATTTTAAAAGTTCTCGGAAATAGAGTGCCCTTAAGCTTAAAAATATTTTTAACAGCCTTTGCAATTGTAGACGATTTGGGCGCGGTATTGGTAATTGCTGTATTTTATAGCGGCGACTTAGATATGCTAATGCTGGGCTCCGCCTTAGGATTGCTCGCAATTGTTTACTTTTTAAGCTATAAAGGTTTATACTTTGAGTTTTTAACCATTATTGCAGGATTTGTGGTTTGGTTTTTATTTTTGAAAGCTGGCCTTCACCCTACCCTGGCCGGAATTTTAATGGCCTTTGCCGTACCGGTGCGCCAAAAAATTAGCACATTTGAATTTACCGATCAATTAGACAGTATTGTGGGTAATTTAAAAAAGAGCAACATTCTTCAAAAACCTGTGCTTTCGGCAGAGCAATTAGATTTAATTGACGATTTAGAAGACTGGTCCGATAAGTACCGCTCTCCCTTACAAGTATTAGAACACAAGCTTCACAATTGGGTGGCATATTTAGTAATTCCTGTTTTTGCGCTTGCCAATGCAGGTGTGGCACTTAATAGTAATGGCAGCATGGATTTAGAATCTGCCCTCGTTATTAACATTATTATTTGCTTAATTTTAGGGAAAAGTATAGGTATTTCTACAGTTATTTTTGTTGCCAGAAAACTAAAAATTATAGAAGTACCCGCAGATATTACCAACAAACAAATTATCGGGGTGTCCTTCTTGGCCGGTATAGGTTTTACAATGGCCATATTTATTGCCGGACTCGCATTTAACAGTAGCCCCGAGTATATAGATTCGGCTAAAATCGGTATTTTAATAGGCTCCTTTCTTTCCGCAATTATTGGGTTTAGTATTCTTCGGTTTAAGACTGTAAAAGGAACTTTTGACCATACGCGATAATCAATGTAAAAAGAAATTCAACTTTTTTTGATTTGGCAGCAGTGCAACTTCAACATTGCAAATTCGCGTAATAATCCTGTGTGTTGGCAATCATATTTCGCAGTTCCATGTATATACTACTGCTGGTTCTGTAATATAGTTATTTTGAATTTTAACCCGTGTGTAATTCCAAAGTTGGCTTCAATTCAAAAAATGGTTTTATGCCTGCCGAATAAAAAATTTGGAAAACAATCATTCCAAAGCAGAATTTAGGTTATTCAAAACACTATTCTTTCATTCAACACATTTCCGACCAATTCAGCACTATTTTAAATTAATTTTCAGCTTGAAAACCAAATTTAAAAATTCAATAGTATGATAAAATCATTACAATTTCTCAGTATTTTCATTTCCATATTAGTTATTGAAAAAAGCGCTTCGCAGTCTTTTGAAGAAACCACTTTTCCAGACATTACCACAACGCCTTCCGCCTCGCGAAGTGCCAATTTTATTGATGTAAACGGCGATGGCTGGGACGATATATTTTTTACCAATGGGCCAACTGCTGGGCAAAATAATATGCTATATTTAAATAACCGCGATAATACGTTTACCACGGTAACCGCCGATGATATTGTCTTGGACAACGACCGCTCGGACGGAGCGAGTTTTGCCGATGTTGACAATGATGGCGATTTAGATGCCTTGGTTGTAACGTACGGAAGAAACGGCACGGGCAAGAAAAACTATTTTTACCGAAACAATGGCAATGGCACTTTTACCTACGAGCCTGATAACGCCATCGGAATTCCGCTAACGTATTCTGAAATGGCGAATTGGATAGACCTCAACAACGACCAATACCTGGATACTTATATTACAAATAGTGTGGTTTCCACTCGAAATCTGTATTTTGAAAACCAAGGAAATGGTTCTTTTGAAGCGGTTACCGGCTTATCTATAACCAGCGAAACGCTTGCCTCACGATCTATAAATTGGATAGATTACGACGGCGACGGCGACAGCGATTTATTTGTAGCGAATGAAAATAATGCAAACAATTCACTTTTTAGAAATGATGGCCCCGATAATTTTACAAAAATTACAGATCTTTCCATTACCCAAAATGGCAAAAATTCTGCAGGTAGCTCGTGGGCAGATATTGACAACGATGGCGATTTCGACCTGTTTATTGCCAATTGGAACGGACAGAATAACCAGCTTTTTATAAATGAAAACGGAACTTTTATAGAGCAAACAAGTTCTGTGATTGCTTTGGAAATGGGAAGCTCCTTTGGTTCTGCCTTCGCCGATGTTGACAACGATGGCGATTTGGATCTTTTAGTATGCAACGCCTATTTTTCGGGGCAAGAAACAAATTCGCTTTTTATAAATGACGGAACTGGTACGTTTCACAAAGATACGAGCAGCAGTTTGGCAAACCATCAAGGTAATACTTTTGGATGTGCGTTTGGCGATTACAACAACGATGGTTGGCTAGATGTGATTTTGGCGAATACTTTAAACGAAAACCAAAACAATTCGGTATTTACGAATACGGGAAGTGGCAATAACTGGATTAAAATTCGCTGTGTTGGTAGCCCTTCAAATAATTCGGCAGTGGGGGCAAAAGTTCGCATTAAAGCTACAATAAACGGCACCCAAGTATGGCAAACCCGCCAAATTGAAGCTGCAAGTGGCTATTGCAGTCAAAACAGTTTTACAAATCATTTTGGTTTGGGGGATGCAATAAATGTTGATGAAATTGAAATATATTGGCCATCGGGAGCCGTGGAAACTTTTACCGATATTGACGAAAACAACACGTACTTAGTAATTGAAGGCAATGGAATTCAGTTAGGAACAAACACGCAATTAAAACACGGTTTTGTTATTTATCCCACGCCGGCAAATGATGTTTTGGTTATCAATTTTCGAAAAGATGAAATTTATTCAAAGGTTGAAATTTTCGATATAAACGCAAGAAAAGTAAAGGAAAAATTTAATTCAGGTGCAGCTTCTATAGAAATGGATATTAGCCATATAAGCCCCGGAACATATGTTTTAAAAATTAGTAACAATGGTAAAATTACTTCGCAAAAAGTAATAATTAATTAAAAACCTTCTGTTCCTAAATGTTGGTTTATTAGTAAACGTGTTGAATTTTTAATATGAAACTTCAGCACGTTTTTGCTATCTTCACTTGGTATATTTTTTAAACCGAATGAATCTATTACGCACAAATTCCACCAATCCGGATTTTATTAAATTAATTTTATTGCTCGATAAGGAACTTTCTATTCGCGATGGCGATGATCACGCCTTTTACGATCAATTCAATAAATTAGACGCAATAAAGCACACCGTTGTTGCTTTTAATAAAGATGGGCAAGCCGTGGGTTGTGGCGCTATCAAACAATATGCTCCAAATGTAATGGAAGTAAAACGCATGTTTGTTTTATTGGAGCAACGGGGCAAAGGAATTGCGGGCAAAATTTTAAACCATCTGGAAATCTGGGCAGCTGCATTGGGCAATAAAAAATGTATTTTGGAAACGGGTATTAACCAACCCGAAGCCATTGCCCTGTACAAAAAATGCAACTATACCATAACCGAAAATTACGGGCAATACAGTAAGGTTGCTACAAGTATCTGTTTTGAAAAAATCCTGAATTAAGCTATACAAATGAAAATAAAATCGAACGCAACATCCAACGAGCTTTCATCGCCGTTTTATAAAATAAATGCAGAATTCTGTAGCGAATTTGAAAAATACATTGCCACAAAAAATGGTAAAGTAAAAGGCAACTACAATGCGTGGTCCTATTTAGTTGAAGGCAAAATTACGAGTCCAAAGTCTTGGTATTTAAAATATAAAAAAGCTACATACACTTCTGCTGGCAACCTGTTGCTTTCTTCAAAAAAGCAAAATTTGCTAACAATGGTTGAATGGTCCTCTCCGTGGCAGTTATCGACAAGTTCCAATTTCTCAATTAATAGAAAAAACAGTGGAAGTTTTTTAAAAAAACCATTAAATCGTGATACAAATGACTTTCTCTATTCAAATAAATATATTATCACAAATGGCGAATCGAATACAACACTTCTAAAAAAACTCTATACAAACTTAGAGCCCCTCTTTATTTCTGGAGAAGTTTATTCAATACATATTAAAAATGACAGCCTTCTAATTTCCTTACGAACCGATAAACACCATTTCGAAATTTTTGAAAAACTATTAAATTTATAAACCGGAATGAAAAACTCAAACGATTCCATAAAATTAAAAGATGCCGTAGCCATCGGAATTGGTGGAATGGTTGGGGGTGGAATTTTTGCAGTTTTAGGCTTGGCTGTTTCTTTAGCAAAAGGAGGTACGCCCGTGGCATTTCTTTTTGCCGGAATTATAGCGCTATTTACCGCTTACAGCTATTCTAAATTATCATTGGCATTTCCCGACAGAGGCGGTACTGTGCGTTTTGTAAACGAGGGTTTTGGTAGAAGTATTTTTAGCGGCGGCATTAACAATGTACTCTGGATAAGCTATATTATTATGCTTTCGTTGTACGCCAGTGCGTTTGGGTCTTACGCGCCAAATTTAATCGCTGTAACTGGCAGCCCAGAGATAGACACCCATATTTTTATAAGTAGTGTTGTTTTATTGGCTACGATAATAAATTATTATAGTTTAAAGGTTGTGGGTGAGATTGAAAGTCTCGCGGTATTTGTAAAATTATTTATCCTTTTAGCTTTTGCTGGCTTAGGAGTTTACGGACTTTTTGGCAATGTAAACCTCGGTCAACTTAACCCCGCAAATTGGGAGGGACCGTTGCAGCTTCTTACCGGAGGAATGGTAATATTTGTAGCCTACGAAGGCTTCGAACTAATTGCCAATGCCGTTCCCAACTTAAAACGTCCCGAGAAAAATGTTCCCCGCGCATATTTTATTTCTGTGGGATTTGTGGTTTTATTATATATTCTTATTGCTATAGTAACCGTAGGTTCTTTGAGTTTTGATAAAATTTCAGCTGCAGAAGATTACGTTTTAGCAGCCGCGGCGAAACCGATGATTGGCCAAATTGGTTTTACCATAATGACCATTGCAGCATTGATTTCAACATTTTCAGCAATTAATGCCAGCTTATACGGAGGGAGTCGCGTGAGCTATGAACTCGCGGAAGACGATGAATTGCCGCACTCCTTTACAGACCAATTTTGGAATAAGCCTATTGGCCTATTAATTACAGTTATACTTACACTTTTAACCGCCAACTTTCTCAATCTTGAAAGTATTTCAACCTCAGGCAGTGCTGGTTTTCTGCTAATCTTTGCTGTTGTAAATTATGTGAGTTTTAAAAAAGCCGGAAAAATAAATGCCAGCAAAACCATTAGTTTAATAGGAGCCATCCTCTCTGCCATTGCTTTTATAGTGTTGATAATCCAGCAAAGTAATTCTAATTTGTTGGGTGTGTCTATTTCCTTGACAATTATCTGTATCTGCTTTATAGCAGAATGGCTATATAAAAAGAAAGTTTCAAAAACCAATTAATAAAATATCAATTTTTTTTTAAAATCTATTGCGTTTTAAATGTTTAATCGTAATATTGCAATGAACTTATAAAGCTATCATGGGAATTACAAAAACTGAAATATTTACCGAGCAACAAAACCAGATTGCAACCTTTGCCAAAGCTTTCGGGCATCCGGCAAGAGTGGCTATTCTTCAACATTTATTTAAAATAAACGCTTGTATTTGTGGCGATTTGGTAGAAGAAATTGGCTTGGCGCAACCCACCATCAGTCAGCATTTAAAGGAACTTAAAAACCTAGGTTTAATTAAAGGCAGTATTGAAGGCACCAGTATTTGTTATTGTATTAATACAGATAATTGGACAAATATGAAGGAAGTAATGCTTCAGTTTTTGGACCAAGATGTTTCTACTGAAAAATGCTGCTAAGTTTTAACTGAAAAATTCAATTTAAAGAAATTCAAAATGAAAAACGAGCAAGAATTAAAAGATATCGTAAAAAACCGATATGCCAAAATAGCCGAGCAGGGAAAGGCTGAAAATGCAGCTTCCTGTTGTGGTGCAACTACTCCTTCGAATAAAGTTTATAACATAATGATGGACGATTATTCGGAAACGAGCGGATATATGGAAGACGCCGATTTAGGATTGGGTTGTGGCCTGCCGACGCAATTTGCCAAGATTGATAAAGGCGATACCGTAATAGATTTGGGTTCCGGCGCCGGTAACGATTGCTTTGTTGCAAGACACGAAACTGGCGTTGAAGGAAAAGTAATTGGTATAGATTTTACACCAATAATGATTGAAAAAGCGCGAGCAAATGCCGAAAAATTGGGGTACAACAATGTAGAATTTCGCGAAGGAGACATAGACGCAATGCCCGTAAGCAACGACGTTGCAGACGTAATAGTGAGCAATTGTGTTTTAAATCTTGTTCCGAACAAACAAAAAGTTATTACCGAAATTAGCCGAGTCTTAAAACCAGGCGGACACTTTAGTATTTCTGATATTGTTTTGGAAGGAAACCTTCCCGATGCCCTAAAAGAAGACGCCGAAATGTACGCCGGATGCGTGGCAGGGGCCATTCAAAAAACCGAATATTTACAATACATTAAAGAAGCAGGGTTTCAAAACATTGTTATTCAAAAAGAGAAGCCAATCGTAATTCCGAATGACATTCTTGAAAAATATCTCTCTGCTGAAGAAGTAAAGGGTTTTAACAATGCTGGCACAGGTATTTTTAGCATTACAGTGTATGCCGAAAAGCCTGGAACAAAAACCGAAAAACCAAAATTAAAAATGGTTGATTTGCAGGAAGAAGGTTCTAGCTGTACTCCAAATTCCGGGTGTTGCTAACACATAAAAACACAGGCTTATTCTGGGAGCTTCAGGAGTATTTCGAAAAGTTAGAGACAGCAAACCTCTCTGAAGAACGCAAATTGCTTTTAAACCCGATAACGGAATATATTGCAAGTAAGGCTGCCGCAAACTACGCTATTCGGCTCAATTTTATCTGTACGCACAATTCGCGACGGAGCCATTTGGCCCAAATCTGGGCGCAAACTGCGGCAGCCTATTTTAATATAGACGAGGTTTTTTGTTATTCTGGAGGTACGGAAGTCACCGCTGTTTATCCCATGGTGATATCTACCTTAGAAAATGCAGGTTTTAAAATCTCTAAAGAAAATAAGCTCAGTAATCCACTTTTTAAAATTACCTATTCTGAAACTGCGCCACCTATTTTTGCGTTCTCGAAAAAATACAGTGATGCTCCTAACCCCAAAAGCCACTTTGCGGCGGTAATGACCTGTGGGCAAGCCGATGCTGGTTGTCCCTTTGTAGCAGGATCGGAAAAGCGATTTCCGCTATTATATGAAGACCCGAAAATTTCTGATGGCACACCGCAGCAACAGCGAGTTTATAAAGAACGCAGCGAGCAGATTGCTACAGAGATGAAATATATATTTTCAAAAATCGCTTTATAAAATGAACCATCCTAAGAAATTAAATTTTTTAGACAGTTACCTCACCCTTTGGATTTTCATTGCCATGGCCCTAGGAGTAGGCATTGGCTATTTTGCTCCAAATTTTCCATATTTTTTGAATTCTTTCAATAGTGGCAGTACAAATATCCCTATTGCAATCGGTTTAATTTTAATGATGTATCCGCCATTGGCAAAGGTTAATTACGTCCTTTTGCCCAAGGTTTTTCAGGATGTTAAAGTGCTTTCAATTTCATTAATATTAAATTGGATTATCGGTCCTGTTTTAATGTTTGTTTTAGCAATTACATTTTTACGCGATTATCCAGAATATATGGTAGGGCTTATATTAATTGGTCTGGCACGGTGCATCGCAATGGTATTGGTTTGGAACGATCTAGCGGAAGGAAGTAGCGAGTACGGAGCAGGATTGGTAGCGCTTAACAGTATTTTTCAGGTATTTGCCTATAGCTTTTATGCCTGGCTTTTTATTACTGTACTGCCACCATATTTTGGTTTTGAGGGTGCCATTGTAAATATTTCAATAGCTACGATAGCCGAAAGTGTCGCTATTTATTTAGGAATTCCATTTTTACTTGGCATATTGAGCAGGGTAATTTTAGTGCGATGGAAAGGAGAAACGTGGTACACTACCAAATTTATTCCTGCTATTTCGCCTCTTACACTAATAGCCTTACTATTTACAATCATTGTAATGTTTTCGTTAAAAGGTGAATTGATTGTAGAAATTCCTTTGGATGTACTCCTAATTGCAGTACCACTATTAATTTATTTCATAATAATGTTTCTTATTGGTTTTTTCCTTTCTAAAGCAATAGGAACCACTTATAACAAAACTGCGTCAATTGCTTTTACGGCTGCCGGCAATAATTTTGAACTGGCAATCGCCGTGGCTATCGCTGTATTCGGATTAAATTCGGGGCAAGCATTTACGGGAGTAATTGGGCCTTTGGTAGAAGTACCGGCACTTATTTTATTAGTTCGGGTTTCTTTTTGGTTACGGAAGAAATATTTTACAAAAAGTGAATTGTGATAATTTCAGAAAATTATAATTCCGAGGTTATTAGGTAGTCCGGAAGGTAAATTTTGCAATCATGAATGTTAAGGTTACGTCAAGTTATATTTATATATGCCGCTTTTTTTCTACACTTGGTTAAAATTAAAAATGGCGCAACTTTTATTTACATATCGCTTCCGCGATTCAACTAAAATTTTAAAAACGCTTTTGGCACTTGTTGCCATTTCACTTTCCAGTAATATGTTTTCGCAACGATTGCTATTGGACGGAAAAATTAGCACCGCAGACGCAATTGATGTTGAAGGAGTTACTGTTTTTAACATATCTTCAAACAAAGGTACCATAAGTGATGCGGCTGGAAACTTTAAAATTGCGGTTGCGGTAAACGATACCCTTTCGGTTTCGGCTGTACAGATTGAAAACACAACGCTTGTTATAGGGGAAGAGCAACTACTCAACAAAAAAATCAGCATTAATCTGAGCGAAAAAATGAACCAACTAAGTACCGTAACTCTAAGGCGCCCACTCACCGGCTATATAGGCAGCGACGCGAATATAATACCCATTGAAGCCCCTATAACCGCCACCTCCATTGGCTTGCCAAATGCAGATTTGCCAAAGCTCTCCAAAACCCGACGCCAATTATACGCCGCAACCTCCGGGCCAGTAGATGCACTTTTAAATATGATTTCTGGGCGAACCAAAATGCTGAAAAAACATTTGGAATTTGAAAAAACTGCCGCGTTGACCCTAAGTTTATTGGAAAAGTTTCCCGAAAGTTATTTTATCGATGGATTAAAAATAGGAAAACTCAACATCTATTCATTTATTTTTTTCTGTGAAGACGATCCCAAATATCAAACAGTCATGAAACAAAGTACTATAGAAATAATAGACTTTTTGGAAGCTAAGAGTGAAGAATATCGGCGTGAATTGCGCGAACAATAAATATCAAATTCTTTTAAAACTAAATTTATTTTGAAGTAAATAGCTATAGGCTACAACAATAAAAGCTGTTAAAATCTTTGACGGCGTAGGATAAAAACCAAAACCATCTACGAAAATTTTCAAGCAGATATAGTTTAGCACCAGAGCTCCCATACCTACCATAAAATATCTAATAAACTGAGTTTTCCAAGGTAAATTTGAAGCTTGAAAAGTAACGTATTTTTGAAGCAAAAAACCCGTAACGAATGTTATCGGAAATACCAAAAACAGGGAGGCAATATGTGGACTAAGCACTATAAAATGCAGATCCAGATTCTTTTTGGCAAAGATGAAATTGTAGCTAATAAAATACAGCAAAGTATCGAAAACAAGGTTGCCACCACCACAAGCTGCATATCTATAAGTTTTTAAAGGTAACAACCACCGAAACAAAAAATAGAAGGAATCAATAAATTTAATAATGCTGTTTTTCATACCTAATGAAGCGCAAAGTTACGCATAAGCACGGTACAGCGTTTCATTTTAGGTTGAGATATTGCGCCATAAATTTGCACAGTAATCTACTATGTGTTTAAATAGAAAAATAGATGTAACCCATTAATTATCAGATTAAAATAGCGATTGTTTTAAAAATTGAAAAAGAATATTTCTTAATTTTATTGCTTAATCAAATCAACAAACATTATGAAAAATCAATTTTTAAGTCTAGCATTGATTTGCATGCTTACTGCTTGCGACAAAAAAAAGGACGAGGCTGAACCCAAATTGTACGAAGCCCAAGAAACAGAAATTATAGAATCTGCTATAAAACGGGGCGAACTTTTAATAAGTGCAGTGGGTTGTCACGATTGTCATTCGCCTAAAAAAATGACCGATCGCGGCCCCATTCTCCATCCAGATCTACTTCTTTCGGGGCATCCCGCAGATGAGGCAATACCAAACTATGACCTTGAAACCGCTAAAAACTTTGTATTGTTTACACCTGGTCTTACTGCATCCGTGGGACCCTGGGGCACCTCTTTTGCAGCAAATATAACTCCGGACGATACTGGTATTGGAGGGTGGACGGAAAAGGAGTTTTTAACATCAATCAAACACGGTAAGTACAAAGGCATGGAAAACGGGAGAAACCTTTTACCTCCAATGCCATGGCAAACCATTTCACAATTACCTGAATCTGATTTAAAAGCAATGTTTGCATATTTACAAACGATAAAACCCGTGAAAAATCTCGTACCGCCACCAATTCCACCGAAGAAATAAACAAACTATTTATCTACACTCGCTAAAATTTAAAAAAACAAGACCGTCTATTTACGTGTTCAATTGTATCAATTGCGCGTAAATAGACGGTTTCATTTTAAACTGGGTTCAGATTAAAGGCAGATTGAACTACCTTCTACCTCTATTTCTGCCACTATTCTGTTTCTTGCCTTGGGCGGATTTTTTAGATTGTGCATTCCTCCCACGACTGTGACGATTTGCCCTTTGTTGTTTCTTTTCTTCCTCAGCAGCTTTTACATCGGCCATGGTTTCTGTGGGTTGAAAGTCGGGAAGGGTTTTGGGCTGCAGCCGTTCGCCAATCAACTTTTCAATATCCTTTAAATAGCCAACCTCATCTAGACTTACCAATGAAAGTGCTTCACCACTGGCCCCTGCCCTTCCGGTACGGCCAATACGGTGCACATAATCTTCGGAAACGTTTGGCAATTCATAATTAATTACGTGTGGCAACAATGGAATATCCAACCCTCTAGCTGCAATATCGGTTGCTACCAAAACGCGTATTCTTCCCTCTTTAAATCCAGAAAGCGCTCGTGTTCGCGCGCCTTGACTTTTATTACCGTGAATAGCGGCAGAAGTAATTTTCACCTTTTCAAGTTTTTCACTTAAACGATTGGCACCGTGCTTGGTTCGTGTAAAAACGAGTACTTGTTTCCAGTTTCCTTCCGAAATTAATTTTATGATTAATTCTGTTTTTTGTGCTTTATCTACCCGATATACGGTCTGATCAATTTTTTCAACGGTTGTATTTTCTGGAGTAGCTTCAACTAAAACAGGATGATGAAGAAATTCATTTGCCAGTTTTTTTATTTCTTTTGAAAAAGTTGCGGAGAAAAGCAAATTTTGTCTTTTAGAAGGAAGTAGCGCCAGAATTTTTTTAATATCGCGCAGAAAACCCATATCGAGCATTCTATCGGCTTCATCCAATACAAGAATTTCTACTTTTGAAAGGGAAAGCGCATTTTGATTTTCCAAGTCCAGCAATCTACCGGGTGTGGCTACCAATATATCCACCCCATTTCGCAATGCCCTAATTTGTGGATTTGCACCCACGCCACCGAAAATAACGGTAGAACGCAGGTCTGTATATTCGCTATATTCTTTAAATTCATCCTGCACTTGCGCCGCAAGTTCGCGCGTTGGGGTAAGTATTAATGCTCTAACGGGTCTTTTCCGAAAAGCGGGTTCACTATTTAAAATTTGTAAAATGGGCAATGCAAAACCAGCGGTTTTTCCACTTCCCGTTTGTGCCGATGCCAACACATCTTTGCTTTCTAAAATTAAGGGAATTGCTTTTTGTTGAATTGCCGAAGGCGTTTCATATCCTTTTTTGCTAATTGCTTTTAGCAGGGCATCGGAAAGCCCAAGAGATTTAAATGTCATAAATTATTTTAAGATGTAGACCGCTGCGCTTGGAGATAGTATATCGCGGCGCTTTTAGAATTCGGTCTTTTTAAAAACCATTAAAACTAAGAAGACGGTTTTAATAAGGGGCGAAGATACGGTTAATTTTCTGCACCGTAAGTTTTATTATCGCCGTGGGATTATTCTAGCGTATTCTTTCCGAGGCCGCTTTTAACTAAAAAACATATTAAAACTTTTAAAACATAGCGAAATCGTGAAAGTACGTGGTTGCTACCCAATCTTCATGGTAAAATGCACCCATTGGTACCCTTAATAATTTTTAACAATAAATAAAGATAACTCAGCCATTTTTAATACATTTGGAATGAAGCTTAGTGCTTTACCCTCCCCACTACATTGTATATCCTCAGGCCATGTTTGGTTCATGGAGGTTTACAATGCCTGTATTTATTAAAAGAATTTTCAATTGTATTATCCCAAAATAGCGGTTTACGCAATAAATAACGCATACAATATAAGCCTTAAACATAATAAGATGGTAAAGAAAACTTTAATTCCGCTATTTTTAATTTTTATGCTAAACCTCTCATTCGCGCAAGAATGGAATAGCCAATTTGGATCGCCCGTGGTGGTTTTAACCGAATATAACCCTTGGGAAATGGTTATTGGTTCTGATGTACCTACCATAGCCATTTACAAAAGTGGTAATATTATATATCAATTACCAAAAAAGAAAATGTCAAAATTTTATACGGTAAACTTAGATTCAATTCAGACTCAAAACTTAATCAATAGTTTGGGAATAACAGATAGTCTTTCTAAAATGACAGCATATGTAGAAACAACGAGTTTAACGGATCAACCTACAAACGAATTAATTCTAAATTTTGATCAGCCCAACACAAAAGGGGTGTATGGCGATTTAAGAAACAGTAATGCAGCTAGAGCAAAAACTCCAAGCTACTTTTTAAACGTTTTCGACAAATTAATTAACTACAAAAATAAAAAAGCTACTGAATGGCTCCCCGAAACAATTGAAGTGCTTTTAACAGATTACAACCACTCTGTTGAAACACCAAAGAATTGGCCCGAAAACTGGCCTAATTTAGATAGTGAAACCACAATTAGAAGAAGCGAATTTCTATACAGTGTTTATTTATCAAAATCAAATTTTGAAGAATTTTTAACCTTATTGAATTCACTAGAAGAAAATCAAGCAGTGGTATTGAACGGTAAAAAATTTTCAGTTTCGTATCGATTGCCATTCCCAAATTTAAAATAAACTAATTTGCGTTAAAACTTAAGAAACTAGATATCGTTAAAACACATAATTTTAAATAAAAATTTCAAGAAAAATGATGAAAAAGAGCTTAATTATTTTAGTATTGGTGGCATCACAATTTATGGTAGCCCAGAACTCGCCTAAAGAAATGGCCGCAACGTTTTTTGTGAATTACCAAAACGAAGGAGCTTCCATAGCAATAGATAAATTGTATTCCAGCAACAAATGGATGGAACAGGCTACAGAGGCAATTACCAATTTAAAAAATAAATTGGAGGGCTTAAACGAAAATTATGTGGGACAATATTACGGCTATGAGCTAATAGGCGAGAAAAAACTCGCGGAAAGCTATGTACTATTAAGCTATCTAGTAAAATTTGACCGGCAACCCATTCGATATACATTCCAATTCTATAAACCAGACCAAACCTGGATTCTTTACAGCTTTAAATTTGACTCAGATATAGATAAGGAAATTGAAGAAGCAGCCAAGTTAATGTATTTAGATTGATAGGTTACAGAGTAGCGCCATTACTCGCTTGGATTAAACTTTAACTACACGAAGAAAAGATAAAAACTGGGCATAACAACTGTTGGCCAGAAGTAGGTACTTACTATACAAAGCGCCATCAAACTGGACTGAAAATCAGTACCGCAGAAGTAAGATATTGTTCAATCAATATCCCGATATAAAAATTGCTTTTGACCTAGTTCAAGGACTTCGGAATATATTCAATACGGCAACATCCATAGAAACAGCCTATACAAAACTGGCTCATTGGTACAAAGATGTAGAAAACACAGGCTTTAGAGCGTTCAACACAATTGCAAATACCATAACACTCAATTATAGATCAATCTTAAACTATTTTATAAACAGAAGTACAAATGCATCAGCAGAATCATTCAATGCAAAAATAAAAGCTTTTAGAGCGCAGTTTAGAGGAGTCAAAAATGTAGAATTCTTCCTTTATAGATTAACCACAATTTTTGCATAAACACAACAATTGGTCTTGATCCATTTTTATATTCTGTACCTATTCTGTACCCACTCCATAAAAAAAGCCCCCACATTTCTGTGAAGGCTTGATTTTCCTAGTAGCGGGAACAGGACTCGAACCTGTGACCTTCGGGTTATGAGCCCGACGAGCTACCTACTGCTCTATCCCGCGATATGGGTTTTTAATATTTCAACTGTAGCTTTTAACTTTTCGGTTCATAATGCCGACAGAAATATTGGACTGCAAAGATAAGAAGCTTTTTCGACTCCACAAGCGCTCCTTCATTAAATTTTGCAAAGTATTATATAAAGTTGTTTTTGCGTTATTATCTTTGCCTATCTTTAATTTATGAACAAACAAATAAAGAGGGCTTTCTATATTGTATTTACTTTAGGTATCGTTTTTATTATTGCTACCATCTCCATAAATATTTTCTTAAAAAATAAATTGGAATCATTTGTAAATGAACGTTTACCTAAAAACATGATTCGCTCCTACGATGCCATTACCGTAGAATCTTTTGGGGGCTCGCTATCAATAACCAATGCTTCGCTTATAATAAAGAATAAAACAGATAGTCTAAAACACACATTTATAAATGTTGAAAAGCTGAAAATTTCACACATTAGCTATTGGGATTATTTGTTTAAAGACGAAATACACATTGAAACTATTTCTGTTGAAAACCCAATAATGGCTTATTATAAAGATCGTGTTGTGCCAAGTACCGATACGGTTAACAAAGGAATTATTGATATCTACAAACCCATTTTTGTAAAAAATATTCGAATTGACAATAGTAAGTTTGTTATTTATGAAAAAGGTAAAGATTCTACAAAACTATACACCAAAGGACTGTCCGTAGCGGTTACGGGAATTAAAATAGACAAGAATACCGTACGGAGAAAAATCCCCATGATTTTTGACAATTACAAAGCAACCAGCGATTCCGTATTTGTAAAAGTGAGTCCTTATGAAAATTTAACCGTAAAGGATTTTGCCCTAGAAAATACAGTTGCCATTTTTAAAAATCTTAGACTGCACACGAAGTATTCAAAAACGCAACTTTCAAAAATTATAACCACAGAACGAGATCACTACGACCTTACTTTAAAAAAAGTAACCGTTGAGGGAATTAATTTCGGATTTAATAATCGCCAGTTTTTTGCACAAAGCAAAAAAGTGTCTTTAACTGCGCCTTCATTAGAAATATATCGCGATAAATTGGCAGCTGACGATTTAAAAACAAAACCACTTTACAGTAAAATGCTACGTGAGCTACCTTTTGAATTAACGGTAAATTCCTTAAGAATTGAAGATGCAAAAATTAAATATGAAGAACGCGTAAAAGCCGAAAACATGGGCGGTTCAATTACTTTTAATAATTTAAACGCCGCCATTTCCAACTTGAGCAACACCTATAAAAGTCCTGAAAAAACCACAATTAAAATTGAAGCAAACTTTATGGATAGTACGCCCATTTCGGTAGATTGGAGTTTTGACGTTAATAATAAACAAGACGCATTTTTGTTTCAAGGAACCTTAGGAACACTTGCAGCAAATAAAATGAACAACTTTACCGAACCAAATTTAAAAGTGAGACTGGAAGGAAAAACCAATAAAACCTTTTTTACCATTGATGGCAACAACAGTACTTCTACCACTAATATGAAAATTAGTTATTCTGATTTTAAGGTGAAAATTCTTCAGCAAGACGGAAGAAAAAAGAACACAGTACTCTCGGCAATTGCCAATATATTTATATCAAAAAACAGTACTGAAAATGGAGATTCCTACAAGAAAGGGGTAGCCGAAGCAAAGAGAGATAAATCTAAATCGGTGTTTAATTTTCTTTGGATTAGCATAAAAGCTGCACTAACCAAAATTATGATTTAAAATTTTGAATGTGAGCTAATAAAACTACAGTTTGGAATTTCCTATATCACAAACTATTTTACGTTGTGAATAATTTTTTATAATTGCAGAGCTACGTCCTCTTCAAACTTACTGTCCGATTGGGTGCGCTGTAAATGCAGTTAATTCGGCATTTTGAAAACTAACGGCTATTTCAATTGGATTACAACAAATTTCACAATCCTCAATATAGGTTTGCTGCCGCACAGAAGTATCCAGCAACATCGAAATTTCTTCCCAGCAATGTGGGCATTGAAAAAAGTGCTCGTGCATATACTAAATGTAGCGAATTTTCAGAAATTTTATGGTTTTTATGATAAAGAATCTAGCGTTTCTTGAAGCAGTTCCCATTCTTCCATCAAATTTTTAAGCTTCTTTTTCTTTTCTTGATACTTGTCGAAAAAGTGTGGCTTAGCAATGGTTTCTTCATAATTAATTAGAAGCTCGGTGTCTATATTCGCAATCTCCTTTTCCAAAAAAGAAATGGTAGATTCCACATTGCTCAATTTATTTTTAACCGATTTCAATTTTTTCTGAATTTCGTATTCTTCGCCCGCCGTTCGTTTCACTTTGGTTTCGGCAACTACTGTACGTTTTTCGGCTTCGCGCAGGTTTTCAAGGTTCCGTTGCTCGAGGAAATAATCAATATCGCCCAAGTATTCTTTGATGTGATGATCTTTAAATTCGTAAACTTTATTGGTTAATCCCTGTAGAAAATCACGGTCGTGGGAAACCAAAAGCAACGTTCCCTCAAAGTTTTTTAAAGCATCTTTTAAAACGTTTTTAGATTTTATATCTAAATGGTTTGTGGGTTCATCCATAACCAAAACATTAAACGGCTGTAACAATAGCTTAGCCAAGGCCAAACGGTTGCGCTCGCCACCGCTTAGTACACGAACATATTTTTCAACTTCATCGCCACGAAAAAGGAACGATCCTAAAATATCGCGTACTCTGCTTCTGTTTTTTTCGTTGGCAGCGTCTATCATTGTATCCAACACCGTTTTACTGCCATCTAAATAATCGGCCTGGTTTTGGGCAAAGTATCCTATTTGCACATTATGGCCCAAAAGCACTTTACCGTCGTGTTCAATTTCGCCAACAATAATTTTTGCCAATGTAGATTTACCTTGACCGTTCTGACCAACAAAGGCTATCTTGCTCTGGCGCTCCACCAATAAATCTACGCTGTTTAAAACGTTATTGTCTCCATAACTTTTTGAAATATTTTCAGCCTCAATTACTACTTTTCCGGGAGTAATTGAAACGGGAAAACGCAGTGTCATTACACTATTGTCGTCTTCATCTACTTCAATTCTATCAATTTTATCTAGTTTTTTTATCAGCGATTGCGCCATGGTTGCCTTACTGGCCTTAGCGCGAAATTTATCTATTAACTTTTCAGTTTGTTCAATTTGTTTTTGTTGGTTTTTTTGGGATGCCAATTGTTGTTCGCGCAATTCATTCCGAAGAACTAAATACTGCGTATATGGCTTATTGAAGTCGTAGATCTTTCCAAGGGAAATTTCAATAGTTCGGTTCGTAACATTGTCTAAAAACATTTTATCGTGCGATACGATAACAACAGCCCCTGCATAGCTTTTTAAAAATTCTTCGAGCCAAAGAATAGACTCTATATCTAAGTGGTTGGTAGGTTCATCCAGCAGCAGAATATCGTTATTTTGAAGCAGCAATTTTGCCAATTCAATACGCATCCGCCAACCACCGGAAAAAGTCTCGGTACGCTTGGTAAAATCTTCTCTTTGAAAACCTAACCCCTGCAAAATACGTTCGGTTTCTCCTTGGTAATTATATCCACCGTGAATTTCGTACTGATGCTGGACATCATTTAAATCTACCATAAGTTGATGATAGCCATCACTCTCATAATCTGTTCTCTCAGCGAGTTGAATGTTTATTTCTTCAAGCTTTTTTTCAAGTTTTTTTATTTCGGTAAAGGCTTCGTAAGATTCTTCTAAAACCGAACGACCTTTTTCAAAATCTATATCCTGTTTTAAAAAGCCGATGGAAATTTCTTTATCGGTTGCAATTTGGCCGCTGTCATATTCCTGTTCTCCGGCAATAATTTTGAGCAAGGTAGATTTGCCTGCACCATTTTTACCAACCAAGCCCACGCGATCCCCCGGCTTTAACTGGAATGTAATTTTTTCGAACAAATAGTCGCCTTGAAAGGAAACCGAAAGATTGTGGATATTTATCATTTATAAATTCGGAATGATGATTTGTGTATTACCGCTGAAATATCTGCAAAGATGCTTATTTTTGCAGTGCTAAAAAAGCCTATAATGCAATTCCTCAAAGGTTCTAAACTCTATAGTATTTTTACCGGCACTTGCCCGGTGTGCCATAAAGGCGAAATGTATCTGGAAAAAAATCCGTATAAAGTTTCCAAAATCATGAAAATGCACGATACTTGCAGTCATTGTGGGCAAAAATTTAAAATAGAGCCGTCGTTTTACTTTGGTGCAATGTACGTTAGTTACGGCGTGGGTTGTGCCTTGGCAATTGCCGCCTTTATTATAACCTATTTTATTATTGGGTTAGACAGAAATTATACGTTTGGGGTCATAATTCTCTTGTTAGTAATACTCTATCCTCCCATTGTAAGGGTTTCAAGAAATATCTGGATTAATTTTTTTGTAGATTATAACGAAGAAAAAGCAAAATAATAGGCTATTGAACTTACAAGAGTCTTTTAATGTCCATTTCCTTAGGAAGGGGTTGTTCCTTTTCCAGCACATTAATAAGTATTTCCGAAAGCAGAGGTGCCATCAAAAAACCTCGCGAGCCCAAGCCATTAAAAAACACAAGGTTTGGATGATTGTTTAAACTTCCTAAAATAGGTCTATGATCTTTGGTGGTAGGCCGAACCCCCGCGGTTTGCTCGACTACTTTAAACGGACAGTTTATAAAGGTTTTTAATTTTGACAGAATTTCTGCCTTTGCCGTTTCTGTGGGATGGTCTGTATAGTCATCTCGGTTAAAAGTTGCACCCACCTTATATATACCATTTCCGTGGGGAATTACGTAAAATGCGCCCTTTAACAACGTATCTAACTTTAATTCCGGCGCCTGAATTAACAGGTATTCGCCTTTATTGCCAACAATTGTTTGTTTCGGAAAAAATGGATTATTAATTGCGCTGGCACCTTCCGCAAAAATTATTTTATTAGCTGAAATGTTCTTATAGCAAACCCCATTTTCCTGCTGCTCCAATAATTGATATTGAAAATTTTCAGATAGCAATATATTTTCAGCCTGCAAATAATCACGGTAATGCGAAAGTAATATTTCGGTTTTTATTATTGCGGTTCCCAATACTTCACCAAAACCAAAAGCAGCATTAATAGATGGGTTGGTATTTTTTAAAAAATTTGAAGAAAGAAATTGCCGTAATTCAATTTTGTCGCTTGCTACGGACCAATTATTTTGTTCCTCAATACTTTTAAAAATTCTAAATATTGGTGTTTTGGTAAAAAATTCAACATTTAATTCTTTTGAGAGGTCGGTATAAAAATCAATAGCCGCAGGATAAAAAGCTGTAGCATTCCAAGCTGCGGTAAAGCGCTTAAGCACCGTTGGATTAAAAACGCCCCCAGATTTTGCGGTTGCCCCTTTACTCCCTCCGTCAATAGTTACAAAACTTTTGTTTTGCTTTTTAAGCTGCTCACACAAACAAATGCCACCTATTCCAAGACCAACAACAATATAATCAACCTTTTTCATTTGTACGTTTCAATTTTTTGTGAAATGACATTCTTTGGTTTAATAATTTACAATTAGCAATAAAAAAACCCTTCACATTCCAAAATGGAACTTGAAGGGCTTTATTTCAATTTTTAGATTTATTGAATTATTAATAATTCCACAAATCAATTTCTATATTACGTATTTGTTCCTTTATTCTATCAGACTCAAGCAATTGCATAAGTGCATTGTCGCTAATGTAATCATCAACACCTCTATCGCCATATACATTATCTTCTTTGTAAATCACGGCATTAAAGCGTCTTGAATTTAGTAGATGATCGTATGAAATTGGCTGCGAAGTATTTTTTCGGTTAAAGGCTTTTGCTTCGTGTAAAACCTCCCGAGCTCCCGGAAACCATACCCAAAAAAGTTCCACTTTAGCATCAACTCCATCTTCTGGAAAAGCTTTAGAACGCGCTTCGTTTGCCACAGGACAAAGACCGAGCAAACGGTATTTTAATTCGCCTTGGCGCTTGTCTAAGTACCAATAGCCTCTAATATGCCAAGCTTCAATATCGCCAGCGTTTAGTGCAAAGCGACGTACATATTGTGGATCTACTACACCCTCGGCATTGTATTGCTCAATACCTAAATCTGTAGTATCGCTATAAACCAAAGAAGCTTCAATATCTTTTAAGGTTCTTTTTTCGGTAAAATATGAATCGGCATAAACGCCATCAATCTTTCCGTTTTTAATGTTTTTCACTAAAACATCATAAAGCGAACGTCTATCTGCGCCAATATTGTTTGTATCTATAGGGTAGTACAAAGGAAAATTAACTCTTTCGTCTAGATCAATAATTTCCCACGTGGTTTTAGACCATAACACATCACGCTCGTCCGTGTACCCATACGGTAACGGTTTATCATTATCATAAGCAATTTGCGATTCGGTCTTTTTGCCTATATCCTCTGGGGTTTTGGCATTAAGAATATTTACTTGCGCAGAGGCGCTAGCTGCCATTCCTAAACCCAAAACACATAAAACAACATTTTTCAAATTCATACCTATAGGGGTTTTATTCTAAAATTAGTTTGTCAATTCGATAATTACTGGCGAAGTTTTCTTAAGTATAACGCCACTTCCTGATACTTTCGCATTTATATCGAAAATTTGTACGGTTTCGCCTCTTCCCGCTCTTCTTAGAGCGCCTTTTGCAGCTGCATCTAATTTGGTTCCGTTTACACGTACTGTTGGTTGCCCAGAAACTTTGAAACTAAAGCCGGAAACATTTAAGTTTACATCAAAATCGAAATCTGGCAATACTGCCGATACCGATGAAATTTCAAGACCGCCGCGTTCCATACGCACAATTCCGGTTTCGCCACGAATGGCACCCACTGGCGCAGGAATATCCTTTATACGGAATTCAGATTTAGAGCCAACTGGCTTGCCGTCTGGCAATGTTCCGTTTGCCGAAATTGTAACCGTTCTACCAGAACCAGGACGCATAACATATTTACTACCCGATACTCTAGATAAGCCAGGTGCAGAGGCATTTACTTTATTGTCCGGAATACCTGGAATAGAAACCGTCATTGGGTTATCTACACCACGATAAACAACATTCATTTTATCTGCAGCAATTACTGCAGAGTTAGGCATTGAAATTGTAGCGAAAGATCTATCTACCGCTACTTCTGTTTCTTCACCACCTTCACCGTAGTATAAGGTTCCTTCTATTTTATGATCACCTGGAGAACCTGCACTAACGCTTAGCTTTACCTTACCTCCTTCGAAGGTATAATCTTTGCCTTCTTCAAGTTTTCTTCCGTCTAAGGTTAATTCGGCTCTCTTTGGCTTAGTGCTTTCATCTGTACGTCCTAAAACAATGGCTCCATCAAAAGTTTCGCCTGCATAATAGGCAGATTTTGAAGTTTCCATTAATGTAGAGTAGTTGCTAAAAGACAATGCTGCAGCTTGTTGTCCTGCCAACATTCTTTGTAAAACTTCACTTTTAGTTGTTTTAACGTCAGCTTGTATCTGAGTAAGCTTAGTAATTGAAGCTACCAATGGGAAGCCTTCGTAGTTATAATTTAACCATTTTACTTTTTTACCATTGCGATTGGTTTCTTCCGCGGTTGAAAAGTTAGCTTCAATAGATTTTTTTATTTCCTCAATACCAGCAACTTTTTCCAAGGCAGGATCTGATAGAATTTTAATCATTTCGGTACGGTAAGCATCCATTTGATCAATAAATTCTTGTCCGCCTTTTTTGTATTTATCTCCTGTAAAAAACAGATTGTTAAAATAATCTGGTTTATCCATCACTTCGTAATCTGATGGATCTTTTACTTTTTCCATTGAAGCCGATTTAAGACTAGCAATGTAGGTATCCAGCTCATCCGATATTTGTGAGATTTCCTTAGCTTTTGCTTCAACTGCGGCATATTGACCTGGTTCGTCAGCTGCTTTTACAGCCAGACCTTCCATAAATTGTTGGTTACGCTGCGATGTTGATACATTCGCCTCGGATATTTTTTCGTTTAAAAGTCCAAAAGCCGATAATACTTCTTTAGACATGTTAAGTGCTAGCATTGCAATGAAAACCAGATACATCAGGTTAATCATTCGTTGCCTTGGGGATAGTTTTCCTCCTGCCATTTTTATTCCTTTTTAAAGATTAATAATTAAGGTGAAACCCTATCTTAGTTTTTACTACCCATTGCAGAAAGCATACCTCCGTAAACGCCGTTCAATGAAGAAAGGTTGGTAGCTAGGTGCTGCATTTGTTGTTTTAATTGTTCTGCATTTTCAGCAACTTCTTTGTTTGCTTCAGCTTGACGGCTTGTTGACTCTATCTGAACTTTATACAAGCTATTTAATGAATCCATTTGTGCAGCTGCAAGCGCCATTTCTTCGCTGTACTTTTTAGTTGAATTCATTGCTTCAGCAGTTGGAGCCATTCCTTTGGCGGCACCTTCAAAAGAACGGATACTTGTAGTAAGGCTGTTCATTAATTCTGAATCAATACGCGCATCTTTAAGCATATCGTCCAATTTTTTAGACAAAAGCCCTTGCGCATCTTCGGTTTCCTTTGCAACAGCTTTTCTATTTGCACTAGCACCACCAGCCAATTCAGGATAAACCAAAGACCAATCCAAATCGTCATCTACAGGCTCAAATGCAGAGATTGCGAAAATAATTGCTTCAGTAATAAGTCCGATTGCCAATAGAAGACCTCCGTCTAGATTAAAAACCCCAAGGTTTACTTCCCAGTGAAGAATTTTAAAAAGCGCTCCTAAAATAACAACGGATGCTCCAAGGCCATAGGCCATATTAAATAGTTTTTTAGATGATTTTGATTGTGCCATAATGCTTAATTTTTAATTGAGAGTTTTTAGTTAAGGTTGATTGAGTTTAGTAAATATGGGGTATTAGCGCGCGTCGCCAAAGTTTTGATTTAAAACTACGTCTGTTCCCATGTAATCTTGAACAGTTCTGAAGCCTATATAACTTCTTGCCGAGTCTGCATATTCGTAATCACGGGTACTTACTTGAAGAAAGTAAGCTACATCTTTCCAAGAACCACCACGCACCACTTTACGCATATTATCATCGTCATTTACATTCGGGTTCATAGTTGAACTGAAATCGTAGGAAGCGGGGTCGTAAGAAGAAGCCACCCATTCTGCCACGTTTCCGGACATATTATAGAGGTTAAAATCGTTTGGTTCGTAACTTTTAGCCTCTACGGTGTACAAGGCTTGGTCTGCAGCATAATCTCCGCGTAATGGTTTAAAGTTTGCCATAAAACAACCGCGGTCGTTTTTTGCATAAGGACCACCCCAAGGATAGGTTGCAGATTCAAGACCGCCACGAGCGGCATATTCCCACTCTGCTTCTCCAGGGAGGCGGAATGAATTTACGAAATTCTTGTTTTTAGATTTTTGATACGCGTTTTTATATAATGTTCTCCAAGCGGTAAATGCCTTCGCTTGTTTCCAGCTTACCCCAACAACTGGATAATCGCCATAAGCTTGATGCCAAAAATAATCGTTGTGCATTGGCTCATTATACGAGTAGTTGAAATCTCTAATCCAAACGGTTGTATCTGGATAAATGTTTATTTCTTCCTTTTTAATAAAATCTTTTCTTCGTTTGCTTTTGTCTCTTGCGGCAGCCTGAATATCCATGTAAGTATATTGGAATTTCAGTTTGCTAACATCTATAGTACGCTGTCCGTTGTACGATTCTTCAATTGGAATATACATGGTATCCATCACTTCTGAATAGTATTCGTCTGGATATTCCGAAGTATCCCAAATAATATCTATTTTATCATTCAGTTTTCTACCGGCGTAGTAATCTTCACCCATCCCAAAATAATTATCGTACATATATTGTTGGTACGGCGTCATTTCTTCGTTTTCCTGATCAACAAATGCAAATTCACCAATTCCGCCATCGCCAGGAGTTGCCCCAACCATGTCTGCCTGAATTGCAAGTCGTAATCGTACGGTAGAATCTCTTACCCAATTTACAAATTGACGGTATTCCGAATTTGTAATTTCGGTTTCATCCATATAGAATGAGCGAACGGTAACCGTTTTTGTTGGGGCATCATTTACCGCAACAAAATCGTCATCACTTTTACCCATAATGAAGGATCCACCAGGTATAAGAGTCATTCCATAAGGTTTTTGAGGATACCATTTTTTACCTTTTACTCCAACCAATTCGCCTCGGTCTCCAGAGTTACAACTGAATAAAAAGGCAACGATCGCAGTTAATGCAATAAACTTCTTCATAGGTATTTTGGTTAAATTTTGAGATTCAAGGGCGTAAACGTATCTATAAAAATCCAAAAAAACAATTTTTTTTTTTGAAAATTCATTGATACCTACCTTTACTTGTTTACTTAAGTTATACTTCATTCTTGTAGCGGGCTTTCAACCACCTTTCAGGAATTTCCTGATTACATGCACCCAAATATTCGCCATAAGTGCAAGGTAATAACGTACGCCTTTTTAATTTATTATTAACATTTGAAAGAAAAGGCAAAACAATCCACCATCTTTCTGTTTTATTACTTTTTTTAAATTCTAAAACTTGGTCTTCAATGGGTACTTTATAGGTGGTAAAAAGACTTTCGTTGTCAAAATCATCATCGGCAACCCTAAAATTATAGCCTTCAATAAAATACCAAAGTATTTGCGCCACAAGCATTGCACCGCTCTTACTTTCAATAGAATTACTTAATTCATAAACGCCAAAAGATTTAACTTTATTGCTTATACCGGCATATCGCGAAATTGCACAAATTTCGCGGCCGTCAAAACCATTTGGGCTATCATTATTTTTATAACTTAATTCTGAACTTTTTATTGCTGTAACATCTAGAGTTACCAAATCTGCATCGCGCATAATAGGCTCTACCGTAGTTAAATCAGCAGTGATTTCGCCCAAGCGGTAAGCATCAAAAAAAAGTTTGTCCATTAATGCAATTTCCTGCGGCGCATTAAAAAACGATTGGTAACCGAGAGCACTATAATTAAAAAGATTATACGGCTGGTCTACTACCATTTTTCCTACATACGATTTGTTCGAAATTGGCAATTCAGCATTTCCGAGGTCAAATCTATTATCTATATTAACCACATTTACCATCGGCCCCAAATTGTCGTAGCTGCGATACTGTGCATAGGCCAAATCTTGGCTTCCACCGAGCACCAATGGCACAATATGTTTTTTTAACAGGGCAGCAATAACTTCCTTTGCTGCAAAACGCGTGTCTTCTACTGTGTTGCCCTTTTCAATATCGCCGAGATCTATTATTTTGTAATTCCAATTGCCAGGATAAAGCGAATACAATGCTTTCCGGTACCGATCAAAACAGAGGTCTTCGCCAATATAATCTACATCGCCACGATTTTCCTTAATTCCAACAATGGCAAACTTTACACCTTTTAAATTGGGCAGCTCCTCCTTTTCGGCATGGGGGTCAATTTGTTTTCCTAAGGTTCCCAAAGGTAGAATTTCGCGATGTGCCAACACCTTTTTTGAAACTGGAGATAAAAATGCTATCATTATTTTTTCTTAGCTGTAGCTTTTTTCTTAGTGGTGGTTTTCTTTTTTGCGGCGGTTTTCTTCTTTGCTGCAGTTTTCTTTTTTGGACTTTTCTTCTCCAACAAAGCTTTTGCTTCTTCTAAAGATATTTTGTCGGCCTCGGTGCCTTTTGGCAATTCCACCTTAGTTTTTCCTTTTATAATATTAAATCTGCCCCATCGCGCTTTTTCAATACGTATTTTTTCTTCCGGCCATTCGTTGATTAACTTATCAATTTCCTTTTGTTTTTTGTCTTCAATAAGTTGTACAATATCTTGATCGGAGAGATTATCAAAATCGTATTTTTTGTTTACGTTAATAAACATGTTGTTCCATTTTATAAATGGACCAAAACGCCCCACCCCTTTTTGAACGGGCAAATCTTCATACATATATATAGGTGCGTCGGCTTTCTTTTTTTCTTCAATTAATTTCTTTGCGAAAGCCATATCTACATCCAGCGGATCCATCCCCTTTGGAAGTGAAATAAAGGTTTTACCAAAACGAACATAAGGTCCAAATCGTCCATTGTTAACCTCAACTTCTTCATTATCGTAAATGCCAAGCGTTTTTGGAAGTTTAAACAGATCCATCACTTCTTCAAAGGTTACCATATGCAATTGCTGATCTGGACGTAAGCTGGCAAACTTTTTCTCCTCATCGTCTGGCGCGCCAATTTGTGCCATGGGCCCGTATTTACCTAAGCGCACTAGAACGGTTCGGCCCGTTTCTGGATCCTCGCCAAGAATACGCTCGCCACTTTCCCGGTCTGCATTTTCCTCCACATGTTCCACTTGCGGGTGAAATTTGTCGTAAAAATCCTTCATCATTTTCGTCCACTCCTCCTTTCCTTCGGCAATGTCGTCAAAATCTTGCTCTACTTTGGCAGTGAAATTATAATCGAGAATATTTTCAAAATGCTCTACCAAAAAGTCGTTTACAATCATCCCAATGTCGGTGGGAACCAATTTTCCTTTATCCGATCCAACGGTCTCGGTCAACGTTTTGTCTTTTACATTTTCCTTTTGAAGGGTAAGCTGCAAATATTTTCGCTCCACACCTTCCACGGTCCCCTTCTCTACATAATTTCTACTTATAATTGTTGAAATAGTAGGTGCATAAGTAGAAGGTCGGCCAATGCCAAGTTCTTCCAATTGTTTTACCAATGAGGCTTCCGTGAATCTGTACGGAGGACGTGTAAATCGTTCTGTAGCGGTAATATAGTTGTTTTGGAGCGAATCGCCATTTTTCATATTTGGCAACATTCCCTCTTGCTCCTCCTCCTCAAAATCGGTTCCTTCCAAATACACTTTTAAAAACCCATCAAATTTTATCATTTCACCATTTGCGGTAAAATTCTCAGAAACTTTTTCTTTGGAAATTACATCAATCTTCACATTGGTACGCTCCAATTGCGCATCGCTCATTTGCGAAGCAAGGGTTCGTTTCCAAATTAAATCGTACAAGCGGGCTTGGTCGTGATCGCCCGTAATAGTGTGCTGGGTCATATCTGTAGGGCGAATGGCCTCGTGAGCTTCTTGCGCGCCCTTGCTTTTCCCTTTGTAATCGCGGGGCTTGCTATATTCTTTCCCGTATGATTTTTCAATTTCCTTTTGAGCCGCATTTTTAGCGTCCTTACTTAGGTTAACGCTATCGGTACGCATATAGGTTATAAGTCCTGCTTCGTAAAGCCGTTGCGCAATGGTCATTGTTTTTCCTACCGAAAAATATAATTTTCGCGCGGCTTCCTGTTGTAAGGTTGAAGTGGTAAACGGTGCCGCCGGACTTTTGCTTGCTGGTTTTTTTGTTAAATCTGAAATTTTATAATCGGCGCCCAAATTCTTCCGAAGAAACTCGCGGGCTTCTTCTTCTGTTTCAAAATTCTTTGGAAGTTTAGCCTTAAACTTACTGCCATCTAGCGTAGTAAATTCAGCATCAATCCTATAAGACCCAACAGGTGAAAAAGCCTCAATTTCGCGCTCGCGCTCCACAATTAATCGCACGGCAACAGATTGCACACGACCTGCAGAAAGACCTCCTTTTACCTTTTTCCAAAGTACGGGCGAAAGTTGGTATCCTACCAAACGGTCCAAAACCCGTCGTGCTTGCTGTGCGTTTACCAAATTATAATCTATTTGACGCGGATTTTCGATAGCCCTTAAAATAGCCGACTTTGTAATTTCGTGAAAAACAATCCGTTTTGTTTTGGCATCATCCAACTTTAACTCCTCTGCCAAATGCCACGCAATTGCCTCACCCTCGCGATCCTCATCACTTGCTAGCCAAACCATATCGGCTTTTTTGGAAAGTGCCTTTAATTCTGCGACCAACTTTTTCTTATCGCTGCTCACTATATATTTAGGTGTGAAATCTCCTTCTACATCTACCCCCAATTCCTTGGACGGAAGGTCTGCAATGTGCCCAAAACTCGAAGAAACTTTAAAATCTTTCCCAAGAAATTTTTCAATGGTTTTTGCTTTTGCGGGGGACTCAACTATCACTAAATTCTTTGCCATATCCTTTATTATTGTGAGTGCAAAAGTATATGAATTTTTTAATACCAAAGGTTTCGGGTGTGAAATTTGAAAACTACCGCCCCGATATTCAATTCAAAAACGCCAATTTTTCTATATTTTTAATAGCACATTCGTGTAATTTTTAAAATTAAAATAATTTTTATTAAAAGCAATCTGCCACTTTGTCACCGCTCGCAATTAATTGTATCTTTGCAAATTCAAGAACTAAGATTTCAAATTTTAGAAGGTAGATTGATTTTTATGAAAAAAGTAATAGACGAAAGCACGCAAGGCAACACGCTAACACTTGAGGCGCGCACAGATAATTCTCAAAAATTATATATTGAAAGCTACGGCTGCGCCATGAATTTTAGTGACAGCGAAATAGTGGCTTCCATACTTTCAGACCAAGGTTACAACACAACAAATATACTTGAGGAAGCCGATTTGGTTTTGGTGAATACGTGCTCCATTCGCGATAAAGCTGAACAAACCATTCGCAAACGTTTAGAAAAATACAACGCTGTAAAGAGAAGGACCAATCCAAAAATGAAAGTTGGCGTTCTGGGTTGTATGGCTGAGCGTTTAAAGGAAAAATTTCTTGAGGAAGAAAAAATAGTAGATTTAGTTGTTGGCCCAGATGCTTACAAAGATATCCCTAATTTGCTGAAAGAAGTGGAGGAAGGTCGCGACGCCGTAAACGTAATTCTTTCAAAAGAAGAGACGTATGGCGATATTTCGCCCGTGCGTTTAGGCGGAAACGGAATTACCGCCTTTGTTAGCATTACCCGCGGTTGCGATAATATGTGCACCTTTTGCGTAGTGCCTTTTACAAGAGGCCGCGAACGCAGTAGAGACCCACAGAGCATTCTGGAAGAGGTGAGAGATTTGGATGAAAAAGGCTATAAAGAAATTACGCTGCTAGGCCAAAATGTAGATAGCTACCTTTGGTATGGTGGCGGACTGAAAAAAGATTTCAAAAATGCTTCGGAAATGCAACAAGCAACTGCGACTGATTTTGCACAATTGCTCGATATGGTTGCGACGGCACATCCAAAAATGCGCATTCGGTTTTCAACCAGCAATCCGCAGGATATGCACGAAGAAGTTTTGCACGTTGTTGCAAAACACAAAAATATCTGCAACCATATTCACCTTCCGGTTCAAAGTGGAAGCACCCGAATTCTAAAAGAAATGAACCGTCAGCATACGCGGGAAGAATATATAAAATTGATAGACAGGATTTGGGAAATTATTCCCGGCTGCGCCATTTCGCAGGATATGATTATTGGTTTTCCAACAGAAACTGAGGAAGATCACGAAGACACAAAAAGCCTTATGGAATATGTAAAATACAGTTATGGTTATATGTATAAATATTCTGAGCGACCTGGAACAGCTGCTGCCCGCAAACTGGAAGACGATGTGCCGGAAGACACAAAGAGCCGAAGATTGACAGAGATTGTAGATCTTCAACAAAGTCATAGCGCTATTCGCACGGCTTCTTTTTTAGGCAAAACAGTAACCGTTTTAATTGAAAAAGAATCGAAGAAAAACAAAGACGAATGGAGCGGAAGAACCGAGCATAATAATGTTGCGGTTTTTCCGAAGAAAAATTATAAAGCGGGAGATTTTGTAAACGTAAAAATAACCGATTGTACTACGGCAACGCTTATTGGCGAAGCAGTTGGATACTCATAAAACCAATATATATGAAACGCATTCTATTTCTTTTTACAGCAAGTTTATTGTTTTTGGCGTGCTCCAATGACGATAATAACGGTTCAGAAAACCCACAAGAACTAAAAATCAAAAAATTTTCAAAGGTCTCGGTGGATCTCAACGGAAATCCAACAGGAAACAGCACTGTATATTTTTTTGATGAAAACGGCAGATTATCACAAAAAAAAGAGGATGAAGCAAATTCAGATTACACCCGAATTATTAATTATAACTACAATCAACTTGGACGATTAACGGAAAGTGTGATGATTTTTGAAGGAGTTAACGGAAATAGATCCCTTGAGTACACCTATGATTCAGAAAATAAATTAGACTTTATATCCGAATCTTTTGATGGGGGAACTCCCGATATATATTTTCAATTGACACATCAGCCCAATAAAATTTCAATAGAACACAGATCCCCTGGTTTTTATACCACATTAAATTATAACAGTAATATACTTACCTCTATACACAACGAAATTGACATGGGCGGATTTTCAACTGAAAGTTTATACTATGATGCTGTAAATAATATAATGAAAAGACCTAGTATAAGTAACACCGGAATTTACGGCGAACCCGATATTTTATCGGAATACACCTACCAATACGATACTAAAATAAATCCGCTCCATACATCCTTTAATGAAAATCATTTGGATTTATTAGGGCAATATTGGTTCAACTTAAATTATTGGAAACCATTTTTATCACCTAATAATTTTACGGGCGAGGTTTACACAAATTCACAATTCCCAGAGGATAATTATACGCTTTTAAAAATATTTCAATATAACACAGATGGCTACCCAACCAGTGCGGTTGTTAAAAAAGACGGAACTCTAATTGAAGAATTAACCTACGAATATTATTAATCTTAATATCAAAAGTTATGAAACGTATTTTATTTTTATTTGCAACAACATTGTTGTTTTTAGCTTGCTCTAATAACGATGACAACACACCTGAAGAAATTCAGGAATTTAAAATCAAGAAGTTTAGTCAAAATTTCTTTTTTGATCAAAGTACAGACAATTACACCTTAGAAAGACTGTTTGATGAATCTGGACAAACTACGCACGAAAGCACGATTCATTCAGATATGACTTTGTATTGGTTATACAACTACAATAATTCTGGACAAATTAGCGAGAAAAGCTTTATTTACGGGGATGATGTTTTAGGCAGACAAGATGTTTTTGCGTATGATCAAGACAACAACATTGACAAAATCACTTTTCTGAGTGGCACCGGCGATGTTGTGGGAATTCGTGATTATTCTATGGAACCAACAAAACTTACATTTCAGCAATCTTCTATGTATGGCGAAATTTATTACAATGCCGAGGGAAAGATTGTAAAAAACTACGTTAGTACAGATACGGGAATAGCTACCCAAATTATTGAATATAGCGGCGATAACATTCAATCTATCAATGAAACTCTAAATAATGGATTTGAAAAAACTTATGTTTTTGAATATGATGAAGGCATAAACCCACTCTACGAATGTGTTGAAAATAATTATTTTAACGCCACCATTGGCGATCATCTTAGTTTGTTCAACAGACATAATTATTTTTCAAAAAACAATTACACACGTGTTACTGTAAATAGCTCAGTGCCAGATTCAAACTATGTAAAGACCAAAACCACAATTTATAATTCTGAGGGTTATCCTACAAGTGCAGAAATTAAGAAGAACGATGTAATTATTAAAGAGTTAACCTACGAGTATTATTAAAACTAAAATTATGAGATCCCCGCGGTTGCGGGGATAACAATATGGAAAGCATACAAGCAACAAAACAACGATTTGGAATAATAGGCAACGATCCAAAATTAAACCGTGCCGTAGAAAAAGCAATTCAGGTTGCGCCAACAGATATTTCGGTATTGGTTACAGGCGAAAGCGGTGTGGGGAAAGAAAGTATTCCAAAAATAATACATTCGCTTTCCCACAGAAAACACGGTAAATATATTGCCGTTAACTGCGGTGCCATTCCAGAAGGAACCATTGACAGCGAACTTTTCGGTCACGAAAAAGGTGCTTTTACCGGCGCAACCGCTACCCGTAGCGGGTATTTTGAAGTAGCCGATGGGGGTACAATTTTTTTAGATGAAGTTGGCGAATTACCATTGCCAACGCAAGTACGACTACTTCGGGTTTTGGAAAATGGCGAGTTTATGAAAGTTGGTTCTTCCGCAGTGCAAAAAACCGATGTTCGCATCGTGGCCGCCACAAATGTAAAAATGGTGGAAGCTATTGAAAAAGGAAAGTTTCGCGAAGATCTTTATTACAGATTGAGTACCGTAGAAATTAATTTGCCACCTTTACGGGAACGGCAAGAAGACATACATTTGCTCTTCCGAAAATTTGCGGCAGATTTTGCACAGAAATATAAAATGCCAACCATTCGCTTAGACGAACGCGCTACGGCATTACTGCTGCAATATAGATGGAGCGGTAACATACGCCAGTTGCGAAATGTGGCCGAACAAATTTCAGTTTTAGAGCAAAATCGCGAAATTAATTACAATACTTTAAAGCATTATTTGCCAGACATGGGCAGTAATTTGCCGGCAGTTATAAATGCGAAAAAAGCGGAAAGCGATTTCAGCAGCGAACGCGAAATACTTTACAAAGTGCTTTTTGATATGAAACGAGATGTAAATGATCTTAAAAAGCTTACTTTAGAATTAATGAAAACTGGCAATACGGCAAAGGTTAAAGAAGAGCAATCGTCGCTCATTAATAAAATTTATGCCGAAGACAATGATGCCGAAGAGGAACTGGCTTCAATAATTGAAGAGGAAAACAACAATTCACAAAACGACGTAGAAGTTTTTAGCATTCCGGAACACGCATCGGAACAACGAAATGACAAGTACGAATACGCCGAAGATATTGAAGAAGAAGAAAATCTATCGCTTCAGCAAAAAGAATTGGAACTCATTAAAAAATCGCTCGAAAAGTACAACGGAAAACGAAAAGATGCCGCAGACGAGTTGGGTATTAGCGAACGAACGTTATACCGAAAGATTAAACAGTACGATCTATAGCGCCCAGCAATAGCAAAAAATAAATTAATATAAATGCCAAAAATATTTTCAGCTTTAGTAGTAATCTTGCTTACTGTTACGTTACAAGCTTGTGGACCGTATTCGTTTACCGGTGCCGATATTAATTACAGCACCACAAAAACCGTTCAGGTTAATTATTTTCAGAATAACGCTCCCATTGTCGAACCCGGAATTGCACGCGATTTTACGCAAAAACTGCAGGACTTGCTTTTAAACCAAACCAGTTTAGATTTGGTAAACAGCAACGGCGATCTGGTTTACGAAGGAGAAATCATCCAATTTTATATAGCGCCAATTACCGCCACTTCTACCAGCACCGCAGCGCAAAACAGATTAACAATTGCCGTAAACGTACGCTTTTACAATACAAAAGAACCATTAAAAGATTTTGAGCAACCCTTTAGCTTTTATTATGATTACGACGGCCAGACACAATTAACTGGCTCAAAACTAGACGCCGCGGTAGATATTATCTTTGAACGTTTAACGCAAGACATTTTTAATAAATCGCTTGCAAATTGGTAACTATTTAACTGTTCAAATAAAAAGTACGTCTTAAAAACATAAAAGACCCTGATATAATTTGAAAATTGAAAATTACACATATCTCCTAGCCAATCCACAGAAAGTTACTTCTGAGGATTTAAATGCATTAAGTGTACTGATAAAAAAATACCCATATTTTCAAAGTGCACGGGCTTTACAGCTAAAAGGTTTAAAAAATCAAGATAGCTTTCTATACAACGATGCTTTAAAACTTACTGCCGCCCACACAACCGATCGCGATATTTTGTTTGAATATATTACTTCGGAAAAATTTATTCAAAATGAAATTTCGCAAACCATTTTGCAGCACGATCCTTCGGTAGCCGAAATAAAAGTTGAAGCCGAAAATGTTTCAGAACAAATTAGTCTCGAAATAGACAAACAACTAAAGGCCGAAATGCAAAAGGCCGAAGATATTTTAAACCCCGAACTTTTTCAAAGAAAAGTAACTTCTGTTTCAAAATTAGTTGAAAAGAAAGACGAACAAAACAGCGAAAATGCCGAAGAAACTTTGCATACTAATAAACCATTAGCGTTTACAAAAAACGACACACATTCGTTTGCCGAATGGTTAAAACTTACAAAGGCAAAACCCATTAATCGTGCTGAAAATGATTCCGAAAAGGAAAAAACGTTTACTTCTGAAAACATCACCGATCAAGATGAACGCGAAAGAAAATTTGAATTAATAGATAAATTTATTCAAGAAAAACCTAAAATTATTCCTTCAGAAATAGAAAAAAAGGCACCAAAACAGGAAAATGTTACCTTAGAAAACACCCAACCACAACCTTCTGATTCACTGATGACGGAGACTTTGGCGAAAGTTTATTTGCAACAAAAAAATTATAAAAAAGCAATTCAAGCATATAAAATATTAATTTTGAAAAATCCCGAAAAAAGTGGTTTCTTTGCAGACCAAATTCGGGCAATAGAAAAATTGATTAATACAGAACAATCATGAGTACGTTTACAATATTTTTAGTTTTAATAATGATAGTGGCCTTTTTATTGGTCGTAGTTATAATGGTACAAAACCCAAAAGGCGGAGGACTTTCCTCATCATTTGGCGGTGGCGGTGGTGCACAAATTGGTGGTGTACAAAATACTAGTGATTTTCTAGATAAAAGTACTTGGACCCTCGCTGCTATTATGCTTGCACTTATTTTGGGATCTAACGTTTTTATTATGGGCGGCAATAGTTTACAATCAAAAACTTTTGATGAAAATGCAATCCAAAATACAATTCCAGCAGTACCTACAACTACAGATACGCCAACGGAAAATCCAGAAGAGGCTAACTAATAGTTCTTTAAAATATATGTAAAAATGCCAGCTCAATAAAGCTGGCATTTTTTATTTCTTAATAATAGCTATTTTTAGAATTGAATAGTTTAGCTATTCAATAACCACTTCATCAAGACCTCCATAATCATCCCCCGTTCTATATTCACCTCGTATCCAAAATTTATCTAAATTAGATAGCACCGATTTAATCTGCGCTTCCGTAGCTTCACTTTTATCCTTATAATTTCCATAAAACCAATTTGTATCCGTGCCAATTTTCACCCTATATTGTGTCCAAGTAGTATCTGGAGAATCTTCAACCAAATAAAAAATTTGATTTTCCCCGCTGGCAAGGATAATGTCTGGAGAATCAAATTGTTTGTTCTTTTCTGGTTTTTGATATAGACTGTAATTAAGGGTGCGTCCGTAGTAACTTTCTTTATTTCCTAAAAACTTTTTTGGCGCTGAAAAATACCAAACACCACCTGCTGCATCGTCCTTGGCTTGTATATAACCATCTACAGCCCCACCCTGTGATGTGTAAGTGGGTTGAACCATATCGCCTTGGGCATCACCCATAATAGTCCAATCTTCGGCATTTTCTTTAAAATGCGAAGAAACCATTTCATTTTTGCAACCCCATAGTAAAATCATTACAGTTAGTGCCATTATATAAAATTGAATATGTGTTCTCATAAATTTACTTTAATTTGATTTCGCTATCAAAGTTATAAAATTAAATTACATTCAATTTATTGCTGAAGTATGGAAATAACTATTGCATTAAACTAATTGTATTACTCTAAATGTGTTACTATTATATAAAGCTATAAATAGCACTTTACAAAGTAAAATCTCCTTCCTTTTATAATAGAGATGGTAGCAATATTGAAAGATAAACCTATTAATTTTTCGGCTATTTATTCCGGACTTCTGACAAGCTGACATTTTTGTTTTGTAAACTGTCAGTTTATGGGCAGTGGCACAATTTCTGCCAATTAGCAAACAAAACATTTAAACATAAGTTTAACGAGATTCCCGTCTTCACGGGAATTATAAAATTAAAATTTTAATATGGCATTAAAAATTCAACCATTAGCAGATCGCGTATTGGTTCAGCCTCAAGAGGCAGAAACAAAAACAGCTTCGGGATTGTACATTCCAGATTCGGCAAAAGAAAAACCACAACAAGGTAAAGTAGTAGCCGTGGGAAAAGGAAAAGAAAACCACAAAATGACCGTAAAAGTTGGTGATACTGTTCTTTATGGAAAATATTCCGGAAGCGAATTGAAATTTGACGGTACAGACTACCTAATTATGCGCGAGGACGACATTCTGGCAATAATTTAACAATTATTGCAAAATCCAAATCCCAAAGAAATAAATCCCAATACGAAACTTTTTTTAAAATTGATTTCTGAATTTTATTTGGAATTTGGTGCTTGTAATTTGGAATTTCTTTAAAAGCAAAAATTTAAAATTTATAAATATTAATAACGAGATTTCCGCTTTCGCGGAAATAATAAAATTCAAAAGTTTATGGCAAAAGATATAAAATTTGATGTAGAAGCCCGCGACAGTATTAAGCGTGGTGTTGATGCATTGGCAAACGCAGTAAAAGTAACCTTGGGCCCAAAGGGTCGTAACGTAATTATTAGCAAATCTTTCGGTGCGCCACAAGTAACCAAAGATGGTGTAACCGTTGCAAAAGAAATTGAATTGGAAGATGCGCTGGAAAATATGGGCGCACAAATGGTGAAGGAAGTAGCTTCAAAAACCAACGATCTTGCTGGTGACGGAACAACAACTGCAACCGTTCTTGCTCAGGCAATTGTAAAAGAAGGTTTAAAAAATGTTGCTGCTGGCGCAAATCCGATGGATTTGAAACGCGGTATCGATAAAGCCGTTGAAGCCATTGTTGCAAATCTTGAAAAGCAAACTACGAAAGTTGGCAATTCTTCTGAAATGATAAAGCAAGTAGCTTCAATTTCAGCAAACAACGACGATGTAATTGGCGATTTAATTGCTAAAGCATTCGGAAAAGTTGGAAAAGAAGGCGTTATCACTGTTGAAGAAGCAAAAGGAACCGAAACTTACGTTGATGTTGTGGAAGGTATGCAGTTTGATCGCGGCTACCTTTCTCCGTATTTCGTAACCGACACAGAAAAAATGCAAACTGAATTGGAAAATCCAATGATTTTGCTTTACGATAAGAAAATTTCATCAATGAAAGATTTACTCCCTGTTCTTGAGCCAGTGGCGCAACAAGGAAAATCTCTTTTAATAATTGCTGAAGACGTAGATGGCGAAGCCTTGGCTACTTTAGTAGTAAACAAACTTCGCGGTTCGTTAAAAATTGCAGCTGTTAAAGCACCAGGTTTTGGCGATAGAAGAAAAGCAATGCTTGAAGATATCGCAATTTTAACAGGTGGTACAGTTATTTCGGAGGAGCGCGGTTTCACTTTGGAAAACACTACTATCGAAATGTTGGGCTCTGCGGAAACCGTAACAATTGATAAAGACAATACTACAATTGTAAATGGTGCCGGTGACAAAAAAGATATTAAAGGCCGTGTAAATCAAATAAAATCGCAAATAGAATCTACAACGAGCGATTACGACAAAGAAAAATTACAGGAGCGCTTGGCTAAATTGGCTGGCGGTGTAGCGGTTCTTTATGTAGGTGCTGCTTCCGAAGTAGAAATGAAGGAGAAAAAAGATCGTGTGGACGATGCGCTTCACGCAACCCGAGCAGCTGTTGAGGAAGGCATTGTAGCCGGTGGTGGTGTAGCTTTAGTTCGCGCAATTGAAGTGCTTAAAAAGCTTACTACTGAAACCTTGGACGAAGCAACAGGTATAAATATTGTTAGTAAAGCAATTGAATCTCCACTCCGCACAATTGTTGAAAATGCTGGTGGTGAAGGCTCCGTTGTAATAAACAAGGTTTTGGAAGGCAAGAAAAACTTTGGTTACGATGCTAAAAGCGAATCGTATGTAGATATGCTAAAAGCAGGAATTATAGATCCTAAAAAAGTAACCCGTATAGCACTTGAAAATGCTGCCTCGGTTGCAGGGATGATTCTTACTACCGAATGTGCTCTGGTTGATATTAAAGAAGAGAATGCAGGCGGTGGCGGAATGCCTCCAATGGGTGGCGGAATGCCCGGTATGATGTAGGATATCGTTGAGACAAGGCATGCCTTGTCTCAACCCAGAATAAGGCATGCCTTGTCTCAACCCAGAATAAGGCATGCCTTGTCTGTACTCAGTACTTAATTAAACCTAACAGGTCCCCGAGACTGGAGACCTGTTAGGTTTTTTTATTTCTTAAAACGTAACCTCAACCTCTACTAACTCTCCCTTTCTATCAATGGTTACGGTAGCCGTTTGCCCCTTATCGAATTTGGAAAGGCTTTTCATATAGCTCATCATATCGGTTACGTCGTGCTCGCCCATTTTTACTACCACGTCGCCTTTTTGCAGACCGGCTTTTTGGGCAGGCTTGTCTTGGCTTACGCCATCAATTCGCATGCCTTTGCCGCTGAAAAGATAATCGGGTACTACTCCTAAAGTTACTTTAAAATCCGGTACCACTTCGCTTTCATTTTTAGTTTTTCTAAATACAAGTTTTGGTTGGCTGTCCAAATCTTTAATAATGCTGAAAATGTAATTTGAAACTAATTTCATTCCTTCAAAATTTACCTTTTCGGTATCGTCGCTCGGTTTGTGGTAATCTTCGTGCTGCCCAGTAAAAAAATGAAGCACCGGAATATCGGCCAAATAAAACGAGGTATGATCGCTGGGGCCAACCCCACTTTCATTTTCGGCAATATTTAAATCGCCAGCATTTGCATTCACTATTTGCTTTAGAACAGGAGAAGTGCCAATGCCATAAACTGCCAAAGTTTTTTCAGAATTTAATCTCCCCACCATATCCATATTAATCATATACGTCACCTTTTTTGTATTGATTGTTGGGTTTTTCACAAAATAATTTGAGCCCAACAAACCTTCCTCTTCTCCCGAAAAAGCAATAAAAAGATAATTATTTTCTTTTGGAGAATTCCTTTTTTGAAGCGAATCGGCTAAATGCAGCATCATCGCCACACCACTGGCATTATCGTCGGCTCCATTGTGGATCGCCTCGCCCTCGCGGTAAAGCGAACCCTCACCGCCCATTCCTAAATGGTCGTAGTGCGCGCCAATAACAACCGTGTTTTCAGCATTGTTGTCTAAATATGCTATTACGTTTTTACCCGTTTGGGTACTATCGTTATTTTCGGTAGTGAATTCCGCTTCTTGATGTGGGTTTTTACTTGCCTTATACGTAAATTTTTGATAAAACCTTTCAGTTCCTTTCGGTTGTAATCCCAAAGTTTCAAACCTGTTTGCAATATATTTTGCGGCTTTCCCTTCGCCTTCAGATCCTGTTTTTCTTCCGTTTAAACTATCGTTGGCTAAAATGGCAACGTCTTCCTGCATGCTAACTTTCTTTACAGATGTGTTTTGTTTGCACGAAAAAACCAGAAGTGCCAGAAATACTATCAATATTGTTCGCATATCGTTATTTTTGCACAAAAATACATTAAATTGAAACATTTGGTGTAACCCGCGCTTTGCGATGGCATATTAATAGTAACGATTCTTATTTCAATTTCTAATAAAATTAAATACAAATGAAATTCATTTATCTACTCCTTCTCTTTTGTCTGTTAACAGCTTGCAAGAATAGCGACAAAAATACTTCAGAAACCCTGAAAGCCACGGCCCAATACGAAGCGGTGCTGGATGAAAAAACGGGAGACACCTTAATTTATTCTGAAGAAAAGCATTTTAAAAATATCCGGCAAGTAACTTTTGGCGGCGATAATGCCGAAGCCTACTGGAGTTTTGATGACAGCAAATTAATTTTTCAAAGCAATTTTAAAAATTGGGGCGTAAACTGCGACCAAATGTTTTTAATGAATGCCGATGAAACTTTTAAAGACAAGCAACCACCTATGATAAGCACCGGAAAAGGCCGAACTACCTGCAGCTATTTTCTGCCAGACGGAAAACATATTGTTTACGGAAGCACCCACTTAAAAGATGAAAACTGTCCGGAAGTACCGGTGAAAAAAGACGGTAAATACGTCTGGCCGGTATATGATAGCTTCGACATTTTTGTAGCAGATTTAGAAGGAAATGTTACCGCCCAACTTACCGATGAACCAGGTTACGACGCCGAAGCAACCGTTTCGCCCAAAGGAGATAAAATTGTTTTCACCTCTATGCGAAGTGGCGATTTGGAGCTTTACACCATGGATATTGATGGAAAAAATGTAAAACAAATAACCAATGAGTTGGGATACGATGGAGGGGCATTTTTCTCTCCAGACGGGTCAAAATTAATTTTCCGAGCATCGCGACCAAAAACTGAAAATGAAATTAAAGAGTACAAAGATTTGCTTGCGCAAGGATTGGTACAACCTACCGAAATGGAATTGTTTATCTGTAATGCCGACGGTAGCGAATTGCGTCAATTAACACATTTAGGAAATGCAAACTGGGCGCCATTTTTCCATCCATCGGGCGAAAAGATTTTGTTCTCCAGTAATTTTGAAGCCGAAAGAGGATTTCCATTTAATTTGTATTTAATTGATATTGACGGTAAAAACTTAGAGCGTGTTACGCACGGCAGAACCTTTGATGCTTTTCCCGTTTTTTCCAATGATGGAAAAAAATTGGCTTTCTCGAGCAATAGAAACAATGGCGGCGGCCGCGACACCAATCTATTTATTGCGGAATGGCAGGATTAAGAGATTGACGATTGTTGATTAACGATTGATGATTGATGATTGGTGATTGACGATTTTGGATTTCATGAATTTCTATTTAACGATTAATTATTACGGTTTGTGAATTTCATTGAACGCTATAAAATTCCTTTACTTTTTTCGATAGCCGCTATCGTATTCTACATCAGTTTTGGATACCATCTAGAGCGCAGTGATTTTCTAAAATTGATTTCGCTATACGTTACCCTATTTTTTATAGCCTATATTTTTATTGAAAGATTAAAACTTAATTTTTGGTTTTTAGCTTGTTTAGGAATAATTTTTCGATTGGTTTTTATGGCCACAATCCCAAATCTTTCGCAGGATTTTTATCGCTTTCTGTGGGATGGCCGCTTGTTGGCGCAAGGCATAAGCCCGTATCTTTTTACACCAGCCTCCTCGATTGCGCTCGGAGTGACAATAGAACAATCAACCGAATTGATTAACGGGATGGGCTCGCTTAATGCAAGTCATTTCAGTAATTACCCACCAATAAACCAATTCTTATATACAGTTGCAGCGTTAATTTCAGGCAAGAGTATTTTGGGCTCTGTTATTGTTTTTCGAGTAATTATGATTCTAGCAGATATTGGTATACTTTACTTCGGAAAAAGATTGTTAGAGAAAATAAATCTTCCGGTAAAGAACATTTTTTGGTATTTTCTCAATCCATTTATAATTATTGAACTAACAGGAAATCTGCATTTTGAAGGGGTAATGCTTTTCTTTTTTATCTGGGCACTTTATTTACTTTTTAAAGGAAAATGGTTTTGGGCCGCAGTTTTAATAGCGGTTTCAGTTTCGGTTAAGTTGATTCCCTTGTTGTTCTTACCATTGTTTTTTAAATGGTTTTCAAAAAAAGAGGTTCCAACTGCGCTCAACCTAACATCTCTCCTAAGTTTTTATGCTGTAATAGGTTTAACTATTTTAATAACTTTTCTTCCCTTTCTTTCTTGGGAATTCATTCAAAACTTCTCTGCAACCATTTCTCTTTGGTTTCAGAGTTTTGAGTTTAATGCGAGCGTGTATTACATAATCCGTTGGATTGGTTTCCAAATTGTGGGTTGGAATATTATTGGAACTGCGGGGAAAATTCTTCCAGTTTTGGTTTTACTATATATTTTGGCGGTTGCTCTATTCAGAAAAAATAAAACACCGCAACAATTAATTACCGCAATGCTTTTTGCAATTTCAGTGTACTTTTTACTGTCAACCACCGTTCATCCTTGGTACATTGCCACGCCGCTTTTGCTTTCGGTTTTTACCAAATATAAATTCCCGATTGTATGGAGTTTTTTAATTGTTTTAAGTTACTCCGCTTATGGAAAAAACGGTTTTGATGAAAAGCTTTGGCTGGTGGCTGTTGAATATATTTTGGTATTTGGTTTTGCCATTTTCGAAATAATTAAAAATGATCTTTTCAATTTAAAAAAGCGGCCAAATATTTTGAAACCTAATTTAAAATGATTATTTTTATACTATTGTAAGTATAAATTTAAACTATCATGAAAAAGCAGTATAATTCCCCTACCACCCTTCATTTTGCCGAAGAGGCGCCAACCCATTTTTATGATGGTAATTTGGCAGTTCCATTGGTAGAAATGACTTCCATTCAAAAAATGCGAATTGTGCGTGGCGGTATTACCAAAGCCTATTTAAAAAAACTAAAGGAAGAAACCGCGCTAGATTATGAGGCTTTGGCGCAGGCACTTTCCGTTACGCGAGCTACGCTTATTAATAAAAGGGGCGAACAAAAATTTAATGATCATATTAGTGAAGGAATAATTGCGGTAGCAGAAATTTATTCCTTTGGATATGGAGTCTTTGAAGATAAGGAAAAGTTCAACCGTTGGATGTTCGCTCCCAACCAAGCACTTGCTGGGGCCAAGCCATTTGATCTTATGGACAATCAATTTGGCCGTGAGGAAATAAGAAATTTAATCGGCCGCATTGCTTATGGCGTTTACTCTTAAAGATGAAAGTTTTTCGAATTGGTAAAACCCAATATGCCCAAGATTTAAACGGAACAGGCTCCAAACTTTTTGGCGGCCGCTGGAACCATGTTGATACGCCATGTATATATACTTCAGAGAGCCGGGCTCTCTCTGTGTTGGAATATGCTGTTAATATAGATTTAGATTATATTCCACGAGCTTTAAGCCTTTGCATTTTCGAAATTGACGAAACACAAATTCATACCCTTCAAATAAAAGATTTACCAGGAAATTGGAGCGAAACTCCAGCACCGAAATCTACTAAAGATTTTGGGTCAAAATTGTTAGAGGATAAACACCCAATCATAAAAATTCCTTCCATTATTATTCCGCAGGAATTTAACTATCTTATAAATCCATTGGCCGAAATTAGCTGTTTTAAAATACTGGAGATTAAAGATTTTGTTTTTGACCTAAGGATTAAAACAAATTGAACAGAACAATAAGCAGCATATATTTTACGACAGTGATAATTTAAAAATATTACTTTTTTACCCGTTCTAATCTATAAAAATCCTTTCTTCTATCTTTTAAATTTCGAACCGCACCAAAAGTATGCAATTCACGAAGCAAATCTATATCCACATCGGCCACTAAAATCATTTCAGTATTTGGGGTTGCTTCTGCTTTAATTCCGTTGTTTGGAAAGGAGAAATCACATGGAGTGAACACAGCACTTTGAGCATACTGAATATCCATATTATGTACTTTCGGTAGGTTTCCAACGCTTCCTGCAATAGCAACATAACACTCATTTTCAACGGCCCGGGCCTGCGCACAAAGACGCACTCGGGAATAACCATTTTGAGTATCGGTAAGAAAGGGGATAAAAAGTATATCCATTCCTTCATCAGAAAGCAACCGGGAAAGTTCGGGAAATTCAGAATCGTAGCAAATTAATACGCCAATCTTTCCGCAATCTGTATCGAATGTTTTTAGGGAATTTCCGTTTACCATTCCCCAAACGCGCTCTTCATCCGGGGTTACATGTATTTTTTCGTAACGCTCCACGCTTCCATCGCGACGACAAAGATAACCTACGTTATAAAGTTTGCCACGAACCATTTCGGGCATACTACCCGTGATGATATTTATATTATATGAAATAGATAGCTGTGACAATCTTTCGGTTATTTCTTTAGTGTATTTAGCCAATTCGCGGATGGCATCTGGCTCGCTCATGTGGTTGTATTTTGCCATAAGTGGTGCGTTAAAAAACTCAGGGAACATTGCGAAATCGCAACGATATCCTGCAACGCTATCTATAAAATATTCGGCTTGGTGCATTAATTCTTCCATTCCGGAATAGCTCCGCATTTGCCATTGAATAAGTCCAAGCCGCACTATACTTTTAATAGCAGAAGGCTTTGGTTTTTTTTCGGGTTTTGTATAATAAATATTGTCCCATTCCATTAAAACCGCGAACTCGCCAGAGGCTTTGTCGCCTTCCAAATAACCTTTCAACACACGCACCGGGTGAAAATCGTTCGAAATTTGAAAATTCAGTACAGGATCGTCAATTTGCTTGCGCTTTACTTTTTCGATGTATTGTTTAGGTGAAAGCTTATCTGAGTGTAAGTGATAATTCGGCATTCTACCCCCAAAAACAATGCTTTTTAAATTTAAGTTTTCGCAAAGTTCCTTTCTATAATCGTACAATCTTCTACCCAGACGCAAACCACGAAAATCTGGACGAATAAAAACGTCTATTCCATAAAGCACATCGCCTTCGGGGTCGTGAATTTTAAAAGTTGGATCGTCTGTAATATCTTGATATGTGTGCTTTTCACCCAATTCATCAAAATCTACAATAATGGAAAGGGCACAGCCAGCTATTTCGCCATCGGCCATAATAACCACCTGCCCCTCGGGAAAAATATCTATCAGATTACCAATCTCATTGATCTTCCAATAACTATTTGGCATACCGCCATAGGATTGTATGGTTGCATTCTTTAATGCTTCGTAGTCTTTAAGAGTTAAAAACTTTAGTTCTATATTATCAATCTTCTGTGGATCCATTATTTTGTTTTTTAACTAAGCTTATTGTTTTTTAAATGAAGAATTTTGTGAGTAGTTTTTAAGCAAGTTGCCTTTCTTCCCTAACTTTTGAGAATCAAACGAAAAATCCGCAGCCAATCTCCTAATCATTTGGTAGGGAAATATTAACTGCGGATTGCCGTATTTAATTTTGCTAACTGGATTACATATCTAAAATATAGGCAAAAACCAATGGCGCTACGATAGTTGCATCACTTTCAATTATAAACTTTGGAGTATTAATATCCAGTTTGCCCCAAGTAATTTTTTCGTTAGGTACGGCCCCGGAATAGCTACCAAAACTAGTAGTTGAGTCGCTTATTTGGCAAAAATAACTCCAAAATGGCGTTTCTGGGCGTTCCATATCTTGGTATAACATTGGCACCACACAGATCGGGAAATCGCCAGCTATACCACCGCCAATTTGGAAGAAACCAATTCCGTCTTTTGAGTTTTCGGTATACCAATCTGCCAAAAATGTCATGTATTCAATCCCACTTTTCATGGTTGAAGCCTTCAGTTCACCTTTTAAAACGTAGCTCGCAAAAATATTACCCATTGTACTATCTTCCCATCCTGGGCAGATAATCGGAAGATTTTTCTCGGCAGCGGCATACATCCAAGAATCCTTTAAATCTATTTCGTAATATTCCTCCATAACACCACTTAAAAGTAGCTTGTACATATATTCGTGCGGGAGGTATCGTTCGCCTTTTGCTTCAGCATCTTTCCAGAGTTTAACTATGTGTTTTTGAATTCTTCGAAAAGCTTCTTCTTCCGGTATACAAGTATCTGTTACCCGGTTCATTCCTCTTTCCAATAAATCCCATTCGTCTTGCGGAGTTAAATCGCGGTAATGTGGCACACGTTCATAATGACTATGAGCTACAAGATTCATAATATCTTCTTCGAGATTTGCGCCCGTACAAGAGATTATTTGCACCTTATCTTGGCGAATCATTTCGGCAAAAATCTTCCCTAATTCGGCGGTACTCATTGCACCAGCCAAAGAAACGAGCATTTTTGAACCTTTTGCAAGTTGCGCTTCATAACCCTTCGCAGCATCTACAAGGGCTGCGGCATTAAAGTGAAGGTAATATTTTTCAATAAATTGTGAAATGGATCCTTTGTTAGTACTCATCTTCTTCTGTGTTAAATTTTGAATTTCCTTTTTTGCCTGTATCGAGTGGCGCGGAAAGGTTAAAGTTACTTTCGTATTCGTCGCCTTCTTCAGTTCCCGAAAATTTATAGGTCAACATTTTATAATAAAGTTTGGCCGCAACAAAATCGGAAGCTTTTTCTTCCGGGTTCGGACAAAGTTCAACAATATCAAAGCCTACCACGTTTCTATCTTCAAATACTTGTTTTAAAAAATCGAGCGTTTCATACCAAAATAGCCCACCCGGTTCTGGTGTTCCGGTTGAAGGAAGAATTGAAGGGTCCAAAGCGTCAAGATCAAAAGTGATAAATACATTTTCACCTAAAGCTTCAATAACTTTATCCATCCAGTATTCATCCTTAGCCATATCATGGGCGAAGAAAACTTTTTCTTCGTCCATTACACGGGTTTCGGCAACATCCATACTTCTAATACCTACCTGCACCAAATTTGTTGTTTGGCTAGCTTCATACACTGCACAGGCGTGATTGCAAGTGCTTCCGTGAAAATCCTTTCGCAAATCTGCATGTGCATCAATGTGCAGGACAGTAAGATTATCGAAACATTCGTTAAATGCGCGAATAGTTCCTATGGAAATGCTGTGCTCGCCACCAAAAATAGTTACGAACTTATTTCGTTTAATATAATCTTTCGTGGTTTTATGCACCTCCGAAACTACAGCCTCGGGCGATGAATTTTCTGTAATGGCATCGGCAAGGTAAACCCCTTGTTTATAAACCTCTGTTTGGGTTTCAATATCATAAAGCTCCATATTTTCCGAAGCATCTAAAAATGCTTCTGGACCTTTGTCGGCCCCTTTTTGCCAAGTGCTGGTTCCATCGTACGGAACTGGGATCAATACAATTTTTGATGTTTCTAGGGCCGCATATTTTTGCGGGATTCCTGCATACGTCTTAGTGCTCATAACCTAAAATGTTTAGCAATTGCTCGCTTGTTTGTTGTTCAGAAAAAAGTTCGGTTGTTATAGTGTTGTTTTTATCTCTATCTATTAAAATATGTTTTGGCTGTGGAATTAAACAGTGCTGTAAGCCCCCGAAACCTCCAATGGTTTCCTGGTATGCCCCAGTGTTAAAAAAGCCAATATACAAAGGTTTTTCCTTTTTAAACTTTGGCAGGTAAATAGCCGCCATGTTTTGTTCGCTGTTATAGTAATCATCACTATCGCAAGTTAACCCTCCCAGCAATACTCTTTCATACTCGTCGTTCCAACGGTTTATGGGCAGCATAATAAATTTTTTACTGATTGCCCAAGTGTCTGGCAAAGTTGTAATAAATGAAGAGTTTATCATATTCCACTTTTCTCTGTCGTTTTGTTGTTTTTGATAGAGAATTTCATAAATAGCGCCACCGCTTTCCCCAACGGTAAAACTACCAAATTCAGTAAAAATATGCGGTACAGGTACATCTGCTTCTTCGCAGGTAATATTAATTTGGTTGAGTATTTCATCTACCATATATTGATAATCGTACTCAAAATGCAGCGAGTTTTTTATAGGAAAACCACCACCGATATTCAAACTATCCAACGATGGACAGATTTTTTTAAGTCGAACATACACTTTTAAGCACTTTACCAATTCGTTCCAATAATAAGCCGTGTCGCGAATACCCGTATTGATAAAGAAATGAAGCATTTTTAAATCTACGTGCTCGTTATTTTTAATTTGCTCTTCGTAAAAAGGAATAATGTTTTTATACCCAATTCCTAATCGGGAAGTATAAAATTCAAATTTAGGTTCTTCCTCCGAAGCAATGCGAATACCTACGCTAAAGTGTTTATCAATACTGTCAGTAAGCAATTCAATCTCCTCGTAATTATCAATAATAGGAATACAGTTTTCGTGACCATCATTAATCAGTCGTGCAATATTGGCAATATACTGCTCGCGCTTAAAGCCATTACAGATAACATAAGTTTTATCTGTAATCTTCCCGGTTTTCTTTAATCGTTCTACAATATCAATATCAAAAGCCGAAGAAGTTTCTATATGAATATCATTTTTTAGGGCTTCGTTTAAAACGTGCTTAAAATGCGAACTTTTTGTACAGTAGCAGTAGTTATAACTGCCTTTGTAATTGTTTTTTTCAATAGCATTTGCAAACCAATTTTTGGCTAAATTTATGTTTTCCGAAATCTTTGGAAGATAGGTAAACTTTAAGGGCGCCCCATAACGCTCTACCAGCGCCATTAAATCTACATCGTGGAATTCAAGGCCATTGTCGCCCAATTTAAACTCTTCCTGTGGAAAATAATACGTTTGGTCTATTAAATCTATATACTTAGTATTCATTATTTAGTTTTGGTTCTATTGTGTAAATTAAAAAAATCTCCTTACGTATGCTCCAAAAAACTGAAGGTATAACATAATATTAACGTGAAGTTTTATATGTGAATAGGCAAAGTGTGTAAAGTATGTTCTTTACCTTTAACAGGATGGCAAGTAGCAATTAAAAGCGCTAAGGTGTTGTTCATTTATAAATTTGTTTCTGAAATTATTCAAAAACCAACTATTTTAAAGATACTATCTGCTAAATATTTACAGTACAAATGTGCCAAAAAAAGTTTAATAATTTACAAAACCTGAAAAATTTTCACTTTAGCTTATAACATGCTAAACATGTTGAGTTCCTTTTCAGTAAGCGTTCTCCATCGGCCGCGCGGTAAATCTTTTTTTGTTAATGGGCCAAGCGTTACACAATCTACACGAACTACATCGTAGCCCAGATGATCAAAGATCGTTCGGATAACACTGTTTCCAGTATGTCTGATTTTTAAACCTATTTCACTTTTTGGCGAATTGTCAACATAACTTATTTGGTCCACAGCTATTTCTTTACCCCCAATGGTAAGACCGTCCTTAATTTTTTGCAGATGTTCGGCTTTCAAATTTTTATCCAATTCAATATGAAAAAGTCTTGGAATTCCTTTTTTCAAGAATTTTTGTACAAACTCATCGTCGTTTGTAAAGAGCAATAATCCAGTGGCATTTCTTCCCAATCTACCAAAAGGTTTAATTTTAGCGGTAGTTGCATTGGCAACCAAATCCATCACTGTCATTCCTTTGGAGTTACTGTCTGTTGTGGCAAAGCCTTTGGGTTTGTTCAATAAAACAAAAGTATTTGGCTCCGGATTCAAGCGGCGACCGTCAAAACGAACGTCGTCTGATAACTGAACCTTATATCCCATTTCATTTATAATTTTTCCGTTTACGGTAACCAAGCCCGTGGCTATAAATGTATCGGCTTCTCGACGCGAGCAAACCCCACTATTGGCTATGTATTTATTTAAACGAATTCCATCTTCAGGATTGCTCTTTTTTATTTCTTTTACCGGTCTTTCTCTTCGGCCTATTTCTTTTCCAGATTTATCGAACCTCAACTTTGGTTTTGCCGAAGGATCTGCTTGTCTAGCCGTTTTTCTAGGTGAAGAATCTGATTTTAATGGAGCATTTCCTCTTGCACTACTTCTATTACGCTGGTTATTTCCACCTCGCCCCGAAGCTTTTCCACTACTTTTATTATCTTGTCTGCTCATAATTAATTTTTTGCAAAGGTAATGAAATAATGTAGGCATTTGCAGTTTATAAAATGTTGTACACTTTCGACAATTGCAACGGCTAACTGTTTCATTTTTATGAAACTATTTCGGATAGAATCTTTAAATAATCTGCTCGGTTTTTTAGAAAATCCATTTCAGAAATATCAATAATTTTTATGTTTTCGGAATGTTGGTTTTTAATGAATTCCAAATACCCTGCATTTAACTTTTGAAGATATTCTGCCGCAATACTTTGCTCGTATTTTCTACCGCGCTTTTTTATGTTTGCAAGCAATCGCTCGGTATTTTGATATAAATAAATATACATATCTGGCTTTGGCACATCTTTGTGCATTACTTGAAAAAGTTTTTTATACAAGGCATATTCTTCTTCAGGCAACGTTATACTCGCAAAAATCAGGCTTTTGTTTACATCGTAATCGGCAATTACCGATTCTTTAAATAAATCGAATTGCGTTATATCATCAACCAGTTGCTGGTAGCGATCGGCGAGAAAGGACATTTCTAAAGGAAAGGCATAACGCGCAGCATCTTCATAAAATTTAGGAAGAAACGGGTTGTCTTTAAACCGCTCCAATATTAATTTCGCATTAAAATCGTTTGCTATTTTACTTGCCAAACTTGTTTTCCCTGCCCCAATATTACCTTCTATGGCAATATAATTGTATTGCGAAATATTAAACTCGCGCATTGGATTGCTCAACCATTTTGACTGTTTTTGAAGCTCGCTCGTATCTGTTGTATCTTCCAGAATTTCAACAATAGTTTTATTCAAAATTGGGTGCTCCAAATGCAAATTTAAATCTGCCAAGGGCTGTAATACAAAGTTCCGTTTTGTCATTTCAGGATGCGGCACGGTAAGCTTATCTGTTGCAATTATTAAATTGTCAATAAAAACAATGTCTATATCTATGGGGCGAGCGGTGTAGCTTTTTGAAGTGTTTCGCTTTCGGCCCAATTTTTTTTCAATTTCAAGAATTGATTTTAAAATCTGGATAGGTTTTAAATCTATTTGCATCCACACCGCACAGTTTAAAAATGGGTCGCCGTCAAAACCCATTGCGGGCGTTTCGTATATTGAAGAAATCTTTACGATACTTCCCAATTCTTCAAACAATAAATTAACCGCGTTTTGAAGATTCTCAAAACGATTGCCCATGTTGCTGCCAAGGGAAAGATAAACGTTTAGCAAAGGTTTAATTGGTTCCAAATTTTAACATTTAAGACGAAATTAAGGAAAAGAAAAAGACTACCAAGTAAATTTGCGTCCAGATATAAATTTTGCGTGACAGCGGCTTTTTAAGAAGTTGTTTTAAAAGCAATTATCAAAAATAAATTTTCAAAATCTTTTATGAAGAAAGCGTTTAAAATCATAGGAATTATACTCGGTATTTTACTGTTATTGTTAGTTGCGGCACCATTTATTTTTAAAGGCAGTCTTGAAAAAATGTTGAAGCGTACTATTAATGAAAACCTCAACGCTACAGTATCGTGGAGTGATTTAGATTTGAGTTTTTTTAGCAGTTTTCCCGATGCTTCGTTGCAAGTAAATAATTTCAGCATTATTAATAACGCACCATTTAAAGGCGATACCTTGGCGAGTGGCAAATCGCTTTCCCTGAATATGGGCATTATGCAACTCTTTAAAAACAGCACTGAAACCATTAAAGTGGACGCCCTATTTCTTGATGAAGCTTTTGTAAACATTAAAATTGATTCACTCGGAAATACCAATTACGATATCGCCATTAAAAAAGATGCACCGGCAACTACGCGCGAAGAAGAAACAAATGGTGGATTTACATTCGATTTAAAAAAATACGAAATAAAAAACTCACGTGTTCATTATGCCGATGTGGGGAACAAAACTTTTTTAACTCTCACCAACGTACAACACACGGGCCGCGGCGATCTTTCGCAGGAAATTAGCAATCTAGATACCCAGACTGAAGCTTTTGCCTCGTTCCGGATGGACAATACCGAATATTTGACTAAAAACCGACTTTCACTCGACGCCATCTTTAAAATAGATTTAAAAAACCTGAAATACACTTTTCTTGAAAACGAAGCCAAAATCAATGAGCTGCCATTAACTTTTAACGGTTTTGTAAAAGTGAACGAGGCTAACAACCAAATAGATCTCACTTTTAAAACGCCGTCTTCCGACTTTAAAAATTTCCTGGCCGTTATTCCAGAAACGTATGTGAAGCAAATAAGCCATGTAAAAACTACAGGGAATTTCACCGTAAATGGTATGTTAAAAGGAATTGTTGATAGCACACACATTCCGACAATGGATATAAAAATAGCGAGCAACAACGCTTCCTTTAAATATCCAGAGCTGCCAAAAACTGTTGAAAACATAACCATAGACGTACAATTAAAAAACGAAACTGGATTACTAAAAGATACTTTTTTAGATATTTCAACCTTCAACTTTATGATAGATGGCGAACCTTTTAGACTGAAGGGAAGTATAAAAAATATGGTCGAAAATCCACTAGTTAATTTAGAAATGCAGGGCACACTTAATTTAGCGAATATTGAAAAGGTCCTGCCTGTTGAAATGGAACAAAAACTCAGCGGCATTTTTAAAGCAGATATTATCGCGAATTTTGATATGGAATCGGTTGAAAAGGAGCATTATGATAAGATAGATGCCCGCGGAACCGCGAGCCTGAATAATTTTAAATACGATGCAGGTTTTAAAAACAAATTAAATGTGGCCAACGCAAATTTGTCGCTACAACCAGGTGTTTTTACATTAAAAGAATTAAACGCATCAACCGGCCAAACTGACATTAAAGCTTCGGGAAATATTAAAAACCTCATTCCATTTTTAATGAGCAAACAAGATTTAAAAGGTCAGTTTAACGTGCAATCAAACACTTTTAATGTGAATGATTTTATGGCTTCAGATTCCTCTTCATCTAAAAATAATTTAGAAGAAAGCGGCGATAATTCTCAAAAAACTGCAAGGTCGGACGGTGTAAAAATTCCAGATTTTTTGAATGCTTCAATAAATTTTAAGGCCAATAACTTAATTTATGACAACTTGGAATTAAAAGATGCAAAAGGCACTGCCACAATTGCAAATGAAGCCATAACCATCGGCAATTTTACCTCAAATATTTTTGGTGGAAACATTGCGCTTTCAGGAAATGTTTCTACCAAAAGTGAAACTCCATCTTTCGCAATGGTTTTGGATTTAAGCAAAATTGACATTGAACAATCTTTCGAAAAGTTGGAAATGTTTAAGTATTTAGTGCCAATTGCAAAAGCATTGCAAGGCAGTTTAAACACAAAATTTGAATTAAACGGCCAACTTACAAACGATCTTTCACCAAAATTAACTACACTGGCGGGGACTGCTCTGGCCCAAATCATCACTGCCGAAGTAGATCCGCAACAAACACCCTTACTTTCAGCCCTAGGCAAAAAAGTTTCATTTTTAAATTTAGACAGGTTGAGTTTAAGAGACGTGAGCACAAATTTCACCTTCAATAATGGTAAAATAGAAGTAAAACCATTTGATTTTGATATTAAAGGAATTAACGTTGCGGTGGCCGGAACCCATGGGCTGGACAAATCTATAGATTACAACCTAACGATGGATGTACCCGCAAAATATTTGGGAAGTGATGTTACAAAACTGCTTCAAAATTTGAATCCGCAGGAAGCCGATGCCATGAGCGTTGCGCTACCCATTGGTTTAAAAGGAACCTTTACAAATCCGCAAGTTTCACTTGATCCTGAAAACGCAATAAATACACTAACCAAGCAAATCTTAGCAAAGCAAAAAGACAAATTGATAGATAAGGGAACTGGACTATTAGAAGAAGTATTTTCTGGCGGAACGAAGACTGATTCTACAAAAAACAATACGAACACTAACAATCAGCAACAAACTACCCAGCAGCAAAACACACAAATAATTAAAGATGTACTGGGCGGAATTTTGGGCGGAAGAAAAAAGAGAGCAGATTCTACCAAAGCATCCCAAACCCCTAAAGTTGGGAATTAGAATTTAGTTTACTGTAATACGCACCACCGCACCTTCATTACCGCGAACGTTAAATACCGTATTGTCTTCAAAAAGTAAGTATTGTCCTTTTATTCCTTTAAGAGTGCCTTCGAAAAAAGGATTTTTTTCGAGGTTTAATGATTTTGGCTTTTCGGGATAGGTTAAAACCGGAAATTCAAGATTTATTTCGGTATTGTTTTCCAAATAATATTCGGCAGCTTCCACGGGAATGTACTGCTTTAACTTGTTGCGCCACGCAACTAGATCTTCGTCCTTTATATCGTTTTTTAACATAGCCCGCCAGTTGGTTTTATCGCTAACAAAACTTTTAAGGGCAACCTCTGTAATTCCGGCGAGGTATCTATTGGGCACTTCTACTATTTCAATTGCTTCGTGCGCTCCTTGATCAATCCAACGTGTGGGGATTTGCGATCTGCGCGTTACCCCAACTTTTACACTACTACTATTGGCAAGATACACAACGTGGGGTTGTAATTGTACCTTTTCTTCGTATGCCAAATCGCGCTCTTCGATGCCCAAATGCGCCTTGCTTTTTTCGGGACTAATAATCCAATCTGCCGCTTGTGGAATTTTAAAAAAGCAATCGTAACAAAACCCTTGGCGATAGATTTTCTTTTGAAGGCCACAATTTAAACATTGATAATTCAGAAAATTAATAGTTACCAACTTATTCAATAATTGGTTTACATTTAAAAAATCATTGTCAAAAACGAGGTAGTATTGAATGGGAGATCCATTTTCAGTTTGCATTTTTGTAAGTAGGCCTTCGTAATTCATTTATTTAAAAAAAGTTAAGTCGAAATCATTTCCAAAGAAATCTTGTAAAATATCACTTCAAAAAAAGAGGAAATCGTAATTATAAAATGGTTATTTTTATAGCATAAAGATAGCAGAAAAATATGCCAATCCCCATTGTTAATTCTATTGCTTCGTGGTTTCTAAAAAAAAGATTTCATCAAATAGACCTTTTTTTGAAGTATCCTATTGAAGTGCAGGAAGAACTACTATTTAATTTATTGCAAAAAGCAAAATATACCGAAATTGGCAAAGCATACGATTTTGGATCTATAAAAACCTATCGCGAATTTTCGGCGCGAGTCCCTATTACTACGTACGAAGACTTCGAACCACAAATAGAACGTGCGCGCAAAGGAGAATCTAATATATTCTGGCCCACACCCATTAAGTGGTTTGCGAAATCTAGCGGCACTACAAATGCCAAAAGTAAATTTATACCCGTTACCAACGATTCTTTAGAAAACTGTCATTATGCCGCCAGCAAAGACCTGCTGTGTATGTATTTAAACAATAATCCCGATGCCAATTTGTTTTTGGGCAAAAGTTTAAGGCTTGGTGGAAGCAAACAATTGTACGAGGAAAATGGCACCGTGTTTGGCGATCTTTCAGCAATTTTAATAGATAATATGCCGTTTTGGGCCGAATACAGCAGTACACCTAGCAACGAAGTTTCGCTCATGGGCGACTGGGAAACAAAAATGCAAGCCATTGTAAATGAAACTATAAAAGAAAATGTAACCAGTCTTGCCGGAGTGCCTTCGTGGATGCTAGTTTTATTAAACCAAGTTATTGAAACTACCGGAAGAAATAATCTTTTTGAAGTTTGGCCCAATTTGGAAGTTTATTTTCACGGCGGAGTAAATTTTGACCCCTATATAGAGCAGTACAATAACTTACTGCCAAAAAGCGATTTTCGATATTACGAAATTTACAATGCCTCCGAAGGATTCTTTGCTATACAAGATCGCAACGAGAATAAGGAATTGCTATTAATGCTGGACTATGGAATATTTTATGAATTTATACCAATGGATGGTTACGGAAGCTCCGATGAAACGGTAATCCCTTTGAGTGCGGTGGAACAGGGTAAAAATTATGCCATTGTTATTACTACTAATGCAGGTCTTTGGCGATATAAAATTGGTGATACCGTTCGCTTTACCTCTACAAATCCCTACCGAATAAGAGTTACCGGAAGAACAAAACACCATATAAATGTATTTGGTGAAGAATTAATTATTGAAAACGCCGAAACTGCCCTCCGCAAAGTTTCGCATCTAACCAATGCCGAAATTGTAGATTATACAGCAGCGCCCATTTTTATGAATGGTAGAGACAAAGGGGCTCACGAATGGATTATTGAATTTAAAAATCCTCCGCAAGACTTAAATACTTTTACGGAACTTTTAGATTCTGCGCTTCAAGATTTAAATAGCGATTATGAAGCAAAACGCTTTAACAATACAACCTTAAATGCGCCAAAAGTGCATCATGCTAGAGAAAATCTTTTCTATGATTGGCTAAAGCATAAAAACAAATTAGGTGGGCAACACAAGGTGCCGAGACTTTCAAATACACGCGATCTACTGGAAGAACTTTTACAATTAAATAAAATAACCTAATCCACCTGCCTTTCTATAAAGAATTTCAATCAAATTTAAATAGTTGATTTAATGCGTTTTACCGAAATTTTATCGGTTTAAATGTAGTTCATCGATTATCCTCGACGTTCGGCTAAAATTTTTTTTTGCGTCGCGCTTTGCCCGTATTTTTGTGTCAATCAAATAAATTGGTTTAAAATGAAAAATAATTTTTGCATAGTTATCCTTTTAATTTTTAGTGTGGCGCTTTCATCTTGCGCGACCACAACCGCAGTTAATAACGAAGGTGAAGTAGCTGGATACAATCTGAAATGTAAAAAGGAACAAATGCAAAATAAGATTCTACATACTAAGAATAATTCGATTATTGCATCTCCATAGAAGACTAACTAACCCGCATAAAAAAAACCTCGAGAATAATACTCTCGAGGTTTTTACTTTTTAGGAAGGTATAACTTAAGAAACCGCTTTCAACTTTTTAAGGGATGATTTATTAAGTTTTTCTTCGGCATATTGTTTGGTGACGCGAACGGTTTTTTCGTCTGTGCCAGGCATTTCATACATAGCATCGGTTAAAACGGCTTCGCACAACGATCGAAGTCCACGTGCGCCAAGTTTGTAATTTATAGCTTGTTCTACTACAAAATCTAGCGCTTCATCAGTTATCACAAAATCAATCCCGTCCATTTCAAACAGTTTTTTGTACTGCTTAATAATTGCGTTTTTAGGCTCTGTAAGTATAGCTCGAAGCGTTTCCTTGTCCAGCGGATTCATATAGGTTAATACCGGAAGACGACCGATTATTTCTGGAATTAGGCCAAAATCCTTTAAATCTTTCGGGATAATATAGCGAAGCATGTTTTCGCGCTCCACTTGATTTTCATTTAAAGATGCTGTAAATCCAACGGCTTGCATATTTAATCGTTTTGAAATATGCCGCTCAATACCATCAAAAGCACCCCCAGCAATAAAGAGAATGTTTTCGGTATTTACTTCAATAAATTTTTGATCGGGATGTTTTCTACCCCCTTTTGGCGGTACGTTTACCGTAGTTCCCTCCAAAAGTTTTAAAAGGGCTTGCTGTACACCTTCACCACTAACATCTCGTGTGATAGATGGGTTGTCGCTTTTACGGGCTATTTTATCTATTTCGTCAATAAATACAATTCCGTTTTCTGCCTTTTCAAGGTTATAATCTGCAGCTTGCAACAAGCGTGTTAAAATACTTTCAACGTCTTCGCCTACATATCCAGCTTCGGTTAAAACAGTGGCATCTACAATGGCTAAAGGTACGTTTAGCATTTTTGCAATTGTTTTTGCAATTAATGTTTTTCCCGTTCCTGTTTGCCCTACAATAATTATATTACTTTTTTGTATTTCAATATCGTCATCGCTTTTTGGCTGAAGCAATCGTTTGTAGTGATTGTAAACCGCCACGGACATTACTTTTTTGGTAAATTCTTGTCCAATAACGTATTCGTCCAAAAAGGCTTTTATCAATTTTGGTTTCTTCAGCATTAAATCTTTGGACAGTTCCGTATTGCCTGAGTGCAAGGCTTCTTCTACCACAATGCCGTGGGCTTGCTCAATGCATCGATCGCATATATGAGCGTCCAATCCTGCAATGAGCAAATTGGTTTCAGCCTTTTTACGACCGCAGAAGGAACATTCTAAATCTTCTTTCGACATATTATTTTTTTTCAAAAAATCTGTTTTTTTTAGCTTCGGGTCAATATTTCATCAATCATTCCGTACTCCAAAGCTTTATCGGCTTTCATCCAATAATCGCGGTCGCTATCGTCATAAACCTTTTCATAGGTTTGACCGGAATGCTTGGCAATTATTTTATAAAGCTCTTCTTTTAAGGTAATTATTTCGCGGGCCGTAATTTCAATATCGCTCGCTTGGCCCTGTGCTCCACCCAAAGGTTGATGAATCATAACGCGTGAGTGCGTTAAGCCACTGCGTTTTCCTTTTTCGCCAGCACATAATAGTACTGCGGCCATGGAGGCTGCCATACCAGTACAAATAGTTGCAACGTCCGGTTTTATAAATTGCATTGTATCGTAAATTCCTAAACCTGCATAAACACTACCACCTGGCGAATTAATATAAATTTGTATATCGCGTGATGCGTCGGTACTGGCCAAGAACAGTAATTGCGCCTGCACTATGTTTGCAACTTGATCGTTAATTCCGGTGCCGAGAAAAATTATGCGGTCCATCATTAAACGCGAAAAAACGTCCATCGCTACTGCGTTCATTTGGCGTTCCTCAATAATATTTGGTGTCAAGTTTGTGGGATACATACTACTGATAATTTTATCGTAGTACATATTGTTTATTCCTTGATCTTTTATGGCGAAGTTTCTAAATTCGTTACTGTAGTTCATAAATGTATTTAAATTTCAATTTAATAGTTTTTGAAAATTCGTTACGAAAATTCACTTGTGGTTCTACTATTTAAGCCGAATTAAAAAGGCGTTAAATTATAATAATTCAACGCCTAAAGATAACTATTTCTTTGCTGAATTATGCGTAGGCTTCTTTAATGAATTTATCGTACGCAATCTCTTTAGTCTTCAACTTTGCGTTTTCCTTAAAGTAGTTAAGCAATTTGGCCGAGT